>NZ_JOFV01000005.1 GCF_000718325.1 Oerskovia turbata
CTACTACCGGGCGAACGTGGAGTTCTTCGATGATCTGGGGTCGCCGGGTGGTGCGGCGAAGATGGGCATGATCGACAAGGACGACCCGATGATCGCGGCCCTGGCCCCGCAGGCCTGAGGAACGCGAGTCGCCGAGAACGTGCTGGGGGCCGTCATCCACCGGATGACGGCCCCCAGCCGTTCTCAGCCGTTCTCGCCTGCCGAGAGCGCGCCCGACAGCAGCCAGCTCGACCGGCCGAGACGGTCAGCCGAGCCCGGCCGCCCGCCACGCCGGGCTCACCCGCACCACGTCGCCGACCACGGTCACGGCCGGGGCACGGACCCCGGCCGCGGTCGCGACGTCGGCGATGGTCGCGAGCGTCCCGACGGTCGACCGCTGCCGCGGGCCGTACCCGTCCTCGACGACCGCGACGGGGGTCTCGGGCGAGCGGCCCGAGGCCACGAGCGCGGCCGCGGAGTCCCGGAGCCGTGAGACGCCCATGAGCAGGACGACGGTGTGGTCGGAGGCCGCGGGCACCTTGCCGATGTCCTCGTGCCCGGTCAGGACCGTGAAGCCGCGCGACCAGCCGCGGTGCGTCACGGGGATACCCACCGCGGCGGGCACGGAGACCGCGCTCGTCACGCCGGGCACGACCTCGACGGGGATGCCGTGCTCCTCGCACGCGATGAGCTCCTCGCCCCCGCGCCCGAACACGTACGGGTCGCCGCCCTTGAGGCGGACGACGCGGCGTCCGGCGAGCGCGTGCTCGACGAGCAGCGCGTTGATCTCCTCCTGCGGGACCGGGTGGAAGCCCGGGGTCTTGCCGACGTCGATCACGACGACGTCGTCCGCGAGCTCGTCGAGCAGGGCACGCGGGCCCAGCCGGTCGGTCACCACGACCTCGGCCTGCGCGAGCAGGTGCCGCCCGCGGGCCGTGACGAGACCGGGATCGCCAGGGCCGCCGCCCACGAGCGCGACCGAGCCGACGCCCCCGTCGGGAGAGGGCCGGACCGGCCGCAGCGGGAGCCCGCCGGTCGCCAGGAGGGCGTCGATCGCGTCCCGGACGCGCTGGGCGCGGCGGGGGTCGCGGCCCGCGTTCACGGCCACGACCACCTCGGTCGAGCGCGCCGACGTGGCGGAGGTGGTGTCGTCCGCCACGGTCACCCGGGCCACTGCCGGTACCCAGGCGGTCCCGGCCTCGGCATCGCCCGCGCTCACGCAGAACACGCGCAGCGCCTCGGCCTCGGTCGCGACGGCCGCGTCGACCTCGGGCGAGCCGGTCGCGGTGTGCACGAGCCACGCGCCCGCGACGTCCCCGGGACGGTACGAGCGCGCCTCCCAGGCCACGCTCCCGGCCGGGCCTGACCCGTCCGGGCGAGCTGCGCCGTCGGGCGGGGGAGCGATCAGCGCGGCGAGGTCCTCGCAGACCTCCGGGGCCACGACACGCACGTGCGCGCCCGCGAGGACGAGCGACCGGGTGCGCCGCGCGGCGACCGGGCCGCCGCCCACGACCACCACGGGACGGCCCGCGATCCGCAGACCGAGGGGGTAGAGCTCAGGGTTCATGCGCCCATCATCGCCCGAAAGCAGCCGCGGCCAGCTCACGCCGGCGCAGCAGCCACCCCGGGCCCTTGCTCGTCGAGGTCTCGGGGGCCAGGCCGCGGCGACGCAGCATCGACTTCTCGACCGGGGCGAAGAACAGCAGCTCGACGACCATGCCGACCACGAGGATCAGCAGGATCGCGGTGAAGACGAGCGCCATGTCGGACAGCTCGCGCCCCTGCTGGAGGAACGCGCCCAGGCCGAAGCCGATCCCGCCGCCCACCGCGATGATCTCGGCGGCCATGAGCGAGCGCCACGAGAACGCCCAGCCCTGCTTGAGACCCGCGAGGTAGCCCGGGAGGGCCGCGGGCAGGATGACGTCCTTGATCATCTGGAACCGGCCCGCGCCCAGGACCTGCCCCACGCGCCGGTACAGCGGCGGCACCTGGTCCACGCCCGACACGATCCCGTTGATGATCGAGGGCACCGCGCCCATGAGGATCACGAAGTACACCGTGGCGTCGGACAGCCCGAACCAGATGATGCCCGCGGGCACCCAGGCGACCGACGGCAGGACCTGCAGGCCCGTGATGATGGGCCCGAACGACACGCGCACCCAGCGCACGCGCGCCACGAGGATGCCGAGCGGCGTGCCGATCGCCACGGCCGCGAGGAAGCCCAGGATGCCGCGCGAGAGGCTCGTCCCGAGGGCCTGCCACAGCGCGCCGCTCGCGGCGGCCCGGGTCACGGCCTCCCAGACCTGGGCCGGGCCGGGCAGGTTGTAGATGGGCTGGACCTCGAGCCACACGACGCTCTGCCAGACGGCGAGGAGGATCGTGATCGCGAGCACGGGCGGGTACACGGCGTGGAACGCCGTGGACCACCGGCTCGCGGTGGGCGCGACGGTCGTCTGGAGGGCGTCGAGGCCCGCCTCGATGTCGCCCACGTCCTTGGCGTGCCCGACGACGGCGCCCGCCTCGCGCGGACCGGTCGCGACGGCGTCGGGCGTCTCGTGCGAGGGTCCGGACGCGTCCGGACCGGGCAGGGCCTCGTCGAGCGGGGCCAGGGTCTCGGTGCTCTTCGACGTCTCAGACGGCATGGCGGCGGATCTCCTCACGGAGGTCGTTGGTGATCTCGGTCGCGAGGCGGGACGCGGCGGCCGCCTCGATGCTGCGCTGCTCGTCGGCCCCGTACACGTCGACGTCCCACTCGCGCACGATGCGCCCGGGGCGTGACGACATGAGCAGCACGCGCTGCCCGAGCCGCACGGCCTCGCGGACGTTGTGCGTGATGAACACGATCGTGCGCCCGGTCTGCTCCCAGACGCGTTCGAGCTCGTCGTGCAGCAGGTCGCGCGTGATCGCGTCGAGCGCCGCGAACGGCTCGTCCATGAGCAGGACGTCCCGCTCCTGGGCGAGCGAGCGGGCCAGCGCGACGCGCTGGCGCATGCCGCCCGAGAGCTCGTGGACGCGCTTGTCGCCCGAGCCGTCGAGCCGCACGAGCGAGAGCAGCTCGGCGGCCCGGTCACGGCGCTCGGAGCGGGGCACGCCCCGGAACTTCAGGGCGAGCTCGATGTTGCGGCTCGCGGTGAGCCAGGGGAACAGCGCGGACTCCTGGAACATCAGGGCCGCGCCGTCCCCGGCGACCTCCACGTCCCCCGTGGTCGGGCGCTCGAGGCCCGCGACGATGTTGAGCAGCGTCGACTTGCCGCAGCCGGAGGCTCCGAGCAGGCAGACGAACTCGCCCTGCGCGATGTCCAGGTCGATCCCGTCGAGCACCGGGGCGCCCGTCGGGGAGAACCGCTTGGACACGCCGCGCAGGCGGACGCCGGTCGTGGGGCGCTCGGCCTCGTGCGTGGCTGTGCCGGAGCCGCCGGTCGTGGGGCCGGTCGTGGTACCCGTGCCGACGGGGGACGTGGGGGTCATCGTGCTACTCCTTGCCGAGACCTGCGGCGGAGACGGTCGGGCGACCGGCCTCCGTCAGCACCTTGTTGAGGAGGCTCAGGTCGTAGATGCCGTCGAGGTCCGCCTCGGTGGTGGTCCCGGCGGTCACGCCGTCCTCGAGCAACGTCTCGAGCGTGCCCGCGAGCGGGTCGGTCGTGAAGGTGATGTTGGTGAAGGCGCGGTCGAGGACCGCGTCCGGCAGGGCCTTGCCGGCGATCTTCTCGATCTCGCCGTTGACGAGCGTCCTGGCCTCGTCGGGGTTGGCGTCGAGCCAGTCGATCGCCGCGACCTCACCGCGCAGGAGGGCCTCGACGGTCTCGGGGTGCTGCTCGAGGAAGTCGGTGCGGACGATCAGGTGCGTCGTGAGGAACTGGCCGTCGTCCCAGAGGTCCTTCTCGTCGACCAGGACGTGGGCGCCTGCGTCGAGCACGAGGCGTGATGCCCAGGGCTCGGGCAGCCAGCCGCCGTCGAGGTCGCCGTTCTGGAACAGCGTGAGGGTCTGGGCGTTCTCGGTCGGGGTGACCGCGACGTCGCCGCCGCCCTGGAGGTCGTTCTCCAGGCCGTTCTCGGTGAGCCAGGCGCGCAGCGCGACGTCCTGGGTCCCGCCGAGCTGGGGCGAGGCGATCGTGGTGCCCTCGAGGTCGGCGGCCGTGTCGATCCCGTCGCGCACGACGAGCTGGGCCCCGCCCGACGTCGAGCCCGCGATGATGCGCACGGCCTCGCCGTTCGACTTCACGAAGTTGTTGATCGCGGGGTTGGGACCGATGAACGTGGCGTCGATGGCGCCCGCGTTGAGGGCCTCGATCGCGGCGGGGCCGGCGTTGAAGACCTGTGTCGTGAGGGCGGTCTCGCCCAGGGCCTCCTCGAACTGACCGCCCGCGACCCCGACGAGGGCCGGGGCGTGCGTGACGTTCGCGAAGTACCCGAGGCGCAGCTCGTCGGCCGGGCCGGCCCGGCCCGGCCCGTCGGCGGCGTCGGACGTTCCCGTGGTGCAGGCGGAGAGCAGGAGCAGCGGCGCGACGGCGAGCGCGGTGACCACGGAGCGGGTTCGGGCGGCGCGGCGTCGTGACGTGCCTGCCCGGGGTGGTCGGGGCGACGGGTTCATGGTGGATCCTTCTGGCTGGTCGGTGGTGGCCTGGGGGTGGACGTGTCGAGTCCCGGCGGCGCCGATCCGTGCAGCACGCGATCCGAGGGCCCGGTGGTCCGGGCCCCGACGGTGGTCGGGTGGGCCTCAGATCGCGTACTGCACGGGACGCTGCGAAGGACATCGCACGGCCGCCAGGGCGTCTCCGACCATTCCTGCTGCGAGGGTGCCGCCGTCCTGACCGTCGATCAGGAGGAAGGCACCGGTGCGACGTGAGGTGACGTACTCCTCGGCCGCGACGGGGGAGGCGAGGCGCAGGGTGACGCGCCCGATGTCGTTGAGCTCGAGGGTCTCCGCGGGCTCGAGCTCGGCGGTGTCGAGGTCCAGGCGTCCGACGACGTCGCGCACCACGGCCTGCACGGTGCGGGTCGTGTGCTTGAGCAGCACGCGGGTGCCGGGGCGCAGCGTCTTGTCGCTCAGCCACGCGACGGTGCCCTCGACGTCCTGCGTGACCTGCGGCGCGTCGGCCGCGGCCGCGAGGAGGTCGCCGCGCGCGATGTCGATCTCGTCCGTGAGGCGGATCGTGACGGACTGCGGGGCGAAGGCCTCGGCGAGCGTGCCGTCGGCCGTGTCGATGCCCTCGACTGTGCTCTTCTTCCCGCTGGGCAGCACCACGACCTCGTCGCCCACGCGGACCACGCCCGAGGCGATCTGGCCCGCGTACCCGCGGTAGTCGCGGAACCGCTCCTCGAGCGCTGCGCCCTGGGGGCGCAGGACGACCTGGACAGGGAAGCGGAAGGCCTCGGTGTCGGGCGTCTCGGCTGCCGGGAGCTCTTCGAGCAGGTCGAGCAGGCTCGGCCCGTCGTACCAGGGCGTCTTGCCCTCGGGGCCGCCCGAGCGGTCGACGACGTTGACGCCCTCGAGCGCCGAGACGGGCAGCGTGAGGATGTGGGCGACGCCGAGCGACGCCGCGGCCTCGCGGATCTGGTCGGCGAGCTCCTCGTAGCGTTCCTGGCTGTAGTCGACGAGGTCGATCTTGTTGACGGCGACGATCACGTGCGGGACGCGCAGGAGGCTCGCGACCGCGAGGTGGCGCCTCGTCTGTTCCAGGAGCCCCTTGCGGGCGTCGATGAGCAGCACGACGACGTCGGCCGTCGAGGCGCCCGTGACGGTGTTGCGCGTGTACTGCACGTGCCCGGGGCAGTCGGCCAGGATGAACGAGCGCCTGGCGGTCGCGAAGTAGCGGTAGGCGACGTCGATCGTGATGCCCTGCTCGCGCTCGGCGCGCAGGCCGTCGGTCAGCAGCGCGAGGTCGGCCGTCGCGAGGCCGCGGTCGCGCGAGACGCGTTCGACGGCGTCGAGCTGGTCTGCGAGGACGGACTTGGAGTCGAACAGCAGGCGGCCGACGAGGGTCGACTTCCCGTCGTCGACGGACCCGGCCGTCGCGAGGCGCAGCAGGGTGCTCGTGGGCAGCGGGTGCGTGGTGGCGGCGCTCACTAGAAGTACCCCTCCTTCTTGCGGTCTTCCATGGCGGCTTCGGAGATCCGGTCGTCGGCGCGCGTGGCGCCGCGCTCGGTGATGCGGGTCGCGGCGACCTCGGTGATGACGTCGTCGACCGTGTAGGACGTGCTTTCGACAGCGCCCGTGCACGACATGTCGCCCACGGTCCGGTAGCGCACGGTCTCGGTGCGCACGTTCGCGGCCTCGGCGTCGCTGCGGGGCTGGGAGTACGGCCCGACGGCGAGCAGCATGCCGTCCCGCTCGAAGACCTCGCGCTCGTGCGCGTAGTAGAGGCTGGGCAGGTCGATCTTCTCGGCCGCGATGTAGCGCCAGATGTCGAGCTCGGTCCAGTTGCTCAACGGGAACGCGCGGACGTGCTCGCCCGGGCGGTGGCGGCCGTTGTACAGGTTCCACAGCTCGGGGCGCTGGTTGCGCGGGTCCCACTGGCCGAACTCGTCGCGCAGCGAGATGACGCGCTCCTTGGCGCGGGCCTTCTCCTCGTCGCGGCGGCCGCCGCCGAACACGGCGTCGAACTTGTGGCCCGTGATCGCGTCGAGCAGCGGCTGGGTCTGGAGCGGGTTGCGCGTGCCGTCGGCGCGCTCCAGGAGGCGGCCGTCGTCGAGGTAGTCCTGGACGCTCGCGACCTCGAGGCGGGCACCGAGGCGGGCCACGGTCGCGTCGCGGTACGCGAGGACCTCGGGGAAGTTGTGCCCGGTGTCGACGTGCAGCAGCGGGAACGGCACGGGTGCGGGCCAGAACGCCTTGGTCGCCAGGTGCAGCATGACGACCGAGTCCTTGCCGCCGCTGAAGAGCAGCACGGGTCGCTCGAACTCCGCGACGACCTCGCGGATGATGTGGACGGCCTCGGACTCGAGGGACTCGAGCTGCGTGAGGCGGTAGGTGGAGGGGGGCTCAGCGGTTCCGGTGGTTCCGGTGGGGGAGGCCGGTGGGGCGAGGGGGGCGGTCAAGGCGTCGCTCTTCTCGTCGGGGTGCGTGGGGTGATCGGTCGGCACGTCGGTGGGCGCCGTCTGGTGCTGCGTGGTCGCGGCGCTCATACGTGGAGCCCGCACTCGGTCTTGTCGAGCCCGGCCCAGCGGCCTGCGCGCGGGTCCTCGCCGGGGGCGACGCGGCGCGTGCAGGGCGCGCAGCCGATCGAGGGGTAGCCGTCGTTGAGGAGCGGGTTGAGGATGACCTGGTGGTCGGCGGCGTAGCCGAGCAGGTCGTCGAAGGACCAGGCGGCGAGCGGGTTGATCTTGACCAGCCCGTTCTTCTCGTCCCAGGTCACGAGCGGGGTGCCCGTGCGGGTCGGGGCCTCGTCGCGGCGCACGCCCGTGACCCAGACCTCGTACCCGCCGAGCGTGCGGGTCAGGGGCTCGACCTTGCGCATGGCGCAGCACGCGGCGGGGTCGCGCGACCAGAGGTCCTTGCCGTGGGCCTCGTCCTGCTGGGCCACGGTGAGCTGCGGCAGGACGTCGACGATCGTGACCTCCATCTGCTGCTCGACGGCGTCGCGCGTGCCCGAGGTCTCGGGGAAGTGGTAGCCGGTCTCGAGGAACAGGACGTCGACCCAGGGGGCCTGGCGTGCGACGACGTGCGGCAGGACCGCGTCGGCCATCGAGCACGCGACGGCGATCGAGTCGCCGAACTCGCGCACGGCCCACGCGACGACCTGCTCGGCGGTCGCCTCGTCAGGAGCCCCCAGGCCCGAGCCGTGCAGCTCGGCCTGACCCCGCTCGACGATCGCGCGCAGCTCGTCGGCGGACCGCTTGGGGCGGGCATTCTCGGTGCGCCGCGCCGCGTGCGCGGCCTGGGACGCGGCGCGCGCCTCGGTGCGTGCCCTGGCGGCCGCGCGCAGCGCGGCCAGCAGGTCGCCGCCGGTCGTCGTGCTCGTGCTGCCCGACGGTGCCGCGCCGGCCGGGGTCTCGGCTCCGCCCGTGGTCGTGGTCTCCCGGTTCATCGCAGCGACTCCTCGTCCGCTCGGTGCGCCCACTCGGCGAAGGTCTCGGCGCCGTCCTTCTCCTTCTCGAACTGGCGCACGACACGCTCGACGTACTCGGGCAGGTCGTCGTTGGTGACCTTGAGGCCGCGGACGGTACGGCCCATGCCCGCCTCGGCGCGGTCGTCGGAGGCGAGGCCGCCGCCGAGGTGGACCTGGAAGCCGGGGACCTGGTTGCCGTCGTCGTCCAGCACGAGCTGGCCCTTGAGGCCGATGTCCGCGGTCTGGATGCGGGCGCACGAGTTGGGGCAGCCGTTGATGTGCAGCGAGAGCGGCTTCATCGTGGAGAGGTCGCCGAGGCGCTTCTCGAGGTCGTCGATCGCGCGTGTCGCGGCGCCCTTGGTCTCGACGATCGCGAGCTTGCAGTACTCGATGCCCGTGCACGCGATGGTGCTGCGGCGGAACGGGCTAGGGTTCGCGTCGAGGCCCTGCTCCTTGAGCCCGGACACGACGCGTTCGAGGTGCTCGTCGGGGACGTCGAGCACGAGCAGCTTCTGGTGCGGGGTGAAGCGCACGCGGTGCGACCCGGCCGACTCGGCGAGGTCCGCGACGGCCGCGAGGATGCTCCCCGAGACACGGCCGACGTAGGGAGCGGCGCCGATGTAGTTGAGGCCGTCCTTCTGCTTGTGCACGCCGACGTGGTCGCCCGGCTGGGAGGGCTGCGGGGCGGGCGGGCCGTCGGGCAGCGCGTAGCCCAGGTACTCGGTCTCGAGGACCTCGCGGAACTTCGCCGGCCCCCAGTCGGCGAGCAGGAACTTCAGGCGGGCCTTGTTGCGCAACCGCCGGTAGCCGTAGTCGCGGAAGATCTGGACGACCCCGTGCCACACGTCGGCCACCTGCTCCTCGGTGACGAACGCGCCGAGGCGCTCGCCGAGCCGGGGGTTCGCGGACAGGCCGCCGCCGACCCACACGTCGAAGCCGACACCGAGCTCGGGGTGATCGAGCGCGACGAAGCCCACGTCGTTGATCTCGTGGACCACGTCCTGGGAGGGGTGGCCCGTCACTGCGGTCTTGAACTTGCGGGGCAGGTTCGCGAGCTCGGGGACCCCGATGTACTTGTCGGTGATCTCCTTGATGACCCGGGCGGGGTCGATCAGCTCGTCCGCCGCGATCCCGGCGACCGGGCTGCCCAGGACCACGCGCGGGACGTCGCCGCACGCCTCGGTCGTCTGCAGGCCCACCGCCTCGAGCCGGCGCCAGATCTCGGGCACGTCCTCGACCTCGACCCAGTGGAGCTGGATGTTCTGCCGGTCCGTGATGTCGGCGCTGTCGCGGCCGAAGTCGCGCGAGATGTCCGCGATGACGCGCAGCTGCTCGGTCGTGACCGCACCGCCGTCGATGCGCACGCGGAGCATGAAGTACTTGTCCTCGAGCTCGTGCGGCTCGAGCGCCGCGGTGCGCCCGCCGTCGATCCCGGGCTTGCGCTGCGTGTACAGGCCCCACCAGCGGAAGCGACCGTGCAGGTCGTCGCCCGTGATCGAGTCGAAGCCCTCGCGGGAGTAGACGTCCTCGATGCGTTGGCGCACCGAGAGGCCGCCGTCCTCCTGCTTCCACTTCTCGTTGCCGTTGAGCGGCTCCTTGCCGTCGACGGCCCACTGGCCGTGGGGACGGGCGACGCGCGCGGGGCGGGCCGGGCGCTCGGGGCGAGCGGCGGCGTCGGGCACGTGCGTGGTGGGCGGGGTGCCGGCGGGCGTGCCGACCGGTGCGGTGGTGCTGCTGCCTGCCGGCTGACCGGCGACGGGGGTCGCGTCAGTGGCGGTGTTCGGCGGCGTCATCGTGCTCCTCGTGGGGGGACGTGGGCACGCGGACCGAAGGACTCAGCAGGGGAGGACAGGGCTGAGGGCCGACCACGCGCGCCCTTGGCTCAGGAAGATGGCGAGCGGTCGGCGAGGACGGCTCGGGCTGAGTCAGGCGCGGGTCAACAACAACAGCAGAAGCTGTTGCGGGCGCAGGCCGTCGACTCGTGACGTGCCGTCACGAGGAGGAGGTGCGCTGCCGTGGTCATGGCGGGAAATCTACAGAGGCAGCGGGTGAATGAACAGCCCCTGTCCGCATGGTGGATGGGGGTCTCAGAATTCGGCGTCCGCGGAGCGACCCCGGCGAGGTCCCTGATGCGAAGGGGCGGCGGGGGTGAGCAGCGCCACGCCGATATTTTTCCGACAGTCGCGTCAGCAAACTAGGATGTCGCCATGGAAATCGTCTACAACGTGTTCGCGGTCCTGCACTTCGTCGGCTGGGCCATCGTCCTCGGCGGCTACTTCGTGTCGCTCAAGTCCGCCGCGCTCAACAAGGGCGTCTTCCACGGTGCCGCGACGGCTGCCGTCGCGGGCATCCTCATGGTCGGTGTGGCCGAGATGAGCGGCATGTGGGACGACGGCGGTCCCAGCATGATGAAGATCGGCATCAAGCTCGCCATCGCCGTGATCATCGCCGTCCTCGCGTTCGTCGGTGTGCGCCAGGGCGACAAGATCTCGCCCGCGCTCAAGCACTCGATCGGCGCTCTCACACTGGTCAACATCATCGTGGCGGTCTTCGTCTGACAGGTCGCGCGTCGTGCACGGCGCGCCAGCTCGTGACCAGCTCGTGACCAGGCCTCCGGCGGATCGACCGTCGGAGGCCTTCGTCGTGCGAAGGTGTCACCCGTGAGCATCGTGGGAGAGATCGTCGTCGGCCTGGTGATCCTGGTCGGGCTGGCCGGGATCGTCGTGCAGGTCCTGCCGGGAAACACGCTCGTCGGCGGGGCGATCCTCGTCTGGGCGATCATGACGGGCGGCACGGCCGCCTGGGTCGTGTTCGCGGTGGCCGCCACGTTCATCGTCGCGGCCGAGGGCGGTCAGCTCCTGCTCGCCGGCAGGCACATGCGCCGAGCCGAGGTCCCGTGGTCGACGCTCGCGTGGGGCGGGCTGGCGGGCGTCGTCGGCTTCTTCGTCGTCCCCGTGGTCGGGCTGTTCATCGGTTTCGTGGCCGCGGTGTTCGTGGCCGAGCTGCTCCGCAGGCGCGACCGGCGTACCGCCTGGCGGGCGACCGTCGCCGCGCTGCAGGCCACGGGCATCACGATCGTGGTCCAGCTGCTGGGCGGGCTGCTCGCGGCCGCGACGTGGGGCGTGGGCCTCGGGCTGACGTGAGCAGGCGGTGAGCGAGTCGTCGAGGCAGTCGTCGAGAACGGGCTCGAGGTCGTTCCGAGCGGCAGGACGACCGCAACCCCTTTCTCGACCGCCTCGGCCGACCCGGTGGGCCCGGCGACGGGGAGTCAGGCGCCGAGGCGTGGCCGCAGGCGGTGCTCCAGGCCTACGCGGACGGTCGGCCACTCGGCGGCCGTGATCGAGTAGACGGCGGTGTCGCGCAGCGTGCCGTCGTACCCGATCCTCTGGCTGCGCAGCACCCCGTCGAGCTTGGCGCCCAGGCGTTCGATCGCCGCGCGCGACTGCCGGTTGTGGAAGTGCGTGCGCAGCTCGACCGCGATCGCGTCGAGGTCGTCGAACGCGTGCCCCAGCAGCAGCAGCTTCGCGGCAGGGTTCACGCCCGTTCCCTGGGCGCTGACCCGGGTCCAGGTGAAGCCGATCTCGACGTGCCGGTTGAGCGGGTCGATCCCGAGGAACGTCGTGACGCCGACGACCTGGTCGTCGGCGTTGCGGATCACGACCCACGGGTTGGCGGTCCCGGCCTCGCGGGCCGCGATCTTGTCGCGGATGTACTGCGCCATCTCTTCGGGGGCGGGCACCGAGGTGTACCAGGCGTTCCACAGCTCGCCGTCGCGCACGGCCTCGACGAGGGCGTCGTGGTGGTCGGGGTGCAACGGGACGAGGCGCACGAGCGGTCCGGTCAGGGTCACGGGGTCGGCGAAGGCGTTCACGGGCAGGAGCCTATCCGGCGCGTGGCCGGTGGGTCCTGGGAGCCCTGATCGTGGTCGCCGGGCGGGACGTGCGCGTCGCGCGCTCGTGGGGCGCGCGCCGATGCGGGGAGTGTCGGTGTGCACGCCTACGCTGGGAGGGCTATGACATCGCTCTTCGAGAACCTGCCGCTGCCCGGATTCGACCTCGCGTCCCTCGGGGACTCGTCGCGCCTGCCGACCACCGCGCCGCGGTGGGACGAGGCGCCCGACGGCGGAGCCTCCGCCCGGACGTCCGCTCGGCCGGGGCGCGGTGCGGCCGAGCGCGCCGCCGCGGGCCACGACGAGGACGGGCACCGAGCGGGCGGGTTCTCGCACATCGACGCTGACTCGCTGCTCGACGGCATGAACCCGCAGCAGCGCGAGGCCGTCGTGCACGCGGGCAGCCCGCTGCTCATCGTCGCGGGTGCGGGCTCGGGCAAGACGCGGGTCCTGACGCACCGCATCGCGTACCTGCTCGCGACGGGCCGGGCCCGGCCGGGCGAGATCCTCGCGATCACGTTCACCAACAAGGCCGCGGCGGAGATGCGCGAGCGCGTCGAGGCGCTCATCGGCCCCGCGGCCCGGTCCATGTGGGTCTCGACGTTCCACTCGGCGTGCGTGCGGATCCTGCGCAAGGAGGCCTCGGCGCTCGGGCTCAAGTCGAGCTTCTCGATCTACGACGCGGCGGACTCCCAGCGCCTCATCACGCTGGTCAGCCGCGAGCTCGACCTCGACGTGAAGAAGTACCCGGCCCGGACGTTGTCCAACAAGATCTCGGACCTCAAGAACGAGCTGATCGACCCCGAGCGCTATGCGCGGGAGAGCGGCGCGAACGCGACGGTGGACGGCGCGGCCGCGGGACCCGCGAACGCGTTCGACCAGGTCCTCTCGGACGTCTACACGCGCTACCAGGCCCGCCTCGCGCAGGCCCACGCGCTCGACTTCGACGACATCATCATGACCACGGTCAACCTCCTGCAGGCCTTCCCCGCCGTCGCGGAGCACTACCGGCGCCGGTTCCGGCACGTGCTGGTCGACGAGTACCAGGACACCAACCACGCGCAGTACGTCCTGGTGCGCGAGCTCGCGGGGGCCTCGGCACCCGCGCCGGAGGGCGGCGAGGGCACGTGGGCACCGGGCGTCATCCCGCCCGGCGAGCTGACGGTCGTCGGTGACGCCGACCAGTCGATCTACGCCTTCCGTGGCGCGACGATCCGCAACATCCTCGAGTTCGAGGCCGACTACCCGAACGCCCGCACCATCCTGCTCGAGCAGAACTACCGTTCGACGCAGAACATCCTCTCGGCCGCGAACGCGGTGATCTCGCGCAACGTCGACCGCAAGCCCAAGCGCCTGTGGACGGACGCGGGGGCCGGCGTCAAGATCATCGGCTACGTCGCGGACAACGAGCACGAGGAGGCGCGCTTCATCGCCGAGGAGATCGACCGCCTCGGCGACTCGGACGGCGTGCGCCCGGGCGACGTCGCGATCTTCTACCGGACCAACGCCCAGTCCCGTGCCCTGGAGGAGGTGCTGATCCGCGTCGGCCTGCCGTACAAGGTCGTGGGCGGCACGCGCTTCTACGAGCGCCGTGAGATCAAGGATGCGATCGCCTACCTGCGGGCCGTCGCGAACCCGGACGACGACGTGAACCTGCGCCGCATCCTCAACGTGCCCAAGCGAGGTCTCGGGGACCGTGCCGAGGCCCTGGTCGCGGCGTTCGCCGAGCGCGAGCGCATCTCGTTCGCTGCGTCGCTCGACCGGGCCGAGGAGATCCCGGGCATGACGACGCGGACCCTGAACCCGCTGCGTGCGTTCCGCGAGCTGTTCCACGGGCTGCTCGACCTGTACGCGACGGGTGCCACGCCCGCGGAGATCCTCGGTGCCGTCCTCGACCGCTCGGGCTACCTCGCCGAGCTGCGGGCCAGCGACGACCCGCAGGACGGTTCGCGCGTCGAGAACCTCGCCGAGCTGCACGCGGTCGCGAGCGAGTTCACCGAGCTCGAGCCCGAGGGCACGCTCACGGACTTCCTGGAGCGCGTCTCGCTCGTCGCGGACTCGGACCAGATCCCGTCGAGCGACGACGAGGGGCACGAGGGCAGGCCCGTCGTCGACCCCGGCGTCGTGACGCTCATGACGCTGCACACGGCCAAGGGCCTCGAGTTCCCGGTGGTGTTCCTCAGCGGCATGGAGGACGGCACGTTCCCGCACATGCGCTCGCTGCACGACGAGAGCGAGCTCGCCGAGGAGCGACGCCTCGCGTACGTCGGCATCACGCGTGCCCGGGAGCGGCTCTACATCTCGCGCTCCGCGGTGCGCTCGGCGTGGGGCATGGCCAACGAGTTCCCGCCCAGCCGGTTCCTCGACGAGATCCCCGAGGACCTGTGGGACTGGCGACGCAAGGAGTCCTCCATGGCGACCCTGCGCGGTCCCGGCGGCTACACGGGCGGGTGGGGCTCGTCGTCGGGCGGCTCACGCGGCGGGACGGGGAGCGGCTACGGGGCCGGGGGAGCGGGCTCGCGCAACGGCCAGGTCCGCACGCGGTCGGTCGCCCCCCACCCGGACGGACCCAAGTTCGGCTCGGCGACGCCGCGCAAGGAGGGGGACATCCCCTCGCTCGCGATCGGCGACAAGGTCACGCACGACGCCTACGGGCTCGGCACGGTCGTCGCGGTCGAGGGGGCGGGCCCCAACGCGGTCGCCAAGATCGACTTCGGGGCGGACGGCACCAAGCGCCTCCTGCTGCGCTTCTCTCCGGTCACCAAGCTCTAGTCGACGGGTGCGGGGTCCGTGGTGGGCGGCGACCCCGCCCCGACCGTCGTCGCACGCGTGCTCTCGCGCTCGACGACGTTGGGCGTGAGCACCACGGTGCGCGGGGAGGCGCCCGCCACCATCTCGGCGGCCAGCTCGACCGCTACCGCACCCTGGCGGTCGAAGGGCTGGTGCACCGTGGTGAGGTGGGGCGTGGACGAGGACGCCACGGGGTGGTCGTCGAAGCCGATGACCAGGACGTCCTCCGGCACGCGCAGGCCGTGGTCGCGGAGCGCCTGCAGGACGCCGACCGCGATCCGGTCGTTGCCGCAGGCGACCGCGTCGAACGGAACGCCCGAGCGCAGCAGCTCGACCCCCGCCCGATGGCCTGCAGGCGTGTCCCACCCCGCGTACGCGACCGTCGGCAGGAGCCGGTCGCCCAGTGCCCGACGCAGCCCCTCGACACGATCGGGAGTGGCCGGGTTGCCCGCTGGTCCCATGACGGCGGCAACGCCGGTCGCCCCCCTCGCCAGCAGGTGCTCGGCCGCCAGCGTCGCGCCCAGGACGTCGTCGGAGTAGACCGAGGCGAAGGCGTCCTGGTCCAGGTCGCCGAGCTGACCGCACAGCACCACGGGCACGTGGGCGTCCCGCAGCTCGTCGAGCATCCCGTCGTCGACGTACGGCGAGAGGTGGATGACCGCATCGACCGCCCCGCGTCTGAACAGGCGCATCCCCTTCGCCCGCTCCTCGCTCGTGGCCATGGTGAAGAGCACGGGGACGACGGGTGTCGGTGTCAGGGCGTCGGTGATGCCCTTCAGCACGGCGGTGTAGGTCGGGTCGGTCAGCAGCTCGTCGAGGGGCTCGGTCAGGGCCACGGCGTACGCCTCGGCGGTTCCCGTGGCGAGCTGACGTGCCCGGGCGGACGCGATGAAGCCGGTCGACTCGATGGCCTCTCGCACGGCGCGTTCGCGCTCGGCCCCGACGGTCGTCGAACCGTTCAGGACGCGGGACACCGTCATGTGCGAGACGCCGGCGCGGGCGGCGACGTCCCTGATGGTGGCCTTCCTGGGGCGGGCGACCGCCATCGACACCTCCTCGATCACGGCCGCCGAGTCGGGTGACCCCGGGCCTGTCTGGCCGTGAGTCTACCGCCGGGGCGGCCGGTGGAGCCGTTTGCGGACACGACGTGTTACCGGTAACGTCAACGTCGCGTTACCGGTAACACCACCTGATGGCCCGACGTCGGACCACCAGACGTGCCGGCCGTGCCGGCAGATGACCGGCACGCTCTCGACGACGAGAACGAGGAGTCACGCATGACGACGCTCCGGTGGGAGGACCCCACCACGACGGGCTCCGGTCGGCTTCCCGGCCATGCCTACTTCTTCGGCTACGACTCCTCGGCGGCCGCGGCCACCGGGCAACGGGGTCTCTCCCAGGGCTTCACGTCCCTGTCGGGGACGTGCCGCTTCCGCTACCACGACCACCCGGGGCGCGTGACGCCCGCCGACCGCGCAGAACCGGCGCGGACCCCTCAGGGCGAGACCCTGGACGGATGGACCGTCCTGTCGGTACCGCACCTGTGGCAGATCGACGGGTTCGGGCAGCTCCAGTACACCGACGAGGGATACCCGTTCCCGATCGACGTCCCGCACGTCCCGGCGGACAATCCGACCGGTGTCTACCAGTTCGACGTCGACCTCGACCCCCAGCCCGACGGTGCACGGCGCATCCTGCGCCTCGACGGCGTCGAGGCCTACGTCGAGGTGCACGTCAACGGCATCGAGATCGGGTGGTCCAAAGGATCGCGCCTGTGTGCCGAGTTCGACATCACCGACGCCGCGCACGACGGTCGCAACCTCGTGACGCTGACGGTGCTGCAGTTCGCCGACTCGACCTACGTCGAGGACCAGGACATGTGGTGGGCCTCCGGCATCTTCCGCGACCTCTACGTCTATACCCGCCCGGCGACGCACCTCGGTGACTACGTCGTCCGGACCGACCTGCTGCCCGACGGCGCCGCGCACCTGACGGTCGGCCTCGATCTCGTGACCGCGCCCGGCGCGGGAGCGGGGAGCGTCGCCTGGGCGGTGCGCACCCTCGACGGTGAGCGCGTCCTGGCGTCGGGCCGGTCCGAGGCACCACGCGGCGACGCCGACATCGACGCCCTCCTCGACGACGTCGCGTGGTGGAACCCCGAGCAGCCCGTCCTGTACCGGCTCGACCTCGACGTCCGAGACGGCGCTGGACGCACGACCCAGCACGTCAGCGTCCGGTTCGGGTTCCGCGACCTGACGATCCGCGACGGCCTGCTCCTGCTCAACGGCTCGTACGTCGCGATGCACGGCGTCAACCGGCACGACCACGACGACCGGACCGGACGCGCCGTCGGGATGGACCGAGTACGTCGCGACCTGGAGATGATGAAGCGGCACAACATCAACGCCGTCCGCACCGCGCACTACCCGAACGACCCGCGCTTCTACGGCCTGTGCGACGAGATCGGCCTGCTGGTGGTCGCCGAGACGGACCTCGAGTCGCACGGCTTCGCCAACGTCGGCGACATCGGCAGACTCACCGACGACCCTGGGTGGCGGGCCACGTACGTCGACCGCATCGAACGGCACGTGCTGGCGCAGCGCAACCACCCGAGCATCGTCCTGTGGTCGCTCGGCAACGAGTCCGGCGACGGGTGCAACATCACCGCGATGTACCACCGGTGCAAGGAGCTCGACCCCACGCGCCCCGTGCACTACGAGGAGGACCGCGACGGCCGGGACGTCGACGTCATCTCGACCATGTACTCACGCGTCTCCCAGATGAACGACTTCGGTGAGCATCCGCACCCCAAGCCCCGCATCCTGTGCGAGTACGGGCACGCGATGGGCAACGGGCCCGGCGGCCTCTCGGAGTACCAGCAGGTCTTCGACCGCTGGGACTCGATCCAGGGCCACTTCGTCTGGGAGTGGTGCGACCACGGCCTGCGGGACGTCACCGCCGACGGCGGTGTCCGGCACACCTACGGGGGCGACCACGGCGACTACCCGAACAACGGGACCTTCTGCATCGACGGTCTCGTGCTCCCCTGGCAGCAGCCGAGCCCCGGCCTGACCGAGTACGCACAGGTCGTGTGCCCCGTGAAGGTCGAGGCCGCCGACCGCGGCCTGCTGGTCCGCAACGGGTTCTACTTCAGCTCGCTCGAGGACATCGACCTCGTCGTCGAGGACCGGGTGGACGGCGTCGTGCGGCGCTCGCTGACGGTCCCTGCCGGCCCGGTCGCGCCGCGCGAGAGCGCTGTCGTCGAGCTCCCCTCCCCGGTCGACGGACACGGCCAGGAGGTGCTGCGGACGGTGTCCGTGCTGCGCCGGGCCGCTACGGCGTGGTCCGAACCGCACGCCCGCCTCGGCGTGTTCCAGCTCCCGGTGTCCGGGGACGGGCTGGGGGCGCTGGCCGCACCCACCACGCCCGGAGGGTCGGCGTCCCCGCTCCTGCGGCGTCGTCCGCTCACGGTGACCGAGGACGCGCACACGGTCGAGGTCCGCGCGGGCTCGTCCGCCTGGACCTTCGACACGCTCACGGGGCGGCTCCTGCGGTGGCAGGGCGCAGGCCGTGACCTCGTGGTGCGATCCCCCCGGCTCATGCTGTGGAAGCCGCTCATCGACAACCACCAGCAGGAGAACGACGCGCTGTGGCACCCGCGGCACCTGCAGATCATGCAGGAGTCGACCCGAGGCGTCCAGGTCGAGCGCGGCGACGACCGTGTCACCGTCGTGATCCGGACGACGCTCGCGCCCCCCGCGCTCGACCTCGGCATGCGGGTGACGTACCGCTGGGAGCTGTTCGACGACGGCGCAGCACGGCTCACCCTGTCCGGGGACCCCTACGGCGACTACACCGACGTCGTCCCCAGGATCGGCCTCGAGCTCGGGGTCCCGTCGGACTGCGACCAGGTCGAGTTCTACGGACGCGGCCCGGGCGAGAACTACCCGGACTCGCGCACGTCCCAGGTGGTGGGTCGGTACGCCACGACCGTCGCAGACATGTTCACGCCCTACGTCGTCCCGCAGGACTGCGCGAACCACGAGGACGTGCGCTGGGTCATGCACCGCGACCGGCACGGCCGCGGTCTGCTGGTCGGTGCCGAACGGTCTCCGCTGAGCTGGTCGTCGTGGCCGTACTCGGGCGAGCAGATCGACGCCGCCCGGCACGTGACCGACCTCGTCCCGGACCCCGACGTCGTCACGGTCAACCTCGACCATGCCGTGCTCGGCCTCGGGTCCAACTCGTGGGGTTCGGAGGTCCTGGACGGGTACCGCGTGCGGTTCGAGCCCTTCACCTACTCCCTGCTGATGTCTCCGCTCAACGCGGGTGACGTCGACCCGGGGCTCGCCACCCGCGGTCTGCGGGCCGCCCACCCGGCGCCCGAGACCGCCCATCCCGTGCCCGAGGTCTCGCCCCTCGGCACCACGACGAGGGAGTCCCGGTCATGACGCTCTTCGCCTCGAAGGAGGACCTCGCCGCAGGGCACTCGGGCGTGACCAAGTGGGTACGGCTGCTCTCGGCGCTGGACAACGCGCACTCCGTCCGGCCCGGCGTCGCGCACTCGGTCGGCGACTCGCTGACCTACTGGCGCGAGAGCGCCACCGCCCTCGGTGACGGCGCGCTCGTGGCGCACCGGCGGTACCAGACCGTGCTGGCCGTGCTCGACGGCGAGGTCCGGGTCGAGCTCGTGCCCCGCGCAGGGCTCACCCCTCTCACGCCCTACAGCGACGTGTCGGACCGCGAGACGTTCGCACCGGTCGCCGGTGGCGGGGACGTCGTGACCGTGTCTGCCGGGCAGATCCTCGCGGTGCCGATCGATCACGCGTGGCGGCACGAGCCGACCACGACCGCCGACCTCCTGGTCGTCCGCCTCACCGTCGAGGGCGCGACCTTCCACAACAAGTAGGCGACCGTCGCCTTCCCCTGTCTTCCTCTCGAGAGAAAGCACGAGCCATGAACGATCGCAAGAACATCGGTGGATTCATCCTGTTCACCATGGTCATCGCGGCAGTGTTCAACTTCCGCAACGTCATCAACAACTACGTCTCGATCGGCACGCTCGCGGCCCCGGCCTTCTTCGTCGCCACGATCGTGTACTTCATCCCGTTCACGCTGATCATCGCCGAGTTCGTCAGCCTCAACCGCAACTCGGAGTCCGGCGTCTACCAGTGGGTGCGCTCCTCGCTCGGCGGGCGCTGGGCGTTCTTCACCGCCTTCTGCTACTGGTTCGTCAACCTGTTCTACTTCATCTCGCTGCTGCCGCTGGTGCTCGTCTACGCGGTCTACATGATCCTGGGACGAGGCGTCCAGGTGGAGGCCTGGGCGATCGCCGTCTTCTCGATCACCGTCTTCTTCCTCGCCACGTGGGTCTCCACGCGAGGGGCGAAGTGGATCGGCAAGGTCACCTCGTTCGGTGCGACCCTCATGCTGGGGATGGCGCTGATCTTCATCGTGGGAGCCGTCGTCGCGCTGCTCGGCGGGATCACGCCCGCGAACGACCTGTCGATCGCCGGGATGAAGCTCGACCCCGGGTCGGGCCTGACGACGTGGGCGTTCCTCGGCACCCTGGCCTGGATCATCCAGGGGGTCGGTGGGGCCGAGTCCATCGGGGTCTACCTCAACGACCTGCGGGGTGGCGCCAAGGCGTTCGTCCGCACGATCGTGATCGCCGGGCTCACGATCGGTCTCGTCTACACGGTCGGGACGTGGCTCATGGCCGTGTTCGTCGACAAGAGCGAGGTCGGCTACGAGAACGGCGTCTTCGTGACGATGGCGGCTGCCGCGGAGCACTTCGGGATGTCCGGTGACGTCACGATCCGCATCGTCGGGGTCATCATGCTCGCCGCGACGCTGGGCGGGCTGATGATCTGGACCTCGGCGCCCGTCAAGATCTTCTTCTCCGAGATCCCGCAGGGGATCTTCGGCCCCAAGGTCGTAGCCCTCAACGAGCAGGGGGTGCCCGTGCGGGGGGCATGGATCCAGTTCGCGATCGTGGTCCCGCTGCTCGTCATCCCGACGCTGGGAGCCGGCTCGTCGATCGACGCGCTGCTCAAGATCGTCATCAACATGACGGCCGCGACCGCGCTGCTCCCTCCGGCGCTCATCCTGGTCGCCTACTGGAAGCTGCGGAAGTCCTACGACTCCGCGAGCCGCAGCTTCATGATGGGTCGTCGCGGCCTCGGGCTGGGCGTCGCCACGTTCCTCGTCCTGCTGTTCACGGTGTGCTTCGTGGCAGCGACGTTCCCCGAGGACCAGGCGCTGTGGCTCACGCTCGTCTACAACGTGGGCGGTGTGGTGGTCTTCCTCGGGGCGGCCCTCGCCTGGTACGAGCGGTACATCCGGCGCCTGCGGGCCGAGGACCCCGAGGCCGCCCGTCGTGAGCTCATGCCGAGCGCGCACGAGCAGTCCGAGCGCAACGCGCAGGAGGACGCCGCGCTCCTCGCTGCCGGGACCGGCGGGGCGTAGGTCCTCCGGCCTGCCCGACGGCACCCGCCCGCCCGTGGCGAGCGGCGCCGTCGGGCGGGCCAGGGCCCCTCTCCCGGCCGCGACCCGACCCTCACCGCGCGTGCCGCGACGGGTGCCGTGCCGCCCACGGACGCCCCCGGGGTGTGGCCAACGAGACAGCGCCGGGCCCGGGCGGCGGGCCGCTCCGGGTAGGTCTCGGCGTGCTGCCGGGCTACCCTGTGACGGGATGTCTCGATGTCGAGACATCGGTAGGCCGGTCAGGCAGTCAGATGGAAGGACGACACAGGGTGGACCTGTTCGAATACCAGGCGCGCGACATCTTCGAGAAGCACGGGGTTCCCGTGCTGGGCGGCGTGGTCGCCACGACCCCCGAAGAGGCTCGCGAGGGCGCTGAGAAGCTCGGTGGCGGGACCGTGGTCGTCAAGGCCCAGGTCAAGACCGGAGGACGTGGCAAGGCGGGCGGCGTCAAGCTCGCCCACTCGCCCGAGGAGGCCGCCGAGAAGGCGTCCGAGATCCTCGGCATGGACATCAAGGGCCACACGGTCCACCGCGTCATGATCGCGGCCGGCGCGAAGATCGCCGAGGAGTTCTACTTCTCCGTGCTCCTCGACCGGGCCAAC
Organism: Oerskovia turbata; assembly: GCF_000718325.1. GTDB lineage: Bacteria > Actinomycetota > Actinomycetes > Actinomycetales > Cellulomonadaceae > Oerskovia > Oerskovia turbata. The sequence continues at coordinate 21,795 of NZ_JOFV01000005.1, forward strand.
CGCTCGTACCTCGCCATGGCGAGCGTCGAGGGCGGCATGGAGATCGAGGTCCTCGCGGTCGAGCGCCCCGAGGCCCTCGCCAAGGTCGCCGTGGACCCGACCGTCGGCATCGACCAGGCGAAGGCCGACGAGATCGTCGCCGCCGCCGGGTTCGCCGACGACATCAAGACGCAGGTCGCCGACGTCATCCAGAAGCTGTGGACCGTCTACAAGGAGGAGGACGCGACACTGGTCGAGGTCAACCCCCTGGTCCGCACCGAGGACGGCTCGATCGTCGCGCTCGACGGCAAGGTGACCCTCGACGAGAACGCCGGCTTCCGCCACGCGGACCACGCCGAGCTCGAGGACAAGGACGCGGCCGACCCTCTCGAGGCCAAGGCCAAGGAGAACGACCTCAACTACGTCAAGCTCGACGGCCAGGTCGGCATCATCGGCAACGGCGCGGGGCTCGTCATGAGCACGCTCGACGTCGTCGCCTACGCCGGTGAGCAGCACGGCGGCGTCAAGCCCGCCAACTTCCTCGACATCGGCGGCGGCGCGTCCGCAGCCGTCATGGCCGCGGGCCTGGACGTCATCCTGGGCGACGAGCAGGTCAAGAGCGTGTTCGTGAACGTCTTCGGCGGCATCACCGCGTGCGACGAGGTCGCCAACGGCATCGTCCAGGCGCTCGCGATCCTCGGCGACGAGGCGAACAAGCCGCTCGTCGTCCGCCTCGACGGCAACAACGTCGAAGAGGGGCGCGCGATCCTCGCCCAGGCGAACCACCCGCTCGTCACCCTGGCCGAGACGATGGACGGCGGCGCCAGCAAGGCTGCCGAGCTGGCCAACGCCGCTTCCTGACCCGAGACCCGAGAGAGAAAACAGACAGACATGGCAATCTTCATCAACGAGGACTCCAAGGTCATCGTCCAGGGCATGACGGGTTCGGAGGGCCAGAAGCACACCACGCGCATGCTGGCCTCCGGCACCAACATCGTGGGCGGCGTGAACCCGCGCAAGGCCGGCACCTCGGTCTCCTTCCCGAAGGGTGACGGAACGGTCGACGTCCCCGTGTTCGGGTCCGTCGCCGACGCGATGGCCGCCACGGGCGCCGACGTCTCCGTGATCTTCGTGCCCCCGGCGTTCACCAAGTCCGCGGTCGTCGAGTCCATCGAGGCCGGCATGCCGCTGACCGTCATCATCACCGAGGGCGTCCCCGTCGCGGACTCCGCGGAGTTCTTCACCCTGGCCGAGGCCAAGGGCGTCCGCCTCATCGGCCCCAACTGCCCGGGCATCATCAGCCCCGGGAAGTCGAACGTCGGGATCATCCCGGCCGACATCACGGGCCCCGGCAAGATCGGGCTCGTCTCGAAGTCCGGCACGCTGACCTACCAGATGATGTACGAGCTGCGTGACTTCGGCTTCTCGACCGCGATCGGCATCGGCGGCGACCCGATCATCGGCACCACGCACATCGACGCCCTCGCGGCGTTCGAGGCAGACCCCGACACCGAGGCGATCGTCATGATCGGCGAGATCGGTGGCGACGCCGAGGAGCGTGCCGCGGCGTACATCCAGGCGCACGTGACCAAGCCGGTCGTCGGCTACGTCGCGGGCTTCACGGCTCCCGAGGGCAAGACCATGGGCCACGCCGGCGCCATCGTCTCCGGCTCGTCGGGCACCGCGCAGGCCAAGAAGGAGGCCCTCGAGGCCGCGGGCGTCAAGGTCGGCAAGACGCCGTCCGAGACCGCCGCTCTCATGCGCGAGATCCTCTCCTGATCACGCCCCGCTGAGCAACGCTCAGCAGCGTCCGACGGCGCCCGGCCATCCAACGGCCGGGCGCCGTCGGCGTACCCTGTTCTTCCCGGGCAGGCGTCGGGCAGGTGCCCGGGACGTGCGCCGATCGCGGGCGCGCCGCCCGACCTGCACCGCCAGGGCCGACCGATCGACGACGATGGAGACCATGACCACGCCCACCCAGTCCGTCGCCGGGCGACGGGCACCCCGCACGGTCGAGGAGCCCGCCCGCGGTCCTCGCCGCCCCCTCGAAGCCCCACGGCGCTGGATCTCCGGCGTGGTCGCCGCGCTCCAGGCGCTCGCCCTCTCGCTGGCCGTGGTGATCCTGCCGGCCGTCGCAGCGTTCCTCGCGTCCTCCGCGGGGCCGGGCGACGGTGACACCGGGGGCTGGGGCCAGTCGGTGTCGGTCGCCGCCGGGTTCTGGCTCCTGGCGCACGGGGTCCCGCTCGCGGCCGCAGGCACCTCGATCACGATGGTGCCGCTCGGGCTCACGGTGCTGATGGTCTTCACGTGCTTCGCGTCGGCCCGCCGCTCCGCGCACACCGCGACGTCGTCGTGGGCCGTCGGTGTCGGGGTCTACGCGCTCGCCACGCTCGTCATCGCGCTGCTCGCGGGGTCGGCGCCGGGGTGGGACGTCCTGCTCGCGCTCCTGGGTGGCGCGGCCGTCGCGGGGATCGGCCTCGGGGCCGGGATCCTGACGCGTCCCGACGCGCCGAGGGTCGCCGACCTGACCGCGGTCCTCGACCCGTACGTCCCGCCCGTCGTGCGGCTCGGTGCCCGCGCGGGCCTGCTGGGCCTGGCGCTGCTGGTCGGGCTGTCGAGCGTCGTGGTCGGCGCCTGGGTCGTCGCCGGTCGGGCGACGTCGGGCGACATCGTCGTCGGTCTCGCCCCTGGTGCGCTCGGGGGCCTGATCCTCGCGGTCTCGCAGCTCGCGGTCGTCCCGAACCTGGTGCTCTGGGTGGGCTCCTGGATCGCGGGGCCCGGCTTCGTGGTGGGCGAGGGGAGCAGCTTCACGACGAGCGCCTCCGAGCCCGGCGCGCTGCCCGCCGTCCCGATCCTCGGCGCCCTGCCCGGGCCCGAGTGGACGACCGTCCTGGCCTCGTTCGCCCCCGTGCTCGTCGTGGTCATGGGCATCGTGGCCGGGGTGTTCGTGTGGCGCCGGTGCGGGCGGCACGACGCCCGCTGGGTGGACCTGGGCCTCGCGCTCGTGGGCGTCGCCCTGACGGTGGGCCTGCTCGTGGTGGTGCTGCAGGTCCTGGCGGGCGGCGCCGTCGGACCGGGACGCATGGCCCAGGTGGGCGCGCCGCCGCTGCTCGCCGGCGGCGTCGTGGCCGCGGAGATCGCGGGAGGCGCGGCGCTCGCGCTGGCGTGGGGCAAGGCCGCCGTCACCGAGCGGGTGCGTCACCGTCACGACGACACCGCGCCTGACGCTGCCGCGCCCGACGACGAGGCCGCCCCCGTCGACTGACCTCGCCGGGGGTGGGGGACCGGTCCCGGGGCTGGACGGACCTACTGCCCCAGCCGGTCCTTGGTCCACTGCTCGCGCGCCTGCTCGTACTGCACCGCGCACTCCTGCTGCGCGGCGACCGTGATGGCGCCGTCGAGGCACTGCTGGTTGTCGAGCTCGACGTCCCACATCGCGAGCCCTCCGAGCATCGACAGCGACATGGTCGCGGTCAGGCCCAGGCCGACGGCCACCGCGGGCAGCAGCGCCCCGCCCAGGCGGGCACGCCACACCGCCCGCATCGCCCGGACCCCGAACACGATGGTCACGACCGCGAAGAAGAGGCTCGAGACCCGCCACGGGAACGCGAGCGAGCTCGTGACGAGCGTGACGAGCATGAGCAACCCGAAGTGCAGCACCTGTCGCGTGGTCGCGCGCAGCGTGTCGGGGTCGACGGGCACGGGCGGCTCGCCCGGCGCGGGAGGACCGCCGCCGGGGCGGCCCGGGCCGACCTGACCGGGCGGGACGTCGTGGGCGGGGGGAGCGGGCGGCCCCTGCACCGGGGGAGGGCTGGGCCTGCGCGCCTCGTCGGTCGGCTTCTGGGCGCCGGGACGTGGGGGCGCGTACGGGTTGCCCATCGGCAGCTCCTCGGTGCTTCGCGGGTGGCACCGGGCGGACCGGCGGGAGCCCTCCGCCCAGGGGGTGGGGAGCAGACCGGCACCTGTCCGGCGCGGACTAGGGTGGTACCTGGCTTTTCTCCCCCATTCTCCACCACTGCCGACGCCTCCGAGGAGCACCGTGCGCACACCTTCCGGTCAGCCCATCGACACGACGAGCGCGGCGCGGGTCGTCGTCCTGGTCTCGGGGGCGGGCAGCAACCTCGCCGCGCTGCTCGCGGCGCACGAGGATCCCGCCTACGGGGCACGGGTCGTGGGCGTCGTGACGGACAAGCCGGGTGCGGGGGCTCTCGACCTGGCGCGTGAGGCGGGGGTCGCGTCGGTCGTCGTCGCACCGGGCGACTTCGCGGACCGCGACGCGTGGAACGACGGCGTCGCGGAGGCCGTGGCGGTCTTCTCGCCGGACCTGGTGGTCCTCGCGGGGTTCATGCGCATCCTGAGCCCCGCGTTCGTCGACCGGTTCGCGGGCCGGACGATCAACACGCACCCTGCGCTGCTGCCGTCCTTCCCGGGCGCGCACGGGGTCCGCGACGCGCTCGCGTACGGCGTCAAGGTCACGGGGTGCACGGTCCACGTGGTCGACAACGGCGTGGACACGGGACCGATCATCGCCCAGGCGGCCGTGGCCGTCGAGGACTCCGACGACGAGCGGGTGCTGCACGAGCGCATCAAGGTCGCGGAGCGGGCCCTGCTGGTCGAGACGGTCGGTCGGGCTGCGCGCGAGGGCCTGAGGGTCGAGGGTCGCCGGGCGCTGCTGGGCTGAGCCTGCGCGGAACCACCCGCGAGCGAAGTTGTCAGAACGAGCGTGAGCTCGAGGTCACGCTCGTTCTGACAACTCGCCGCGCGACATCGAGGTCGTGGACACGCGGCGCAACATTGCGGACGCCCCAGAAGCCGACCCGGGGAGCGTCCTCGCTCGGCTCTTCGGGCCACGCCTCGAGGGCTGCTACGACGGCGCGACCGTGGACATCGACGCGGCCAGGCTCCTGGCTCGTGGGCCTACGCGCACCGCGCGGGCGAGGAGGAGTACGGGTTCTTCGGCACCTTCCACTCGGTCGTGCCGGACACCCGGGCCGTCCAGACCTTCGAGTTCGCAGGTGCCCCCGGGCACGTGAACCTCGACGAGGTCACGTTCGAGGACCTGCCGGGCGGCAGGACCAGGATCCTCACGCGCTCGGTCCATCAGTCGGTCGAGGCACGGGACGCCATGGTCGGCTCGGGCATGGCCGACGGCATGAGCGAGGGCTACGACCGCCTCGACGAGCTGCTGGCCTCGGACGTCGTCGCCTGACGGCGGCGCGCCGCCGAGGTCCGCGGCGCCCTCCGCCGAGATGCGGCCATCTGGGGCCGGTGCGTCCCCCCGACCCCGGACAGCCGCATCTCGCGTGCAGCGGCGCAGCGTGGGCGAGGCCCGGGAGCGCTCGCGCCCGGCTGCTCGCACGACGTGCATGCGGCCCGACGGCGCCACGCGCCCCGGGGGAGCCGCTCACCCCGGGTGCGAGGCGCCGTCGGGCAGGGAGCGGAACCTGGCGAGGTCCGCTGCGAACCCGGCGCGGTAGGATCGGAGGCGGCCGCGACTGGCGAGGGTGGGAACGACCACCGGGGAGCGTCCGATCGACCTGTTGGTGCGTCGTCCGCCTGGGCGCCTGGTGACCGGAATTCCGCGACCCGCCGACCCACAGGAGCCCCTCGTGTCCGCAGCCCCCACCACTCCCGAGACCCAGATCGCCGACGACGCCCAGCGCCCCGTGCGCCGCGCCCTGCTGAGCGTCTACGACAAGACCGGCCTCGTCGAGCTCGCCACGGCCCTGCACGCCGCGGGCGTCGAGCTCGTCTCGACGGGCTCGACCGCGTCCACGATCGCTGCGGCCGGTGTCCCCGTGACCAAGGTCGAGGACCTCACGGGCTTCCCCGAGTGCCTCGAGGGGCGCGTCAAGACGCTGCACCCGCGCGTGCACGCCGGGATCCTCGCGGACACGCGCAAGCAGGACCACCTCGACCAGCTGGCGCAGCTCGAGATCGCGCCGTTCGAGCTCGTCGTCGTCAACCTCTACCCGTTCGCGGACACCGTCGCGTCGGGCGCCGGTCCGGACGCGGTGATCGAGCAGATCGACATCGGCGGCCCGTCGATGGTCCGCGCCGCGGCGAAGAACCACCCGAGCGTGGCCGTCGTCGTCGACCCGGCCGCCTACGGCGACGTGGTCGCCGCGGTGCAGGCGGGCGGCTTCACGTACGCGCAGCGCAAGGCGCTCGCCGCGCAGGCGTTCGTGCACACCGCGACCTACGACGTCGCCGTGGCCTCGTGGATGAGCAGCGTCGTCGCTCCCACCGACGAGGTGCAGGGCGAGGACGGCCCGGTCTCCACCGGCTTCCCCGCCTGGGTCGGTGCCACCTGGGACCGCTCCGACGTGCTGCGCTACGGCGAGAACCCGCACCAGCGCGCCGCGCTCTACACCACCGGCCACGGCGCCACGGGCCTCGCGCAGGCGACCCAGCTCCACGGCAAGGCCATGAGCTACAACAACTACGTCGACGCCGACGCCGCGTGGCGCGCCGCGCACGACCACGGCGACGCCCCGACGGTCGCGATCATCAAGCACGCCAACCCGTGCGGCGTCGCGGTCGGCGCCGACGTGGCCGACGCGCACGCCAAGGCCCACGCGACCGACCCCGTCTCCGCGTTCGGCGGCGTCATCGCGACCAACGCCGTGGTGACCGCGGCCGCGGCCGAGCAGATCGCAGGCGTCTTCACCGAGGTCGTCGTGGCCCCGGGCTACGAGCCGGAAGCGCTTGAGGTCCTTTCGCGCAAGAAGAACATCCGCCTGCTCCAGGTCGACGGCGCCCCGAGCGCGGGCGTCGAGATCCGCCCCATCTCGGGTGGCCTGCTCATGCAGCAGGTCGACCGGCTCGACGCCGCGTCCGAGACCGGCGGCGACAGCCCCGCGTCCTGGACGCTCGCGACGGGCGAGGCCGCCGACGCCGAGACGCTCGCGGACCTCGAGTTCGCGTGGCGGGCCGTGCGCGCCGCGAAGTCGAACGCGATCCTGCTCGCCAAGGGCGGGGCCGCGGTCGGCATCGGCATGGGCCAGGTCAACCGCGTCGACTCGTGCCGCCTGTCGGTCGAGCGCGCCAACACCCTCGGCGCCGAGGGCGAGGAGCGCGCACGCGGCTCGGTCGCCGCGTCCGACGCGTTCTTCCCCTTCGCCGACGGCCTGCAGGTCCTGCTCGACGCGGGCGTCAAGGCCGTCGTGCAGCCCGGTGGGTCGGTCCGCGACGACGAGGTCGTCGCGGCCGCGCAGGCCGCCGGCGTCACGCTGTACCTGACGGGCACGCGCCACTTCGCGCACTGAACCGTCCGCAGGGCCGGCTGTCGGCACCGGACCGGGTGCCGACCATGCGGTTGCCGTCGGTCGAGCATGCGGTTGTCGTCCGGATTCACCCGGATGCGGACGACAACCGCATGCTCGGCAGCAGGACTGCCCGGCGGCGGGGGCCTCAGACGACCGCTTCGCGCAGCCTGCGTCCCGGGTCGGTCGCGACCTCGACGTCCACGTGCAGCGCCACGTCGCGGTTCATGAGCTTGCGCACCTGACCGACCTCGCGCGGCGCGTCGACCACGAGGATCGCGCGCACGGTCGCGAGCCGGTGCCCCTCGGCGTTGGTGCGGTGCGCCCCCGCGACGGTCTCGAGGTACAGCGCGGTCCAGCCCTCGTGGCCGGTGGCCCCGCCGCTCGGGTCGCCGCGGTAGACGACCTCGTGGAACGGCGAGGGCGTGCCGAACAGCGCGATGTCGTGCCCGAGCTGCTGCGAGAACACGTAGGGCGCGTGCTGGGGGACGGGCGCGAGCCCGAGCAGCGCGCGCACGGGCTGCGGCTCGGCGGACATCTCGTCGATGCCGAGGACGGCCCGCACGGTCGGCTCGGGGTCGTGCAGCGCCGCGGACCAGTGCCCGCCGGGCACGGGCCCGAACACCGCGCTGTCGCGCGTCGCGCAGTCACCCACGGCGTACAGGCGGCGCAGCGCCTTGAGGGGCAGGTGCCCCGAGGTGCCCGACGGCGCCGCGACGGTTGGGGGAGCCACTCGCCCTGCGCTGTTGACCCGGATCGAGCCCCGCGGGTCGAGGGGGAGAGTGCCCTTGAGCCACGCGGTCGCGGGCCGTGCGCCGACCGCGGCCAGGACCAGGTCGCCCTCGATCGTGCGCCCGTCCGAGAGCACCGCGTACCGGTCGCCCACCTCGGTGACCTGCGCCCCGGTGAGCAGGCGCACACCCGCGTCGGCGTACCAGCGGACCAGGTGGGCGCCGACCTCGGCGCCGAGCTGACGCTCGAGCGGTGTCCGGGCCGCCTCGAGCACCGTGACGTCGCACCCTGCCTGCGAGGCGACCCCGGCGACCTCCGCACCGATCCAGCCGGCGCCGATCGAGACGAGGCGCGTCCCGGGGGTGAGCCGCGCGCGCAGGTGAGAGGCGTCGTCGGCGGTGTGCAGGGTGAGCGCGGCCTCCCAGCCGGGTGGGCGCACCGGCTCGGAGCCCAGTGCGAGGACCGCGACGTCGGCCGTGACGCGTCGGCCCGAGCGGGTCGTGACCGTGACGGAACCGGTGCCGGGCTCCAGGTCGACCGCGGGGTCGTCGAGCAGCGCCTCGTCGGCCAGGACGGTGACGTCGACCCCGATCTCGTCGGTCAGCCAGGCCGGGCCCGTGCGCGTGAAGAGCTCCTTGGAGAGCGGCGGGCGGTCGTAGGGCGGCACGCCCTCCGCCCCGAGGATCGTCACGCGACCCGTGAAGCCGTGCGCCCGCAGGGCCGCCACGGTCTGGGCGCCGGCGAGCCCCGCGCCCACGACGACGACCGACCCGGCCGCAGGGCGCCGCGAGTGCGGTAGGACAGCTGTGGTGACTGGTGAGGGCACGATCCCTACGGTAGTCGGCGGTAGGCTCGGACTCGTGAACTGGTGGGAAGCGTGAGCGACGTCACCGCGCCCGGGCGCGGCCCGCACAACGGCACCCCGACGCAGCACCGACCGCCGGCGGCGCCCTCGTGGCACCGGCTCGACGGCGCGTCGGAGACTCAGGGGACCGCCGACGGACAGGCGGCGACCGGGGGTCCGCTCGCGCCCGTCGCCCCGCCGTCCGGGATCCCCCGGGTCTCCGGCGGTGACGGGGGGACCGAGCCGCTCGACCGACGGGCCACGGTGGTCGTGCCCGCCCCGCAGAGCAACCTCGCGATGTGGCTCGTCTTCGCTGGGGTGCTGCTCGCGGTCGCGGTGACGCTGGTCGTCGGGGCGCGCGCCGGAGTGCTGGTCCTCGTCGGGATCCTCGTCGCCGGGGCGGGCGTCCGTGCCTTCCTGCCGGGGCCGGGACCCGTCGGGCTCACGGTCCGCACGCGGTGGACCGACGTCGTCATGTACCTCGCGATGGCCGGTGCCATGGGCACGCTCGCCGTCACGGTCCCCAACATCTGACACCACGGCCACGGACAGCACGAGGCCCGGTCCGCGGCGGCGGACCGGGCCTCGTCGTCCTGTGCAGCGGTGGCGTCAGGCCTTGGGGGCGGTGCCGTCCGTCGGCTCGGCGTCCGACACGTCGGGTCCGTTGGCACCGGGGGCGTCGGGCTCGGCGGCCTCGACGACCTCGACCGTCTCCATGGTCTCGGTCACCTCGACCGTCTCGACGGCCGCCGGGACCTCGGCGGCGGGGGTCGCCGCCTCCTCGGCGACCGTGGCGGCCGTCGCGGCGCCGGCAGCGGCCGAAGCGGGCGCGGCCCCCGTGCCCTCGGACACGACCGCGGCCTCGTCGACCACGAAGACCTCGTCCTCGGCCAGGAGGTCGTCCTGGACGGGAGCGAACGCGAACGCGCGGTAGAACAGCGCGGCGATCGCGGCACCCGCGAGCGGGGCGACGACGAAGAGCCAGAGCTGGCTCCAGGTCCATCCGCCGGCGAAGACCGCGGCGGCGAACGAGCGGGCGGGATTGAGGCCCGCGTTCGTGAACGGCGTGGCGACGAGCAGCAGGACCGTGAGCGTCAGGCCGATCGCGACGGGTGCGAGCTTCGAGTTCGAGCGCTTGTCGGTGACCCCGAGGATCACGCCGACGAGGATGGCGGCCGCGACGATCTCGATGATGAGCGCCGACCAGATGCTGAACGAGAACGCCCCGTTGGTGGCGACGGCGAGCGGCGAGTGCTCCTCGAAGCCGTTGGCGGTCGCGGACAGGAAGGCCTGCTGCGTCGCGTCCGAGATCAGCCCGCTCTGCTGCAGGACGGGCAGTGCGGAGGCCGGGATGGTCGCGAACAGCACGGCCGAGGCGACGACGCCACCGACGAGCTGTGCGAGCCAGTAGGGCAGGACGTCGGCCCAGGCGGTGCGCCCGCCGATGGCTGCGCCGAGCGTCACCGCCGGGTTGAAGTGCCCGCCGGAGACGTGGCCGACCGCGGCGATCCCACCGAGCAGCGCGATACCGCCCGCGAGGGCCACGCCGACCGTGCCGGCGCCGAGGCCGCCGACGCTGTAGAGCGCCACGCCGAGGATCGCGAGCACGAGGAAGAACGTGCCGAAGGCTTCGGCGCCGAGCCGGGCGAGCAGGCTGGGCCCGACCACGACGGTCGTCTCTTCGACGACGACTGCGTCAGGTGCTGAAGTGTCCTGGGACATGGTGTTCCTGTCTGGTGTCTGTGTGGGGTCCGGGAAGGCCGGACGTTCGGGATGAACATGCGAGGTCGGTGCAGAACCGGCATCTCGGAGGCATCCTGCCACCGATGTCTGGGAGTTCGCTGATCGGTTCGTGACCAGTCTCACTCTCTGCGGGCGCCCGCGCCAGGGGGCGACCAGGCCCGCGGGGGCGGGCGGCGCCGTCGGGCGGGGGCGTCCGCGGTGCGGACCGGACAGAAAGTATCTTGATGTCGAGAAGTCGAGTACCCTGGGCGGCGGTCAGCATCAACGGTTCGCGCGCGCGAGTTCCGGCACCCGCCGGTAGCCCCCGGGCGGCCGCAGGTTCCCCTCGCAGAGTTGGAGTTACCCCCGCATGGGCAAGATCAAGGTCGTCAACCCGGTCGTCGAGCTCGACGGTGACGAGATGACGCGCATCATCTGGCAGTTCATCAAGGACCGCCTCATCCACCCCTACCTCGACATCGACCTCAAGTACTACGACCTGTCGATCGAGAACCGCGACGCCACCGACGACCAGGTGACGATCGACGCGGCGAACGCGATCAAGCAGTACAACGTGGGCGTCAAGTGCGCGACCATCACCCCCGACGAGGCACGCGTCGAGGAGTTCGGCCTGAAGAAGATGTGGGTCTCCCCGAACGGGACCATCCGCAACATCCTCGGCGGCGTCGTCTTCCGCGAGCCCATCATCATCTCCAACATCCCGCGCCTGGTGCCGGGCTGGAACAAGCCGATCATCATCGGCCGTCACGCGCACGGCGACCAGTACAAGTCGACGAACTTCAAGGTGCCCGGCCCCGGCAAGGTCACCATGACGTTCGAGCCGTCCGACGGTGGCGAGCCCATGCAGTTCGACGTCGTGACCATGCCCGAGGAGGGCGGCGTCGCGATGGGCATGTACAACTTCAACGAGTCCATCAAGGACTTCGCGCGCGCCTCGTTCGCTTACGGCCTGCAGCGGAACTACCCGGTGTACCTGTCGACCAAGAACACGATCCTCAAGGCCTACGACGGCCAGTTCAAGGACCTGTTCCAGGAGATCTTCGATCAGGAGTTCGCGGCGGCGTTCGCTGAGAAGGGCCTCACCTACGAGCACCGCCTCATCGACGACATGGTCGCCTCGGCCATGAAGTGGGAGGGCGGCTACGTCTGGGCCTGCAAGAACTACGACGGCGACGTCCAGTCCGACACCGTCGCGCAGGGCTTCGGCTCGCTCGGCCTCATGACGTCGGTCCTCATGACCCCGGACGGCAAGACCGTCGAGGCCGAGGCCGCGCACGGCACCGTGACGCGTCACTACCGCCAGCACCAGCAGGGCAAGCCGACGTCGACCAACCCGATCGCGTCGATCTTCGCCTGGACCCGTGGCCTCATGCACCGCGGCAAGATCGACGGCACCCCCGAGGTCACGGCGTTCGCCGAGACGCTCGAGGACGTCGTCATCACGACGGTCGAGTCCGGCAAGATGACCAAGGACCTCGCGCTCCTGGTCGGCCCGGAGCAGGAGTGGCTGACGACCGAGGACTTCCTCGCGGCGCTCGACGAGAACCTGGCCGCCCGCCTGGCCGCCTGACCCTCGCCTCCGCACGCCCGACGGCGCCGCTCACCTCCCGAGGTGGGCGGCGCCGTCGGGCGTTCCGTGGGGTGGGGAACGGGGCCGTTGTGACAGAGTGTGGCCATGACAACTCCCGTGAACGTGACCGTGACCGGAGCCGCCGGTCAGATCGGTTACGCCCTGCTGTTCCGCATCGCCGCAGGTCAGCTCCTCGGACCGGACGTGCCCGTCCGCCTGCGACTGCTCGAGATCCCCCAGGGGGTGAAGGCGGCGGAAGGCACCGCGATGGAGCTCGACGACTGCGCCTTCCCGCTGCTGGCGGGCATCGACATCTTCGACGACCCGCGCGCCGGGTTCGAGGGGGCCAACGTCGGCCTGCTCGTCGGGGCGCGCCCCCGCGGCCCGGGCATGGAGCGCGGCGACCTCCTCGAGGCCAACGGCGGCATCTTCAAGCCGCAGGGCGAGGCGATCAACGCCGGAGCGGCCGACGACATCCGCGTGCTCGTCGTCGGGAACCCGGCGAACACGAACGCGCTCATCGCGGCGTCGAACGCGCCCGACGTGCCCAAGGACCGCTTCACCGCCATGACACGCCTCGACCACAACCGTGCGCTCACGCAGGTCGCCAAGCGAGCGGGCGTGCCCGTGTCCGAGGTCCGCAAGGTCAGCATCTGGGGCAACCACTCGGCCACCCAGTACCCGGACGTCTTCCACGCCGACGTCGCCGGCCGCCCGGGTGCCGAGCTCGCCGCGGACCAGGCCTGGCTCACGGGCGAGTTCATCCCGACCGTCGCGAAGCGCGGCGCGGCGATCATCGACGCGCGCGGCGCCTCGTCGGCCGCCTCGGCCGCGAACGCCGCGATCGACCACGTGTTCGACTGGGTCAACGGCACGCCCGAGGGCGACTGGACGAGCGCGGGCATCGTGTCCGACGGGTCGTACGGCGTCCCCGAGGGCCTCATGGCCTCGTTCCCCGTGGTCTCGCGCGGCGGGGCGTGGGAGATCGTCCAGGGGCTCGAGATCTCGGACTTCTCGCGCGAGCGCATCGACGCCTCGGTCGCCGAGCTCGTCGAGGAGCGCGACGCGGTGCGGGGACTCGGTCTGATCTGACCTCGTCCCGGGCGTCGGACCCGAGGCTCGTCAGGCGGCTCGACGTGGTCGCCCGACCGTCCTCAGGTCCGGCGCCCGGCGCGGACCGGGTGGTCTCGGGCGCGGAAAATCCCTGCGTGCGCGCCGGAGCACCGCCATAGGATCGACGGGCCATGACCGATGCACCCACCGGCTCTCCGACCGGCCCAGACCATGCCCCCTCCTCCTTGACCGCCACCTCGACGGACCCGGCACGCCGCCTCGACTGGCGGCGGCTGCGCGGACCGCAGGCCGTCGTCGCGCTCGTCGCGCTCACGATCGGTGCCGTCGGCGCCGCGTACGGCACGGTCGTCGCGGGCTGGCTCGCGGCCGACCCGACGACGGCGACGCTCCAGCTCCTCGCCGCGTGCATCGTGGGCGCGGCGCTGCTCGACACGGTCGGGCAGGTCGTCTGGGCCGGGGTCGTCGACCGGGCCGAGGGGCGCCTGCGCGGCGACCTGCTCTCCGCAGCCCTGCACCAGCCCCTGGCCACGCTCACCGAGCAGGCCGTCGGCGAGGTGCTGGACCGCGTCGACGACGACACCCACGCCGTCGGCACGCTCGTGCGCCGCCAGGCCTGGGGTGCGGGGCGCACGCTCGTCGGAGTGATCCCCATGTGGGTCGTGGCCGGGCTGACGTGGTGGCCCGCGTGGATCCTGTTCCCCGTGCTCGGCCTGGTCGCCGGGCTCGTCGTGCGCCCCATGCTCGGTGAGATCGCTCGCCGGAAGGTGATCGAGGAAGCGGCCTGGACGGACCACGCGGCCGTCTTCGAGGAGGCCGTGGCGGCGCGCGACGACCTGCGCACGAGCCTGGGCCAGTCGTTCGCGGTGCGGCGGCTCGCCGAACGGTCGGCGCAGGTCCACCGGCGCTTCGAGGCAGTGCTGTCGGTCGAGTCGCGCATGCTCCGGCGGGCCGGGCTCGTGCTCGCGTCGCTCCTCGCGGGCGTCGCGGTCTCGGGAGCCGCGCTCGCCGCCGACGGCCAGCTGGGCGTCGACCGCCTCGTCACGCTGTTCCTCGTCACCTCGATGTTCGTGGGGCAGACCGACAACCTCGTGCACCACCTGCCCGACATCCAGGAGGGGCTCGGGGCGCTCACACGCATCCGGCAGATGCTCTCGGTCGCCCCCGAGCCGGTCGGTGGGCGCGACGTGCCCGCCGGGCCGGTCGGCATCGAGCTCCGGGACGTCCACTTCTCCTACGCCGAGGGCACGTTCGCCCTCGACGGCGTGAGCCTGCACGTGCCCGCCGGTGCGACGGTCGCGCTCGTGGGGCGCACCGGCTCGGGCAAGTCGACGCTCGCGTCGCTGCTGTCCCGGGCGGTCGAGCCGCCGCACGGTGCGGTGTTCCTCGGCGGCGTCGACGTGCGCGACCTCGACCTGCAGGCGTTGCGCGCCGCGGTCGGCGTCGTGACCCAGCGGACCGAGATCCTCGCCGGCACGCTCGCGGAGAACGTCGCGCTGTTCGCCGACGTCCCGCGCTCGTCGATCGAGGACGCGGTGCGCGAGCTGCGCCTCGACGACTGGGTGGCGGGCCTGCCCGACGGGCTCGACACCCTGCTCGGTCCGGGCGGGACGTCCCTGTCGGCGGGGGAGGAGCAGCTCGTCGCGTTCGCGCGCCTCCTGGTGCGCGACGTCCAGGTCGTCGTCCTCGACGAGGCCACAGCACGCATGGACCCGCTGACCGAGGCCCGGGTCGTGGCCGCCTCGGAGCGGCTGCTCACGGGACGCACGGGTGTGCTCGTCGCTCACCGGCTCACGACGATCGAGCGCGCCGGTCTGATCGCTGTGCTCGACCGGGGAAGCGTCGTCCAGCAGGGCGATCGGGCCGCGCTCGCTCGCGTCGCCGGTCCCTACCGCGACCTGCTCGACGCGAGCGTCGCGCAGGACGGGGAGCCGTCGTCGGCGCTGGTCGACGGGAGGCGGAACGAGCAGGTCCTGGACGGCGCGCGCCCGGCCGAGGGCGCATCGGTGCTCTCTGTGGGAACCGCGGCGCCAGTGGCCGTCACCGACGGCGACCCGTCGACGGAGGCGGTCGGCGGCCGACGCAGGCTCGGTGAACCGCCGTCCCTCGCCGACCCGGGCGACGGGCCCAGCCTCGCGCGCGGCGTGCTGCACGCGCTGTTCGTGCGTCCCGCGTGGGGTGTCGTGGGCGCCGGGCTGTTCCTCGTGGCGAGCCTGGTCTCGGCGCAGGGTGCCGTCACGGGCTTCCTGTGGGGGCACGCCGTCCAGGGGCTCGACGAGGGCTTCCCGGTCGCGCTGCTCGTCCCGTTCGTCGTGCTCCTCGTGGTCGCGCCCCTGTGCCTCGCGCGCGCCCTGTACGTCTACCCGCGGTGGTGGATCGAGGTCCTGCTGCGCGTACGCATGTCCGTCATGGCGGGCCAGACGCGCCAGCACCGGCTCACGTCCACGCCGCCGGGCGAGGTCGTGGCCCGGGCCATGGACGCCGACCGCTTCGTGCGGTACGCGGACCGCTGGGTCGACTTCGTCAACGGGCTCGTCATCGCGGGGGTCACGGCCCTGCTCAGCAGGTCGTGGCTGGCGGGGGCCGTGCTGCTCGCGGTCATGGTCGTCTCGGCGGCCGCGTCGGCGCTCGGCCGCCCGATCGCGGGCCGGTCGGCCACGCGGTCCTCGGCCGCCCGCGCCCGGTTCGGGCGTGCCCTGGTGTCGGCGCTCGACTCGGCGCGCTCGGTCAAGCTCGCGGCCCGGACCCCGCAGGTGCACGCGCACCTGCACGAGGTCGACGCAGGCCGCGTGCGGGCCGCGATCTTCGAGCACCGGGTGCAGGCCGCGCTCGACGGGGTGCCGCTCGTCATGATCCAGCTCGGCGTCGTCGCCGCGTGGGCCGGGCTCCTGACGGGCACGTGGGACCTCGCGACGGCGCTCCTGGTCGCGAACGCGGTCAACGGGTTCGGGTGGTTCGGCGTGGTCGCGGGGGCGGTCGTGACCGAGGCGCCGGGCACGCGGTCGTGGCAGCGTGCGACGAGTCGGCTCGCCGCCGGGGCGGACCTCATGGACCTGCCTCCGGGCGTCGACCTCCTCTCGGGCGAGGCTCCCACGCCCGTCCCGGGCGCACGGCAGGCGCTCGAGCTCCTGGAGCTGGCGGGCATGAGCGCGCTGCACGACGACGGCACGATCGGCGTGCAGGGGGTCGACCTGACGGTCGAGCGCGGCGAGCTCGTGCTCCTCCTCGGTCAGGTGGGGGCGGGCAAGTCGAGCCTGCTCGCAGCTCTTGCGGGACTCATGGAGCACACGGGCCACATCCGCTGGAACGGGACCGACGTCGAGGACGCGCAGACCTTCCTGCGTCCGGGGCAGGTCGCGCACGTCGCGCAGGTCCCGCGCGTGCTGTCCGGGACGTTCGCGGACAACGTGCGGCTCGGGCACGAGCGTGAGGTCACGGGTCCGGTCGCGGCTGCGCGCATGGAGCGGGACGTGGTCGAGGCGGGTGGGCACGAGGCGCTCGTGGGACACCGCGGTGTCCGGCTCTCGGGCGGTCAGGTGCAGCGGCTCGCGCTGGCCCGGGCGCTCGCGACCGACGCCGAGCTCCTCCTGGCCGACGACGTGTCGAGCGCTCTCGACGCCGCGACGGAGATCGAGCTGTGGTCGTCGTTGCGCGAGCGGGGGACCACGGTGATCGGTTCGACGTCGAAGCGTGCGGCCCTCGCTCGGGCGGACCGGGTCGTCGTGCTCCACGACGGCGCGATCGCGGAGGTCGGCCCCTGGAGCGACCTGGCGCCGCGGTGGGGGCACCTCGCGGGCTGACCCGCAGCGTCGATACGTCGCACACCGCACCCGAGGCCGGTCAGGCAGCCAGACGCGCTGTCCGACCGGCCTCGTTCCGCGCCTCCAGGCAACAAACTCTTGCTGCAACTTTCTGCAAGGGCTACAGTCTGGGTCAGCCGGCGGCGGGGAGCGCCCGGCTCGGGAGACCACGCGGAGCACAGAGGCTCGGTCACCCGGCGGTGCCTTCGCACGTCCGACTCCCCGGCGACAAGGGAGTCCTCATGCCAGCACCTGCCCCCAGGCGGTCCTCCGGACCGCGCCGCACCACAGCCTCCGTCGCGGCGATATCGGTCGCACTGACCGGGCTGACCGGATTCACGGCCGTCGCCAACGCGGCGACAGGAACGGCGGCGACCGCCGCTGCGGCACGCACGTTCGCGCTCGTCGGCAGCCTCCAGGACGAGGCCGGCTGCGCGGCCGACTGGGACCCGGCCTGCGCCGCGACCGAGCTCGCCCCGACCGGTGCCGACGGCGTCTACGCGGCCGACCTCACGGTGCCCGCGGGCACCTACGAGTACAAGGTCGCCGTGAACGACTCGTGGGACGAGGCGTACGGCCTGAACGGTGGCGCGGACGACATCCCGCTCGTCGTCGGCGGCCCCACGACCCTGCGCTTCACGTTCGACGACGTCGCCAAGCACGTCTCGCTCGCGCCCGTCGGGCTCGGGGGAGCCTACGAGGCGATCGAC
Organism: Oerskovia turbata; assembly: GCF_000718325.1. GTDB lineage: Bacteria > Actinomycetota > Actinomycetes > Actinomycetales > Cellulomonadaceae > Oerskovia > Oerskovia turbata. The sequence goes on from NZ_JOFV01000005.1 coordinate 39,509, forward strand.
GCGCCGATCGTGACCCCGCCCGTGCGCCAGCCGGGCTCGGACGAGCAGTTCTACTTCGTCATGACGGACCGCTTCGCGGACGGGGACCCGACCAACAACGAGGCCGGCATCGAGGGCGGTGCGCTGCACTCGGGCTACGACCCCACGAACAAGGGCTTCTACCAGGGTGGCGACATCCAGGGCCTGCGCGACCAGCTCGACTACATCGAGGGGCTCGGGACCACCGCGATCTGGCTCACGCCGTCGTTCAAGAACAACCCGGTCCAGGGCGAGGGCGAGAACGCCTCGGCGGGCTATCACGGCTACTGGGTCACGGACTTCACGCAGATCGACCCGCACCTGGGGACCAACGCCGAGCTCGAGGCGCTCATCGACGAGGCGCACGCCAAGGGCATCAAGGTCTACTTCGACATCATCACCAACCACACGGCCGACATCATCGACAACGAGCAGAAGCAGTACTCGTACGTCGACCAGGCGACCACGCCCTACAAGGATGCGGCGGGCAACCCGTTCGACCCGGCCGACCACGCGGGCAAGGACACCTTCCCCGCGACGGACGCCGCGACGTCGTTCCCCTACACGCCCGTGGTCGCCGAGGACGCGAAGGACGCCAAGGTCCCCGCGTGGCTCAACGACACGACGCTCTACCACAATCGCGGGAACTCGACGTGGTCCGGCGAGTCCGTGACCTACGGCGACTTCGACGGCCTGGACGACCTCATGACCGAGAACCCGCGCGTCGTCGACGGGTTCGTCGACGTCTACCAGGGCTGGGTCGACCTCGGCATCGACGGCTTCCGCATCGATACGGTCAAGCACGTGAACTTCGAGTTCTGGGAGACCTGGACCACCGAGGTCCTCGACTACGCCCACTCGAAGGGCAAGGACGACTTCTTCATGTTCGGCGAGATCTACGACGCCGACGCCGCCAAGCTCTCGCCGTACGTCCGCAGGACCGACATGAGCTCGGTCCTGGACTTCGCGTTCCAGTCCTCGGCCGCGAGCTTCGCGAGCGGCAACAGCGCCAAGGGACTGTCCCAGCTCTTCGCGAGCGACGACATGTACACGACGCCCGACTCCTCGGCCTCGGCGCTGCCGACCTTCCTCGGCAACCACGACATGGGCCGCATCGGGTACCTGCTCCAGACCACGGGCGACGCGCAGCGTCGTGACGAGCTCGCGCACGACCTCATGTACCTCACGCGCGGCCAGCCGGTCGTCTACTACGGCGACGAGCAGGGCTTCGCGGGCGTGGGCGACGGCAAGGACAAGAACGCACGGCAGTCGCTGTTCGCGACCCAGGTCGGCGAGTACGCGGACCAGCAGCTCGTCACGGGCGAGACCGCGGGCAGCCAGGACCGCTACGACACGACGTCGCCGCTCTACACGCACATCGCCGAGCTCGCCGCGCTGCGCGCCGAGAACCCGGCCCTCGCCACGGGCGCCCAGATCGAGCGCTACACCGACTCGGGCGCGGGCGTCTACGCGTTCTCGCGCGTGGACCGGTCCGAGAAGGTCGAGCACCTCGTGGGGCTCAACAACTCGACCGCGGCCAGGACGGTCAGCCTCACGACGCTCACGCCGGGCGCGACCTACGCGCCGCTCCGTGGCGGCGAGCCCGTCACGGCGGGAGCCGACGGCACGGTCTCGCTCACGGTCCCGGCCCTGGGCTCGGTCGTCCTGAAGGCCGACCGCACGGTCGGCGTCGAGTCCTCGGGTGACGTGTCGGTCACGGTCCCGTCCGCGGGGGCGGGCCTCACCGGGGTCGCCCCGGTCAGCGCCGACGTCGACGACGCCGCGTGGTCCGAGACCAGCTTCGCGTGGCGCGTCGTCGGGTCGGACGAGTGGCAAGGTCTCGGCACGGCCGAGGACACCTCGCCGCGCGTCTTCCACGACGTGAGCGACCTGGCGAAGGGCACGCTCGTCGAGTACCGCGCCGTGACGGTCGACGCCGACGGCGACCGCGCCGCGGCCTCGACGTTCGCGAGCGTGGGGAACTCGGTCAGCGGGAACGAGGAGGTCGAGCCCCCGACGGACATCGACCTCGTGACCGTCCCCGGCAGCCACAACTCCGAGATGGGCTGCGCGGGCGACTGGGCTCCCGGCTGCGAGGCCGCCAAGCTCACCCAGCGCGCCGACGGCGTCTACGCGGGCACGTTCGACGTCCCGGCCGGGACGTACGAGTACAAGGTCGCGATCAACGGTTCGTGGGACCTCAACTACGGCGTGGGCGGTGCGAAGGACGGCTCCAACGCGACCTACACGACGGCGGGCGGCCCCGTGACCTTCTACTGGGACCCGGTCTCGCACGACTTCTCGAGCACCGCGCAGGGACCGATCGTCACGGTCGCGGGATCGTTCCAGGACCAGCTCGGCTGCTCGGCCGCGTGGTCCCCGGACTGCCTGGGCTCGTGGCTGCGCGACCCGGACGGTGACGGCGTCTACACGTTCACGACGTCCGCGCTCGCCACGGGCGCCTACGAGGGCAAGGTCACGCACGGCATGAGCTGGGCCGAGAACTACGGCGTCGGTGGCGTCAAGGACGGCCAGAACTACTCGTTCAGCGCGTCCGAGGGCAAGGCCGTGACGTTCTCCTACGTCCTGGCGACGCACGTCCTGACGATCGAGGTCGCGGACCCGCCGCTGCCCGGCACAGGCCAGCAGGCCGCGCACTGGGTGAGCAAGGACCTGGTCGCGTGGCCGCGCGAGCTCCTCGCCGGGGCGGACCCGGCGACGCCGGGCTGGACGCTCCACGCGGCGCCGACGGGCGGCCTGAGCGTCGCCGACGGCGCGGTCGTCGCTCCGGAGGGGGCGTCGTCGTACTCCCTGGTCCTGGACCCGGCAGGCCTGCCCGACGACGTCGCGGCCGACTTCCCGGCCCTCGCCGACGCGGTGGCCCTGCGGGTCACGGGCGCCGACGGTGCGCCGATCTCCGTCGACGCGGCGACCACTGCGCTCACGGGTCAGCTCCTCGTCGCCCAGCGGGGCGGCACCGCGGCGGACGCTCCGCTCACCGCGGCGACCGGCGTCCAGCTCCCCGGCGTCCTGGACGACCTGTTCGCGCAGGACGCCGCGGACCGCACGCTCGGCGCGAGCATCTACACCAACGGCAAGTGGGCGTCGTTCGCGCTGTGGGCCCCCACGGCGAAGAGCGTCACGCTCCTCGCGTGGCCCGGCACGGGGGACGCCGCGGACCTGAAGAACGAGGACGCCCGGCGGTTCCCCGCCGAGCGTCAGTCGGACGGGACGTGGACGGTCGACGGCAAGGACGCCGACAAGAAGTTCGGCTGGGTCGGTGCCCGGTACCTCTACGAGGTCGAGGTCTTCGTCCCGTCGACGGGCACGGTCGAGACCAACGTCGTGACCGACCCGTACTCGCTGGGGCTCACGCTCAACTCGACGCACTCGGTCGTGGTGGACCTCGGCGCGAAGAGCACGCAACCGAAGGTGTGGAAGGAGACCAAGGCTCCCGTCGTGGAGCGGGCCGTCGACCAGACGATCTACGAGCTGCACGTCCGGGACTTCTCGATCGCCGACACCACGGTGCCGGCCGCCAAGCGCGGCACCTACCTCGCGTTCGGTGAGAAGGCCTCGGCCGGCATGAAGCACCTCGGAGAGCTCGCCGACGCGGGCCTGACGACGGTGCACCTGCTGCCGACGTTCGACATCGCGACGATCCCTGAAGACCCTGCGGACCGGGCCACAACAGGAGACCTGAGCGGCTTCGCGCCCGACGGCACAGAGCAGCAGGCGGCCGTGTCCGCGATCCAGGGCACGGACGGCTTCAACTGGGGCTACGACCCGCTGCACTTCTCCACGCCCGAGGGTTCCTACGCCGTCGACGCCGAGGGGGCCGCGCGGGTCGCGGAGTTCCGCACCATGGTCGGGGCGCTGCACCAGACCGGTCTCCAGGTCGTCCTCGACCAGGTGTTCAACCACACCGCAGCCAGCGGCCAGGACCCCCAGAGCGTGCTCGACAAGGTCGTGCCCGGCTACTACCACCGCCAGAACACGACCACCGGCGCGGTCGAGACCAGCACATGCTGCCAGAACCTCGCGACCGAGCACGCCATGACGGGCAAGCTCATGGTCGACTCGGTCGTCACATGGGCCCGCGACTACAAGGTCGACGGCTTCCGCTTCGACCTCATGGGGCACCACTCGAAGCAGAACATGCTCGACGTCCGGGCCGCGCTCGACGAGCTCACGCTGACGAAGGACGGCGTGGACGGCAAGGCCGTGTACCTGTACGGCGAGGGCTGGAACTTCGGCGAGGTCGCGGACAACGCCCTGTTCGAGCAGGCCACGCAGGGTCAGCTCGGCGGCACGGGCATCGGGACGTTCTCCGACCGCCTGCGCGACGCGGTCCACGGCGGGTCTCCCGTCGACGGCGCCTCGACGTTCACGCAGGGCTTCGGCACGGGCCTCGCGACCGACCCGAACGGGCAGCCCGCCCGAGCGGGGGAGCCGGGGAGCGTGAACGACGGGTCTCCCGACGAGCTCGCAGCGCTGGGCCACGAGACGGACCTGGTCCGCCTGGGCCTCGCGGGCAACCTGCGCAGCTTCACGTTCACGACCTCGACGGGCGAGACCCGGCGGGGCGACGAGATCGACTACCGGGGTGCGCCCGCGGGCTACGCGGACTCGCCCGAGGAGATCATCAGCTATGTCGACGCGCACGACAACGAGACGCTGTTCGACCTGCTGACCCTCAAGCTGCCGGCGGACACGTCGATGGCCGACCGGGTGCGCATGAACAACGTCTCGCTCGCTACGACGGCCCTGTCGCAGACACCGTCGCTGTGGCACGCGGGCACCGACCTGCTCCGTTCCAAGTCGCTCGACCGCAACAGCTACGACTCGGGCGACTGGTTCAACGCGATCGACTGGACCGGGACCGACAACGGGTTCGGCAAGGGCCTGCCGCTGGCCGCCGACAACGAGGACAAGTGGCCGCTCATGGCGCCGCTGCTCGCGAACCCTGCGCTCAAGCCGACCGCGCAGGACATCGAGACGGCGTCCGGCAACGCGACCGACCTGCTGCGGCTGCGCTCCTCGACGGACCTGTTCCGCCTGGGCAGCGCCGAGCTCATCAACAAGAAGGTCACGTTCCCCGACGCGGGGACCGGCCAGGCGCCCGGGGTGATCGTCATGAGCATCGACGACACGGTCGGCACGGACGTGGACGAGGAGCTCGACGGCGCGCTCGTCGTCTTCAACGCCTCGCCCGAGCCGGTCACGCAGACGGTCGCGGGCCTGGTGGGCCGCGAGTTCGCGCTCTCGCCGGTCCAGGCCGACGGTCACGACGACGTGGTCAAGGCGACGACGTGGGACGCCGCGACCGGTACCGTCACGGTCCCGGCACGCACGGTCGCGGTGCTCGTCGAGCCCCGCGCCGCGAAGGTCGAGCTCACCGCCACGGCGCGCACCCAGTGTGCCGCGGGCCGGGCGACCGTCACGGTCGTCGCCGTCAACGCGGGCGCGGTCCCCGCGACGGTCAGGGTCGAGACGCCGTTCGGCGCCAAGACCTTCACCGGGGTGCTGCCGGGCAGGTCCGCCCAGCAGACGTTCGCGACCCGCCAGGCGCAGGTCCCCGCCGCGACGGCCACGGTCACGGGCACGGCGACGATCGACGGCAAGGAGGTCCGGACGCCGTACGCCGCCGAGTACGCGGCCCGCGACTGCTCCTAGCCTCCCCACAGATCCGCTGAGTGCGGAGTTCTTGCGAGACACGCCGGGCGTGTCTCGCAAGGACTCCGCACTCAGCGGTGTCGCTCAGGTCAGGCTGCGTCCAGACGGGTCCGTACCTCCTCGTCGAGGTCCAGGTCCGCCGCCCCGAGCAGCTCGTCGAGCTGCGCGACGCTGCTCGGCCCGATCACCGGGACGACCGGCACGGGCCCGCCGAGCAGCCACGCGAGCGCGACCTGGTTGGGCGTCGCGCCGATCTGCCGCGCGACGTCGTGCAGCACGCGTCGTCGCTCGAGCGACGTCGGGTGCCCGTAGCCGTCCCACAGCTCCTTGTCGTCACGCACCATGGCACCCTGCAGCAGCGGGGAGTAGGCCGTGACCGCGAGGGGCGGGCGCTCGTCGGTCCCCGTCGAGCGCGCATAGTCGAGCAGCTCGGGCGACGCCCAGTTGTGCCGGTCCGGGTCGGGGGTCGGGTAGAGGTAGCTGAGCTGCTCCTGAACCAGCCCGTAGGGCGCGACCCCCTGGCGCAGCGCCTCCTCGCGCGCCTCGACCACGCGCCACAGCGCGACGTTCGAGATCCCCGAGATCCCGACGGCGCCCTCGGCCTGGAGCTTGCCGAACGCCCCGACGGTCTCCGCGAGCGGGGTGTCGAGGTCGTCGACGTGCCCGTAGAGGACGTCGAGCCGGTCGACGCCCAGGTGCCGCAGGCTCTCGTACGCCTCCCACGCGACGGTCTCCGCGCCCAGACCCTGGAAGTTGGTCGGGGGAGTGTTGGACAGCGGCAGGGCGGGGTCCTTCTTGGCCGCGCCGAGCTTGGTCGCGATGCGCACGTCCCCGCGCGCGCCGCGGCTCGTGAGCCAGCGGTTGATCAGGTCCTCGCTGTCGCGGCCGTGGCCGCCCGCCCAGTAGCTGTAGTTGTTGGCCGTGTCGAGGAACGTCCCTCCGGCCTCGACGTAGCGGTCGAGGATCGCGAACGACGTCTCCTCGTCCGTCAGCGTGCCCATGTTCATGGTGCCGAGGCACAGCGTGCTGACGTCGAACGACGTCCGGCCGTCGCCGAGGGTGCGGTAGCGCATGGTGGTCTCCTGCGAAGAGTGCTGCTGGTTGACGGTCTCCACGCTAGGAGTCGAGCGGCCTGGGTGTACGGTCCATTGACATGGCACCTGACCAGACCAATTCGTCGCGCGGGCGCGCGCTGCCCGCCCCGGGCCCGACGGCGGCACTCGCCTGGGAGACGGTCCTCGACCTGGGCGCGGGGCCCGGACCGCTCCACAGGCGGCTCGAGGACGCGGTGCGCGAGGCCGTCCTCGCGGGCCGGGTGCCACCGGGGGCCGCGTTGCCCCCGAGCCGCGTGCTCGCCGACACCCTGGGCGTCTCGCGCTGGGTCGTGACCGAGGCCTACGGGCAGCTCGTCGCCGAGGGGTTCCTCGAGTCCCGGACAGGGTCGGGGACCCGGGTGCCGCTCACGGCCCGGACCGGCGCCCGGGCGACCCGCACCCGGACGGGAGCGACGCCGTCGGGCAGGGGAGGACCGCCCGCCCCGCGGGCGCGCTACGACCTGGGGCCCGGCGTGCCCGACCTGCGGCACGTACCGCGCGCCGCCTGGGTCCGCGCGCTGCGCGAAGCCCTCGCCGAGGCGCCCGACGCGGACCTCGCGGCCCCCGACCCCACCGGCCATCCCGCGACGCGGGCGGCGCTCGCGGACTACCTCGCCCGCGCCCGGCACGTGCGTGCGGGCGGGAGCGACGTCGTCGTGACGCACGGCGCCGACGACGCCATGCGGCGCGTCGCGGCGGCGCTCCACCGGGCCGGGCACCGGGCCCTGCTCGTCGAGGACCCGAGCTGGCCGCGCCTGCGCGAGACCGCAGCGGCCGCCGGGCTCACGCCCGTCCCGGTCCCGGTCGACGGCGACGGGATCGACGTCGACGCGCTCCTCGCCACGGCAGGCCGGACCGGTGCGCGCGCCGTGCTCGTGACCCCTGCCCACCAGTTCCCCACAGGCGCGGCCCTCTCGCCCGCGCGGCGTGAGGCACTCGTCCGGTGGGCGCGCGACGTCGACGGGCTGGTCGTCGAGGACGACTACGACGCCGAGTTCCGCTACGACCGCCGGCCCGTGGCCGCGATGCAGGGACTCGCGCCCGACCGCGTGGTGCTGCTGGGCTCGCTGAGCAAGACGCTGTCGCCCGCGTTCGGGCTCGGCTGGGCGGTGCTGCCGCCCGGATGGCGGGACACCGTGGTCGACCGGGGCGGGGCGGGACCGTCGACGCTCGACCAGCTCGCGCTCGCGCGGTTCGTGACGTCAGGAGCGTACGAACGGCACCTGCGCGCGGCGCGGGGGCGGTTCCGACGGCGCCGGGAGGTGCTCGTCGAGGCGCTCGAGTCGGAGCTGCCCGGGACGGTCGTCACGGGGATCGCCGCAGGCATGCACGCCGTGGTCGCGCTCCCGCCCGGCGTCGCGGCCACGGACGTGGTGCGCGAGGCGGCGCTGCGCGAGGTCAACGTCGCGGCGATCGAGCGATACCGGGCGACGGCCGCGCCCGCACGCGAGGGCGAGCGCGACCGGCTGGTCGTCGGCTACGGCAACCTCGCCGACGCGCGCGTCGAGGAAGCCGTGGCGCGGCTCGCGGCGGCGGTGCGGTCCACTCCTCACTGAGTGCGGGGCTCTTGCGGGGAACGCCCGGCAAGACCCGCGCGTGGTCCGCACTCAGCGCAGGAGGGGTCAGCGGAAGACGATCGTCCGGTGACCGTCGAGCAGCACGCGGTGCTCGGCGTGCCAGCGCACGGCCCGCGCGAGCGTGCGGCGCTCGACGTCCTCGCCCAGCGCGACCAGGTCCTCGACGGCGCGCGAGTGGTCGACGCGCTCGACGTCCTGCTCGATGATCGGTCCTTCGTCCAGGTCGCCCGTGACGTAGTGCGACGTGGCGCCGATGAGCTTGACGCCGCGGTCGTGCGCCTGCGCGTAGGGGCGGGCACCCTTGAAGCTCGGCAGGAACGAGTGGTGGATGTTGATGACCTGACCCGACAGGTCCCGGCACAGGTCGTCCGAGAGGATCTGCATGTAGCGCGCGAGGACGACGAGCTCGACGTCGAGCTCGGCCACGAGCCCGCGCAGGCGGTCCTCGGCGGTGGCCTTGGTGTCGCGGGTGACGGGCACGTGGTGGAACGGCTTGCCGTAGAACGTGGCGATGTCCTCGAGGTCGCGGTGGTTGCCAACGACGCCCACGACCTCGATCGGCATGCCCTGCGAGCGCTCGCGGTAGAGCAGGTCGACGAGGCAGTGCGCGGCCTTGGAGACCATGACGAGCGTGCGCACGCGCCGCCCGACCACGTCGAGGTTCCACGTCATGTCGAACGCCTCGATCACAGGGGCCAGGGCGTCCTCGAGCTCGTCGCGCGACGCAGCCGACTCGACCTGGACTCGCATGAAGAACAGCCCGGACAGCGGGTCGCCGAACTGCTGCGACTCGGTGATGTTGCCGCCGTGCTCGGCGAGCGTCCCCGTGACGGCGTGCACGATCCCCGGACCGTCCGGGCAGGACAGCGTGAGGACCCAGTGGGTCGGCGTGGACGCGTCGGGCGCGCCGGAGGCGGGAACGTTCGGGAGAGAGGTGCTGGACACGGTCCCAGGGTAGCCGCGCCGCCACGCGTCCAGGGGCTCCGTCCGTCAGGGGTGGTGGTGAAGGGCTAGGTGAGACGGTCACCGTTCCACCCGCGGACGCGCACCGCGGGGCGGTCCGTTTCTGACACGATGGGACCATGACCGACACGCCGATGACCATGGACCTCGTCACGGACGAGCACGCGGGGGAGCTCCTCACGCTCCGCCGGGCAGCGTTCGTCACCGAGGCGCAGCTCTACGGGGACCCCAACATCCCCCCGCTGACCCAGACGCTCGCGGAGCTCAAGACGGACCTCGCGACCCCGGGCGTCATCACGCTCGGTGCGTGGCAGGGGCCGCGCCTGGTGGGGTCGGTGCGCGTGGAGATCGAGGGCGGCAAGGCCACGCTCGGTCGGCTCGCGGTGGCCCCGGACCTCCAGGGCCGCGGGATCGGCACGCAGATGCTGTTCGCGGTCCTGCCGCACCTTCCTGAGGAGACCACGGAGATCTGGGTCTTCACGGGCAAGGACTCCAAGCAGAACCTCGAGCTGTACACGCGTCACGGCTACGAGGAGCAGTACGACAAGGCCGCGGGCGATCTCACCTACACGTACCTGCGCCGCATCCTGGGCGAGGCCGAGGCACGCAACGCGAGCGACGCCGTCGGGCAGGACTGAGTCCTTCCGCGTGAGAGCGAGGCGCGTCCCCCGCACGGGGACGCGCCTCGCTCGCGTCTACGGCTCGTCCCACGCGTACGCCCGGACGTGGTCGACGAGCATGCGCGCGGGCAGGGGCGTGCTCTCGTCGGGCGGTCCGGGCCAGTCGCCGCCCACCGCGAGGTTGAGCAGCAGGAAGAACGGGTCGTCGAAGACCCACGGGTCACCGCCGGTGTCGGCGGGCGTCCTGCGCGAGTACTCGACGCCGTCGACGTACCAGGTGATCGCGTCCGGGGCCCAGTCGACCGTGAAGGTGTGGAAGTCGTCGGCGACCTCCTCCCCGCCGGGGAGCGTGAAGGACGCGTGGACCGCGTCCGCGCCCGAGTACCCGGGGCCGTGCAGGCTGCCCCACACCGTGCCCGGCTCCTGGCCGACGTTCTCCATGACGTCGATCTCGCCGCTCGCGGGCCACGGCTCGGTGGTGAAGATGTCCTGACCGAGCATCCAGAACGCGGGCCAGGTGCCCTGCCCGCCCGGGACCTTGATGCGCGCCTCGAAGCGTCCGTGCTGCTGGGCGAAACGGTCCGCGGTGATGAGCCGCGCGGAGGTGTACTCGCAGCGCCCGTAGTGGCACCACAGGTCGCCGGGGTTCTCGCGGCGGGCCGTGATGACGAGGTGGCCCTCGCCGTCCGTCGAGGCGTTGCTCGGGCTGTCGGTGTAGTACTGCAGCTCGCCGTTGCCCCACCCGCTGCCGCCCGTCTCGACGCGCCAGTGCGAGGGGTCGGGCGGGGCGCCGGCCGCGCCGTCGAACTCGTCGGCCCAGGTCAGCGGCCCGGGCGGGGGCCCTATGCGGGGCGCCCCGGGCCCGGACGCAGGCGGCCCGACGGCGGCGGCCGCCAGAGTGCACAGGCTCACCACGACGATCACGGCGGCGGCGAGGACACCCGGGCGAGGTGCGCGCCGGGACCTGCGCAGGGTCGATCGCATGTCACTCCTCGCAGGTCGAGACGTCCTCGGCGTAGCGCAGCCACGACGGGAGGTCGGCGACGAACGCGTCGCGGACGTCGGACGCGCCCGCGGCCCGCCAGTCGACGTCGTCGTCGATCTCGATCTCGTACTTGTCCCACTCGAACCAGTTGACCATCTTGAGCTGCGGGAACCGCTCGTGGGTCTCGGACGAGAACACCTGCCGCCACCAGGCCCGCTTGATGTCGAGCTCGGCGGCCCCGCCACGCGCGGGTGTGTAGATCGCGGCGGTCTCCGGGACGGCGACCGGGTGCCCGTGCTCGACGCCGTACACCGTGTAGAAGTCCGGCACCGCGGCGTCGTCCCCGGCCGTGCCCACGTACGTGCCCGTGAGCATCGCGAGGAACTTGCCGTCCTCGGGGACCTCGTTGTTGCCCCACGGGCGCTGGTTGCCCCAGTGGTACAGCGAGACCCCGACCCAGTCCACGGCGTCGTCCCCCGGGAAGTACGGCAGGTAGCTGTCGTCGGTCATGGTGAGCGTGCCGTCGCCGTCGGTGTCGAGAGCCGCGTAGTCGGCGGACCCCGGCAGCGCCGCGAACTGGCCTCCCGTGAACGGGTACCCGCCGCCGTAGTTGGGCGCCCACATCATGGCCGTGCCCGGGGCCTCGGCGTGGACCGCGGCCGCGACCCGACGGAACGTCTCGACGTAGGCCGTCGGCTGCTGGCCCCACGCGTACCAGGACCCGTTCATCTCGTGCGCGAACCGCAGCACGACCGCGACGCCCTGCTCGTTGACGTCCCGCAGGTCGTCGGCGAGCGTCGCGACCACCTCGTCCGACATGGCCGCGAGGCCCGCGTGCGGTTCGAGCGTCAGGAGCAGCACGCCCCCGTTGGCCTTCATCTGCGTGACCGCGCTGACCGTGTGCTCCCAGGTCTCGCGGTCGTAGGGGACGTCCGAGAACTGGACCGCGACCGCCGGGGCGTGATCGAGGTAGGTCCGGTGCTCCTCGAGGGTCTCCGACGCCCAGTCGAGGTTGACGCCGAGCAGCGTGCCGTCGTCGGGCACGATGCTCGCCGCGTCCGCGGTGCACGCCGCGACCACGGGCGCCTCCGGGGTCGCGGGCGGACCGGCCACGGCGAACCCCGCGCCCACCGCGCCGACCCCCAGCATCATGACCACGAGCGGCGTCACGAGGCCGGGCCGGCGGCGCCGGCCGCCCGGGAGGTAGAACGCCATCAGGAGGCCCGGGACGCGGGGAGACCGCGCGCCTCGTCGTGGCCGCCGTAGATGCGGGTGACCGCGTCGAGCCGCAGCGCCGTGAACGCGTGCTGCAGCGCAGCCGAGGCGCCGAAGATCCGCAGGTCCCCGCCGCGCGAACGGGCCACGCGCAACAGGTCGAGCAGACCCGCGACGCCCGACGGCGACACGCCGTCGACCCCCGAGACGTCGAGCAGGACGAGGACAGGACCGTCGGACACGGCCGACGACACGGGCTCGCGGAGGGACAGGACGGCAGCGGCGTCGAGCCGCCCCCCGGCCGGGAGGTCGATGCTCGTGACGGGGTGGGTCAGGGTGAGGTCGGGTGCACTGACGAAGGCGGCCATGGCGAGCTCCTGGGGACGTGGCGGACGGTGAGGTCGAGCGGGACTTCCGTCGGGTCGAACGTGGTCGGGAGAGCGTCGTCACCGTCGAGCACGTCGCCCACGGCCTGGGCCGCGAGGAGTGCGACGGACGGGGGAGTGGGATCCGTGACCGAGTCACCGGGGCCCGTGTACCGCGCTGCGCGCAGCGCGGCGGACAGGAGGGCCAGGTCGACCGCGACCCAGCCCAGGGTCAGGAACGTGGCCGGCGCCGAGGCCTCGCCCGCGAGCATGCGGGCCACCCCGACCGCCGAGGCCACGAGCAGGACCACGGTCACGACGACCTGCGGCAGCACGTGCCGGTAGCCCGCGCCCGTGGCCTGCTTGGTCTTGGACGTGACCGAGAACGCGACGTGCCGGCCGAGGAACACCGCCGACGCCCCCGAGAGCGTGGCCGCGATCCACGTGGGGAACAGCGCGAACGACATCTGCTGCCCGCGCCACAGCCCGCGGCTGCCCGTGCCGGACACCTGGAAGAGGAGCTGGCAGGCCACGAAGAACGGCAGGAAGTGCAGGAAGAACAGCGCCGGGTCCGCGTGCAGCGGGAAGACGCCGAGCGTCAGGAAGAGCACGGGCGCGGCGAGGTAGACCAGGGCGGCGAACCCGCTCAGGTAGCTCGTCATGGTGCCCAGGTACATGAGCCGCTGGGCGAGCGAGAGCCCGCGGACCAGGAGCGGGTTGTCCCGGAAGAAGACCTGCATCGACCCCGTGGCCCAGCGCAGGCGCTGCGAGAGCGCCGTGCCGACGTCCTCGGGCGCGAGCCCGTGCACCAGGACCTCGCGGTGGTAGACGCTCGTCCACCCCATCGCGTGCAGGTGCATCGCCGTGGCCATGTCCTCGGTGATCGTGGTCGTGTCGAGCGGGTTGATCGTCAGGGCCTGGTCCGTGCGGGCCACGTCGACCCGCTCGAGGACCCCGTCGAGCTCGGCGAGCAGCTCGCCCGCGACGTCCTCGGGCAGGGGCGTGGTCTCGTGGGGCACGTGGGCCTCCGGGGACGCCTGGGCCAGCGCAGGCCCAGGACCCGCGGGCGCCCGGACGAGCGCCGCGGCGAAGGCCGACCGCAGCTCCGAGGTGATCTCGGCGAGCACGTCGCCGCGCCGGAACTGCCCCTCGGCCCGGCGGACGGCTGCCAGCGCCTGCTCGGCCACGGGCATCGCCGCGGGCTCGCGCACCGCGAGCTGGCTCAGGAGGTCCTGGAGCCGTGACCGGCCGGCCCGGAGCGCGGCGCGCATCGCCCCGCGCGCGTCCCGGGAGAACCGGGTCAGCCCGAGCGCCATGAGCGCCTCGCGCCGCAGCACCGCGTTCGACCCGCAGAAGAACGCCGCGCCCCAGCCGTCCTTGCCCTGCTGGATCGGGCCGTAGAACAGCTCGGCCTGCGTGCCCAGCGGGTCGCTCGGCGGCACGTTCCAGAAGTGCTGCGGCGTCTGGACGAACGCGACCTCCTCGTCCTCGAAGTAGCCCAGGACCCGGTCCAGGAAGCGCGGCTCCGGGACCTGGTCGGCGTCGAGGATCGCGACGAGGTCGCCGCTCGTGCGGAACAGCGCGTTGTTGACGTTGCCCGCCTTCGCGAACCGGGGCCGCCCCTCCCACTCCGGACCGCGCGTGATGTACCCGACGCCCACGCGGGACGCCGCGACCTCGAGCTCGGGCCGGTCGCCGTCGTCGAGGATCCACGTCGCGTGCGGGTAGGTCATGTCGCGCGCCGCGATCGCGGTCCGCAGGACCAGGTCCACGGGCTCGTTGTACGTCGTGACGAACACGTCGACGCTCAGCCCCTCCGGGGCCGGGGGAGCCGGGGGCCGGCGCCTCGCGTTCCACATGGTCAGCGAGTACAGGACGGTCTCGCCCAGGCTGTACGTCTCGGCCAGGACCAGGGGGACCGCGATCCACCAGGCGTCCCACGCGACTGTCCCCGTCCATCGCCACCCGATGTACACGAGGCCGAAAGCCACCGCGACCACGGCCAGGAGCCGTACCACGGCCAGTCTGCTGCTACCCATGCGTTCTCCTCCGTCGGACGACGAGAGACGGCACGTCGGGACCGGGACGTCGAGCGGCGAGAAGGTCGGCGCGCGGCGGCTCGAGAGCGGCGGCGGCGATGACGTCGGGACGGGCAGCGACACCCCTGCGTGCCGGTCACGACGACGGGCGGTCCGGTCGAGCGGGACCCCCGGTGGTGTCGTGCCTCGAATGTAGAGCGGGTGAAGTTCGCAGGGAAAGCGGTGCGCGGGGCGGTCTGCGAGGTTCGTCCGGTCTGTGTCCACATCTCCACAGGCCGGCAACCCGGCGGTAACGCCGGGTCGTGCGGGCGCCCGTCCTGTTCACCGCGACGACACGTCGGGGCGCCGACGGCGAGGCCGGCAGGTCGGACCCTGCGTCAGGCCAGGCGTGCCGTCCGGCGCGGAGCGGCGACGGCGCCCGTGATCGCCGCGATGATCTCCTCGTAGCTCGTGCCGGGCCCGGAGAACGAGCCGTTGTTGCGGCCGTGGCGCAGGACCTCGATCCGGTCCGCGACCGCGCGCACGTCGGTCATGTTGTGGCTGATGAGGATGACCGCGTGCCCCAGGTCGCGCAGGCGCTCGATGTGGGTCAGGACCTCGGCGGTCTGCGACACGGACAGCGAGGCCGTCGGTTCGTCGAGCACGACGACGCGCGGGTCGCCCAGCAGCGTGCGCGCGATCGCCACGCTCTGACGCTGGCCGCCCGACAGGTCGGAGACGAGCGTGCGGACCGACGGGATGCGGGACGTGAGGTCGCGCAGGATCCGGCGCGCGTTGTCCTCCATCGCGGCCTCGTCGAGCCGCGGGCCGTGGCGCAGCTCGCGCCCGAGGTAGAGGTTGGACACGACGTCGAGGTTGTCGCACAGTGCGAGGTCCTGGAAGACCGTCGCGATCCCGAGCGCGTGCGCTGCCGCCGGGTTCGGGATGGTGACCGGGACGCCGTCGGACTCGATGATGCCCGCGTCCGGGACGAGGACGCCCGCGACGACCTTGGCGAGCGTCGACTTGCCCGCGGCGTTGTCGCCGACGAGCGCGACGACCTCGCCGCGGTGCACCTCGAGGTCGATGCCCTCGAGCGCGCGGACCGCGCCGAAGGACTTGTCGATGCCGTGCAACGACAGTGCGGGGAGGGCGGAGCTGCTCACGTTCTGTCACCTGTTCGTGCTCGGGCGCCCTGGGGCGCCGTCGTGCCCGCCACGTCGTCGTGGCGAGACGGTCGTGCGGTCGCGGTCATGGTCGGTCTCCCGGAGTCGGGGGACCGGAGTCGCCTGCGGCGACGAGCCCCACGGGGCCGGGCGCCCCCGGGGCGAGGCGCACGTCGCTCGTGACGTCGGTCGACTGGAGGGCGAGCGCGAGCGCGCCCATGACCTCGGCGCGGGCACCGAGCTCGCCTAGCACGACCTCGACCGGGGCGATCGTGTTGGGCACGAGGTGCCTGCGGACCGCGTCGCGCAGGGGCCCGGCGAGGATCTCGCCGGTCTCGGCGAGCTCGCCCCCGACGACGATGACCTGCGGGTTCATGGCGCTCGCGAGCGTCGCGACCGCGATGCCGATGCGGTCGCCCGCGTCGGCCACGACACGACGGCACCCCGGGTCGCCTTCGAGCGCCCGGGAGATGACGTCGCGCAGGGTCAGGTCGCCGTGGCTCGAGCGGAGCAGGTCGAGCAGCGCGCCCGACCCCACGACGGTCTCGAGGCAGCCGCGGTTGCCGCAGCGGCAGATGGGGCCGGCCGGGTCCACCTGGACGTGACCGATCTCCCCGGCCGTCCCCGCGTAGCCGCGGTGGACGTGCCCGCCGATGACGACGCCCGCCCCGGTCCCGTACGAGACACGGACGAACACCGAGTCGCGGTAGGCGCGCGCGGCCCCGAGCTCGGCCTCGGCGAGCGCGGCGAGGTTCGCGTCGTTGTCGACGACCACGGGGCGTGCGAGGCGCTTGGACATGACCTGGCCGACGTGCAGGTCGTCCCAGCCGCGCATGATGCCTCGCACCGAGATCATCCCCGTCGAGATGTCGACCGGGGCGGGCAGTGCCATGCCGACCGTCAGGAGCTCGTCGGTCGAGGCGCCGACGCGCTCCAGGAGGTCCATGACGAGCAGGGCTGCGCGGTCCAGCCCCGTGTCGACGCGGTGGTCCACGGGCAGGGGCATCTGCTGCTCGGCGACGATCGTGCGGCCGAAGTCGCCGAGCGCGACCTTGAGGTGGCGGTGGCCGAACTGGATGCCCGCGACGAGGCCGAGCTGGCGCGCGAGGGTGACCTTGAGCGCGCGGCGGCCCGAGCGCGAGGTGGGTCGGGTGTCGACGACCCCTGCCTGGGTCAGCTCCTTGACGATGGTCGAGACCGTCGCCGTGGACAGCCCCGTGGCCTCGGCGAGCTCGACCTGGGTGAGGCCGCCGTAGCGCTTCACCGCATCCACGATGCGCGTTCGGTTCGCTTCTCGGAGTGAGGTCTGCGAGCCGGGTGTGGACCGGTCGTTGTTCACAGGCAGCAGCGTACACGCTGGTGAGGGCCGGAGAAGTGAGGCGACACGGGGGTTTCCCGGGGTCGCGGCGGTGGTACCGCTTCCACTCTGAGTTTGAGTCTCGAACACAATTAGGTCACGAACTGGTTACTGCGCTTGACGCTCTAACTCAAGCCTGGCTAGTTTCGCTGCAGTGCCGACCGAGGCAACGCGGATCCCCCTCCGCGGCTCGGAGGCGACGCGAGCCTCACAGCCGAGGCTCGCCCCTGGTTCGACGACGAAAGGGAATGACGATGACGTCAATGCGCAAGGCGGTCGCGGCCGCTGCTGGGATGACTCTCCTGATCGGTGCCCTCACGGCATGCAGCTCCGAGCGTGCGGGCGGCGAGTCGGGCGGCGGCGAGACCGGCGGAGGCGACACGCCCCTGATCGGCATCGCGATGCCGACCCGCAGCCTCGAGCGCTGGAACAACGACGGCGCCCACCTCGAGGAGCTCCTCGGCGACGCCGGCTACGAGACCACGCTCCAGTACGCGGACAACAAGGTCGACCAGCAGATCACCCAGCTCCAGAACATGATCAACCAGGGCGCCGACGTGCTCGTCATCGCCTCGATCGACGGCACGGCCCTCGGCCCGGTGCTCGACGCGGCCGCCAAGGAGGAGATCCCGGTCATCGCGTACGACCGCCTCATCAACGACTCGGAGCACGTCGACTACTACGCGACGTTCGACAACGAGAAGGTCGGCACGCTCCAGGGCGAGTTCATCGCCGAGCAGCTCGGCCTCGAGGGCGGCGCCGGACCGTTCAACCTCGAACCCTTCGCCGGGTCGCCCGACGACAACAACGCCCGCTTCTTCTTCAAGGGCGCCTGGGACGTCCTGACCCCCTACGTCGAGTCGGGCCAGCTCGTCGTGCCCTCGGGCAAGGCGCCCGCCACGGTCGACGACTGGACCACCATCGGCATCCAGGGCTGGGAGTCCGCCAAGGCCCAGTCAGAGATGGAGAACCGCCTCAACTCGTTCTACACGGACAAGAAGGTGAACGTCGTCCTCTCGCCCAACGACTCGCTCGCGCTCGGCATCCAGCAGGCGCTCGAGGGCAGCGGCTACGCCGCCGGTGAGGGCTGGCCGCTCGTCACGGGCCAGGACGCCGACGAGGCCAACGTCAAGAACATGCTCGCGGGCAAGCAGGCCATGACGGTCTGGAAGGACACCCGCACGCTCGGCGACCAGGTCGCCACGATGGTCCAGCAGATCGTCGAGGGCGAGGAGGTCGAGGTCAACGACACCGAGACCTACGACAACGGCGTGAAGGTCGTGCCGTCCTTCCTCCTCGACCCGCAGGTCGTGACCGCCGACACCGTCCAGACGACGCTCGTCGACTCCGGCTTCTACACGGCCGACAAGCTCGGCCTCTGACCGGACGCACCGTGCCCGGCCCCGGGACAGCAGTCCCGGGGCCGGGCACGGTGCGCGCAGCACGACGGTCGAGACGGTCGCCCTGCCGCGGCACCACCGCGGCGACGGGCCACCACGGAACGGACGAGTGAGGAGCTGACCCATGGCCAGCGAGAGCAACATCCTCGAGATGCGGGGGATCACCAAGGAGTTCCCCGGCGTCAAGGCCCTGCAGGACGTCACGCTGGACGTGCGCCGGGGCGAGGTCCACGCGATCTGCGGGGAGAACGGGGCCGGGAAGTCGACCCTGATGAAGGTGCTGTCGGGCGTCTACCCGCACGGCACCTACGACGGCACGATCGTCATGGACGGCGAGACGTGCGAGTTCAGGACCATCCGCGACAGCGAGGCTCGCGGGATCGTCATCATCCACCAGGAGCTGGCGCTCGTCCCGCACCTGTCGATCGCGGAGAACATCTTTCTCGGCAACGAGAAGGCCTCCGCCGGGATCGTCGACTGGCACCGCACCACGAGCGAGGCCGCGGCCCTGCTCGCGCGCGTCGGCCTGTCCGAGAACCCGGCGACCAAGTCGATGGACATCGGCGTCGGCAAGCAGCAGCTCGTCGAGATCGCCAAGGCGCTGTCCAAGCGCGTGGACCTGCTCATCCTCGACGAGCCCACCGCGGCGCTCAACGACGAGGACAGCGCCCACCTGCTCAAGCTCATCGACGAGTTCCGCAGCCACGGGATCACCTGCATCATCATCAGCCACAAGCTCAACGAGATCGCCGCGATCGCCGACCGCGTGACGATCATCCGCGACGGCGCGACGATCGAGACCCTCGACCTGCACGGCACCGAGCCCGTGACCGAGGACCGCATCATCCGCAGCATGGTCGGGCGCTCGCTCGACAGTCGCTTCCCGGAGCACGAGCCGACCATCGGCGACGAGGTGCTGCGCATCGAGGACTGGACCGTGCACCACCCGATCGACACCGAGCGCGTCGTCGTCGACCACGTGAGCCTGCACGTGCGCGCCGGTGAGATCGTCGGCATGGCCGGGCTCATGGGGGCCGGACGCACCGAGCTCGCGATGAGCGTGTTCGGACACTCCTACGGCGCGAAGATCTCCGGGACCGTCTACAAGAACGGCACGCCCATCAGGACGCGCAGCGTCTCCGAAGCCATCGGCCACGGGCTCGCATACGCGACCGAGGACCGCAAGCGGTACGGCCTCAACCTCATCCAGACCATCCGTGAGAACGTCTCGGCCTCCGCGCTCGGCAAGGTGTCCCGCTGGGGCGTCGTCGACTCGCAGGCCGAGACCCAGGTCGCCGAGCGCTACCGCACGGACTTCCGGATCAAGGCGCCCACCGTCGAGGCGATCGCCGGGAAGCTCTCGGGCGGGAACCAGCAGAAGGTCGTCCTGTCGAAGTGGGTGTACTCCGACCCGGACGTCCTCATCCTCGACGAGCCCACGCGTGGCATCGACGTGGGCGCCAAGTACGAGATCTACGCGATCATCAACGCACTCGCCGACGCGGGCAAGGCCGTCGTCGTCATCTCCTCCGAGCTCCCCGAGCTCATCGGCCTGTGCGACCGTGTCTACGCGATGAGCCAGGGCCGGATCACCGGCGAGGTCGCGCGCGCGGACGCCACCCAAGAAGCACTGATGCACTACATGACCATGGACAAGGGAGTCGACGTCCGATGAACGCCGTCAGGGAATACCTCGGCCGCAACGTCCGCCAGTACGGCATCGTCGCGGCACTGCTCGTGATCGTCCTGCTCTTCCAGGTCCTCACCGACGGGCGCCTGCTCTACCCGAACAACGTCGCGAGCCTCATCCAGCAGAACGCGTACGTGATGATCCTCGCGATCGGCATGGTCATGGTGATCGTCGCCGGGCACATCGACCTGTCGGTCGGCTCGGTCGTCGCGTTCGTCGGCGGGCTGTGCGCCATCATGATGAGCCAGTGGGAGCTGCCGTGGCTGCTCGCCGTGGTCCTGTCCCTCGGGGTCGGGGCGCTCGTCGGGATGTGGCAGGGCTTCTGGGTCGCCTACGTCGGGATACCGGCGTTCATCGTGACGCTCGCGGGCATGCTCATCTTCCGCGGCCTCGCGATCGTCCTGGTCGGCACCACGGTCGCGGGCCTGCCCAGCGGCTTCATCGCGATCAGCAACGGGTCGGTACCCAACTGGTTCGGGTTCGTCGGGAACCTCGACGTCGTGACGCTCGCGATCGGCGGCATCGGCATCGTGGCGTTCGCCGTGGCGCAGTGGCGCTCGCGGACGTCGCTGCGTCGCCACGAGCTCGCGGTCGAGCCGCTGCCCGCGTTCGTCGTCAAGATCGTCCTGGCCGCGGTCCTGATCGGGGTCGTGACGTACTGGCTGTCGCTCAGCTCGGGCGGGACGCCGGTCGTGCTGCTCATCGTGGGCATCCTCATCATCGCGTACTCGTTCGTCCTGAACCGCAGCGTGTTCGGCCGCCACATCTACGCGATCGGCGGCAACCGCCACGCGGCCGTGCTGTCGGGCGTCAACTCGCGCCGGGTCGACTTCGGCATCTTCGTCAACATGGGCGTCCTGGCCGCGGTCGCGGCCGTCATCACGACCTCGCGTGCCGGTGCGGGTGTGGCTGCGGCAGGCATGAACTACGAGCTCGACGCCATCGCCGCGTGCTTCATCGGCGGCACCGCGGTCGCGGGCGGCGTGGGCCGCGTGTCCGGCGCCATGATCGGTGCGCTCATCATGGGCGTGCTCAACATGGGCCTGTCGATCATGGCCGTCGACGCCGCCTGGCAGCAGGCGATCAAGGGCCTCGTGCTGCTCCTCGCGGTCGCGTTCGACCTGCTGAGCAAGAGGCGCGCCGCGCTCTCCTGAGCCGGCGACCAGGAGGTGACGCGGGGGGAGGGCGCACACCCTCTCCCCGCGTCGCCGAGGGTGACGCTCCGCTCTGCCGAGGGTGACGCCGGGCCCCGCCGAGGGTGACGCTCCGCTCTGCCGAGGGTGACCCTCCGCTCTGCCGAGGGTGACGTACCCGCCCGACGTGCGCTCCGTCGTCGGGCAGGAGGGCGACGCGGCGTGACGCCCGCCACTGCCGCCCCGCACGGACGTGGGCTAGGATCGTGCACGTCGCGACTGGCGCACCCGCGCCCCGCACGCCGCCCCTCGGGGAGGCCGCGGGACGGACGGGGATGGTGGATCACCACCGGGGAGCGGCATGCTGTGTAGACGACGGGTCGTTCGCCTGGGCCCCGGGTCGCCCCCTGTGGGGAGCGTGCCCGGACGGGGCACGCCCTCCCGCGAGACCGTCATCCGCAGACGCACCCAAGGAGACGCATGAGCGCTCAGCCGAACGTCCTGAACCAGTCCCTGCTCGAGGTGGACCCGGAGATCGCCGCGGTCCTCGACGGGGAGCTCGCGCGCCAGCGCGACACCCTCGAGATGATCGCCTCGGAGAACTTCGTGCCGCGCGCGGTCCTGCAGGCGCAGGGCTCCGTCCTCACGAACAAGTACGCCGAGGGCTACCCGGGCCGCCGCTACTACGGCGGCTGCGAGCAGGTCGACATCGCCGAGAACCTCGCGATCGCCCGCGCCAAGTCGCTGTTCGGTGCCGAGCACGTCAACGTCCAGCCGCACTCGGGCGCGACCGCGAACGCGGCCGTCCTGCACGCCCTCATCAACAAGGGCGACAAGATCCTCGGCCTCGAGCTGGCGCACGGCGGCCACCTCACGCACGGCATGAAGATCAACTTCTCGGGCAAGCTGTACGACGTCTCGGCGTACGGCGTCGACCCGCAGTCGTACCGGATCGAGATGGACGAGGTCCGCAAGACGGCCCTCGAGACCCGCCCCGACGTGATCATCGCCGGCTGGTCCGCCTACCCGCGCCACATCGACTTCGCGGCGTTCCGTGAGATCGCGGACGAGGTCGGTGCCAAGCTCTGGGTCGACATGGCGCACTTCGCGGGCCTCGTCGCCGCGGGCCTGCACCCGTCCCCGGTGCCGTACGCCGACGTCGTGTCCTCGACGGTCCACAAGACCATCGGCGGCCCGCGCTCGGGCTTCATCCTCTCCAAGGAGGAATACGCGAAGAAGATCGACTCGGCCGTGTTCCCGGGTCAGCAGGGCGGACCGCTCATGCACGTCGTGGCCGCGAAGGCCGTGTCGTTCAAGATCGCCGCCTCGGACGACTTCAAGGACCGTCAGGAGCGCACGCTGCGCGGCGCGAGCATCATCGCGGACCGCCTGGCCCAGCCCGACGTCGCCGAGAAGGGCGTCTCGGTCCTCACGGGTGGCACCGACGTGCACCTGGTCCTCGTGGACCTGCGTCACTCCGAGCTCGACGGCCAGCAGGCCGAGGACCTCCTGCACGCAGTGGGCATCACGGTGAACCGCAACGCTGTGCCGTTCGACCCGCGCCCCCCGCGCGTCACGTCGGGCCTGCGCATCGGTACGCCCGCGCTCGCGACCCGTGGCTTCGGGGACGCCGAGTTCGCGGAGGTCGCCGAGATCATCGCGGCTGCCCTCAAGGCCGGTGCCGGCGCGGACGTCGAGGGCCTGAGCGCTCGCGTGCGCAAGCTGACGTCCGACTTCCCGCTGTACCCGGGACTGTCGCAGTAAACCCGTGACCCGCTGAGTGCGGAGTAGTTGTCGCGGATCCGGCCGATCCACGACAACTACTCCGCACTCAGCGGTCTGTTCAGCCCCGCCAGAACCTGAGGAGCCCCCATGACCGCGCAGATCCTGGACGGCAAGGCCACCGCCGCCGCCATCAAGGCCGAGCTCACGACCCGTCTCGCCGTCCTCGCCGAGCACGGCGTCGTGCCGGGACTCGGCACCCTCCTGGTCGGCGACGACCCGGGCTCGCAGTGGTACGTCGCGGGCAAGCACCGCGACTGCGCCGAGATCGGGCTCTCCTCGATCCGCGAGGACCTGCCCGCCGAGGCCACGCAGGAGGAGATCGAGGCCGCGGTCCGCCGCCTCAACGAGGACCCCGCGTGCACCGGGTACATCGTGCAGCTCCCGCTCCCGAAGGGCATCGACACCCACCGCATCCTCGAGCTCATCGATCCCGACAAGGATGCCGACGGGCTGCACCCGACCAACCTCGGCCGCCTCGTGCTGCGCGTCAACGAGGAGGTCACGTCGCCGCTGCCGTGCACGCCGCGCGGGATCATCGAGCTCATCGAGCGCCACGGCGTCTCGCTCGCGGGGAAGGAGGTCGTGGTCGTGGGGCGCGGGGTGACCGTGGGCCGCTCGATCGGCCTGCTCCTCACGCGCCGCGCCGTCAACGCGACGGTCACGCTCACGCACACGGGCACCCAGGACCTGGCCGCACTCGTCCGCCGGGCCGACGTCGTCGTCGCGGCCGCGGGCGTCAAGGGCATCATCACGCGCGACATGGTCAAGCCGGGCGCGGTCGTGATCGACGTGGGCGTCTCGCGCGAGGTCGACGAGGAGACCGGCAGGAGCCGTGTCGTGGGCGACGCCGACCCGGCCGTGGCCGAGGTCGCGGGCTGGATCTCGCCTAACCCGGGTGGTGTCGGGCCCATGACGCGCGCGATGCTCCTCGCGAACGTCGTGGACTCGGCCGAGCGGGCTGCGGGCATCGCTCGCTGAGCCCTTCGTGCGCCAGCCTGTCAGAACGAGCGTGAGGTACAGGCCACGCTCGTTCTGACAACGTGCGGTGGGCGCGGGCAGCGGGGGCGTGACCAGGCTCTCGTCGCCCGGTTTTCGTCCCTGTGGGTGGCGTGGGGTTTGATGGCCGGGTGCTGACGATCGCTACTGCCAACGTGAATGGGATCCGCGCTGCCTACCGCCGGGGGATGGGCGCCTGGGTCGCGTCGCGCACCCCCGACGTCATGCTCCTGCAGGAGGTCCGCGCCCCCGACGAGATCCTGAACGAGCTCGTCGGCGACGACTGGCACGTCGCGCACCAGGCGTGCGACATCAAGGGCCGGGCCGGTGTCGCGGTCGTGTCGCGGCTGCCTGTGACGGCAGTGCGCGTCGGGCTGGGCACGGGCGAGCCGGAGCCCCCGGTCGACACGGGCCGCTGGGTCGAGGCCGACCTCGAGCTGCCGTCGGGCGAGAGGCTCACGGTCGTCTCGACGTACATCCACTCGGGCACCGCGGGCACGCCCACGATGGACGAGAAGTACGCCTACCTCGAGAAGGTCACCGAGCGCCTGCGCGAGCTCTCGGCCGCGGGCGGCCTCGCGGTCGTCGCGGGCGACGTGAACATCGCGCACAAGAACGTCGACATCAAGAACTGGAAGGGCAACCAGAAGTCGGCCGGCTTCCTCCCCGAGGAGCGCGCATACCTGGACACCTGGTTCGACGAGCTCGGCTGGGTCGACCTCGGTCGCAAGCACGGCGGCGAGGGCCCCGGACCGTTCACCTGGTGGTCGTGGCGCGGGCAGGCGTTCGTCAACGACGCGGGGTGGCGCATCGACTACCAGCTCGCGACGCCCGCGCTCGCCGAGCGCGCGGTCAAGGTCGAGGTCGACCGCGCCGACGACTACGAGAGCCGCTGGAGCGACCACGCCGCGCTGGTCGCGACGTACGACCTCTGACGGGAAGCACCGGCCCCGGCCGGCGAGTCCGCTGCAGGCCCGGCCGCCGCCCCTCGTGCCCGGCGCCGGGCATCGTCAGCCGCGGGCCGGGACGGGCAGCTCGGTCATGCGGGACAGCGGTGACAGCAGCACGGGCAGCGCCCCGAGCGACATGACGAGCGTCCCGACCCACAGGGCGGGCGCCACGCCCCACACGGTCCCGATCCACCCGCCGAGCAGCCCGCCGATCGGGATGGGGCCCCACACGAGGAACCGGGCAGAGGCGTTCATGCGGCCCAGCAACGCAGGCGGGCAGAGCCGCTGGCGGAAGCTCACCTGCGCGACGTTGTAGACGACGACGGCGAGGTTGAAGGCGAAGCCCCCGAAGACGAGCACCGCCGGTACGAGGGCGTCCGCGGCACCTGTGGTCGCCACCCAGGCCGCCGCGGGCGTGATCGCGTACGCGATGCCCGAGAAGACGGCCGAGACGGGGATGATCCGCGCCGGTCCGACCCGCCGCGCCGCGCGGTCGGCCAGGACCGCACCGAGCAGGCCGCCGGCCGCGCTCGCCGAGAGCACGACGCCGTAGGTCGCCGTCCCGACGTCGAGCGTGCGCAGCGCGTAGATCACCACGACCGCGTTGCCGATCGCACCGCCCAGGTTGCTGAGCGACGTGCACGCGAGGATGCGGCGGAGCAGGGGCTCGCTCGCGACGAAGCGGAGCCCCTCGGCGATCTCGGTGCGCAGGGGGCGGCGTGCCGCCGGGTCGGGGAGGTCCTCGTGGTGGCGGATCCGCGAGACGGCGAGCGCGCTCGCGAGGTAGGTGCCGACGGTCGCGACCATGACGAGCGGCGCGGACAGGACGCGCAGCGCGATGCCGCCGATCGCCGGTCCGGCGATCATCGCGACGGACTGGGTCGCCTGGAGCTTGGAGTTTCCCTCGACGACGTGGTCGAGCCCGACGAGCCCGGGGACGTAGCTCTGGTGCGCGACGTCGAAGAAGAGGCTGAACGTGCTGATGACGACGGCCGCGCCGATGAGCAGCCCCATGCTGGCCTGGTCGGTCAGGGCGGCGACGACCACGACCGACAGGATCGCGGCGCGTGCGAGGTCCGCTGCGACGAGGACCCGGCGCTTGCGCATCCGGTCGACCCAGGCCCCGGCGGGCAGGCTGAGCAGGAGGAAGGCCGCGGTCTCGGCGGCGTTGAGGGCGCCCATCTGCCACTCGGTCGCGTGCAGGTGGGACACGGCGAAGATCGGCAGGACGAAGCCCGTGAGCTGCGCGCCGAGCTGGCCCAGCGCGTCACCGCCCCAGAGGTGCCGGAAGTCGCGGTGGTGGACCAGGCTGCGCGGGGGAGCGACGGTGCTCACCGCGGGCTCGTCGGACGTCATGGGGTCAGCCTGCTGCAAGTGATTGAGAAATGTCAATCAGTTAGCCTGTGGGGGTGACCTCCGATCGTGCGGCTTCGCCCGCGCCGCCCTCGCCCGTGCGGCCCCCCGTCAAGCGCGCCGGTGTCCACGCACCGACCGCGGAGCTGCCGACGACCGGTGGCTCGGTCGCCGACCGGGACGCCGACGCGCGCGCCCTCGCGTCGACGCTCCGGGTGCGGATCCTGCGCATCTGCCTCGACGAGGCGCGGACCAACAAGGAGATCGCCCAGGCGCTCGGGAAGAACCCGGCGACGACGCTCCATCACGTCAGGACGCTCGTGGCTCGCGGGTTCCTGGCGGCGCAGCCCGAGCGGGTGGGGGCGAGGGGGGCGCGGGAGGTGCCGTACCTCGCGACGGGCAAGTCCTGGACCGCGGACCTGGGGCCTGGAGGGCATCGAGTGCTGCTTGACGCGTTCCTGGAGGAGCTGGCCGCGGCTGATCCCGCGACCGTCGACATGGGCAGGCTCGGCCTGCGGCTCGACGCCGCTGGGCGTGAGGAGCTGTCGCAGCGGCTCAACGAGGTCCTCGAGGACTTCCGGCAGCGCGAGCCTGCGACGGGTGGCGAGCCGTGGTCGGTGTTCGTCGCGATCCACCACGACGCGAGCCGCGACCCGCGCTGAGGTGATCCGCCGATGGCGCGATCCCGGAATCTGTTGACTGACATTCGACTTTTGGTTGACAGCAGGCAGAAGCCTCCTTAGGGTCCGAGAGTCAACGCTGACTCGTCTTCAAGGAGGAAGAACTCCAGTGCGAACCCCCTCACGCCATCGAAGAGGCCTCTCAGGCCTGCTCGGAGCTTCCCTGCTCGTACCCCTCGCCTTCGCCGGAGCACTCCCGTCGGCACAGGCTGCCGACACCGAGATGGAGCCCGGCGTCACGCTGCGCACGTTCCAGCTCGCCCAGGACCCCGGGTCCGTGTGCACCCTCAAGTCGGGCACCACGCCCAACGTCGACAAGCTCATGCCGACGATCGACTGGAGCACGCCCGAGCACTTCGGCGCCTCGGACCGCTTCATCACGCACGCGCTCGCGACGCTCACGGTCCCGGCCGAGGGTGAGTACACGTTCCGCGTGACGAACGACGACGGCGCGCTCGTCTACGTCGACGACCAGCTCCTCCTCGAGAACGACGGCCCGAACGACTCGACCTCGGTCGAGGGGGCGATCACTCTCGCCGAAGGTGCTCACGACCTGC
Organism: Oerskovia turbata; assembly: GCF_000718325.1. Taxonomy (GTDB): domain Bacteria; phylum Actinomycetota; class Actinomycetes; order Actinomycetales; family Cellulomonadaceae; genus Oerskovia; species Oerskovia turbata. The sequence continues at coordinate 67,107 of NZ_JOFV01000005.1, forward strand.
GGGTCGAGTACTACGAGGGCACCGACAAGCAGCGCCTGACGCTCGCGTGGAAGACCCCGGGGTCCTCGACGTTCGAGGTCGTCCCGACGTCGGCCCTGAGCACCGAGGCGAACGTCGTGCGGGTCACCGCGCCCGGCAACAAGTACTGCGAGGGAGCCACGGACACCTCGGGCGACGGTCTGCGCCTGGACACGGTCAACCCGAACTACGAGCTGATCGACCTGCGCCCCGCGGGCTTCGAGCCCAAGGTCTCGGGCCTCGCGTTCACACCGGACGAGAAGCTGGCCGTCGTGACCACGGGCGACGTGAGCTCCGGCGGCTGGCGGCCCGACCCGACGACCGGTGAGGTGTACCTCCTCGACGGCGTGATCGACGCGACCGGACCCGAGGACGTCACCGTCACGAAGGTCGCGGACAAGCTGCTCAACCCGATGGGCATCGAGGTCATCGAGGACTCGATCTTCGTCTCCGAGCGGTACCAGCTCACGCAGCTCACCGACCCGGACGGCGACGGCTTCTACGACACGCACACGAAGATCGCCGGGTGGCCCGACGGCGGCAACTTCCACGAGTTCGCGTTCGGCCTGATCCACGACGAGGACTACTTCTACGTCAACCTCTCCGTCGCGATCGACAACGGCGGCGCGACGACCACCCCGCAGCCTGCCGCCAACCGTGGCACGGCGATCAAGATCGACCGCGCGACGGGCGAGGTCACCTACGTCGCGGGCGGCCTGCGCACGCCGAACGGCATCGGCTTCGGCCCCGAGGGCGAGATCTTCGGGACGGACAACCAGGGCGCGTGGCTGCCCGCGAACAAGCTCGTGCACATCGAGCAGGACAAGTTCTTCAACCACTTCACCACCCCGGCCGGGCCGTTCGACGCGAACCCCGTGTCCCAGCCCGCGCTGTGGCTCCCGCAGAACGAGATCGCCAACTCCCCGGGCAACCCGATCCTCGTGCAGGACGGCGAGTTCGCCGGCCAGATGCTCCTCGGCGACGTCACGTACGGCGGCCTCCAGCGCGCGTTCCTCGAGAAGGTCGACGGCGAGTTCCAGGGGGCGGTCTTCCGCCACACCGCGGGCCTCGAGGTCGGCGCCAACCGCGTCATCACCGGCCCCGACGGCGCGCTGTACGTCGGCGGGACGGGCGAGGGCGGCAACTGGGGCGAGTCCGGCAAGCTGCGGTTCGGCCTGCAGAAGCTCGCCACGGTGAACGAGGACTCCTTCGACATGAAGGAGATGCGCGTCGTCGAGGGCGGGTTCGAGATCGAGTACACCGACCCGGTGTCCGACGCCGTCGTCGCGAAGCTGGCCGACGCCTACCGCCTCACGCAGTGGCGCTACGTGCCGACCCAGCAGTACGGCGGTCCCAAGGTCGACGAGCAGCCGCTGTTCGTCACGGACGCCACCGTCTCCGAGGACCGCACCACGGTCACGCTCGCGGTCGACGGTCTCAAGCCCGGCCACGTCGTGCACCTGCGCTCCCCGCGCCCGTTCGCCTCGGACGAGGGCGCCGAGCTCCTGAGCACCGAGGCCTGGTACACCCTCAACTCGCTGCCCGGCTACGTCGCCCCGGCGGACCGCGGCTGGTACGAGGCCGAGGAGGCGCAGCCGCTCGGTGGCTCGAGCCTCGGCTCGGACCACAGCAACTACTCCGGCGCGGGCTTCGCCGCCGGGATGCAGAACGTCGGCTCGGGCCGCACGTTCGCCGTGACGGTCCCCGAGGCGGGCACCTACCCGCTCAACCTGCGCTACGCGAACGGCATCCACCCGTACACCGAGCTGCGCGCCAAGAACGTCTCGCTCTACGTCAACGGCCAGAAGGTCGGCCCGTGGACGCTGCCCACGACCGGCGACTGGAAGGTGTGGGAGACGATCACGCGTGACGTCGACCTCGTGGCCGGGCACAACGCGATCACCCTCAGGTACGACCAGGGTGACCAGGGCAACGTGAACCTGGACGTGCTGTCGATCGGGCAGGACCCCGACATCTGCTCCCCGGCAGAGGTCGAGGAGGGCTACCGCGGCATCTTCGACGGTACCCTCGCGAGCCTGGCCGACTGGAAGCTCGCGGGCGCCGGGACGTTCGGTCGTCAGGACGACTGCTCGATCCGCACCAACGGCGGCATGGGACTGCTCTGGTACACGGCCCAGGAGCTCGAGGAGTACTCGCTCAAGCTCGACTGGAAGCTCGTCAAGGACGACAACGGCGGCGTCTTCGTCGGCTTCCCGAACCCCGGCAACGACCCCTGGGTCGCGGTCAACCAGGGCTACGAGATCCAGATCGACGCGAGCGACGCGGCCGACCGCACCACGGGCGCGATCTACACGTTCCAGGGTGCTGACGCGGCGGCCGTGACCGCGGCCCTCAAGCCCGTGGGGCAGTGGAACGCGTACGACATCCGGGTCGAGGGGGACCGCATCCGGATCTACCTCAACGACGTGCTCGTCAACGACTTCACGAGCACCGACCCGGCGCGCGACCTGTCGAGCGGGTTCATCGGCATCCAGAACCACGGCAACGGTGAGACGGTCTCCTACCGCAACATCCGCGTCAAGGACCTGGCGGCCGAGCCCGAGCCCGAGCTCGCGGTGTCGGTGACCGTCCAGCCCAAGTGCGTCGCGGGCAAGGTCATGCTCACCGTGCGTGCCGTCAACGACGACACGGTGCCGGTCGACGTCGTGCTCAGCACGCCGTTCGGCAAGAAGACGATGGTCGGCGTGCTGCCGGGCAAGTCGGCTCAGCAGTCGTTCTCGACCCGCTCGACCTCGGTCGAGGCCGGGACGGCGACCGTGACGGCGGGCGCCGGGGACAAGGAGGTCGTGGTCGAGACGGCCTACGACGCGTCGAGCTGTGGCTGACGTGACATCCCCCCGCTGAGTGCATGATTCGGCTGCGACACGCCCGGCGTGTCGCAGCCGAATCATGCACCCACCACGACAGGCGCCTGCGGCGTCTGTCACCATCTGCTGGGGCGTCGACGACGACGTCCCACCGTGTCGTGGAGAGGACGTCGACCCATGCTCGCGCTCCTGGGACGGGTCATGGCCCGGCACCGCATCATCGTGCTCGTCGTGTGGGGAGTGGTCGCGCTGGTCGGCGCGGTGGTCGGTGGCGGGGTCTTCGACCGCACGACCGCGGTCGACAGCCTGGCGCCCGGTGCGCCGTCGGCCCGGGCGCAGGCGCTGCTCGACGAGCTCGACCCGCAGGGCGAGACCCTCACGGCGTTCGTCGGCGGGGTCGACTTCTTCACGCCCTCGCTCGTCGAGAGCGGGACCCGCGTGATGCACGAGGTCCGAGAGATCCCGGGCGTGCTGGAGGTCTCGGACGCCTTCACGTCAGGTGGCCTGATCTCGGACGACGGCCTCGGTTCGCTCGTCCTGGTCGAGCTGGACCACGACCTCACGGACGAGCAGGCGCTCGTCGTCGGTGACCGTGTGGCGGCTGCTCTCCGGACCATCGACGCACCCGAGGTGGTCGTGGGCGGGGAGCTCATGGCCGAGCGGACGTTCGCCGACATCGCGACGGCCGACGCCGTGGTGGGGGAGTCGGTCGCCCTCGTGGTGCTGTGCGTCGTCCTGGTGCTCGTGCTGGGCGGCCTGCGGGCCGGTCTGGCGCCGATCGTCGCCGCGCTCGCGTCGATCGCGGCCTCGCTCCTCGGGCTGAGCGCGCTCGCGGGCGCGGTGCCCGTGAGCGAGTTCGCGGTCAACGTCGTGACGCTCCTGGGCCTCGGCCTGGCCGTCGACTACAGCCTTCTGGTGGTCGTGCGGTTCCGGGAGGAGCGCGAGGCGGCCCCCGAGGCGACGCTCGAGGAGCTGCTGGCCCGGACCGTGTCGACCGCGGGCCGGGCGGTCCTCGTCTCGGGGCTCGCGGTCGCGTCGGCGCTCGGTGGGCTGCTCGTCCTGGCGGACCCCCTGCTCGCGAGCATGGCGCTGGGCGGTCTGCTCGTGGTCGCGCTCACGACGCTCGCCGGGCTCACGCTCGTGCCGGCCCTGGTCGCCGTGCTGCACGCGTCGATCCCTGCCCCACGGACCCGGACCTGGGTCCGCCGCCGCACGGGGCGCGGTCCCGGTCTGCTCGCGCGGTCCGCGGCGTTCGCCCAGCGGCGCCCCGTGGCCGTCACGCTCGGGTCGACGGCGGTCCTCCTGCTCCTGAGCGCACCGCTGGCCTCGCTCGCGCTGGGGGCCTCGGACGCGCGGTCCCTGCCGCCGGGGACGCCCGAGCGGGTCGCGCAGGAGAGGATCGAGCAGGACTTCGAGGTCCTGGGCGTCCAACCGGTCGAGCTCGTGCTGGGGGCGTCCGTCGAGGACCCCGAGGTCCAGTCGTTCCTCGACGCGGTCTACGCGCTGCCCGGTGTCGAGGACGTCGAGCACCTCACCGGTTTCCCGCCCGACGTGACGGTCGCCGAGGCCACCCCGGCGGGCACGGCGACGGGTGAGGCGGCGCAGGCCCTGGTCCGGGACGTCCGGGCGATGGATGTCCCGTTCTCGGTGCAGGTCGCGGGCCCCGCGGCCGAGCTGGTCGACGCGACGCAGCAGTCGCGCGACCGGCTGCCCTGGGCGTTCGCCGTGGTCGTGCTGCCCGCGATGCTCCTGCTGGGCTGGCTCACCCGGTCGGTCGTGGTGCCGCTCAAGGCGCTGTTCCTGAACCTGCTCGCCCTGACCGCGTCGTTGGGCGTGCTGGTCGCGGTCTTCCAGTGGGGCTGGGGTGCGCGGCTGCTGGGCTTCGAACCGACGGGCACGATCGACGCCACGAGTCCGGCGCTGCTGTTCGTCTTCCTGTTCGGCCTGTCGATGGACTACGAGGTGTTCCTCCTCGCGCGCATCGGGGAGGAGTGGCGCCGTCGGACGGCGGACGACCGCGGTGCGAACGACCGGGCGGTCCTCGCGGGCGTCGTGGCGTCCGGTCCCGTGATCACGGTCGCGGCGGTGTCTATCGGGATCGTGTTCGCGGGCTTCGCGCTGGGCGACCTCGTGGCCATGAAGGAGATCGGGGTGGGGATGGCGGTCGCGGTCCTGCTCGACGTCACGATCGTCCGTGGCCTGCTGCTGCCTGCCTCGATGTCGCTCCTGGGTCGCTGGAACTGGTGGTTCCCGGGTGGGCGACCGCGCCCTGGCCCTCGCGTCGGGCCGGGCGGGGTGCGCGGCGAGGAGTCCTCGCCGCGCACCCTCGTGGGCAGCGGGGCGTCAGCAGGCGCCGGCCGGGGCTGACGGCACGGCCAGCAGGAACCCGGGTGCGCCGAGCCCTGCCCGGGCGAAGGCTGCGGTCACGGCGTCCGCGACGGCTTCGGCGCGGTCGGCCGGGACGAGCGCGATGGCCGACCCGCCGAACCCGCCGCCCGTCATGCGGGCTCCCAGGGCACCGGCGTCGCGCGCGGCCTCGACTGCGACGTCGAGCTCGGTCGCGGAGACCTCGTAGTCGTCGCGCAGGGACGCGTGGGACGCGTCGAGCAGCGGCCCGACGTCGGAGGCTCGCCCTGCGCGCAGCAGCGACACCAGGTCCTGGGTCCGGGCGATCTCGGTCACCACGTGCCGGACGCGGCGGCGCGAGACGTCGTCGGGCAGGCGGTCGAGCGCTGCACCGAGGGCCTCGGCGAACGCAGCGTCGCCCTCCGCGGCGGCGATGACCGTGTCTGCGAGCTCGCGGAGGTTCGCGAGGCCCAGCGTCGTGGCGGCCGCCTCGCACGTCGCTCGTCGCTGTGCGTACTGGCCGTCGACCAGCGCGTGCTCGGCACGGGTGTCGATCACGAGCAGCGCGAGCCCCTCGGCCGCGAGGTCGAACGGGATCTGTTCGACGGCGCGGGCCGGGTCGAGCCCCGGGCGGCAGTCGAGGAGCAGAGCGTGACCCGGTGCGCAGCGCAACGAGGCCGACTGGTCCATGCCGCCCGTCGGTGCGCCCGCGATCTCGTTCTCGGCGCGGATCGCGGCGGCCGCCAGGGCCGCGCGTCCGGCGTCGGTGGCCGCGAGGCCCAGGCCTGCGACGTCGTCGATACCCACCGCGACCGAGCACTCGAGCGCGGCCGACGACGACAGGCCCGCACCGTAGGGCACGCACGAGTCGATCACGGCGTCGAAGCCGCGCACCTGCGCCGCCGACCCGCCCGTCGCCTGGAGGTGCTGCCCGAGGGCCCACGCGACCCCGGCCACGTACGCGGCCCAGCCGGTCACGGCTCCCGGCGCGACGTCCTCGAGCCGCCCGGTCCACGCAGCACCGGGCTCCTGGGTCGAGGCGAGGCGCACGACCGAGTCGGTCCGGGGGCGCAGCGCGACGTACGTGCGGTGGGGGAGCGCTATGGGCAGGCACAGCCCGGCGTTGTAGTCGGTGTGCTCGCCGATGATGTTGACGCGCCCGGGTGCCGCGTAGACGCGGACGTCCTCTGCGTCGTCGGCCGAGAAGACCTCCGCGAAGGCCTGTCGGACGCGGTCCGCACCGACGTCGTCGGGCCAGGACTCGACCCACTGCGCGGCCGGGGCCGGGGCGAGGGCCTGCAGGCGCGCGGCGATCCGCTCGGGCGTGGTGTCGCTGACCCATGCGCCCATGCCGGACTCGGATCCAGCGAGGTACTTGAGCTTGCCCGGCGCGCGCAGGACCGAGAAGACCTGCAGGTGCAGGCGCGACAGGTCGCGTCCCTCGCGCACCGGGGCCTGGTGCCAGGCCGCGATGTAGGGCAGGGCGACGGGCGCGCCACCCGGCCCCTCGAAGAACAGGTCGAGGCGACGCAGGAGCTCGAGGTAGGCGACCGCGAGGTCGTCGCGCTCGGCGCCCGAGAGCGCGGGCAGGTCGGGCACGTCGCGGCGCGGCGCGAGGTGCACCTCGACGGGCCAGCGGGCCGCGAACGGGACGTAGGCGACCCAGTGCTCGGTCTCCAGGACGATGCGGCGGCCGTCGGCGAGCTCGGCGTCGAGGACGTCGCGCAGCAGGTTGCCGCCCGTGCGTTCGTGGTGCGCGCGGGCCTGGGCGAGCATCGCGCGGGTCGTGGGCGTGAGGTACGGGTAGCCGTAGATCTGGCCGTGCGGGTGGTGGAGCGTGACCCCGATCTCCTGGCCGCGGTTCTCGAAGCAGAAGACCTGCTCGACGCCCGGCTCACGCCCGAGCGCCTCGGTGCGGTCGGCCCAGGCGTCGATGACGGTGCGCACGCGCTGCGGGGGCAGCGCGCCGAACGAGGAGGTGTGGTCGCTCGAGAAGACGATGACCTCGCAGCGGCCCGACGCCGGCGCGCGGGTCTCGAGCGTGCCCTCGCCACCGAAGAAGCCGTCCGGCGCACCTGTGCCGTCGGAGACGCCTGGCACGAACTGCAGCGACGGGAAGCGGTTCTCGAAGACCACGACGTCGTAGTCGGTGTCGGGGATCTCGCCGTCCGAGTAGGCAGCGCCGGGGCGGGCGGGGCACAGCGGGCACGAGTCCGCCGCGGGCAGGAACGTGCGGTTCATGCGGTGCGCGGCCATCGGGATCCAGTCGCCCGAGAGCGGGTCGAGGCGCATCTCGGGGCCGGTGTACGGGTGCTCGTGCCCGTCGGGTCCGGTCACGGGGGCGAAACGGTCGCCCAGCGGGCGGGGGTCGTCGAGCCGTCGCGTGAGCTCGCCCGAGACGTACGCGGGGGAGTCGTCGAAGTAGACGAGCTCGCGGCCGTCGGCCAGACGGGTCAGGGTGCGGCGCAGGTGCTGGTTCATCGGGAGGTACGACCGTCCTGGGATGCGGGGGTGGGTGGGGTCTGGGCGGGCCGGGTCGGGCGAGGGGTCTCGTCGTGCGTGGCGACCACGACCTGTCCGACGACGTCGCGCACCGCCTCCTGGTCGGGCGCCGGGAGGGCGTCGTCGGTCACGAGGACGTCGACCTGGTCGAGCCGGGCGAAGACGCTCAGGCCCGTGGTGCTCCACTTGGAGTGGTCGGCCAGGACGACCGTCCGGCCGGCGATCGCGACGAGGGCGCGGTTGGTCGCGGCCTCGTCCAGGTTCGGCGTCGTCAGCCCGGCCTCGACGCTCACGCCGTGCGCGCCCAGGAAGGTCTGGTCGACGCGCAGGCTCGCGAGCGCGGCCTCGGTGAGGGGCCCGACCAGGGCGTCCGACGGCGTCCGGGAGCCTCCGGTGAGGACGGTCTCGAGCCGGGGGTCGCCCGTGCGGTGCAGGGCCTCGGCGACCGGGAGCGAGTTCGTCACGACGGTCAGCGGCCGCAGGGCGGCGTCCGCCGCGATCTCCACGGCGAGGAGGTGCGTCGTGGTGCCGGCGGACAGGGCGATCGAGGACCCGGGGGAGACGAGGCGCGCGGCGGTACGCGCGATCGCTCGTTTCTCGTCGAGCGCGAGCGTGCTCTTGGCCTCGAACCCCGGCTCGTGCGACGTGGCCTGCGGCGAGACCGCGCCGCCGTGGACCTTGCGGAGCAGCCCCTGGTCGGCGAGCTCGAGCAGGTCCCGGCGGACCGTCATGTCGGAGACGCCGAGCTCCTGGGTGAGGTCGGCGATCCGGACGGCGCCGTGGTCGCGGAGGCCCGCGAGGATGCGTTCGTGGCGCTGGGAGGCGAGCATGCAGCCATGGTGACACATTCAAACAGAAACGAACAACATTGAACATGAGGGGTGTGGCGGCCCGGATACCCGGATGCCCGGATGCCCGGGTGCTGGCGGGCGTGGGCCGCCCACGCCCGGCGCCCGCAGCCGACGACGGCCGGTCACCCGCACGGGGTGACCGGCCGTCAGGTGGCGCTTCGTCAGGTCAGATGCCCCCGCGCAGCGCGGCGATCGGCTCGATCGCCGCTGCCTTGAGCGCGGGATAGGTCCCCGCGAGCAGGCCGATCACGCCTCCCAGGAAGGCTGAACCGATCGCCATACGGATGTCGAGGATGGGGGTCCACTCCTGGGCGACCGAGACGACCACCACCGTGAACACCCCCAGCGACGCACCGACCAGACCCCCGAGCAGCCCGATGACCACGGACTCCACGACGAACTGACCGGCGATGTCCCGCTTGGTCGCGCCGAGGGCACGACGCAGACCGATCTCCCCGACCCGTTCCATGACCGACAGCAGCGTGACGTTCGCGATCCCGAGACCGCCCACGAGGAGGGCGATCCCGCCCAGCGCCAGGAAGATCGCGTTGATGTCCGCCTGGACGTTCTCCTGGAGCGCAGATCCGCTCACCGGCGCCTGGACCTTGAACGAGGTGGGCGCGTTGGGGTCGAGAGTGACGGGGCCCTGTTCCGCGACCAGGGAACCTGCTCCGGTCTCGATGTGGATCTGCAGCTCCTCGGGCGCGCCGACGGCGAAGTCCTGTCGCGCGGTGCCGACGGGGAGCACCACCGCGTCGAGAAGGTCCGTCCGTCGCTTCACGTCGCCGAAGATCCCGATGACGGTGTACGCGTCCTCACCGATGAAGATCGACGGCTGGCTGTCGACGCGGTTGACACCGAGGCTCTCCGCAGCGCGCTCGCCCAGCACCACGACCCGGTCGCTGCGCGCGTCGTGCCCGCTGTCGAAGAAACGTCCGACCACGATCCGCCCCCGCACGGCGTCGACGAGACCGCCGGAGCCCGCGACGACCACGGGGCTCGCCTTCTCGGCGACCGAGGGATCGTTGACCGGGACGGCGGTGACCCGTCGGTCCTCGATGTCGACCTGTGCCACGAGCCCGGCGGCGACGACCCCGTTGACCTGGGCCACACGGTCCGCGCCGTCCCACGGGATGCGCCCCTTGGGGCGCGCCTCGTCCCCGGTGCCGGCCTTCGCCGGGGTGATGACGACCTGGGTCGCGGCGACGGCGTCGAACTGGCGGCTGATCTGGCCCGCGGCGGTCTGTGCGAGCCCGACCGTGATCACGACCGACGCGATGCCGAGGACCGTGCCGAGGATCGTCAGGACCAGACGCCCGGGGCGGGCGCCGATCCCGTGCGCGGCCTCGGCGAAGAGGTCGCGGGCGTTGAACCGGTCACGAGCCCGGCTACGGTGGATCCGCTCCTTCGTCGCCCGCCTCGGTAGACGCGCAGCCAACGCGTCGAACGCCCTCATCGGTCGAGCTCCGTGAGCCGGCCGTCGGCGATACGCACCCGACGCTGCGCCCGGGCGGAGACCGCCGGGTCGTGGGTGATGACGACGAGCGTGAGCCCGTCGGCGTGCAGCTCGTCGAACAGCTCCATGATCTCGACCGAGTTGGTCGAGTCCAGGTTGCCCGTCGGCTCGTCGGCGAGGAGCAGGTGCGGGCTCGCGACCACGGCACGGGCGACCGCGACACGCTGGCGCTCGCCGCCCGAGAGCGTGGTCGGCGTGAAGTCGACCCGGTGCGACAGGTGGACCCGGTCCAGGGCCGCCCGCGCACGCTCCTGCCTCTCCCCCCGTGGCACGCCGCTGTACAGCGTCGCGAGGAGGACGTTGTCGAGCACGGTGCGGTGCGGGAGCAGGTGGAAGGACTGGAAGACGAAGCCGATCCGGCCGCCCCGCAGGGCCGAGCGCACCGACTCGGACGCGCGCCCGGTCGCCACTCCGTCCAGCAGGTAGTCCCCGGAGGTCGGGCGGTCCAGGAGCCCCAGGAGGTTCAGGAGCGTCGACTTGCCGGACCCGGACGGTCCGATGATCGACAGGTAGTCGCCCGGGTCGATCCGCAGGTTCACCGAGGTCAGGGCGTCCACGACGGGCGGACCGGGAAAGCTCCGGGTCACGTCCACGAGCTCGACGACAGCGGGAGGCGTGACTGCCGCGGTGCCTGGACCCGCGCCTTCCTCCCCGTGGCCGGGTGCCGTGAGCGCGCCCGGGGGCTCGTCGAGGACGGACGAGGGTGGACCGGCCGACCCGTTCAGGCCGAGCCAGTCGATGTCCCCGGTCACTTGCCGACCACCACCTTGTCACCGGGCTCGAGAGGAACGTCCGACGAGACGATCTCGACGAACCCGCCCGCAGCGAGGCCGGTCTTCACCGGTACGAGGTCGGTCGCCCGATCCTTCTCCGTGCCGGTGCTCTCCGCACCGGGAGCGCCGCGCAGCACCTCGACCCGTGACTCGCCACCAGGTCCGGCGGTCAGCGCCGCGACCGGCACGGCGAGCACCTCTCCGGCCGTCGAGCTCACCGGGATCGTGAGGCGGACGTTGCTCCCCTGCAGGAGCGTGATCTGCTCCGGTGTCAGTGCGTCCGGTGCGAGCGAGACCGTGAAGCGGGCGCCCTTCTTCGCGTCGGCGTTCGACTCCCCGCCCTCGGTGTCGGCCTTGCGGGCCTCGACCGAGGTCACGGTCGCCGTCCCCTGCGAGTCGTCCGGCAGCACGAAGGTCGCCGTGGCCCCGGGGGCGAGGAGCTCGGCGTCGGACGAACCGGCCGACGCCTCGATGACGAGAGTCGCCCCGGAGACCGCCATGACGGGGCCCGAGACGGTCGCGCCACGTTCCACGAGCACCTCGTCGACGCGTCGCGGCAGGCTGGCGAGGAAGAGGACCTCGCTCGCAGGCAGCGCGGTCAGCGTCTCCGTGCGGGCCTCGCCCAGGGCCCTCTTGGCGTCGTCGAGCTGGCGCTGCGCGTTCGTGACCGCGGCCGTCTGTGCCGCGACGTCCTTCGGCTTGTCGAGCGCGGCTCGCTCCGCGCGCGCGAGCGCGAGCGCGTCCTGGGCACCCGCGACGTCCCCGGGCTGGGGCGGGGTCCCGGGGTCTGCGGCGGGGTCCGGCGTGCCGGCCTGCGCCGCGGCCAGGTTCCTCTCGGCCTCGCGCACGGCGTTGTCCGCCGTCAGCTTCTCGACCTCGGTCGCGCCACCCTTCGAGGCGGAGAGCTCCGCGCGGGCCGACGTGAGCGCCTCCTCGGCGTCCCGGACCCCTCGTGAGGCCGACTCCACGCCGTCCTTGGCCTCGTCACCGCTCGTCGGCGACGGGTACCCGACGTTGGCGTAGAGCTTGTCGACGGCGGCCGCCGTCGCGGCGTCGTAGATGTCGCTGCCGCCGTTGCCCGGGTTGATCCCGACAGCGGTGAGCGCTGCCTTGAGCTGGGCGACGTCAGGCCCGGACACCCCGACCCGCAGGGTCCGGTACGCGGGGAGGTCGCCGGGGAGGACGATGACCGGACGTCCCGAGACCTCCAGCGCGATCGAGGCCTGCCCGAGCTCGGCCCCGAGCGCGGGGACCTGCCCGGTCACGATCGCGGGGCCGCTGAGGTCGGCGGTCTCGACCTTCACCTGGACGGCGTCGTCGTACTTGACGTCTCCGCGCAGCGTCACGTCGTTCGCGATGAGCTTCTTCTCGACGGGGACGGTGATGAGCCCGGCCGCGGGTGCCTTCGCGTCGGCAGCGGCCTGTGCGGGCGAGACGACCAGGCGGCTCACGATGATGCCCGCCAGGAGGCTCAGCACGGCGATCCCCGCCACGAGCCAGATGAGGCGGTGGCCCCGCAGCCCGGTCCCGGGTGTCGGTGCGGCCGCCCCGCCCGCCGGTGGACCCTCACCGTCGGTCGCCGGTGCACCGACGGCGCGGTCCCCGCGGGAGCGAGAGAACTTCACTTCTCGAGCTCCTTGTAGGCGGCGGCCACGCGGTCCAGGAGGTCCTTGTTCTCGTCGACGAACGTCTTCTCGAGCTCGAACTGGACCGTGCGGTGGACGTCCTGGTAGTCGACCTCCTCCTGGCAGGCGTAGTCGGCCACGGCAGTGCTCCTCTCCTCCTCCTGGAGCGCAGTCAGCTCGTCCTCGCTGGGGCCCTCGCCGGTCTCGTTGTCGTACAGGGCGTTGGACGCTTCCACGAAGTAGTCGATGGCTGCCTGCGGGGTGGCGTGGTCCAGTCCGGCCTCAGCCATGCAGTCGGACCACTTCGCGGTGACCTCGGTCAGCTTCGGCGACTTCTCGACGTCCTCGTAGAGCGTGGTGACGGCGTCGTTGAACGCAGTCATCTCCTCGGACTCCCAGAGCGCCTGCTCGCCACCGCTCGCCTCGTCCTGGGCGATGCCCTGGCAGCCCATCTCTTCCGGGGTGAACTGCGGCATCTCGCCGTTCTCGTCGGGCTCGACCGAGCTCATCGCACCGTAGAGGGCCTCGTAGTAGGCGTTCATCTCGGTCTCGGACATCGACTCCAGGTACGCCTGGTTGGGGTCGACGTACGAGTCCATCTCGGCCTGCTCCTCCTCGGTCGGCTCCTGGTAGATGGTCATGCCGTAGCCGTACTCGGCGGCGTACTCCTCCGGGTCGCGCTCCTCCTCGTCGAAGGTGACCATGCCGGCACTGTGGTCGACCGGGATGTACTCGAAGCCCTGCTCGACCATGCAGGCGGCCGTGAGCTCCTCGGTCTTGCGGGTCTGCTCGTCCCACTTCTTCTGCTGCTCCTCCGAGTCGAAGTCGCCGCTGATGGACTGGTAGAACGCCGTCAGCGGGCTGTCCTCGTCGGCGGAGGGCGTGTCGGTGCCACCCCCGCAGGCGGTGAGCAGGAGCACCCCGGTGATGCTCAGTGCCGTGATCCCGGTGTTCCGTGTCGAGGGTCGACGCATGGTGCTTTCCTTTGGTGGGTGGGGAGGGGAGGGGTGATGCGAGGGCTGCGGCGAGCCCGGCGGCGGACCGTCGGACGCGCTCACGGTCTGGAGGTCCGTCCCGAGAGGTTCCCGAACGTGGCGACGACCGACCGCGGTTCGTCGTCGGGGCGGGGGAAGCCGACGGTCCCGGTGACGGACATGCCGTCGGACCGCTGCTCGTGAGCGGTCGCGAGCAGCGGGTCGATCCGGAACTCGATCGGCGCCCCGGAGGTCTGCGGGGCCCTCGCGGGCGCTCGACGGGTGCACCCGAGCCCGTACGGCCGCGTGGATGACGGCAGGTTCATGCGGTGTCCCCCCTAGGACAGTCGTGTCGACACTGCGCGCGGTCTCACCCGCGGTGTTTCGTCGGGCTCCTGGGTGGGCGTGCGCAGCGTTGCGGCACGCCCACCCAGGAGCGTCGGGTCAGTACCTGATGGCGTCGATCACCTTGACCCGGACCGCGACGAGCGCGGGGATCAGGCCGGCGAGGGCGCCCACGCTGACCGCCGCGACCATGCCGGTCACGGCCGCGGAGACCGGGAAGCCCGGCCGGTCCTGGACGGGCGAGCCCATCATGGTGTCGAGCGGGACGTTGTGCAGGATCACGACCGCGAGCGAGACCCCGACGACGCCCGCCACGACGGTCGCGACGACGCTCTCCATGAGCACCGAGAAGAAGACGCGACCCGAGGACGCGCCGAAGCTGCGGCGGATGCCGATCTCCCGGATCCGGTAGCGCACCGTGACGAGCGCGATGTTGACCAGCCCGAGGCCGCCCAGCAGGAGCGCGACCGCGCTCACGCCCAGGATGACCCACTTGGTGGCCCCGTCGATCATGTTCATGTCCGGGCTGTCCATGCGGGACACGTCGACCTGCGCTCCGGCGATGGCGCCGGACAGGTCGCGGCGGACCGCGTCGGTGAGCGCGTCGACCGTGTCGGTCGGGACCCAGAGCTCGAGCGACGGCGGGCCCGTGTTCATGAGCGACTCGGGGGTGCTCCATCGCAGCTTGGACTCGACGAGCATGTACGCGGCCGGCGGCTCGCCCGGCCAGGTGTTGGCGTAGGAACCGATGATCGTCGCCTCGACCGGGTTCTCTCCGCCGATCGTGATCGTCGGATGGTCCTCGATGCGCTGGCCGAGCGCGTCGAGGAACGCCTGGTTGACGACGAGCGCGGGGGAGAGGTTGTCGGCGTCGCTCTCGGTGAACCACCGGCCGCCGTCCACCACGAAGCGGTGCATGGTGGCCCAGTCGGCGCTGACCGCGTTCGTCTGCGTCGGCATGGCCCCGCCGGGGAAGCGGAAGGTGGTCTCGGACCACATGACCATCGACGAGTACTCGACCTCGTAGCGGGCCGTGATGTCCTCGTAGGCCGCGACGTACTCCTCGACGCCCGGGATCTCCTGACCCGTCGGGTACGCCGAGACGCTGAGCGTCGCGGGGCGACCGCTCCACCGCTCGTTGGCCTCGGCAGACACCTGGCGCAGCATGTCGCCCGCCGCCGTGATGGTGGTGATCGCGCAGACCGCCACGGCCACCCCGACGAGCGCGAGCAGCACCCGGAGCTTGTGGACCCGCAGCTCGTCCCACGCCTCGGCCAGGGCGCCGAAGAAGCCGGTCACGAGGCCACCACCGAGTCGTCGAAGAGCCCGTCGACCCCGGTGCCGGGGCGGGGCGCGCCGACCGGCTCGACCGTCGCCGTCGCCGCGGACGCGACCGAGCCCAGCGTGACGGCGACGTGCTCGGCCTGGTGGTCCTCGCCGTCGGGCACGCGCTCCACGCCGGAGCCCAGGCCGTCGAGCGAGCCCGCGCTGCGGGCGCCGATCGCGATGGGCGTGAGGACGCCCTCGGCGAGCCGAAAGTGACGCTTGGCGCGCGAGGCGACCGCGAGGTCGTGCGTGATGGCGATCAGGGCGGACCCGTTCTCCTGGGCGATCGTGTCGAGCAGGTCCATGACCTCGCCACCCGTGTCGACGTCGAGGGCCCCCGTGGGCTCGTCCGCGAGGATGACGCGCGGGCCGCGGACCAGCGCTCGGGCGATCGCGACACGCTGCTGCTCGCCGCCCGAGAGCTTCTCCGGCATGGTGTCGAGGCGGTCGCCGAGGCCGACGCGCTCGAGCATCTCGGCCGCGAGGCGCTTGCGAGCCCAGAACTGCTTGCCCTGCGCGTAGAGGAGGGGAGCGGCGACGTTCTCGAGCGCCGTGCGCGCCTGGAGCAGGTTGAACTGCTGGAACACGAAGCCGAAGTCCGCGCCGCGCCGACGCGCGCGCACCCGCCCCGAGAGGCGGCCGATCGGCACGCCGTCGAGCAGGAACTCACCCGCCGTGGGGGTGTCGAGCAGGCCCAGGATGTTGAGCAGCGTGGACTTGCCGGTCCCGGACCGGCCGACGATCGAGACGTGCTCGCCCGCGTCGACCGTGAGGTCGATCCCGCGCAGGATCTCCAGGATCCGGTCGTCGGGCAGGCGGACCGACCGGGTCACGCCGTGCAGCTCGAGCAGGCTCATCCGACCGAGCCCCCGTACATCATCATGCCCTCGTCGACCGGGGCGACGTCCTGGCCGGGCACGAACTGGAGCACGAGGTCGCCCTCCGCGAGGCCCTCGACGATCTGCACCTGGGTACCGTCGGTGATGCCGAGCTTCACGGCCGTCTCGACGGGCTCGCCGCCCTCCTCTCCCGCGAGCCAGACGTTGCCCGTCTCGACCGAGCCCTGGACCGCGGTGATGGGGACGAGCAGCGCGTCCTCCGCCGAACCCGCGGTGACCTCGAGCTTGGCCGCGAGCCCGGCGAAGACCGTGACGTCCCCGGGGACGGCGCACGTGATCGACGCCGACGGCGTCGCACCGGGCTCGGCGCCCGTCGGGTCTGCGCCCTCGGCAGGTGCCGCAGCGGCCGTTCCCATGCGCAGGCCGGTGCACGTGAAGGGCGCCGGCCCGCCGGTGACCGTCACGATCGCCTCGGTGGGGATCGTCAGGAGGCGGAACTGCTGCTCGGGCAGCATCGACGCGGACACCGACAGCGTGCCGGGGGAGACCGTCGCGAACGTCTCGCCGACCGCGACCTCCTGGTCCTTGATCGCGGTGAACGTCGCGACCGTCCCGGCCGTCGTGGCCTTCATGGTGGTCCTGGTGACCTTGGGCTTGCGCTCGGTCACCTTCTCCTCGCCCGTCTCCTTGTTCGTGGTGACGAGAGGCTCCTGGGGCGTCTCGAGGGTGACCTCGAGCAGCGGGGCACCGACCGCGACGACGTCGCCGACCTTGGCGTGCACCGCGGTGACCTTGCCGAGCTGCGTGACCTTCTCCGCGCTCGCCGGGTCCGCGACGACCTGGCCCGTGAGGGTCACGGTGTTGGTGATGGGCCCCTTGGCCACGGCCACCTGCGGCAACGTGACCACCGCCGAGGGGGACTCGGTGTCGCCCTCGGCCTGGGGGGCGGACTTGAAGGCGATCACGACGAGGGTGACGGCGATCACCGCCCAGATCACGATGCGAAGGGCTGGGAAGATGATCCGGCGGGTGACGCCCACGGCAGGTCTCCAGGTGAATCCGATGAGCACGAGGCTCAAGGTCTTGGCATGCTCCGGGAAGCCTAGGGGGGCCGATTCGGCCCGCGTATCCACCTCAGGTATGAGATGTCTGCGCAGAAGATCACGATCAGGTGTGGTTCCTGCCGTGATGCGTTGTCGATGCCCCCCTGGGCGACCGGCACTGGTCACGCTTCTGACGAACGATGAGCGCACCCTACACCCTGGACGGGTGTGCCAGGTTCACGGTCCTGGGGCCGCGCGCCGGGGACCTGTCGCCGGACACGACGAAGGCCCACCCCTGCGGGAGCGGGCCCTCGTGGTCGTCCGGGCGGCGAGACGGTCCAGGTCAGACGGGCGAGAGGCCCAGCCGTCGGCCTGCGAGGCCGCGGCTGCGGGCGGCCAGGCTGCGCGCGACGCCGCGCAGCGCGACGGCCGCGGGGGAGTCGGGGTCGGAGAGCGTCACGGGGGTGCCCGCGTCCCCGGCCTCGCGCAGCGACATGTCCAGAGGGACCTGCCCGAGCAGCTCGACCGGCCCACCCGTCGCGGCCGTGAGGTTCTCCGCGACCTTGGCGCCGCCGCCTGCGCCGAACAGCTCGAGCCGGGACCCGTCGGGCTGCTCGAGCCACGACATGTTCTCGACGACGCCGACGACGCCCTGCTGGGTCTGCGTCGCGATCGAGCCCGCACGCTCCGCGACCTCGGCGGCCGCGACCTGCGGGGTCGTCACGACGAGGATCTCGCTGGTCGGCAGGAGCTGCGCGACCGAGATCGCGATGTCGCCCGTGCCGGGCGGCAGGTCGAGCAGCAGGACGTCGAGGTCCCCCCAGTAGACGTCGGCGAGGAACTGCTGGAGCGCGCGGTGCAGCATGGGTCCGCGCCAGATCACGGGCTGGCCCTGCGGCACGAACATGCCGATCGAGACGACCTTGACCCCGTGGGCGACGGGCGGCAGGAGCATGTTGTCGACGCGCGTGGGCTGGCGGTCCACACCGAGCATGCGGGGGATCGAGAAGCCGTAGATGTCGGCGTCGACCACACCCACGCTGAGCCCGTCCGCGGCCAGCGCGACCGCGAGGTTCGCGGTGACCGAGGACTTGCCGACGCCGCCCTTGCCCGACGCGATCGCGTACACCTTGGTCAGGGAGTCGGGCTTCGCGAACGGGATCTCGGGCTCGCCGACGCCGCCGCGCAGCATGGTGCGCAGCGCGGTGCGCTGCTCGGCGCTCATGACGCCGAGGTCGACGTGCACCTCGCCCACGCCCGGCACGGTCCGCGCCGCGGCCGTGACGTCCTTGACGAGGGTCGACTTCATGGGGCAGCCCGCCACGGTCAGGTCGATGCCGACGACGACGCGCGCGCCGCCCCCGTCGTCACCCGTCACCTCGACCGAGCGGACCATCCCGAGCTCGGTGACGGGGCGCCGGATCTCCGGGTCCATCACCTGGGTCAGGGCCGTCCGGACGAGGTCCTCGAGTACGTCGGTCGTGGGTGTTGCGGAGCCGCCAGCCATGGGCCCCATCCTAAGCGGCCGGTGAGCGTGCGAGGAGGGGCGCCCTACTGCTCGGTCGGTGCGTCCGGCCCGCGGCGCCCCGTGGTGGCGCGGCGCCCGTCGCGGTTCGTGCCGCGACCGGAGGAACGCGGCAGCGGGGAGTCGAGCCCGCCCCGGCCGGAGGCGGAGCCCGACGAGCCCGCGCCGCCCGCCCGGCCCGCGTCGGCGGCCTCTGCCGCGCGCTCGGTCTCCTTCTCGTCGAGCTCCTCGAGCAGGTTGCGGATCTCGGAGCGCACGAAGTCGCGCGTCGCGACCTCGTTGAGCGCGATGCGCAGCGCGGCCATCTCGCGTGCAAGGTACTCGGTGTCGGCGAGGTTGCGCTCGCCGCGCTGGCGGTCCTGCTCGGCGCTCACGCGGTCGCGGTCGGTCTGGCGGTTCTGCGCGAGCAGGATGAGGGGGGCCGAGTACGACGCCTGGAGCGAGAGCATGAGCGTCAGGGCTGTGAAGCCCAGGGCCGCGGAGTCGAAGCGCAGCGACTCGGGCCCCCAGGTGTTGAAGCCCAGCCACAGGAGGCAGAACACCGTCATGTAGAGCAGGAACCGCGGGGTGCCCATGAAGCGGGCGATGCCCTCGGAGATCTTGCCGAACGCGTCCTGCTCGACGCGCACGCGTGGCAGGAGGGTGCGGCGCGCGGCCTTGGGCGTGTCGAGGCGCTCAGCCACGGAGGCCTCCTCGGCGGATCGGGACGGCCGAGGACGCGGGGGTCTGCGTGCCGAGGCTCGACTCGTCGGCGTCGTCGTCGGTCTCGCGCCAGTCGTCGGGCAGCATGTGGTCGAGCACGTCGTCGACGCTGATGGCGCCGAGCAGGCGCTTCTCGTCGTCGAGCACGGGCAGGGCCAGCAGGTCGTACGCCGCGAGCAGGCGCGTGACGCGCCCGAGCGGCGCGTCGGGGCGCACCCACTCGATGTCGGAGTCGAGCACCGACCCGACCGACACGTGCGGGGGCTCGCGCAGGAGCTTCTGGAAGTGCACGACGCCGAGGAAGCGCCCGGTGGGCGTCTCGAGCGGGGGGCGCACGACGAACACGAGCGCGGCGAGCGCGGGCGGCAGGTCCTGCCGGCGGATCTGCGCGAGAGCGGTGGCGATCGTGGTCTCGGGGCCGAGGACCACGGGCTCGGTCGTCATGAGGCCGCCCGCGGTGTCCTCGTCGTACGCGAGGAGCCGGCGCACGTCGCGCGCCTCCTCGGGCTCCATGAGCTCGAGGAGCTCGGCCGCCTGCTCCTGGGGGAGCTCGTGGAGGAGGTCGGCGGCGTCGTCGGGCTGCATGGCCTCCAGGACGTCGGCCGCGCGGTCGGTGTCGAGGCCCGAGAGGATCGCGACCTGGTCGTCCTCGGGGAGCTCCTCGAGGACGTCGGCGAGGCGCTCGTTGTCGAGTGCCGTGGCGACCTCGAGGCGGCGCGTGTCGCCGAGGTCGTGCAGGACGTCGGCGAGGTCGGCGGGCTTGAGGTCGTCGTACGCCGCGAGCAGGCGGGCGGCGCCCTGGGTCTCGGGCGTCCCGGCGAGGCCCGTGACCGCGCCGATCTCGACGACGAACGCGTCGCCGCGCCGCCGGATCCCCAGCGCGCCCGGGGTCGTGTGGCGGCGCACGAAGAGCTGGTTGACGAGCCAGTCGCCCGTGCGCTGCTTCTCGATCGAGAGGTCCTCGACCGTCGCGGACCCGGAGCCGTCGACGAACTGCACGGTCCGGTCGAGCAGCTCGCTCACCGCGAGGGTCTCCATGGCGCGCTGCTCGAAGCGGCGCATGTTCACCAGGCCGGTGCTGATGACCTGTCCCGCGTCGATGCTCGTGACGCGGGTCAGGGGGAGGAAGACGCGCCGTCGCCCGGGCACCTCGACCACGAGGCCGACGGCCCGCGGGGCCCCCTTGGGGCGGAGGAGGACGACGACGTCACGCACGCGTCCGACCTGGTCACCGAGGGGGTCGAACACCGCCGTGCCAGCCAGGCGCGCGACGAAGACGCGGGTAGTTGCACTCACGTCGCAAGACTACGCACCGCTCGGTGCGGTGGCGCTCCGACCGTCCGGGGACCTGGAGGAGAGGAGGTGCCGACCATGTGCTGACCGTGTGCCGAGCGGTCGGGTAGTGGCGACGTGCTGGACGCCCGCGATGATCTCTGATTGAATCTGACATTAATAGACGCGAATCCGTCAGAATCAATCAGGCAGGCCCTGAGGTGGTCCGGCTCGCAGCGCAGGCGCTGCGGCCCCGAGGCAGGGAGAGACGCATGGCACGCCACGAGGACCCGGCCGTCGGCGACGCACCGGGGGGGCTCAGCAAGTCCGTCCGGTGGGAACGCATGCTCGCGCTGCTCGCCGACCGGCAGCGGCTGTCCGTGACGGAGGTGTCCGAGCAGTTCGGCATCTCCGAGTCGACTGTGCGCCGTGACTTCGACCAGATGGCCGACCGGCGCCTCGCGCACCGCACCCACGGCGGCGTCGTCGCAGCGTCCGTCGCCTACGGCCTGCCCGGTCGGTACGGCCAGCAGGTCGACGACCGCCAGCTCGTGGCCGAGGCCGCCGCGCGGCTGGTCGCGGAGCGTCACACCGGCCAGCCCGTCGTCGGCTTCAACGGCGGCCGCACCACGACGCTCGTCGCCAAGGCGCTCGGTGAGATCTCCGACCAGGCGTCCGAGCAGGCGGCCCGGCACGGCGAGCACGTCTACACCGTCGTCACGAGCGCCCTCAACATCGCGACCGACCTCGTGCTGCGTCCCCAGGTGCGCATGGTGTGCCTGGGGGGCACCGCCCGCGCGCAGTCCTACGAGCTCACGGGACCCCTGGCCGTGACGATGGCCCGGAGCCTGTGGCTCGACGTGCTCGTCGTCGGGATGGTCGGCATCGACGTGCACGCCGGGCTCACGTGCGCCGACCCCGACGAGGCAGGGGTCACGACCGCACTGGTCGAGCACTCGCGTGCCGTGGTCGCCGTCGGGACCTCCGACAAGCTCGGGGTCCGCTCGTTCGCACAGATCTGCGACCTCTCCGCCGTCACCACGCTCGTCACCGACGCAGGCGCGACCGAGGCGCAGCTCGCCCCCCTGCGGGACGCCGGGATCGAGGTCGTCGTCGTCCCCACGGCACCTCCCTCACCTCCCACCGTCCCGTCCACGACGTCCGCACCATGACGGACGCCGGGCGCGCGCGGTCCGCGCACCCGGTGGCCCCACCAGAAGGGTTCGACACCATGAGCACCTCCCACGTCAGCGCCGAGATCGCGAGCCAGCCCCAGGTCTGGCGCGAGGCCGCGCGCCTCGCGGCCGAGAGCGCCGCGGTCCTCCCGCAGCCGGGCGAGCGCGTCGCGATCGTCGGCTGCGGCACGTCCTGGTTCATCGCGCAGGCCTACGCGGCCCGCCGTGAGGAGCTGGGCCAGGGCGTCACCGACGCGTTCGCGGGCAGCGAGTACCCGGTGGACCGTGACTACGACCGGGTCGTGGCGATCACGCGCTCCGGGACCACGACCGAGATCCTGCACCTCCTCGACGTGCTCGGCGACCGTCAGCGCACCCTGGCGATCGTGGGCGACCCGACGTCGCCGGGCGCGCGCGCCGCGGACGACGTGGTCGTGATGCCCTTCGCCGACGAGCAGTCCGTGGTCCAGACCCGGTTCGCGACGGCCGCGCTCACGCTCCTGCGCGCCGGTCTCGGCGACGACGTCGAGGCGCTCTCGGCCGCGGCCGAGGACGTCGTGGGGTGGCAGGTCCCCGAGGAGGTCCTGGCCCGCACCCAGTTCACCTTCCTGGGCCGCGGCATGGCCGTGGGGCTCGCGAACGAGGCCGGGCTCAAGATGCGCGAGGCCTCGCTCGCCTGGGCCGAGTCGTACCCGGCCATGGACTACCGCCACGGCCCGATCAGCATCTCCGACGAGACGAGCGCCGTGTTCCTCCTCGGCCCCGAGGTCCCGGGGCTGGTCGAGGACGTCTCCCGGACCGGCGCCCTGGTGGTCCGCTTCGACGAGGACGCGCAGATCACGCTCGTGCGCTGCCAGCTCCTCGCGGTCGCGAACGCCGAGCGCAAGGGCCTGGACCCCGACGCCCCGCGCCACCTGACGCGCTCGATCATCCTGGCGGACGTCGCATCATGAGGCCCGGGGAGGAGCAGGTCGCCTTCCCCGTCGCCACGGAGCCCGCGTCGTCGTCCCGGCCGCCGTCCGCGCCGTCGCCCTCGCCGTCCTCGCGCGGCAGGGCGGCGGGGGCGGGGCTCCGCCCGGCGGTGATCGCGCTCGACGTCGGCGGGACCGACATCAAGTCCGCGCTGGTCGCGCGCGGCGCCCGCCCGGGTGTGCCCGACGAGATCCTCGTCGAGCGCGTGGTGCCCACGCGCGCCGCGCAGGGACCCGAGGCCTCGGTCGCCGCGGTCCTCGCCGCGGTCGAGGCGCTGCGGGCCGAGGTCCCGGCGGGCTACCAGGTGCGCGGGGTGGGCCTCGCGGTGCCCGGCACGGTCGACGAGGCCGCCGGCGTCGTGCTCAACGCGGAGAACCTCGACTGGGTGGACCTGCCGCTGCGGCAGGTCGTCGCGGACGCGACGGGGCTGCCCGTGGGGTTCGGCCACGACGTGCGTGCGGGCGGCCTCGCGGAGGCCCGGCTCGGCGCGGGCCGCGGCGAGCCCGACCACGCGTACGTGTCGGTCGGGACGGGGATCGCCGCGGCGATCGTGCTGCGCGGCGAGGTCTACGCCGGGCGCGGGTTCGCGGGCGAGCTGGGTCACGGGGGCGTGCGCGGCGGGACGCCGTGCCCCTGCGGCGGCAGCGGGTGCGCCGAGACCTACGCGTCGGCCGCCGGCATGGCGCGCAGCTACCGCGAGCTCACGGGCGCGTCGGCCAGCGAGGTGCCCGGCTCGGCCGAGGTCCTGGCCCGGGCGCAGGCCGGCGACGACGTGGCGCGCGAGGTGTGGGACCGCGCGGTCGACCGGCTCGGCGAGCTCGTCGCCGCGATGGTCCGCGTCCTTGCCCTCCCTGTCGTCGTGATCGGTGGCGGGCTCGTGCGTGCGGGCGACGACCTCATGGTCCCGCTCGACGCCGCGGTGCGGTCCTACCTGACGATCCACCCGGCCCCTCGTCTCGTCCCGGCCGTGCTCGGCTCGGCCGCCGGCACGTACGGCGCGACCGTCCTCGCGTGGGACGCGGTGGCCGCGAGCGACCTGGAACCGATGTGAGGGGCGCGCAGCGGTTCGCGGCGCGGGTCCTGTGCCTCACGCCGAACCCGGCCTGGGACGTGACCTACGGCGTCGACCGCCTGGACCCGGGCGAGGCGCTGCGGGTCCGTTCGGTCGCGGCCCGTGCGGGCGGCAAGGGGGTCAACGTCGCCCGCGTCGTACGGGCGCTGGGCGGCGACTCGGTCGCGGTCGCCCCCGTGGGCGGGCTCCTCGGGCCCGCGTTCGCGGCGGACCTCGACGCAGCGGGGCAGCCCGCGTCGCTCGTGCCCGTCGCGGGGGCGCTACGGCAGGCGGTCGCGGTGGTCCCGGAGCACGCGGGGCCCGACGACGGCGGTCACCCCACGGTCCTCAACGAACCCGGGGCGCCGCTCACCGCGCAGGAGTGGGCGCTGTTCGTGCGCACCGCGGTCGGGCTCGCGGGGGACGGGACGGTCGTGACGATCTCCGGCTCCCTGCCGGTGGGCACGACGCAGGACCGGTTCACCGACCTGGTGCGGGCGCTGCGGGAGACCGGCTGCCCGGTCCACGTCGACGCCTCGGGGCCGGGCCTGCTGTGGGCCGCCCGGGCGGGCGCCGACCTCCTCAAGCCCAACCGTGCCGAGCTCGCCGAGGCGACCGGGGTGCCCGGCCTCACCGAGGGCGTGGCCGCGCTGCAAGCGCTCGGGGCGCGCGCCGTCGTCGTGACCGACGGCGAGAAGGGCCTCGCGGCGTTCGAGCCCGGGTCCACGACCCCGGCCGCCCGCGCACGGCTCGACGTCCCCGTGCAGGGCAACCCGACGGGCGCGGGCGACGCGGCCATGGCGGCGCTCGCGGTGAGCGCCGGGAAGCCCTGGGCCGAGCGACTGGCCCTGACCGTCGCCACGTCGGCCGCGGCGGTGCTGCAGCTGGTCGCGGGCGAGGTCGACCCCCAGGACGTGCGCCGCCTCGGCGCCCGCGTCCTCACCGAGAACCTGACCGACACCAGCACCACGGAGGACTGAATGCCGCTCGTCACCGCCCACCAGCTCGTCGACCGGGCCCGCGCCGAGAGCCGCGGGGTCGGAGCCTTCAACGTGATCCAGGTCGAGCACGCGGAGGCCTTCGTCGCCGCGGCCGCCCGCGCGGGCACGGGCGTCGTCCTGCAGATCAGCCAGAACGCCGCCCGCTACCACGGCGGCCTGGAGCCGATCGCGCTCGCGACGCTCGCCGTCGCGCGGGCGTCGAGCGCGCCGGTAGTCGTCCACCTGGACCACGCCGAGGACCGTGCCCTCGTGAGCGAGGCCGTCCGGCTGGGGTTCACCTCGGTCATGTACGACGGGTCCGCGCTCGACTACGAGCGCAACGTCGAGGCCACGGCCGACGTCGTGCGCGAGGCGCACGCCCGCGGGGTCTTCGTCGAGGCCGAGCTCGGCAAGGTCGGGGGCAAGGACGGCGTGCACGCGCCGGGCGTGCGCACCGACCCCGCGGAGGCCGTCGCGTTCGTCGCGGCGACCGGGGTCGACGCGCTCGCGGTCGCGGTCGGATCGTCGCACGCCATGACGGACCGGACGGCGTCGCTCGACTTCGAGCGGATCGCCGGGCTGCGCGCCGCCGTGCCCGTCCCGCTGGTGCTGCACGGCTCGTCGGGGGTCGCCGACCACGACCTGTCGCGCGCGGTCAAGGAGGGCATGACGAAGATCAACATCTCGACGCACCTCAACAACACGCTCACGCAGGCGCTGCGGGCCTACCTCGACGAGCACCCGACCGTCGTCGACCCCCGCAAGTACCTGGGTGCGGGCAGGGACGCGATGCGCGACGAGGTCGTGCGCCTGCTGGCCGTGCTCGACGCGGTCTGAGCGCGCGGGCCCCCGTCGCTCCCCCCTGAGCGAACTCCCTCGCCTCACACCGACATGTACGGGAGACTGGGCAGATGAGCATGACTCGTCCCAATTCCGCGCCCAAGGTCCCGACGCTGCCGAGCGGGGAGCAGGTCGCGTCCTACGCGACCTACCTCGAGGCGCAGAAGGCCGTCGACTACCTCTCCGACAACAAGTTCGCCGTCGAGTTCGTGACCATCGTCGGTACCGACCTGCGCATGGTCGAGCGGGTCATGGGCCGCCTCACGTACGGGCGGGTGGCGCTCGCGGGCCTCGCGTCCGGTGCGTGGTTCGGTCTGTTCGTGGGTCTGCTGCTGTACATGTTCAACAGCGGTGGCGGGCTGATGCTCGCCGCGATCGGCCTGGGTGCCGGCTTCGGCCTGCTCTTCTCGGTCCTGTCGTACTCGCTCACTGGCGGCAAGCGCGACTTCACGTCGTCGAGCCAGATCGTCGCGTCGTCGTACGCGCTGCTGTGCCTCGCGGAGCGGGCGGGCGACGCGCGTCGCCTCCTGTCCCAGATGCCCGACGGCGCCGCGGCCGTCGCGCGTCGGGTCCCGCCGGTCGCGGGCCAGCCCGGGCAGCCGGGGCAGCCGGCCCAGTGGGGTCAGCCGGGCCAGGCGTCCGGACAGCAGCCGGGTCAGCAGGGGCAGCCGTGGGGGGCGCAGCAGCCGCAGGCGCCCGCTCCGGCCGTGAGCCCGGTCCAGCCGAGCGACGCGCCGGCGCAGCCCGCGCCGCCGGTCCGGACACCCGACCCGCGCTGGACCACGCCGTCGGGTGCGCCCCGCTACGGTGCGATGCGCAGCGACGTCACGCCGACCGCCCCGGCCGACGGTGCACCGGTCGAGGGGCAGGGCGCCCCGGCGGCCGACGCCCAGGCCGCCGCCGAAGGCCCGGCCGACGAGACGTCGTCGGGCACGCGCGGCTAGGTCAGCGCGCCGCCCGCTCGGCGGCGGCCTTCGCCGCGTCGCGCTCGCGCTTGCGCGCCTCCTTGAGCCGCTTCTCGGCTTCCCGGACCGCCTTCTCCGCCTCGCGGCGCGCCTTGGACGCCTCCTTGACCTGGGGGTCGCGCGCGTACTGCTCCGCCGCCGCGCGCTCCTCGGGCGCGGGGAGAGGCGAGTCGGCGCGCTTGGCGGGTGAGCGGTCGATGTAGACCCCGACCCCGTCGAGCACGCGCTCGAGGCCGAACACGACGTCGTCAGCCCCGTCGTCCTCGCTCAGGTACGCCCCCGACGCCACGACGGGGTGCAGGAACGGGAAGCGCTCGGGCGTCACGAGCTCGGAGAAGACCTCGGCGTACGCGGCACCGCTCACGTCGCGACCCGTCGGGTCCTGCCGGGCGCCGCGCAGCTCGCGCTGGATCCGGGCCGCGCCCTGCGCGTAGCTCGTGACGAGCATGATCATCGCCAGCTTGTCCTCGTCCGTGAGGGAAGTGCCGTGCATCGCGCGCAGGCCGAGGTCCACGAAGCGCAGGTTGTTGGGCGTGAGCGGCACGCCCTGGACCGCGACGTCGAGGAACCACGGGTGGGCCTCGTAGATCGCGAGCGTCGCGAGGGCGAACTCGCGCAGCCCGCGCCGCCACGTCGGCTCGCCGCCGTCGGGGATCCGCCCCTCCATGACCGCGTCGACGTCGGCCCGTGCACCCGAGGGGAGGTCGACGTCGATCGCCTGCTCCTGCATGAGGAGCAACAGGTCGTCCTTGCTCGTGACGTAGCGGTACAGCGACATGGTCGTGTACCCCAGGGCCGCGGCGAGCTTGCTCATCGAGAGCGCCGCGAGCCCCTCGGCGTCGGCGATCTCGATGGCCTGCTCGACGATCCGCTCGATGCTCAGCTCGCGGCGCGGGCCGCGCTGCGGGTTCTCGGCCACGCCCCACGCCAGGGCGATGGCGTGGGGCAGGCCGGGATCGGTGGTGTCCGTCATGGGTACATCATCGCGGGTCCGGTCGGGGACGCGTCGGGACGGGCCGCGGCCACGTCGTCACGCACCTGCTCGGGACCGCGCTCAGTGCGCCGTCCGACGGCGGTACAGCACCGAGGCCAGGGCGCACGAGACCACGAACATCCCGACGAGCCACGCGATCGCGGGCACGAGGCTCCCCGCGGTCGAGGTGCCCGAGAGCAGGGCGCGCAACGTCTCGATGACGGGCGTGAACGGCTGGTGCGCCGCGAAGCCGTGCAGCCACGTCGGCATGGTCTCGACCTGGACGAACCCGCTCGACAGGTACGGCACGAACAGGAAGAACATGCTGAAGCTCGCGGCGGCGTCCACGCTCAGGACCAGGCCCGCGAGGCAGCTCAGCCAGGTGAACGTCAGGACCATGAGCGCGAGGTAGCCGGCGACGCCCACCCAGCCGCCCAGGTCCGCGCCGGGGCTGAAGCCGAGCGCGACCGCGACGAGCAGGACGAGGGTCGCCGAGACGAGGTTGCGGACCGTGCTGGCCAGGACGTGGGCCCACAGGACCGACGGGCCGAAGATCGGCAGGGTCTTGAACCGGTTGATCGTGCCGCTCGTCATGTCCTGCGCGACCGAGAGGGCGGCAGTCGCCGAGCCGAAGCCGAGGCACAGCACGAGGATGCCCGGCACGACGTAGTCGACGTAGCTGCCGTCGTCCTCGATCGCCCCGCCGAACACGATGACGAACACGAGCATGACGAGGACGGGCAGCATGAGGGCCGTGACCAGCCCGTCGACGCTGCGCAGCGTGCGCCGCAGCTCACGACCGGTCATGGCCGAGACGTCGCGCAGCGCGGTCGCGGGGGAGTGGCGGGTGCTACGGGCTGCGCCGGTCGCGCGCCGGCCGGGGGCGGGGCGCGCGGCCCGGGCGGTCTCTGGCGTGGTGGTGCTCATCGGTGGCCTGCCTCGGTCGTGGCGGGGACGTGCGGGGCCCGGGGCCCGGGGGTGGTGGACGGGGTCGCGGCCCGGGAGCCTCGTGGTCCCGTGAGAGCGAGGAAGACGTCGTCGAGGGAGGGCTTGACCACGCTCACGCCCGTCACGGGGATGCCGCGCTCGTCGGCCAGCGCCAGGACGTCGCGGACCGTGCGGAGGGGGTCGGCCGTGGGGACCATGGCCGCGAGGTCCTTCTGGTCGATCCCGGAGATCTCGAGCCCGAGGTCCTGGACGGCTGCGAGGGCGCGGTGGTCCTCGACGTCGACCCGCACGTGCTGGCCGGGGACCAGGGCCTTGAGCTCGCTCGCGGTGCCGCGGGCCACGATGCGCCCGCCGTCGAGGACCGCGATGGTGTCGGCGAGCCGGTCGGCCTCCTCGAGGTACTGGGTCGTGAGCAGGACGGTGATGCCGTCGGCCGCGAGCTCGCGGACGACGTCCCACAGCTCGGTGCGCGACTGCGGGTCGAGGCCGGTGGTGGGCTCGTCGAGGATCAGGACCTGCGGGTCCGCGACGAGGCTGATCGCGAGGTCGAGGCGGCGGCGCATGCCGCCCGAGTAGGTCTCGACGCGGCGCCCGGCGGCGTCGGTCAGGTCGAAGCGGTCGAGCAGCTCGGCCGTGCGGTCCGCGACGACGGCGCGGGGCAGGTGCGCGAGCGTGGCCATCATGGCGAGGTTCTCCTCGCCCGTCTGGAACCCGTCG
Organism: Oerskovia turbata; assembly: GCF_000718325.1. GTDB lineage: Bacteria > Actinomycetota > Actinomycetes > Actinomycetales > Cellulomonadaceae > Oerskovia > Oerskovia turbata. Next base: position 96,213 of record NZ_JOFV01000005.1, read on the forward strand.
ACCGAGGCGTACTGGCCGGTCAGCGCGATGACCTCGCGGACCCTCGCGGCCTGGCGGACGACGTCGTGGCCCGCGATGCTCGCGGTCCCGGCGTCCGGCCGGACGAGGGTGGTGAGGATGTTGACGGCGGTGGTCTTGCCCGCGCCGTTGGGTCCGAGCAGCGCGTAGATCTCGCCGCGCCGGACGGTCAGGTCCACGCCCTGAAGGACGGCGTGGGATCCGTAGGCCTTGGTGAGCCCCCGGACGTCGATCATGGGGTCGGGCATCGCTACCTCCGTGTGCGTCGCAGACTGTTGTGTACTCCCTACACTGTGTAGACAATACGCATTGTGTGTGGCGTACACAAGAGGGAATTCTCGTGACCGCCCGCGAGGTGGCCAGCTAGCGTGACCGGCATGCACACCGCCACGCACCAGGCCGAGTTCCGTGAGGCCCGCCTCGTCGAGGTCTACGACGCCCAGAACACCTGGGGTCCCGACGACGACTACTTCCTCGCCCGCGCGACCGAGGGCCCGGGCCCGCGCGTGCTCGACCTCGGGTGCGGGACAGGACGGCTGACCGTGGCCCTGGCGTCCGCGGGGCTCCGCGTGACGGGTATCGACCCTGCCACCGCGTCGCTCGACGCGGCCCGGCGCCGGCCCGGTGCCGAGGGCGTGACCTGGGTCGTCGGGACGTCGGCGGACGCGCCCTCCGGTGCGTTCGACGTCGCCCTCATGACGAGCCACGTCGCCCAGTTCTTCGTCGACGACGACGAGTGGGCCGGTGTCCTCGCGGACCTCCGCGCCGCCCTCGTCCCCGGCGGGGTCCTCGTGTTCGACACCTGCGACCCCCGCGACCGCGCGTGGGAGTCGTGGCACACGCCCGACGAGCGCGACCCGGTCGTCCTGGGTGACGGTCGAGTGGTGCAGACCTGGTGCGAGATCACGGGCGAGCGCGACGGCGTCGTCGACTTCACGCTCGGCTACGAGATGCCCGAGGGCGACGAGCTCTTGTCCACCGCGACGCTCCGGTTCCGCCCCGAGGACGAGGTGCGCGCGAGCGTCGAGGCGGCGGGGTTCGTCGTCGAGCAGGTCTTCGGCGGGTGGGCGTGCGAACCCGTGGGAGAGGGCGCCGGGGAGCTGCTCGTCGTGGCACGCGCCGTCTGACCCCCGGGCACGACGAAGGCGGCGGTCCCGAGAAGTCCCCGGGGCCGCCGCCTTCGTCGTGCTGAAGGGCTCGGTCAGTCGCGCAGCGACGCCATCCACGCCTCGACGTCCTCGGGGCGGCGAGGGAGAGCCGCCGAGAGGTTCTCGTTCCCGTCCTGGGTGATCAGGACGTCGTCCTCGATGCGGACGCCGATCCCGCGGTACTCCTCGGGAACCGTGAGGTCGTCGCTCTTGAAGTACAGGCCGGGCTCGATCGTGAAGACCATGCCGGGCTCCAGGACGCCGTCGACGTACAGGTCGCGCCGTGCCTGCGCGCAGTCGTGCACGTCAAGGCCGAGGTGGTGGCTCGTGCCGTGCACCATCCAGCGGCGGTGGAACTGGCCCTCGGGCGCGAGGGACTCCTCGGCGGTCGCGGGCAGCAGGCCCCACTCGGCGAGGCGCTCGGCGATGACCTCCATCGCGGCGGCGTGGATGTCGCGGAAGCGGGCGCCCGGGACGGCGACCGCGAAGGCCGCGTCGGCGGCGTCGAGCACCGCGGTGTAGATGCGGCGCTGGACGTCGGTGTACGTGCCGTCGACGGGCAGGGTGCGCGTGACGTCGGCCGTGTAGAGCGAGTCGACCTCGACGCCCGCGTCGAGCAGCACGAGCTCGCCCGCGCGGACCTGGCCGTCGTTGCGGATCCAGTGCAGCGTCGTGGCGTGCTCGCCCGCGGCCGCGATGGTCTCGTAGCCGACCGTGTTGCCCTCCAGGCGGGCGTGCGCGTCGAACGTCGTCTCGATGACGCGCTCGCCGCGACGGTGCTCGGTCGCACGGGGAAGGTTGCGCACGACCTCGGCGAAGCCCTCGATCGTCGCGTCGACGGCCTCGCGCATGTGCTCGATCTCGAGCGCGTCCTTGACGAGGCGCAGCTCCGAGGCGGCCTCGACGAGCGTGGCGTCCGCCGCGGCGTCGTCGGTCTGGCCGTTCTCGAGGCGGATGGCCTCGACCAGGGCCTCGATGTTCTCGTCGGCCCCTGTGACGACCAGCAGGACGACGTGCTCGCCGACGTCCTTGGCGAGCGCGTCGCGCAGCTCGTCGATGTGCGCGGCCTCGATGCCCGTCACGGTGGTGACGTCGTCGAGGCTCGGGCGGGCGCCGACCCAGAACTCGCCGTAGCGCGAGTCGGCGTAGAACTCCTGGGTGTCGCGCGCCGCGAGGGGGCGCACGTACAGGACGGCGTGGTGGTTCGAGCCGTCGTCGCCCGTGCCGGGCTCGACGGGGTGCAGGACCAGGACGGCGTCGGGCTCCTGGTCCGTGCCGAAGCCCGTGAGGTGCGCGAACGCCGAGTGCGGGCGGAACCGGTAGTCGGTGTCGTTCGAGCGGACCTTGAGCGGCCCCGCGGGGATCACGAGGCGTGCGCCGGGGAAGCCTGCGGAGAGCTCGGCGCGGCGGGCCGCGGTGTACGGCGCGGCGACGCCGGGCGCGACGTCGCCGTTCGCGCGCGGCGCCCAGCCGCTCGTGATGAACGCCTTGAAGGCCTCGGAGTCGGGCCGGTGCGACCGGTTGTCGTTCCGGGCGGCGATCTCCTGCTCGGACTCCGCGTCCGACGCGCTGACAGGGGTGGTGTCGTTGCTCATGGGTATCAGTCTCCCATCGGTGCCGGGGAAGGGGCGTGCGGCCCGACGGCGCCGCTCACCCTCTGGCCTCGGCTGCGGCGGGCGGGTGGTCGCCGGGTCAGGCGGCCGCGCCGACGAGCGTCTGCTCGCGCGCGGGGAACCAGCGGCTCGTGAGGTCGCCGAGGGCCCGGGTCAGCGCGGCGTTGAAGGCGTCGGGGGCGTCCAGGTTCACGTCGTGGCCGGCGCCCGGCACGACCACGAGCGCGGTGCCCGGCACCGAGTCGAGGTAGCGCTTCTCGTCGAGGCGCAGGTGGTCGCGCTGCCCGTTGATGAGCCACACCGGCACCTTCGCGGAGCGCAGGTCCGCGCGCGACGACCGGCCCGCGAGCTCGTGCAGCATGTCGGTCACGACCTGCCACGCGGGCCTGCCGGGGAGCTGCGGGTCCGCGAACGACCCGGCGCCCGTGAGCTGTGCCGAGGCCCGAGCGCCGCCGGGCAGCGAGCGCCCGGCGCGCAGCACGTCCTGCACGCGCCCCAGGGCGCGGCGGCCCGCGGCGCCCGCGGCGTCCACGAGGGCGGCGGCCTCGCGGAACAGCGCGACGGGCTTCCCGCGCGGGTCGGCGCTGCACGCGCACGCGACGACTCCTGCCAGGCGCTGGGGGTGGCTCGCCGCGTACGCGAGCGACGTGTACCCGCCGAGCGACATGCCCACCACGACGACCGGGACCTCGTCGGGGAAGGACGCGACGGCGTCGTCCAGGATCTCGAAGGCACGTGCGAGGGTGAATCGCTCACCGCTGCGCTCGCCGTGCCCCGGCAGGTCGACCGCGACCGCGAGGTGCCCCGCGTCGCGCACGTGGGCGAGCTGACGACCCCAGATCGCGTTCGACGTGCGCACCCCGTGCACGAACACGACGGCGACGGGCGACCCCGCCGCGGACGCCTGCGCGAGGCTCGGGAGGAGGTCGATCGACGGGGCGGACAGGGCGGTGGTGGCCCGGAGGGCGGGCTGGCTCTTACGCATCTCCTCGGATGCTGCCAGCGCCACCTGGGAGCGCTGCGAAAGCCCGGCGCTGCTCACGTGAACGTCCTGTGCGGGCCTTGGGGACGGTCTGCTGCGAGCGGCACGTCCGAGTGGGCGCCCCCGTGTGCGAGCTGGAGCAGGCCGACGAGCGGCGCTGTCGGGCCCGCCGCCGTCGGGCCAAGACGTGCGCCGTCACTATCCTGAGACGGTGCGCATCGACCTCCACACCCACTCCACGGCGTCCGACGGGACCGACGCCCCGGCGCGGGTCGTGGCGGACGCGGCCGCCGCAGGGCTCGACGTCGTCGCCCTGACCGACCACGACACGACCGCCGGCTGGGCCGACGCCGCCGAGTCCGCCCGACGCCACGGCGTCGCCCTGGTGCGCGGTGCCGAGATCTCGGCCCGCTCCGGGCACGTCTCGGTGCACCTCCTGAGCTACCTGCACGACCCCACGCACCCCGACCTCCTGGCCGAGACCGAGCGCACGCGCGAGGACCGCGTCTCACGCGCCCGGCGCATGGTCGAGCGGATCGGCGAGGACTACCCGCTCACGTGGGAAGATGTCCTGTCGCAGACGGAGGAGGGGACCACGATCGGGCGACCGCACATCGCGGACGCCCTCGTGGCCACCGGCCACGTCAGCGACCGCTCGGCGGCATTCGCCACGATCCTGCACCCCGGCACCGGTTACTACGTGCCGCACTACGCACCCGACGTCCTGGACGCCGTGCGCGCCGTGCGCGCCGCCGGAGGGGTGCCCGTCTTCGCCCACCCGGGCGCCGACGGACGAGGACGCGTGGTGCCGGACGAGGTCATCGAGCAGATGACCGACGCAGGACTGCTGGGGCTCGAGGTGCACCACCGCGACCACAGCGCACGGCAGGTTGCCCGCCTCGAGGACGTCGCCCACACCCTGGGCCTCCTCGTGACGGGTTCGAGCGACTACCACGGGGCCGGCAAACCGAACCGGCTCGGCGAGAACACGACAGCACCACGAGTGCTGGAGACGATCGAGGAGCTAGGCACGTTGGACGTGATCCGATGACGGCGCGGGCGGTGGTGTCGTGAACGACATCATGGACCTGCGCCTCTTCACCGAGGTGTTCATCACGCTGTTCGTGATCATGGACCCTCCCGGGACGGTCCCCATCTTCCTGGGACTGACCAGCGCCATGGGCGCCAAGCAACGCAACCAGGCAGCGCGGACGGCGATCCTCGTCGCGTTCGGCGTGATCGTGTCGTTCGCGGTCTTCGGCCAGCAGATCCTCAACTACATGGGCATCTCGCTCCCGGCGCTCAAGGCGTCCGGCGGCCTCCTGCTCCTGCTGGTCGCGATGGAGCTGCTGACGGGAAAGATGGAGGAGCCGACGCCGTCGGGCAACAAGGGCGTCAACGTCGCCCTCGTCCCGCTCGGCACGCCGCTCCTTGCCGGGCCGGGTGCGATCGTCGCGACGATGGTCTTCGTCCAGCGCGCCGACGGGTCCGCGGCGGACTGGGTCGCGATCGCGGCCGGCGTCGTCGCCGTGCACCTCACGCTGTTCCTGGCGATGCGCTTCGCGAACGTCATCCACCGCGTCCTGGGGGACTCGGGCACGATCCTCGTGACCCGTATCGCGGGCCTGCTGCTCGCGGCCATCGCGGTGCAGCTCGTCGCGGACGCCGTCACGGCGTTCGTGCAGATGGCGGGTTGAGGCCCTTCCTCCGAGCGGTGCCGGCGCCCGCGAGACCACCGGGTCTCGCGGGCGTCGTGCTGTCGGGCCGCGGGGCGCTCCGGGAGCGGTACGGCCTGCCGGACATCAGGGGAGCGGTCCCACCGGATTCGTTACCTCATCGAGATGGCTGACCCGCGGCCTCGCGCCCCCGGACGCCCCTAGGGTGGAGCCGCGGGGAAGGCGCGGCCTTCTCCGGTCATGAGTTACGAAGGAGTGCTGATGAACTCACCTGGTCGCCGCCGACCCGCCGCCCTCACCACCGGGGCTGTCGCCACCGTCCTTGCGGCCACGCTGCTCACCGGCTGCACGGCCGAGGAGGAGAGCGCCGTCCCGTCGACCGGCCTCGGGCTCGTCCCGGTGCCCACGGACGTGAGCGTCGACGAGGGCAAGGGCTTCGCCCTCACGGCGGACTCGACCATCGCACTGGTCACCCCGGAGGAGATGGCCCCCGAGGTGTACCGGGTCGGAGAGGAGCTCGCGGAGTACCTCGGCACGGCGACGGGCTTCGAGCTACCCCTCGGCCCTGCCGTCGAGGGCGCGGCGGGCGAGATCCGACTTGAGCTCGCCCCCGACCCCGAGGTGACCTGGGACCCGAACGGCCTGCTCGACGACCTGGCGGTCGACGCGTACGAGCTCACGGTCGACGACGACCAGGTCGTCCTGACGGCGGCCGCGCCCCCCGGCCTGTTCCGCGGCGTCCAGACGCTGCGCCAGCTCTTCCCGTCGGAGATCGAGTCGGCGACGGTCCAGGACGCACCCGCGAGCGGCTGGACCGCCCCGGCCGTCACGATCACCGACGAGCCCCGGTTCGCCTACCGCGGCGCGATGCTCGACGTGGCCCGCCGCTTCTACCCGGTCGAGTCCGTCAAGCGCTTCATCGACCACGCGTCGACGTACAAGCTCAACGCGCTGCACCTGCACCTGACGGACGACCAGGGCTGGCGCATCGCCGTCGACGCCCTGCCCGAGCTCACCGAGATCGGCTCCACGACGCAGGAGTGGTGGGAGCCGGCCAGCGGCGAGGGCGAACGCTGGTACTACACCGCCGAGGAGTACGCGGAGATCGTCGCGTACGCAGGCGAGAAGTTCATGACGGTCGTCCCCGAGATCGACGGTCCTGGCCACACGCTCGCGGCGCAGGCGTCGCTCGGGTCGCTGACCTGCGACGGTGTCCCCACGGCGCAGTACTGGGGCCCCGAGGTCAACAACCCCGTGGTCTGCTCGAGCGACGAGAACATGGGCAACGTCCGAGCGTTCCTCCAGGCCGTCCTCGCGTCGGTCGTGGGGCAGAACCCCGGACCGTACCTGCACCTGGGCGGCGACGAGGCCCCCAGCCCGCCCGGCTGGTACGAGAACTACGCCGAGGCCGCGAACGAGATCGCGACCGGCCACGGCAAGACCGTGATCGGCTGGCACCAGTGGGGTGCGGCCGAGGCGCTGCCGCCGGGTGCCCTCATCCAGTACTGGGGGGTCGGGGAGCGGCTGCGCCCCGTCATCGGCGGAGAAGCGAGGAACGCCGACCTGGTCGACGTGCAGGACGCCCTCGACCTGGGCGCGCGGCTCATCATGTCCCCGGCCGACCGCACCTACCTCGACATGAAGTACGACGACGACACCCCGTACGGCCTGGAGTGGGCCACGCAGATCACGCTCGAGGAGGCCTACGACTGGGACCCGGCGACCGAGCTCACCACCCTGGACGGCACGAGCGCCCTGGCCGACGAGTCCGACATGGCCGGCGTCGAGGTGCTGCTGTGGTCCGACCGCACCTACCCCGACAGCCTCGCGAAGACTCCCGAGAGCCTCGACGAGTTCGTGCCCGTCGACCAGTACACCGACTTCATGCTCTTCCCGCGCCTGCCCGCGACCGCCGAGGTCGCGTGGTCCGACCAGGACGACCGCAGCTACGCGGACTTCCGCAACCGGCTCGTCCAGGTGTCCCCGCGATGGACGGCCGCCGGCATCGGGTGGAACGAGGTCTCGGACGTGGACTGGACCCCGTGACGAGACCGACCCCGGGCCCTACCAGGCCCCGGGGTCGGGTTCCGGTGCGACGAAGGTGACCTGTCCGTCGTCGGACACCACGAGGCCCGGGTTGTGCGCGACCTCCCAGCGGAACCCGTCCGGGTCCGCGAAGTACCCCGAGTAGCCGCCCCACACGCGCACCTGCGCGTGCACGACGACGGAGCCTCCCGCGGCGAGCGCGCTCGCCAGGACGTCGTCCACCTCGGCGGGCGAACCGACGGTGTGCGCGAGCGTGACGGGAACCATGCGTCGCGGCAGGGGCTCAGGGGAGTGGTGGGCCTCGTGGATGCCGGGACCGGCCTCCTCGAGGAGGTCGGCACGGCGCCACAGCGAGAGCAGCAGGCCGTGACCGACCTGGAGGAAGACGACCTCGCCCGGGACCTCGTTGACCGGCTCCCACCCGAGGCCGTCGACGTAGAAGGTGCGCGCCCGGGCGACGTCGCGCACCCCCAGGGTGATCAGACTGACGCGAGGGTCCATGGACCCACGCTAGACCCGACCTGTGGAACGCGTCCCGACGAGGTCCCCGGACACGACGGCGGGCCGCCGCTCCGTGGAGCGACGGCCCGCCGTCAGGTCAGGCCGAGCGGTCGAGGATCACTCGGCCGGAGCCGGCGTCCCTGCCGTCCCGGCACCCGACGCGCCGCCGTGCGTGCGGCGGCGGTTGCGCTGGCGACGCGGACGCGAGGGAGCTCCCTCGGTCGAGGCGCCGGCGGCCGGAGCCTCGGTGCGCGGAGCCTGAGCAGCGTCGGTGGAACCCGTGGACGAGGAGCGCTGTGCGCCCTCGCCGCTGCGGCCGCCCTCGCGGCCGCCGGACCGCGAGCCGCCGCGACCGCTGTCGCGGCCACCGGAACGGCCGGCGTCGCGCGAGCCCGAGCGGCCCGCGTCACGCCCCGCGTCTCGGCCGGTGCGCGACGGCGAACCACCACGCTTGCCGGTCTCGCCCAGGTCCTCGAGCTTCTCGGCGTCCAGGCCCGCGCGGGTCTGCGCCGACTTGGGCAGGCGGCCCTTGGTGCCCTCGGGGATGGTGAGGTCCGTGTACAGGTGCGGGGACGTCGAGTAGGTCTCGACGGGCTCCGGGATGTTCAGGTCCAGGGCCTTGTTGATGAGCGACCAGCGGGGCACGTCGTCCCAGTCGACGAACGTGACGGCCGTGCCCTTGTTGCCCGCGCGGCCGGTACGGCCCGTGCGGTGCAGGTACGTCTTCTCGTCCTCGGGGCACTGGTAGTTCACGACGTGCGTGACGTCGTCGACGTCGATGCCTCGCGCTGCGACGTCGGTCGCGACGAGCACGTCGATCTTGCCCGAGCGGAACGCGCGCAGCGCCTGCTCGCGGGCGCCCTGGCCCAGGTCGCCGTGGATCGCGCCCGACGCGAAGCCACGGTCCGCGAGCTCGTCGGCGACCTTGGCGGCCGTGCGCTTGGTGCGCGCGAACACGATCGTCAGGCCGCGGCCCTCGGACTGGAGGATGCGCGCGAGGACCTCGACCTTGTCGAGCGCGTGCGCCCGGTAGACGACCTGCTTGATGTTCTTGACGGTCTGGCCGCCGTCGTCCGGGTCGTTGGCCCGGATGTGCGTCGGCTGCGTCATGTAGCGGCGCGCCATCGAGACGACCGCGCCCGGCATGGTCGCCGAGAACAGCATCGTGTGGCGGGCGGCGGGCGTGCGCGAGAGGAGCTTCTCGACGTCGGGCAGGAAGCCCAGGTCGAGCATCTCGTCGGCCTCGTCGAGCACGACGCAGCGGGCGCGCGTGAGGTTGAGGTGCCCCTGGTTCATGAGGTCGATCATGCGCCCCGGGGTACCGACGACGACCTCGACACCCGCGTTGAGCGTCGCGATCTGCGGCTCGTACGCACGGCCGCCGTAGAGCTGGATGATGCGGACGCTGCGCTTGGCCGACGCGGCCTCGAGGTCACCGGCGACCTGGACGGCGAGCTCACGGGTCGGGACGATGACGAGCGCCTGCGGCTTGCCCGGGGCGGGAAGCTGGTCGAAGCCCTCTTCGCCCGGAGCGACGACGCGGTGCAGCAGCGGAACGCCGAAGCCGAGCGTCTTGCCGGTACCGGTCTTGGCCTGGCCGATGATGTCGTGGCCCGACATCGCGACGGGCAGCGTCATCGCCTGGATGGGGAACGGGTGGGTGATGCCGGCGTCGGCGAGCGCCTCGACGATCTCCGGGCGGACGCCGAAGTCCGCGAAGGAGACGTCCTTGGCCTGGACGCTCGACGACAGCGTGCCCTGGACGTCGTCGGCAGGGCTCGCGGCAGGGGTCTCGGACGTGGGGAGGTCGAGCGCGGTGGGCTCGACGGGAGTTTCGGTGGTGGTCACTGGTGCCTCGTGGTTCTGATGTCTGGCGCGAGGCGCCGCACGTGCGTGATCGACCCGACGGTTCGGCGGGTCCACGATGCTCCGGGAAGTCCCAGGCAGGTACGGTCTCTCGCGCCTAGTGGCCGGCAGCCGATCGTGGGTATTCGCCGCGAAGACGTCGTCGGGGGTCGTCGGCCCTGAGGCGCGAACCCCGGTTCCGCCCGCGCGCACCGACCGAGGTCGGCGTCGTGCAGTGTCGTTCGCAAGTCTTTCGGCACGGGGTGGGGCTCAGGAGCGCCCACCGGGGGCCGGGGGATTCGGACGACCGGGCAACCGATGTACCCACCCATAGTATCCGACTGCTCCTGCTGGACCCGTCATCACCCGGGTTGTCACGTTTCATGTCGCAGCCCGCGGAGGGCGCTCGACTATCCTGGCCGGATGAGCGAGCCCCTGCACCACGACCTGTCCGCCGGTACGGAGAGGCTCGCGACCGACCGCGACGTGATCGGTCTCCTGGGCCTCATCGCGTACACCGAGCTCGCGACGTTCGGGCGCCTGGCCACCGACGCGGCGAACGCCCCGACCCTCGCGCAGCGCCACCAGCTCTCGCGGCACGCGGGCAGGATGCTCGCGCGGCACGAGCTCGTCCTGGAGCGCATCGCGGACCTGGGCGGCGACCCGGAGGCGGAGATGGGCGCCTTCGACGGCATCTTCGACGACTTCGAGAGCCGCACCCCGTCGAGCACCTGGTGGGAGGGCGTCCTCAAGGGATACGTCGGGCACGGCGTGGCCGACGACTTCTGCCGCCTCGCCGCGGACGGGCTCGACGACCGCTCCCGCGACCTGGTCCTGGCGATCCTCTCGGACGGCGTCGACTCCGAGCGGTCCGCGACCGTCATCGCCGACGCCGCCGCGGCGGACCCCGTGCTCGCGTCGCGCCTCGCGCTGTGGGGTCGACGCCTCGTGGGCGAGGCCCTCGGGCTCGTGCAGTCGCTGCTCGCCGAGCGCGAGGGGCTGAGCCGACTCCTGGCGGACGGCGCGGGCCACCGCACCGAGGCCGGCACGCCCGGGTCGGCCGACGTGACGGGCACGGCCGCCGACCGCCAGGCCTGGGTGTTCTCCCAGCTCACGGCCGAGCACACGCGCCGCATGGGGCGGTTGGGCCTCGCGGCCTGAGCGGTGGGGTACGGCCTCGCGGCCTGAGCGGTTCGACACGGCCTCGCGGCCTGAGGTCCCCGAGGCGACGAGAGCGGGGCCCCGGCTGACAGCCGGGGCCCCGCTCTCGTGCGCTGTGCGCTCCGGGTGCACGCCGGACGCGAGTCAGAGCGAGCCGAAGCCCACCCGACGCTGCTCCTCGGTGCCGATCTCGACGTAGCCGATCGACGCCGTCGGGACGATGACGCGGCGTCCGCGCGAGTCGAGCAGCTCGAGGGCCGGACCGCCGGCCAGCGCAGCGGAGACGGCGGCGGCCACGGCCTCGGTGGTCTCCTCCGTCTCGATCACGAGCTCGCGGGCCAGGTTCTGCACACCGATGGTGACTTCCACGTGATTCTCCTTCGCGAGCGTCGCCCGCGGGTGATCCCGCCGGCCACTTGTCGACAACTCCTCCGATACTAACGAGATTCCCGGGCGTCTCGGACGTTCCCGCGCTGGTGGCGGCGGGTGAGGGGGCGGGCGGGGCTCAGCGGTCGCGGCGGAGCATCCCGTGGACCCCGCGCCACGCGAGCGCGGGCACGAGGCGTGTGAGCTCCTCGTCCGTCACGTCGGTGCCGACGCGAGCGGCCTCGCCCGCGGCGTTGCGCGCGATCGCGGTGCAGGTGCGGGCGACGACGAGCGCCTCGTGCGCGGTGAGGGTCGTCAGCCGGCCGAGGACGACGGCGAACTCGCGGGCGTTCACCTCGTCCGGCTCGAGGACGCGGGCCCGGACGTCCGGGTCGCGCATGACGTCGGACTCGAACAGGAGGCCCGCGGACGGGCCGGCGCTCCGCGCGTAGTCGACGTAGGCGCGCACGATGGCTTCGATCACGGCGAGCCCGTCGACCGCGAGGGCGTCGACGTCGGCGGGGGACGTGCCGGGCGGCGGGGACCGGAACGGCGTGAGGACGGTGCGGACCGAGTCCACGAGGGCCGCGCCCTGCTGGTCGACGAGCGCGAGGTACAGGTCGAGCTTGGACGGGAAGTGCCGGTAGAGGACGGGCTTGCTGACCCCGGCTCCGTCGGCGATGTCGTCCATCGTGATGTGGTGGTAGCCGTGGTCGGAGAACAGGCGTTCGGCGACGGTGAGCAACTGCGCCCGCCGTTCGCCCCGGGGCATGCGTGCGCGCACGGTACCGGGCATTCTCTGCTTCTCTGCGACCCCCGACATGCGGCGATAGTACGGGCAGCGCCGCAGTGGTGCGGCGGGCGGTGCGATCATGGACACGTGAATGCACCAGGAGCGCCCGTCGATGGTTGGAGGGGACCCCTGGGGGATCGTCCGGTGGAGGGTGAACACCCAGGTCAGGCCCTTTTCCCGGGCCCGACGGCGTCGCGCACGCCGCGTGGGGGGCGCAACCGGGCACGGGTCGGGGGCGCGCGTCGGCGCGGGATGCGCGGCGGTCCGGCGGCGGCGTTCGTCGTGGCCGGTGTCCTGGGCGGGATCGGGGCCGGTGTCCTCGGCATGGGGGCGCTGCTCCCCGGTGCGCCCACGGATCCCGTGGCCTCCGGTGCGACGGACGGCCCGGGGGGTGACGGCGTCGGGCAGGAGGTGGCCGCGCCCGAGGCGACCGCCGGTGCCGCGGCGGACGGGACCGCCGGCACGGAGGGCGCGACGGACGTGCGCTCGGAGGGCACCGCGAGCCGCTCGGTCCGTGACCCGCAGCTCGGTCTCGACGGCCCGGGGGCGCTGCCGCTGCCCCTCGAGAGGGTCGTCGAGGAGGGGTCGGGACTGGTCGGCCGGGAGGTCGTGCCGGACCTCGGCGGGGCGCTGGTGATCGTGCCGGCCGAGGTGCCCGCCCCCGGAGCGGGGACGGTCAAGCGCGTGCGCGTCGAGGTCGAGCAGGGGCTGCCCGTGGACGGCGAGACGTTCGCGGCCGCCGTGCTCGCGACGCTCAACGACCCGCGGGGCTGGAGCGCGGTGGACGGCGTGACGTTCGCCCGGACCGGCGGTGACGCGGACATCCGCGTGGTCCTTGCGAGCCCGGCCACGACCGACCGGCTGTGCGCCCCGCTCAAGACGATCGGCGAGTACTCGTGCGGGACGACGGGCGCAGCGATCCTCAACTTCTCGCGCTGGGTGAACGGTGCCACGGACTTCGGGCAGGACCTGCCGCTGTACCGGCAGTACCTGGTGAACCACGAGGTCGGGCACGTGCTGGGGCACCGGCACGTGAGCTGCCCGGCGCCCGGTGCGCTCGCCCCCGTCATGGTCCAGCAGTCCATGTCGACCGAGGGCTGCCTGCCGAACGGGTGGCCGACGCTCTAACCGTCCCCGTGCAGGGCCTTGGCTGCCTGACGATGTGGGTGCCTCGTGATCAGATCTTCGGGTGCTGCACCTTCCCGACCTCCGCCTCGTCCTGCCGGACACCGCCTCCGCGGCGCCCGTCCGGCTCGACGAGACCCAGCGGGCCGCGCTCGACGCGGCGCGCACGGAGCCTGCGACGCTCGTCGTCGGGGCGCCCGGGACGGGCAAGACGACCGTCGCCATCGAGGTGGCCGCACAGGCGCTGAGCGAGGGCGTGGACCCGGCCCGGATCCTGGTGGTCGCGGCGTCGCGACGGTCCGCGGCGGAGGTACGCGACCGGTTGTCGGCGCGCGCGGACCGCACGGTGAGCGCCCCCATGGTCCGCACGGCGGCCGCCGCCGCGTTCGCGGTCCTGCGGGCACGGGCCGCGGCGACCGGTGAGCCGCCGCCCACCCTCATCTCCGGCCCCGAGCAGGACCTCCTCCTCGCCGAGCTGCTCGCGGGTCACCTCGACGGCGAGGGTGTGCCGCTGCGCCTGCCGGACGGGCTGCCGGAGGAGGTGCTGGCCCTGCGGGGCCTGCGCCAGGAGCTGCGCGACCTCCTGATGCGCGCGGCCGAGCGCGGCCTGACCCCCGCGGACCTCGACGACCTGGGCGCGCAGCACGACCGCCCCGAGTGGCGGACCGCCGCGCAGGTGTACCAGGAGTACCTCGACGTGACGGCGCTGCGGGTCGGGACCCCGGACCTGGGCTCGCGCTACGACCCGGCGGTCGTGGTCGACGAGGCGGCCGAGGCCCTGCTCGCCTGGGAGGACGAGGTCACGGGCGCTCCTCGGCCCGGGTGGGACCTGGTCGTCGTCGACGACTACCAGGAGGCCACGATCGCGACGGCGCGCTTCCTGCGCGTGGTGCACGACGACGGCGCGCGCCTCGTCCTGCTCGCGGACCCGGACACGGCCGTCCAGACCTTCCGCGGCGCGAGCCCTGCCCTGGTCGGGCGGGCGGCGGCGCCCGTGCGACGGCGCGCCGCGACGGGCGAGTTCGACGCGCGGGTCGAGGTCCTCGGCACCGCCTGGCGGCAGGAGGGCGACCTCCGCGAGGTCACGCGGACCGTGACGACCCAGATCGGCACGGTCGCGGGCGCGGTCCACCGCGGGGCGGCGGCGTCGCCCGTCCCCGGCCCGGAGGACGGACCGCCGCGCGGCGCCTCGGTCGCGCTGCTCGGCAGCGGCGCGGAGGAGGCCGCGTACGTGGCCCGCGAGCTGCGCGCCGAGCACCTGCTGCACGGCACCCCCTGGGGGCGCATGGCCGTGGTCTGCCGCGCCGGGGCCCAGCTCGCGACGCTGCGCCGCGCGCTCATCGCGGCCTCGGTGCCCGTCGGCATCCTCGGCTCGGACGTGCCGCTGCGTGAGGAGCCCGCGGTCACGCCGCTGCTCGCGATCATGCGCGTCGCGGTCGGCCTGCCCCCGGCCGGGTACTCGCGGGGACTCGACGGCGTGCGCGGCGCAGCCGGGATCGACGACGCCCTGACCCGCGACGTGGGCGATCCCGCCGAGACGCTGATCGAGCGCGATCCCGCCGCGTCGGACGACCCGTCGGGCTTCGACGAGCTGGACCCCGTGACGGCGGCCGCGCTCGTGACCTCCCCCGTGGGAGGCCTCGACGTGGTCGCGTTGCGGCGTCTTCGCAGGGCGCTGCGCGCCGAGGAGCTCGGCTCGGGCGGCGGCCGCACCTCGGACGCGCTCCTGGTCGAGGTCCTGCTCGACGAGTCGCGCGCCGCGACGCTGCCCACGAGCGTGCGGCGCGGCGCCGTGTCCGTGGCCCGGGTGATCGCCGCCGGACGGGAGTCCACCCGAGCCCCCGACGCGACCGCGCAGACCGTGCTCTGGGCGATCTGGAGCGCGACCGGCCTGTCGGACCGGTGGCGCGACGCAGCGCTCGGCGGGGGGGCCGTCGGCGCCCGCGCCGACCGCGACCTCGACGCGGTCCTCGCTCTCTTCCGCGCCGCCGAGACCTTCGTCGACCGCATGCCGGGGGCTCCGCCGTCGGCGTTCGTGGAGTACCTCGAGTCCCAGGACCTGCCCGCCGACTCGCTCGCGGCCCGCGCCGCCGGCACGGACTCGGTCGCCGCCCTCACGCCCGCCGGCGCGGCAGGACGCGAGTGGGACGTCGTGGTCGTGGCCGGGGTCCAGGACGGCGTGTGGCCGGACCTGCGGCTGCGCGACTCGCTGCTCGGGTCGGAGGCGCTCGTCGAGCTCCTCGCGGGGCGCTCGCAGGACGCGCACGGCCTGGGGCCGGACGCCCGGAGGGCCGTCCTCACCGACGAGCTGCGGTCCTTCGCGGTCGCGACCTCGCGCGCGACGCGTCGCCTGCTCGTGACGGCCGTGAGCGACGTCGACGAGGTCCCCTCGCCGTTCGTGGATCTCGTGTGCCCGCCCGCAGGGCCCGACGACGACACGCCCACCGCGAGCGGCACGCCGGACGACGGCGACGGACCGGCGGCACCCGACGAGGAGCGCGACCCGCGCCGCGTCGAGGTGGGGCAGCCGCTCGACCTGCGTGGGCTCGTCGCCTCGGCGCGCAGCCTGCTCGTCGAGCAGGTCGTGCGGGAGGTGCCCGTGACGTCGTCCGCCGCCGCGCGCCCAGGCATGCGTGGGGGGCGACCGGACCGGACGGACGCCCCCGACCCCGAGCGCGCCGACGCCCTCGCCGAGCTGTTGGCGGACCTGGCGCTCGCGGGTGTCGGTGAGGCCCGCCCCGAGTCGTGGTACGGCGTCAACCCGGTCTCGAGCACAGAGCCCCTGTGGGGGCCGGAGGACACGGTCATGATCTCGCCGTCCAAGGTCGAGTCGGTGAGCCGGTGCGCGCTGCGCTGGGCCGTGGAGAGTGCGGGCGGCACGGCTCCCGACGCGACCGCGCAGTCGCTGGGCAACCTCGTCCACTCGATCGCGCAGGAAGCGCCGCGCGGGACGCACTCCGAGCTCGCCGCGGAGCTGGACCGGCGCTGGCCCGAGCTCGCGCTCACGCCCGGGTGGCCCGCGACCCAGACGCGCCACAAGGCAGAGGACATGGTGGGCCGCCTCGCGGGATACCTGCAGTCCTCGGGTAAGCCGCTGCTCGTCGAGGCGCCGTTCGAGCTCGAGATCGGCCGGGCCGTGCTGCGCGGCGTCATCGACCGGGTCGAGGACGCCGGGGACGGCGCGGTGCGCGTCGCGGACCTCAAGACGGGCAAGACCAAGCCGTCGGTCGCGGAGGCCGTGACCAACCCCCAGCTCGGTACCTACCAGCTCGCCGTCGAGGGCGGGGTGCTCGACCTGCCCGACGGCACCCGCAGCGCGGGCGCACAGCTCGTGTTCGTGGGCGACGGCAAGGACGCGGGCCTGCGGACGCAGCCCGCGCTCGAACCTGAGCCCGACGGGTCGAGCTGGGCGCGCGAGCTCGTCGAGGACGTCGCGGACACCATGGCGGACTCGGTGTTCACGGCCCGCGAGAACAAGCTGTGCTCGGTGTGCCCCGTGCGCCGCTCCTGCCCCCTCATGACGGAAGGCCGCCAGGTGATCGCATGAGCGCCGAGTCGCTGTTCGACGACGTCGACCTCGGGGCGGTCGGTCTCCCGGCCGGGGCTGCCGGGGCCGGTGGCGCGACGGCCGGGACGCGGGAGCTGCCCGAGCCGCAGTTCTCGGCCGTGCGCATCGCGGAGATGCTGGGGCGTCCGCGACCCACCGACGAGCAGGTCGCCGTGATCGAGGCGCCCCTCGCGCCGCTGCTCGTGGTGGCCGGGGCCGGGTCGGGCAAGACCGAGACCATGGCGGCGCGCGTCGTGTGGCTCATCGCGAACGAGTGGGTCGCCAAGGAGGCCGTGCTCGGCCTGACGTTCACGCGCAAGGCGGCGGGCGAGCTCGCGGAGCGGGTGCAGTCGCGCCTCGTGCAGCTCGACCGGGCGCTGGGCAGGGACGGCGCGGCGCTGTCGATGCTGGACCGGCCCGCGATCTCGACGTACAACTCGTACGCGGCCTCGCTCGTGGGGGACCACGCGCTGCGCATCGGCATCGAGCCGGGCGCCCGGCTGCTCTCGGAGGCCAGCCAGTGGCAGCTCGCGGCGGAGGTCGTCGAGAGCTGGGCCGGCGACCTCCAGACCGACGCCGCGTTCTCGACGGTCGTCGGCGCTGTCCTGTCGCTGTCCGGGGCGCTGAGCGAGCACCTGCTGAGCCCTGACGAGGCCCGCGCGGGCATCACGGGCATCGTCGACACGATCCTGGCGACGCCGCTCGGTGGGAAGCGCACCGAGCACTACGCCGAGGTCAAGAGGCTCCTCGCCTCGCTCGGGGAGCGTCACCGGCTGCTCGACGTCGTCGAGACCTACCAGGAGCGCAAGCGGACGTCGGACTCGCTCGACTTCGGGGACCAGGTCGCGATCGCGGCCCGGCTCGCCCGCACCGTGCCCGCGGTGGGTGCGGGGGAGCGGGCCCGGTACGGGGTCGTGCTGCTCGACGAGTACCAGGACACGTCCTACGCGCAGGTCGAGCTCCTGTGCGCGCTGTTCGGCGGGCACCCGGTCACGGCGGTCGGCGACCCGAACCAGTCGATCTACGGCTGGCGCGGCGCGAGCGCGTCGGGCCTCGCACGGTTCCCCGAGCGGTTCCGCGCGACGGGCCCGGGCAGCACGGGTGCGCCCGCCGACGTGCAGTACCTCAGCACGTCGTGGCGCAACGACCGGGCAGTCCTGGCCGCGGCCAACGTCACGGCCGCGCCGCTGCGCGAGGGCGCCACGCGCGTGCCCGTTCCCCAGCTCGACGAGCGGCCCGGCGCGGGGCGCGGCGTCGTGACCGGCGTGTACGCGGCGACTCTCGAGGAGGAGGCCGCGGCGGTCGCGGACTTCGTCGCCGAGCGCTGGCGTCCGCGCACGCGCCGCCAGGAACGCGTGACCGCGGCCGTGCTGTGCCGCGCGCGCTCGCAGTTCCTCGCGATGGAGGTCGCGCTGCGTGCCAAGGGGCTGCCGGTCGAGGTCGTGGGCCTGGGCGGCCTGCTCTCGACCCCGGAGGTCGTGGACCTCGTCGCGCTCCTCGAGGTCGCGCACGACCCGTCGCGCGGGGACTCGCTCATGCGCGTCCTCACGGGTCCGCGCCTCAACCTGGGCGCGGCGGACCTGCACGCGCTGAGCAGCTGGGCGGCGGACCTGGCGCGCCGGGACGCGGCGCGCCGCCCGTCTGCCGACTCCTCTCCGATGGGCCCGCCCGACGGCGGAGCGTCCGCCGGTCCGTCTGGTGCAGGCACACCGGGCGAGGCAGAGCTGCCCGGCGTCGCCGCGGACGGGACGCTCACGGTGGTCGAGGGCGACGTCGTCGACCACCGGTCGATCGTCGACGCGCTCGACGACCTGCCCGCCCCGGGGCACCCCGCGCGGGACGGCCGCGTGCTCACCGAGGCCGGGCATGCGCGGCTCGTCGCGCTGGCGAAGGTGCTGCGCGACCTGCGCGGCCAGACGTACCTGTCGCTCCCCGAGCTCGTGACCCAGGCCGAGCGGGCCCTGGGGCTCGACATCGAGGTGACCACCGCGGCGACGCTCGCGGCGGGCGGCTACGGCGAGGAGGTCGGCGACCGGGGCCGCGCGCACCTCGACGCGTTCCGTGACGTCGCGGCGACGTTCTCGCAGTCCGCGGACCTGCCGACGCTCGGCGCGTTCCTCGCGTGGCTCGGCACGGCCGGGTCGCAGGAGCGGGGCCTCGACCTGCCGGTGCGCGAGCCCGACCCCGACGCGGTGCAGATCATCACGGTGCACGCCTCGAAGGGGCTGGAGTGGGACGTCGTCGCCGTGCCGGGCATGGTCGACGGGATCTTCCCCAACACGGCCGTGGGCGACAAGGGGCCGACCGACAGCGGCTGGTTCACGGGCCTGGGCAACCTGCCGTACCCGTTGCGCGGCGACGCCGAGGACCTGCCCGTCTTCCGCTACGAGATCGCCGAGGACGCCAAGGACCTCGACGGCCGTCGCAAGGAGTTCCTCGCGGCGAGCGGCGAGCACCAGGTCGACGAGGAGCGCCGCCTCGCCTACGTCGCGTTCACGCGCGCACGCGCCGAGCTGCTGCTCGCCGGGTCCTGGTGGCGGGACGCGACCAAGCCGCGCACACCCTCGCCGTTCCTCGTCGAGCTCGCCGGGGCCGGCATCATCAGCGACGCCGACTGGGCCGGCATGCCCGGGAAGGACGAGACCAACCCGCGCGACGAGCTGGTCCACGAGGCCGAGTGGCCGCGCGAAGAGCCGGGGGTCGACCGCACCGGGGCGGACGTCGCGGTGGCCGACGGCGCGCCCATACCGGTGCCGCGTGTGCCGACCGCCGAGCCGCGTGCTCGTGCGGTCGTGCGCGCCGCCGCGGACTGGGTCCGCGAACGGATCGACACCCGCGCGTCGCTCTCGGCGGCTGCCGGTCGCGGGGCGGACGCCGGTTCGGGTGCGATCTCGCAGGGGCAGGTTCCGCTGCTCGACGCGTCGGGCACGGACCTGCGCGAGCTCGCTCGCATCCTGCTCGAGGAGCGCGACCGCCGTGACGCCCGGAGCAGCGAGATCTCGTTCCCTGCGCACATCTCGGCGTCGGGACTCGTGCGTCTTGCTGCGGACCGGGGCGAGTACGCGCTGCACCTGCGGCGCCCGGTGCCTGCGCAGCCCACGGTGCACGCGCGCCGCGGCACGCAGTTCCACCTGTGGGCCGAGCAGTACTTCACGTCGTCGTCGTTGCTCGACGTCGACGACCTGCCCGGTGCCGACGACGAGGACATCTCGCCGGACCTGGACCTCGACGCGCTCCAGCAGACGTTCCTCGCCTCGGAGTGGGCGGGGCGCACGCCGATCGCCGTGGAGGTCGACGTCGAGACCCCCGTGGGGGGCATCATGTTCCGTTCGCGCATCGACGCGGTCTTCCCCGAGAGGCCCGAGCACGCGGACGGCGCGCAGGACGCCGTCGTGGTCGTGGACTGGAAGACGGGCAAGGCACCGCGCGACGCCGAGGCCCGGCGCACGCGCGAGGTCCAGCTCGCGGTCTACCGGCTCGCGTGGTCGCGCTGGTCCGGGCTGCCGGTCGAGAAGGTCAACGCGGCGTTCTACTACCTGGGTTCGGACGAGACCGTGCGCCCCGAGCGCCTGCTCGACGCAGCCGAGCTGGAGGCGCTGGTGGTGGGCAGCTGACGACGGCTGGCCGGAGACTGCCTGCTACCCCTCGTTCTCCCCGCTCGTCGCCTCGTCGAGGTCGATCAGCATGTCGACCGCGTCGTCGATCACGTCCTGGAGCCCGTGCCGCACGCCGTGCAGCAGCCAGCGGGCCAGCGCGAGCTCGCCCGCGAGCAGCGCCCGGTCGGTCAGGTGGGGGTCGGTGAGCTCGGTGCGGCGGAGCTGGTAGGCCTCCATGATCGAGTCGATCGCCTCGGGCGGGGCCGCGACGAGCAGCCAGGCGAGGTCGTCGGCCGGGTCGGCGACGCGCGCCTCGGCCCAGTCGGTGATGGCGACGACGCGTCCGCGCGCGACGAGCACCTGCTCGGTGCCGAGGTCGCCGTGCACGACGACGGGCTGGTACTTCCACAGCGACACGTCCTCGAGCGCGGCCTCCCAGCGGCGCAGGAGCCGGGCGGGCACCCGGCCGGTCTTGGCGGCCTCGTCGACCTCGGCGAGGCGCCGGTCGCGGTACTCGGCGGCCGTGTAGACGGGCAGGCCCGCGTTCTCGACGACCGAGTGCGGGAGCTCGTGCACCGCGGCGAGGACGCGCCCCAGGTCCGCGGCGAGCCCGGGGCCGGGGCGCAGCGTGTCGAGGTCGAGGGGCACCCCGCCGTACCGGTGGTGCACGACGGCGCGCCCGCCCTCGGGGAGCAGCGCGTAGCCCAGGACGTCGGGCACGGTGAAGGACAGGACGCCCGTCGTCACGTAGTGGCGCAGCGAGTCCAGGAGCGCGGTCTCGGCCTCGAGGGCAGCGCCGGCCGCGAGGGTGCGGGGCGCGCGGACGACCCATTCCTGTCCGCCGCTGTCGGTGACGATCGCGACGTCGTCGTCGCCCGTCGCTTCGGACGGCCGCACGGACCGGACGTCGAGGCCGGGGACGGCCGCGGTCGCGAGCGCGGCGAGGTTGAGCGGTGAGCGTGGCACGCGACCACGGTAGTCGGTGCGGGGCGGGCGCCGTCACCGGGGCGGTGGCGTGTCCGCGTGCTGGACGTGCCGCGTGCCGCGCACGGCTCGCGTGACCTACGGTCGACGGGTGACCGACCACACCTCGCCTGCCGTACCGCACCCCGCCGATCCCGCCCCCGATCCAGCCCCCGCCGCGACGCCCGCAACGGGCCCCGCCGTCTCGAGCGCTTCTCCCGATGCGTTCGCCGCGCACCTCCCGCTCGCGCACTCGATGCTCGACCGGGCGGCGCACCGCCGCACCGAGGAGGGCCTGTTCGCGAGGCTCCGTGCCGACCCGTCGACGCGCGTGGTGCTGCTGCACCGCGGTCGTCTCGCGACCGGCCCGGACGGGCTCGCGCTCGCGACGCCGCAGGAGGTCGCGGCCGTCCCCGAGCCGCACGTGGCCTCGGGTGATCACAGCAACACGCCGCGCTGGGTCTTCCTGGGCGAGGATGCGCCGTCGGGCACGTCCTTCCTGGCTCTCCTCCTGCCCGACGACGCGGACGACCTCGACCTCGACATCGAGGGCGTGGACCCCAAGGGGCCGCTGTCGGTCCTGGTGCGCGCGCACGAGTGGGCGGGGCTGCGCGAGCTCGCCGCGCGCCTCGGTCCCCGTGACACGGGCCTGGCGACCGAGGCCGTCGCGCTCGCCGCCTGGCACGCGGCCAACGAGCGCTGCCCGCGCTGCGGCGAGCCGACCGTGCCGGTCGCGGCGGGCTGGGTGCGGCGCTGCGTCGCGCAGGACGTCGAGCACTACCCGCGCACGGACCCGGCGGTCATCATGGCGGTCGTCGACCCGGGGACGGGCCCGGGCGAGGACCGGCTCCTGCTGGGCCACGCGGCCCACTGGCCCGAGGGGCGCTTCTCGACGCTCGCGGGCTACGTCGAGCCGGGCGAGGGGCTCGAGCAGGCCGTGCGGCGCGAGGTCGCGGAGGAGGTCGGCGTCACGGTCGGGGAGGTCGTCTACCGGGCGAGCCAGCCGTGGCCGTTCCCGGCCTCGCTCATGCTGGGCTTCACGGCCACGGCGCTCACGACGGACATCCGGCCCGACGGCGAGGAGGTCACCGACGCGCGCTGGTTCACCCGCGCAGAGCTCGCCCAGGCCACGGAGAGCGGGGACGTGAGGCTGCCGAGCCGTTCGTCGATCGCGCGGGCGCTCGTCGAGGAGTGGTTCGGGGGCCCGCTCACGGGGGAGTGAGGTACGCCGGTCGCCCACGAGGTAGAGGGCTACCGCCGAGATAGAGGGCCGGGACCCTCTACCTCGACGGCAGCCCTCTACCTCGGCGGACCGGCGGACCGGCGGACCGGCTCACCGCCGTCAGGCCGCGAGGCGCTCCTTGACCTGGGCGAGCGACGGGTTGGTCGCCGCGGTGCCGTCCGGGAAGACCACGGTCGGGACCGTCTGGTTGCCGCCGTTGACCTGCTCGACGTACGCGGCGCTCGCGGGGTGCTCCTCGATGTTGACCTCGGTGTACCCGATGCCCGCCGAGTCGAGCTGGGTCTTCAGGCGACGGCAGTAGCCGCACCAGGTCGTCGAGTACATGACGATCGATCCGGCGTCGGGGGTGGTCGGGGCCGTGGCCATCGGTGCTCCTTCGTTCGCGGGGCCCGGCCGTGCGCACGGGCCGGCAGGCCGGGGTGCGAGACCTGGGCGCTGCCGTCGTGGCCAACGCCCGTGCGCGGCGGGTTGTTCCCGGGGTCACGTGCGGTGCGACGCACGGAACGTCCGGTCCTGTGGAGGGTGGCGGCCGGTGTGGGCGGGGGCTGAGAGAATCGACGTGATGCCGAACGAGTCAGCGGACCAGATCCTCGAAGCCCTCGACCCCGACCAGCGCGACGTCGCCCTCGCGCTGCACGGGCCTGTCTGCGTGCTCGCCGGCGCGGGGACCGGGAAGACGCGAGCCATCACGCACCGCATCGCGTACGGCGTGCGCACGGGCGTGTACACGCCCACGAGCGTCCTGGCCGTGACGTTCACGGCGCGCGCCGCGGGCGAGATGCGCACGCGGCTGCGCGAGCTGGGGGCCACGGGCGTGCAGGCCCGGACGTTCCACGCCGCGGCCCTGCGTCAGCTCAGCTATTTCTGGCCCAAGGTCGTGGGTGGCGCGCCACCGCGCATCCTCGAGTACAAGGCTCCCGTCGTCGGTGAGGCAGCGCGCCGGCTGGGGCTCGGCGTGGACCGGATCGCGGTCCGCGACCTGTCGTCCGAGGTCGAGTGGTCCAAGGTCTCGCTCGTCACGGCGGACGACTACGTGAAGGCGTGCGCAGCGATCGACCGCCCGGCGCCCGCGGGCTACGACCACCAGACCGTCGCGCGTCTCATCGCGTCGTACGAGGAGGTCAAGACCGAGCGTTCGGTCATCGACTTCGAGGACGTCCTGCTCATGCTCGGCGACATGCTCTCGTCGCAGGGGGCCATGGCCGACGAGGTGCGCCGCCAGTACCGCCACTTCGTGGTCGACGAGTACCAGGACGTGTCACCGCTCCAGCAGTTCGTGCTCGACCAGTGGCTGGGCGGGCGCAAGGAGCTGTGCGTGGTCGGCGACCCGTCGCAGACCATCTACTCGTTCACGGGCGCCACGCCTCACCACCTGCTCACGTTCCCGAAGAAGTACCCGGGGGCCCAGGTCGTGAAACTCGTGCGGGACTACCGGTCCACGCCCCAGGTCGTGACGCTCGCGAACCAGCTCCTGGCACGCGCGGGGCGCCGCGGGGGAGCGCACCAGGCGCTCGAGCTGGTCGCCCAGCGGCCGTCCGGTCCGCCTGTCGCGTACGTCGCGTACGACGACGACGAGGCCGAGGCCAAGGGCATCGCCGCGCAGATCGGCAGACTCCTGGCCGCGGGGACGCGTGCGAGCGAGATCGCGATCCTCTACCGCACCAACGCCCAGTCGGAGGGGTTCGAGCAGGCGCTCGCGGACGCCGGCATCGCCTACCTCGTGCGGGGTGGCGAGCGCTTCTTCCAGCGCAAGGAGGTCCGGGACGCGATCGTGCTGCTGCGCGGCGCGGCCCGGTCCGCGGACCCGCAGGTCCCCATGCCGGAGACGGTCCGGGACGTCCTGATCACGGCGGGCTGGGCGAACGAGCCGCCGTCGGCGCGTGGTGCGGCGCGCGAGCGGTGGGAGTCCATGCAGGCACTGGTCGCCCTGGCCGACGACGTCGCGCGCGTCGCGCCGCAGGACGCGCCTCCCACGGTGGTCTCGTTCGTCGCGGAGCTCGACGAGCGTGCCTCGGCCCAGCACGCCCCCACGGTCGAGGGCGTCACGCTCGCGTCGCTGCACGCCGCTAAGGGGCTCGAGTGGGACGCGGTCTTCCTCGCGGGGATGAGCGAGGGCCTCATGCCCATCTCGCTCGCGGAGACGGACGAGGCGGTGGCCGAGGAGCGTCGCCTGCTGTACGTGGGCATCACGCGTGCGCGCGAGCACCTGCAGGTGTCGTTCGGGCGCTCGCGCAACCCCGGCGGGCGTGCGTCGCGTCGTCGCACGCGATTCCTCGACGGCCTGTGGCCCGACGACGAGCAGACGCGCGCCCCGCGTCGTAGCCGCGCGAACCAGAACAAGGTCCAGCTCACGGGCGAGTACGACCAGGCGCTG
This sequence comes from Oerskovia turbata, assembly GCF_000718325.1. Taxonomy (GTDB): domain Bacteria; phylum Actinomycetota; class Actinomycetes; order Actinomycetales; family Cellulomonadaceae; genus Oerskovia; species Oerskovia turbata. The sequence goes on from NZ_JOFV01000005.1 coordinate 121,210, forward strand.
TTCGAGCAGCTGCGCGAGTGGCGGCTGTCGGTCGCGCAGGAGACGGACAAGCCGGCGTTCACGATCCTGGTCGACGGCACGCTCGCGGCCATCGCCGAGACCCGGCCGGCCTCGGTGCCCGACCTGGCGAGGATCAACGGGATCGGTCCGGCCAAGATCGAGAGGTACGGCGCGACGCTGCTGGACATCGTGGCCCGTTCTGCAGGCTGATTCCGGTGTGATCCCGGGCTTCTTCGGGGCACGAGGAAACTCGTCGGAAGAAGTCCGTTAAATAAGTTGTGCGTCCTTCCGGGGGCGGCATATGGTTCAGGAGTCCTTGTAGGAGAGACGCGCGCCGAGAGGCGGGCGTTCGACGGAGATGGGAGGTGGGCTTGGTGAAGCAGATCCTGACGGCGAGCCCGACACATGTGTCGGCCGATCCGATCAACCGCGCACGGCGCGGCGGATCCCTCGTCATCCGCCCCGTTCCCGACTCCGCACTGAGGACGTCGCCGGTCTAGTCACCGGCACACCCATTCTCAGGCCGCGGAGTCCACCTGGACCCGCGGCCTTCGTGTTTCTCCGAATGCGATCGTCTTCCCGGTCGGCCGTCCACCATCCCTGGACGCCACGGCCACCTGCGGGTCCTGTGACAAAGAAGTTCACACGCAGATCAGGACATCACTGGAGGACATCGTGCGGCTCACCGCGCTGCTCGACAACATCACTGCCCAGGGCGGATCCGGCCCCTGGACTCCCCACCAACCCCTCACCACCCCCCTCGGTTCCTCGGACGCGGCCGAGTTCGACCGGCTCCTCGCCGGGCTGCTGCCCTGCCGCACGAACGACCCCGAGCTCTGGTTCGCCGAGCAGTCGACGCAGGTCGAGCAGGCCAAGGCCCTGTGCCAGGCCTGCCCGCTCGTCGCCGGTTGCCTGGCCGGCGCGATCGAGCGTCAGGAGCCCTGGGGCGTCTGGGGCGGCGAGGTCTTCGTCGACGGAGCCGTCGTCGCCCGCAAGCGAGGGCGTGGTCGGCCGAGCAAGGCCGAGGTCCTCGCCCGTCAGGCGGAGGAGGCGGCTCGCGCCGCCGCCCGTGAGGCGGAGGGCTCCGTCTCCGCGTCATCGGCGGCCTGACGTGGCTGCCGCGACCGTCAGGTCCGAGCACCCGCACCGCGGGTGGCTCACCACCTCGCGCAGCCTCGGCACGGCATCGGGAACAGCGATCTCGATGCAGGCCGTGGCTGCGCGGGGTGTCAGCCCGTCGAGGTGCGCGAGCACCTGGCTCGCGGCGATCGCCGCGCCGACGGCTGCCAGCGTGGTCTCCTCGACGTCGAGGACCTCCCGCTGAGGATCTCGTAGCTGGTCCGCGAGCTGCGGCCACTGCGGGTCGAGGTCGGCGCGATGCCCCTCGACGCACCGGACGCACGGCGTCCTTCCCGGTCGGACGAACGGTCCGACCACCACGTCCGCCTCCCGCACCACGACCGGTAGGTGCGAGGTCCCGTCGCCCGTGAGCCGCCCGTAGCGCTCGGGGCGCAGCACGCGGTGCTCGACCACGACCGCGACGTCGGGTCGCGTCTCGGACGGTGACACCCACCGCGACGCGGCGACCTGGCGGCTGCGTACCTCGGGTGCGAGGTCGGTCAGCACGCGCCCGGCCGCGTCTCCTCGGTGTCGACCGACGTCTCGTGGCCGGTACCCGCCGAGCCCGACGTCGGTCGCCTGGACCGGCGCGGCGTCGTCGAGCAGGAGCGTGCCCACGCCCGCCGTGGCGAGCACGACCGCGATCCCGAGCCCCAACCTGCCCAGCCCTCCGACACCGACGGTCGCCTGCGCGCGGTGGGCCATGGTCGCCCGGCCGCTCCCGTCGGGGCGCAGCAGCGCGAGGGTCGGGGTGTCGGCGCGGCCGTGCGCGGGCGCGACGACCCCGTGGAGGTTCTCGTCGGGTGGCCCGACGACGAGGAGCGCCTCGTGCAGGTGACGCACGATCGCCCGTTGGCGCTCGGGCGTGACCGTGTACCGGGCGCCTGGTGCGTGCAGGAGGGGGCGTCCCGACCGGTGGTGGTCGAGGAGCCAGGCGGTCTCGTGGTCGTCGAGACCGCTGAGGAGCACGCTCCACCGCTCGTCGGTGCCGTACTGGAGCACTCCGTGGTCCCGGCGAAGCACGACGGTCCCGGGTCGGAGGCGGACAGGGAAGAGGGGGGCGTCGTCCATGGCTTCTCCTCGGCTGGTGCAGGGACCTGCCGGTCCAGTCTGACGTCGGGAGAGCGGCAGCCGGGGTTCTCCACAAGCCGGGTCTCCTCGCCAAGCCTTGACCAGTTCTCGACGATTCCACGCACGCCAGCGGGCCGAGCGTCGGCGTGGTCTATGGCATATGTCACGCGGACCCACTACGGTCTGTGCCGTGGCCTACGAAGCCGAGCCGGGCGCCGCGAAGAGCGCCGAGACGTACGTCGAGGTACGCCGGAGCCGTCGACGCAAGAGCACGGTCAGCGCCTATCGCGACGGGAACCGCACAATCGTGTCCATCCCCGCGCGGTTCACGCGCGCCCAGGAACGCGAGTGGGTGCAGCGCATGCTGGACCGGCTCGCCGACAAGGAACGGCGCCGCAGGCCCTCCGACGACGAGCTGGTCGCCCGTGCGGCCGAGCTGTCCACCAAGTACCTCGACGGCAGGGCGCACCCCACGAGCGTGCGCTGGTCGAGCAACCAGGGACGCCGCTGGGGGTCGTGCACCCTGATCGACGGCAGCATCCGCATCTCGACGCGGGTCCAGGGCATGCCCGAGTGGGTGCTCGACTACGTGCTGCTCCACGAGCTCGCCCACCTGCTGCACGCCGGGCACGGGCCGGGCTTCTGGGCGCTGCTCGAGGCGTACCCGCGGACGGAACGGGCCAAGGGGTTCCTCGAGGGGGTCTCGTTCAGCCGCGACGGCGGGCCCGCCGAGGGGCCCGAGGCCCCCGACGACGTCGAGGACGCCCCGCCCCACGTCGAGATCGAGGCCCACCCCACGATGCCGACGGGGGGCCCGGCGGGCCCGCCCGAGGATCCCCCGACGAACCCGACGCCCGACCGGCACGCCGTGCCGGCCAGGCGGGTCGTGCCGGGCCCCGAGCGAGAGCCCGCACGCTAGTCGCGGGGGGACCGTCAGTCGTCGGGCACGGTCAGTCGCGCGGCGAGCCGTCCGGCTCGTTCTCCGTGTCGTCGGTCGGACCCGCCGAGTCGGCAGGCCCTGTCGACCCGGCGGGCCCCGGGCTGCCCGTCGAGTCCTCGGCCTCGCTGAAGATGTCGGCGAGCGCCTTGTCGAGCTCGCTCTGCTCCTCGGCGACCTCGGTGCGCCGCGCCTGGTAGCCGGCCGGGTCGTCGAGGTCGAGCGGGCTGGGCAGCAGGTCCGGGTGGTCCCACACCTCGTCCCGGGCGCCGGGGCCGCCCTGTGCCGCGATGAGCGCCCACAGCGTCGCGGCGTCGCGCGAGCGGCGCGGCCGCAGCTCCAGTCCCACGAGCGTCGAGAAGATCTGCTCGGCGGGGCCGCCGGCCGCGCGCCGACGCCGGAGCATCTCCCGCAACGGGACGGCGTGCGGGAGGTGGGGGAGGGCCGCCTGCGCGCTGACCTCGTCGACCCAGCCCTCGACCAGGGCGAGGGCGGTCTCCAGGCGCAGCAGGGTGGCCTTCTGCTCGTCGGTGTTCTGCAGGCCGAACACGCCGCCGGACAGCGCACGCTGGAGCGCGCCGGTGTCCGTGACGTCGATGTCCGAGAGCTGGGACTCGAGCGCGTCCAGGTCGATCGTGATGCCGCGGGCGTACGCCTCGACGAGCCCGAGCAGGTGTGCCCGGAGCCAGCTCACGTGCGTGAAGAGGCGGGCGTGCGCCGCCTCGCGCAGGGCCAGGAAGAGGCGGACCTCCTCGACGGGGGCGTCGAGGCCGTCGGCGAACGCGGCGACGTTGGTGGGCAGGAGCGCCGTCGCGGGCTCCTCGAGCAGCGGGAGCCCGATGTCCGTGACCCCGAAGACCTCGCGGGACATGGTCCCTGTGGCCTGGCCGATCTGCATGCCGAACACGGCGGAGCCGAGGCGGCGCATCATCTGCGCGGGGTCGACGTCCATCCCGAGCGCCCCCGCAGGGAGCCCGGGGATGCCGAACCCGGCGTCGGGCCCCTCGCCCCCACCAGGGAGCTGGTCGCGCAGCACGGTCGAGAGTGCGTCGGCGACCGAGGAGGCGACGGGCGCTGCGAGAGCGTTCCAGGCGGGCAGGGTCTTCTCGACCCACTCGGACCGGCTCCAGGCGTAGCGCTTGCCGCCGGCGGGCGGCAGGTCCGTGACGGCGTCGAGCCACAGCTCGGCCACCGACAGGGCCTCGGTCGCCGAGCGGACCTGCGCGGGCGTCAGCGACGGGTCGCCCTCGGCGACCGCGACCTGGCGGGCGACGTCGTGCGCGACGTCCGTGTTGACCGGTCCGTCGCCCGAGGTCGCGAGGAGCCGCTGCACCTGGGCGAGGACGTGCTTCATGGTGGCAGGGTCGCTGCTGAGGCCGCTGCCCGCGGCGAGGGCGGCCGGGTCGAGGCCGCGGGCGCGCAGCTCGCGCAGGGCCTCGTCGGCGTCCGCGCCGAACATGGAGCGCAGGAGCTCTTCCCACTGCGCGTCGGGCTGGTCGCCCGCACCGGAGGCGAACTCGTCGGGCGGTTGGCTGCTCATCGGGGTCTCCTCGGGATAGCGTCAGGAATCACCGTAACCACATTCGAGGACGGACGAGGGGGGTCGAGGCATGTCGGAGGGCACGGTTCGCTCACGGCGCAGCGCCGCCGACGCTCGGGTCGTGGACGCCGGCGACCAGCCCGGCCCTCGGGAGGGCGGCTCCGGCGCGGACGCCGTGGCCGTCGTGGTGGGCGAAGGGCGCGTCGCCGAGCTCCTGCGTGCCGCGTTCGGGGGACGAGGACCGCAGAAGGCGCCGGTCGAGCCCAACGACCTGTCGGCCCCGTGGATCGAGGGGGTGCGGACGCTCGTGGTCGTCGCGCCCGCCGGGGAGTTCGGTGTCAGGGCCGCCAAAGGGGAGTCGAGGCGCACGCACCTGGTCGACCAGGCCGTGCGTGTGGCACGGGCAGCCGTGCGGCACGGGGTCGAGCAGCTCGTCGCCGTCACGTCGGCGACCGTCCACGGTGCGAGCGCCGACCGCGCGGTCATCGAGGACGACGACCCCGTCTCGCCCGACGCCGCGGGTTTCGTCGCGGACCTGGTGGCGTTCGAGGACGCCCTGGTCGAGGGCCTCGCTGCCGCGTCGGCCGAGTCTCCGACGGGGCCGGCTGTCCGTCTCGCGGTCCTGCGTCCCGCGATGGTCGTCGGTCCCGGCGTCGACACGATCCTGACCCGTCACTTCGAGGCGCCGCGGCTCCTGACCGTCAAGGGCAGCGACCGCCCCTGGCAGCTCCTGCACACGGACGACCTGGCGTCGGCCGTCGGCGTCGTCGTCGCCCAGGGGTTGTCGGGGACGTTCACGGTCGGGGCGCTCGTCGACGGTGAGCCCGACGTCGTGACCCCGGCCGAGCTCGTCGAGCGCACCGGGCTCGCGAACGTGACCCTGCCCGCCGCGACCGCGTTCGGTGCCGCCGAGCGCCTGCACCGCGTGGGCGTGCTGCCGTCGCCCGCGAGCGACCTGGCCTACGTGGTCCACCCGTGGACGGTCACGGCCCGTGGCCTGCACGCCGCGGGCTGGGAGCCCGCCTGGTCGAGCGCCCGGAGCGTCGACGCCCTCATGGAGGGGGTCCGGGGGCGGGTCGCGCTCGGTGGGCGACGCGTGGGCGGGCGGGACGCGGCCGCGCTCGGCGCGGCGGGCGCCGCGGTCGCGCTCCTGGGTACCGCGGCGATCTGGCGTCAGGCCCGACGGCGGTGAGTCGCCGCGCGTCGTGAGGTCACCTCGCGTGCTCCCCGGCCCGTGCGCGGGCCGCACCCGCAGGCCTGTGGTGAGCGGCGCCGTCGGGCAGCGAGCAGCGGGCTCGCGGCGGACCGCCAGCGAACGTCCAGGAATCTCGGGGATGATAGCGGCGTGACAGAACCGCTCTCCCGCGAACCGTACGAGCCCGCAGGTGCCGGCGACCCGTTCGGCCCTGCGCCGGACGAGGACTACACGCCCCCGCCCGTGACGCGACGCTCGCTCACGCTCGGCATCTCCGTCCTGGCCACGACCCTCCTGGTCGCGGGCCTCGCCGTCATGCCCGCGCCGTACGTCGTGCGCTCGCCGGGACCCACGCAGGACACGCTCGGTGCGCAGAACGACCAGGACCTCATCACGATCGAGGGCGCCGAGACGTACGACTCGACGGGCGAGCTGCTGCTCACCACCGTCTCGGTCGCGGGCGGGCCCGGCTACCCGGCGAACCTCGTCCAGGTCGTCGAGGGGTGGGCCGAGAGGTCGCGCTCGGTGCGCCCCGTCGAGGAGACGTTCCCGCGCGACGTGACCCAGGAGCAGAGCGAGCAGGAGAGCCAGCAGGAGATGCTCTCCTCGCAGGAGACGGCGACCGTCGCGGCGCTGACCGAGCTGGGCTACGACGTGCCCGCGACCCTCACGATCCAGGGCGCCGCGCAGGACACCGGGGCGGACGGGGTCGTCGAGACCGGGGACGTCATCACGACCGTGAACGGCACCGACGTCGTCACCTACCAGGACCTCATCGACGAGCTCGCGACCGTCACGCCGGGCGACGACGTCGTGCTCGGGGTCGAGCGCGCGGGCGAAGCCGTCGACCTGACGATCACGACCCAGGAGGCCGACGGCAAGGCGATCCTCGGGGTCTTCATCGACCCGGCCTTCGACCTGCCGGTCGACGTCTCGATCCAGATCGAGGACATCGGCGGTCCCAGTGCGGGGACCATGTTCGCGCTCGGGATCATCGACCGGCTCACGCCCGAGGACGAGGCGAACGGCGCCGTGATCGCCGGGACCGGGACCATGAGCGTCGAGGGGAACGTCGGGCCCATCGGCGGCATCCAGCAGAAGCTCTACGGTGCCAAGCGTGACGGGGCCACGTGGTTCCTCGCCCCCGAGTCGAACTGCGACGAGGTCGTGGGCAACGTGCCCGAGGGGCTGGACGTCGTCAAGGTCTCGACGCTCGACGAGGCCCGCGACGCGATGGTCGCGATCGGCGCGGGCGAGGGCGCGAGCCTGCCGACGTGCACGTGAGCCGGTGCCCGGCGGCCCGGCGGGACGTGCCGGGCCGCTGAGCACAGGAGGCGCCCGTCCCCCTCGCACCCACGACGCGCACGCTGCCCACGCGGTCTCGCCCTGCCCTGGGCGACCGCCCGGACGGCCACCCGGTCGGCCACCCGGACGGTCGCCACGGCGGACACCTGACGGTCACTCGAACGTCGCGCGCAGCCCCTCGATCAGACCCGGCACCAGGTCCGGGCCGAACGCGACGGCGTCGCCGTCGTCGTTCGCGCGCGTGCGCACCGCGCACCACGGGGTGCCGTCACGCAGGACACCGACCGCGAGGCGCACGTCCTGGCGGTCCGGGTGCGACGACAGGTAGGCGAGGGCCGCTGCCGGGTCGGTGGGCAGTCCCTCCTCGGCCGACGGGGGCAGGACGACGCGCTCGGCGACGATCGCGGCGCCGTCGACCGTGCCGGGCCACGAGATCCCCGCGAGCAGGTCCTCGAGCGTCTCGACGTCGGGCAGGCCCTCCTGCTCGACCGAGACCAGGTGGTCCGGGATGCCGCGCGCCGCGGTCACGACCTCGGGCGGGAGACGGTCCGCCAGGCCCGGGTCGGCGGCCATCGCGTCGGCCGTGCGGACGAGCGCGAACACGCGCGGGGGAGCGTCCCAGCCGTCGGCCGCGACGTGCGCCTCGACGTCGCGCACGGCGTCGGCGAGCGCGAGCTGCGCGAGGGGGACGATGGGGGCGGGCGCGTCGTCGGGGACGCCCGTGTCGGCCTGCGACGTGCCCGGTGAGGGCTGGTCGGGCGCGGGGGAGGAGGTGTCTGCCATGTCCACAGCATCTCAGGCCCGACGGCGTCGGCGCAGTCGGCAGGTCGGGGCCAGGTACGTGTGGGAACCTGGAACCGCTGTGGGCCGTTGACGAGATGGACGGCCTGTGGCCTGACCCTGTCGAGACCGTGGACCGCCGGTGAATCCGGTGGTCGTGGGCCCGGCGCGGACAGGAACCGACGCCTGACGACCTGACGCTCGACCGAACGCAAAGAGGTAAGCCCACCGTGTCATTCGCCGCAGCGCCACGACGCCCTTCGGGGTCCGAGGCCGGCTCCCGCAGACGACGCAGCCCGCTCGGCATCGCCGTTGCCGTCGTGGCTGCCCTCGTCCTCCTGCTGTTCCTGCTCGCGCAGTTCTGGACCGAGGTCCTCTGGTTCACCCAGCTGGGCTTCGAAGGTGTCCTGTGGACCGAGTGGGGGACCCGTGCGGCGCTGTTCGTCGGCGGATTCCTCGTGATGGGCGGACTCGTCTTCCTGTCGCTGTCGCTCGCCTACAGGTCGCGCCCCATCTACGCGCCCTCGACGCCCGAGCAGGCCACGCTCGACCAGTACCGCGAGGCGATCGAGCCGCTGCGCAAGGTCGTGACGATCGCCGGCCCCGCGCTCATCGGCTTCTTCGCCGGTGCGGCGGCCTCCTCGCAGTGGAGCACGGTGCTCCTGGCGCTGAACTCGGTGCCGTTCGGCACCAGGGACCCCCAGTGGGGTCTGGACATCTCGTTCTTCGTCTTCACGCTGCCCGTGCTGCGCTTCGCCGTGGGCTTCCTCATGGCCGCAGTCATCATCGCGGGCATCGGCGCCCTGGCGACCCACTACCTGTACGGCGGGGTGCGCATCGGTGGCGGCGCGGGCAGCGGCCCGCGCACGACCAAGGCCGCTCGCGTGCAGCTCTCGGTCACCGCCGCGGTCCTCATGCTGCTCATCGGTGCCAACTACTGGCTCGACCGGTACTCGCTCCTGACCACGACGGGTGACAAGTTCGACGGCGCCTCGTACGCCGACGTCAACGCCGTCATCCCGTCCAAGGCGATCCTCACGGGCGTCGCGATCCTCGTCGCGCTGCTGTTCGTGGCGACCGCGGTCCGCGGCAACTGGCGTCTGCCCGCCATCGGCGTGGGACTCATGGTCGTCTCCGCGATCGCGATCGGCGGGATCTACCCCGCAGTCGTCCAGCGCTTCCAGGTCAACCCGAACGCGCAGGAGTTCGAGGCCGAGTACATCCAGCGGAACATCGACGCGACCAAGACCGCGTTCGGGCTCGACGGGGTCGAGGCGTCGAACTACGACGCGAAGACCCAGGCCGAGGCCGGGGCACTGCGCGCCGACGCCGACACCACGGCGTCGATCCGCCTGCTCGACCCGCAGATCGTCAGCCCGACGTTCCGCCAGCTCCAGCAGAACAAGCAGTACTACAACTTCCAGGAGACCCTCTCGGTCGACCGGTACATGATCGACGGCCAGAGCCGTGACACCGTGATCGCGGTGCGCGAGCTCAACCTGGCCGGTCTTGGCGCGAGCCAGCGCAACTGGGTCAACGACCACACCGTGTACACGCACGGCTACGGCGTCGTCGCCGCGTACGGCAACCAGATCGGCCCGGGCGGCCAGCCCGCGTTCTACGAGGGCGACATCCCGTCGGTGGGATCCCTGCCCGAGTACGAGCCGCGCATCTACTTCAGCCCGGACTCGACCCAGTACTCGATCGTCGGCGCCCCCGAGGGCACCAAGCCCTGGGAGTTCGACTACCCGGACGACGAGGCGGGCGGCCAGGTCAACAACACGTTCGGCGCCGAGGACGGGGCCGTCGCAGGCCCCAGCGTCGGCTCGTTCGGCACCAAGCTGCTCTACGCCCTGAAGTTCGGCTCCGAGCAGATCCTGTTCTCGGACCGTGTGACGACCGACTCGCAGATCCTGTACGACCGGTCCCCGCGTGACCGTGTCGCCAAGGTTGCCCCATACCTGACGCTCGACGGCAAGGTCTACCCCGCAGTCGTGGACGGCCGGGTCAAGTGGATCGTCGACGGCTACACGACGACCAACTCCTACCCGTACTCGGCGTCGCGCCCGCTCGACGAGGCGACGCAGGACACCCTGACGGTCAACTCGCAGTCGGTCGCGGCGCTCGCGCCGCAGCAGGTCAACTACATCCGCAACTCGGTCAAGGCCACGGTCGACGCCTACGACGGGTCGGTCGACCTCTACGCGTGGGACACCGAGGACCCGATCCTGCAGGCGTGGGACAACGTCTTCCCGACGTCGCTCAAGCCGATCTCCGAGATCAGCGGCGACCTCATGAGCCACCTGCGCTACCCCGAGGACATGTTCAAGGTCCAGCGTGCGCTGCTCACGAGCTACCACGTCGACGACGCCCGCGAGTTCTTCTCCGGTCAGGACTTCTGGAACGTCCCGCGCGACCCCACCGTCCGCGGCACCGGCACCAAGCCCTACCAGCCGCCGTACTACCTGACGCTGCAGATGCCCGGTCAGGAGAACCCCGCGTTCTCGCTCATGACGACGTTCATCCCTGGTGGCAACTCGGACCGAGAGATCCTCACCGGGTTCCTCGCGGTCGACGCCGAGGCGGGGAGCACCGCCGGCGTGAAGGCCGAGTCGTACGGCAAGCTCAGGCTCCTCGAGCTGCCACGCAACGCGACGGTCCCCGGACCGGGCCAGGTGCAGAACACGTTCGACTCGGACCCCACGGTGTCCAACGAGCTGAACATCCTCAGCCGCGGCAACTCGACCGTGATCCACGGCAACCTGCTCACGCTCCCCGTGGGTGGCGGGCTGCTGTACGTGCAGCCCGTGTACGTGCAGGCGTCCGAGGGCACCAAGTTCCCGCTGCTGCGCAAGGTGCTGGTCAGCTTCGGTGACCAGGTCGGGTTCGCCGACACGCTCGACGAGGCCCTCAACCAGGTCTTCGGAGGCGAGTCGGGTGCCAACGCCGGCGACGCCGGCGGAGAGGTCCTGCCCGAGATCCCGACGGACGAGACGGTCACGCCTCCGGACGAGGGCACCACGGACCCGGGCACCGACCCCGGCACGGGAACCCCCGCACCCGGCACCGGTACGGAGAACCCCGAGGCACGCGCCCAGCTCGACCAGGCGCTCCAGGCCGCCAACCAGGCGATCCAGGACGGTCAGGCGGCACTCGCCGAGGGTGACTTCGCCGCCTACGGCGAGTCGCAGGAACGGCTGCAGGCCGCGCTCGAGTCGGCGATCGCCGCCGAGGAGTCGCTGGGCACCGAGACCCCGTGACACGGGGATGACCGGCCACCCCCGGGGGTGAGTGCGGAGAGACGACGGACGCCGCTCCTGACCTGAGGGTCGGGGGCGGCGTCCGTCGTCTCACCACCCGCCGAGGGTGACGCTCCCGCCTGCCGAGGGTGACGCTCCCACCCGCCGAGGGTGACGCTCCCACCCGCCGAGGGTGACGCGTGACTCCGCCGACGGTGACGCGTGACTCCGCCGACGGTGACGCGTGACTCCGCCGACGGTGACGCGCTGCCTCGCCGAGGGTGTCACCGTCGACGGGTGAGCCGGTCACCCTCGGCGATCAGGGTGGTCACCGTCGGTGGTCAGGCGCGTCACCTTCGGCGACCTGGAAGGTCACCGCCGGCGGGTGGGTTTGTCATTTGTCGTGCAGCAGACGAACATGGGGCCTCATGACCAGTGCAACCGTTTGCAGCAACGCTTACATCGTCGAGGGAACGCTCGGCGCACTGCCGACGGTCACCCTCGTCCACCCCTCCGGAGCCGAGCTCGTCGTCGCCCTTCGTGGCGCGACGGTCCTCGCCTGGCGGGCGCCATGGACCGAGCCTTCCTCGGCGTCGCACGACGTCGTCGACCTCCTCGACGGGTACGCGACCGAGCAGGCGCTCCTCGCCCAGGACGCGACCCGGTCCGGCCTGATGTTCCCGTTCGCGAACCGCATCGCGGGCGGCAAGTACGTGTTCGACGGCGTCACGCACCACGTCCCGCCCGTCGCCCCGGGGGAGACCCAGACCATGCACGGGTTCGCCCGCGTGCTCGACTGGGAGGTCGTGTCGGAGGAGGGGGTAGCCCTGCACGGCGCCGAGGGTGCGGATGGCGCGAGCGGGGCAGGCGAACCAGAGGTCGCGGCCCTGACCCTCGTGACCGAGATCCGGGGCGCCGACGTCACCGGATACCCGTTCGACCTCGAGACCCGGATCCGCTTCGAGCTCACCGAGCGCACGCTCGTCGTGACCTGGACCTACCGCAACGCCGGCCGGCACGCGGCACCCGTCACAGCCGGTTGGCACCCCTACTTCCGCATCCCCGGTCACGACACGATCGACGGCCTGGAGCTGGACGTGCCCGCCCGTGCGACGGTCGCGACCGACGCGACGCTGCTTCCGCTCCACGGCGAGGCGGCCCGGGTGGTGCGTGACGCCGTCGGGCCGGTGGCGCTTGCCGAGACCTGCCTCGACACCGCGTTCACCGACCTCGTGACCGACGCGGACGGGCGCGCTCGCACACGCGTCCTCGACCCGTCGACCGGTGCGGGCATCGAACTGTGGCAGGAGCGCGGCAACATGCACGTGTATACCGGCGACGGGCTGAGCGAGCGGGCGCGGGCGTCGATCGCGCTCGAACCCGTCGAGAGCATGACGAACGCGTTCAACCGCGAGGACTGCGCGCAGGACGTCCGGCTCGCACCGGGGGAGGAGCGTGTGTTCCGCTTCGGGGTCTGCATCGTCGCTCCGCACCGCTCCTGACGTGTGAGGACTGCCCGATTTGGCGCCCCGGCCCCGGTCCCGTAAGGTGGTGTTCACCGACGCGGGGTGGAGCAGCTCGGTAGCTCGCTGGGCTCATAACCCAGAGGTCGCAGGTTCAAATCCTGCCCCCGCTACAAAGAGAAGGTGCCCTGGTCACGGACGGGCTGAAAGGTCGCGTAGAGTGGTGTTCACCGACGCGGGGTGGAGCAGCTCGGTAGCTCGCTGGGCTCATAACCCAGAGGTCGCAGGTTCAAATCCTGCCCCCGCTACAAAGAGAAGGCGTGCGATGGCTCTCCCCCCGCGAGCTGCGGACCTGGATACGCCTCCAGGCCGTCTCCGAGCTTCTCCCCGGCGTGCTCGACACCCAGCTCCAGCGCGACGCGCAGCTCACCCACTTCGAGTACCTCGTGCTCGCGATGCTCTCCGAGGAGCCGGACCGCACGCTGCGCATGACCGACCTCGCGCACAAGACCAACGCGACCCTGCCGCGCCTGTCGCACGTCGTGAAGCGCCTCGAGGGCCGCGGCTACGTCGAGCGCACGCCCTGCCCCGAGGACCGCCGGGCCACGAACGCGGTCCTGACCGACGCCGGTTGGGACAAGGTCGTCGCGACGGCCCCGGGCCACGTCGGCACGGTGCGCGAGCACATCATCGACCGCCTCACCCCGGAGCAGGTCGACCAGCTCGACCAGATCGCGCGCTCGATCCTGGAGTCGCTCGACACCGAGGGGCGTCTCGACGCCCTCCACCTCCCCGAGGACTGAGCGACGGCGCGACGGTGTGACGCGACCCACCGTCTCACCGTGCGTCCCGCCCCTGTCTCACCGCGTGGGACCGGCGTAGAGTCGACCTCCGGCGAGTCCCGGCAGCACGCGTCACCCGCGGCTGTCCGGAGCCGCCTCGTTCACCCTCCTGACCCTGGAAGGTCCTCATGCGCCGCCTGAACGCCGTGCTGCCCGTCGCAGCCGTCTCGACCGCCCTGCTCCTCGCGGGCTGCTCCGCCGACGACTCCTCGAACGACGCCGGCTCGGCCGGCGCGACGCCCACGTGCGAGCCGGGCGCCCTGCCCACCCGCACCGACGGCAAGCTCACGGTCGCCGCGGGCGAGGCCTACTCGCCCTGGTACATCGGCGAGCACGACAGCGGCGAGGGCTTCGAGTCCGCGCTCGTCTACGAGGTCGCCGACCGCCTGGGGTACTCCGCGGACGACGTCGAGTGGGAGCTCGTGACGTTCGAGCAGATCGTCAGCCCCAGCATCAAGGAGTTCGACTTCGCCGCGTGGCAGACGTCCATCTCGGACGAGCGCCGCAAGGCCGTCGACTTCTCCAGCCCGTACCTCACGACGCGCCAGGGCGTGATCGTGCAGGAGGCGGGCCCGTACGCGGGGGCCACGACGCTCGACGAGCTCAAGGACCTGCGCATCGGTGTCACGGCCGCCCAGACGAGCCTCACGCTCGCGAAGGCCGCGTTCGGCGACGACGCGGACATCGTCCCCTTCAACGGTGCGGGCGACGGTATGACGGCCCTGCAGTCGGGCACGGTCGACGTCATGGTCATGGACGTCGACCAGGGTGTCGCGGCCTCGACCGAGTACTTCCCCGACTCCGTGGTCATCGGCACCCTGCCGGACCAGGGCACGGTCGAGCAGTACGGCCTGGTCCTGGACCTGGGGTCGGTGCTCACCGGCTGCGTCTCGGCCGCGGTCGACGCGCTCGAGGAGGACGGCACCCTCGCCGAGCTGCGCACCACGTGGCTCAAGTCGGACGACATCCCCGAGCTGGGCTGAGGTGAGCGGGGGCGCGTCGGGCGTCGCACCGCCCGAGGACCGCAGGCCCGACGGCGACGCTCACCCCGCGAGCGCGGGCTGGACCCCGTCCGCGCTCGCGGTGGCGAGGGACTCCTACCGGCGTGCGCGGCGCCGTCGGGCAGCGTGGGTGTCCACGCTCTCGACCGTGGTCGTGGTCGCGGTCCTGTACGTCGTGGTGACGACTGCCCCCGGGTGGGAGCGCACGCGCGACGCGTTCTTCTCCCCGCAGAGCGCCTGGGACTCGCTGCCCGCGATCGCCGAGGGGCTGTGGCTCAACCTGCGGGTGTGGGTCGTGGCGTCGGTCGTCGGGATGGTGCTCGGGATGACGCTCGCCGTGATCCGCACGAGCCGCATCCCGGCGCTGTTCCCGCTGCGTGCGTTCGCGGTCGCGTACGTCGACGTGTTCCGCGGGGTGCCGCTGCTGCTCGTGCTGCTGCTCGTCGGGTTCGGCCTGCCGGCGCTGCGCCTCGAGTGGCTCCCGACGTCGGGGGCGTTCCTCGGTGCGCTCGCGATCATCCTCACGTACACCGCGTACCTCGCCGAGGTGTTCCGGGCCGGGATCGAGTCGGTGCACCCCTCGCAGGTCTCGGCCGCGCGCTCGCTCGGGCTGACGCGCGCGCAGACGACGCGCAAGGTCGTGCTGCCGCAGGCCGTGCGGCACGTGACCGCGCCGCTCGCGAGCAACCTCGTCTCGCTCCAGAAGGACTCGGGGCTCATCTCGATCCTGGGCGCCGTGGACGCGATCCGGGCCGCGCAGATCGCGGCGTCGGGCAGCTACAACTTCACGCCCTACGTCGTGGCGGGCGTCCTGTTCCTGCTGGTCTCGATCCCGCTCACGCGTGTCGTCGACGTGTACTCGGCCCGACAGGGCTGGCGCGGGTCGCTCGCGACCGTGAGCGGCGCGGGGGCGATCCGATGAGTCACCTGCTGTCCCTGCGGGGGATCCGCAAGACGTACGGCGAGCGCCTCGTGCTCGACGGGATCGACCTCGACGTCGACGAGCACCGCTGCGTCGTGCTCGTCGGGGCGTCCGGGTCGGGCAAGTCGACGCTGCTGCGCGTCGTGAACCTCCTGGAGGAGATCGACGACGGCGAGATCCTGCTCGACGGGCAGGACGTCGCCGACCCGCGCCTCGACGCGAACGCCGTGCGGGCGCGCATGGGCCTGGTCTTCCAGTCGTACAACCTGTTCCCGCACATGAAGGTCATGGACAACGTGACCCTCGCGCCGCGCCTCGTGCACGGGCGCAGCCGAGCCGAGGCGGAGGCGGCGGCCGAGGCCATGCTGCGCCGCGTCGGGCTCGCGCACCGCATGACGGCCTACCCCGACCAGCTCAGCGGTGGTGAGCAGCAGCGCGCCGCGATCGCCCGCGCGCTCGTCTCGGGACCCGAGCTGCTGCTGCTCGACGAGGTCACCTCGGCGCTCGACCCCGAGCTCGTGGGCGAGGTCCTCGACCTGCTCGCGGGCCTGCGGGCCGAGGGCGTGACGATGCTCGTCGCGACCCACGAGATGGGCTTCGCGCGCGAGGTCGCGGACGAGGTCTGCTTCCTGCACCAGGGACGCGTGCACGAGCGTGGCACGCCCGAGCAGGTCCTCGGCGACCCGCAGCGCGGACGGACACGGGAGTTCCTGCGCCGCCTGCGCTGACCAGCCGCGCGGCCGCCGCCCTTCCGTGCGGGCCGTGCGGCGCGCATCATGGAAGCAGGTTCCTCAGCGAGGAGGTGCGACATGTTGGCAACGGTCGGAGACAGGCTCATCCGGGCCTCGGGGGTCGTCGGCGGCGCGGTCCGCGACGGCATGGTCGTCGAGGTCCAGCACGAGGACGGGTCACCGCCGTACCTCGTCGAGTGGGCAGACACGGGTGAACGGACGCTCGTCTACCCGGGACCCGACACCATGGTCCGTGCGCCCGTCGAGGGCGCCGAGGCGCACGAGGTCGCCGTCCCGGTGCACGCGAAGTCCTGGCACGTCCAGGTGAGCCTCGTCGAGAGCGCAGGGCGCACGACGGCGGAGGCGGTCCTCGTCGGCGACGTCCCGTCCGAGCTCCACGCCGTGGGCAGGGCGCGCAAGGACCCCGGCGACACGGAGATCGAGGCGATCGGCGACCATGTCGCTGCGGCTCGCGCGCTGCGTGCGCTCGCGGACCGTCTGCTCGGCATCGCGGAGGCGGAGATCGAGGGCTCCACGGGGGTGCCGGCGCACGTGCACCACTGAGCGCGCGTCACGCTCACCGCAGGTCGGCCCGCCGAGGGTGACGGGAGGGTTCGAGGAGGAGCCATGAAACGCCTGGTGCTCTGCTGCGACGGCACGTGGAACTCACCGGTCCGCGCGAGCGTGTCGAACATCGAGAAGATCGCCCGGTCGGTCCACACGGGCATCGGGCCCGACGGGGTCCAGCAGATGGTGTTCTCGGTCGAGGGGGTCGGCGCCCGCGGCTACCGGGTCGACGCGCTGCTGGGCGGGGCGTTCGGCTACGGTCTCAGCCGCAACGTCGTCGCGGGCTACCGGGACCTCGCGCTGAACTACGAGCCCGACGACGAGGTGTACGCGTTCGGGTTCAGCCGTGGCGCGTACACCGCACGCAGCGTCGTGGGGATGATCGCGAGCGTCGGCCTGCTCATGGCGGACGCGCTCGCCGACCGCGGCTCCGGCAACCTGCTGGCCCAGGCAGAGGCCCTGTACCGCGACCACTCGCCGGGTCGCCGCGCCCGCGTCTCGGCGTACCGTGAGAGGTACTGCTACCCGCAGGTGCCCATCACGTTCCTCGGTGTGTTCGACACCGTGGGGGCCCTCGGTGTCCCGGGGGTCACCCGCCGCCGGAGCCGGTTCCACGACGTGCGCCTCTCGGGCGCGGTCCAGTGCGCGCGCCAGGCCCTCGCGATCGACGAGCGCCGCCTCACGTTCGAGCCGTGCCTGTGGGACGTCCGGGCCGACGACGACCGGCCGGGCGGCGTCAAGCAGGTCTGGTTCCCGGGCGCCCACTCCGACGTCGGTGGGGGTACCGTCTCGTCGGGACTGTCCGACGTCGCCCTGCTGTGGATGATGGGGCAGGCGGCGGCGTGCGGGCTGACGTTCTGCCCGGACCGGGTCCTCGCCCAGCTCGGTGACGAGCCCGAGCTGGTCGGCCGGTTCACGCCTCCGGTGCCGTACCGCGTGCTCAACACCGTCAAGCGGTGGAAGCACAGGCCCCGGTTCAAGGGGACGCGGCGCCTGCTCGCCGGGGTGCCGCTCGCGGACGGCTACGTCGACGACGTCCTGCTGTCCGACCTCGCGCTCGCGCTGAGCGCCGACCCGGCGTCCGACTACGCACGGCACGCGCGCAACATCGCGTGGTGGATGGAGGCCACCGGTGGGGACGTCGCGGTCGAAGCCGTGCCGACCCTCACGGACGCCCCTCGGCGCCTCGTCCTGACCTGAGCGTCGACGCCTCCGCCCGGCGTGCCGAGCGCCCCGGCGGTCGGCCTGACACCGGTGGCGCGCTGCGTCGTCGGGCAGCACGCCCCACGAGGGGCACCCCGCGGAAGGAGCGAGACATGGCATGGCTGGACGCGATCGGAGACCTCAACTGGTGGGCCGTGCTCGTGGCCACCCTCTCGACGTTCGTCGTCGGGTTCCTGTTCTACTCGACCGGTGCGCTGGGCCGGCAGTGGGCGAGCCTCGTCGGGCTGACCGAGGAGGAAATGAGCAGCAGCGCGGGCGCCGGGCCACGGTTCGCCGCCACGGGCGTCACCTCGCTGCTCACGGCGATCCTCCTGGGGGCGCTGATCCTCGCGACCGGCCTCGACGGGCCGTGGGAAGGAATGCTGTTCGGCGCGCTGGTCGGTCTGGTGTTCCGCGCCGGGACCCACGTGATCCACAACGGGTTCGCGCACCTGCCGACCCGGCTGACCCTGATCGACGGGCTGCACGACGTGGTCGCGCTCGCCGTCATGGGCGCGATCCTCGGCGTCTGGCAGTAGGCGCGGGCGTCACGGCGCCTGAGCCGAGGGAGCGTCCGAGTCCTTCCTCGGGGCCGCCGGGCCACCCGCGGGCACGGTCGGGATCAGGCGTGCGAAGAACAGCGCCGTCAGCGCCACGAGGGCGAGCACGGCGATGCTCGCCCGCAGTCCCGTGATGCGCGCGGCCTCGTTCTCCTCCGTGAGCGCGGCGACCTCGTCGGGCGGCAGCCCGGCACTCGTGAGCGCCTCCTCGACCTGCGCGTCGGAGAGGAACGGGATGCCGCCCGCGAGCTCGACCTGGGCCGTCGCGGCGACCTCGGCCCGCACCTCGGGGTTGTCCGCGATCCCCTGGAGGAACGTGGCCGTGAGACCCGCGACGAGGACCGAGCCTGCGAGCGCCGTCCCGAGCGAGGCGCCCAGGTTGGTCAGGGTGTTCTGCAGCCCGCCGACGTCACCGCTCTCCTCGTCGGGCACGGCCGAGACGGTCACGGCACCGAGCTGTGAGGCCAGTGCCCCGACGCCGAGCCCCGCGAGGGCGAGGGGGACCGTGACGACCTCGGGCCCGGCGCCGACCTCGAGCCCCGCGAGCAGGGTCACCAACCCGGCGAGCAGCGCGCCCACCCCCCACCGCACGACGGTGCGGGGCGAGGCGTGAGGGAAGAAGCGCGGGATCCCGACGGCTGCGAGCAGGAGCGTCACGGACAGCGGCAGGAGCCGGATGCCGGTGTCGAGCGCGGACAGGCCGAGCGCGACCGACAGGTACAGGGGCACGGTGAAGAACAGCCCGGCCTGGAGCATGAACTGGAAGAAGAACATCGTCAGCCCGCCGTTGAGCTGGGCGTTGCGCAGCATGTCGGGCCGGACGAGCGGGTCCTTGCCCGCCGCGACCATGCGGTGCTCCCACGCGAAGAAGAGCCGCACGACCAGCATCCCGGCGAGGATCAGCCAGATGGTGGGGGACAGCCCGAGCCACGACGGGCCACCCGGCCGGGGCTGGACCCAGCCCCACTCCCCCGAGCGCAGCACGCCGAACACCGCGATGCCGAGCCCGGTCGCGGACAGCGCCGCACCGACCAGGTCGAGCCGGAACCGGGGGCCGAGCGGTGCGTCGGCGATCCGGCGTGTGAGCAGCAGGATCACGGCCACGATCACGACCTCGCCGACGAACACGTACCGCCACGTCCAGTAGGTCGTGACGAGCCCGCCCACGAGCGGCCCGGCGGCGACCGCGATGGCTCCCGCGGACGCGACCAGGCCGTACGCGCGCGGCCGGTCGGGGGCCGCGAAGTTGGAGGCGACGAGCGCGACGATCGCGGGCATGATGAGCGCCGCACCGATCCCCTCGAGCACGGACCAGCCGAGGATCAGGACCCCGAGGTTCGGTGCGAGGGCGGTCGTGAAGGACCCGCACGCGTAGATGATGCACCCGATGACGAACGCCCGACGGCGCCCGATCAGCCCACCGATCTTGCCGCCCGGGATCATGAGCGTGGCCATGACGAGCGTGTAGAGCGTGATCGCGGTCTGGATGCCGGTGACCGTGGTGCCCACGTCCTGCGCGACCTGGGCGATCGACACGTTCATGACCGAGCTGTCGAGCGTCATGACGAACTGGCCCGAGGCGAGCGTGAGCAGGACGATGCCCGTGGCGCGCTCAGCGGTGCGAGGCACGGTCTGCTCCGGTGCTGCGCGATCCCATGGTCGCCCCCGTCGTCTGCGTCGCGGCAGCGGGCCGTCGACGGCCCGCCAGGACTCTCAGTGTGTCGCCCGAGGGGCGGACGGGCCACCGCACCGAGGGGAGCGGCGCGGCGCGCGGCGCAACCGTCGGTCGGGTGCGCTCGTGGCCCGCGGATCGTGACAGGCTGGGTCCCGCGGCTGCCCGGACGGGTGGCCCGCCGGGCGGTGTGAGGAGCGGACGTGACAGCAGAGCAGGCAGCGTGGAGCGGAGAGGCGAGAAGCGGCCCGACGGCGCCGCCCGCTCCCGCGCGGACCGCACCCGGGACGCAGCACCAGCAGGCCGCGGGTGCCCGTCGCGTGAGCGTCGAGCAGCACCGCCGCGAGGTCGAGGCACTGCTCCGACCGGCGCTCGCGGACCGGCACGTCGAGCGTGTGGTGCTGGCCGACGCGCTCGACCGGGTGCTCGCGGCGGACCTGTTCGCACCGGTGGACCTGCCCGCGTTCCGCAGCTCGCAGATGGACGGCTACGCGGTGCGGTCGGCGGACGTCGCCGGGGCCTCGGTCGGGGCGCCCGTCGTGCTGCCCGTCGTGGCCGAGATCCCCGCAGGTCCCGGCACCCCGGTGGTCCTCGCCCCGGGGACGGCGGCCCGGATCATGACCGGTGCGGTCGTGCCGGAGGGGAGCGACGCCGTCGTGCCCGTGGAGGACACCGACGCGGTGCGGTTCGGCGTGCACGCGACCGGGGCCCCGCGCGGGTCCGCCGGGACGGACGTCGGGGTGCTGGCGCCGCGCGGCGCGGGCGAGCTCGTGCGGGACGTCGGGTCGGACGTGCGGGGCGGCGAGCTGGTGCTGGCCGCTGGGACGAGGCTCGGACCCCAGCACCTGGCCGCCGCGGCGTCGTGCGGCGTGCCCGTGCTCGAGGTCCGGGCGCGGGTGCGGGTCGCGGTCGTCTCGACCGGCACCGAGGTCGTCGAGCCTGGCGAGGCCGCCGCGACCGGGCAGGTGTACGACGCGAACCTGCCCGGGCTCGCGGCCGCCGCCCGGCGGGCCGGTGCCGACGTCGTGCTCACCGGGCGCACGGGCGACGACCCGCGCGAGCTGGCCGCGCTCCTGGCACGGGCCGCCGAGGTGGCCGACCTGGTCCTCACGTCGGGCGGCGTGAGCCAGGGTGCGTACGAGGTCGTCAAGGACACCCTCGGGGACGGCGTGACGTTCCGGTCGGTCGCGATGCAGCCCGGCGGACCGCAGGGGTTCGGGACCCACAACGGGACCCCTGTCCTCACGTTCCCCGGCAACCCCGTGAGCGCCCAGGTCTCGTTCGCGGTCTTTGCCCGCCCCGTCCTCGAACACGCGGCAGGCCTCCCCGCCCGGGAGGACGAGACACGCACCGTGACCGCGGCGATCGACTCCCCGCCGGCCAAGCGGCAGATGCTGCGCGGACGGCTCGGGGCGGACGGGACGGTCGAGGTCGTCGGCGGCGCGGGCTCGCACCTCGTGGCGACCATGGCGGCCGCAGACGTCCTGATCGAGGTGCCCGAGGGCGTCGACCGGGTCGAGGCCGGGGAGATCGTGCGGGTGGTGCGGCTGTGAGCGGTGCTCCGAGAGCAGAGGACGAGCAGATGACGACCGACGACCACGGTGCGACGCCGCGCGGCGACGTGTCCCGCGTGACGGACGACGTGCTCGACGACGCCGTGGTGCGGTCCGTGGAAGGCGCGGTGTCCTCGCGCGAGTGCGGCGCCGTCGTGACCTTCCGCGGTGTCGTGCGTGACGTCGACGACGGGCGCGACGTCACAGGCCTGGACTACGAGGCGCACCCCGACGCGACCGAGGTGCTCCGGCGCTGCTGCGCGGCCGTGGCCGCCGAGACGGGGCTGCGCGTCGCGGCCGTGCACCGCTACGGGGCGCTGACGATCGGGGACGTGGCGCTCGTCGCGAGCGTCGCCTCGGGGCACAGGGCCGAGGCGTTCGCGGCCTGCTCGCTGCTCGTCGAACGCATCAAGGCCGAGGTGCCGATCTGGAAGCGGCAGCACTTCACCGACGGCGACTCGGAGTGGGTCGGGCTGTAGGGACGTCACGGTTCGGTGACCGGCCTCCGCCTCTGCCCTTGTCATGGCCCACTCTTCCGTTTTATCGTTCTTCGATAAAACTGATAGTCGACAAGGGGACTTCATGGACGCCGCCGTCGTCGAGACCTCACGCAGACCGTTCATCACGACCGTGACGACCCTTGCTGTCCTTCTCCTGGGTGCCCTCGCAGCGCTGTCGGAGCTGGTGCAGGCCTGGATGACGATCACCGGCCGCTACCTCTACACCTCAGGTGGCGCCGAACCGCGCAAGCCGGTCGTCGACCTGCCACAGCTGCTCCAGGCAGAGGTCCGCGAGGGATACACGATGTTCCTCGACGACGTCCCCGCAGCACTGAGGGTTCTCGCAGCCACGCCCGCCCTTCTCGCCGCGATCACCTACCTGATCGCGTCGGTCCTGCTCGCTCGTGCGATTCGCTCGATCGCAGCGGGCGACGCGTTCGGGCGTCGCGTCCGCTCCACCCTGACCTGGCTCAGCGCCACGCTCCTCGTGGGCGGGCTGCTGCAGGGAGCGGTCGACTCCGCCGCGGGTGCTGCGCTCTGGAGCTGGTTCCCTCGAGCCACGGACCTCGGTGGTACGCACGAGCTGGCCATCGCGGGGCTCGGCCTCGACGTACCGCACTGGCCGGTCATGATCGTCGTCCTGGGCCTGGTGACCTCGGCGCTGACCGTGGCCTTCCAGCAGGGTGCCCGGCTCCAGGAGGAGACCGATGGGCTCGTCTGACCCGACCGAGCCGAGTCACCGCATCGTCTGCCACCTCGACGAGGTGCTGCGGGCACGCGGGCTGACTCTCACAGAGCTCTCGGCGCGGACGGGGCTGACCATGGCGAACCTCTCGATCCTCAAGACCAACAAGGCGAAGGCTGTGCGGTTCTCGACTCTGACCGCTGTGTGCGATGCCCTGGGGGCCACCCCGGGCGACCTGTTCAGCGTCGCCGAACGGTCCTGAGGCGTCGAGCCGGTACTGCGAGGATCTTGCGCCTGCCTTCCAGCCGCCGGTCAGTCGTGCGGGTTGTCCTTGAGGAGGCCGAACCCGATGCCGACGAGCGCACCCAGGATCAGCCCCGGGCCCGCGAGCAGGAACGTGCCGGCCGTGACGCCGATCAGGGTCCCGAGGACAGTGCTCGGTCCTGCGGTCAGGCGGCTCGGGCCGGGCCGGTGGACGGGGAGCGAGTCGGTGCGTGGAGCGCGCTCGTCGGGCGTACGGCTGTCGCGAGGAAGGTCGAGGAGGGCCACGGCTCCATGGTAGGGCGCGGGGAGCGTCCAGGCGCGGGATCCTGCGGCTCCCGCGCCGTTGCGGTCCATGATCTTGGACACGTCGGCCGGTCTGGCTGCCGGGCCGGTCAGCCGCCGATCGCGCCCATGCTGCGCTCGGTGCGCGCGAAGGCCTCGGGATCGTCTGCTGAACCGCCGATCGCGCCCGCGTCGGGGGCGCCACGGTCGAGGCCGTGCGCGAACGGCTTGGCCCACATGGCACCCTGCCAGGCGGCGACGATCGCGGCGTCGGTGGCTGCGTCGTCGGATCCGTCGCCGCGAGGCTCGCCGGACGCGCCGGACGAACCTGCGGACGGCCCGGAGCGCAGCAACGCCCGCAGGTCCACCTCCTCGTTCCCGAACAGGCACGAGCGGACGGTGCCCTCGGCGGTCAGGCGCGTGCGGTCGCAGTCGCCGCAGAACGAGCGCGTGACCGACGCGATGATCCCGACGGTCGCGGGGCCGCCGTCGACCGCCCACTCCTCGGCCGGGGCCGACGGGTCCTCACGGCCCACGGGTGTCAGGTCGAAGCGGGTGCCCAGGACGTCGAGCAGCCGCTCGGCCGAGACGAGCCGGTCGCGGGCCCAGCTCTGGTCGGCGTCGAGCGGCATCTGCTCGATGAAGCGCAGCCGGCACCCGTGCTCGACGGCCCACGCGAGCAGGTCGGTCGCGCCCGTGAGGGTCTCGGGCATGAGGACCGCGTTGAGCTTGACGGGGGACAGGCCCGCGTCGAGAGCGGCCTGGATGCCCGCGAGAACCTGGGGGAGACGGTCGCGGCGCGTGAGCTCGGCGAAGTGCGTGCGGTCGACCGTGTCGAGCGAGACGTTGACGCGGTCGAGACCCGCGTCGACGAGCTCGCCGACGCGCTTGTCGAGGCCGATCGCATTGGTCGTCATCGAGATCCGGACCCCGGGGGCTGCTGCGCGCGTGCGCCGGACGATCTCGGCGAGGTCGGGGCGCATGAGGGGCTCTCCGCCCGTGAACCGCACGTCGCGGATCCCGAGGCGGTAGCCGATACCGACGAGCCGTCCGATCTCGCCCGGCGTCAGCAGGTCGTCGCGGGGGATCGCGGGCAGTCCCACGGCGGGCATGCAGTACGTGCAGCGCAGTGAGCACTTCTCCGTGACGGACACCCGCAGGTCGTGGGCGACGCGTCCGAAGCGGTCGACGAGCGCCTCGGTGTCCGGGCGCCCGGGAGTGCTCGGCGCCCCGGTGGGTCGCACGCGCGGGAGCCCGAGGGCGATGGCGGTCATGCCCGCGAGTCTACGCAGCGGTGGGTGCCGAGGTGGAGGCTGCCCGGCCGCGAGGGACGCCTGGCGACGGTCAGCGCGCGGCCCTGGCGTCGTACGCCTCCTGGGCTGCGACGACCTGGGGCACCGCGCCCTCCAGGACGTCGATGAGGTCGACGAGCCTGTCGGCGACGACCTGCCCGAGCTCGGTGAGCGAGTACTCGACGTGCGGGGGGATGGTCGCGCGGACCTCGCGCACGACCAGTCCGTCGCGTTCGAGTCCCTGGAGCGTCTGGGCGAGCATCTTCTCGCTCACGCCGTCGATGCGTCGGCGCAGCGCGTTGAAGCGGACCGCGCCGTCGCGCAGGCCTGCGACGGTCAGGACTCCCCACCGACCCGTCACGGCCTCGAGCGCGTGGCGGGACGTGCAGCCGCGCTGGAACACGTCGGCGAGCATCTCGTCGGACGGTCCCGTGATGTCGGGGGTGGGGCGGAGATCGGTCACGGGGCCAGCCTAGCGCGCAGGCCGATCGTGAGCACTGTGACGTAGAATGCACCGCCGAATGGATTGCACTGACGAAAAGTTAGTGCCAGGCTGTCGCGGTACCCATCACCCCCTCAGGAGGACCCCATGATCGCCGTCACCGCCGTCACCGGACACCTCGGACACCTCGTCGTCGACTCGCTCGTCGAGCACGGCGTCGCCCCCGAGCGGATCGTCGCCGCCGTCCGCACCCCGGCCAAGGCCGCCGACCTCGCCGAGCGCGGCGTCGTCGTCCGCGAGGCCGACTACTCCCGCCCCGAGACCCTCGCGACGGCGCTCGCGGGCGTCGACGTCCTCCTCCTGATCTCGGGCTCCGAGGTGGGCCGGCGCGTGCAGCAGCACGCGAACGTGGTCGAGGCCGCGAGGGCCGCAGGTGTCCGCCACCTCGTCTACACGAGCGCACCGCAGGCCACGACGTCCGCGCTGGTCCTCGCCCCCGAGCACAAGGCCACCGAGGAGCTCGTCGCGGCCTCGGGCCTGCCCGCCACGATCCTGCGCAACGGCTGGTACACCGAGAACTACCTCGGCGCGGTCGAGCAGGCGCGCGAGACCGGAGTGGTGCTCGGCAGCGTCGGCGAGGGCCTCGTCGCCTCGGCGAGCCGCAAGGACTACGCCGAGGCTGCGGCCGTCGTCCTCGCGGCGGCGGACGCCGACCCGGCCTTCGAGGGGGGCGTCCACGAGCTCTCGGGCGACGTCGCGTGGGACCACCCGTACCTCGCCGCGACCATCGGTGAGATCGTCGGCCGCGAGGTCGTCTACCAGGACGTGACCCCCGAGGCGCACCTGCAGATCCTGCTCGACGCGGGCCTCGACGAGGGGACCGCGGGCTTCGTGGTCGCTCTCGACGGCAACACGCGCGACGGTCTGCTCGCCGCGACGTCGGGCGAGCTGTCGCGCCTCCTCGGGCGCCCGACGACGCCGCTCGCCGAAGGGCTGCGGGCTGCGGTGGGCGTGACGTCGGCCGCGTGAGGAATGGCGTGGCGTCGGCCGAGCGGCCGGTCGGCCGACGCCGGGGGCATCCCAGGCTTCCTTTTAATTGAAGCGTCAACTATTCTGGTGGGCAGAGGTCGGGACCCGGCCCAGGACGGAGGACATCATGACTGACCGTGCGACGAAGGTTCCCGGCACTGGCACCGCGACCAGGGACCTGCTCTCGGCCGACACCTCGATGGACGCCGTGACGCTGCACGTCGCCGACCTCGACCTGATGACCCGCTACTACCGCGACGCGCTCTCGCTGGCCGTGCTGACGCCGTCGGACGCGCTGCTCGCGGCGATCCCCGGCGCCGGGACCGGCTCGCGCGACGAGACCGTGGTCCTCGGGCGCGGCGCGACCCCCCTCGTGGTCCTGCGCCGCGGCAAGGACCTGCCGCGTGCGCGTCGCGGCGAGGCCGGCCTGTTCCACACGGCCCTGCTGTTCGACGACGCCCCTGCGCTCGCCGCTGCCGTCGCGTCGGTCGCGCGCACCGCCCCCGGCACGTTCGTCGGCAGCGGCGACCACTTGGTGTCCGAGGCGTTCTACTTCACCGACCCCGAGGGCAACGGCGTCGAGCTCTACCACGACCGCCCGCGCGACACCTGGACCTGGGAGAACGGCCAGGTCGCGATGGACACGCTCTACATCGACCCCCGCGCGTTCCTGCAGCAGCACCTCACCGACGAGGCGCTCGACCGGGCGCTGTCGACCGACGTCGTCGGGCCCGACGACACCGTGGTGGGACACGTGCACCTCCAGGTGGGCGACATCCCCACGGCGCGCGAGTTCTACGTCGACACCCTGGGCTTCGAGGCCACGGCCTCGCTGCCCGGAGCCCTGTTCGTCTCGGCGGGCGGGTACCACCACCACATGGCCATGAACTCGTGGAACAGCCGGGGGGCGGGGGCGCGCGCCTCGACGCTCGGACTCGGCCAGGTCGCCATCTCGGTCCCGTCCGAGGACGACGTCACGGCCCTCGTCGACCGGCTGTCCCGGCGCGGGATCCAGATGCGCCACGACGGCGCGACGCTCCGGTTCGACGACCCGTGGAGGAACCTCATCGAGGTCGCGGTGCGCTAGCTCTCCCCGCCTCCGCCGCTGAGTGCGGAGTTCTTGTGCGACACGCCCGGCGAGTCGCACAAGAACTCCGCACTCAGCGGAAGCGGGGGCGGCGGGTCAGCGCTTCGAGGGTTCCTCGTCGCGCTCGATGCCCAGGCGCTTCGCGAACAGCCGCCGCTGCACGAGCCACCCCGCGAGGGCCAGCGCGGCCCAGCAGAGGAACGACACGACCTGCTCCCAGCCCGGCGACGGGTCGCGCAGGAAGCCCAGCGTGTCCGGGGACACCCTGCCCAGGCCGCCGAGCACGATGCCCGCACCACCGATGGTCGTGAGCCACAGCAGCGCCCGCCGCCGGTACCTGTCCGCGAGGAACCCGCAGGCCGCCGCGACCGCGATGACGATGATCGCCGCGAGGACCCAGTTCCCCGAGTCACCAGAGACCGTGCCGTAGAGCTTGGCGCCGATCACCGCACCGGTCACGATCCCGATGAAGAACGACGCGAGCTTGAACACGAACGCGACCGCGATCCACGCGACGAGAGCACCCAGGACCCCGACCAGCAGCGCGGTCGACTGGCTCGCGCCGAACAGGTCGCCCAGCATCCAGCCGAGACCGAACCCGGACGCGATCACCGCGAGGTGGACCGAGCCGACGCCGAGGAAGCACAGGAGCAACCCGACGGCGACGATGACGAGACCAGCGACGACCGGGTCCATGGGGACCTCCTGGCGTGAGGTGGGCTAGTGCTTGGCCTTGATGACGAGCACGGGGGCGTGGGCGTCGAGCAGGACGCGCTGGGTGGTGCTGCCGAGGAGGAACTTGCCGACGGGGGAGCGCTTGCGCGAGCCGATCACGACGAGGCTCGCCGCGAGGCGCTCGGCCTCGTCGAGGATCGCGACGGGCGGGTCGACGCGTGCCTCGCGGTACGTGACGGTCGCGACCGGAGTGCCCTCGGGCAGGGCGTCGAGCAGGTGCGCGAGGTCCGACGGGAGCGGCGGGTCCTCCTGCGGGGGCCCCTCGAGCGGGGTGAGGACGAAGACGGCGAGCGGCAGGGCTCGGCGGAGCGCCTCGGCGGCTCCGGCTCGCAGTGCCGCCTCACCCTGTGGCGAGTCGTTGTAGGCCACAAGTACGGTCATCGCCGCGGTGCTCCTCGTTCGTCGTGCCCGGGTCGACGGGCAGATCGCGTGTGCTCTGAACTCTCTCACACCGCAGGGGGCCGCGCAGCGAACGGGGGATCGTGCCGGGAGCTCCGGTCCCGACGGCGTCGCTCGCCGTCGGCGTCCCGGCTCGGCCTGGTCGGTGCCCGGTTCCTCCGGGGTGGCCGCCGGGGCGGCGGGCGGTCAGCGGCCCGAGGGAGCGAGGTCGGCGGGCAGGCTCAGCGACGGGGGGAGCAGGGGGCGGGCGACGGTGTCGATCATTCGCGCGAGCTCGACGTGCCGGCTCGCGTCCATGCGGTCCGCCGGGGCGGTCACCGACAGTGCCGCGACGGCCTGGCCGGCGCGCAGGAGGGGGACCGCGAGGCAGCTGATGCCGGGTTCGTTCTCCTCGGTCTCGGTCGCGTAGCCGCGCTCACGGGTCTCGCCCAGGGTGGCCCACAGCGCGTCGCCGGTCACGGGGCTCGTCTCGCCGGCTGCGGCGGCGTACCAGCCCATCGCGGAGGGGTCGGTCGCGCGGAACGCGAGCAGGGCGCGGCCGAGCGCGGTGGTGGCGGCCGGGCGGCGGCGGCCGATCGCCGACCACACGCGGACGGCGCGCGCGGGCTCGACCTTGTCGAGGTACACGATCTCCGGTCCGGACAGCACGCCCAGGTGGATGAGCTCGCCTGACGCCTCGCACACCGCGGTGAGCGCCGGGGTCAGCAGTGCGGGCAGGTGCTCCTCGCCGAGGAAGACGGTCCCGAGCGCGGTCGCGGCGGGTCCGAGGCGGTAGCTCCCGGTCGTGGGGTCCTGCTCGGCGTAGCCGCGGAACCGCAGCGCGGCGAGCGTGCGGTGCAGCGAGGTCTTGTTGAGGCCGAGGTCTGCGGCGAGGGGGCCCAGAGGGGTGCCGTGCGGGCCTGCGGCCGCGAGGTGCTCGAGCGCGAGCAGCGCCTTGTCGACCGAGCCGAGGGGGCTGGTGGCCGGTGCGGGGCCGCCCTCGGGAGCGTCCGTCCCGGCGGTCGGCCGGACTACCACGGGCTGGGTCCGTTCACGTAGAGTGATTTCGTATTCCAGAACATCCGTTCACTATAACGAAACGTGAGGCCTCATGTCACCCGCTGCGCCCCCGACCGACCTCTACGAGCTCTTCGCCAGGGTCCGGGTCGTCCCCGTGGTCGTCGTGGAGGACGAGGCCCAGGCGCTCGCCCTCGGCACCGCCCTGCTCGACGGCTGCCTGCCCATCGCCGAGATCACCTTCCGCACCGCCGGTGCACGCGCCGCGATCGCGGCCGTGACGCGCGAGCTTCCCGAGCTCGTGACCGGGGCCGGGACCGTGATCAACGCCGAGCAGGTCGACCAGGCCGTCGACGCCGGCGCCCGCTTCGTCGTCTCGCCCGGCCTGAGCGCCGACGTCGTGCGCCGCGCGCAGCACCACGGCCTGCCGATCTTCCCGGGGGTCGCGACGCCGTCGGACATCATGGCGGCCCTCGCGCTGGGGCTCGACGTCGTGAAGTTCTTCCCTGCCGGCATCAACGGGGGAGTGCCCGCGATCAAGGCGCTGTCCGCACCGTTCCCCGGCCTGCGCTTCGTCCCCACGGGCGGCGTGAGCGCCGCGAACGCGACCGAGTACCTCACCGTGCCCTCGGTCCTCGCGGTAGGCGGCTCGTGGATGGTCGACAAGTCCCTCGTCGAGGCGGGCGACTTCGCCGAGATCGCACGCCGCTCCACCGAGGCCGTGGCCCTCGCGGCAGCCCTCCCGTCCACGGCGCCCGCCGCCACCCCTGTCGCAGGAAAGTGAGCCAGGCATGACCACCACGCCTCAAGCCGCCCCTCTGAACCTGCGCCCGGCCGCGGACTGCACCTACGACGTCGTCTCCCTCGGCGAGGTCATGCTCCGCCTCGACCCGGGCGAGCGACGCATCAAGACCACGCGCTCGTTCGACGCCTGGGAGGGTGGCGGGGAGTACAACGTCGCGCGCGGCCTGCGCCGTTGCTTCGGCCTGCGCGGCGCGATCGTCACGGCGCTCGCGGACAACGAGGTCGGCCGACTGGTCGAGGACCTCATGCTCACGGGCGGGCTCGACACGAGCTACGTCCGGTGGGTGCCGTACGACGGGATCGGCCGGACGGTCCGCAACGGCCTCAACTTCACCGAGCGCGGCTACGGGGTGCGCGGCGCGGTCGGGGTGAGCGACCGCGGCAACACCGCGATCGCGCAGATGCAGCCCGACGACGTCGACTGGGACGAGCTGTTCGGGCGCGGCGTGCGCTGGCTCCACACCGGCGGGATCTTCGCGGCGCTGTCCGCGTCGTCCGCGGACGTCGCCGAGGCCGCGATGAAGGCCGCGCGCAAGCACGGCACGATCGTGTCCTACGACCTCAACTACCGCCCGTCGCTGTGGCAGGGCATCGGCGGCCCTGCGCGTGCGCAGGAGGTCAACCGCCACCTCGCGCAGTACGTCGACGTCATGATCGGCAACGAGGAGGACTTCACCGCGAGCCTCGGGTTCGAGATCGAGGGCGTCGACGAGAACCTCACCGACCTGGACACCGCGGCGTTCCGCGCCATGATCGAGACCGCTGCGGCCGCCTACCCGAACTTCCAGGTCATCGGTACGACCATGCGTGCGGTGCACTCCGCGACCCGCAACGACTGGGGTGCCGTCGCGTGGTCCCGCGTGCAGGGCTTCGCCGAGGCCACGCACCGCGCCGACCTCGAGATCCTCGACCGTGTGGGCGGCGGCGACTCGTTCGCGTCAGGCCTCGCGTACGGGCTCATGGAGCTCGGCTCGATCCAGGAGGCGGTCGAGTACGGCGCCGCGCACGGCGCGATCGCGATGACCACCCCGGGTGACACGTCGACGGCGTCGCTCGCCGAGGTCCGCAAGCTCGCGTCAGGCGGGAGCGCGCGCGTCCAGCGCTGAGGCACCCGCCGAGAGGCGGCGAACGGGGGTCCAGGGACGTCCCGGACCCCCGTTCGCCGCATCTCGCGACGGCTCGCGACGGCCGTCGTCCGTCCGCGGCCGAGCCCGCTCCTCGTCGGCGGCGCGCCGAGCAGCATCCCGCGCGCACGCGACAGGTCGCGGCTAGGGTGGACGAGGACGGACAGATCGGACACAGCCCGTCGGCAGCCCCCGCGGCCCGACGAGTGCGAGGAGGCACACGTGGTGCAGCGTGGTGAGGTCCCGCTGGGCCGCCTCCCACGGCGCACCGTCGACGCGCCCGCCGACATCGCCCGTGCCGTCGAGCACGCACGCATCCTGCGCGGAGCAGGCGACCCCACGGGTGCGGCCCGCGTCCTCGACCGGGCCTTCGACGCCGAGGGCGTCCGGACCCGGACCGTCTCCGAGCGCCTGCGCTTCCGGGCGCTCGTCCTGCGGGCGGACCTCGCTCTCCAGCTGCACGACGACGACGCGGCCGCCCGGTTCCTCGCCGGCGCCGAGGCGCTGCCCCTGCTCGCGGACGCCCTCGCCGCGCTCGACAACGACGTGCACCTCGCCGAAGAGCTGCGCGAGCGCCTCGACGCCGACTGATGCCGCCGCACGGCCCGCGCCGTCAGGGTTGCGTCAACACCTGCCCGGCCCCCGTCAAGGACCCGTCAACGCCCACCTCCGACGTCCCGCCCGCGCCGTAGACCTGAGGTGTGCGCAGGAGCTGCGCACCGGCACCGCGCCTCCCGCACGGACCACGAGCACCCGCTCGCGATCCCCGGAGCCGCCCGCCGCACGACGTTCGAAGGCAGAGCTCAGATGGCCGACCTGGCCTACATCCTGCTGACCGTGGTGTTCTTCACCGCCGTCGGCCTCGTGGCACGCCGCCACGGCTCCTCCGGGGGGTCCTCGTCATGACGGTCCTCGACTGGGTCGGGCTCGGCACCGTCGTGGTGCTCCTCGGCTACCTGTTCGTCGCCCTGCTCCGCAGCGACAAGGTCCGGTGAGCGCGACCGTGCTCACCCAGACTTCCGGGGCGTGGCTCGCCGTCGGGCAGGTCGCCCTGCTCCTCCTCGCGCTCGCCGCCGTGCACGCCCCGCTCGGCGCCTACATGGCGCGCGTCTTCACCTCGCCCCGGCACCTGCGCATCGAACGGGCCGGGTACCGGGTCATGCGAGTCGACCCCGACGCCGAGCAGAGGTGGAGCACCTACCTGCTCTCGCTCCTCGGCTTCTCGATGGCCTCCCTCCTGGTCCTGTACGGGCTCGCGCGCCTCCAGGCGCACCTGCCGATGAACCTCGGGTTCGCCGGCTTCGACCCGGCCGGTGCCTGGAACACCGCGGTCTCGTTCGTGGCCAACACGAACTGGCAGTGGTACTCGGGCGAGGCCGCCGCAGGGCACCTGCTCCAGATGGCGGGACTCGCGGTGCAGAACTTCGTGTCCGCCGCCGTCGGCATCTCCGTCGCCGTCGCCCTGATCCGCGGCTTCATGCGCTCCGGAACGGACGGGCGCGTCGGAAACTTCTGGTCCGACCTGACCCGGACCTGCGTGCGCATCCTGCTCCCGATGGCGTTCGTCGGCGCGCTCGTGCTGCTCGCGACGGGCGTCATCCAGAACTTCGACGCGCACACCGCGATCGACACCGTCGCAGGTGGCACGCAGCACGTGCTCGGCGGCCCCGTCGCGTCGCAGGAGGTCATCAAGGAGCTCGGCACCAACGGCGGCGGTTTCTTCAACGCCAACTCGGCGCACCCGTTCGAGAACCCCAGCCCGTTCTCCAACCTGTTCGAGATCTTCCTCATCCTCGTCATCCCCTTCACGCTGCCCCGCACGTTCGGCCTCATGGTCGGCGACAAGCGGCAGGGCTGGGCGATCCTCGGGGCCATGGGCGCGCTGTGGCTCACCGCGGTCGCGCTCATCACCTGGGCCGAGATGGCCGGACCAGGTGCCGCGCCCCTCGCCGCGGGTGGCGCGATGGAGGGCAAGGAGACCCGCTTCGGCCCGGCCGCGAGCGCCCTGTTCGCCGCGTCCACCACGGGCACCTCGACCGGGGCGGTCAACGCCATGCACGACTCCCTGACCGCACCGGGCGGTGGCGTCGCGATGTTCACCATGATGCTCGGCGAGATCGCGCCGGGCGGGGTCGGGTCGGGCCTGTACGGGATGCTCATGCTCGCGATCGTCGCGGTGTTCGTCTCGGGGCTCATGGTGGGGCGCACGCCCGAGTACCTCGGCAAGAAGATCGGCCGCCAGGAGATCACGCTCGTCGCGCTCTACATCCTCACCGTCCCGTTCCTCGTGCTCGTCGGTACGGCCCTCGCGATCGCCCTGCCCGCCGGGCAGGCGGGCATCCAGGAAGCGGGCCCGCACGGGCTGTCCGAAGTCCTGTACGGGTTCACGTCCGCGGCCAACAACAACGGCTCGGCGTTCGGCGGCCTCACGTCCGGCACGCCCTTCTACAACACGGCCCTCGGCATCGCGATGCTCGCCGGCCGCTTCGTCCCCATGGCCCTCGTCCTGGCGCTCGCCGGACGCTTCGCCTCCCAGACGACGGTCCCCGCCACCGCGGGCACCCTCCCGACGCACCAGCCGCTCTTCGTGGGCGTGCTCGGGACCGTCGCCCTGGTCGTCGTCGGGCTCACCTTCGTCCCCGTGCTGTCGCTCGGTCCCATCGTGGAGTCGCTCTCATGAACAGTTCTTCTTCTGTCGCTCCCTCCGGGCGCGTCCCCGCGGGGGGCGGGGCGGGTCTTCCCGAGGACCTCGTTCCTCGGTCCTCCGCCAGGCCCGCCACGACCCGCCCCGCCCCCCGCGGGGACACGCTGCTCGATGCGTCCGACGCGGTCCTGCTTCCTGTCGCCGGAGGCTCAGCCGGTGCTGTCGAGGAGGGTGCTGCCGGCCCGACCGGTGGACCCCGGACTGCCGGCGCTCCCTCCGGCCGCAGTGGAAAGCCGGCCCGAGGCGCCTCGCTCTCGTGGGCGCAGGTCCGGGCCGCGCTGCCCGGGGCGCTGCGCAAGCTCGACCCGCGTGAGCTGTACACGTCGCCCGTGCTGTTCGTCGTCGAGCTCGGGGCCGTGGCCACGACGCTGCTGGCCGCGTTCGAGCCCAGCGTGTTCGCGTGGGCCATCGCGGTGTGGTTGTGGGCGACCGTGCTGTTCGCGACGCTCGCCGAGTCGATCGCGGAGAGCCGCGGCAAGGCGCAGGCGTCGAGCCTGCGAGCGACGCAGCAGCAGACGACCGCGCGGCGCGTCATGGCTCCGTCCGACACCTTGGCGTCGGGCACGGGTCTCGCGTCCCTCCCGACGGCGGAGGTCCCCTCCTCGACGCTGGGCGTCGGGGACGTGGTGGTCGTCCGGGCGGGCGAGATCATCCCCGGGGACGGTGACGTGATCGAGGGCGTCGCGTCGGTCGACGAGTCCGCGATCACGGGCGAGTCCGCCCCGGTGATCCGGGAGTCGGGCGGGGACCGGTCGGCGGTCACGGGCGGGACCGTGGTCCTGTCCGACACGATCGTCGTGCGGATCACCGCACCCGCGGGCCACACGTTCGTCGACCGGATGATCGCGCTCGTCGAGGGGTCGGAGCGTCAGCGCACGCCCAACGAGATCGCGCTCAACATCCTGCTGACCTCGCTCACGATCATCTTCCTGCTGGCCGTCGTGACGCTCCAGCCGTTCGCGGTGTACTCGGGCTCCGAGCAGTCGATGATCGTCCTCATCTCGCTGCTCGTGTGCCTCATCCCCACGACCATCGGGGCGCTGCTGTCGGCGATCGGCATCGCGGGCATGGACCGGCTCGTCCAGCGCAACGTGCTCGCGATGTCGGGCCGCGCGGTCGAGGCCGCGGGCGACGTCGACGTCCTGCTGCTCGACAAGACCGGCACCATCACGTACGGCAACCGTCAGGCGGCCGACCTCCTGACGGTCGGCGACGTCACGACGGCGCAGCTCGCCGAGGCCGCCCGGCTCTCGTCCCTCGCGGACGAGACGCCCGAGGGCAAGAGCATCGTGGCGCTCGTGCGCGAGCGGTACGGCGTGGGGGACCGGCCGTCGGACCGGACGGACGACCTCACCGTGGCCGAGATGGTGCCCTTCACCGCGCAGACGCGCATGAGCGGGATCGACCTGCCGCTGCCGGGCGGACGCGTGCGCCGCATCCGCAAGGGTGCGGGCAGCGCGGTCCAGCGCTGGGTGCACTCGACGGGGGCGACCACCGTGGGGACGACGGCCGAGCAGCTCGCAGCCCACGTCGACGCCGTGAGCTCCTCGGGCGGCACACCGCTCGTCGTGGCCGAGCAGATCGGCGAAGGGCCGGCGCGCGTGCTCGGCGTCGTCCACCTCAAGGACGTCGTCAAGGACGGCATGCGCGAACGGTTCGACGAGCTGCGCGCCATGGGCATCCGCACCGTCATGGTCACGGGAGACAACGCCGTGACCGCGCGGGCCATCGCCGCCGAGGCGGGCGTCGACGACGTCCTGGCCGAGGCGACCCCCGAGGACAAGCTCGCCCTCATCCGGCGCGAGCAGGCCGGCGGGCGGCTCGTCGCCATGGCGGGCGACGGCACCAACGACGCCCCCGCCCTGGCGCAGGCCGACGTGGGTGTCGCGATGAACACCGGGACCACCGCCGCCAAGGAGGCGGGCAACATGGTGGACCTCGACTCCGACCCGACCAAGCTCATCGAGATCGTCGAGATCGGCAAGCAGCTCCTCATCACGCGCGGCGCCCTGACGACCTTCTCGATCGCGAACGACATCGCGAAGTACTTCGCGATCCTGCCCGCGATGTTCATGGTCGTGTTCCCGCAGCTCGGGGTGCTCAACGTCATGCGCCTGTCGAGCCCCGAGTCGGCGATCCTGTCGGCCGTCGTGTTCAACGCGCTCATCATCCTGGTGCTCATCCCGCTCTCGCTCAAGGGCGTGCGGTACCGGCCGTCGTCGGCCTCCGCGATGCTGCGCCGCAACCTCCTGGTCTACGGCGTGGGCGGCCTCGTGGCCCCGTTCGTCGGGATCAAGCTCATCGACCTCGTGATCTCCCTCATCCCCGGGATTGGCTGACATGCCTGGAACTCTGTCCACCCCCGCGGGCGTCCCCGGACGCCCCGCCCCCCTCGCGCGCCCCTCGGCCTCGGCCGGCGCCGCCTCGCTGTTCCGCCAGAGCCTCGCGGGCCTGCGCGTCCTGCTCGTCCTGACGCTGCTCCTGGGCGTGGCGTACCCGCTCGCGGTGTGGGGCGTCGGGCAGCTCGCCCTGCCGTGGCAGGCGAACGGCTCGCTCGTGCGCAGCGACGGCACGCACGCCACGTCCCTCTCCGACACGGGCACGGACGGGGCCCCCGTCGTCGGGTCCGCACTGATCGGGCAGGACTTCGCGGCGGCCGACGACGCCGAGCGCTGGTTCCACGGCCGTCCCTCGGCCGCGGGCGACGGCTACGACACGCTCGCCTCCTCGGGCACCAACCTCGGGCCTCTCAACCCCGAGCTCGTCGCCTCGATCGAGGAGCGTCGGGCGGCGCTCGCGGATCTCCACGGCGTGGACCCCGCGTCGCTGCCCGCCGACGCGCTCACGGCCTCGGCGTCGGGCCTCGACCCGCAGATCAGCCCTGCCTACGCGGCCCTGCAGGTCGCGCGGGTCGCCGAGGCCAGGGGCCTCGACGAGGCCGTCGTCGCCGACCTCGTGGCCCAGCACACCGCGGGCAGGGACCTGGGTGTCCTGGGCGAACCGCGTGTCGACGTGCTCAGGCTCAACCTCGCGCTCGAGAACTCGGAGAAGATGAACCCATGACGACGAGCACGAGGCCCAGCGCCGTGGACCGGACGGCGCGGGTGCCCCGTGCCTGAGACGCACGGCGGTCACGAGACCGCAGGGTCCGGGAGCCCCCAGGAGGGGCGCCCGGGCCCGGGCGCGTCCGGCACCCCCCGGCCCGACGGCGTCGCTCGCCGCCCCGGGCTCCTCACCGTGTACCTCGGGGCAGCCCCGGGCGTCGGCAAGACGTACGCGATGCTCGGCGAGGCGCACCGGCGGCGCGCCCGCGGGACCGACGTGGTCGTGGGGCTGGTCGAGACGCACGGGCGCGCCGCCACGATCACGCAGATCGGCGACCTCGAGGTGGTGCCGCGTCGCGTCGTGAGCCACCGCGACGTCGAGCTGACCGAGCTCGACGTGGACGCCGTGATCGCCCGCGCACCCCAGGTGGCGCTGGTCGACGAGCTCGCGCACACCAACGCGCCCGGGTCGCGGCACCGCAAGCGCTGGCAGGACGTGCAGGACCTCCTGGCTGCGGGCATCGACGTCGTGACCACGGTCAACGTGCAGCACCTCGAGTCGCTGACGGGGGACGTCGAGGCCATCACGGGAGTGCGCCAGCGCGAGACCGTGCCCGACCAGGTCGTGCGTGATGCCGACCAGATCCAGCTGGTCGACCTCTCGCCCCAGGCGCTGCGGCGTCGGCTCGCGCACGGCAACGTGTACCGGGCCGAGCAGATCGACGCCTCCCTGTCGTCGTACTTCCGCACGGGCAACCTCACGGCGCTGCGCGAGCTCGCGCTCCTGTGGCTCGCCGACCGCGTCGACGACGCCCTGACCCGCTACCGGGCCGACCACGCGATCGTCGGTACGTGGCCCGCGCGCGAGCGTGTCGTCGTCGCCGTCACGGGTGGGCCTGAGGGCGAGACGCTGCTGCGCCGTGGCGCCCGCATCGCCCAGCGCGCCGCGGGGTCCGAGCTCGTCGCCGTGCACGTGCTCGCGACCGACGGGCTGCCCAGCGCCCCGCCCGCCGCCATCGCCGCGTCGCGCGAGCTCGTCGAGTCGCTCGGCGGGACGTTCCACACGGTCGTGGGGGAGGACGTCGCGTCGGCCGTCGTCGACTTCGCGCAAGGCGTCAACGCGACCATGATCGTCGTGGGTGTCTCGCGGCACTCCCGCTGGCGCGAGGCACTGCTCGGGTCGTCGAGCACCGAGATCGCGCGACTCGCCGGGACGATCGACGTCCACCTGGTGACGCACGAGAAGGCCCGCACGGGCCGGCTCCTGCGGGGCCGGTGGTCGGCGCTGTCCCGACGGCGACGGATCGCCGGGTGGACTCTCGCGTTCGTCGTCCCCGCTCTGCTGACCGGCGTCTTCCTGCAGCTGAGCGAGGACGTCTCGCTCTCGACCGAGCTCATGCTGTTCCTCGCCGGGTCGGTGGGCGTCGCGCTCGTGGGTGGGCTCTGGCCCGCCGTCGCCGCGGCCGTCGTGTCCTTCCTGTGCCTCAACTGGTTCTTCACACCACCGACGGGGTTCCTCACGGTCCAGGACCCCGAGAACCTTCTCGCGCTCGTGGTGTTCGTGCTCGTCGCGGCCGCCGTCGCCTCCGTCGTGGACCTCTCGGCACGCCGGACCGTGCAGGCGTACCGGGCGCGCGCCGAGGCCTCGACCCTCGCCGCGCTCTCGCGCTCGGTGCTCTCGGGCGAGGACACCGCGCAGGCCATCGTCACGCGGCTCGCCGAGACGTTCGGCCTGTCGCGGGTCGACCTCGAGTCGCGCGCGGGGGAGAGGACCGCGTGGCGGACGGTCGCGACGACCGACCGCGCCCAGGGCGTCGCTCGGCCCGCCGAGGGTGACGCTCGGCCCGCCGAGGGTGACGCGCGCACCCGGGCGGGCTCCGCCGTCGGGCACCGTGACGTCCCCGGGCACACCGAGCTGCGCGTCGACGACCACCACCGCCTGTCCCTGTGGGGACGAGCCCTGCCCGCGAGCGACCGACAGGTCCTCGAAGCGTTCGCAGCACAGGCCGGGCTCGTCCTGGAGTACCGGCGACTGCGCGAGCAGGCCGCCCAGGCCGCCGTCCTCGAGCAGGCCGACGCGACGCGCACCGCGCTGCTCGCCGCCGTCTCGCACGACCTGCGCACCCCGCTCGCCTCGATCCGCACGGCCGTCGACGGGCTGGCCTCCCCCGACGTCGACCTCGACGCCGAGGACACCGAGGCGCTGACCCGGACCATCCAGGACTCGACGGGGAGGCTCGAGAGGCTCATCGACAACCTGCTGGACCTCTCGCGGCTCCAGACGGGCAGCGTGCGCCCCGTCCTGCGCGCGGCGTCGGTCGACGAGATCGTGCCCCTCGCGGTCGAGCCCTACGGGCCGGGCGTCGTGCGTCTCGACGTCCCCGACGACCTGCCCCTCGTGCGCACCGACCCCGGGCTGCTCGAACGCACGGTCGCGAACCTCACCTCGAACGCGGTGCGGCACAGTCCGCCCGGCGAGCCCGTGCGGATCACGGCGTCGGCCGGGCCGCGCGAGATCGAGCTGCGCATCGTCGACACCGGGCACGGCCTGTCCGACGAGTCCAAGGTCCGCATGTTCGAGCCCTTCCAACGCCTCGGCGACACGACCGGCGAAGGGCTCGGACTGGGGCTCGCCGTCGCCGACGGACTCGCCCGGGCCGTGGGGGCGACCATCACGCCCGAGGACACGCCGGGCGGCGGACTCACCATGGTGGTCACGGTGCCGCGCGACGCACGGGAGGATGACGCCGTGAGCACCGACAGCGGCGGCCCGGCAGACACGGCAGGCACGGCAGGCACGGCAGGCATGACGGACGACGAGAAGGGCGAGGTGCGCGCATGAGCATCGACGGCAACAGGGTGCTGGTCGTCGACGACGACGCGGGCCTCGTCCGAGCCCTCGCGATCAACCTGCGCGCGCACGGCTGGGACGTGACCGTGGCCATGACCGGTGCGGAGGCCCTCGACGCGGCGGCGAGCGCCCGCCCCGACGTGATCCTCCTCGACCTGGGCCTGCCGGACCTCACGGGCTTCGAGGTCATCGAGGGCGTGCGCGGATGGAGTGCCGTACCCATCGTGGTGCTCTCGGCGCGCCAGCTCGGCGACGACAAGGTCGACGCGCTCGACGCGGGCGCGGACGACTACGTCACGAAGCCGTTCGCGATGAACGAGCTGCTCGCGCGGCTGCGGGCCGCAGTGCGCCGCGCCCAACCGGCCGAGGTGTCCGAGCCGGTCGTCGAGGCGGGCGACCTCCTGATCGACCTGGCCCGACGCCGCGTGCTGCGAGCCGGGCAGGAGGTGCGCCTCAGCCCGACCGAGTGGTCGCTGCTCGAGGTCCTGGTGCGGCACCGCGGTCGCATGGTCGGGCGGCTCCAGCTCCTGCACGACGTGTGGGGGCCCGCGTACTCGGCCGAGACCAACTACCTGCGCGTCTACACCGCACAGCTGCGGCGCAAGCTCGAGGACGACCCCGCGAACCCGCGGCACATCATCACCCAGCCGGGCATGGGCTACCTCTTCGAGGTCTGAGCGTCCGTCATAGGCTGTGCCCTGCCCCGCCGGCGGGCGGGGTGCCCGGCGAGTCGGGAACCACCGCCGCGCGCCGACCGTTGAGCGTTCGACCCGACGAAGGAGACCCGTCATGCTGTGCCCTCTCGACCAGACCGTGCTCGTGATGTCCGACCGCAAGGGCGTGGAGATCGACTACTGCCCCACGTGCCGCGGCGTGTGGCTCGACCGGGGCGAGCTCGACAAGATCATCGACCGCAGCCTCGAGGCCGAGATCGCCGCCGAGGCCGGTGGCCCTGCCGCGGCGGCCGCGCCGCACGGTGCACCGCGCGCCGCGACCCCGCCGCCCGTCCAGTACCCGCCGACGCAGCAGCTCCCGGTGCCGCCGCCGCCCGCGCCCTACGGCTACGCGGACGACCGTCGCCGCGACGACTACCGGGGTGACGACCGTCGTCGGGACGACTACCGCGGGGACGACCGCTACCGCGGGTCCGACCAGTACCGCAGCGACGACCCGCGCTACCGCAAGCGCAAGAAGAAGGAGTCCTGGCTCGAGGACCTGTTCGACTTCTGAGCCGCCGCGGCGCCGACCCCCGGCGGGGTCGGCGCCGTCGTCGTCCCACCGGGTCGCGGGCACGCGTCGCGACCGACCCCATCTCGTTGCTGATCGGAAGACCCATGCCCGTCCTGGACTCGTTCTCGCTCGCCGGTCGCACGGCGCTGATCACGGGCGGGAGCCGGGGCATCGGCCGCGGCCTCGCCGGGGCCCTGGGGGAGGCGGGCGCGCGCGTCGCGCTGACCGCGACCACGATCGAGGCCGCACGGTCCGCGGCCGACGACCTGCGGGCGCTGGGCCTCGACGCGCACGGCTACGAGCTCGACGTGACGGACCGCGAGCAGGTGGACGACGTCGTCGCGCAGGTCGGGCACGAGGGCGGCGGCGTGGACGTGCTCGTCAACAACGCGGGAATCTCGATCGGGGGCGCGGCTCTGGAGATCGAGGACGACGTGTGGCACCGCACGCTCGCGACGAACCTCGACGGCGTCTGGTACTGCTCGAGGGCAGTGGCCCGGCAGATGGTCGAGGACGGTCGCGGTGGGACGATCGTCAACGTCGGGTCGATGTCCGCGCAGATCGTGAACCGCCCCCGCTGGCAGCCCGCCTACCTCGCGTCGAAGGCCGCGGTGCACCAGCTCACCAAGGGGCTCGCCGCCGAGTGGGCGCCGCACGGGATCCGGGTCAACGCGATCGCGCCCGGGTACATCCTTACCGAGGCCTCCCCGGTCGACCAGCCCGAGTACTACGACGACTGCGTGGCACCCGCCGCGATGCAGCGGTGGGGGACGCCGGCCGAGCTGGGACCGGTCGTGGTCATGCTCGCGAGCGACGCGTCGAGCTTCATGACGGGGGCCGTCGTGACCGTCGACGGCGGGTACACGCTGTTCTGACCCCCTGACGCGCTGACGTGTCAGAGCGAGCGTGACCCCGAGGGCTCGCTGGTTCTGACACGTGCCGACCCGGCAGCGGCCGGCGGCCCCGGGCGACACCTAGACTCGGGTCCCGTGCGCCAGGTTCTGAAGCAGTGGGTCGACCCGTTCGTCGTGGCTCTCGTCGCGACCATGGTCCTGGGGCTCGTGGTCCCGGTGCCTGCCGACGTACAGCGCGTCGTCGACATGGTTGCGGACGTCGCGGTCGCTGTCCTGTTCCTGGTCTACGGGATGCGCCTGTCGACGAGCGAGGTCTGGTCGGGCCTGCGGAACGTCCGCCTCCAGGGCGGCATCCTCGTCTCGACGTACGTGGTCTTCCCGCTCGTGGGGCTCGCGGTCTCCTGGGCCGTGACGCCCGTGCTCGGGGCGCCGCTCGCGGCGGGCGTCCTGTTCCTGTCACTGCTGCCCTCGACCGTGCAGTCGTCGGTCGCGTTCACGTCGGTCGCGCGCGGGAACATCGCGGGCGCGATCTGCGGGGCCACGGTCTCGAACGTCGTGGGCATGGTCGTGACCCCGCTGCTGGTGCTGTGGTTCATGTCGTCGAGCGGCGCGACGGGCGGGCTGAGCGGTCTGCGCGACGTCCTGCTGCACCTGCTCGCACCGTTCCTCATAGGTCAGGTCCTGCAACCGTTCGTGGGGCGATGGGTCCGGGCGCGGCGCCGGCTCACGCTGTCGGTGGACCGCGGCACGATCCTGATCGTGGTCTTCGGCGCGGTCGCCGCCGCGACGAGCGCAGGAGTGTGGGCCGGGATCTCGGGATGGACGATCCTCGCGCTGGTCGGGATCAGCGCGGTGATCCTCGCGGTCCTGCTCGCGGTGACCTGGTGGGGTGGGGCGGGGCTGCGGCTCGGCGTCGAGGACCGCATCGCGCTGCTCATGTGCGGCTCCAAGAAGAGCCTGGCGACGGGGCTGCCCATGGCCGCGGTGCTCTTCCCGGTCGCGGTCGCGGGCACGGTCGCCGTCCCGGTCATCGTCTTCCACCAGCTCCAGCTCGTCGTGTGCGCAGTGCTGGCGCGGCGCCTCGCGCTGCGCTCGGAGCCCTCGGCCGAGAAGTGAGCTGATGCCCCTGAACCACTCGCCTCAGGGGTAACCGCTCACTGCTCGACCGGGCGGACGAGCTGCTCGCGGATCTGGCGCTTGGCGCGCACCAGGATGCCCGTCATGCCGTGGAGGCGCAGCGGGCTCACCGCGTTCGTCAGCCCGATCATGAACGGGTAGTCGTCGGGCACGGCGAGCGCCTCCTCGGGCGTCAGCCCGTCGAGACCCTGCGCCAGGATCGACGCGAAACCGCGCGTGGTCGGGGCCTCGGCGGGCGCCGTCGCGTACAGATGGACCCCGTCCTGCTCGACCTCGGCGAACGCGCGCACAGGCGACTGGCACTCCTCGACACGCTCGAGCAGCCCGGGGGCGTCCTGGTAACGCGCGGGCAGGTCCGGGAGCTCGCGCGAGAACTCCAGGAGGAGCTGGAGGCGGTCACGCTCACCGAGCGCGAGGAAGTCGTCGCGGATCTCGGTGAGCACCGGGGGCAGGGTGGTCGCAGAGTCGTCGGTCATCCGTCGATCCTCCCACCCGCGGCACGCCCGCCCAGCGCCGGACCGCCCAGCGGACGTCCCGCCGTCGGGCCGTCCGCTGGTGCCCGGCCGCCGGGCAGCGGTGCCGGTCCGGGGACAGGCGAGCCGCGCTCGACGCGCACCGCCCGCCCCCCGTGGATACGTTGAGCCACGAGTGCGCCGACGCACGGCGCGGACGGACGGAGCGTCATGGGAACCCTGTCGAACGACTTGCGCACGCTGAGCCACGAGGCGTACGTCTACCTGTACCCGCTCGTGACCATGGACCTCAGCCGGCGCCAGGCCACGAACGTGGCGGCCGGCGTCCGCCCCGGGTTCGGGCCGCCCAACGTGTTCCACCACCTGCGGGAGCTCCCGCCCGCGGACTTCCGGGCCGTGGTCCGCCCCAACTTCGACACGCTGTACGCGAACCTGTGGCTCGACCTGACCGACGGCCCGGTGCTGCTCCACGTCCCCGACACCGACGACCGCTACTACATGCTGCCCCTGCTGGACATGTGGACCGAGGTCTTCGCGACGATCGGCAAGCGGACCACGGGGACGGGCGCGGGGGACTACCTGATCGTCGGACCGGACTACGAGGGCGACCTCACCGAGTTCTACGACGACCTCCCGGAGGACGCCGCGCTGATCGTCGCGCCCACCCCGCAGGTGTGGGTCATCGGCCGCATCCAGACCAACGGCGTCGCGGACTACCCGGCGGTCCACGCGGTGCAGGACGGCCTGTCGGTGCAGGAGCTGGGGGAGCGGCCGCCGTTCACGATCGACCCGACCGCGGACACGCGGACCGAGCCGCTGCACCTGGTGGACTCCCTCAGCGCGGTCGACTTCTTCACCTACGCGACCCGGCTCCTCGACACGAACCCGCCGCACCTGACCGACTTCTCGGTGCTCGCCCGCATCGGTGCGCTGGGCATCGTCCCGGGCGAGGACTTCGACGCCGGGCAGTTCGACGACGCCGAGATCGCGCAGATCGAGGCCGGAGCGGCGAGCGCCCGTGCGCTGCTGGACACGTCGCGCGCGACGCTCGGGACCGTGGCGAACGGCTGGATGCTCTACCGCGACACCATGGGCGTCTACGGGAACTTCTACCTCAAGCGGGCCGTCGTCACGCT
Organism: Oerskovia turbata; assembly: GCF_000718325.1. Lineage (GTDB taxonomy): Bacteria > Actinomycetota > Actinomycetes > Actinomycetales > Cellulomonadaceae > Oerskovia > Oerskovia turbata. The sequence continues at coordinate 165,978 of NZ_JOFV01000005.1, forward strand.
CGTCGGGCTGGGGGCCAACCCGGTCGAGGACGCGATCTACCCGCTCCTCGCGACCGACGCGGACGGTCGGCCCCTGCACGGGGACCACGACTACGTGCTGCACTTCGACGCCGACCAGCTCCCGCCCGCGGCGGCCTTCTGGTCGGTCACGATGTACGACGCCGAGGGCTATCAGGTGGCGAACGCCCTCGACCGGTTCGCGATCGGCGACCGCGACGACCTTCGGTACGCCGAGGACGGGTCGCTCGACCTGTACCTGCAGCACGAGAGCCCGGGCGCGGACCGGGAGGCGAACTGGCTCCCCGCGCCGCGAGGTCCGCTGGGCGTGACGATGCGGCTCTACGCACCGCTCCCGGAGGCGCTCGACGGTCGCTGGGTCCCGCCGGTCGTGCGCCGCGCCTGAGCCGCGCCCTCCGGGGCGGGCCGGGCGCACACGACGAGTGCCCGACGGCGGTTGGCCGGGTGCGCGACCCGGCCCACCGCCGTCGGGCGACGGCAGGAGAGTGTTCAGCCGCGCGCGATGGGCGCCGTCGAGGCGCCCGTGAGCGCGACCAGGTCCGACGGCGCGAGCCCGACGTCGAGCCCACGGCGCCCGCCCGAGACGAACACCGCGTCGAAACCGAGCGCCGACGCGTCGATCACGGTGCGCAGCCGCTGCCGCTGGCCGAGCGGCGAGATGCCACCCACCACGTACCCCGTCGCGCGCTCGGCCGCAGCCTGCTCGGCCATCGCGGCCTTCTTGCCGCCCACCGCGTGCGCGAGGGCCTTGAGGTCGAGCGTGCGGTCCACGGGCACGACACCCACGACGAGCGTCCCGTCGACCGACGTCACCAGGGTCTTGAACACCTGCTCGGCAGGGATACCAATCGCGGCCGCGGCCTCCAGGCCGTAGCTCAGGTCGGAGGACGGGTCGTGCTCGTAGGGGTGCACGGTGTGCGGCACACCGGCCTTGTCGAGCGCGACGAGCGCGGGCGTGCCGGCGTGGGGCGACTTCTGCTTCTTGGCCACAGGACGATTGTGCCCCTAAGTGCCGCGCGCCCCGGGGACGAGCAGCAGGTGCGATGGATCGATGGACGCGGAGCTCCCCGCTGTTTGGATTCGCTCGTCTCGCCGACGTGTCGCACCCCGTGCGCTGTTAGCCTCCGTCGTACCCTGCGCGCGTTCGGTGGTGGCGAGATCGAGTTCGTGGCCTAAGGAGATTTATGTCGACTGTGAGCGTAGAGCGGTTCTGGTGTACTCGCGGGGGCGACTACGCGCTTGACGAGGACGGCCTGCTGCGTGATCGCGATTCGACCTGGTTCGGTGCTCGGTCTGCAAATCCCGATGTCGTACGCACCGATGAGCTTGGCGAGCACCGCTGCTTGGCGTTGCTGGGTGAGCCTGGGGCGGGGAAGTCGACGGTGATCACTGGGGCAACTCAGTTGGCCCCCAGTGGGGTGCCAGTGCTGTCGTTCGATCTCGCGTCGTATGGCTCTGAGGATCGGCTGGTGCGAGAGGTGTTCAATGGCCCGGATGTTGTCGCTTGGGCTGGTGGGGCGGACCGCCTGTGTCTGGTTCTTGATTCGCTCGATGAGGTTCGGACGCGGGTCCCGAACGTGGGAGCCGTCGTCGCTGACAGTCTTCGTCGGCTGCCGCATGACCGGCTTATTATGCGCATCACCTGCCGAACGGCGGACTGGCCGGCGGGGCTTGAGCGCTCGCTTGAGGAGCTGTTTGGGGCGATTACCGTTGCCGAGATCCTGCCTCTTCGTCGGGTGGATGTGTCGGCGATCGCGGCCATGTGGTGCGATCCAGCCCGATTTCTCAATGAGGTTGCACTAGCTGGCGCGGGGCCGCTGGCTGCGCGCCCGTTGACTTTGCGTTTCCTTGCTCGCAGTTTCGGCCAGTCGGGCAGGTTGCCCGAGCGGGGTGCTGGCCTGTACGCCGCTGGGGTCCGCCATCTGTGCGAAGAGCAGAACCCCGTCCGGCGCGACGCGGGCCTCGATGGTGCACTTCAGGCTAATGAGCGTGTGGCGATCGCCCGTCGCATTGCTGCGGTGACCACGTTTGGAGGCATTCCCGCAATCTGGACGGGCCCAGAGGTTGATGCCGATGGTGAGGACGTGGCCGTTGGGCAGCTCGCGGGGGGTGCTGAGCCGACGGCCTCGGGCTCGGTCAAGGTCACTGTCCCTGCGGTGCTCGAGGTAGTGCGTTCGGGACTGTTCACGAGCCGTGGTGGACAACGTCTTGGTTGGGCACACGCAACGTTCGCGGATTTTCTGGCCGCTGATTGGGTGGTTGCGAACGATCTCTCCGAATCGCAGGCGCGGTCGCTGTTCCTTGGGCCGGATGGTCGGTGCTGGCCGCAGACCCGCTTGGCTGCGGCCTGGACGGTAGCGATCGCCCCGGATCGGTTTGAGTTCCTCGCTCTTGCGGACCCGGCTGCGTTTCAGGGTGAGGTTGAGCTCCCGGGTGACGGACTGCGGGCAGCGGTGATCGATGGGCTCTTCGCGAGCGCGAGCACGCTCACCGTCGGGCGGTGGGACAGGTCGTACGGGGTGCTCCGGCACCGCGATGTCGCGGAGCAGATTCGTTGCCATCTGCGTGACGTGGACCCAGATCGTCGCCGGCTGGCGCTTGAGCTGGCTGAGGAGTGTGCTGCGATAGAGCTGCGTGACGACCTTGTGGCGATTGCTACCGATTTCGCTGCCGAGCCTGAAGACCGGTTGGCGGCTGGCTGGGTGCTGACGCGACTCCCGGTCCCGGAGCGCACGGCGTCGCTACGCCCGCTCGCGACAGGCACCGCAGCTCGGGGCGAGGACCCGGACGATGATCTCAAGGGCGTTGCTCTGCTTGCTTCTTGGCCGCAGGCCATAACCAGTGCGGAGGTCTTCTCGGTGCTGACACCCCGGCGTCGGCGCAACTATCACGGCTCCTACGCGAACTTCCTTGACCGCTTCCGTGAAAGCGTCGACACGGCCGACATCGACGCTGGCCTCCGGTGGCTCCTCAGCGACCTGAACACTCCGGCCGACGACCACGTCCTGGGCGCCCTCGCGAACCGCGTTCTGATGCTCGCGGCGAGAAGGCCAACTGACCGCGTTGTCGTTGACGCGTTCGCTCAGGTCGTTGCGGTGCGGGCCGAGCACTACGACGGATTGCGTTTTGAGGACCACCGCGGCGATGAGCGCGAGGATCCATTGGCCGATCCGCTACTACGCCGGGCAGTCGTTGTCGCCGTGCTCGCAGCGGCACCGCCGGACTCGAGGACGCGGCGAGCCTGGGACCTGTGCTCTCTTGCGGTCGTTCGCGCGGAGGATCTCGCGTGGCTCGCGGAGCTGTATACCCAAGTTCAGGGTGGGACGCGGGACGCGGTGCGTTCACTGTTCCAGATGACGTATGACATTGGTATGGCCGAACACCGCGACCTGGTGCTCTCCATGTCGCGTGTACACCCTCTGCATGCTGACCTCGTCCACGCATGGGTAGACCCGATTGCACTCGACTCGCCTGAGGCCGGGACCTTGCGTCAGGAGCGGCAGGCTGCCCTCGGGCGCCGCCGTCCGCGCGCCGATATGAAGGACAACCTCAACGAGCAGGTCGAGGAGCGGCTGGCGCAGTTCGACAAGGGTGAGGGAGCAGGCTTCTGGTATAGCATGCGACTGTTGACGGTCGTCCCGGGATCAAAGCACTTTGGAGCCGAGTTCGATCCGGACGTGGTGGGCATGAAGAGGTGGCCGACGTTGAGCGTGGGACTGCAGGAGCGCTTGGTTGATTCCGCGGATCGCTACCTGCGCTCGTACCCCTGCCGACCACAGGAGTGGCTTAAGAAGCCCGGGATTCGCCACTATCCCGCGGATGCTGGGTATCGGGCGATGGTCTTGTTGCTCAGAGTGGCGCCTGATCGCCTCCGCCAGCTTCCCGCATCTGTATGGATCGAGTGGGCTCCGGTTCTGGCAAGTTGGACGACCGCGCTGGTGAATGGTGCGACGTGGGCTGACAAGATGCAGTTGCTAGACCTCGCTGGCAGCGAGGGGCGTGACCGGGCACGGGCCGCGTTGGTGGCCCGCGTGGAGGCCACCATCGTGCACGGAGAGCGGCCGTTGGCCTCGAACGAGGCAAGTTACCTGTGGGATGACACCGTCGCAGCCACGTATCTGTCGCTGGCACGGTCCGCGGGGGAAGAGCCACGAGAAGAGCTCGTTGCATCTCTCGCGAAGAACGACTTTGAAGGGCTGCGAGAGCTGCTGCTGGAGTGGCTGGACGATGCGTCTGACGATGCCCGCCGTCATATGGCGGCACGAACACTGATCGATTGCGACCTGGAGCGGAGTTGGCCGGCGGTGAAGGCCGCGTTGGACAGTGACCTGGAGTCCGCAGAGCAGGTGCTCGGGCGAGCGATGGTCGTTCGCGGCCACGAGCAGTTCGATCACGTGCCGGCGGCTGTGCTTGGCGATTTGTACCTTTGGCTGCGTGCGAGGTTCCCATCGGAGTCTGACCCGCAGTTCGACGAGACCCATTTTGTCGGACCGCGCGAGCAGATCGGACAGTGGCGCGACCGGCTTCTGCGCGAACTACAGGATGCAGGGTCGCTGGAATCCGTCGAGGCTATCCGCGTGATCGTGTCGGCGACGCCTGGCGAACGAGGGCTCCTGCATGTTTTGGCGATCGCCGAGGCGGGTTTGCGCCGCAACCAATGGGTGCCGACTTCGATGTCGCAGCTGGTTCGGTTATCGAGGGATCACAGCACGCTGGTGGTGAACGACGGGCCTGCGCTCGGTGAGGTCGTGGGGTTGGCGTTGGCGGATGTCCAGGCGCGGCTGACTGGCGCAACACCTGAGTCGCACTACCTGTGGGACACCTATGCGGGTCGGCCCAAGTCTGAGGATGAGGTTTCGGACTACCTGGCTAACGAACTTGCTCGCGTGGTGCCCGGCGCGGTCGTCAATCGAGAGGTGCAGGTTCGGCGCAACCGGCCTAGCGGGATTGGTGAGCGCACAGACCTTCTCGTCGAAGCCGTTCCTCCGAGTGGGCCGAACACGGGCCGCCTCTGCCTGCCAATCGAGGTCAAGGGTGCCTGGAATACGGACCTCTGTACAGCGATGCGTGATCAACTCGTCGAGCGGTACATGCGTGACACTTCCGCGAGCCATGGAATCTACTTGGTTGTCTGGCCCGATCTTGCCAGTTGGGCCGACGACACCGACAAACGTCGGCAGGTGCTGGCGTCGCTCGATCGTCGAGCGATAGAAGCCGAACTCGCCGCGCAGGCGGCGGCCCTGGCAGTCGAAGGCCCGCGGGTTCGCGTGGTACATCTCGGTATCGACTACCTACGGCCCAGTTGAGGGCGCTCAGCAGGACCCAACACCGGGCCGACCACACCACCGCATCCCGGTGCTTCGAACTGGACCGCCTAGGGCGGCTTCCGAACAGGCCTAGACGTTCACGTCGACGAGCGACCCGATCCCGTACGTCACACCCATGGCGATCGCGCCTCCCAGGACCGTGCGGATCGTCGCGCGCCGGGTCGGCGCCTGCCCCAGCCGTGCGCTGCCCCAGCCCGTCAGGACCAGCGCCAGGACGACCGCGACGAACGTCACGGGGATCCGGGCAGCGGTGGGCGCCAGCAGGATCGCCGCCAGGGGCAGCAGGCCGCCGACCGTGAACGACACGATCGAGGCGACCGCTGCCTCCCACGGCGAGGTCAGCTCGTCGGGGTCGATCCCGAGCTCGGCGTCGGCGTGGGCGCCGAGCGGGTCGTGCGCCGTGAGCTGGACCGCGACCTCGTGCGCGAGCTCGGGTGTCAGCCCCTTGGCCCGGTAGATCCCGGCGAGCTCGGCGAGCTCTTCGTCGGGCATGGTCGCGAGCTCCTGGCGCTCCTTGGCGAGCATGGCCTCCTCGGTGTCGCGCTGCGTGCTCACCGAGACGTACTCGCCCGCGGCCATCGACAGGGCGCCCGCGAGCAGCGCTGCGGCCCCCGCCGTCGCGATGACGGGGATCGACGTGCTGGTCGCGGCGACGCCCACGACCACGCCCGCGGTCGACACGATGCCGTCGTTCGCGCCGAGCACCCCGGCCCGGAGGCGGTTGAGCCGCGCGCCGGTCCCTTCGCTCCGGTGCTGCTCGCCCTCGTGCGGAGTCGTGTGCGGTCCCGGTGTGCTCATGTGGCCACCGTAGGACCGTGGAGCGGGTCTGTCGTGGTGGGTCGAGGCGCGCCACCACGGGGCCCGTCTCCTGGCGCCCCAGGCCTGTGACCTGCACCTCAGCTCCGCCGGGACCTTTGGCACTGGCCGACCCGGGGACCTCCTGGGACGCTCGGAGTGGCAGAGGTGACCGCCGGCAGGGGATGCGTCAGGGGCGCATCGGAAGCAGGGAGAACGCACATGAGCATCGACGACCCCCGCATCGAACGGATCCTCGCGGCCGCGTCCCGCGCCCCCAGCGTGCACAACACCCAGCCGTGGTCCGTGCACGTGCACGGCACGACGCTCGACGTGCGCGCCGACGACTCTCGCCGCCTGACCCACGCCGACCCCGCGGGCCGGGAGATGTTCATCAGCTGCGGGGCGTTCCTCGCGAACCTGCGCGTCGCGGCCCGCCGCGAGTCCTTCCGTCCGGTGCTCTCGCTCGTCCCGGGCGACGGCGATCCTGCGCTCGTCGCGCGCGTCGACCTGGTGCCGGGCGTCCTGCCCGACGCCGACGAGCTCGACCTCGCGGTCGCGATCGAACGGCGCTCGACGTCCCGCGTGCCGTTCGAGGACCAGCCGCTCGACGCCGACGTCGTCGACGACCTGGACGAGGCGGCCGCCGCGGAGGGCGCACGTCTCGTGACGCTCGCACCGCAGGCCCCCGAGCGGACCGTCCTGCTGGACCTCGTCCGGCGGGCCGAGGAGGAGGCCGGGCGGGATCACACCGGTCGCGTCGAGCAGGCGCGCTGGGTCACGAACGATCCCGACCGCCCCGACGGGATCCCCGTCTCCGCGCTGGGCCCCGCGAGCGACGACGCCCTGGCGCCCGTGCGCCACTTCGGCGGGGACACGTTGAGCAACCGTGCCGCGTTCGAGCACCGCTCGACGCTCGCGGTCCTCACGACCCCGGGTGACACCGTGCGCGACTGGCTCGTGGCTGGCCAGGCGCTCGAACGTGTCCTGCTGACCGCGACGACCTACTTCGTGCACGCCTCGTTCGCGACCACCGTCCTCGAGAACCCCGCCACGCGCGCCGAGCTCGCCACGGCGCTCGACGCGGGCGTCCCGCAGATGGTCATGCGGCTGGGCTACAGCCCGACGTCTCCCCGCACGCCCCGCCGCCCGGCCGACGACGTGCTCCGGTAGGCCGCGTCAGATCGTCCCGACCGCCACGACGCTCAGTACCACGGCGCCGGCCTCGTCGCTCGCCGCGAGGTCGACGACGGCGCTGATCGCCCAGTCGTGGTCGCCGGCCGGGTCGTCGAGCACCTGGCGGACGAACCACGTGCCCGGCTCGACGCGCTCGCCGTCGGGCCGCACGCCGTTCCCGACGATCTGCACGAGGGCCGACGACCGCGCTGCGACGTCCACGCCGATCGCGTCGTTGCCGTGCAGCTCGAACATCGGGTCGAGGGCGTCGGCCCACGCGTCGCCGTCCCAGCCGCTCGCCTTGTCGAGGGCCTCGAGCGCGTCGTAGTTCTCCCGCGCCGCGAGCTCGACCCGGCGGAACAGGGCGTTGCGGACCAGGACCCGGAAGGCACGCACGTTGCCCGTGACAGGCCGGGCCGGGGCCTCGGCGCCTGTTCCGGACAGCGGGCCGTCGCCGACCTCGTCGTCCGCGTCATCGTCGACGGGGTTGGCCAGCCGCTCCCACTCGTCGAGCAGCGACGAGTCGGTGCCGCGCACCAGCTCGCCCAGCCACTCCGTGATGTCCTGGACCTCCTCGGTGCGGTGCTCCTCGGAGATGGTCTGGCGCATCGAGCGATACGCGTCGGCGAGGTAGCGCAGCACGACACCCTCGGTGCGGTCCAGACCGTACACCGAGACGAACTCGGCGAACGTCATGGCCCGCTCGACCATGTCGCGCACGACCGACTTGGGCGAGAGCTCGGCGTCCGAGACCCACGGGTTCGAGTGCTTGTACGTCACGAACGCGGGCTCGAGCAGGTCCGCGAGCGGCTTGGGCCACGTGATGGTCTCGAGCAGCGCCATGCGCTCCTCGTACTCGTACCCCTCGGCCTTCATGGCCGCCACGGCCTCGCCGCGGGCCCGGTGCTGCTGGGCGACGAGCACCTGGCGCGGATCGGACAGCGTGGCCTCCAGGACCGAGACGACGTCGAGCGCGTGCGTGGGGGACTCGACGTCGAGCAGGTCGAGCGCCGCGAGCGCGAAGGGCGACAACGGCTGGTTGAGCGCGAACTCGCGCGGCAGGTCGACCGTGAGACGGACCGAGGGGCGCCATCCGCTCGGGTAGGTCGGGTCGGGCACGCGCACGCGCTCGACGATGCCCGCGACGCGCAGCGAGCGGTAGATGCGGAACACCTGGCGCACGTGGCGCTCGCGCTGGGCGTCGGTGTCGTGGTTCGCCGTGAGCAGGTGCTTCATGGCTCGCACCGGGTCTTCGCCCTTGTCACCGCGTGCGAGCACGTTGAGCACCATGGCGTGGTTGACCGTGAAGTGGCTGGTCAGAGCCTCGGGGTCGGCGTCGCGCAGGCGCTCGAACGTCGCGTCGGTCCAGTTGACGGCTCCCGCCGGGGCCTTCTTGCGGACGATCTTCTTGAGTTTCTTGGGGTCGTCGCCCGCCTTGGCGAGCAGCTTGCGGTTCTCGATCACGTGCTCGGGGGCCATGACGAGGACCTCGCCGAGCGTGTCGTAGCCCGCGCGGCCCGCACGTCCCGCGATCTGGTGGAACTCGCGCGCCGTGAGGTGACGCATTCTCTCGCCGTCGAACTTCACGAGGCTCGTCATGAGGACCGTGCGGATGGGGACGTTGATGCCCACGCCCAGGGTGTCGGTGCCGCACACGACCTTGAGCAGCCCCGCCTGGGTCAGGCGCTCGACCACGCGGCGGTACTTGGGCAGCATGCCCGCGTGGTGCACGCCCACGCCGTGGCGCAGGAACTTGCTGAGTGTCCTGCCGAACCCCGAGGTGAAGCGGAAGTCGCCCAGCTCGGCCGCGATCGCGTCCTTCTCCGCGCGGCTCGCGACGTTGATGCTCAGCAGGGCCTGGGCGCGGTCGACCGCGTCCTTCTGCGTGAAGTGCACGACGTACACCGGCGCGCGGTGCGTCGTGACGAGCTCTTCGATGACCTCGCCCAGCGGCTCGACGACGTAGCTGAACGTCAGCGGCACGGGGCGCTCGGCGCTCGTGACCTCCGCGACGGGGCGCCCCGTGCGGGACTCGAGGTCCTCGGTGAACGTCGAGGTGTCGCCCAGCGTCGCGGACATCAGCACGAACTGCGCCTGCGGCAGCTCGAGGAGCGGGACCTGCCACGCCCAGCCGCGCTGCGGGTCCGCGTAGTAGTGGAACTCGTCCATGACGACCTGCGCGACGTCCGCGTCGGCGCCGTCGCGCAGCGCGATGTTCGCGAGGATCTCCGCGGTGCAGCAGATGATCGGAGCGGTCGGGTTGACCGACGAGTCGCCCGTCATCATGCCGACGTTCGCGGACCCGAACACCGCGACGAGCGCGAAGAACTTCTCGCTCACGAGCGCCTTGAGCGGGGCCGTGTAGTAGCTGCGGCCGGGGACTCCCGCGCGGTGCGCGGCGAGGGCCGCGTAGTGCGCGCCGACCGCCACGAGCGACTTCCCCGAGCCCGTGGGCGTGGCCAGGATGACGTGCGCGCCCGAGAAGATCTCGATGACGGCCTCGTCCTGGTGGGCGTACAGGTCGATCCCCGTCTCGGTGGCCCACTCGGTGAACCCTTCGTAGAGGGCGTCAGGGTCCGGGGTGCCCGAGCCGTCCGGTGCCGGCAGGTGACGGACCAGGCCGGGCTCGGGACGGGTGGTGGGGGTCGTGGTGCTCATCGTTGCCATTGTCGCAGAGGCCTTGTCCCCGGGGGCGCGCGGGTCTCCCGGACCCTCGGCGCACCGCGAGGACCGCACCCCGACGACGGCCCGACCGAGAGGGTCGTCGCGACAAGGACCACCGCGAGAGGTTAGCGTCCTCCGGACGGCTGCCCCGCCGTCGGGCTGGAGGAATGAAGCATGGACGTCTTGCAAGAGGCGCTGATCGACCCGCTGAGCAACGCCCTGTACTCGTACGTCCTCATCTACGTCCTCATCGGCGCGGGGATCTACTTCACGGTCCGTACGCGCGCCGTCCAGGTGCGGCTGTTCGGGCTCATGTTCCGGCTCGTCGGAGGCTCGACGGGCGCGGCCGAGGGCGGCATCTCGTCGTTCCAGGCCTTCTGCGTGGGGCTCGCGTCCCGGGTGGGGACGGGGAACATCGCTGGCGTCGCGATCGCGCTGACGCTCGGCGGCCCGGGGGCCATCTTCTGGATGTGGTGCGTCGCGCTCATCGGGATGGCGACGGCGTTCGTCGAGGCGACGCTCGGCCAGATCTTCAAGGTCCGTGCCGACGACGGCTCCTACCGCGGCGGCCCCGCCTACTACATCCAGCGCGGCCTGGGCTCACGCCGGTGGGGCATCGTGTTCGCGATCCTGCTGATCTTCGCGTTCGGCTTCGCGTTCAACATGGTGCAGGCCAACACGATCAGCGAGGCGCTCGACAACGGCCACGAGGTCTCGCCCGGCTGGACCGCGGTGTTCCTCATGGTCCTCGCGGCCCCCGTCCTGTTCGGCGGCGTCAAGCGCGTCGCGAAGGTCGCAGGGATCGTGCTGCCGATCATGGCGGGCGTCTACGTCCTGATCGCAGGCACCATCATCCTCATGAACCTCGGCGCCGTGCCGGGCGTCGTCCGGCAGATCGTCGAGGGCGCGTTCGGCCTCGACCAGGCGGTCGCGGGCACCGCGGGCGGCATCCTCGCGGCGCTGCTCAACGGGGTCAAGCGCGGACTGTTCTCGAACGAGGCGGGCATGGGCAGCGCCCCGAACGCCGCCGCGACGGCGACGGTGTCGCACCCCGCCAAGCAGGGCCTGATCCAGTCGCTCGGGGTGTTCGTCGACACGATCGTGGTGTGCTCGGCCACGGCCTTCATCATCCTCATGGCCGGCCCCGAGGTCTTCGACCCGGGGACGACGACCGACGCGGCCGGCGCCTCGCTCACGCAGGAGGCCGTCGCGGCTCAGCTCGGGTCGTGGACCGTGTGGCCCATGACGATCCTCGTGTTCGTCTTCGCGTTCTCCTCGGTGCTCGGCAACTACTCGTACGCCGAGGTCAACCTGACGTTCCTCGGCATCCGGGCCAAGGCGCTCACGGCGCTGCGCACGCTCGTGCTCGCCGCGATCGGCATCGGGTCGCTCATCGAGCTCGAGGCGGTGTGGGCGGTCGCGGACGTCGCGATGGCGCTCATGGCTCTGGTGAACCTCGTCGCGATCACGCTGCTGGGCCGCTGGGCGTTCGGGGCTCTCAAGGACTTCGAGCGACTGCGCAAGGACGGGACAGGTACCCGGTTCGTCGGGACCGGGAACCCTGACCTGCCCGGGGACGTCCCGGGCGACGTCTGGGCGCCGGTCCAGCAGGACTCGAGGGCGTAGTCCGGCTACCGCTCCGCCGAGGTAGAGGGCTCGCGTCGAGGTAGAGGGCCAGAGGCCTCTACCTCGGCACCAGCCCTCTATCTCGGCACCGGGGCCGGCACCGGGGCCGGCACCGGGGCCGGCACCGGCGTCAGCCGAGGTCCCACAGCAACCGGTAGTACGCGATCCGCTCGGGGTCCGGCTCGATCCCGTAGGCCTCGTACACGATCCCGTCGTAGCCCGGCCCGTAGTTCCACTCGGTGCTCCACGCGGCCACGGCCAGGTCGGCCCAACGGTCCGCGACGCCGAGCGACCCGAGGTCGACGTGCGCCGCGAACGTGCCGTCGACGGTCAGCAGGGTGTTGGGCGAGCACGCGTCGCCGTGGCACACGACGAGCCGGTCCACCGGGGGCGTGAGGTCGAGCAGGGGGCGCGCCTGCGCGACCGTGAGCCGTGCGTGCTCGGGGAACCACTCGGACGGGCCCTCGCCGTCGGCGATGCGCTCGTCGGCGCGCGCGACGCGCTGCTCGACGCTCCACGCGAACGGGCAGTCCTCGACCGGCAGGGCCTCGTGCAGGACGCGCAGCCCGTGGCCGATCGCCGCCGCAGCGGTGGCCGGTTCGGCGATCCAGCGCGGGTCGACGGCCGAGGCCGCGTCGATCGCCTCGGTCACGAGCCAGGCGCCGACCTCGTCCTGCCCGGCGTCGAGCACGCGAGGCACGGGCGTGAACCGCGACGCCCACGTGAGCCGCTCGGCCTCGGCGAGGAGGTCGATCTCCGGGGTCCCGGCCGCGACCCACTTGACGTAGCGATCCGTGCCCCAGCGGAACGTGAGGCCGCCGAGGTTGTTGACCCACACGGCGACCAGGTCCCCGCCTCCGGCGGAGTCGACGAGCGAGCGCACGGCGGGCGGGACGGGCACGGGACGAGTGGGGATCTCAGCGAGGGGCGGACGCGACATCCTCCGATCCTGCCAGGTGGACGAACACCCCCGAGCGGCTCGGCGCCGGATCAGCCCAGCAGGCGCTCGCAGACCTCGAGCAGCCGCGCGCGCAGCACGGCCGAGCGCTCCGCGAACCCGCGCTGGAGCCGCACGTACTCGGCCTTGCCCTCGGGCGTCTCGATCGCGACGGGGGCCTGCCCGTACGACGACACGTCGTAGGGGCTGGCTCGCATGTCGACCCAGCGGATGTCGCGGGCGAGCTCGAACGCGTCGAGCACGAGCCCGCTCGGCACGGCGGGGCTGAGCTTCACGGCCCACTTGTAGAGGTCCATGTTGGCGTGCAGGCAGCCGGGCTGCTCGAGCGCGGGCTGCGTCTCGCGCGTGGGCTGGAGCCGGTTGAGGCTCACGGCTTCCGGGGTGAAGAAGCGGAACGCGTCGAAGTGCGAGCAGCGCACGGGGTGCGTCGCCACGACCTCGTCGGTCCCGTGGGCCCCGAGGCGCAGCGGCAGCGGGTGGCGGTGGTCGCGCCCCTGGGCGTGGTCGCGGTAGACCATGGCCCACTCGTGCAGCCCGAAGCATCCGAGCGTCGCGGGCCGGGAGGCCGTGGCCGCGAGCAGCTCGCGGGCGTAGCGCACTGTCTCGCCCCGGTCGGTGAGGAAGGCGCCCGTGTCGAGGCTCACGCCGCCGTCCGTGCCGGCCCGGTACCACCGCCAGGCGGCGCGCTCGGCGAGGAGGGGCGCGACGTCGTCGGGCCGGGTGGTGCCGGAGGACGTGAGGACGACGCCCGCGCCCGGGTGCCACCGCCGGAGCTGGGCGGGGCGCGTGGGGTAGTAGGTGAAGAGGAAGTCCTCGACGGCGTGCTTCTCGCCGCGGGCCTTGCGCTCGCGCCAGCCGGCGGTCAGGGCGTCGGCGCGCTCGGCGTGCGCCGCGGCGAGGGCGGGCCACTCGTCGCCAGCAAGAGGATCCGGCCCGACGGCGGGGCGCGCCGTCGCGGGGCGCGCCCGGTGGGGAGCGGGGAGCGTGGGCATGGTTCCAGGGTAGGTGTCGGCAGGAGGGGAGAGGTCGTGGGGGTCCGTGCGTGGTCCCGGTCGTTTTCACCCGAACGTCCTCTCCGCGTCATCTCCACACATGGAACACTTGTGCCGGAGTGCGTGCCCGAGCGTGCGCGCCTCCCCCTCCGCACACCCCGGCGTCGCCGTGCCGTGCACGACCAGAAGATGAGCAGACGAGATGACGTACCCCCCTCCCGGACCCGCAGAGCCGACCCCGCCGTCGCTCGGCTATCCCGGAGCGCCGCAGCCCTCTCCGTACCAGCAGCCCGGCCAGCCCGGCCAGCCCGCCGCCTGGGGGCCGGAGCAGGGCGGCTACCCGCCCTACGGTGCGGTCCCGCCCAAGAAGACCAACGGGCTGGCGATCACGGGCCTCGTGCTCGCGATCGTGGGGCTCCTGCTCTGCCTGATCCCGTTCATCAACTTCTTCGCGGCGGTCCTGGCGCTCGCCGGTCTCGTCCTGGGCATCATCGGGCTCGTCAAGGCCGGGACGCTCGGCAGCGGCAAGGGCATGTCGATCGCCGCGATCATCATCTCGGTGGTCGCAGGGATCGGTGTCGTCGTCTCCCAGATCTTCTTCGTCGCTGCGCTCGAAGAGCTCTCCTCGAGCCTCGAGTCGACGAGCATCTCGAGCGAGGCCCCCGAGGAGCCTGCCGCCGGTGAGTCCGCCGCGGACGAGACCGGTGCCGACGCCGAGGACGCTCAGGACTCGGTGGCGGGCGCCCCGTCGCCGGCCCTCACCTTCGGTGACGCCGCGGTCTACGAGGACGGTCTCGAGGTCGGCGTGAGCGCCCCGGCGGCGTTCACGCCCAGCGACACGGCGGCGGGTGACGAGGGGTTCACGCAGTTCGTGCGCGTCGACGTGACGCTGACGAACGGCACCGCGGAGACGTTCGACCCCACGTTCACGTACGTCACGCTCTCCTCGGGCGGTACGGAAGGTTCGCAGGTCTTCGACGCGGCGAACGAGATCAGCTCCACCCCGAGCACGTCCGTCCTCCCGGGGCAGTCCGTGACGTTCCCCGTGGTCTTCGGGGTCACGGACCCCGCCGACCTGACCATGGAGGTCAACGTCGGGGCGTGGGAGTACGACGCGATCCTCTTCTCGACGACGAGCTGACGCTCGCAGACGGCGGAGCCTACGGGCGCGTGGGCTCCGCCGCGGCGTCCTAGGCGTCCGCGGCGTCCCGGGCGTCCCGGGCGTCCCCGGTGGGTGCGGGGTCCTGCTCGGGGGCCTGCTGCCAGGGCCACCGGCCCGTGATCTCGAGCTCGAGCGAGAAGCTGAGGAACGTCCGGATGAGGACGATCGCGGCGAGCACCGCGACGCTCTCGAGCGTCGGCGTGATCGCGACCGTACGGATGATGTCGGCGGCGACCAGGAGCTCGAGACCGAGCAGGATCGAGCGGCCGAGCCGCCGCCGGAACAGGCGGTAGACGTTGCCCTCCCGGCGTCGGGTCAGGGACAGGAGCGCCGCGTACAGGGCGCCGACCACGATCGCGGCCACCCCTGCCGCGTCGACCACCTTGCCGACGACCTCGACCACCTCGGCGAACGTCATGAGCCGAGCGTAGGCCGGAACGGCCTTGCGGGCCGGACGAGACCGTAGCCGTCCTGGCCGTTCTGGCCGGGCCGATCGAGCGCCCCGACGCTCAGAGGGACGAACCCCAGCGGTACCCCGCGAACGCCAGCACGACGCACGCCACCAGCACCCCGACGGAGTACGCGAACGCCGTGCCGTAGCGCTTCTGTCGGACCAGCTGGACCGTCTCGTAGCTCGCGGTGCTGAACGTCGTGTAGCCGCCCAGGAAGCCCGTGCCGATCACCGCGGCCACGTCAGTCGGTGCGATACGGGCCACGACCAGGCCCGTGAGGACGCCCAGCGCGAGCGAGCCGGACAGGTTGATGACCGTCGTCGGCCACGGGAAGGCGGTCCGGACCTTCGAGCGCACGACGCCGTCGAGGACGAAGCGGGTCCCGGCGCCCAGGCCACCGGCGACGGCGACGACGAGGAAGAGGGCGAGCGTCACCGGCGCACGCCCCCGTCGACGGGACGGTCGGACGCGGGGAGCCTCGAACCCACGACGATCCCGAGCACCGTCGCCACGGTCCCGACGACCAGCGTGGCGGCGACGTAGATCATCGCGACGTCCGTGCGCGACGCGTCGACGAGCAGCGCCGTGCCCGTGGCCAGCGTGCTGTACGTCGTGAACCCGCCGCAGACCCCCGTCCCGAGCAGCAGCCTCAGCTGCCCGGCGCGCGCTTCGCCCGGCGGGCGACGGGTGAGGGACTCGTAGAGGAGGCCGAGGACGAAGGCACCGACGACGTTGACCAGCAGGATCGCGACGGGCAGCCCGCCGACGTCCGGCACGTCCGGCACCGCCAGCACGACGGCCTCACGCCCCGCAGCGCCGAGCGCCCCGCCGACGACGACGAGCCCGATCGCGGCCGGGCGCAGGTGGTTCGGCCGATCGCGCGCGGGCATCAGGCCGGGGTCCCGGCGGACGGGCGCTCTGGGTCTGCCGGCCCCGCTGCGCCCGCCGCGCCCGCCGGCACGACCACGACCGGACGGGTCTGGCGGTGCGCGAGGTGGATCGCCACGGACCGGTTGAAGAGCTCGTGGATCCCTCGGCCGGGCCCGTGCGTGCCCACGACGATCAGCTCGGCGTCGACCGTCCGTGCGAGCCGGGCCAGCGCGTCCGCCGGGTCCCCGGCGAGCAGCCGGGTGCTCCAGCGGACACCGACCGGGTCGAGGACCGCCGCGAGATGCCCGGCGACCTCCGGGTCGAGCTCGTCGTCGTGCGCGTCGTGGAAGTCCGGGTCGATCGATGCCGACGTCACGTGACCGTCAGCGCTCTCCGCGACCAGAAAGCGTGCGGGGTTCACCGTCGCGCAGATCAGCTCGGCACCGAGGCGCGCCGCGAGCCCGGACGCGGTGCGCAGGACCTCGTCGGGCTGCCCACGCACGACTCCCAGGACGACCGGCCGGGGGTTCTCTCCCATGGCCCCAGCCTACCGACGCCCCCCGGCCCTGCGGCCGGGTGCCGCTAGAACGGTGCGACCTTGCGCGCCGGCGGGAAGATCGCGTCGAGCGCCGCCAGGTCCTCGGCGGCCGGAACCCAGGCGCCGGCCGCGGCGTTCTGCACGACCTGCTCGGGCCGGGTCGCGCCCGCGATGACGCTCGACACCTGCGGCTGGGCCAGCAGCCACCCGAACGCGACCTCGACCTCGGTCACGCCGCGCTCGCGCGCGAAGAGACGCAACGCCTGCAGGGCCTTCCACGGCGCGGACTCCAGGAGGTGCGGCTTGGAGTGGACCAGGCGGCCGTCGTCGGGGCCCGTGCCGTGCGCGTACTTGCCCGTCAGCAGGCCGTTCGCGAGCGGGAAGAACGGCAGCACGCCCAGCCCGTAGGCCTTCGCCGCGGGCAGGACCTCGAGCTCGGCCTCGCGGTCGATCAGGTTGTACTGGTTCTGCGCCGACACGAACCGGACGGTGCCGGTCAGGCGCGCCTGGTACTCGGCGTCGGCGATCTGCCAGCCCGCGCGGTTCGAGTGCCCCACGTAGCGGACCTTGCCCGCGCGGACCAGGTCGTCGAGCGCGGACAGCGTCTCCTCGACCGGCGTGCGCCTGTCCGGCGTGTGGAACTGGTAGAGGTCGATCCAGTCGGTCCCGAGGCGCCGCAGCGACGCCTCGACCGCCTTGACGACGTACCGCCGCGAGCCGCGCGCCCGGAAGTCCTCGCCGTTCGCGCCGTGCATGGGCATGCCGAACTTCGTGGCGACCACGACGTCGTCGCGGCGCGAGCCCAGCGCCTTGCCCAGGAGCTCCTCGCTCAGGCCGGGCTGCGCGCCGTAGACGTCCGCGACGTCGAAGAACGTGATGCCCGCGTCGAGCGCTGCGTCGACCAGGGCGCGGGACCCGTCGAGGGACTCGGTCGCGGTGCGCGGGCGCCCCAGGTTGTTGCAGCCCAGACCGATCGCGGACACCGCGAGGCCGGACGAACCCAGGCGGCGGACCTCGGGGCGGGCAGGGGCGTCGGGTGCAGAAGTCGTCATGCGCCCGACTGTACGTCCCCGCCCGAGGTGGGCGGCGCCGTCGGGCCGGCGTCTCGCCCGGCGGGCAGCGGGCCGTCCGGGCCGGCGACGCCCGAGGAGACCGACGCCGCCCGCCCCGCGACCCAGCCCACGAACCGTTCGAGCGGGCCGCGCCCGAACGACCACCGCCACACCGTCGCGAACACCAGGCTCGCCACGACGAGCACCAGCAGCTCGCCGTTCCCCGTGCCCGCCATGAGCTGGTCCTGCCACGCCCAGATCGCGACGATCTGCAGGCAGTACACCGTGAGCGCCATCGAGCCCACGGCCGCGAGCGGAGCCAGCACCCGCAGGACCGGGCGGCGGTCACCGAGCAGCAGGCACAGGCCCAGCACCGCGAGCGCGAACCCGCCCGAGCCCAGCACCTCGAGCGTCGTGTCGGTGTGCGGACCGGCGAGCCACAGGTAGTCCGACGTCGGCAGCGGGGCGCTCCACGGCAGCGGCTCGGGCTGGTACAGGCCCGACGCGTACGCGGCAGACTCCTGGATCAGCGCGGCCCGGCCAGACCCGGCGAGGACCTGGGTCAGCGTCGTGCCCGTGAACAGCGCGGAGAGCAGGTACGCGCCCAGTGCCGTGGCCGCGCCGCCCCACAGCAGCCGCACCCGGAGGCGCCGTGCGGTCAGGTCGAGCCGCCCCACCCCGAGCCCCACGAGCACGAACGCCATCCACACGAGCGCCGGGTAGTGCCCCGTGAGCAGGAAGTCCGTGAGCGCCCCCGACCCGTCCACGGGCAGCGTCAGCCCTGCCCGCAGCAGGACCTCGGGCAACCAGTGCACCAGGACCGGACCCACGACCGCGATCACGAGCGCGAGGCCGAACAGCCGCCGCGGCGCCCACCGCAGGAACGGCAGCGCGAGCACGAAGTACGCCGCGTAGAAGCCCAGGATCAGGGCGACCGGGGTGCCGAGCAGGTCGAGCAGGCCCGCGAGCGCGAGCAGCAGCACGGCACGCACCAGGATGCGCGTGCGCGCCTGGAGCGCCGGGACGCCCGACAGGGGAGCGCGGCGCCCCGAGACGAGCGCGAGCGAGACCCCAGCGATCACCGCGAACAGGATCGAGGACCGCCCGTGCACGAGCGACAGCCAGCCCTCCCCGGTCGAGAAGTCGTCCGACGTCACGCCCACGTGCGCGGCGAACATGCCGAGGATCGCGAGCCCCCGGGCCAGGTCGACGCCCGGCACCCGGTCGCCCGCGGGCAGCAGCAGGGCCGCGTGCCGACGCCACGACCCGCCCGACGACGTCGCGGGGGCAGGGCGGGCAGGGGCGGCCGGGACAGTGGTCACGCCACGATTCTCCCGGGTGCTCGCCCGACCCGGCCGCGCTGCGCGCGCGACGCGCCGGGCCGCACCCCGACCCTCGCCCGCCCATGATGTGAGAACAGGGCTGTGGGAAGGGTGGAAGCGTTCTACCGTGCAAGCATGACCCACACCCCCACGCCGGACCAGGACGTCACCGCCGACGCCACGCCCGACGCCCATGCGCCCGACGCCCCCACCGGGGCACTGGGCAGCACACCCAGCATGGAGTCCGAGTCGTACACCCACGGCCACCACGAGTCCGTCCTGAGATCGCACCGCTGGCGCACCGCGGAGAACTCCGCAGGCTTCCTGCTGCCGCACCTTCGCGGGGACCACAAGGTCCTCGACGTCGGCTGCGGGCCCGCGACCCTCACGGTCGACCTGGCCCGCCACGTGCCCGACGGCACCGTGATCGGCGTCGACGCCTCCGCCGCCGTCCTCGAGAGCGCGCGCGAGCTCGCCGCCGGGTCCGGGCTGAGCAACGTCTCGTTCCAGCAGGCCAACGCCTACGAGCTGCCCTTCGCCGACGACACGTTCGACGTCGTGTTCGCGCACCAGCTCCTCCAGCACCTGTCCGACCCCCTCGCCGCCCTGCGCGAGATGAAGCGCGTCGCCAAGCCCGGCGGCATCGTCGCCGTGCGCGACGCCGACTACGCCGCCATGACCTGGTACCCCGAGTCCGCAGGCCTCACCGAGTGGAACGAGCTCTACCACGAGGTCACGCACGCCTACGGCTACCAGGCCGACGCCGGCCGACGCCTCCTCGCCTGGGTCCAGGAAGCAGGCTTCGACCCCGCCCAGATCGTGCCCTCGGCCGGGGTCTGGTGCTACTCGACCCCCGCCGACCGCGCCTGGTGGGGCGGGCTGTGGGCCGAACGCTGCATCGCGTCCAACTTCGCCGTCCAGGCCAAGGAGTCGGCGCTCGCGGACGACGTCGCCCTCGAACAGCTCGCGCAGGAGTGGCTGCGCTGGGCCGAGGAACCCGCCGGATGGTTCGCCGTCCTCAACGGCGAGGTGCTCGCCCGGGCGTAGCGCCGCCGTCGGGCGTGCTGGGGCGACCGGGCACGCGCCGCACGGCACGGACCGAGACGAGGCCGCGGACCCCCGCCCCGGGGGCCGCGGCCTCGCGCGTCGGTAGGCTGGGCCCGTGCGCATCGCCAGATTCACCACCGGAGAAGACCCCCGCTACGCCCTCGTGCAGGAGGAGGCGGGCAAGACCTACCTCGCCGTCCTCAACGGGGACCCCCTCTACATGCCCGTCCTGCCGACGGGCGAGCGGATCGAGCTCGGGGACGGCGTCCGCCTCCTCGCGCCCGTCATCCCGCGCTCCAAGGTCGTCGCGGTCGGCCGCAACTACGCGGCCCACGCGGCCGAGATGGGCAACGACGTCCCGACGACGCCGCTCATCTTCTTCAAGCCCAACACCTCGGTCGTGGGCCCCGACGACCCCATCGTGCTGCCCGACTTCACCGAGGAGGTCAGCTACGAGGCCGAGCTCGCGGTCGTGATCGGGCGCATCGCGAAGGACGTGCGTCCCGAGGACGCGGCGTCCTACATCCTCGGGTACACCGTGGCCAACGACGTGACCGCCCGTGACGCCCAGCGCACCGACGGCCAGTGGGCCCGCGCCAAGGGCTTCGACTCCGCGTGCCCGCTGGGCCCGTGGATCGACACCGACCTCGACGTCGACGACCTCGCGGTGACCTCGCGCGTCAACGGCGAGACGCGCCAGGACGGCCGCACGCGCGACATGATCTTCGACGTCCCGTACCTGGTGTCCTACATCTCCGAGGCGTTCACGCTGCTGCCCGGTGACGTCATCCTCACGGGCACCCCGGCCGGCGTGGGCCGCATCGACGCGGGCGACCGCGTCGAGTGCGAGGTCGAGGGCCTGGGCGTCCTGGCGAACCCGGTCGTCCGGCGGGGCTGACGACTCAGGTGCCCCGGGCGGCCTCCAGGAGGCGGTCCTCGCACCAGCGCTGCGCGTTCTCGAACGTCGTGAACTCGTGGTCGACGCCCGCGATCAGCCGACGCTCGAACGGGTCGACCACGACCACGTGCACCCCCTGGGCGCGCAGCCGGGCCACGAGGGCGCGCAGGAGCTGCGCACCGAGCGTGACCACGCGGGACGTGCGGTGCAGGTCGAGGATCAGCCACCGCTCGCCGCCCGGCAGCGGTGAGGGCAGGTCGTCGACCGAGCGCAGGATCGTCTCCGCGGCCGCGAACTCGACGGTGCCCTGGACCGCGCGCACCGAGATGGCCGCGCCCAGCTCCCGCAGCCGCAGGAGCTGGGCGGGCGTGCGGTGCGCGAGGTGGCGCAGGCGGTCCGCCCGCGTCGAACGGTAGAGCGTGGGCACGTCACGGTCCGGGCGGTGCATGAGGTGCAGGTCGAACTGCCGGGAGATCTCCTGCGCGGCCGCGACCGAGCGCACGCTGTTGCCACGCGCGTCGAGCGGCGGGCTGAACAGGCCCAGACCGAACTGGCCCACGCCCACCGACACCAGCCCGCCCGAGACGCCGCTCTTCGCGGGCAGCCCCGCACGCAGGAGCCACTCACCCGCGTAGTCGTACATGCCGCTCGTCGCCATGACCGCGAGCACCCACTCGGTCACGACCTCGTCGACGACGCGCTCGCCCGTGACCGGGTTGACGCCGCCGTTCGCGAGCGTCGCCGACATGCGGGCGAGGTCGCGCGCCGTGACGAGGACGGAGCACTGGCGGAAGTACGTGTCGAGCGTGCCCTCGACGTCCGCGGTCAGGGCTCCGGTGCTGTGCATGAGGTAGGCGATCGCGCGGTTGCGGTCGCCCGTCTCCGACTCGCTGACGTAGACCCGGCTGTCGACCTCGAGCGGGCGCCCCGCGAACGCGCCGAGCACGTGCAGGATGCGCGCGAACCGCTCATCCTCGGTGTCGCCGCGCACGAGCGAGGTCGTGACGATCGCGCCCGCGTTGACCATGGGGTTCGGCGGCCGCCCCGTGACGGGGTCGAGGCGGATCGAGCTGAACCCCTCGCCGCTGGGTTCGGCGCCGACGTGCGCGAGCACCTCGGGCAGCCCCCGGTCCATGAGCGCCAGGGCGAACACGAACGGCTTCGACAGGGACTGGATGGTGAAGGGGACGTCGGCGTCGCCCGCGGTGTAGATGCTGCCCGTGACCCCGGCCAGGGCGACGCCGAACAGCGAACGGTCGGCCGTCGCGAGCTCGGGGATGTAGGTCGCGACCGTGCCCTCGTCGAGACCGCGGAACGCCTCGTGGACGCCGGCGAGCGCGTCCGCGATGAGACCGCTCGCGCCGGTGCCCGCCGGACGGTCGGAGCGGTCGGTCGCCGTGGTCGTGGGGTGCTGGGAACCTGCCATGTACGCGATTGTGCGCCCCGCGTCGGCGTCGTGCCCGGTGGGCGGCGATAGGCTGTGGGACGTGATCCCTGCACCTGGTTCCTCGCCCGTCCGCGTCCGCTTCTGCCCGTCTCCCACGGGGACGCCGCACGTCGGCCTCATCCGCACGGCCCTGTTCAACTGGGCGTACGCCCGGCACGTGGGCGGGACGTTCGTCTTCCGGATCGAGGACACGGACGCCGCGCGCGACTCCGAGGAGAGCTACCAGCAGCTCCTCGAGGCGCTGCGCTGGCTCGGCATGGACTGGGACGAGGGCGTCGAGGTCGGCGGCCCGCACGAGCCCTACCGCCAGTCGCAGCGCGGTGACATCTACCAGGACGTCATACGTCGCCTCGTCGAGGGCGGGTACGCGTACGAGTCGTTCTCGACGCCCGAGGAGATCGAGGCGCGCAACGTCGCGGCCGGTCGCCCCAAGGCCATGGGCTACGACGGGTTCGACCGCACCTTGACGGACGAGCAGAAGGCCGCGTTCCGCGCCGAGGGCCGCGAGCCCGTGCTGCGCATGCGCATGCCGGACACGGACGTGTCGTTCACGGACCTGGTGCGCGGCGAGATCTCGTTCGGTGCGGGCTCGGTCCCGGACTACGTGATCGTGCGCGGCAACGGCCAGCCCCTGTACACGCTCGTCAACCCGGTCGACGACGCGCTCATGGGGATCACGCACGTGCTGCGCGGCGAGGACCTGCTGTCCTCGACGCCGCGCCAGGTCGTGCTGTACCGCGCACTGCTCGAGCTGGGTGTCGCCCACGTCATGCCCGAGTTCGGTCACCTGCCGTACGTCATGGGCGAGGGCAACAAGAAGCTCTCCAAGCGTGACCCCGAGTCCAACCTGTTCCTGCACAAGGAGCGCGGCTTCACGCCCGAGGGTCTGCTGAACTACCTCGCGCTGCTGGGCTGGAGCATCTCCGCCGACAACGACATCTTCACGGTCGAGGAGATGGTCGCGGCGTTCGACGTCGCCGACGTCAACCCGAACCCGGCCCGCTTCGACCTGAAGAAGGCCGAGGCCATCAACGCGACGCACCTGCGCATGCTGGCCCCCGAGGACTTCCGCGACCGCCTGGTGCCATACCTGCACCAGGGCGGGTTCGTCCCGGCGGACTCGTTCGCGGACCTGTCGGCCGAGCAGCAGGCGCTCGTCACGGCGGGTGCACCGCTCGTGCAGGAGCGCATGGTCCTGCTCGGCGAGGCCAAGGGCATGCTGGGCTTCCTGTTCGTGGCCGACGACGCCGTGCCCGTCGAGGACGAGGCGCGCGCCGCGCTGCGCGAGGAGGCGCCGGCAGTGCTCGACGCCGCGGTCCGCGTGCTCGACGCCCTGGACGACTTCTCGACCGACCCGATCCAGGAGGTGCTCAAGGCAGTGCTGGTCGAGGAGATGGGCATCAAGCCGCGCTTCGCGTTCACGCCGCTGCGCGTGGCCGTGACGGGCCGTCGCGTGTCGCCGCCGCTGTTCGAGTCGATGGAGATCCTCGGCAAGGAGTCGACCCTCGCGCGCCTGCGTGCGCTGCGCGCGGCGCTGTGAGCACCCCTGAGGCCACGCTGCCCGGCGGTGCTGTCGACGGTGTCGACGGCGTCCTGTTCGACGTCGACGACACGCTCGTCGACACCCGCGGCGCGTTCGCGCTCGCGATCGACGCGGTGTGCGCGGTGTACCTGCCGCACGTGCCGGTCGAGCGGTACGGCGAGGTCCTGGCGCTGTGGCGCAGCGACCCGCACGGTTGGTACCGGGCGTACACGCGCGGCGAGCTGACGTTCGACCGGCAGCGCATGCTGCGCGCGAACGAGCTCCAGGAGACGTTCGGCGGTGCGGTCCTCGACGAGGACGGGTACGCGGGCTGGAAGTCGGTCTTCTGGGGCACGTTCGAGGAGAGCTGGCAGGCGCACGACGACGCCGCCCCCCTCCTGAAGCGGCTCGCCGTGGCCGGGGTACGGGTGGGAGCCCTGTCGAACGCGGCCGTCGCGCTCCAGACGGACAAGCTGTCCCGTTCGGGGCTGTCCGAGGTACCGATGCTCGTGGGCGTCGACACCCTGGGCTTCGGCAAGCCGGACCCGAGGGTCTTCGTCGAGGCGTGCGCGCGGCTGGGTACCGACCCGGCCCGCACCGTCTACGTGGGTGACGAGCTCGACGTCGACGCCCGTGCCGCTGCCACGGCCGGGCTGACGGGCGTGTGGATCGACCGCCCCGGCACCCGGCGCGGCGGCCCGGCCGAGGAGGACCCCGAGGCCGCGCGTGCGGCCGGGGTGCACGTCGTGGCGAGCCTCGACGAGGTCGGCGACCTGGTGCTCGCGGGTCGCTGACGGGTCGCGAGCCGGTGCTGACGTAGAGGGTTCTGGTCGAGGTAGAGGGCTGTAGCCCTCTACCTCGACCAGAACCCTCTATCTCGCGATGGTCGGTGACCGGGCGGTCCTCGAGTGCGACGTTCCGGCGCTCCCGGCCGCGACCGCTGCGATGCGTCGCGCGGCCGTCGACAGCTCGGTGCCGTCCTTCCAGATCATGCGCAGCCGCCGGGACAGGTCCAGGCCGGGCACGTCGACCTGCACGAGCGACCCTCGTGCGAGGTCGTCGGCCACGGTGAGACGGGACAGCACCGCGACGGCGCCGCCATACTGCACAGCGGTCTTGAGCGACGCGGTCGACCCCAGGTAGGGCAGGTGGTCGGGCAACCGGGCGCCCGCCGCGAGCAGCGACTTCTCGAGGGTCTCTCGGGTGCCGGACCCGCGTTCGCGCACCACGAGGCCGCCGCCCAGGAGCTCGTCGACGGTCGCGGTGCGGCGCCTCCGGGACGCCCACGGGTGCGTGGGGGCGACGACGACGAGCAGCTCGTCGCGGGCGAGGGTGCGGCTTCGCAGCCCCCGTCGCATGGTCGAGCTCTCGATGAACCCGAGGTCGGCCTCGTCG
Organism: Oerskovia turbata; assembly: GCF_000718325.1. Taxonomy (GTDB): domain Bacteria; phylum Actinomycetota; class Actinomycetes; order Actinomycetales; family Cellulomonadaceae; genus Oerskovia; species Oerskovia turbata. Next base: position 191,239 of record NZ_JOFV01000005.1, read on the forward strand.
GCGAGCACGAGCTCCATGACGGTGCGCGAGTTGCGGACCAGCAGCTCGACGTCGGGGGCCGGGGTCGGGACCTCCGGACCGGCCGGGCCGCCCGTCGCTCGCGGAGCGGCGAGCGTCGCGAGCCACCGGGGCGCGAGGTACTCGGCGATCGTGAGGCTCGCCGCGAGCCGGATGCGGGCCGAGGGTGCCTCACGGAGGGCCGCGGCCGAGGTCTCGAACCGGTCCGAGGCCTCGATGACCTCACGGGCCCAGGTCGCGGCCGCGCGCCCCGTCTCGGTCAGGCGGGCACCGCGGGTCGAGCGGGTCACGAGCTCGAGGTCCAGGTGCCTCTCGAGGCGCCGCATGCCGGCCGAGGCGCTGGGCTGCGACACCCCCAGCGCACGGGCGGCCGCGCTGATGGACCCGTGCCGGTCGGTCGCGACGAGCAGCTCGAGCAGGGCCAGCGAGGTGCGTTCGCGGCGCGGGGGAGCGGTGCTCGCGGAGGTGCGCTGGTCAGCCTCAGTCATAGCCTCATCCTATGGCTAGGTCTGGAAGTGGGCCTTCTGGTGCGGGTCCGGTCGCGGCACGGTGGAACCATGACCCCCACGAACGACCTCGCAGCCCCCACCCCGGGCGCGACGCGCGCCCCCGACCGGCCCGCCACGACCGGCAGCCCGGCTCCGACCGAGAGCCCCGCGCCCTGGATCCGGCGCGCCGCCCCCGGGCTCGCCTTCTGCGCCGTCGCGACCCTCGTCGCCTACCTGCTCGCGCAGGTGGTCCCGCTCTCGCCGCTCGTGCTCTCCCTCCTGGTGGGGGCCGTCGTCGGCTCGCTGCTCGGGAGCCTGCGCCGCGCGGGCGGGGTGAGCGCCGCCGTCGGGCAGGGGAACGGGGTGGCGCGACGGGCCGCCGCCCTCACGTCCCGCACCCAAGAGGGGACGCGGTGGACCGCGACGCGCGTCCTGCGGGCCGGCGTCGTGCTGCTGGGGCTCCAGCTCTCGCTGCCCGAGGTCCTCGCGCTCGGGTGGCGCGGGCTCGCGGTCGTCGGGATCACGGTCGCCGTGACGTTCAGCGCGACGCTCGCGCTCGGACGGGCACTGCGCGTGCCGCGTGTGACCTCGCTGCTCGTCGCGACCGGGTTCTCGATCTGCGGTGCCGCCGCGATCTCCGCGATGCAGGGAGTCGTCGGGAGCGGTGACGACGAGGAGTCGCGGCGCGAGGCCGACGACGCCGTGGCGACCGCGCTCGCGCTCGTGACGATCTTCGGGTCGCTCGCGATCTTCGTGCTGCCGTGGCTCGCCGGGCTGCTGGGCCTGGCCGACGATCGTGCCGGGCTGTGGATCGGCGCGAGCGTCCAGGAGGTCGCGCAGGTCGTGACCGCGGGCGGCGCCGTCTCGGCCGCCGCGCTCGCGACCGCGACCGTGAGCAAGCTGGCCCGCGTCGTGCTCCTCGCCCCGCTCGTGGCCGGGGCCGGGGTGCTCCGGGCTCGGCGCGAGCGTGTGGCGCGCCCCGCCGACGTCGAGGTCGCTGCGGGGACCCCTGCAGCCTCGGTGACCCGCCGGACCCCGCCCGTGCCGCTCTTCGTCGTCGGCTTCCTGGTGGCGGTGCTGGTGCGGAGCACGGGCGTCCTGCCCGCGTCCGTCATCGAGGTGACGACGATGGTGACCACGCTGCTGTTCACCGCCGCGATGTTCGCGATGGGCCTCGGGGTCGACGCCGCGCACCTGGTCCGCACGGGTCGGCGCGCGCTCGTGCTCGGCACCGCCTCGGCCACGGTCGTCATCGGGACCTCGCTCGTCGCGGTGCTGCTCCTGACGTGACGGCGACGACGCTCCGACGTCGCCGCCAGGCGGCGGGCTACCGGACGCTCGCGTCCCAGCGCCACCGGGTCCGTCGCGACAGGCCGGGCAGGTCGCTGCGGCCCGTCGCCCACACGAGAGCGTCGTCCGGGGGAAGGGCGAGCGCGGCCGACGGGAGGTCGGGGAAGAGCCGGGCCAGCACCCGGGCGCTGAGCCCGTCGGGCAGCGTCGGAGACGTACCGGTGAGCCCCTGGAAGACGTCTCGGCCGTGGACGAGGATCTCCACGACGCCCATGGCCGCGAAGCCCTCCGGGTCCGAGAGTCCGTACGGGTGGTAGGCGCGGGCCGTGGGGGGCCTCGCCGCGACCTGGGCGGCGAGCAGCTCGCCGCCCGCGACGATGACCTCGGCGAGGCCCGCCGGTCCGGCTTCACGCTTGACGTGCGCGATCTCGTCCTCGCCCTTGGGGCCCGCGAGCGGCAGGTAGTCGAGCAGGGGGAGGCCCGCGACCTGGAGCGCGTAGGCCAGCAGGTCGTCGACGACGTGCTCGGCGGTCGCCCAGCACGACCACCGCACGGGCCCCGCCTGCGCGTCGAAGGCCGCGTCGGGATGTCGCGTGACGCCGTCGGCGAGCCAGCGGGAGGCCGTGCGGACGTCGTCGGGCGTGACGGGACCCGGAGCCAGCGTGGTCGCGAGATCCTCCGGCTGGGCGCTCATGCGTCGACCGCGTCGGCGTCGGTGCCGCGGACGCGGTCCGCGCGCCAGCACTCGGCGCGGTACGGGAGGTCGATCTCGGACCGGCCGGCGAGGGCCGGGTGCGTGGCTACCAGCCGGTCGACGGCGTCGAGCAGCTCGTCGCGTTCGGCCGGCGGCAAGGTCAGGAGATGGCTGCGTGTGGACGCGAGCGTCCGCAGCGACGCGGCCGACAGGCGGTCCTCCCACGAGAACGTCGCGTGCTCGAGCGGTGCGAAGGCCCCGTCGCCGTCGTCGATCGTGGGTGTCCGGTGGACAGGCTCGAGCGAGTCTCCCCGATGGATGATCTCGGTGAAGCTCTCGACCCAGTCGACCGTGTGGTCGCGGACGTTCCACACGACGCCCAGGCGCCCTCCGGGGCGCAGGACGCGCGCGATCTCCGGGACCGCGGCGGAGACGTCGAACCAGTGCCACGCCTGGGCGACGAGGACCGCGTCGACGCTGCCGTCCTCGAGGGGGATGCGCTCGGCGGTCCCGGGCAGGACGTGGGCCCCCGGCACGGCGTCCTGGAGCTCGGCGCGCATGCCCGCGGAGGGCTCGACGGCGGTCACGTGGAGCCCGCGCGCCACGAGGCGCTCGGTGAGCTTGCCCGTGCCCGCAGCGAGGTCGAGCACGTGCCGTGCGCCCGCGGGGAGCATCCAGTCGATCGCGGCGTCCGGGTAGGACGGCCGGACGGCGCGATACTCGCCCGCTCCGGCGCCGAACGAGGACGCGCGCTCGGCGTGCGAGGCGCGCGGGGGGTCGGGGGTCGAGGCGTCGTCGGTGCTCACGTCTTCGACGGTGCCACGTCCCGGCGGCGAGGTCTACATCTGACGCACGACGTGTCGCAGGGGCGTGGGGTGGGCTGCCGCCGCAGTCGGGCGGGGTGGGGCGAGGCCGGCCGGCTGCGGCGGGGCGGGGCGCAGGCGGGGACGCGAGGGCGATTTGGCCGGGCCGGAAGTGTCCGGTAATGTTTTCTCTCGGTGAGGCGCTCACCCGCGGCCCGGGAACGGGACGAGGGCGCGGCGCTGATACCTCCTTGGGGTATGGTGTAATTGGCAACACAACGGTTTCTGGTACCGTCATTCTAGGTTCGAGTCCTGGTACCCCAGCGCAGAGCATGCAGCGCATCGAGTCGGTCAAACCGACACGAAACGTGCAGTAGAGTTCTCAACGGCACGGCGCCCCTCGGGGTGACGAGCTTAGGCCCCCATCGTCTAGCGGCCTAGGACGCCGCCCTCTCACGGCGGTAACACGGGTTCAAATCCCGTTGGGGGTACGTACGAGGCCTGGCCATCGTCAGATGACCGGGCCTCGATGACGCTCTCTCGCTCTTCGGGGTGGGTGAGCGGTCCTGGCCCCCATCGTCTAGCGGCCTAGGACGCCGCCCTCTCACGGCGGTAACACGGGTTCAAATCCCGTTGGGGGTACCAACGCAGAGCTCGATCATCGAAAGATGATCGATCTTTCGTCGTCTCCGGGGAGCATCCGGTCGGCGACCCGTCCGACGAGCGGCGGACGAAGGTGCTAGGTTCCTGCGATGTTCATCGACGTGACGTGCAGGGTCTGCGGCTGGTCCGACCCGGGCGACCCGGAGGAGCTGTGGCACGGGGGCACTCCCCTCTACACCATCTGTGACTGCTGCGGATCCGAGAGCGGCGTGCAGGACGTCTCCTGGCGCACCGCACTCCGAGCCCGCAAGGCCTGGGTCGACGCGGGAGCCCCATGGTCCGCACCCGGCGCGCGACCCGCGGACTGGGACCTGTCGGCCCAGCTCGAGAAGGTCAGGAACCGTCGCGTCCCGACCCCGGGCTGAGCCCCTCAGGCCGCGTTCGTGGCCGTCGCCCCCTCGTCCAGGAGCCAGTCGAGCACGTCGCCGGCCGACCACGCGCCGTCGTGCAGGTCGGCGAGCCGTGCTGCACCCGCGACGTCCGCCCCGAGGGTGACGAGGGGGAGCTCGACGTAGCCGTCCGCACGCGTCTGACCGAGCCCGACGTCGGCCGCGAGCGAGTTGCACAGGCACGACCGGCCCACGGTGTCGTCGGCCCCTCCTCCCTTGCGCTCGAACATGTGGGCCGGCTCCGCGGGGCAGCGGTAGGTGACCTTGCCGTCGCCCTTCTCGACGGGGGTACGGAGGTAGCCCAGGTCGCACAGCCGGGGCCGTGCCGCCGCGACGGCCGCGTCCGAGAGGGTGCCCGAGAGCTGGGCGACCTTGAACGGAAAGCCGGTCGGCGACGTGAGCGGCTCGGTACGGACGTCGAGCGTCCCGGTGCGCAGCCGCGCGAGCACGTCCTCGCGCAGGGCGGGTTCGAGCCCCGAGTCGGTCGAGAGCGCGAAGAGCGTGCCGACCTGGACGCCCGTGGCACCGGCCTCGCGCGCAGCGGCCAACGCCTCCGGGGTGCCTTGTGCGCCCGCCAGCCAGAACGGCAGCCCGGTCGCGGCGATCTTCGTCAGGTCGGCCTGGTCGCGTGGGCCGAACACCGGCTGCCCGGCCTCGTCGAGAGTCAGGCGCCCGCGGGGAGGGGCGTTGTGCCCGCCCGCGGGATGCCCTTCGACCACGAAGCCGTCGGGCCGGGTGCGGTCCTCGCGCACCAGGTGCTCGGCCAGAGCGTGCGCGGAGACGACGGCGAGGAACGTCGGCCGGGTCACGGGCGGTAGCGACCCACCGAGGAGCGCGTCGGGGTCGAGGTCGACCGTGTGGTGGCTGCCACCGACCACCGTGACGGGGAACTGGACGGCCTCGTGATCCGCGAGCTGGTCCAGCAGGTGCGGGATGTCGCGCGGGATACCTGCCCCGGTCACGACGTAGTCCGCCCCGGCGAGCATCGACCCGTAGGCGGCGGCCGGAGCAGCCATCTGGATCTTCTCGAGGAAGTTGATGCCCACCCGACCGTCGTGCCCCTCTTTGGCGAGCCACACCTCGACGAAGCTCCCCAGGATCATGAGCTCCTGCGCCAGGCGGGTCTGACGGAGCGCGAGGCGAGGCACGGGGGCGTAGGGCTGGCCCTCGCCGCGCCCCTCAGGGCGGAAGTACCGCGAGAGCACTCGCTGGGCGAAGCGGGGCACCGGGAAGGCGTCGAGCGCCCTGCGGACCGCGCCGTCACGGTCGCCGTTCTGCAGCCTGCGCGCCAGGACGAGGTCCAGCGCGGTCCCGGAGACCAGGCCGAGCTGCCCGGTGCGTGCGACGGCCGACGCGAGTCGCCAGGACGAGACCGCCATCCCCATCCCGCCCTGGATCACACGAGGAAGGGGCGGGAACGATGCGGGGACGGGCAGGGACAGCGTGGTCACAGGTGGACCCTTCTCAGGCCTGGGGGCGGGTGGTTACTGCACCGTAGGTTGGAGTCCTGAGTCGAGAACAGGGTCGAAGGGCCCGAACCGGGCAGAGATGTCCCGGCGCTCTGCTTTCGGCCCCGGGCCGGAGGGGCTGGTGCAGGGCAGGCCGAGGTGCCCCACGGACCGGTAGGCCTGGCTGACGCGTCAGGCGGGCGGGGGTGGGACGGGCGGGGTCGCCGACGGCGGGCCCGAGGGATCCTCGGGTCGCGACCACGGGTCCGTGGCCTGCCAGCCGCTCTGCGGGTCCCACGGCGTGACGGGTACGAACCGGCCGCGGTCGTCGTCGGAGACCTCCCACGCCGGGCCGTCGGACTCGCCGTCGGTCCCGTCGTCGAGGCGGTCGTCGAACTGGTTCGGCCGGGCCGTCCCGTCGATCGCAGGGGTCGGCGGCGCGGGAGCCATGACCGGGCGGTCGGAGCCGCCCAACCGGGGGGAGCTGCCGCGGGGCGCGACGAACAGGTGACCCTGCCCGCCCGCCTGGGCCGAGCGGACGGCGATGGGCTGTGTCGCGGCGGCTGACAGGTCGCTCTCGGGCCCGTCGCTCGTCGGTGCCCAGCTCAACCGGCCCGGGACGGGGGTCGGCGCCTGCCGCGACGTCGCGAACGGGGCCTGCGCGGGCTGTGCCGGGGGCGGGGGAGTCGCACCTCCCGCGGGAGCGCCGCCCTGCGGCTGCTGGCCCCACGGCCCGCCGCGTCCGCCGGGGATGAAGATGGTGTCGCACAGCTTCCGGTACGTGGCGTCCGGGTTGGCGACCCAGTTGATGCGGCTCATGGCCTGGTCCTGCCCGGCGGACTCGAGGATGAACTGGCCGTAGCCGAGGATCCGCCCGAGGATCGAGCGGCTGTAGCTCATGTCGGTGACCTTGCCGAGGGGCATCATCGCGACCTTGTGGGTCACGAGGCCGAACATCAGGAGCATGCGCTTGTCGGTCGCGACGAACCACTCGTTGCGCCAGTCGAGGACCTTCCACAGCAGCCGCAGCGCGACGAGCCCCCAGGCCCACCAGAGCAGCAGCGAGCCCTCGCCCACGGCCGGACCGAGGACGCTGACGAGCCAGGCGACGAGCAGGAACGCGGCGAACGTCGTGGCGACGGGCTCGGCGAGCTTGCCCCAGTGGGCCCGCGTCGCCAGCACGACGCGCTCGCCGGGCAGGATGTAGCGCCGCAGGTGGCGCGCGCTCAGGCGCGGCGCGGACTCGTACGCCGGTGCGGGGAGGTCCTGCGCCATGGTGCGCCTACTTCATGAGCGACTGGACGAACTGCCCGAAGCTCTGGAAGGCACCCAGGATGACGTCCCAGATCGCCTGGACGATGTCTGCCGCGCGGTCAGGGCTCTGGACGACCGCGTACAGCAGGAAGACGATGACGACCCACATCAGGATGGTCTTGGCCTTGCCGGGCATCGTGTGGTCCTCACGTCGTCGATCGGGGCGGTTCTCGGCTCTGCCCGCCATGGTGGAGCGAACAGGCGGAGCGCCGTCGGAGGCGCGCCGGGGCCGAGTCTAGCGTTTCGCCCGAATCGGTCGTGGGTCCCGTGTCCGGACATGGCGGGGCAAGGCCGTGGCGCCACCGGTGTGGGTCAGGGCGTGGCCGGGCGCCGTATGACCGTGGGGGGGGCGGGCGCCTCGCGGCGCCCGCCCCCCACGGTCATACGGTCGATGGACGGCTACTCCCCGGCGCGGCGCAGGACCTCGGTCAGGCGGTTGGCCGCAGCGACGACCGAGCCGGAGTGCAGGCGGCCGGGCTGGCGCGTGAGGCGCTCGACCGGCCCGGAGATCGAGACGGCGGCGACGATGCGCCCCGACGGGCCGCGCACGGGCGCCGACACCGAGGCGACCCCGAGCTCGCGCTCCGAGACGGACTGGGCCCAGCCGCGCCGTCGGACACCCGAGAGGATCGTGGCCGTGAAGACGGCCTCGCGCAGGCCGCGGTGCAGGCGGTCCGGCTCCTCCCAGGCGAGCAGCACCTGGGCCGCGGAGCCCGCGCCCATGGTGAGCGTCGCGCCCACGGGGATGGAGTCTCGCAGGCCGACAGGACGCTCGGCCGCGGCGACGCAGATGCGATGATCGCCCTGGCGGCGGTAGAGCTGGGCGCTCTCGCCGGTGTGGTCGCGCAGGGCCGTGAGAACGGGGTTCGCCGCGGCGAGCAGGCGGTCCTCGCCGGCTGCCGTCGCGAGCTCGTTCAGGCGCGGACCGAGGACGAAACGACCCTGCATGTCGCGGGCCACCATGCGGTGGTGCTCGAGCGCGACTGCGAGGCGATGAGCCGTCGGACGGGCGAGTCCGGTGGCGGTGACGAGCTGGGCCAAGGTGGCTGGTCCGGACTCCAGGGCGCCCAGAACGGACGCCGCCTTGTCCAGCACGCCGACTCCGCTAGAATTGTCCATAGGTCGATATTGACGTCTCGCACAGTGAGATGCAAGTCAGCGGGTGTCGTGTCGACGACGGACCGGGAGATTCAGCCCGGTCCACGACCGAGATGTACCCCCCGATCGTCGCCCACGGCCCCCGCGTGAGCGACCACCGCAGGACACAGGTAGGAGAGAACCAACATGGCCGGCACGCTGGCGGAGAAGGTCTGGGACGCGCACCTGGTGCGACGAGGCACCGACGGGTCGCCCGACCTCCTCTACATCGATCTGCACCTCATCCACGAGGTCACCAGTCCGCAGGCCTTCGAGGGCCTGCGCCTCGCCGGCAGGCAGGTGCGCCGTCCCGACCTCACGATCGCGACCGAGGACCACAACACCCCCACGCTCGACATCGACCTGCCGATCGCGGACCTCACGAGCCGCACCCAGATCGACACGCTGCGCAACAACGCCAAGGAGTTCGGCGTGCGCATCCACTCGCTCGGCGACGCGGACCAGGGCATCGTCCACCAGGTCGGCCCGCAGCTCGGGCTCACCATGCCCGGCCTCACCGTCGTGTGCGGCGACTCCCACACCTCGACGCACGGTGCGTTCGGGGCCCTCGCATTCGGCATCGGCACCTCCGAGGTCGAGCACGTGCTCGCGACCCAGACCCTCCCGCTCGCGCCCTTCAAGACCATGGCCATCACGGTCGACGGCGAGCTGCCCCCGGGGGCGACGTCCAAGGACATCATCCTCGCGATCATCGCGAAGATCGGCACCGGCGGCGGCCAGGGCTACGTCCTGGAGTACCGCGGCGAGGCCATCCGCAAGCTGACCATGGAAGCCCGCATGACGGTCTGCAACATGTCGATCGAGGCAGGCGCGCGCGCCGGCATGATCGCACCCGACGAGACCACGTTCGAATACCTCAAGGGCCGCCCGCACGCGCCCGAGGGTGCCGACTGGGACGCCGCCGTCGAGTACTGGAAGACGCTCCGGTCCGACGACGACGCCACGTTCGACGCGGAGGTCGTCCTCGAGGCGGCCGACCTCGAACCGTTCATCACGTGGGGCACCAACCCCGGCCAGGGCCTGCCTCTGTCCGCGAACGTCCCCGTCCCCTCGGAGATCGCCGACGAGAACGAGCGCGTCGCCGCCGAGCGTGCGATCGAGTACATGGGCCTGACCCCGGGCGCGCCGCTGCGCGACATCGCGATCGACACGGTCTTCATCGGCTCGTGCACCAACGGCCGCATCGAGGACCTGCGCTCGGTCGCCAAGGTCGTCCAGGGCAAGAAGAAGGCCGACTCGCTGCGCGTCCTCGTCGTGCCCGCCTCGGCGCGCGTGCGGCTCCAGGCCGAGGCCGAGGGGCTCGACAAGATCTTCCTCGACTTCGGCGCCGAGTGGCGCAACGCAGGCTGCTCCATGTGCCTGGGCATGAACCCCGACCAGCTCGCTCCCGGCGAGCGCTCGGCCTCCACGTCCAACCGCAACTTCGAGGGTCGCCAGGGCAAGGGCGGGCGCACCCACCTCGTGTCGCCGCTCGTCGCGGCCGCGACCGCCATCCGCGGGACCCTGTCCTCGCTGGCGGACCTGGACCTGCCCGCCGACGTCGACATCACGTCGTTCGACGGCACCCCCCTCGCGCCGCTCGACCCGCGCGTCCCGCTGCAGGTCTGACACCGGCCCCCTGACGACACTCATCGAGGAAGCAGAAGCATCATGGAGAAGTTCACCACCCACACCGGTGTCGGTGTCCCGCTGCGCCGCAGCAACGTCGACACGGACCAGATCATCCCCGCCGTCTACCTCAAGCGCGTGACGCGCACGGGCTTCGAGGACGCGCTGTTCGCGGCGTGGCGCGGCGACCCCGCGTTCGTCCTGAACCAGCCCGCGTACACGTCGGGCTCCGTGCTGGTCGCAGGCCCCGACTTCGGCACCGGCTCGTCGCGCGAGCACGCCGTGTGGGCCCTCAAGGACTACGGCTTCAAGGTCGTCCTGGCCTCGCGCTTCGCGGACATCTTCCGCGGCAACTCGGGCAAGCAGGGCCTCGTCGCGGGCATCGTCGCGCAGGAGGACATCGAGCTGCTGTGGAAGGTCCTCGAGACCAAGCCCGGCACCGAGGTCACGGTCGACCTGGTCGAGCGCACCGCCACGGCCGACGACGTCGTGGTCCGCTTCCAGATCGACGACTACACGCGCTGGCGCCTCATGGAGGGCCTCGACGACATCGGCCTGACCCTCCAGCACGAGGGCGACATCACGGCGTTCGAGCAGACGCGCGCGTCGTGGCGCCCCAGGACGCTGCCGGCGAAGCACCTGCCGACGGTCGAGATCGAGGCAGCGCGCCCGTCCGCGTGACGCCCGTCTGAGCCCGGCCCGACGGCGCCGCTCCCCCGGGTAGGGGAGCGGCGCCGTCGGCGTGTGCGGGCCCGCGCGCCGGTGCGCGCCGAGGGTGACGGACGCGCCCGCCGAGGGTGACGGACGCGCCCGCCGAGGGTGACGGACGCGCCCGCCGAGGGTGACGCGGTGGCCCGCCGAGGGTGACGCGGACTGCTGCCGAAGGTGACGTGCTGGTGCGTCGAGGGTGACGGACACGCGACCTGAGGGTGACGTGTACCCGTGCTGACGTGGATCGCCGGAGGGCCGGGCCGCCACTGCGGCCGTGCGCGGGTCACCGCCGACGGTCAGGACGGTCACCCTCAGCAGACGTCTCGGTCACCCTCGGCAGGCGCCTACGTCACCCTCGACCAGGGGTTTGGTCACCCTCGGCGGGCCACCGCGTCACCCTCGGCGTGCGGCTCTCGTTCAGGGGCGCGGCGGGCCCTGGCGGATCCTTGCGAGCTGCGACGCTGCCGTCACCTTCGTCGGGTCCCAGCCGGCCTCGAGCCACCAGGTCGCGCCCGCCGCCTCGAGCGCCCGCGCGTCCTCGGCGGCAGCGTCGAGGTCGGTCGCGAAGTCGCGCTGCACGACGAGCTCGAACGGCCCGGCGCCCGGGTCGCGATGCTCGGCGACCCAGCTCGCGACCTCGCGCACGTCGTCGGGCGTGAGCGGGTCCATGCCGCGGTCGCCGCGGAGCTGGACGGTCACCCCGTCCCAGCGCACCGCGCGGCTCATCGACCTCTCGCTCGGGAAGACCCCCACGGGCCACACCGGGATGCGCCCGTTGACGGGCTGCGGTGAGATCGTCATCTCGCCGGTCGAGATGTGCTTCCCGTCGAACGAGAACGCCTCACCGGACCAGGAACGCTCGAGAAAGGCCAGGACGTCGTCGAGCAGCTCGGCCCGCTCACGCAGCGACGTGAGCTGACCGGGAACGGCGCTGAAGCCGGCGTCGTCGAGCACCCCGACCCCCGCCGGCAGGACCAGCCGACCGCCCGACAGGTGGTCGACCGTCAGCGCCTGACGCGCGAGCTCCCACGGCCGCCTGCGTGGCAGCGCGAACACGAGCGCGCCGAGCGTCACGCGCTCGGTCTGGACGGCCGCCGCGGCGAGGATGCCCCACGGGTCGTACCCCTCCATGCCGGGCAGGCTGATGCCGTCCCACGTGAAGTAGCCGTCCCAGCCGTGCTCTTCGGCCTCGCGGGCCATCGTGACCAGCTCCGACGCGGAACCGAAGCTCCCGACGAACCCGAACTGCAAGCCCATGACGTCCTCCTGCGAACCCTCGGCGGTCCTTCCACGGTAGGGGCGGCCACCCACACGCGCCCCGAGAACGAGGACGGGCGGGCTCCCGGAACCAGGAGCCCGCCCGCAGCGCCCTGCGAGGGCGAGGATCAGTGCTTGTTCTTGCGCGGGATGAAGTGCACGACCGTCACGACGACCGCGCCCGCCACGACGCCGACGATCGCGGAGCCCAGGGTGTCGACGAGCCACACCAGGAACCCGCCGACGGCCGGGACGCCGTGCACGGCGTCCTCGAGGACGTGCAGGAGGTCGTAGGGCGCGTGCCAGCCCAGGTCATAGGTGCCCTGCAGCAGGATGTGGCCGCCGACCCACAGCATGGCGACCGTGCCCACGATAGAGATGACCGCCATGACGCGCGGCATCGCCTTGACCAGGCCGTGGCCGAACGACTTGACCCAGCCGGTCTCGCGCCCTGCGAGGTGCAGGCCGATGTCGTCCATCTTCACGATGAGCCCGACGATCCCGTAGACGACCGCCGTGATGAGGAGCGCGACGACGACCAGGATGATCGCGCGGGCCCAGAAGCCCTCCTCCGCGACCTCGTTGAGCGCGATGACCATGATCTCGGCGCTGAGGATGAAGTCGGTGCGCACCGCGCTCGACACGACGTGGTCCTCGTCGACGGCCTTCTTCGCGGCGGCCTCGTCGACCGCCTCGGCGTGCTTGCCCGAGACCATCTCCCAGAGCTTCTCGGCGCCCTCGAACGCGAGGTAGGCGCCGCCGACCATGAGCAGCGGCGTGAGCAGCCACGGCAGGAACTGGCTCAGCAGCAGGGCGGCGGGGAGGATGAACAGGAGCTTGTTGCGCAGCGACCCCATCGCGATGCGCTTGATCACGGGCAGCTCGCGCTTCGCGGCCAGCCCGGCGACGTACTGCGGTGTGACCGCGGTGTCGTCGATCACGATACCGGTCGCCTTGACGCTCGCCCGCCCCGCCGCGGCGCCGATGTCGTCGACGGACGCGGCCGCCAGCTTGGCGAACGCTGCGATGTCGTCCAGGAGGGCTACGAGTCCAACGGCCATGAGGTCTCCACGAGGCCCGTGTCGCCGCCCACGAGCCCGGAGGTCGGGAATCGACGCGGCTGTAGCGCATCGTAACGACTCGGGCGCCCCGCCGTCGCGGCCCGTCCGCGCGCCGAGGGCGACGCACTTGGCCGCCGGCGGTGACGCCCATGCCCGCCGAGGGTGACCGCGGTACCCGCCGACGGTGACGCGCCAGCTGCCCGACGGCGTCGCTCCCGTCGTCGGGGCGTGTCACCGTCGGCATCGGTTCCGTCACCACCAGGGGCTGATGCGGTCACCGTCGGCGTCCGGGTCAGTCACCGTCGGCAGCCATGCACGTCACCCTCGGCGGTCACAGCCGTCACCGTCGGCGGTTCGGGGCGTCACCCTCGGCGCTCCCCGGGCGACGTGTGACGCGATCGGTCGCACCGCCGTCGGGCAGACGTCCTAGGCTGGTCCCCATGGCTAACCACTACGACGTCGTCGTCCTCGGCGCGGGCCCCGGCGGCTACGTCGCCGCCATCCGCGCGGCCCAGCTCGGCCAGTCCGTCGCGATCATCGAGGAGAAGTACTGGGGCGGTGTGTGCCTCAACGTCGGGTGCATCCCCTCCAAGGCGCTCCTGCGCAACGCGGAGCTCGCCCACCTGTTCACGCACCAGGCCGACTTCTTCGGCATGACGGGTGACGTGTCGTTCGACTTCGGCAAGGCGTTCGACCGCAGCCGCGACGTCGCCGACGGCCGCGTCAAGGGCGTGCACTTCCTCATGAAGAAGAACAAGATCACCGAGTACGACGGGCGCGGCACGTTCCGCGACGCGAACACGATCGACGTCGCGCTCTCCTCGGGCCAGACGGAGACCGTGACGTTCGCCAACGTCATCATCGCGACGGGCTCGAAGGTCCGCCTGCTGCCGGGCGTCGAGCTGAGCGAGAACGTCGTCACGTACGAGAAGCAGATCCTGACACGCGAGCTGCCGCGCTCGATCGCGATCGTCGGCGCGGGCGCGATCGGCATGGAGTTCGCGTACGTCCTCAAGAACTACGGCGTCGACGTGACGATCATCGAGTTCCTCGACCGCGCGCTGCCCAACGAGGACATCGAGGTCTCCAAGGAGATCGCCAAGCGGTACAAGAAGCTCGGCGTGAACATCCTGACGTCGACCGCGGTGCAGACCGTCGTTGATGGCGGGTCGTCGGTGACCGTCTCCTACAAGGGCGTCAAGGACGACAAGCCCGGCTCGATCGAGGTCGACAAGGTCCTCATGGCCGTGGGCTTCGCGCCCAACGTCGAGGGCTTCGGCCTCGAGAACACGGGTGTTGCGTTGACCGACCGCGGCGCGATCGCGATCGACGACGTCATGCGCACCAACGTGCCCCACATCTACGCGATCGGTGACGTCACCGCGAAGCTCATGCTCGCGCACGTCGCCGAGGCGCAGGGAGTCGTCGCGTCCGAGACCATCGGCGGCGCCGAGACCATGACGCTCGGCGACTACCGCATGATGCCGCGCGCGACGTTCTGCCAGCCGCAGATCGCGAGCTTCGGCCTCACCGAGCAGCAGGCCCGCGACGAGGGCTTCGACGTCAAGGTCTCCAAGTTCCCCTTCACGGCGAACGGCAAGGCGCACGGCCTGGGCGAGCCCACGGGCTTCGTCAAGCTTGTCGCCGACGCCCGCTACGGCGAGCTCCTCGGTGGCCACCTGATCGGCCCCGACGCGTCCGAGCTTCTGCCCGAGCTCACGCTCGCGCAGAAGTGGGACCTCACGGCGTCCGAGCTGGGGCGCAACGTGCACACGCACCCGACGCTGTCGGAGGCCGTGCAGGAGGCGATCCACGGGCTCGCGGGGCACATGATCAACTTCTGACCTGGCTGTTTGGTCGGTCGGGCGATCGGTAGGAATGGCCCGGGCCTGCGACGTTCGTCGTGGGTCCGGGCCTCGCTCTGCTGGGCGGCAAGCCACCGGGTCTCGCGAACGCGGCCATACGGTTCTACAGCAACGTGCCGCCGCGCAGACTCTAGCCTCCATTCAGCAATGCGTATACGATAATCGCTATGGCTGAGAAGAAGGTGCACGGAGGGGCCGTCGACGACGAGCAGGTCCAGGCGTGGGCCGACGAGGCCGAGGCCGGCTACGACGTCGGCGTCCTGCGGCGTCGTGGGCGCCCGAGCGTTGGCGAAGGTCCGGGGATCGTGGTGCCGGTGCGGCTGGATGCGCGAACGCTCGAGGCGCTCACCGAGCGTGCCCGGGCCGAGGGGCTGGCGAACCGGTCCGAGGCGATCCGTGCTGCGGTGCGCGCCTGGACCCACGTGGCGTGAAGCTGCATGCCTCGGCCCGGAAGCACTTTCGACGCGACAGGCTGACCGAGTCCGGCATCCTGTGCGCCGCCCGGGACTCGGTGTTCCGGGCCCCCTCGATGACGAGGACGACCTGCGACGGTGGCTCCTGCTGGGCTTCGACGACGGCGGGAGGATCCTGGAGATCGTGATCCTGGTGTTCGACTCCGGTGAGGAGATGGTCATTCACGCCATGAAGGCGCGTGCGCAGTACCTCGACCTGCTGCCTTGACCGTCGCTCACGTTGACCGCCCCGGTGCGAGCGCGCCCGGGCCTCGCGCCATGCGCACCTCGCTCACCCCGTCCTCCACCTTGCTCACCCCGTCAGCCAAGAAGCCCTGCCTCGCGTAGTACGCCTGGGCCCGCGGATTGGGGTCGGCGACCCAGAGCCCGGTCGAGCCGCCGACCGGGAGGACAGCCTCCATCAGTCGACGGCCCGCGCCGCTGCCGTGGAACACGTCGAGCAGGTACAGCACGTAGAGCTGTGCGTCCCAGTCGGCGTCGGGCTCGGAGGTCGGACCGGCGAGAGCGATCCCGACGACGGTGCCCTCGGCCTCGGCGACCGCCGTGGAAAACGACCCGTACTGCTCCTCGACGAGCACGGCTCGCCAGAATCGCCGGCGCGCCGGCAGCAGGTCCGGGGCGTCGAGTGCCTCGTCGCGCATCAGCCCTCGATAGGTCTGTCGCCAGGACTCGACGTGGACGCCCGCCATGGCGTCCGCGTCGTCGGGACGGGCTGGGCGGACACTGGGGCGTGGGTGCATCGGCCCAGGGTAGTGGTCCGGTGTTCGACTGCCCGCCGGCGGGAGTCGCTCACGTTCCGCGTGGTGGCGTGCTCCACCGTCGGGAAGAGATGCGGCGGAGCTGCAATCGCCGCGGCCGAGCCCTGCGACGTCCTGCTGCTACCCGCGCCGCTCCCGGGTGTGCGCATCGAGCCACTCACTCATCTTCTCGAGTGGTAGGTGGGTGTCGGCGACCTCGATCACGAAGTCCGCCATCTCGATCTGGTCGCCCACGAGGCGGCGCCCGTTCAGGGCGTAGAAGACGTGCACGAGGATCAGCGAGAGTCGCTTGTTCCCGTCGTGCAGCGGATGGAGCCGGTTGGCCGAGTCCATGATCGTGGCGGCCTTGAGGTCGAGCCCTTCGTACAGCTCGACGTCGTACATGCGCGCCCGGGGCCGCTGGCAGACGGAGTCCAGCAGTCCGAGGTCTCGCACGTGCCAGCTGTTGCGGTCTACCACGGCCATGGCTTCGGTCAGGGTGACGTACCTGGTCACGCGAGCCGTTCCAAGGCCTCGCTCCAGGACTCCATGGCGTCAGTGATGTAGGCCTGGATGTTCTCGTCGGCGGACTCGTCGAGCAGCCGTTCCAGGGCTTCGCCCTGGGTGACGTGCAGTGCCTCGGCGCGTGCCTTGAGCCGGTCGCGCACAGCGACCGGGACCTTGATCGTCGTCATCTCCACCTGTGTCATACCGCGAGTATACCCGCGAGGTGGTGCAGGGGGAGGGGGCGAGCGCCGCCGTCGGGCACCTGTGGCGACCGCACCCGGCGGGCGCCACAGCGTCACCCGATCCCGAACTCCCGCCTCAGCATCTCCCCGACCATCCCCGGCACGTCGACCTCCCCAGGGTGCAGCGCGTCGAACACCTGGAGCCCTTCCCAGGTGGAGATGAAGAGCGCGGCGCGCTCCTCGGGCGTGGCGCCCGCGTCGGCGAGCACTCCGCGCGAACGCTGCGTCCGGATCGTCCCGCCGATGATCGAGACCAGCACCTGGTGCCGCTCCTGCAGCACCGGCCGAGCGGGGTGGCCGGGTGTCCCGGCCTCGGCGGTGAGGGTCGAGAGGAGCTGCACCAGCCCGGGTGCCTCGCGGTTGCGTTGGGCGGTGCTGACGAACCCGTCGACGAGGTCCTCGGGGCTGAATTCCGAGGGCATGGAGGGCGGTGCGTGCTGCGCGTCGTGCCACTCGATGACGGCGAGGAGCAGCGCGGTCTTGTTGCCGAAGTGGTGCAGGAGCGTCGAGTGGTCGATCCCGGCCTCGCGGGCGATGCCGCGCAGGGATGCCCCGTAGAACCCCTTCTGCGCGAAGGCTTCGGCCGCGCGGGCGACGATCGACTGCTTGGTCGCACGCCCGGTGGCGTACCCGTCGGGCCGCCCGGTCGTGGCTGCTTGCTGCATGGTCACGATGTATCCCCTCCGAGGTCAGAGGCTACCGCCTCCCGTAATTCCACCATCTGGTGGAAGTTGGGCTAGCATGTGGCCGTGCTCACTCCTGACGCCCGACGACGTGCCCGTAGCGAGATGACCCTCACCGAGAAGGCCTCGCTCACCTCAGGCGCGAACTTCTGGAACACCAAGCCGGTCGACCGGCTCGGCGTTCCCTCGATCATGCTCACCGACGGCCCGCACGGTCTGCGCAAGCAGGGCGGGGCGGCGGACCACCTCGGTCTCAACGCCAGCCTGCCCGCGACGTGCTTCCCGACCGCGGCCACGCTCGCCAACAGCTGGGACCCGGGCCTCGTGGAGCGGGTCGGCGAGGCGCTCGGCGCCGAGGCCGCCGCCGAGAACGTCAGCGTGCTGCTGGGCCCCGGCCTCAACATCAAGCGCAACCCGCTCGCGGGCCGCAACTTCGAGTACTTCTCCGAGGACCCGCTGCTCGCGGGCCGGCTCGCCGCGGCGCAGATCCGCGGCATCCAGTCCCGCGGCGTCGCCGCGAGCGCCAAGCACTTCGCGGTGAACAGCCAGGAGACGCACCGGATGACGATGGACGAGGTCGTCGACGAGCGGGCGCTCCACGAGACCTACCTTGAGGCGTTCCGCATCGCGGTCACCGAGGGCCGGCCGTGGACCGTCATGAGCTCGTACAACAAGGTCAACGGCACCTACGCGAACGAGCACCGCGAGCTCCTCGACGAGATCCTGCGCGAGCGGTGGGGCTTCGACGGCCTGGTCGTCACCGACTGGGGCGGCAACAACGACCGCGTCGCGGGCCTCGTCGCGGGCAACGCGCTCGAGATGCCGTCGACCGACGGCGTGACCGACGCCGAGGTCGTGCGAGCGGTCGAGGAGGGGCGCCTCGACGAGGCGGTCCTCGACGCCCGCGTCGACGAACTGCTCGCGCTGATCGCACGCACGGAACGTGCTCGCGCCCAGGGCGCCACGACCACCAGCGGGCCCGACGGCGCCGCACCGGTCGACCTCGACGCGCACCACGCGCTCGCTGTCGAGGCCGCACGGCGCTCGGTCGTCCTGCTGCGCAACGCGCGCGGCGCCCTGCCGCTCGGGCCGCACTCTGGACGGGTCGCGGTGATCGGCGACTTCGCGGCGACCCCGCGCTATCAGGGCGCGGGCAGCTCGCTCGTGAACCCGACCCGGGTGGACGTGCCGCTCGACGCGCTGCGGGCCAGCGGCCTGGACGTCGTGGGCTACGCGCAGGGCTACGCGCGCCGCGACGCAGGCCGGGGAGCGTGGGACTCGGCCGCGTCGGTGCGCCGCCGACGCCAGGCGGTCCGGCTCGCGGAGCGCGCCGACGTCGTGCTGCTGTTCCTCGGCCTGGACGAGTCGGCCGAGGCCGAGGGCGTCGACCGGACGCATATGCGCCTCGCGCGCAACCAGCTCGCGCTGACTCGCGAGCTGACCGCTCTCGGTGTGCCGGTCGTGGTCGTGCTGGCTGGTGGCGCGCCTGTCGAGCTGCCGTTCGCCGAGCACGTCGACGCGATCGTGCACGGCTACCTCGGTGGCCAGGGCGGCGGGCAGGCGATCGCCGACGTGCTGACCGGCCGGGCGGACCCCGCCGGGCGCCTCGCCGAGACGTACCCGCTGCGCTACACCGACGTGCCGTCGTCGGCGACGTTCGGGCGGACCGAGGCGACGTCCGAGCACCGCGAGAGCATCTACGTCGGCTATCGCCACGCCGACAAGGTCGGCCTGCCGGTCCGCTACCCGTTCGGGCACGGCCTGAGCTACACGACGTTCGAGCACAGCGACCTCGCCGCGGACCGCGAGAGCGTCCAGGTCACGGTCACCAACGCCGGCGACCGCGCCGGGACCGAGACCGTGCAGGTCTACGTCGAGGCGCCGGACACGGCCCAGGGCGAGTTCCGTGCGCCCCGCGAGCTCGCGGGGTTCGCGCAGGTCACCCTGGCGCCGGGGGAGAGCGCGAGCGTGAGCGTCGACCTCGCCGCGCACGCGTTCGCCGCCTACGACACGGGCAGCCACGATTGGCGCACCGTTCCCGGCACGTACACCCTGCAGGTCGGCGCGTCGTCACGCGACCTGCGACTGTCCGCGCCCGTCGTGGTCGACGGCGAACCGTGGGCCCTCGGCGCCACCCCCGCCGCTACCGGCGAGGCCGCCGAGGCCGTCACGGCATCCGCCGGAGACCTCCCGCACTACCGCAGCGGCCAGGTGGACCGCGTCCCCGACGACGAGTTCGCCGCGCTCCTGGGACGGACGCCCCCGGCGCAGGACTGGCCCGCCGGGCGCCCGCTCACGCGCGCCGACATCATCGCCCAGGCGCGCGGTCGTGGCGGTGTGGGAGGCGGCCTGGTCCGGCTCATCGACACGGCCGGACGACTGCTCATGCTGCTGGGACGTCCCCACGCGGCGAACAACACCCGTTTCGTCCTCGACCTGCCCTTCCGGTCGGTGTCGCGGATGAGCGCAGGCAAGGTCGACGACGCGATGCTCGACGCCTTCCTGCTGATGGTCAACGGCCGGTTCTGGGGCGGCGCACGCCGTCTGGTCCCGGCATGGCGTGCCCACGCGATGGCCGCGCGGGCTCGGAAGAAGGACTGAGAGGCAATGGCGACACGCACAGAGATCAAGCGGGACGCCGTCGCGCGCGCACAGGAGCTGCGCGCGGCAAGGCGAACCCGGCGCGCCGAGCTGAAGGCGATGGCGCCGCAGGAGCGCAGGGCGGCCAAGGCGGCCGACAAGCGTGCGGCCCGTGAGGCGAGGAAGACCGCGAAGGCGGAGCGCAAGGAGGCCCGCGCCGGGATGACCCGGGCCGAGCGCCGCGAGGACAAGCGCCGGGCGCGCATCGACCGCAAGGTCGAGCACCGGCCCCGCCGCGCCGTCGGATGGGGTGTCACGGCCGTCGCCGTGGTCGGGATTGGCGCCCTGGTCGCGCCGTTCGCGAGCTCGTTCGGGCGCCTCATGACGATCGAGTACGACTCGTCCACCGCCGCTGGCGTGGCCGCCCGCGAGAACGCTGCCCAGGTCTCGGAGGACATCTCCGACGAGGGCATCGTCCTGCTGAAGAACCAGGACGACCTCCTGCCGCTGGCCGAGGACGCACTCAACGTGTTCAGCTTCGCGTCCTTCAACCTCATCCTCGGGGGCGGCGGATCTGGCGGCAGCAACCAGTCGCAGGCCGTGACCTTCTACGACGCTCTCGCCGAGCAGGGCGTCTCGGTCAACCCCGATCTCAAGGCGACCATGGAGGAGGCCGGCGCCAAGACCAGCACGGGCGGCGGCAACGGTCTCGTGCAGATCGCGAGCTCGATGCTCAGGCCGGCCGAGGGCGAGCCCGCCCCGGACTACCTCACCGACGACGTCATGGCCCAGGCCACGGAGTTCTCCGGCACCGCGCTGGTGGTCATCGGGAACGACGGCGTCGAGGGGTCGGACATGAGCCCCGAGCAGCTGCGCCTGACCGACGAGCAGCGCGAGCTGTTCGACGTCGTGACGGCCTCGTTCGACGACGTCGTGGTGGTCGTGAACTCGGGCAACCAGATGGAGCTCGGCTTCCTCGACGAGTACCCGCAGATCAAGTCAGCGGTGTGGATCGGCACGCCGGGCCCGCGCGGCGCGGTCTCGCTCGCCAAGGTCCTGACGGGCGACGTGAACCCGTCCGGCCGCCTGACCGACACCTACGCCTACGACGTGACGAGCGCCCCGGCGATCGCCAACGTCGGCGACTTCGACTACGCCAACGTCAAGCGCTCCTACCTCGACTACGAAGAGAGCATCTACGTCGGCTACCGCTACTACGAGACGCGCTACGCGGGCGACGAGGCGGGCTATGCGCAGGCCGTCCAGTTCCCGTTCGGCCACGGCCTGAGCTACACCACGTTCGCGCACGAGGCCACGGCGCCGCGCGTCGAGGACGACACGATCAGCCTCGACGTCACCGTGACGAACACGGGCGCCGTCGCGGGCAGGGACGTCGTGCAGGTCTACTTCTCTGCCCCGTACACGCCGGGCGGCGTCGAGAAGTCCGCGATCGAGCTCGCGGGCTACGACAAGACCGGGATTCTCCAGCCGGGCGAGTCCGAGACCGTGACCGTCACGTTCGACGTGCGCGACATGGCCTCCTGGGACACCGAGGGTCACGGCGCGTACCTGCTCGAGGCCGGGACCTACCAGGTCTCGGTGCGCACCGACGTCCACACCCCGGTCGCGCAGTTCGACCACGTGGTGGCCGAGGACGTCGTCTACGTCACGGACGCCGACACGGGGGCCGAGCTCACCAACCGGTTCGACGACGTCGAGGGTGACCTGACGTACCTCTCGCGCTCCGACTGGGAGGGCACGTACCCGCAGGCACCAGTGGCCGGGGCCACGGCCTCCGACGAGCTGCTCGCGCGCATGGACCCGCAGATCGAGCCCGCCGAGGGCCAGACGCCGACGTACGGCGCCGACAACGGCCTCGTCCTGGCCGACCTCGCGGGTCTCGACCACGACGACCCGCAGTGGGAGGAGTTCCTCGACCAGCTCACGCTCGACGAGCAGGTCGACCTCTTCGCCAAGGGCGCGTACCGCACGCACGCGGTCGACCGCCTGGGCATCCCCGCCATGGACCTGCTCGACGGGCCCGCCGGGCTGAACTCCCTGTTCAGCTCGCTCGATGCGGCTGCCTACCCGACCCAGATCGTCGTGGCCTCGACCTGGAACGACGACCTCGCCCGCGCGCTGGGCGAGTCCGTGGGGACCGAGGCGAACGCCTACGGCATCGAGGGCTGGTACGCACCGGGCATGAACCTGCACCGCACGGCCCTGGGTGGGCGTGACTTCGAGTACTTCTCGGAGGACCCGCACCTGTCGGGCATGATGTCGGCCGCGATGGTCTCGGGCGCCGAGAGCAAGGGCGTGCTGACCTTCATGAAGCACTTCGTGCTCAACGAGCAGGAGGTCAACGCCCGCACGGGCGTGAACGTCTTCGTCGACGAGCAGGCGCTGCGCGAGCTGTACCTCAAGCCCTTCGAGATCACGGTCAAGGAGGCCGACCCGACCGGTGCCATGAGCTCGTTCATCAACATGGGCGGCGTGTGGGCCGGCGCCAACGAGCAGCTCCTGCAGGACGTGCTCCGCGGCGAGTGGGGCTTCGAGGGCGTCGTCTCGACCGACGCGGTGCTCGGGGCCTGGATGGATCCCGGCCTCGCGGCCCGCTACGGCAACGACCTCATGCTCGCGATGCTCCCGGGCTCCGACAAGGCGACGAAGGCCGCGGTCGACGAGGACCCGGTGGGGGTCGGGAACGCCCTGCGTGACCGCGTCCACACGGTCCTGTACACGACGCTGCAGACGAACCTGTTCGACTGACCTCGGGCATCCGACACCGCGACGAGATAGAGGGTTGCCGTCGAGACAGAGGGCCTGGCACCTCTACCTCGACGGCAACCCTCTATCTCGCGGACCGGACGCGGACCGGGACCCGGGACCACGGACCTCCACAGCCCGCAAGGCATGATGGGAGGACGACCCCCACACGAAGGAGAACCATGCCTCTGCCCCTCCAGCCCACCCTGGACTTCGTCACCGGGCTGCCCAAGGCCGAGCTCCACCTGCACCTCGAGGGCACCCTCGAGCCGGACCTCAAGCTGCGCCTCGCCGAGCGCAACGGCATCGACATCGGCCAGACCACGGTCGAGGAGGTGCAGGCGACGTACAGGTTCACGGACCTCACGAGCTTCCTCGCGGTGTACTACCCGGCCATGGACGTCCTGCAGACCGAGGACGACTTCTTCGAGCTCGCCCACGCGTACCTCCTGCGCGCGGCCGCGAACGGCGTCAAGCACGCCGAGATGTTCTTCGACCCCCAGGCGCACACCGCGCGCGGTGTCCCGTTCGAGGCCGTCGTCAAGGGCTACCACCGGGCCGCGGCCGCCGCGGCCGACTTCGGCGTCGACGCCGACCTGATCATGTGCTTCCTGCGCGACCTCTCGGCCGAGAGCGCCGCGGAGACGCTCGAGGCCTCGGTGCCGTTCAAGGACCTGATCCTGGGCGTGGGCCTCGACTCCGACGAGCGTGGCAACCCGCCCGAGAAGTTCACCGCGGTCTTCGCCCGGGCCCGCGAGCTCGGCTACCGCCTGACGATGCACTGCGACATCGACCAGGTCGGCAGCATCGACAACATCCGCACCGTGCTGGAGACCATCGAGGTCGACCGCATCGACCACGGCACCAACATCGTCGAGGACCCCGCGCTCGTGGCCGAGGTCAAGGCCCGCGGCATCGGCCTGACGAGCTGCCCCGTGTCGAACAGCTTCGTGACGGACGACATGAAGGCCGTCGAGGTCGCCCAGCTCCTGCGCGACGGCGTCAAGATCACCATCAACTCCGACGACCCGGCCTACTTCGGCGGATACGTGGCCGACAACTACGCCGCGGTCGCGGCCAAGGCAGGCCTCACGTCCGAGGAGGTCGTGACGCTCGCGAAGAACTCGTTCGAGGCGTCGTGGATCGACGCGGAGCGTCGCGCGGCGTACCTCGACGAGATCGACCGCTACGTCGAGCAGTACGAGTCCGCCCGGGCGTAGCACGTGCCAGGTGCCCGACGGCGGAGCGCACGTCGTGCGGGAGGCGAGCCTCCGTCGTCGGGCACGCGCTGGTGGGTGAATAATCGTCTGATGCCCTGCGTTGGGGAACGGGGGAGTGCGGCACCGCGAGCGGCGTCGCACGACGGCACGGGCGTGCAGCCCGTGCCGACGCAGGACCATCCGGACGATCCTCGAGAGAGCTAGGCGACCACGACCACATGAACGATCTGCTGTACGTCAACGGCGGCACTCCGCTCAACGGGACCATCACCGTGCGGGGGGCGAAGAACTTCGTCTCCAAGGCGATGGTGGCCTCCTTGCTCGGCGAGGGGCCGAGCGTGCTGCGGAACGTGCCGCAGATCCGCGACGTCGGCGTCGTGACGGGACTGCTCGAGCTGCACGGCGTCAAGGTCGTCGCGGACGAGGCCGGGGGTGTCCTGCACCTCGACCCGACCGACGTCGAGTCGGCGCACGTCGCGGACATCGACGCGCACGCCGGGTCGAGCCGCATCCCGATCCTCTTCTGCGGCCCGCTCCTGCACCGCCTGGGCGAGGCGTTCATCCCGGACCTGGGCGGCTGCCGCATCGGCGACCGGCCCATCAACTACCACCTGGACATCCTGCGCCAGTTCGGCGCCGTGGTGGACAAGCGCGAGCAGGGCATCCACATCCGTGCGCCGCGCCGCCTCCAGGGCACCAAGATCTCCCTGCCCTACCCGAGCGTGGGCGCGACCGAGCAGCTCCTGCTCACGGCCGTGCGCGCCGAGGGCATCACCGAGCTGTCGGGCGCCGCGATCGAGCCCGAGATCATGGACCTCATCGCCGTCCTGCAGAAGATGGGCGCGATCATCTCGGTCGACACCGACCGCGTGATCCGCATCGAGGGCGTCGACAAGCTCATGGGCTATCAGCACACGGCCCTCGGCGACCGCATCGAGGCGGCGTCCTGGGGCTCGGCGGCCCTCGCGACGGGCGGCGACATCACCGTCAAGGGCGCGACGCAGCCCGAGATGATGACGTTCCTCAACACGTTCCGGAAGGTCGGCGGCGAGTTCGAGGTCCAGGAGGACGGCATCCGGTTCTACCACCCGGGCGGCGACCTCAACGCGATCGTGCTCGAGACCGCGGTGCACCCCGGCTTCATGACGGACTGGCAGCAGCCGCTCGTCGTCGCGCTCACGCAGGCCAAGGGCCTGTCGATCGTCCACGAGACGGTCTACGAGAACCGGTTCGGCTTCACCGACGCGCTGCGCGGCATGGGCGCGACCATCCAGGTCTACAAGGAGTGCCTGGGCGGCCTGCCGTGCCGGTTCGGTCAGCGCAACTTCCACCACTCGGCCGTCATCTCCGGCCCGACGCCGCTGTCCGCGGCCGACATCGAGGTCCCGGACCTGCGCGGCGGGTTCAGCCACCTCATCGCGGCGCTCACGGCCAAGGGCACCTCGACCGTGCGGGGGATCGGCCTGATCGACCGCGGGTACGAGTACTTCCAGGACAAGCTCGAGGCACTGGGCGCTGACGTCAGCCGGGGCTGACCCCGGCGAGCACGCCGTCTCGCGGCGCCGGTGGCTCCCGACGGGGTGACACCGGCGCCACCTCGGCGGCCACCGTCGCGCAGGCGTGACAAACCTCACGAGCGGGGGATGACGAACCCGACGGAACGCGTGACGGGGTGCACTGCCGGACGGCCCTGGCCGCCAGCAGGCTGGAGGCATGGACAACGACATCACCGGCAGGACCACGGGTCCGGGCCGCGCACGTCAGGGCGACGCCCACCGTGAGACCCACCTGGAGACCCATCGGGAGACCCACCGAGACACCCCGGACGACCTCGTCATCGACGTGCGCGGCCTGCGCCGCAGGTACGCGAGCAGCTCACGCGGCGCGAAGGGCTTCGAGGCCGTCGCGGGGGTGGACCTCCAGGTCCGGCGTGGCGAGCTCTTCGCGCTCCTCGGGACCAACGGCGCGGGCAAGACGTCGCTCCTCGAGGTCGTCGAGGGGCTGGCCCGCCCCACGGGCGGGACGGTCGAGGTGTTCGGCAAGGACCCCTACCGCCGGCGCGCCCAGGTCCGCCCCCGCATCGGGATCATGCTGCAGGAGGCGGGCTTCCCGTCCGACCTGACGGCGATCGAGACCGCGCGCATGTGGGCAGGCACCCTCACCGCGCCGCGCCCTGTCGAGGAGGCCCTCGACCTGGTCGCGCTGCGCGGCCGCGCCGACGTCACGGTGAGCTCGCTCTCAGGCGGTGAGCGACGACGTCTGGACCTCGCACTGGCGCTCCTCGGGCGCCCCGAGGTCCTGTTCCTCGACGAGCCGACCACGGGGCTCGACCCCGAGAGCCGCCGCTCGGCGTGGGACCTCGTGCGCGGGCTTCTCGACGACGGCACGACCGTCGTCCTCACGACCCACTACCTCGAGGAGGCCGAGCGCCTCGCCGACCGCCTCGCGATCATGCACGGCGGCCGGATCGTGCAGGAGGGCACGGTCGCGGACATCGTCGAGGCCGAGCCCTCGTTCGTCCACCTCGACGAGGAGAGCGTGCGACCCCACCTGACCGACCTGCCGCTGCTGCCCGGGGAGACGCTCACCCGCGTCGAGGGTGGCACCGTGGCGATCGCGACGCGCGACCTCCAGCGCACCCTTGCCGTGCTGCTCGCCTGGGCGACCGACCGCGACGTGACCTTCGGCCGCATCGAGGCCCGCCCGGCGTCCCTCGAGCAGGCCTTCCTCGCCATCGCGGACGGGCCGGGCGCAGCCCGCACCGCGTTCGCGTCCACCACCGACCCGACGGAGCGTGCCGCATGACCACCCTCGCCCCCACCTCGACCCGGACCCCGGGTGCCCCTGCCGCGACCCGCACCGCGAGCGGGGTCGTCAGCTCGCTTCGCCGCATCGGCTCGCTCGTGCGCGCCGAGTCCCTGCTCCTCGTGCGCAACCGCACGGCCCTGTTCAACGGGGTGCTGCTCGCGCCCGCGATGGTCGCCTTCCTGCACTTCTCGGGCGCTTTCGGTGCCTTCGTGGGGGACGACGCCGGAGCGTCGACGATCGGTGCGTTCGCGCTCACGAGCCTCATCTGCTTCGCCCTCATGTTCGTCGTCTACTACAACCTGGCCAGCGCCTACGTGGCCCGCCGCGAGGAGCTCGTGCTCAAGCGCCTGCGGACCGGTCAGTGCTCCGACGGCGAGATCCTGGCGGGGGCCGCGACGCCCGCCGTCGTCACGATGCTCGGTCAGCTCGTCCTCGGCGGGGCGGCGATCGCGCTGTGGATCGGGCTCGACGCCCCGGCGAACGTCCTGCTGCTGCTCGTCGCGGTCCTCGCCGGGGCGTTCGTCTTCACGGCGCTCGCCGCCGCGAGCACGGCCTTCACGCGCACGGTCGAGACCGCCCAGCTCTCGACGCTGCCCGTCATGGCTCTCGCGCTGCTCCTGTCGGGGACCACCCTCCCGCTCACGATGCTCCCGGAGCGCGTCCAGGTGCTCGCCGAGCTCACGCCCCTGCACCCGGTCGCCGAGCTCCTGACGATCGGGCTCACGGGTCTGGGGCCCGACGGCGTCGCGGTGGGCTTCGGGGAGACGTTCGCCCTGGCAGCGGCGCCCCTCGCGGTCCTGGCCGGCTGGTGCGTGCTGGGCGCGTGGCTCGCGACCCGGTACATGCGGTGGGAGCCGCGCCGGTGACGACCGGCCCCCTGGCGGGTGTACCCGGTGCGCACGCGTCGTCGTCGTCGCATGACAGGCTGGTCCTCGTGAGCCGGAACCCCCTCGTCGGCGCGTGGTCGCGTCGCTCCAACCCCGAACGGTTCGACACCTACACGCGCTGGTCGTTGTACGTGATCTCGACGTTCGAGCTGTACGTGGTGCTCTGGATCGTCGGCGAGACCCCCACGGGGCACCCCGCGCTGCTCGCCCCGCTGGTCGCGCTGAGCGTCGCGCACACCGTGTCCTGCGTCGTCGTGATCAGGTGCGGGATCACCCGGTTCCTCGGAGGACCGCCCCCGCCCCGGTGGGTGCTCGGCAGCATGGGTGCCCTGGCCGTCGCGACGTGCGTGGTCGGTGTCGGCGCCTACCCCGAGGGGGACGGGGCGATGTTCATGGGGAACACCCCTGTCCTGGTCGTGACCGCGGCGCTCGGGTTCTCCGTCGCCGCGTGCGCACCGCTCCTGACCTTCCGGTGGCTCGCGCTGGGGGCGCTCGGTGTCTCGGCGGTCTCGGCGGTCGTCGCCTGGCTCGTCGCCCCCGTCCGCGACGAGACGGCCACGGGCATGGCGGTCGGCCAGGGGATCGCCGTCGCGATCATGTGCGTCGGTGTGTTCGCGTCCTACCGTGTCTCGGTCTGGATGCTGGGGATCGTGTGGGAGCAGGAGCGCAACCGTGTCCTGCACGCCCGCCTGGCCGTCGCCGAGGAGCGGCTGCGCTTCTCGCGAGACCTGCACGACGTGTTCGGTCGCACGCTCTCGGTCGTGGCCGTCAAGAGCGAGCTGGCCGCCGAGCTCGCGGCACGCGGTCGCCCGGGGGCGGCCGAGCAGATGCTCGAGGTGCGCCAGATCGCGCAGGACTCGCTGCGCGAGGTGCGGGCCGTGGTCGCCGGGTACCGGGCCACGGACCTGCCGGCCGAGCTCAGCGGGGCCCGCTCGGTCCTGCGGTCGGCCGACATCGAGACCACGATCGAGTCCTGCGGCGACGAGCAGGAGGCTGCGCTGCCCCTGGCGACGCAGGAGGCGCTCGCCTGGGTCGTGCGCGAGGCCGTGACGAACGTGGTCCGGCACTCGGACGCCGCACGGTGCGAGATCATGCTGCGCGTCGAGCGTGGTGAGGCGGTGCTGACCGTCACGAACGACGGCGTCCCCGACCTCGACCGGACCACGACCAGCCCGGGGAGCCCCAGCGGGTCCGGCCTGATCGGCCTGGGTGAGCGGCTCGCCGAGACCGGGGGGCGCCTCGAGACCCATCTCCGGCCGCCCGTCTTCCGCCTCACGGCCAGCGTCCCGCTCCCGGCCCCCACCATGGGTAGCCTCGTCCCGCGCATGCCGCGCGGCCCCCGGGGCCGTGGTGCCGGCGCCCCCAGCCCTGCCGAGGAAGGCACCACCGCGTGATCCGCATCCTGCTCGCCGACGACGAGAACCTCATCCGTGACGCGCTCGCGACCTTGCTCTCGCTCGAGGACGACCTCGACGTCGTCGCCCAGGCCGCGTCCGGGACCGAGGCGCTCGCGGCCGCGCGCAAGCACACCCCCGACGTCGCGGTGCTCGATCTCCAGATGCCGGGCCTCGACGGGATCGAGGTCGCACGGGCCCTGGCAGGCGAGGTGCCGGGGTGCCGGGTCGTCATGGTCACGAGCCATGGTCGTCCCGGGTACCTCAAGCGCGCGCTCGAGGCAGGCGTCGGCGCCTTCCTGCCCAAGACGGTCTCGTCGCGTGTCCTGGCGGACGTCGTGCGCCAGGTCCACGCCGGCGGCCGCTACGTCGACCCCGAGCTCGCGGCCGAGGCCATCGCGGCGGGCTCGAGCCCTCTGACGCCCCGCGAGGCCGACGTCCTGGAGCTCGCGGCCGGTGGAGCCCCGGTCGAGGAGATCGCGACGCGGGCGTCGCTCGCGCCGGGCACGGTGCGCAACTACCTGTCCTCGGCCGCCGCGAAGCTGGGTGCGACCAACCGGCACGAGGCAGTGCACCTCGCGCGCCGCCACGGGTGGATCTGAGCGGTCGGGCCCGACGACGGCACGCGGCCCGGTAGGCTCGGTGACCGTGCCGAAAGCTCATCCTGACAGCCGCGCGTACCGCTTCGTCGCGCTCATCGTGCGACCCCTCATGTTCGCCATCACCCGCCGCGACTGGCAGGGAGAGGAGAACATCCCCGCCACGGGCGGGTTCATCGCTGCGGGCAACCACATGTCGAACATCGACCCGCTGACGTTCGCCCACTTCCTGTACGACAACGGGCGGGCGCCCAAGATCCTCGCCAAGGCGTCGCTGTGGAAGGTGCCGTTCTTCGGCGGCCTCCTGAACCGCACGGGCATGATCCCCGTCCAGCGCAACACCGTGGGCGCCGCGTCCTCGGTCAGCGTGGCCGTCGACCAGCTCGCGCTGGGCGAGTGCGTCGCGGTCTTCCCCGAGGGCACGCTGACGCGTGACCCCGACCTGTGGCCCATGGTCGGCAAGACGGGCGCCGCGCGCCTGGCCCTCGCGAGCCGCATGCCCGTGGTGCCCATCGCGCAGTGGGGCATGCAGGACCTTCTGCCCCGCTACAGCAAGCGGTTCCGGCCGTTCCCGCCCAAGAACGTCGCGGTGCACGCGGGGCCGCCGGTCGACCTGTCGGACCTCTACGAGCGTCCCGTCGACACCGCGACCCTGCGTGAGGCCACCGACCGCATCATGGACGCCATCACCGGTCTGCTCGAGGGCATCCGCGGCGAGCAGGCCCCTGCCGAGCGCTTCGACGTCCGCAAGAACCCCGGCTCGGAGGAGCGCAAGTGAGCGACCAGCAGATCACCGCGACCGTCCTGGGGTCGGGGGCATGGGGCACGACGTTCGCCGCCGTCCTGGCCGACGCAGGCTGCGAGGTCCGGCTGTGGGGCCGCAACCCCGAGGTCGCGGCCGACATCAACGCGACCCGCCGCAACTCCGCGTACCTGCCCGACATCGACCTGCCGGCGGGGCTCACGGCCACGACCGACGCGGCGCAGGCTCTCGCCGGGGCGCAGCTCGTCGTCGTCGCGATCCCGTCCCAGAGCGCCCGGGCGACGCTCGCGCCGCTGCGTGAGCACCTCGCCGAGGACGTCGTCGCGGTCTCCCTCATGAAGGGGGTCGAGCTCAGCACGGACCGCCGCATGAGCGAGGTCGTCGCCGAGGTGTGGGGTCTGCCCCTCGACCGGGTCGCGGTCGTGTCCGGCCCGAACCTCGCGCGCGAGATCGCCGAGCACCAGCCGACCGCGACCGTCGTCTCGGCCACGGACGAGGAGACGGCGCGCTTCGTCGCGGCCGCCTGCTCGTCGTCCTACTTCCGCCCGTACACCAACTCCGACGTCGTGGGCGTCGAGCTCTGCGGCGCCGTGAAGAACGTCATCGCGCTCGCCGTGGGCATCGCCCAGGGCCGAGGGTTCGGCTACAACACGACGGCCACCGTCATCACGCGCGGGCTCGTCGAGATCACGCGGCTCGGGCTCGCGCTCGGGGCCGACGCCGAGACCTTCTCGGGCCTGGCGGGCATGGGGGACCTGGTCGCTACCTGCACGTCCCCCCTGTCCCGCAACCACACGCTCGGCAAGCACATCGGCCGCGGCATGAGCCTCGACGAGGCCGTCGCGGCGACGGGAGGCACCGCGGAGGGCGTCAAGTCCTGCCGCTCGGTCCTCGAGCTCGCGCAGAAGGTGGGCGTCGACATGCCCATCACGGCCGGCGTCGTCGCCGTCCTGCACGAGGGCATGCCCGTCGACGACATGGCTCGTGGGCTGCTCTCGCGGCCCCAGAAGTCCGAGGGCGTGACGTCGGGACGCTGAGGCGGACACGCGCGTGCGGCCCGGCCCCCACGGGGAGGCTGCGGCCCGGCCCTCACGGGGGCCGGGCCGTTCGTCCGTCAGGCGTCGTCACGCACCTCGACGACGACCCGGGCGGGGTCGGTCAGTGCGTAGACCCGGAACGGGTTGTCGGCGTCGTCGGTCCCGATGAAGGCCTGCGTGTACCCCTCGAAGACCCCGCGCAGCACGACCTCCTCGACCTCGTCCGTCTCGGCGACCCGCAGGGGGTTGGGGCCCGCGTACTCGGCGACCCCTGTGTCCATGGGGTAGCCCGAGCCCGAGATCATGACCTGGAGAGTGCCGTCGCCGTCGACGTCGATCACGTCCCCCTTCCCGTCCTCGATCGCCTCCGGCACGTACTCGACGCGCCAGCCGGGGGTGCCGGTGCCGCCGAGCTCGAAGACCACCCGGTCGAACCCGTCGTGCCTGCCCACGCGCACGTCCGTCACGGTCAGCGCCGCACCGGCCGAGGGCTCCGACGTGTCGGGCTCGGTGTTCGCCGGGAAGGGGGGAGCCGACGTCGAGCCGTCGTCGTCCGTGGACCCGGTCGGGGCGTCCGTCGCGCCCGCGGTGGGCGACGGGCTGGGCGTCGAGGACACCGTCGGCGTCGGCGTGCCCGGGGCCGTCTCGTCGCCCTCGTCGCTTCCTCCTGAACAGGCCGTGATGGCGAGAAGTGCGGCGACGAGACCGGCGGAGAGCGCCGCGGGCCGGAGTCGTCGGGTCGTGGCGTTCATCGGTTACCTCCTGGAAGTTCTCACCGGGAGAGTCTCCCGGCTGGCCTTCGAGCCTAGGCCGAGCAGGTCACGGATCGTGGGAGGACAGGTCTCGATCGGGGAACGAGCTCCTCCGGGGACGTGGTCGTGCCGCCCCGCGACAGGTGGCGGCCGGCGCCGACGGGCGCCCATGCCGGCGAGTCCTGCGTGCACGGGCGACGGTCCCTCGCGCGAGGGATGACAGGGGCTCTCGTCGGCCCTACGGTGGCTGCATGCCGTGGATCAGCAGTGCGGGCGGGCCGCTCTTCTTCATCGTCGTGCTCGTGATCGTCGCGGTCGTCGCGATCGAGCGCATGGTGAGCGGGCGCTCCAGGGACCGGCGGCTCGGTGACGGGCGGGGGTCGGGCGAGAGCCCCGGGTCCGGTGCGTTCGGCGAGCTCGTCGACGTCTTCCAGCCGAGCCGGGTCCACCTGACCGAGGAGAAGGAGCGGCAGCGGCTCGACATCGTGCAGGCGCCGTCGACCGCGCCCCCGATCGACGTGGACCTCGAGTCGGGGGTCGTGGTCTTCAGCGCGGAGGTGTACGAGCCGCAGCCCGCCGAGCCGCAGCCCGTCGACGGGACGGACGCCCCTCGGTAGCCGCGGGCAGTCTGCCGGTGGCGGACGGCTATCCGCTGACCGTCGTGCGCAGGGCCCGGTCGAGGTCCGCCCACAGGTCCTCGACGTCCTCGATGCCGACGCTCAGGCGCAGCAGGTCCTCGGGGACCGTGTGCGACTCGGTCGCGAACCGCCGCCGCCGTTCGAGGCTCGACTCGACCCCGCCCAGGCTGGTGGCGGGAACCCACAGCTCGACGGCCTCGACCACCGCGTCCGCGGCCTCGCGCCCGCCCCGGGGGCGCAGGCCGAGGATCGCCCCGAAGCCCGTCATGGTGCGGGCCGCGCGCTCATGGCCCGGGTCGGTCGGCAGGCTCGGGTGGCGGACCTCCTCGACGAGCGGGTGCTCGGCCAGTCGCCGGGCGATCTCGGCGGCGTTGGCCTGGGACCGCTCGACGCGCAGCGCGAGCGTGCGCAGCCCGCGCAGCGCGAGCCACACCTCCCACGGCCCGGCGATCGCGCCGTGCAGGGTCCGGTACGCGCGGACCTTCGCGGCCAGGTCCGGGTCGTTCGTGACGACGGCCCCCAGCACGACGTCGGAGTGGCCTGCGAGGTACTTCGTGACCGAGTGCACGACGACGTCGGCCCCGAGGGTGAGGGGCTGCTGCCCGAGCGGGGTCGCGAAGGTGTTGTCGACCGCGGTGAGCACGCCCTGTGCGCGCGCTGCGGCCAGCAGGACGGGGAGGTCGGCCACCTCGAGCATGGGGTTGGTCGGTGACTCGATCAGGAGCAGGTCCGCGCCGTCGAGCGCGGCGAGCACCTGGTCGGTGTCGGCGACGTCGACCCGGACGACCTCGACCCCGTACCGGGCCGCGAGGTCGTCTGCGAACCCCAGCGTGACCTGGTAGGCGTGCCGGGGCAGGACGACCTTGCCGCCCGCTGCGACGAACGAGAAGACGGCGGCGATCGCCGCCATGCCGCTGCCGAACACGATGCCCGGCTCCGTCGCGCCCTCCAGGGTCGCGAGGGCTTCCTCGAACGGGTGCCACGTCTCGGTGTCCATGCGCGTGTAGAGGAGCTCGCCGGGCTCCTGCACGCCGCGCGAGACGTACGTCGAGGACAGGACCACGGGCGGGTTGACCGGCCCGCCCTGCTCGCGCCGCGGGCGCCCGGCCGCGACCGCGATCGTGGCGGGGGACAGCGATGAGCGGCGGACGGTGGGCTCGGTGGGCTCGGTCGGCTCGGTCGTCATGGGGCGAGGCTACGCCTGGCGGCCGGGTGGGTGCCGCGGGCAACCGCGGAGGGAGACAGGGAAGTGCCGAGCGTGCCGTTCGGGTCGTCGTCGGCAAGAAGTGCCGACCGGCCAGGGCGACCCGAGCTGCACGCTCGATGCGACGCCGGTCGGCCCCTCGTCAGTCCTCGACCGGCCCGAGCAGCGCGCTCGCGAACGTCGAGTGCGTGGACTCGTCGTCGGACGGGTGGAAGATCCCGGCGAGCACGTCACGGTAGAGCCGCCCGAGCTCGGAGGACGCGAAGTACGACGACCCGCCGGACACCCGGATCGCCTGGTCGACGACGACGCGCGCCGTCTCCGTGGCCCGCACCTTGAGGCCCGCGACGGCCGTGAACCAGCCCGCACCACGGTCCACGAGGGCGTCGATCTCGCCTGCCAGCTGGTCGATCTGCGGGTAGATCCCGTCCATCGCGATGCCTGCGTCGGCGACCCGCCAGCGGATGTCGGGGTCCTGTGACAGCGGCCTGCCGCCGTTCTTCATCGAGGTGCGCCGGTGCGCGTTCTCGATCGCGAGCTCCAGGGCCCGCTTGCCGATCCCCGTGTAGACCGACGCGAGGAGAACCTCGAACGTCGTGAAGATCGCGAGCACGAGCGGGTCGGTCGACGGCCCCGGGGCCAGGCGGCGCACGACCCGGTCGGCCGGGGCGTGCGCGCCCACGAGCAGGGTCGTCCGGCTCTGGCTCGCACGCATGCCGACCGTGTCCCAGTCGTCGAGCACGTCGACGCCGCCGCCCTCGCGCGTCACGAACGCGTGCACGAGGCGAGGGTCGCCCTCGAGCGCGGGGCCGTCCTCGGTGGCCGTCTCGATCCCTAGCACCCCCAGCCGGGTCCACGCGGGCGACAGGGACGTGAAGATCTTCCGGCCGTGGAACGAGTAGCCGCCCTCGCCGTCGGGCCGGGCCTGGGTCCTCGACCCGAAGAGCACCAGGTCGTTGCCGGGCTCCGAGTACCCGAACGCGAAGACCTCGCCGCGCGCGGCCTCCTCCAGGACGACGTCGAGCGAGTGGTCCCCGCGCTCGTACAGGTAGCGCGCGACGCCGGTCCACACGTGGTGCATGTTCACCGCGAGCGCGGTCGCGGGGGCTGCGCCCGCGAGGCGGATCTGCTCGTGCGCGACGTCGCGCAGCCCCAGGCCCGGCCCGCCCATCGCGGTGGGCACGAACGCCTTCAGGTAGCCGGCCGCGGTCAGCTCCTCGAAGTCCTCGGTGAAGAACGTGTTCTCCCGGTCGTAGGTCGCGGCGCGCGAGCGGATGCGGTCGAGCAGGTCGTCGGTCAGCAGCGGAGAGGTCATGCTCCCGTTCTACCACCGCACCTCCACCTCCTGGGCACCTCGCCCGTCCGCTCCTGTTCACGCTGTCGAGCACGGTTCCGGTAGGGTCGTCGGCGATGTCCAGCCAGCCAGAACCCAGTGCTCCCGCGCGCAAGACGCGCGTCCTCATCCTCTTCGGCGGACGCTCCGGCGAGCACGTGATCTCGTGCGCGACCGCGGGCGGCGTGATGCGCGCGATCGACCGCGAGCGCTACGAGGTCGTCCCCGTCGGGATCACCAGGGCGGGGCAGTGGGTGCTCGCGGCCGACGAGCCCGAGCGCTGGGAGATCACGCCCGGCAACCTGCCGGAGGTCACGGCGACGGGTGGTGAGGTGCTGCTGCCGCTCGCGGTGGGGCAGCGAGTGCTGCGCGTCCTGGAGCCGGGCGAGTTCCCGCGCGAGCTGGGCGAGGTCGACGTCGTCTTCCCGCTGCTCCACGGGCCGTTCGGCGAGGACGGCACGCTCCAGGGGCTGCTCGAGCTCGCCGACGTCCCCTACGTGGGCGCGGGGGTGCTCGCGTCGGCCGTGGGCATGGACAAGCAGTTCATGAAGCTGGTGCTCGCGGGGCAAGGCCTGCCCATCGCGCCGTACACGGTCATCCCCCCGGGGGAGTGGGACCGCAACCCTGCCGCCTGGACCGAGACGGTCGCGGGCCTGGGCCTGCCCGTGTTCGTCAAGCCGGCCCGGGCGGGGTCGAGCCTCGGCATCACCAAGGTCGACGACCTCGCGGACCTGCCCGCGGCCATCGCCGAGGCCCGCAGGCACGACCCCAAGGTCGTGATCGAGGCCGGGGTCGTGGGGCGTGAGATCGAGTGCGCGGTCCTCGGTGGCCGTGAGGGGGAGCGCCCGCGGGCGTCGTTGCCGGGCGAGATCGTCGTGACCGACGCGCACCACGACTTCTACGACTTCGAGGCCAAGTACCTCGACGAGGCGGGCGTCGAGCTGAGCTGCCCGGCCGACCTGCCGCAGGACCTCGTCGACGAGGTCCGCGACATCGCGGTCCGCACGTTCGAGGCCGTGGGTGCCGAGGGGCTCTCGCGCGTCGACGTGTTCGTGACGACCGCCGGTCAGGTCATCGTCAACGAGATCAACACGATGCCGGGCTTCACGCCGTTCTCGATGTACCCGCGCATGTGGGAGAAGTCCGGGATCACGTACCCGGAGCTGATCGACGAGCTCATCCAGCTCGCGCTGCAGCGCCCCACGGGCCTGCGCTGACCGTCCCGGCCTCCTGATCTGGTACACGCGAAGAGCGCGCCGCCCTCACGGGGCGGCGCGCTCTCGTCGTCCTACGGGCTCGCTGTGCTGACCTACATGCAGTAGCGCGTCTGCTCGACCTTGGACACCGCACGGTTGAGGTCCGAGACGAACGACGAGGTGCGGGTCGTGCTCACGGCCGGGGGGAGCTGGACCTCGACCGCGGGGTCGCGGCCGTAGGTCACGAACGTCCAGGTGTCCTTGCCGTCGTCGGTGACGATCCAGTCGACGCTCCCGGCGTTGCTCGGCACCCCCAGGCATCCGGCCGTGGTGGGCTCGGGCGGGGTCACGCCGCAGCGCAGCGTCACGGCCGCGCCGGGTTCGCCCCAGGCGGCGGTGGCCTGGCTGTCGGTCTTGACCTGGGGGAGGCCGGCGAGCTCGTCGGGGACCGCGAGGACGACCTCGGCGCACTTCGGGTTCGCGGCGTCGTCCGCGACCGGGACGCCGATGGTCGGTGCGCAGGCTCCGAGGCCCGCGGCCACGGCGACCAGCAGGATCCCGGTGAGCGTCCGGCGTCGGGCAGGGGTACGAGGGGCGTTCAGCACCCTCCAACGGTAGCCGCTCCGGCGGGCGTTCCGGTCCCGCGTAAGGTGGCGCCGTGAGCGATCCGAACGAGAACCCGGCCCTGGTACGAGAGACCTCGGAGGAGGAGCTGCTCGCGGCGATCTTCCCGCTCCTGCCGACGGGCGAGGCGACGCTGGTGGGTCCGGGCGACGACTCGGCCGTGGTCAGCGCGTCCGACGGGCGGTTCGTCGTCTCGACGGACGTCCTGGTCGAGCGGCGCCATTTCCGCCCGGAGTGGTCCACGGGGTACGACGTGGGGTGGCGCGCAGCGATGCAGAACCTCGCCGACGTCGCCGCCATGGGGGCACGGCCCACGTCGCTCGTGGTCTCGCTCGTGATCCCGGGGCACCTGCCCGTCGGGTGGGTCACGGGCCTCGCGCGCGGACTTGCCGCGGCGTGCTCCCCGTCCGGGGCGGCCGTCGTCGGGGGAGACCTGTCGAGCGGTGACGACGTGGTCGTCGCGGTCACGGTCCACGGGGACCTGGGCGGGCGCGCGCCGGTCCTGCGCTCGGGCGCCCAGGTGTCCGACGTCGTCGCGCACGCCGGGCGCAGGGGCTGGTCCGCCGCGGGGCTCGCCCTGCTCGACCACGACCTGGGGGACGCGGACCGTGAGCTGGTCGGCGCGTACCTGCGGCCCGAGCCGCCGCTCGCCGCGGGCCCCGCGGCGGCCGACGCCGGTGCGACCGCGATGCTGGACCTGTCCGACGGGTTGCTGCGGGACGCGGGCCGTGTCGCGCGCGCGAGCGGCGTCAGGATCGACCTGGACCTCGACGCGTTCGCGGCGGACCTCGCCCGGCTCGCCCGTGCGGCGTCCGCCGTGAGCTCGGCCACGGGTCGGCGTCCGGCCGGGGAGTGGCCGTCCGCCGCCGAGGACGTCGCGGCGTCGGGGGACCGGGCGGCGCTGGCTCGCGACTGGGTGCTGACGGGCGGCGAGGACCACGGGCTGCTCGCGACCTTCCCTGCGGGGACGGCCCTCCCCGAGCCGTTCCGGGAGGTTGGGCGCGTGGTGGCTGCGGGACCCGCGGCCTCCGGCGCCGGACGTCCGGCGGTCACGGTCGACGGGGTCGCTCCGCGCGCGCACGGCGTCGGGTGGGACCACTTCCGCGGCTGAGCCGCGTGCGGACGACGGTCGAGGGGGCCACCCTCACGGGTGACCCCCTCGACGGGAGGACGTGGGCGTGGCCCTCGGGTCAGGACCTGCGGCGGTACCGCACCTGGGTCAGGTCACGACCACCGATGTCGTCGCGGCGCTCGACGCCGTCCGGGGCGAACCCGTGACGACGGTAGAAGTGCTGTGCGCGGTCGTTGTCCTTGAGCACCCACAGGGAGACGGGGGTGCGCGGGGGGACCTTGCCGAGCATGGTCCGCATCAGGTCGCGGGCCACACCCCGGCCCCAGGCCTCGGGGTCGAGGTAGATGGCGTAGATCTCGAGGTCGCCCTCGTCGGCGTCCTCGTCGCGTGCAGGCCCGATGCTGGCGAACCCGAGGGCCCTACCGTCGGCCTCGGCGAGGAGGATGTCGGCGCCCGAGTTCGCGAGGTTCGTGGTCCAGGCCGCTTCACGCTGGTCGTGGTCGAGAGAGGCCAGGTACTCGTCGGGGACGATCCCGGCATAGGCCCCGCGCCAGGACGCGATGTGCACCTGGGCGATCGACGCCGCGTCCTGCGGTGTCGCCGTGCGGATCGTTACCTCGTTGAGTTCCGTCACCATGACCAAATCCTGCCACTTCCGTGGAGATTCGCCAACCCTCTCGGTCTGGATCTTCAGCAAATCTCCCCCAGGGGATGTGTTGTCGACTTCGGCGAGGGGGCTGGGACGTCGGCGTCGCCCCTCGCGGTCCACCGTCCACCGATCCTCTCAGCCTTTGTCGGCGGTCGCCTGCCGGGTGTCGACCGGTACGTCCGCGAGCGCACGTCGGACGTCGTCGGCGATCAGATCACCGTTGGTCGCCGCAGCGGCCTGGACCCCGGCGGCGGCTGCGGCGACGACCTGCGCCATGATGTTCGTGACGTTGCCCGCGACGCGGACCCCGGGCAGCGAGGTCGCCCCCATCGGGTCGGACGGGACGTACGTCCCGACCACCGTGCCGTCGACGACCTGCTCCGCGGTCTCGATGCCCAGGGACTCCAGGACCGCGGACCGGGCCGTGAAGCGGGGCGCGACGACGAGGGCGTCGCACGGCACGACCTCCCCGGACGTCAGGCGCACGCCGCGCAGCGAGCCCTCCTGGACGTCGAGCGCCTCGACCGGACCGTCGACGACCCTGACGCCGCGTGCGTCGAGCGCGGCGTGGGTCGGTGCGTCCGGCGCGGGCTCCTCGTGGAGGAAGAGCGTCACGTCGTCGGTCCACTGCCGCCACATCTGGGCCTGGTGGAGCGCCATCGGGCTCGTGGCGAGGATGCCCACGGCCCGGTCGCGGACCTCCCAGCCATGGCAGTACGGGCAGTGCAGGACGTCCTTGCCCCAGCGCTCGGCGACCCCGGGCACCGCGGGCAGCTCGTCGACCAGTCCCGTGGTGACGAGCAGCCGGCGAGCGTGCAGGTCCCGGCCGTCCGCGAGCCGCACCTCGAAACCGCCGTCCGGCAGCCGGGCGGCGGACTCGACCTCGCCCTGCGTGATGCGGCCGCCGTGTGCCGTGACCTCGCCGCGACCGGTGGCCAGCAGCGCGGATGGGTCCTCGCCGTCGCGGGACAGGTAGCCGTGCATGTGCGCGGCCGGGGCGTTGCGGGGACGGCCGGCGTCGACCACGAGCACGTCGCGCCGCGCGCGGGCGAGAGTCAGGGCTCCGCTGAGCCCGGCCGCGCCGCCTCCGACGACGATCACGTCGTGGACACGGGGCGTGCGGTCGATGTGCGTGTTCTCACCCGTGGCGGGTGTCGGGCTCGTGCGGGTCATGGGGACCACCTCCTCGACGAGCATCGGCGCGCAGGGTCATCGGTGGCAACTCCTGTTGCCGAAGTGGCAAACTCGGGTGCATGGACGCACCCGCACCCGCACCCCAGGACGACCCCTTCGCCGCAGCCCTCGATGCCGTCGGCCCCCGCCTGCGCGCGCTGCGCCGGCAGCGTCAGCTGACCCTCGTCGAGCTCTCCGACCGCACAGGCATCTCCGTGAGCACCCTGTCCCGCCTGGAGTCGGGAGGCCGGCGCCCCACGCTCGAGCTCCTGCTGCCCCTCGCGCGCGAGCACGAGGTGCCGCTCGACGAGCTCGTCGGCGCACCGCCCACGGGTGACCCGCGCATCCACGCGCGGCCCGTGAGACGGGGAGACTCGACGATCCTGCCGCTGTCCCGCCGCCCGGGCGGGGTCCAGGCCTACAAGCAGGTCCTGCACGGGCGGACCTCGGACGTGCTGCCGGAGACCAAGGTGCACGAGGGCTACGAGTGGTTGTACGTGCTCGGCGGGCGGCTGCGGCTCCTGCTCGGAGAGCACGACCTGGTCCTGGGCGAGGGCGAGGCCGCAGAGTTCGACACCCGCACCCCCCATGCGGTCCTCAACGCCGACGAGCACCCGGTCGAGCTGCTCGTCCTGCACGGCCCCCAGGGCGAGCGGGCACACTTCCGCGCCCGGCCCCGGCAGCGTCGCGCCGACTGACTCGACCCGTCACGGCCCGCGACGACCACGCGCGTGCCGCGGCCAGCGCGCCGCAGGTGAGCGCCGCCGTCGGGCCCTGGTGGTCCCCAGGAACGCGAAAGCCCGCCAGGACGAGTCCTGACGGGCTTTCGGCGAACGAGCGGGAAGGCTCAGACGTGACGGACGACCTTGCCGGCCTTCAGGCACGAGGTGCACACGTTGAGACGCTTCGGGGTCCCCGAGACGATCGCACGGACGCGCTGGATGTTCGGGTTCCAGCGACGCTTCGTACGGATGTGCGAGTGCGAGATGCTGTGCCCGAAGCTCGGGCCCTTGCCGCAGACTTCGCAGTTGGCAGCCACGATTTCTCCTGATCGTCGTGCACGCCTCCGCGAAAGGACAGCGGCGACGTAGTGAATGGTCTGTGGGGTGAACGCTCCGAACCAGCACGCAGGCCGGGGAACGTCCGTGGTCGCCCGGATCTGTCCGGGCAACCTCCATAGGGTAGCCGATGGCCGCCCCCCACCCCAAACCGACCCGAGAGCGTGCATGGTGCAGCGCGCGGGGCGGACTACGGTGGTCCGGTAAGTATCGCAGGCTCAGCGGGGGTTCGGCACCCTCGTGCGCCCGACCCCGACGAAGGAGCCCCACGAGCGTGACGGACGGCACGGAGCACATCGAGCCCGCGGTGGTGCGGGAGTGGGTGGCGGAGACGGTCCGGACGCTCGGCCAGGCCAGGGCACGCATCGACCGCGCGAACGTGTTCCCCGTGGCCGACGCCGACACGGGCACCAACCTGTTCCTGACCGTCACGGAGGGAGCTCGGACCGTGGGCGAGGTGCCCGACGGCGCGCCCGTCGACGCCGTGCTGCTCGCCTTCGCGCGGGGCGCCCTGATCGGCGCGCGCGGCAACTCGGGCGTGATCCTCAGCGAGTTCCTGCGCGGGTTCGCCGGTGCGACCACCGTGGCCGACGAGCCCGTCGGGTCCCTGCGGGTCGCGACGCGCCTCGAGGCGGCGGCCCGCTCGTCCTCCGCGGCCGTCGCGGTCCCGGTCGCCGGGACGATCCTCACCGCGGCCGACGGAGCCGCCGTCGCCGCTCGCGTCGCGGCGGACGCCGGGGCAGGCCTGAGCGGCGTCGTGCTCGCAGCGCGCACGGGAGCGCACGACGCCATGCTGCGCAGCCCGCGAGAGCTCGACGTCCTGTCCCGCGCGGGCGTGCTCGACGCCGGGGCGTTCGGGCTCGTGCTCGTCCTCGACGCGCTGTGCCGGGCGCTGGGCGCCGTCGCCGACGACGTCGCAGACCTCGCCGACACCGCTGACCTGACCTGCACGACTGACACGACCGAACTGGCCGTGCTGGCCGACCTCGGCGCTCCCGACGCTGCGGGGGAGGGCCCCGGCACGGACTGCCCCCTGTCGGTGGCCGACGGCACCATGTCCCCCATGACGTCCCCCCTGGCGAGCGGGCTTGCCGGTGCCGCCCCTGCCGAGCCCGTGCCCGTCGGGATCGACGGCGAGTTCGAGGTCATGCTCGTGGTCGACGGCACGGACGGCACAGGTGCCCCGGCTCCGTCGCCGCCCCTCGCCGACGCGCTGCGCGCGGCGCTCGCGCAGGTCGGCGACTCGGTCGTGGTCGTGGGGGAGGGCGTGTGGCAGGCCCACGTGCACACCGACGACCCCGCGCGCGCCGTGCAGGCCGCCCGGACCGCGGCCGGCGACGCCCGGCTGCGCCAGGTGTGCGTCCGTCACCTCGCGACGCAGGTCGCCGCACGCGGACTCGCCGACGACCTGCACGGCCATGCGGTCCCGACGGCGGAGGTCCCCGAGCACGGCGTCGTCGCGATCACCTCGGCCCCCGGCCTCGTGCCGGACCTGGCCCGCAGCGGAGCCGTCGTCCTCCTCACGACCGACCAGGCGCCGACCCCGGGAGAGGTGCTGCGCGTGGCCGTGGACACCGGTGCGCGCCGCGTCGCCGTCCTGCCCGGGAGCGAGGTCGCGGCCGACGTGGCCCGTGAGGCCGGTGGGCTCGTCGGCCCCGGCGCAGGCGACCTGCGAGGCCTCGAGGTGCTCGACGCCCCCACCGACCTGCACGTCGTCGCCGCGCTCGCGGCAGCGGCCCTGGGATCCGTGGACGACGTCGTCGCCCTCATGCGCGCGACCCTCGACGACGTCCGGGCCGTCCAGGTCCCCGCGGACGGGGCGTTCGTGCGACCCGCGCTCGAAGGCCTCCTCCGGGCCGACGACGAGGTGCTGACCGTCCTGCCGGGGCGACGGGTCGACCCGGTCGTGATCGACGTCGTCGCGGGCATCGCCCGCCAGCGCGTCCCGGGCATCGAGGTTGTCGTCCTCGACTCGGGGCGCGACCACGCCGACCTGGAGCTGGGAGCAGAATGAGCAGCGACCCTCGTGCCGCGGGACCCGAGGCAGACGCGGACCACGTGACCGGCACGCGACGCCTCGCGGGCGACCTGGTGACCGGACCCGTCGACCGCTTCGCCGAGCCCCTGACCACGGTCCTCGGCCCGCGCTCGGCGGGCGCGCTCGCCAAGCTGGGCCTCGAGACCACGGGCGACCTGCTGGGCCACTACCCGCGCCGCTACGGCGACCCGGGCCGGCTCACCGACCTCGGTGGCCTGGTGCTGGGCGAGCACGTCACGATCATGGCGCGTGTCGTCCAGGCGACCGTGCGGGCCATGCGCTCGCGGGGCGGGGCCATGATGCAGGCCGAGGTGACCGACGGCGTGCACCGCCTCTCCCTGACGTTCTTCGCCAAGGGCACCGGTGCGCTGCGCACCCACGAGAGCCGCCTCCAGCCCGGTCGCACGGGCCTGTTCACCGGTGTCGTGAGCGAGTACCGCGGCACGCGCCAGCTCACGCACCCCGACTACCTGATCATCGGGGTCGACGCCGACGACGAGGAGGCCGCCCTCATCGAGGCACGCCGTCCCATCCCGCTCTACCCGGCGAGCGCCGCGATCCCGAGCTGGCGCATCCAGAAGGCCGTCCGTCAGGTCCTCGACCCGCTGACCGAGGACGAGGTGCCGGACCCGCTGCCGCCCGCCGTC
Organism: Oerskovia turbata; assembly: GCF_000718325.1. Classification (GTDB taxonomy): domain Bacteria; phylum Actinomycetota; class Actinomycetes; order Actinomycetales; family Cellulomonadaceae; genus Oerskovia; species Oerskovia turbata. The sequence goes on from NZ_JOFV01000005.1 coordinate 235,086, forward strand.
CGCGAGGCCCGCGGCTTCGGGTCGCGGCACGACGCGCTCAAGGACGTCCACGAACCGTTCGACACGCGCCAGTGGCAGCACGGCCGGGACCGCCTGCGCTACGAGGAGGCGTTCGTGCTCCAGGCCGCGCTCGCCCAGCGGCGCGCGCGGGCCGAGGCCGAGGAGGCGACGGCACGGCCCCTGCGCGCACCCGGCGGACCCAGCGCGCTCGCGGACTTCGACGCATCGCTGCCGTTCACGCTCACGGCCGGGCAGCGCGAGATCGGTGAGGAGATCTCCGGCGAGCTCGCGCGCTCGCGGCCCATGCAGCGCCTGCTCCAGGGCGAGGTCGGCTCAGGGAAGACCGTCGTCGCGCTGCGCGCGATGCTCCAGGTGGTCGACGCCGGAGGGCAGGCCGCGCTCCTGGCCCCCACCGAGGTGCTCGCCGCGCAGCACGCCCGCACCCTGCGGGCGCTGCTGGGACCGCTCGCGGAGGAGGGCATGCTGGGCGGGGCCGACCACGGGACGCGCGTCGCGCTCCTCACCGGGTCCATGGGGGCCGCGGCCAAGAAGGGCGCGCTGCTCGACGCGGCGAGCGGCCGGGCCGGGATCGTCGTCGGGACCCACGCGCTGCTGAGCGAGAACGTGCAGTTCGCGGACCTCGGCCTGGTCGTGGTCGACGAGCAGCACCGGTTCGGCGTCGAGCAGCGCGACGCGCTGCGCGCCAAGGCCCGCACCAGCCCGCACCTGCTCGTCATGACGGCGACGCCCATCCCGCGCACGGTCGCCATGACGGTGTTCGGCGACCTCGAGACGTCGTCGCTCACCGAGATCCCGGCAGGGCGTGCAGGCATCACGACGCACGTCGTGCCCGCGGACAACGAGGCCTGGATGAACCGGACGTGGCAGCGCGTGCGCGAGGAGGTCGATGCCGGGCACCGCGCCTACGTGGTGTGCGCGCGGATCCACCCCGACGAACCTGCGGCGGGCCCGGGCGCCCCCGACGGGGCCGCCGCCCCCGCGAAGAAGAAGACCCGGACCGACGACTTCGACGAGGTGCCCGACTTTCTCGATCTCGACGGACAGGGCACCGGGTCGGACCGGCCACCGCTTCGCGCCGTGCTCGAGGTCGCCGAGGAGCTCTCGCACGTGCCCGCGCTGCGAGGGCTCGCCGTCGGCGTCCTGCACGGGCAGATGCCCCCCGCGGACAAGGAGAAGGTCATGGCCGACTTCGCGTCCGGGACCGTCCAGGTCCTCGTCTCGACCACCGTGGTCGAGGTCGGCGTGGACGTCCCCGAGGCCACCGTCATGGTCGTGTTCGACGCCGACCGGTTCGGCCTCTCGCAGCTCCACCAGCTCCGCGGGCGCGTGGGCCGCGGGTCCGCGCCCGGGCTGTGCCTGCTCGTCTCGACCGTCGAGCCCGGGACGCCCGCGGCCGTGCGCGTCGAGACCATGGCCGAGACCACCGACGGGTTCCGGCTCGCGACCGTCGACCTCGAGCTGCGCAGCGAGGGCGACGTGCTGGGCGCAGCCCAGTCCGGCAAGGCCAGCTCCCTGAAGCTGCTGCGGGTCGTCAAGGACGTCGCGGTCATCGAGCAGGCGCGGGCCGACGCGGCCGACGTCATCGCGGCCGACCCGGACCTGGCGGAGCACCCCGAGCTGCGCGCCGCGATCGCGAGCTGGCTCGACCCCGAGCGCGAGGAGTTCCTGGAACGGGCGTGACGGTCGCGCCGGTTCGCCGAGGGTGACGCCCGAGGGCGCCGAGGGTGACGCCCGGGGTCGCCGAGGGTGACGCACCGGAGCGCCGAGGGTGACGCCGCCCACGCGGCGCGGGCGTGCCGGAGGGTCCGTCTAGGCTGTCCGCATGACGAGGATCGTGGCCGGGACGGTCGGTGGACGCAGCCTGCAGGTGCCCCCCAAGGGGACGCGGCCCACGAGCGACCGGGTGCGCGAGGCGATCTTCTCGCGGCTCGAGCACTACGGGGTCCTCGACGGTGCGTACGTGCTCGACCTGTACGCGGGGTCCGGCGCTCTGGGGCTGGAAGCCGCCTCGCGGGGTGCGCAGCGGGTCGTGCTCGTGGACGCCGCGCGCGTCGCGGCCGAGGTCTGCCGGGCCAACGTCAGGACCCTCGGGCTGACGAACGTGCAGGTCGTCCAGGACAAGGCCGAGAAGTTCGTCCAGTCGGCGCCCGCGACCACGTGGGACGTCGTGTTCATCGACCCGCCCTACGACGTGTCCGAGGCAGTCGTCGCCGAGCTCCTGCGTCAGCTCGCGCAGACCTCAGCGCTCGTCGAGGACGCGGTCGTCGTGGTCGAACGGTCGACGCGCAGCCCCGAGCCGACGTGGCCGACCGCGTGGGAGCTGCTCGCCCGCAAGGACTACGGCGAGACCGCGGTGTTCTACGCGGGCCCCGTGGCGGCAGAGGAGCCGCAGGCCGACGCCTCCTGAGGCCCGCGCGAGACGGGGGCTGGCGTGCCAGACGCGGGCGGCCGGGCAGCCGGGCGGCCGGGCAGCCGGCCGGGAGGTGGGGGCGGGCGGGGTCAGCCCGCCGGCGCGCGCAGCGACGGACCGTCGAGCAGTCCCACGGGCACCCGGTCCAGCTCGTCCACCCCGAGCAGCTCGACCCGGTCGCCCGAGGTCGCGTCGAGCAGGGCGCGGGTCGGGGCGTCGTCGGCCAGGGACCCCTCGCTGGCCTCGATGTACTCCCGCAGGAACGTGCGCAGCGGCGCGGCGGGGACGCTCGTCGACTCCGGGCTCTCGGTCGCGAGCGTCATGAGCAGCAGCGCAGGGACGCGCTCGGCCCCCGGTTCGTTGCCCGGCTGGAAGTACGGCACCGCGAGCACGCGACCACCGTGGCGGGCGTAGAACCGCAGCCGCGCCTCGGGGTCGCCGTGCGCCTCGCTCGCGGAATGGAACTGCGGGTGCTCGACCTCGCCGAGCACCATGACCGGCCGCAGGTCCTCCCGCCACGCGGCGACCGCCGCCCCGAGCAGCGCGGCACCGATCCCACCTCCGCGGCGCCCGGGGGCGATCGCCAGGTACTGCACCAGCAGGACGCGCGCCTCGGCGGACCAGGACCCGACGACGCCCGCCACCACCCGACCGGTCGGCTCCGGGTCGGCCTCGCCCAGGGCTGTGCTCACCTTGCCGTGGCCGTCCGAGACGGTGCTCGCGCCAGCGTGCCCCGTGCCCGACCCACCCGACCCCGTGCCCGCCGTGGCCGCACGGGCCGGGGGAGCGGCGCCGTCGGGCACCTCGACGACACCCAACGACTCCAGGTGCCCCGCCGCGTGGTCCGCGAGGAACGAGTCGAGCGAGACGAGCTCGGCGGGCGGGAACGACGGGCTGAGCACGTCGCGGTAGAGCTGGGTGAGCTGCTCGACGGAACGCAGGGGGACGACGACGGGGCCGGACGCGGGAGGCATGGCCCCCATCCTGCCGCGCCCGTGGCTCCCGCGCAGGACGGTCGCCCCTCCCCGGCCGACCCCTGCCCCGGCCTGGTGCCGCCGCCCCACGGGCCGTCCGACCACCCTGACCTGCCCGGATTCCCGGCGGGCGTGTACTACCGTGGCGAGGTGACCATCGCCGTCTGCCCGGGGTCGTTCGACCCCCTCACCCTCGGCCACCTCGACATCGTCCGCCGCGCGCGCTCGCTGTTCGACGTCGTCGTCATCGGAGTCGCCCGCAACTCCTCCAAGTCCGCGCTGCTGAGCGCCGAGCTGCGCGTCGAGATCGCCCGTGCGGCCCTCGACGCGTCCCCGGGGCTCGAGGACGTCCGCGTCGAGATCGTGCCCGGCCTCCTCGTGGACTTCTGCCGCGAGGTCGGGGCCGCGGCCGTCGTCAAGGGGTTGCGGGGCGGTGCGGACTTCGACGCCGAGCTGCCCATGGCCCTCATGAACCGCCACCTCGTGGGCGTCGAGACGGTGTTCGTCCCGGGGGACCCGGCCCTCGCCCACGTCGCGTCCTCGCTCGTCAAGGACGTGGCCCGCTTCGGCGGCCCCGTCGACGACCTGGTGCCCGCGGGCGTCGGGGACCTCGTGCGCCAGGCGCTCGCGGACCGTGCGGCAGGCGCGTCGCCGGCCGGCGACCAGACGCGGCAGGCGAACCCCACCACGGAAGGAACAGGCCGATGAACGACCACCCGCTCGGGCAGACCGAGGACGAGGCGCAGACCGAGGCCGGTCTCCACGTGATCCTCGACGACCTGGCCCTGCTCGTCGAGAACGCCCGGGCGATGCCCATGTCGTCCTCGGTCCTCGTGCACAAGGCCGACGCCCTGGCTCTCGTGGACGAGATGCGCCAGGCACTGCCCGAGCAGCTCGCGCACGCGGACGAGGTCCTGGCCGAGGCCAACGCGGTCCTGGAGGACGCGAACCGGCAGGCCGAGGACATCCTCACCACGGCACGCGCCCGCGCGATCGAGCTGGTCCAGAAGGAGCAGGTCGCGGTGCAGGCCGAGTCCCGTGCCCGGGCGATCGTCGAGGAGGCCGAGCGGACCGCCGCGGAGCTGCGCGTCGACGCCGACGACTACTGCGACCGCCGCCTCGCGGAGTTCGAGGTGGACCTCGGCAAGATCATGGCGCAGGTGCACGCGGGACGCGCCAAGCTCGCGCAGCGCATCGGGGACTACCAGGGGCAGGCCGACGGGGCCTGACCGGGCAGTTCGCGAGGTTCGACGGCACTTCGGCGATGCCGTAAGATGGTCCGTTGGTCCTTCCTGTCATCGACTGGGACCGAGGACGCTCGTCCATCCCCCGAGTTCTCGCGGGACAGGCGTGCGTGCTGTGACCTTGAACACCGGTGGCCCGCTCGGGTCGCCGAAACCCTGTGGAGGAACCCATCACTCTCGACTCGCGCTCGCCTCTTGTGCTCGACACGTACGAGCTCGGTCGGCGTCCCGGATCGATGCGTGAGGTGACTCGCTCGGTCAAGGCTCCGGCCGACCTCGGAACCGTCGTGATCGGCATCCCTGAAGGCACCGACCTCGAGCTGGACGTCCGGCTCGAGTCGGTGATGGACGGTGTGCTGGTGACGGGGACTGCCCAGGCCCAGGCGGTCGGGGAGTGCGTGCGGTGCCTGGAACCGCTGACGGCTGACGTCGTCGCGGACATCCAGGAGCTGTTCGTGTATCCCGAGCGTGCGAAGGCCGCGGCAGAGTCCGGTGACGACGAGGACGAGGTGTACGAGCTCGAGGGCGACCTGATCGATCTCGAGCCCGCGCTTCGGGATTCCGTCGTCACTGCACTACCATTCAGACCGTTGTGTCAGCCCGATTGCCAGGGCCTGTGCTCCGAGTGCGGAGCACGTCTGGCGGAGGATCCTGATCACTCGCACGACATTGTCGATCCCCGGTGGTCGGCACTACAGAGCATGCTCGAGGATCCGAGCGTGTCCGACGAGACGAAAGAGAGCTAGCCGTGGCTGTTCCGAAGCGCAAGATGTCGCGCAGCAACACCCGTGCGCGTCGTTCGCAGTGGAAGACCACCGCCGCGAACCTCACGACCTGCCCGCAGTGCAAGGGCGACAAGCTGTCGCACGCTGCGTGCCCGACCTGCGGCACCTACAAGAGCCGTCAGTACGTCGAGGCGCTGCGCACCGAGCACGCAGGCTGAATAGCGTGACGCCGGACGCCCCCGCGGCCGCCGGTCTTCTCGAGAGGCTCGGGATCCACCTGGATCCCGAGCTTCTCGTGCTTGCACTGACGCACCGTTCGTTCGCGCACGAGCACGGCGGGATCCCGACCAACGAGCGCCTCGAGTTCCTGGGCGACACGGTCCTGGGCCTGGTCGTGACCGAGGCGCTGTACCGCCGCCACCCCGACCTCCCCGAGGGTGAGCTCGCCAAGATGCGAGCGGCTACCGTCTCGCAGAAGTCCCTCGCCGCGATCGCGCGCACCCTGGGGCTCGGCGGGTACATCCTGCTCGGCAAGGGCGAGGTGCGCACGCGCGGGAACGACAAGGACTCGATCCTGTCGGACACCGTCGAGGCCCTCATCGGCGCGACCTACCTCAGCCACGGCCTCGAGGTGGCGCGCGACCTGGTGCACCGTCTCGTGGACCCGACGCTCGCGGTCGCCGCGGACCTGGGTGCGGGGCTCGACTGGAAGACGTCGCTCCAGGAGGCGGCTGCGGCACGGAACCTCGGTGCGCCCGCGTACGCGAGCCAGGGAGACGGGCCCGACCACGCCCGCACGTTCACGTCCGAGGTCTCGCTCGACGGTGTCGTGTACGGCACGGGCAGCGGCTCGGCCAAGAAGTACGCGGAGCAGGACGCCGCCGAGATGGCCTACCGGGCGATCATCGAGCGCCCGCTGTCCGCGGCGGCCGTGCCGGCTGCCGACCCGGCAGACCCGGCAGACCCGGCCGAGCCGATCGACGGGGCGCACGGGACCGTTGCCTGAGCTTCCCGAGGTCGAGACCGTCCGTGACGGCCTGGCACGTCACGTCACGGGCCGGGTCGTCACCGGCGTCGAGGTCCTGCGCGACTACTCGGTCCGCCGCCACGAGGGCGGCCCCGAGAGCTTCCGCGGCCAGCTCGTCGGCCAGCGCGTGGGCGCCGCGGTCCGCCGCGGCAAGTACCTGTGGCTCCTCCTGTCGCAGGATCCCGCCGACGCCTCTGGTCGCAGCACCCTGCCCGACGGCGCAGCGCCCGCAGGCGATCACGTCACCGCTCTCATGGCGCACCTGGGCATGAGTGGCCAGCTCCTGGTCCGTTCGGGGACCGCCGCGGTCGACAAGGTGCCGCACCTGCGCGTCCGGCTCGAGCTGTCCGCGCTCTCCGGGGAGCCCGGGACGCCGCGGACCCTCGACTTCGTGGACCAACGCACGTTCGGGCACCTGTCCGTCACGGACCTCGCGCCCACGCCCGACGGTGGCCCCGGTGGCTGGGGCTCGGCTCTCGCGGAGATCCCCGAGCCCGCCGCCCACATCGCGCGCGACCTGCTCGACCCCGCGCTGCGGCGCGACGACCTCGCGAGGGCGATCCGCCGTCGTCGGACCGGTATCAAGCGGGCCCTGCTCGACCAGCGCCTCGTGTCCGGCGTGGGCAACATCTATGCCGACGAGGCGCTGTGGCGCGCCGGCCTCCACTACGCGCGCCCCACCGACACCCTGCGCCTGGCCGAGGCGCACCGCGTGCTCGACGCCGCCGAGGAGGTCATGCGCGAGGCGCTGGTCCAGGGCGGGACGAGCTTCGACGAGCTCTACGTCAACGTCAACGGCCAGTCCGGCTACTTCTCGCGCTCGCTCGCGGTGTACGGCCGCGAGGGCGAGGAGTGCACGCGCTGCGGGGCTCTCGTGCGGCGCGACGAGTTCATGAACCGGTCCTCGTACACGTGCCCCGTCTGCCAGAAGGTGCCGCGGAACGCGCGCTGGTAGGTAGGGCGGCGCTCAGCCGCGCAGGACCACGTTGCGCAGCGGGCGGCCGGCGCGCAGGTTCGCCAGGTTCTCCCGGACCAGTTCAGACGCTCCCTGGGGACGCCCGCCCGCGACGTGCGGCGTGATGATCGTGCGCGGGGCGTCCCAGAGCGGGGAGTCGGACGGCAGCGGTTCGGTCTCCGTCACGTCCAGGGCCGCACAGCCCAGCCGGCCCTCGCGCAGCGCGACGACGAGGGCCTCCTCGTCGACCGTGGCCCCCCGGCCCACGTTGACGAACACCGCGTGGTCCGGGAGCGCGTCGATGCGCGCGGCGTCGAACGCGTGGCGTGTGGCCGGGACGGCCGGCAGCAGAGAGACCAGGACGTCGGTCGTGGCGAGGACCCGTGGCAGGTCCGCGTCGGTCACGACCGGGAAGCCGTGCCGTTCGCCCGCCGAGCTCGCGACCCCTGTGACGTGCGCCCCCAGTGCCGCGTAGAGAGGCGCGAGCCTGGCGGCGATCGACCCGAACCCCCAGATCGTCACGCGCGCGCCGTGCAGCGTGAAGTGCCGGCTCGTCGCCGGGTCGGCCTGCAGGTCGGGCATCAGCGCGTCCCAGCAGTGCTCGCGCTGAGCCGCCCCGAGGCGGTCGAGGTCGCGGACCGCGGCCAGCGTGAGCGCAAGGGCGTGCTCGGCCACGGGGCCGTCGTGCAGCGACCGGCCGTTGGTCACGACCACCTCGGGGGCGAAGCCCGCCGCGAGGATCGCGTCCGGTCCGGCGGCAAGCGTCTGCACCCAGCGGAGCCGGGAGAGGTGGGTGGCGGCGTCGGCCAGGTTCTCGCGCGAGTTGGCCCACGCGACGAGGACCTCGGCGTCGCGGTGCTCCGCGGGCAGGGGAGCGGAAGCGTCGTACAGGACGACCTCGTCCGGCCTCGGCGGGCCGTCCCGGCCCGCCGGGGCCGCCCCCGGGGTGAGGTCGAGGGCGATCGTGTGGGGGACGAGGATCTTCACGCGTGGCTCCAGACGGGGGAAGGTGCGACGGCCGCGGCGGGCAGGACGCGGTCGAGAAGGCGCCCGTCGCGCGGACGGCCGGCGTCGGCCGACCCGGACCCGGCACGGTGGGCACGCCGACGCTACCAGCGCCGACACGTCGGCCGAGCAGGCAGGCGAGGGCCCCGCGCACCGCCCGGCGTTCCGGGGGCGCAAACCGGTCCCTGGCGATATGTTCGCAACGTCTGGCACGTCCCAGCGGTTCACGGCGACCCGCCCGTCCAGGGGGTCTTGGCGGCACGGAGGAACGATGGCCTCATCCACGGCGGAGTCGGGCAAGACGGGGGCGACCTCGACGGCCGCGACGGGGACCCGCGGGGCGCCGCCCACGCGCGAGGAGATGCGCGCGGCGATCACGGCCAGGACGCCCAAGAACTACATCACCTGGCTCATGCTCGCGTTCATGATCACGTCGTCGGTCGCGAGCCTGCGGGCCGCGCCGACCATGGCCGTGTACGGGCTGGCGGCGGTGTTCCTGTACATCGTGCCCGCGATCGTCTTCCTCCTGCCGACCTCGCTCGTGTCGGCCGAGCTCGCGTCCGGCTGGTCGGGAGGCGTCTACCGCTGGGTCGCCGACGGCATCTCGAAGCCCGCGGGCTTCCTCGCGATCTGGTGCCAGTTCGCGATGACGATCTTCTACTACCCGAGCCTGCTCGGGTACGTGGCGAGCACGTTCGCCTACGTCATCAACCCGTCGCTCGCGAGCAACGGCCTGTACGTCGCGATCGTCATCGTCGTGCTGTTCTGGACCGGGGTGTGGGTGTCGTCGCAGGGCACCAAGACCGTCGCGGGCCTGTCGAGCTTCGGCCTCATCATCGGGACCCTGGTGCCCGGCGCGCTGCTCGTCGTCCTGGGGCTCGTGTTCCTCGGGCAGGGCAACGCCTCGGCCGCTCCCATGGACGCCTCGCACCTGCTGCCGCAGTGGACCGGGATCGCGTCCCTCGTGCTCGTGGTCAACAACTTCCTGTCCTACGCGGGCATGGAGATGAACGCCGTGCACGTGACGAGCCTGCGCAAGCCCGCCAAGGAGTTCCCGCGCTCGATGTTCCTCGCGATCGGCCTGGTCCTGCTGATCTTCATCCTCCCGGCGCTCGCGATCAGCTGGGTCATCCCGGCCGACCAGCTCAGCCTCACGGCCGGCGTCATGCAGGCCTTCGACGTGTTCTTCGCGAACTTCGGGGTGAGCTGGCTGACGCCGATCCTGGGTCTCATGCTCATCGCGGCCTCGCTCGGCGGCATGCTGACCTGGCTCGCGGGCCCCTCGAAGGGGCTGCTGACGGTCGCGCGCGAGGAGGGGTACCTGCCGCCGTTCCTGCAGAAGCTCAACAAGCACGGCGTCCAGCAGAACATCCTGGTGTCGCAGGGGCTCGTGACGACCGCCATCGCGCTCCTCTACGCGTTCATCCCGGACGTCTCGAGCTCCTACTGGATCCTGTCGGTCATCACCACGCAGGTGTACCTGATCATGTACCTGCTGCTCTTCGTCGCGGCCGTCCGGCTGCGACGGAACAAGCCGGACCACCCCCGCGGGTACCGCGCGCCCGCGCTCACGCTGCTGTGCACCGTCGGCTTCCTGGCGTCGGTCGCGGCGATGATCATCGGCTTCGTGCCGCCCGCGCAGTTCTCGAGCGGCAGCGGCGGGGTGTACCTGCTGATCGTCGGTGGCGGGCTGGGCATCGTCGGGATCCTGGTGCCCGCGCTCTTCTACTTCCTGCGCAAGCCGGGATGGAAGAACCCGGACAACGTCGGGGGGCCGGAGGAACCGCTCGTCGACGCCCCGGCTGACGGACCGAAGGAGGCGTGACATGACCGCGACGTCCACCACCGAGGGCCCTGACGGCCTGCCCCAGCACGAGGACGAGCCGGGCGACTCCCGGCGCTGGATCCTCTACACCGCCGCGGCCCTGCTCGCGGTCGCCGTCGGAGTCCTCATGGCCGTGCTGTACCACAACTACCACGCCGCGCAGGATCGTGAGGTGGCCGAGCAGCGGGCCGCCGAGCTCCACGCCGAGTTCGAGGCGATCGGCATCACGGCCTTCGACGAGGACCAGATCGTCGCCGTCCTCGGGGCCGACGGGGGCGGGTTCTGCACCGACCCGGCCGCACTGGTCAAGGCGACGGCCAACCTCGGGTCCACCAACGGGGCCACCGGTCCCGGCAGCAGGCCCTCGCTCGTCGACGAGCGACGGCTCGCCGGGGACCGCCTCGTGATCGAGGTGTACTGCCCCGACCAGCTCGACGAGTTCGACGCCTACGTCGACTCGCTCAACCTCGACAGCAGCACGACGCACCAGGAGGACTCGTGAGCAGCACACCGGAAGACCTCGCTCCCCTGAAGGCGCAGGTGGCGTCGCTGCTGCCACGAGCGCTCGACGACCTGCGGACCCTGGTCGCGATCCCGTCGGTCGCCGACGAACGGCTGTTCCCGAAGGAGAACTGCGAGCGGGCGGCCCACTGGGTCGCGGACGCGTTCCGGGCCGAGGGGATCGACGACGCGCACCTGGAGGAGACCCCTGACGGGTCCCACGTGGTGCTGGGGCACCGACCCGGGCCGCCCGGGGCGCCGACCGTCCTGCTCTACTCGCACTACGACGTGCAGCCGCCGCTCGACGACGCGGCGTGGCGCACGCCCCCGTTCGAGCTGACCGAGCGGGACGGGCGACTCTACGGGCGGGGTTCCGCGGACTGCAAGGGCAACATCGTCACGCACCTCACAGCGCTGCGGGCCCTGCGAGCGCTCGGCGGTGACGACTACCCGGTCGGCCTCCGCATCGTCATCGAGGGCTCCGAGGAGCAGGGCACCGCGGGACTCGACCAGTACGTCGAGGCCCACCCGGGGGAGCTCTCGGCGGACGCGATCCTCATCGCGGACACGGGCAACGCGACGCTGGGCCTGCCGACGCTCACCGTGTCCCTGCGTGGCGCGGCCAACGTGGTCGTGACGGTCGAGGCGCTCGAGAGCGAGATCCACTCGGGCATGTTCGGGGGAGCGGCCCCCGACGCGCTCGCGGCCCTCGTCCACCTCCTGTCCTCGTTGCGCGACGACCAGGGCAACACCACCATCGACGGCGTCCCGTCCGAGATCGCCGACGCGACCTGGCCCGGCGTCGACTACGACCCCGACCAGTTCCGCAGCGACGCCGGCATGCTCGACGGCACGCGCCTGCTGGGGTCGGGGCGGGTCTCCGACCAGCTCTGGGCGCGTCCGGCGGTGACGATCCTGGGGATCGACGCGCCGAACGTCGTCGGCTCGGCCGCCGCGATCCAGCCGCGCGCGGCCGCCCGCCTCAACCTGCGCATCCCGCCCGGTGCGGACGCGCGCGACCTCCAGGACAAGCTCGTGGCCCACCTGGAGAACCACGCGCCCTGGGGGGTCAGGGTCACGACGGTGCGCGACGCCGTCGGGCAGCCGTTCCAGGCGCGCACCGACGGCCCCGTGTTCGACACGCTCTCGCGCGCCCTCGCGGACGCGTTCGGCAAGGAGACCGTGACGGCCGGCCAGGGCGGGTCCATCCCGTTGTGCAACGTGCTCGCGTCCGGGTACCCCGACGCGCAGATCGTGCTGCTCGGCGTCGAGGAGCCCGCGTGCCTCATCCACGCGCCCAACGAGTCGGTCGCGCCCAGCGAGATCGAGCAGCTCGCGGTCGGCGAGGCGCTCTTCCTGTCACGGCTGGGGGCGTCCCGGGCCTGAGCCGCTCCGCGCGGGCCCGTGTCACCGGGCCCGTGTCACCGGGCCCCCGTAGGGTCGTCCCGCCGGGCCGAGCAGCCCGCGGACAGGGAGGACGCACATGGGGACGTGGGGATCGGGACCGTTCGAGAACGACGGCGCGGGCGACCTGCTCGCGGCGCTGCGCGCAGGGAACTTCGGGATCGAGGACTTCAGCGGGTACCTCGACGAGGACTACCTCGAGGTCGACGACGCGCAGGCCGCGATCGCGATCGCGGAGGTGCTCGCCGTGGCCCGCGGCCTGCGGCCGACGGACGACCACCTCGAGGGGGTCGACGCCGTCGCGTTCGCCGGGTCGCTGACCGACCAGCAGCACGACTGGGTCCTCACGACGCTCGAACGCGCGGTCGAGGGCAGCGACACGTCCGAGCTCCACGAGCTCTGGGCCGAGAACGGGCCCCAGGACCTCGCGGGGTGGCGGGACCCGGTCGTGAGCCGCCTGGCGAGCCTGCGGTCGCCGGGCTGAGCCGACTCGTGGTGCAGGCGTCTGCGCCGCCGGGGCCGCCGGGTCAGGCGCTCGCGGTCTCCTGCGCGAGCGCCCACCGGTAGCCCTCGTCGTGCGCGAGCAGCTCGGCGTGCGTGCCACGGGCCAGCACGGTCGCGGGCGCGTCGGGGGACGCGTCGGCGGGTCGTCCCAGGAGCAGCACCTCGTCGACCGCGGCGAGCGCCGACAGGCGGTGGGTCGCGACCACGATCCCGCGCCCGCCGGTGCGGCTGGTCTCCACGAGGTGGGTGAGCAGCTCGTCGGCGGTCGCCGGGTCGAGGTGCTCGGCGGGCTCGTCGACGAGCAGCAGGGGCGCGGGGGCGAGCAGGGCGCGCGCCACGAGCAGCCGACGGCGTTCCCCGCCGGAGATCGTCGTCGCGTCGGGGCCGAGGGTCGTCTCGACCCCGTCGGGCAGTCCTGAGAGCCACTCGCCGAGCCCGACGTCGACCAGGGCGGCCGTCGCCTCGTCCGGCGTCACGTCCCCCCGGGCGACGCGCAGGTTCTCGAGCACCGTGGTGTCGAAGACGTGCCCGTCCTCGGCGACGAAGACGACCTGGTGCGCGACGTCGTCGGGCGGGAAGGTCGCGATCGGTGCGTCGTCGAGGCAGATGCTCCCCGCGACCTGCGGGATGAGCCCGGCGGTCGTCATGAGCAGGGTCGTCTTGCCGACGCCGGAGGGGCCGACGACCGCGACCGAGCGCCCGGTGCGCACCGCCAGGTCCACCCCGGTGACGGCCGGGCGCCCGTCCCAGCCGCACGCCGCGCCGGTCACGACGACCGCCGACCTGTCAGAACGAGCGTGACCTCTGGTGCTCGGTGGTCCTGACACGTCTCCGGGACTGGCCATCGTGTCAGAAGCAGCGTGACCTCTGGTGCTCGGTGGTTCTGACACGTCGGGAGCGGCGGCGGCGTCGAGCAGCTCCATGATGCGGCGGGCGGCCTGGCGCGAGCGGTGCATCTGCACCGCGGCGGCGGGCAGCACGCCCGCTGCTTCGAACACCGCGAGGGGCGTGAGGACGACGACGGCGAGCTCGACCGGGGTCAGCGTGCCCGCGGCGACGGCGGGGATCCCGAGCACCAGCGCGGCGAGCACGGCGAGGCCGATCGCGGCGTTGTTGACGGCTGCGGCCGTGCCCGACGTCCTGGCTCCCGAGTCGGTGACGGCCGCGAGCTCGCGGTCGGTGCGACGCAGCGCGTCCATGCGCTGGGCGAGGCGCCCCGAGACGGTCAGGGGTCCCGCGCCCTCGAGGGTCTCGAGCACGGTCGAGGTCATCTCGGCGCGTGCGGCGGCACCTCGTTCCTCGGTGCGCCGGGCGGCGCGTGCCGAGAGCCACGGGCCGAGGACGCCCGCGAGCAGCAGGCATGCGAGCAGCGCGACCCCGGCCGACGGCAGGAAGACCCCGACGAGGATCACCGAGCCCGCGGACACCACGAGCGCGACGCCGGCGGGGATGATCGCGCGCACGACGACGTCGCCCACGGCGTCGACGTCGGCGCCGACACGGGCGAGCAGGTCACCGCGTCGCACGCCCGCCACCGCCGCTGTACGCCCGGAGGCCAGCGAGGTGTACACGTTGGCGCGGAGCGAGGCCATGCCGCGCAGCGCGACGTCGTGCGAGGCCAGGCGTTCGAGGTAGCGGAACACACCGCGCGAGATGCCGAACGCGCGCACCGCGACGGTCGCCATGGACAGCTGCAGCACGGGGGGCATCTGCGAGGCGCGTGCGATGAGCCAGGCCGCGACGGCCGCGAGGCCGACCGAGCTCGCGAGGGCAAGCGACCCGAGGCCGATCGCCTTCGCGGCACGGCCCCAGCTCACGTCGAGCAGCCGGACCGCACGCCACAGCGGGTCGGTGCCGATCGTGGCCGCCGCACCGCCGCCAGGATCTTCGGCGGTGGGGGCGGAGGGACCCGGGGACTGGTCGGGGGCGCTCATGCGACGGCTCCTGACGAGGAGGCGGACGGCGTGGGCGCGCCGGGGTCGGCGCCGGGTGCCCCGTCCGGGACGGAGGGTGGGAGCGGTGCCGAGGACACCGTCACGACCTGGTCGGCGAGCTCGACGAGGCTCGTGCGGTGCGCGACCACGACGACCGTGCGTCCCTGGTCGCGCCACGTGCGGACGGCGTCGAGCACGGCCTGCTCGCCGCGCGCGTCGAGGTGCGCCGTGGGCTCGTCGAGCACCACGAGGGGGACGAGGGCCGGGTCGCCGAGCAGTGCGGCCGTGAGGGCGACGCGCTGGCGCTGGCCCACGCTGAGCCCCACGCCGCCCTGGCCGATCGCGGTGCGCCAGCCGTCGGGCAGGACGTCGAGCACGGCGTCGAGCCCGGACAGGCGCGCGGCGGCGGCAAGGTCGGCGTCGGGGACCTCGCGACCGTCGAGCACGACGTCACGCACGGTCCCCGGGGCGAGCGTGGGGCGCTGCGGCACCCAGGCGACCTGCGGCCACCAGGTGGTCGGGTCGACGTCCGCGAGGTCGACGGGCTCGCCGCCCGCCGGGGTCACCAGGACGCGCCCGGCGTCGGGGGCCAGCAGGCCCAGGAGCACCAGGGCCGTGGTCGTCTTGCCGGACCCGCTGGGCCCGGTCAGGGCGACCACGGTGCCCGACGGCGCCGCACCGGTCCTGGAGGCGTCGTCGGTGTCGCTTGCCGTGAGGCGGGCACCGAACGCGGCCGTCAGCGCGGCGGGGGCCAGCACGTCGCGGTCTCCCGCTCGCACGCTGACACCGTCGAACGTGAGGCGTGCGCCGGCGAGGGCCGGGGCGGGGACGGTCCCGACGGGCGGCAGCGGCTCGTCGAGCACCTCGAACGCCTGGTTGGCCGCCGCGATCCCGTCGGTCGACGCGTGGAAGTGCATGCCGACCTGCCGCAGCGGCAGGTAGACCTCGGGCGCCAGGACCAGGACGGCGAGCGCGGGCTCGAGACCGACCTCGCCGTACACGAGCCGCAGCCCGATGCCGACCGCGACGAGCGCGACCGACAGCGTCGTGAGCAGCTCGAGGACCATGCCCGACAGGAACGCGACGCGCAGCGTGCCCATGGTGGCGCGTCGGTTCGCGTCGCCGAGCGCCTTGACGCGCTTCTCGGGGCCGTGCTCGCGACCGAACGCGCGCAGGGTCGGGAGCCCGGCCAGCAGGTCGAGGACCTGCGACCCGAGCCGCTGCATCACCTTGAGCCGTCGCTCGGACGTCCCGGCCGTGAGCTGCCCGACGAGGATCATGAAGAGCGGGACGAGGGGGATCGTGACCGCGATGATGAGCGCGGAGATCCAGTCGAGGCCCAGCACCACGGCCAGGGTCGCGGGCGTGACGGTCGCTGCGAGGAGGAGCTGGGGCAGGTAGCGGACCATGTAGGGCTCGAGGTCGTCGAGCCCGCGCGTCGCGAGCGTCGCGACGGCCGGCCCGCGGCCGGTCGCCAGCCATCGGGGCCCGAGGGCCACCGCGTGGCTGACGACCTGCTCGCGGAGCTCCGCGACGGTCTTGGTCGCGGCCTTGAGCGCGAACCGTTCCTGCGCCCACGCGACCCCGGCGCGCACCACCACGACCGCGGCGAGCCACGAGAGGGGCGTGGCGACGTCGGGCAGCGTGAGGCCGCCCTGGATCGCGGGGGCGAGGACGCTCGCGACGAGCAGCGCCTGCGCCACGACGAGCCCGGCCGTGACGAGACCGAGCACGGCCGTGAGCACGACGTACCCGCGTGCCGCCCGCGCCTGGCGCAGGAGCCGTGGATCGAGAGGCTTCACGCGGGCGTGCTGCCGGTGCCGTCGCTCGTGCGGCCCGACGCCGCCGCGCCCGTCCCCGAGTCCTCGTCACCCGTGGCGGGGGTCAGGTCCAGGTTCTTGGCGCTGCCCGAGGACGGCCCGCCGAACGCGGAGTCCTTGAGCTTCCTGAGCGAGAGACCGATGGGTGGCGGGATGTCCTTGGTCGACAGGCGACGGCGGAACACCCAGTACGTCCACGACTGGTAGAGCAGCACGAGCGGCACCAGGAACACGGCGACCCACGTCATGACGGTCAGCGTGTACTGCGTCGAGGACGCGTTGTCGATGGTCAGCGAGTTCGCGGGGTCGAGAGCCGGCATCACGTCGGGGTACATGGACCCGAAGATCAGCACGGTCGCGGAGAGGATCGCGAGCGCGGAGAACAGGAACGCCCAGCCCTCGCGGGCCTTGGCGTTGGCGAGCACGACCCCCACCAGTGAGACGGCTGCGACGACGACCACGGCCCACGTCCACGGCACGGAGTAGGCGACCTGGGCCCACACGGCCCAGCCGCCGGCCACGAGCACCGAGGCGACCGAGAACCAGCCGGCCAGGCGGCGGGCCTTGACCCGGACCTCGCCGTCGGTCTTGAGGGCGATGAACACGGCACCGTGCATGAGGAAGAGCAGCACGGTCGTGAGGCCACCGAGCAGTGCGAACGGGCTGAGCAGGGCCCAGAAGCCGCCCACGTACTGGTGGGCCGCGTCGAGCTCGACGCCGCGGACCAGGTTGGCGAACGCGACGCCCCACAGGATCGCGGGGATCCACGAGCCGAAGACGATGGCCTGGTCGCAGCGTGCACGCCAGCGGTCGTCGTTGATCTTGCCGCGGTACTCGAACGCGACGCCGCGCACGATGAGCGCGAGCAGGATCAGGAAGAGCGGGATGTAGAACCCGGAGAAGAGCGTGGCGTACCACTCGGGGAAGGCCGCGAACGTCGCACCACCCGCGGTGATGAGCCAGACCTCGTTGCCGTCCCAGACCGGGCCGATCGTGTTGATGATGAGCCGACGCTCGGTGTCCTTCTTCGCCTTGTCCTTGTTGCGGGACAGGATCGGCAGGAGCATGCCCACGCCGAAGTCGAAGCCTTCGAGGACCAGGTAGCCGATCCACAGGATCGCGATGAGCACGAACCAGAGAATGGTGAGTTCCATGAGTACTGGGTCTCCTTGAGCCGTCAGAGCGCGTCAGTACGCGAAGGACAGGGGGCGGTCGGACTCGTCGGCCGAGTCCGGGTCGTCGGGGTCGCCCTTGGCGCGCGCCTCGGGGGAGTCGTCGTGCACGATCTCTGGCACGCCCTCGACCGAGTAGCGGTGGATGAGCGTGAACCACACGACCGCGAGGGCCCCGTAGACGAGCGTGAAGACGATCATCGAGGTCAGGACGACGCCGGGGCTCACCACGGTCGACACGCCGCGCTCGGTGAGCAGGCGGATCGAGTCGATCCCGGAGGGGTTGGGGGCGACGACCCAGGGCTGGCGCCCGGTCTCGGTGAAGATCCAGCCGAACGAGGACGCGATGAACGGCATGGGGATGGCCCAGATGCCGACGCGGGCGAACCACTTGTTGTCCGTGACCCGGCCCTTGCGGGTCAGCCACAGCGCCATGGCGGACAGGACGATCGACCCGACGGCGAAGCCGATCATGAGCCGGAAGCTCCAGTAGGTCAGCGCCAGGTTGGGGGAGTAGTTGACGGGCTCGCCGGCCGCGGTGAGGTCGCCGTAGCGCTCGGTCATGTTCTGCTGGACCTCGTCGACGCCCGGGAGGGGCGCGCTGAAGCTGCCCTCGGCCAGGTAGGAGGTCAGGCCAGGGATCTCGAGGATGTGGTTGACGCCCTCGCACGAGTCGGACAGGTCGCCGATCGCGAGGATCGAGAACGGCGCGCCGTCGGGAGAGCTCTCGCACAGCGCCTCGGCCGCGGCCATCTTCATGGGCTGCTGCTGGAACATGAGCTTGGCCTGGAAGTCGCCGCTGACCGCGACCCCGAGTCCGCCGACGATCATCGCGATGACGCCGAGCGTGATGGCCGGGCGGTAGACGTTGCGAGCGAGCTCGATGTTCTCGGCCTTCTTGGTGCGCACGAGGCGCACCATCCACCAGGCGGCGATGCCGGCGACGAACGTGCCCGCGGTGAGGAAGGCCGCGGTGATGGTGTGCGGGAACGCCGCCCACAGCGTGTTGTTGGTGAGCACGGCACCGATGTCGTTCATCTCGGCGCGACCGGTCTCGGGGTTGTAGATGGTCCCGACGGGGTGCTGCATCCACGAGTTGGCCGCGAGGATGAAGAACGCCGAGAGGTTCACGGCGATCGCCACGGCCCAGATGCACGCGAGGTGCACCTTCTTGGACAGGCGGTCCCAGCCGAAGATCCACAGGCCGAGGAAGGTCGACTCGATGAAGAACGCGGCGAGCGCCTCCATGGCGAGCGGGGCACCGAAGACGTCTCCGACGAAGCGTGAGTACTCGCTCCAGTTCATGCCGAACTGGAACTCCTGCACGATCCCCGTCACGACACCGATCGCGAAGTTGATGAGGAGGAGCTTGCCGAAGAACTTGGTGAGCTTGAGCCACCGCTCGTTCCCCGTGCGCACCCATGCGGTCTGCATGATGGCGACGAGAGGAGCGAGCCCGATCGTCAACGGCACGAAGATGAAGTGGTAGACGGTCGTGATGGCGAACTGCCACCTCGCGAGATCGAGGACGTCCACAAACGCTCCTGGGGGGTTCCTGGGGGCTACCGGGGGTTCTGAGAGGTCGTCTCAGGGCAGGGTCAGCGTTCCTACTGCTGACGCTATGACCAATCTGCACCATCGGCGAGGGGTGCAGGCGCCAAAACTCTCGGGAAACGACAGTTTGTGAGAACCTTCACAAGGTCCGGATCGGGACCTTGGTCCTCTGGACGACACGGGCGGCGGACCTGTAGATGCCCATCTGATCGACGTCGGCTGTGCGATACTTGACCCAGCAAGGGGGACCACATCTCCTCCGTGCCCAGTACGTGCTCGACGCAACCGCAGTCCGCGGCTCGCGGAGCGCCGCCGAACGGGAAGAATGGCCCGCCCGGCGAAGCGCCCCCCGCCGCCCGCCCTTGCCCGAGCCGCCACCGCCGACTTCCGTCGCGGGGACGACAGCGCTGCGATGCGCACGTCCCGAGCGACGACTACCGCCCGAACGGGCCGCACGATGTGGGGACGGACCTTCGGGGTACCAGGAGCGCATCGCGTGACCCTCGACCACACCCCTGACTCGACGAGCTCGACCCCTGACTCGACGAGCTCGACCGCCGGCCAGGACGCAGCACCCGCCAGGAAGCCTGCCCGACGACGCGTCACCCGGACCGCAGCGGCCCCCGGCTCCGCCGAGGTCGCCCAGGCCGCAGCAGCCCAGGCCGCAGCAGCCCAGATCTCCCTCCCCGCCGTGAAGGCCGCGGCACAGCCCGCGGCCGTCAACCCCGACGCCCCCTCGGGCTCGCTCGGGATCGACCTCCCGACCGCCGAGGCCGCCCCGCGCCGCTCGCGCCGCGTCGTCCGCCCGACGACGACCCCCTCGGCCACGACGGCCGCCGACGCGCCCGCCCCGAAGGCCCCGGCCACGGTCGAGCCCCCTGCCGCACCGCCCGCGACGACGGCACCCGCCGAGAAGGCAACCGCCGCGGCTCGGACACCCGCCCAGGACGCCCCGGCCGACGCGCCCCGTCGTGGTGGCAAGCGAGGCGCGGCCGCCCGCGCCGCAGCCGCCGACGCACCGGTCCTCGACGTGCTGTCCGAGCTCGGCCTCAAGCCAGCCGCCGAGCAGGACGCCCCGGCCGAGAAGCCCGCCCGCGCTCGTCGCACCCGCAAGCCCGCCGCGGAGCCGGCATCCGAGCCCGCCGCTGCACCCGTCGCCGAGGCACCGGTCGCCGAGGCGCCCGCAGCAGCCCCGGCCGCCCAGCCGACCCCCGCGGCGGACGAGCCCGCCGCCCCGGCCACGAAGCGCCGTCGGGCCACGCGGTCCTCCGCAGCGCAGGCCGATGCGCCGGCCACCGAGGACGCCACCACCCGGACACCGACCGAGGTGCCCGCAGAGGCCCCCGCCGAGAAGGCCCCCGCCGCCAAGCGTCGCCGCGCGACCTCGAAGGCCCCGACCGAGGAGACCGCGCCCGTCGTCGAGGCTCCCGCCGAGCCCGCCGCGCCCAAGGTCCGCTCGCGCCGCGTCAACAAGGTCTCGGCTGCGGCCAAGGCCGAGGCCGAGGCGGCCACCCCGGTCGCCGAGGAGGCACCCGCCTCGCCCGCGTCGACCGGTGGCGGCTCCGCCACCCCGCGCCTGGCGACGACCGCGCTCCTGTTCCAGGCGCCGGACCCGGCCGCCGCGCCGCGCCGCTCGCGCCGCGTGGTGCGCCCGACCACGTCGCCCACGGACGCCCTGCCGAGCTTCGCCACGCCGGGCACGCGCCCGACCGAGGAGGCGCCCGCCCGCGTGGAGGCCTCGGCCCCCGAGGCTCCGGTCGTCCAGGCTCCCCAGTCGTTCCAGGCACCCCAGGCACCTGCCGAGCAGACCCCGGTCGAGCAGCGTGAGGCCCCCGCCCGCACACGTGGCGGTCGCGGCCGGTCCGCGCGCCGCGGCGCCGGTGCACCGTCGACCTCCGCGACGACGACCCCCGCACAGTCCCCGACGGCCCCCGCTGCCGAGCCCGCAGTCGAGGCGGCGCCCGTCGTCGAGGTCGAGCTCGCCGGGGCAGACCTGGCTGCGGTCGAGGAGATCGAGCTGATCGAGGCCGAGCTCGTCGCCGAGGGCGTCGAGATCCCAGCCGACGCGTTCGAGGCCGACGACCTCGAGATCGTGGTCGAGCCCGACGAGCGGTCGGCCTCCGCCGAGGACGACGAGCAGGACGCACCGCGTCGCCGTCGCCGTCGCGGTGGCCGTGGCCGCCGCTCCCGCGGTGGCGACTCGCGCGCCGACGGCGACGAGTACGGCGACGACGAGACGGACGACCGGTCGGAGCAGGTCGCGGGAGCCACCACCGAGGGGGACCTGGGCGCCGAGACCGCAGAAGGCCAGCAGGACCAGCAGGGCCGGCAGGACGACCACGGCGACGATCACGACGGTGAGGAGGGCTCGGGATCGAGCCGTCGCCGTCGCCGCCGTCGTCGCGGCGGACGGGCCGACGGCAGCGAGAGCGCCGGCGTCTCCACCTCCACGTCGTCCACCCGCACCCGCACGCGCGAGCGCAGCGGCAGCACGTCCTCGGACGAGGTGACCGCGCTCAAGGGCTCGACGCGCCTCGAGGCCAAGCGTCAGCGCCGCCGCGAGGGCCGCGACGCCGGTCGCCGTCGTCAGATCATCACGGAGGCCGAGTTCCTCGCGCGCCGCGAGTCGGTCGAGCGTTCCATGGTCGTGCGCGAGAAGAACGGTCGCACGCAGATCGCCGTGCTCGAGGACGGCGTGCTCGTCGAGCACTACGTCTCGCAGCAGTCGCAGGTCTCGATGGCCGGCAACGTCTACCTGGGCCGCGTCCAGAACGTCCTGCCGTCCATGGAGGCTGCGTTCATCGACGTCGGCAAGGGCCGCAACGCCGTCCTGTACGCCGGCGAGGTCAACTGGGACGCCGTGGGCCTCGACGGGCAGCCGCGCCGCATCGAGCAGGCGCTCAAGTCCGGCGACTCCGTGCTGGTCCAGGTCACCAAGGACCCGATCGGCCACAAGGGCGCTCGCCTCACGTCGCAGATCACGCTCGCGGGCCGCTACCTCGTGTTCGTCCCCGGCGGCGGCATGACCGGCATCTCGCGCAAGCTCCCGGACACCGAGCGTGCCCGCCTCAAGAAGATCCTGCGCGAGGTCGTGCCCGAGGGGTCGGGCGTGATCGTGCGCACGGCCGCCGAGGGAGCGAGCGAGGACGAGCTGCGCGCCGACGTCGAGCGCCTGCAGAGCCAGTGGGAGGCGATCGAGAAGAAGGCGAAGTCGGTCTCCGCCCCGGCACTGCTCCAGGGTGAGCCGGACCTCGCGATCCGCGTCGTCCGCGACATCTTCAACGACGACTTCAGCTCGCTCGTCGTCTCGGGTGACAACGCCTGGAACGAGATCTCGAGCTACGTCGCCGAGCTCGCGCCCGACCTCAAGGAGCGCGTCTCGCGCTGGACGTCCGAGAAGGACGCCTTCTCGGCGCACCGCGTCGACGAGCAGCTTGCCAAGGGCATGGACCGCAAGGTCTGGCTGCCCTCGGGCGGTTCGCTCGTGATCGACCGCACCGAGGCCATGACGGTCGTCGACGTCAACACGGGCAAGTTCACCGGCTCCGGTGGCACGCTCGAGGAGACCGTGACGCGCAACAACCTCGAAGCCGCCGAGGAGATCGTCCGCCAGCTGCGCCTGCGCGACATCGGCGGCATCATCGTCATCGACTTCATCGACATGGTGCTCGAGTCCAACCGCGACCTCGTGCTGCGTCGCCTGGTCGAGTGCCTGGGCCGCGACCGCACCAAGCACCAGGTCGCCGAGGTCACCTCGCTCGGCCTGGTCCAGATGACGCGCAAGCGTGTGGGCCAGGGCCTGGTCGAGGCGTTCAGCGAGACGTGCGACCACTGCAACGGTCGTGGCTTCATCGTGCACACCGACCCGATCGAGAAGTCGGGTGGCTCGAACAACGGCGGCGGTCACCAGCACGCCCCGGCTCCTGCCGCAGCGCAGGAGGAGCCCGCCGAGTCGGAGGGCTCGCGCTCTCGGTCGCGCCGCAAGCGCGCGACCAAGGAGACGGCACCTGCCGCGACCCCCGCGGTCCCGGTCCTGCCCGAGGTCACGTCGGAGGCGCGCGAGGCCGTCAAGGCCACGCTCGCCACGATCGCTGCCGCGGCGGCCCATGCGCACGACCACGAGCACGACGGCGTCGCGCCCGCCGAGGAGGCTGTCGTCGCCGAGGCGTCGGTCACCGAGGTCACCGAGGTCGAGGCCGTCGAGTCGGCCGAGGCCGAAGCGGTCGGGATCGAGACCGCGCTGACGGACGCCGAGTCCACGGAGGGTGCCCCGGAGGTCGCCGACGACCAGGACTCGTTTCCGGTCGAGCAGGCCGCCGCTGACGAGACGACTGCTGGGGAGGTTGCGGCGTCGGCTGACGTGACCGACGAGGCGTCCGACGAGGGCTCCGCGCCGCAGGGCGACGTCGACTGACGCACGCTGAACCACCGATGACGGCGAGGGATCCGCAGGTGCCGGTCTACGGCGTCGGGCATGCTGCCCGGCTCCGGGCCTGGCGGCCCGCGGACCTCGCCGTCTTCCGTGAGTGGCTGCGTCCCCACCACGAGTGGCACGAGTGGGACGGACCGTACTACCCCGTGCCCGACGACACGCAGGCCGACGCGCGGGTCGCCGCCCTTGCGCAGGCGCCGCCCGGAGTGGTGCACGGCCTGCCGCCCCGCTCAGCCGTGATCGCGGACCCCGACGACCACCTCGTCGGGACCGTCTCCTGGTACTGGGAGTCGCAGGAGACCGCGTGGGCGCGCATGGGCATCGGCGTCTACGACCCGGCCGTGCGCGGGCGGGGGGTCGGCCGCGAGGCGCTCGCGCTGTGGACCACGTACCTCTTCTCGGTGACCGACTGGGCGCGGCTGGACTTCGCGACGTGGTCCGGCAACGCACCGATGCTGGCCGTCGGCCGACGCCTCGGGTTCGTCGAGGAAGGCCGCTTCCGCGACGCGCGGGTCGTGCGCGGGCAGCGGTACGACGCGGTCGTCATGGGCGTGCTGCGCTCCGAGTGGGACGCGCGAGACTGAGCCCCGGGCCATGCCCTCCCGGGTGCTGCCGCTGTCGTCGTCACATGGTCTACTGACTGCGTGGACGACGTGCGGCGGGGACGGGTCGAGGTCATCAGCGGCCCCATGTTCGCGGGCAAGACCGAGGAGCTGCTGCGGCGCGTGCGCCGGGCGCAGATCGCGGGTCGCCGTGTCGAGGTCGTGCACCACGCGCTCGACGACCGGCGCGGTGAGGGCATCGTCAGCTCCCACTCGGGCCTCGACATCCCCTCGCGCGCCGCGACGTCCGCCACGGAGATCCTCGACCTGATCGACCCCGCGGTCGAGCTCGTCGCGGTCGACGAGGCGCAGTTCTTCGGGCCCGACCTCCTCGACGTCGTGCAGCACGCGGCCGACACGGGCCTCGTCATGATCGTCGCGGGGCTCGACGTGACGTTCGACGGACGCCCTTTCGAACCGATCCCGGCGCTCGGTGCGCTGGCCGAGCGAACCGACCGCCTCACGGCCGTCTGCACGGTCTGCGGCGAGGACGCCCCCTTCCACGAGCGGGTCGTCGTCGGCCGTGGTGACGACGGACGTGGCGACGCCCTCGCGGCGGGGGCCGAGCACGTCGGAGGCGTCGAGTCCTACCAGGCGCGGTGCCGCGTCCACTTCTCGGCAGCACGCTGGCGCGTGGGTGCGGGGGGATCCGGGGTCACGACCCGATGAGCGACACGAAGCTGTAGCTCCCGTGCCGGCTCGTCACGGTGCCCGTCAGGTGCTGCTCCACGAGGACCAGCACGTGCTGCACGGGGATCACGAGACGCCCACCGATCGAGAGCTGGTCGACGAGCTCCTGCGGCAGGACCTGGGCCGCCGCCGAGACGAGGACACGGTCGTAGCCGCCCATGGTCGGGCGCCCGAGCACGCCCGGCTCGGCGACCTCGATCCGGGCCCACGACATGGGGTAGGTCGCGAGGTTCGCCGCCCCCCACTCCGCGAGGTCCGGGTCGATCTCGACGCCCACGACGCTCCCGCTCGACCCGACCAGGTGGGCGAGCAGCGCCGTCGTCCACCCCGAACCCGATCCCACGTCCAGGACGCGCGCGCCCCGAGGAACCTGGAGCAGACGCAGCATGTCGGCGACCGTCCGGGGCTGGGAGTTCGTCTGGCCGTGACCGATCGGCAGCGGCCGGTCGTCGCGCGCGTACGGGCGCTGGTTGCGCGGCAGGAAGCGCCGCCGGTCGATCGCCGACATCGCCGCCGCGACGTCGCGCGCGGTGGTCGCTTGAACCCTGTGACCGTTCGGCACGTCGGATCGCCTCCTCGAGACCTCCTCCCAGAGTAGGACGACGAGGCGTCGCAGGGGCGGGGGCCGGCCCGGTGGACGGTAGGGTCCCGGCATGACGAGACGGACAGGGGGCGGGCGAAGGCCCGTGCGGAGGGGACCGGGCCTGATCGGTCGGGTGGTCGCAGGAGCCGTCGTGTGCGCGGTCGGCTCGGGGACGCTCGTCGGGTGCGGTCTGGGCACGCCCCCACGACAGCAGGTCGAGTGGATCCTGGTGTCCGAGGAGGGTGCGTCGCTCGATCTGGGGGTCTACGCCGGCGGCAGCACGTGCACCGACGCCGACGGCATCGAGGTCGAGGAGGGGGCCCGGCGCGTCGAGGTCCGGGCCTTCGTCCAGCGGACCAGGGGAGCGTGCAGCGAGGACTTCGGGGTCCGGCTCACGACGGTCGAGCTCGAGGAACCGCTCGGGGACCGGACGCTCGTCGGGTGCGCCGGTGACGCGGTCCAGGTCAAGGGATGGGGCCTGGACCCGGACACCGACTGCGCCGAGAAGAAGCCGGGACTGGTGCCCGGGACGATCGACGTGCCGGTCGGCTGACCTTCACCGACCGTGGTGCGCGAGGCGGGACTCGAACCCGCACGTCCGAAGACACCAGGACCTAAACCTGGCGCGGCTGCCAATTACGCCACTCGCGCGCCCGCACAGTCTACGGGCGCGCGAGGGGTGCACCGGTCGGCGGCTCGCAGGCCGGGCGACCTACTTCTTGGGGTCGATCCCCAGGTCACGGCGCAGCTTGGCCACGTGGCCCGTCGCCTTGACGTTGTACTGCGCGAGGGCGACCTTGCCGTCGGGGTCGACGACGACGGTCGAGCGGATCACGCCCGTCACGGTCTTGCCGTAGAGCTTCTTCTCGCCCCACGCCCCGTACGCCTCGAGCGTCTGCCTGGACTCGTCGGACGCGAGCGGGAACGTCAGCGCCTCCGCCTCGGCGAACTTCACGAGCTTGGGCAGCGCGTCGGGCGAGATGCCGACCACCTTGTAGCCCGCGCCCTGGAGCGACGCGAGCGAGTCGCGGAAGTCGCACGCCTCCTTGGTGCAGCCGGGCGTCGAGGCCGCGGGGTAGAAGTAGACGATGACCGAGCTGCCGCGCAGGTCGGACAGCGTCACGGAACCGCCGTCGGCGGTCGGCAGGGTGAAGTCGGGGGCGTCGTCCCCGACGGCAAGGCGCGTGCTCATGGAACTCCTCGTGGTGCGTTCGTGGTTCACACCGAGCCTAGAGGACACCGGTAGCGTGGGGACCGTGAGCACGACGACCCCCACCCCGCACGACGCCCCCGAGCCGGACGCACACCCCGAGCCCGCCGCGTCCCCGGCCACCACCTCCCGGAAGAAGACCTCGGCGACGTGCGCGACGCCGTCGGGCAGCGAGCCCGAGCGCCTGCCGCTGCGCATGCTGCACGACCGCCTCCTCGTCCTGCCCGAGGTCGACTCGTCCGAGCGGCAGTCCTCGGCAGGGCTCGTGATCCCCGCGACGGCCGTCGGGCCCAAGCGGCTCGCGTGGGCGCAGGTCGTCGCGACGGGCGAGAACGTGCGGCACGTGAGCCGGGGCGACCGCGTGCTGTTCGACCCCGAGGAGCGCGCAGAGGTCGAGCTGAACGGCAAGAGCTTCGTGCTGCTGCGCGAGAAGGACGTCAGCGCGGTCTCGCAGCCCGAGGAGACGAGCGGCAAGACGGGGCTGTACCTGTAGCACGCGCGGTGCGGACGGCGGCCCGCGCAGCGGGTTGTCGTGCAGGTCACAGCCCTGCCCGGCCCCCTGATTTGTCTCCGGGGGGCCGGTTCAGTAGTGTTTCTTCTCGCGCGCCATTAGCTCAATTGGCAGAGCAGCTGACTCTTAATCAGCGGGTTCATGGTTCGAGTCCATGATGGCGCACCACGATCACGGCCCCGGAGACGGGGCCGTCGTGACGTCCGCAGCGGCGGACCTGGCAGCACCGCACGACCAGCACCACCAGGCGCCATTAGCTCAATTGGCAGAGCAGCTGACTCTTAATCAGCGGGTTCATGGTTCGAGTCCATGATGGCGCACCACCACGAAGGCCCCTCACCTGCGTAGACGCGGGGAGGGGCCTTCGTCGTCCCCGGCGCGCGGCCGTCCGTGAGACGCGCTTCACAATCCGCCACCCGGCGGGCTATGGTCTGCCCGTGAACCTGCTCACCGCACACACCTGGTGGCCCGACCGCTGACGGTCGGACGCTGTGGCGTGCTGACCGAGCCCGACGACGGGCGGTCCAGCAGGTCTCCCGGAGTGGATCGCCCGGAACGTGCCCCCCGCACGTGCCCATCCGCGAAGGAGAGAGTTCCTTGACGACGTCCCCCCTCCCCACCCCGGCGCCCGCGGCGCCCGCAGCTCCCGCGGTACCGGCGGCGCCCCCGGTGCCCGCCGCTTCGACCGCTCGCTCGCTCGAGCCGCTCGGCGTCGAGGTCCCCTCCACCGTCCCGACGCACTGGTACAACCTGAACGCGGACCTGCCCGAGCCGGTCCCGCCGCACCTGCACCCGGGCACGCTCGAGCCCCTGGTGCCCGCCGACCTGGCCCCGTTGTTCCCCCTGGCGCTGATCGAGCAGGAGGTCAGCACCGAGCGCTACATCGAGATCCCGCAGACGATCCGTGAGATCTACGCGATGTGGAGGCCGGCGCCGCTCATCCGCGCGCACCGCCTGGAGCGCGCGCTCGGGACGCCTGCCCGGATCTACTACAAGTACGAGGGCGTGAGCCCGGTCGGGTCGCACAAGCCGAACACGGCGATCGCGCAGGCCTACTACAACGCGATGGAGGGGACGACGCGGCTCACGACCGAGACGGGCGCGGGGCAGTGGGGGGCGTCGCTCTCGATGGCGGCGGCGCTCCTGGGGCTGACGTGCGAGGTGTGGCAGGTGCGGGCGTCGTACGAGTCGAAGCCGTACCGCCGCTTCCAGATGGAGGCCTACGGTGGCGTGTGCCACTCGTCGCCCTCGGAGCTGACGGCGTCGGGCCGTGCGATCCTCGCGAGCGACCCGGACACGACGGGCTCGCTCGGCATGGCGATCAGCGAGGCCGTCGAGGTCGCGGCGCAGGACCCGCAGGCGCACTACTCGTTGGGCAGCGTGCTCAACCACGTGATGCTGCACCAGACGGTCATCGGGCAGGAGGCCCTGGTCCAGCTCGAGGAGGCGGGGGAGCCGGTCGCCGACGTCGTGTTCGGGTGCGCGGGCGGAGGGTCGAACCTCGCGGGTCTCACGTTCCCGTTCCTGGGGCGCAACCTGCGCGAGGGGACGACGACGCGGCTCGTCGCGTGCGAGCCCTCGGCGTGCCCGTCGCTCACGCGGGGCGAGTACCGCTACGACCACGGTGACGTCGCGGGGCTCACGCCGCTGCTGAAGATGCACACGCTGGGCAAGGACTTCGTGCCGCCGGCCATCCACGCGGGCGGCCTGCGGTACCACGGCATGTCGCCCATGGTGTCGCACGCCGTGAACCTGGGGCTCATGGACGCGGTCGCGATCGACCAGGACGAGGCGTTCCGGGCGGGGCTGGAGTTCGCCCGGTCGGAGGGCATCGTCCCGGCACCGGAGTCGACGCACGCGGTCGCGGCGGCGATCGCGTACGCGCGCACGCTCACCGAGCCCGAGGTCGTCGTGATCGGGCTGTCGGGCAACGGTCAGCTCGACCTGCCGGCGTACGCGCAGTACGTCTGACGCTGCGCGCGGGGGTCTCGGGCGCCCGCCTAGACTGGGCGGGTGCCCGAGACCCTCTCCGAGGCCCGCGAGCAGGGCTTCCGTACCGACATCGTGTCCTTCGTCCGCCGCAGCGGCCGCCTCAACGCCCGCCAGCAGCGCGCGTGGGACGACCACGCCGACCAGTTCGTCCTGGACGTCCCGCGGGCGGTCGCGCGTACGTCCGTCGACCCGGCCCACGTGCTCGACGTCGCAGCGACCTTCGGGCGGACGGCGCCTCTCGTGGTGGAGGTCGGGTCGGGTCTGGGGGAGGCCGTGGTCAACGCGGCCGAGTCCACCCCGGGACGTGACTTCCTGGCCGTCGAGGTCTACACGCCGGGCCTCGCCCAGACGGTGCTGCGGGCGGCGCAGCGCGGGCTGACGAACCTGCGCCTGGTGCAGGCGAACGCGGCCGAGGTCCTGACGACGACGCTGCCCGAGGGCTCGGTCGACGAGCTCTGGATCTTCTTCCCCGACCCCTGGCACAAGGCGCGCCATCACAAGCGCCGCCTCGTGACGCCCGAGCTCGCGCGGCTCGCCGCCCGGGTCGTCCGTCCCGGGGGGACGTGGCGGCTCGCGACCGACTGGGCCGAGTACGCGGACCAGATGCTGGAGGTCGTCGGCGCGGACCCGTCGTTCGAGAACGTCCACGGGGTCGGGGCGGTCGCGCCGCGCTTCGAGGGGCGCGTGCTCACGAGCTTCGAGAACAAGGGCCGTGCTGCGGGCCGGGTCATCACGGACCTGGAGTTCCGCCGGGTCTGAGGTCGCCGAGCGCCCGACAATCCGCTCGCGTCCGGCCCGCCGCACGTCCTAGGGTCCGGGCATGCCCCCTGAGACCCCGCTGCCCGACGGCGCCGCTCCCGCCGGCGCGTCCGCTCCCGTCCTCGTCGTCACGGGGGCGATGGCCTCCGGGAAGTCGACGGTCGCGCAGGCCCTGGCCCGGTCCTTCCCTCTCGCGTCGCACGTGCGCGGCGACATGTTCCGCCGCTTCGTGGTGAGCGGGCAGGCGTCGATGGACCCGCCGCTCTCGGCGCGGGCCCGCTCCCAGCTCGACCTGCGCCACGTGCTCGCGGCCCGCACCGCCGACACGTACGCGGCCGCGGGGATCACGGCCGTGGTCCAGGACATCCTGCTGGGGCCCGACCTGGCCCGCTTCACGGCAAGCCTGCGCACCCGGCCGCGCTACGCCGTCGTGCTGGTGCCCAGTGCTGCGGCCCTCGCCGCGCGGGACGCCGCCCGGCACAAGCAGGCCTACGGCGCGTGGACCCCCGACGAGTTCGCTGCGGCCGCGCGCGAGACCCCGGGCGGCCTGCACCTCGACACGACCGGGTGGACCGTCGCCGAGACGGTCGCGCAGATCCTCGACCGCCTCGACGAGGCCCGTGTCGACGACGTGACCTGAGGCGGGCGTCCACCCCGCCCGGCGGGCAACCGCGCGAGGTCCGGGTCACGATGGGAGGCATGAGCACCGACCCACGCACCCAGGCCACCCCGGACGAGACCTACGACGTGATCGTGATCGGCGGTGGGCCCGTCGGTGAGAACGCTGCCGACCGCGCGAGCCGCACCGGGCTGAGCGTCGCCGTGGTCGAGGCCGAGCTCGTCGGCGGCGAGTGCTCGTACTGGGCGTGCATGCCGTCCAAGGCGCTGCTGCGTCCGGGCGCGGCGCTCGCGGCCGCGCGCGCGGTCCCCGGCGTCCAGGCCGACCCGGTGCTCGACTCCGCGCCGATCCTCGCGCGCCGTGACGAGATGGTCTCGCACTGGGACGACTCGGGGCAGGTCCAGTGGCTCGACGGCGCGGGCATCACGCTCGTGCGCGGCCTGGGCCGGCTCGTCGGGACCAAGCTCGTCGAGGTCAGCCCCGAGGACCCCGACGCCGACGTCGACGACCTCCCCGAGACCCGCCTGCTCGCCGCGCGGCACGCCGTGGTCGTCGCGACGGGCAGCGTGCCCGTCCTGCCCGACACCCCGGGCCTCGCCGAGACCGACCCGTGGAGCAGCCGCGAGGCCACGAGCGTCCAGGACGTCCCGACCTCGATCGTGATCCTGGGCGGGGGAGTCGTGGGCGTCGAGATGGCGACGGCGTTCCGCGACCTCGGGTCGAAGGTCACGCTGCTCTCGCGCGGACGACTGCTCGGGCGCTCGGAGCCCTTCGCGGGCGAGGCCGTCGCGGCCGGCCTGAAGGCGATCGGCGTGGACGTGCGCCTGGGCGTGAGCGTCACGGGAGCGTCGTCCCTGCCCGACGGCGGAGCGCGCCTCGCGTACGACGGCCCGCAGGGCAAGGGGTCGGTCGCGGCGGCGCAGGTGCTCGTCGCGACGGGCCGCGTGCCGCGCACCGCGGACCTGGGGATCGACGTCCTCGGGCTCGAGCCCGGGAAGGCGCTCGCGGTCGACGACCAGCTCGAGGTCCAGGGCGTCGAGGGTGGCTGGCTGTTCGCGTGCGGCGACGTGACCGGACGCGTGGCGACCACGCACCAGGGCAAGTACGAGGGACGCGTCGTGGGCGACGTGGTCGCGGCGAGGTTCGGGAGGGCGAAGCCGGGGGAGGCTGCGGCGGCAGGGGCGGACGGTGAGACCCCCGAGCCCTGGAGCCGCTACGCCGCGACCGCCGACCACGGCGCCAAGACCCAGGTCTTGTTCTCCCGTCCCGAGGTCGCGTCGGTGGGGATGACCGAGGCCGAGGCCAGGAAGGCGGGGCTCACGGTCAAGGCGGTGTCGTACAAGCTCGGCTCGGTGTCCGGGGCCGTGCTCGTGGCCGAGGGCTACGAGGGGACCGCGCAGATCGTGGTCGACACCGACCGGCAGGTCGTCGTGGGCGCGACGTTCGTCGGCCCGGACGCGGCGGAGATGCTGCACGCCGCGACCGTCGCGATCGTCGGGCAGGTGCCGCTTGCACGCTTGTGGCACGCTGTGCCCGCCTACCCGACGATCAGCGAGGTCTGGCTACGGCTGCTCGAGACCTACGGCCTGTAGCCGCGGGGCCCCGAGCGGCCGCCTGCTCGGTCAGCCGAGCTGGCCGTCCGAGGAGAACACGAGGCCGAGCGCGATCTCGCCCTGGAGGAGCGCCGACTTCGTCAGCGGCCCACCCACGTCGAGGTTCACGAAGTTCGTGATGTTCAGGCCGTAGGTCTCCTCGAGACCAGGCTGGCAGAACGCGCGCTCGGGGCACTCCGGCCCGGCGCCGAGCGTGACACCGCCGGGGCAGGCCTCGGCGAGGTCGCTGAGCGTCGTCACGTCGTGCTCCTCGGCGAAGGCCGTCGTGACGGCGAACGCGTTCTGGTCCTGGGCTGCCGACGGCTCGCCGAACGTCAGGCCCTTCTGCGTCCCGAGATCGCGCAGCGCGGTCACGGTGGAGTCGAGGTCCCCGCTCGCGAGGGGCTCGGCGTCAGCGCCGTTGAGCTCCTTGTTGAGGAACTCGGTGAGCGTCCCCACGTACTCGGGGAACACGCTGAGCTGGCCCGAGACGAGCGCAGGCAGGTACGTCTCGCGCGCGTCGACGGTCTGCACCGTGACGTCGTAGCCGCCCGAGCGCAGGACCGCGGCATAGATCTCGGCGAGCGTCGTGCTCTCGGAGAAGTTGGCCGCGCCCACGACGAGCGACGTACCGGTCCCCGGGGTCGACGTCGCCGCGAGGCCCTCGTCCTCGACGAACTTCGCCGCGGCCTGCGAGGACGTCTGCCGGTCCACGTCGACGGCCTTGTTGAGCGCGATGAGCTTGTCGGTGTCGAGCGCCGCGGACACGGTGTCGAGCAGCTCCAGCACGGCCGGCTGGTCCGCGACGGCGGCCGCGTTGGCCGCCGGGATGATGTTGTCGACGGTCTGCAGGTTCTCGTCGTCCTCGAGGACGACGAGCGCGTCGCCCGCGACGGGCTCGCACACCGTGCCGCTCGCGGTCGACGTGGAACCCCCGGACGCCTCGGTGCCGGAGGAACCGGCCTCACCGCACGCCGCGAGAGCGACGACGAGGAGAGCGGAAGCGGTCAGGGAGCGGAAAGTGGTGGATCGCCGTGACATGGGTGTCAGGTGCCTCTCGGGTCGTCGGCTCGCACGAACACCCCATTCCACCCCTGAGGGGAGGCCCCGGCAACCCGAGGGCCCCTCAGCGGACGGTGCGCGCCCTCACCCGCAGCGGTGCGGGGGTCACAGCCCGCTGGACGAGCGCGAGGACCGCGTCGACGACGAGGCACAGCACCGCGATCACGACGCCCACCGCGAGGACCTGCCCGTAGCGCTGGTTGGAGAAGCCGACCCGCAGAGGCACGCCGAGCCCTCCGCCGCCCACGAACGCCGCGAGCGTCAGCACCGCGATGACCTGCACGATCGCCGTCCGCAGTCCGGCCGCGACCAGCGGCACCGCGAGGGGGACCTCGACGAGCCACAGCGAGCGCTGCGAGCTCATGCCCATGCCGCGCGCCGCGTCCTTGACGTCGGGGTCGACCTCGGCGACGCCCGTGTAGGCGTTCGCGAGGATGAGCGGGATCGCGAAGATCACGGCCGAGATGACCGCGGCCCGGTCCCCGAACAGCCCGCCCGCCGCGAGGATCAGCAGGATCCCGAACGTCGGCAGCGCGCGCGAGGTGTTGACGATCACGATCGTCGGCCCTGCGCCCTTGCCCGAGTGGCCGAGCCAGATGCCCGCGGGCAGCGCGATCAGGGCGGCCAGGAGGACCGCGACCGCGGTCATCTCCAGGTGCTCGCCCGTGCGGACCAGCAGCCCGTCGGGGCCGGTCCAGTTGAGCGGGTCGTTGAGCCACGTCAGGGCTTCCTGGACGACGTTCATGCGGTCCGCTCGCTCGCCGCCTCGGCCGCCTGCGCGACCGCCGCCTCATCCGCGCCCCGTCCGGAGCGGTCCGTCGAGCGGTCTGCCGAGCGGTCTGCCGAGCCCGGCGCCCGGGTGCGCGACCACGGGGTCAGGACCCGACCCAGGAGCAGGAGCAGCAGGTCGAGCACGACCGCCAGCAGCAGGCACAGGAGCGTCGCCGTCATGATCTGGGCGTTGTAGCTCGACCGGAAGCCGCGGAACATCAGGGTGCCCAGCCCGCCGAACCCTGCCACGAACCCGACCGTGACGAGCGCCACGGTCGAGACGGTCGCGAGCCGCACGCCGGTCATGATGCTCGGCAGCGCGTTCGGGATCTCGACCGAGGCCAGCAGTCGCGTGGGCCCGTAGCCCAGGCCCTTGGCCGCGTCGCGCACGTCCGGGTCGACGCCCTGCAGGCCCACCAGGATGTTGCGCACCAGGATGAGCAGGGCGTACATCACGAGACCGATGAGCACGGGGGTCCGGCCGATCCCCGTGAACGGGACGAGGATCGAGAACAGCGCGAGCGAGGGGATCGTGTACATGACGCCGGTCGTCCCGAGCACGGGGACGGCGAGCCAGCGCACACGGTGCGCGAGCGCCGCGAGCGGCAGGGCGATGACCAGCGCGATGAGCACGGCCTGGAGGGTGATCGTCGTGTGCTCGACGAGCGCCTGGGAGATCTCTCCCCAGTTGTTCTGGACGTAGCTCCACGAGAACCACGGGTTGGGTGGCATGCCGTCGAACCTATCCCGAGCCGCCCACCGCTCGCGCGACGGGGTGGTGCGCCGGGTAGCGTCGGGGCATGGCGAGCACCCCGACCGGCACCACCGAGGCCACCCCAGCATTCCCGACGATCACCGACGAGACGGTCATCGAGTTCGACGGTGTCCGCAAGGAGTACCCGAACGGGACCGTCGCCGTGGGCGACCTGTCCCTGAGCGTGCGCGAGCACGAGATGCTCGCGCTCGTCGGGCCGTCCGGCTGCGGCAAGTCCACGACGCTGCGCATGACCAACCGTCTCGTCGAACCCTCGGCCGGGCGCATCCTGCTGCGCGGCGAGGACATCACGCAGGGCGACCCCGTGGCCCTGCGGCGTCGCATCGGGTACGTGATCCAGAACGTCGGCCTGTTCCCGCACCGCACCGTCGCGCAGAACGTCGCGACCGTCCCTGGCCTGCTCGGCTGGGACAAGGCACGAACCCGCTCACGGGTCGGCGAGCTGCTCGAGCTCGTCGGCCTGGCCCCCGACACCTATGCCAAGCGCTACCCGCACGAGCTCTCGGGCGGCGAGCGTCAACGCGTCGGCGTGGCCCGGGCCCTCGCGACCGATCCACCGGTCCTGCTCATGGACGAGCCCTTCGGCGCCGTCGACCCCGCCGGGCGCCGAAGGCTCCAGTCCGAGTTCCGGCGCATCCAGCGCGAGCTCGGGACCACGGTCCTGTTCGTGACGCACGACATCGACGAGGCCGTCCACCTCGCCGACCGCATCGCGGTCTTCAGCTTCGGCGGGCACCTCGAACAGCTCGCCGAGCCCCTGACCGTCCTGGCCCACCCCGCGAGCGACGCAGTGCGCGAGTTCATCGGAGAGGGCGCGCCGGTCCGCATGCTCGGGCTCGCCATGGTGCAGCGCGCAGACCTCGAGAGCGTCGACCTCATCTCGGCACCTGCCCCCGACCCCATCCGCCTGGGCGCGCCGCTGTCCGTCGCCTTCGAGGCGATCGCGGCGCTGCCCGGCTCCGCGATGGGCCGGGTGCCCGTCGCTGACGACGCGGGCGACGTCGTCGGGACCCTCACCGCGGACGGGATCCTCACCGCCCTGCGGCGCACCGCGGACGCCGCCGCGGTCTAGCGGCGCGACGGAGATCTCACCGCCCGCGCGTGTACGGTGCGCGCGGGACGTCTAGGCTCGTACGCGTGACCACCACCGCGCGCATCGCCCTCGCCACCTGCTCCGTCCTGCCCCGGCTCGACCCCGACGACGCCCCCCTCGTGGGCGCCCTCGTCGCCCGGGGCATCGAGGCCGTGCCGTCGGTGTGGGACGACGAGTCGGTCGACTGGTCGTCGTTCGACGCGGTCGTCGTACGCTCCGCCTGGGACTACGCGCCGCGCCGCGACGAGTTCGTCGAGTGGGCGGAGCGCGCCGGTCGTGTGCTCAACCCCGCCGCCGTCATCAGCTGGAACACCGACAAGCGCTATCTCAAGGAGCTCGAGGAGCAGGGCGTACCCGTCATCCCGACGCTCTGGCTCGACCCGAGCCAGAACCTGTCCTCGCGCGCCATCCACACGCGACTGCCCGCGCAGGGCGACTTCGTCATCAAGCCCGTCGTGAGCGCCGGGGCCAAGGACACCGGGCGCTACCAGTCCGGTGAGGCGCACTCGCGCGGCCTCGCGATCCAGCACGCCAAGAACCTCCTGGCCTCCGGCCGCCAGGTCATGGTCCAGCCGTACGTCCGCAGCGTCGACACCGCGGGGGAGACCGGGCTCGTCTTCATCGACGGCGAGTTCTCGCACGCCGTGCGCAAGAACGCGCTGCTCACCGGACCGCACCGGCCTACCCAGGGCCTGTACAAGCAGGAGGAGATGAGCCGCTTCGAGGCGAGCCCCGAGCAGCTCGCGGTCGCCGAGCAGGCGCTCGCGGTCGCGGCGCAGGCAGTCCCCGGGCAGGAGCCCAACCTCTACGCACGGGTCGACCTGGTGAACGGGGACGACGGCGCCCCCATGGTCATCGAGGCCGAGCTCACCGAGCCCTCGCTCTTCTTCTCGCTCGGCAAGGGCTCGCTCGACCGCTTCGCGGACGCGGTGGCACGGCGGCTCGCGGCGAGCCCCGAGGCCTGACCGCCCGCCCTCGTCAGGCGGGCGCACGTCACGGCGCCCCGACCCCGGACGTGATGAAGGCCCGACGAGCGGTTGCTCGTCGGGCCTTCACCATGCCGGGAGATTCTTGCCGGGTGATCTGCCGAGCTGGTCGTGCTGGTGCTGCTGCGCCGCTGCGTCAGGCGTTGACGACCTCAGGGGTGGTCGCGGTGCCGGCGCTCAGTGCGGGGGCTGCTCCGATGCGGCGCAGTGCGTAGCCGAGGAGACCGAACAGGACACCGAGGCCCATGACCAGCGCGCTGACACCGTAGGACACGACCGAGGTGAAGAGCGAGGCGCGCAGGAACGAGCCGTTCATGACCGTGGCACGGGTCGGGTCTTCCTTGTCGAGCTCTGCGTAGGTCTTGCCCTCGCTCATGGCGAGCGCGTGCTCGTTGATGACCTCTGCCTGGGCGTAGGCGCTGAACGGGCCCCGGACCGGCGAGCCGGCGAGCATCGAGGCGTCCTCGGAGACCGTGATCTTCTCGGCGGCCAGCTGCGAGCTGATGGTGGCCCAGGTGGCTGCGCCGGCGAGCAGCAGCACGAGGCCTGCGATCATCGTGACGAGGCCGATGAGGCGGACGGAGCGGGCGGGGCCAGCGGTGCTGGTGCTCATGGTGTGACTCCCAGAAGAAGAGGTCGAGGCGACCTGAGATGAGGTGCGAAAGGTTCGAACTTCGTTGCGATCCCTATGCTGGGAGCGCTTCGATAAGTCGACCCTACAGACCTTGTGAACGCCTTCACAAGCGAGAATCTGTGGCCTCCGTCACGTGGAGATGACAGAGTGTCACTCTCGGGAGAAGCGGCCCGCCGAACCGTTCCGACGCGTAGGGCCGAAGGTTCTCCGGGCCCGGGACGAAGGTCCCGAGCGGTCCTCCGCAACGGGTCCGTGAACGCCAGGAGGGTGGCATGGGACACGACGCCGACCACGACCTGCAGGGCGAGCTGGAAGCCGTCGAGGCGGACTGGGGGCACGCCATCGTGGCCAACGACGCCGACGCGATCGGCCGGTTCATGACCGACGACTGGCTGATCGTCGGCGAGGACGGCACCACGTCCCGGGAGGACTTCCTGACCCTCGTGCGATCAGGCGACCTCACGCACGAGTCGATGAGCAAGATCACCGGCAGCGTCCGCCTGCTGGGCGACGTCGCCGTGCTCGTCGGCCGCGGCGCCAACACCGGCCACTACCAGGGCCAGGCGTTCACCTCCGACGAGTGGATCACCGACGTGTTCGTCCGGGGCGCCGACGGGTGGCGGTGCGCGCACACGCACCTCACGGCGGCCCGCGACGGGTCCTGACGCACGGCCGCCGTGAGCACCCTC
This sequence comes from Oerskovia turbata, assembly GCF_000718325.1. Classification (GTDB taxonomy): domain Bacteria; phylum Actinomycetota; class Actinomycetes; order Actinomycetales; family Cellulomonadaceae; genus Oerskovia; species Oerskovia turbata. The sequence continues at coordinate 273,161 of NZ_JOFV01000005.1, forward strand.
GGCGTTCTGCGCCGTCGGGCTGCGGCCGCCGCCTCGCCCCGCGGATGCCCCTGGAAGCCGCGGACGCGGGCTGTCATGCTTGCGCCTGCAGGAGCGACGAACAGGAAGGCTCGATGAGCGAGACGATCGCGTGGCTGCGGACCGCTGTCGGTCGCATCCAGGAAGGGCAGGCGCCCCACCACTTCGACACCCGGCACCTCGACGAGCTGGGCGAGGGCTGGGACGGGCTCGATGACGTCCCCCGAGTCCTCGAGTCCCTCCTGAGGGCGACGCGAGGACTGTCGGCCGACTGCCGGGTCGCCCTGGCCGTACCTCTGGCCGGGTCCGAGGCCCCGCCACAGGACAGGCCCGAGCTTCTCGACCTCGTCCTCGACGAGCACGAGCCGCCGTCGATCTACGTCCTCGGCGAGAAGCACTTCCTCCAGGGACCCGACACGAGCGACCGCGTCCACCTCCCGTACCCGACCTCGCCGTGGGGACCGCCGAGCGACGTGCACGTCGAGCTCGTCGCCCGGCGTGACCGTGAAGCGGCCGAGCGAGGGTGGGGCTGGGTGAGCACCCTGTGGGTCCACGTGCGCCCAGCGTCGCTCGCCTGACCCTCGCCACGCCGTGCTCGAGCGCCCACGGCGAGCGGCGCCGTCGGGCCTACGGGGTCCAGTCCGGGCGCAGCGGGAAGCCCGACGCCCCGCCCGGCTCGGGGCGCACCGCGAGCACCTGGTGGAGCTGGATCTCGTTGCGCTCGAACGCGAGCCGCGAGCCGGCCATGTACAGGCCCCACACGCGGGCCGTGCCGATCCCGACGTCGGCCACGCACGCGTCCCAGTGCCGCGTGAGGTTCGCGCCCCACTCGCGCAGCGTCATCGCGTAGTGCTCGCGCAGGTTCTCCTCGTGCCGCACCTCGAGACCCACGTCCTGCATGGTCGAGATGATCCGGCCCGAGCCCGTGAGCTCGCCGTCCGGGAAGACGTACCGGTCGATGAAGCCGCCCGCGCGGGGACGGGCCGTGTTGGTCGGGCGCGTGATCGAGTGGTTGAGCAAACGGCCGCCGTCGCGCAGACGCCCCTGGAGGAACGTGAAGTAGGCACGGTAGTTCGCGACCCCGATGTGCTCGGTCAGCCCGATCGAGCTCACGGCGTCGAAGCCGCCGTCGGTCACGTCGCGGTAGTCGCCGTACCGGACCTCCGCGAGGTCCGCCAGCCCCTCGGCCTCGATCCGGGCCTGCGCCCACTCGGCCTGCTGCCGGGACAGCGTGACCCCCAGTGCGCGCACCCCGGCGCGCGCCGCGTGCCGGACCATGCCGCCCCATCCGCACCCGACGTCGAGCAGCCGCATGCCCGGGTGCAGCCCCAGCTTGCCCGCGACCAGCGCGTACTTGTGCTCCTGCGCCTCCTCGAGCGTCGCCTGCGGCGTGGGGAAGCACGCGCACGTGTACGTCATGGACGGCCCCAGGACGTGCTCGTAGAACGTGTTCGAGACGTCGTAGTGGTGGCTGATCGCCTCGGCGTCCCGCTGCCGCGAGTGCCGCAGCCCCTCGGTGAGCCGGCGCAGGCGCGACAGGTGCTCCTCGGGAGGCGGCTCGGGAGGCCGCAGGACGCCCAGGCCCAGACCGCGCGCCCACCGGGCCACCTCGACCGGGCTCGGACGGCGCAGCCGCAGCCCGTCGGCAGCAGCCCGGAGCAACGGGTACGGGTCGCCGCCCGGCACCCCGTCCACCTGCAGGTCGCCCGCGACGTACGCGCGGCCGAGCCCCAGCCCGCCGGGTGAGGTCGCGACGTAGCGCAGGCCCCGCTCGTTCGCCAGGTGCACGTGGAACGAGGCGTCGGGCGGACCCGCGCTCGACCCGTCGTACGCGCTGAAGCCGAACGGCAGCGGGCCGTCCGCCAGCTCGTCGAGGACCTCGGCCACCGCGATCTGCGTCATGCCCCCAGCACCGCCTTCTCGTAGAGCGTCGGCGTGCGCCCTGCCGGGTCGTAGCGGTCCTTGACGGCCGCGTAGTCGACGCCGCCGTACAAGGTGTCGAACGTCTCGCGCCCGTACGTCGAGGTCGAGTAGAGCGACTTGTGACCGTGCCGGACCGCGACCGCCATCTCGATCAGCCGGTTCACGTCGCCGTCGCGCCCGCCCTCGGCGATCGGGACACCGCCCCAGAAGCCCACGTTGACGTACACGCGGTGCGGTTCGAGCGGGTACAGCGGCCACGGCTCGGGCGAGGCGAGCCGCAGCGGGCACAACCACACGGGCGTCATGGGGACGTGGCCCGTGAACCACGCCATGAAGCTCTCGAGCTGGTCGAGCGGCACCTCGACGTCCTGGACCACCCGCTCGTCGCGCGGCCGACGGCGAAGGTCGGCGAGCCGGCCCGTGAGGTCCAGGCGCTCGTCGAGGCCCACGATCCGGCGGTAGACGTCCGAGCGTCGCCACCGACGCGGCCACAGCCTGCGCACCACCGGGTTCTGCACCCCGAACGCGCGCGAGCACCAGAACCAGTCCGTGTCCCAGCGCCACAGGTAGTCGTGCGTGCTCAGCACGTCGAGCGGACGTTCACGCACCGACAGGTAGTAGATGTGCTGCCCCGTGTAGTCGCTCGGCGCGGGCGCGAGCGACCGAGCCTCCTCGCGTGACGAGAAGCGGCCCAGGCACAGGTACACCTCGCCCGGCTCGAACAGGACGCCGTCGCAGAAGTCGACCCGCTGCCCCTCCCACGAGCCGTCCGCCGCGATCTTGCCGACCGCCGCAGCAACCTCCGCGACCGACCCGAAGCGCACGTTGCGGACCGCGACGAACGGCTCGGCCCGGTCCAGGCGCAGCCGCACGCGCGTCGCGTACCCCAGGGTCCCGTACGAGTTGGGGAACGCGTGGAAGAGGTCGGCGTGCTCACCCGTGGGCCTGGCCGTGACGAGCTCGCCCGACGGCGTCAGGACGTCGATCTCGAGGACCGCCTCGTGCGGCAGGCCGTTGCGCAACGAGCTCGACTCGATGCCGAGCCCCGCCAGGGCGCCGCCCACCGTGATCGTGCGCAGCTGAGGGACGACGGTCGGGACCAGACCGTGCGGCAGCGTCACCGCGACCAGGTCCTCGTACGTGCACATGCCCTGCACGTCTGCCGTGCCCGCGGCGTCGTCGACCGAGATCACCCCCGTCAGGCCCGACGCGTCGAGGCCGGGACCAGGGGACGGGCGCCGGGGGCGGAACAGGTTCGTCGTCCGCTTCGCCAGGCGCAGAGGACGGCCGGGGTCGACGGCAGAGGCGGAGCGCACCAACGTGGCGACGGCCTGCGCGTGCTGGTGCTCACCACGGACGGCAGTGTTCGCGGGGGCTGACACCTCACCCACTGTAGGGAAGGTTGGCGGAGCCGCCACCGGTGAGCGGGATCACCGTCGCTGCCGCGGGCCTTGCGGGGCGGTGAGAGGCTCTCAGGGGCCGCCCTGCTACGGTGCCGCCATGTTGGAGCAACGGCGGGACGAGCTGCGAAGCGCCTACCTGCGACTCGGCACCGGCGAGCTCGCCGCCGCGGGAGTCTTCGCGACGGCCGCGCTGACCGTCGTGGCGCCCAGGCTCGCCGCCCCCCGCGACCAGGCAGCACTGTGGTCGGCGCTCGTCCCTCTGCTCCTCGTCCTCGTGCAGGCGGGCACCTACTGGCTCCTGGCGCGCACCTGGGTCGGACGAGCACCGATGCCGGCAGCCGTGGCAGTGACGTACCGCGCCCTCCGGGCCCTCACCGCCGGCGCCTTGGCGGCCGGCCTGATCGGAGTGGTGGTGTGGTGGCCCCGCGACGTCACCGTGATGCTGCTCGTCGCCGGAGTCTGGGGATTCGCAGCCGCCGAGTACGTCAACTACTACGTGGTCCGCCTGGCCTACCCGGTGCGGCAGCTCCCGGCCGCAGTCCGTCAGCCGAGCACGCCTCGGCTCGTCCAGGACCTTCGCTCCGCGCGGCCACTCGGTCGGGCTGTCCGCAGGTAGTCCGACTCCACCGGTGAGCGGGATCACAGCCGCCGCCAGGAGCTCGCAGGGTGCAGAATGCAGAAGAGGCCCCCCGCGCGAACGCGAGGAGCCTCTTCCCGTGGGGTGAGTAACGGGACTTGAACCCGCGACCCCCTGGACCACAACCAGGTGCTCTACCAGCTGAGCTATACCCACCACGGCCTGCTCGAGTTCCGAGGAACCGTTCTAGCAGCCGTCGAAAAGTGTACCTGGTTTCTGAGGGCTCTCAGGACAGCTTTTCGGCCTCGCCACCGGCGGGCGCCGAACCAGGGCCCGCCGGGGCTCCCGCGGCGGCTCCTGCGGCAGGTTCTGCTGGGGGCGCGACGATCGTCCCGAGGGTCGTGCCGACGCTCGTCTCCTTGATCCGCTCGGCGATCGCCTTCGCGGTCCGCGAGTCCGTGCCGGGCTGGGGCACGAACAGGGCCTCGCGGTAGTAGCGCAGCTCGTCGATGCTGTCGAGGATGTCGCCCAGCGCGCGGTGGCCGCCCGTCTTGGCCGGGGACGCGAAGTAGACCCGCGGGTACCAGCGGCGGGCGAGCTCCTTGATCGAGGAGACGTCGACGATCCGGTAGTGCAGGTGCCCGACCAGCTCCGGCATGTCCCGCTCGAGGAACGTCTTGTCGGTGCCGACCGAGTTCCCCGCGAGCGGGGCCTTGCCGGGCTCGGGCACCCAGGTGCGGATGTACTCCAGCACACGGGCCTGCGCGTCGGCCATGGTCGTGCCGCCCGGCAGCTCCTCGAGCAGCCCCGAGGTGGTGTGCATCTCGCGGACGAAGTCACCCATCTGCTCGATCGCCTCGTCCGGCGGGGTGATGAGGACATCGACCCCCTCGCCCAGGACGTTCAGCTCGGAGTCGGTGACGACGGCGGCGACCTCGATGAGCGCGTCGGCACCCAGGTCGAGGCCGGTCATCTCGCAGTCGATCCACACGATGCGGTCGTTGGTGTTCACAGGGCTCACGCCCACAGCCTAGGCCGTGGGGGCCGGGGCCGAGGTCCTGAACGTCCGTGCTGCGAGCCGGACGTGCCCGACCTACGGTCGAGGAGGACCTGGGTGCGACCGCACCCGGGTGCTCCCACGACGACGAGAAGGAGACAACCATGGCTGAGACCGACCTGGCGGGCCGTCGCGTCCTGGCGATCGTGACGAACTACGGCGTCGAGCAGGACGAGCTGGTGGTGCCGCTCGAGCACCTGCGATCGGCCGGGGCGGACGTCGACGTCGCCGCCGTGACGATCGACCCCGTCGAGACCCTCGTGGGTGACAAGGACCCGGGAACCACCGTCCCGCCGACGCTCCGGCTGCAGGACGTCGACCCCGCGGGCTACGACCTGCTGCTCGTCCCCGGCGGCACGCTCAACGCCGACTCCCTGCGGCTCGAGGACGCGGCGATCGCCGCCGTGACGTCGTTCACGACGTCCGGCCGACCGGTCGCGGCCATCTGCCACGGTCCGTGGGTGCTCGTCGAGGCGGGCGTGCTCGAGGGCAGGACCCTGACGACCTACCCGTCGTTGCGGACCGACGTGCGCAACGCGGGCGGCACCTGGGAGGACCGGTCCGTGGTCCGGGACGACGCCGGCGGGTGGACGCTCGTGACGTCCCGCAATCCTGACGACCTCCCCGACTTCCTGCGCGAGATCGACGCCGTCCTGGCTGTCGGCGCAGTGCACGCCTGACACCAGCCCGCGGACAGCACGAAGGCCCTGGCTCCCGTGAGGGGTCAGGGCCTTCGCTGTGCGGGAACCCGGTCGGCGGGTGGCGCCGGAGGGTCGAGCCGCGTCATGCGGTGTGACGGGGTCGGCGGGATCGCCGGGTGTGCTCCGGGAGGCGCGTCGTCGCCCGGCGCAGCGAGCTGCGGCGGAGGGTCTGCTCCTGGAGCTGTTCGCGCCGGCCGAGGTCGGCGACGTCGTACATGAGCTGGGGATGCATGGTGGGTGTCTCTCGTGACGTCGGATTCGTGGACCTGGCCGGGCCCTCCACCGCCCGGTACTGACCGGACGGACGCCACCGCGGTGATGGGTGCCACACTTCCACCTCCTCGCCGAGCGGCGCACCCCTTTTTCTCCCTAGGCTCTCGGGATGAACCCTGACGACGAGGCGCGCGGCGCCCGAGGTGACCTGAGTGCGGGGGAGGCGGCGCCGTCGGGCGGGCGGGACGTGTGGCGCTCGCGGCTGGTGGCCGCGTTGCCGGGCCTGGTCCTGATCGTGATCGGCGTCCTGGGGTTCGTGGTCGTCTACGACTCCGTGCGCGAGCGTGACGACCTCTGGTTCACCGACGACGTGGTGCTGGAGTGGATGGTCGCGCACCGGAGCGCGACCGCGACGACCGTGCTGACGTTCGTCACCACCATGTTCGGGCCCGTGGTCCTGCCGATCCTCGTGGCCGTGGGCTGCCTGTGGTGGGGACTCGCGACCAGGCGCTGGTGGGAGCCGGGGCTGCTCGTCGGGGCGATGATCACCTCGACGCTCGTCTCGACGGTCCTCAAGGCGCTCGTCGCCCGGCCGCGACCCGACGAGTCCGCGATGGTCGTCGCGGGCGTCGAGCACAGCTTCTCGTTCCCGTCGGGGCACACGATCGGTGCGGCGACCCTCGTGCTCGTCGGGGGCTACCTCGTGTGGCGGCAGTGGAAGGAGGGGCGTCAGCGCCGGATCGTGTTCGCGCTGTGGGTCGTGGTGAGCGTCGTCGTGATCGTCGTGGTCGCAGGGAGCCGGCTCTACCTCGGGTACCACTTCGTGACGGACGTCCTGGCCGGTGCGAGCCTGGCCGTCGCGGTACTGGGGGGAGTGGTCGTGATCGACCGGTTGCACGACCTGCGGCAGGAGAGCCAGCTGTCTACCTGACTCTAAAGAACCCTTGCGCAAGACTTCTTTAGAGTTGTACCGTGGCTGTCATGCCGCAGACCACCCCGCCCGACGACGCCGCTCACCAGCCCGCGCAGCCCCCGCTTCCGGCGCAGCGCGACGAGGCCGTCACGACCTCCGACCCGGAACGCATCCGCGCCCTGGCGCACCCGCTGCGCCTCGCGATCCTCGACCTGCTCGACGACGAGGGCCAGGCCACCGCCACGCGCTGCGCGGAGGTCACGGGGGAGTCAGTCGCGAGCTGCTCGTTCCACCTGCGGATGCTGGCCAAGTACGGGTTCGTCGAACCGGCCGAACGGGTCGGGCGCGAGAAGCCGTGGAAGCCTGTGGGGGCGGGGCGCACCAGCCGTTACGACCCCGAGCAGCCCGAGTCGCTGCGTGCCGCGGGCGAGCTCGCGCGGATCGTGGTCGGCCAGGAGGCTGCGCGGATCACGCACTGGATCGACGGCGCGCCCCGCCAGCCCCACGAGTGGCTGCTCGCGTCCGTCATGACCAAGAGCTCGTTCTGGGCGACGCCCGCAGAGCTCGCCGAGCTCTCGCGCGAGCTCCAGGCGATCACCGACCGCTTCGAGGGACGCTGGGCGCACCCTGAGCTGCGCCCCGAGGGGTCGCGGCCCGCCCGGCTCTTCGGCGTCGTCAACGCGGACCCCTTCGACCCGGACGCTCCCCCGTCCGCGGCAGCCCCGCCTGCTCCCGGCGCTCCCACCCCTGGCTCGGTCACGATCGAGCTGCCGACCGGCGAGGAGGCCGACGCATGAGCGCCGACACCGACACCGCGGCACCGGTCAAGCGGGCGTTGCGCACGCGCCCCTTCCGCCTCCTGACGGTCGCGTGGGGCTTCACGAACTTCGCGGACTCGGTCCTCGCGGTCATCTTCGCGGTGTGGGTCAAGGACCTCACGGGATCCAACGGCACGGCGGGCCTCGTGTTCGCGGCGCTGGGCCTCCCGGCGCTCGTCTCGCCGCTGCTCGGCCAGGTCGCCGACCGCGTCTCGCGCCGCCGGATGATGATCGTCGCCTACCTCGTCGGCGCGGTCTCGCTGCTCTCGCTGTTCGCTGTCCGGGGTCCGGACCAGGTGTGGCTGATCTTCGTCGTCACGGTGGTGTACTCCGGGATCGGTTTCGCGACGGCCGCGGCCCAGTCCGGGCTCATCCGCGACCTGCTGCCCGACGAGGCGCTCGGGGCCGCCAACGGTCGCCTCACGACCATCGACCAGACGTTCCGCCTCGTCATGCCGGTCATCGGCGCGGGCGTGTACGTCGCCGTCGGGCCGCTCCCGCTCGTGGTCTCGGCCGTCGTGGCGTTCGTGATCGCGGCGTTCTTCGTGTCCCGGATCGTGCTCGTCGAGACCCCGCCGACGCCGCAGGACGAGCGTGAGCCGTTCCTCGCCGAGGTCACCGCGGGCTTCCGGCACCTGGTCCGCACCGCGCCGCTCGGTGTCCTGACGGTCGCGCTCGCGGTCGCGTTCGGAGCCGTGGGCGTGCTCAACGCGGTGAGCTTCGCGGTCATCGAGAACGGGCTGGGGCTGGGCCCGGAGATGCTCGGACCGATCTCGAGCGTCCAGGGCGTCACGGCGATCGTCGCGGGACTCACGGCCGCACGCATGATCAAGAGGATCGGGTCGCAGCGCCTGGTCGCCCTCGCGCTCGGGATCGTCACCCTCGGGATCCTGCCCGCCCTGGGCACGAACCTCCCCGCGATCATCGCGGGGATGGGAGCGATCGGGCTGGGCGTCACGTGGGCCATCGTGGGGTTCGTGACCGAGCGCCAGCTCAAGACCCCGTCGACGCTCCAGGGCCGCACGTCGGCCGCGACGAACATGCTGCTCAACGTTCCGCAGCTCGCCATGACCGTGGTCGCGGCGGCCGTGGTCGGCGCGGTCGACTACCGCCTGCTCGTCGGGGTCACCGCGGCAGGGCTCGCCGTCTCGATGCTGCTCTCGCTCAAGGGATCGCGGGCGTCCGCGGCGGAGGAGGCCGCGGAGCCCGCGCAGGCTGCCGGCCGTTGAGTGCGTGATTCGGCTGCGACACGCCCGGCGAGTCGCCGCCGAACCACGCACTCAGCGGCAGCGAGCGCCAGCCAGGACTCGACAGGACTCGCGGGCGCGCGCTCAGCGGTCCCGCGCCGCACGCCGACTACTGTCACCCGGATGGACTCGACACGACGCACCGTCTCGACGCGGCGCACGACCTGGCAGGAGCTCGCACCGCACGTACGCACGGACGTCGAGAAGATCCTCGGCGGCGAGGTGGTCCTGGCCGAGAGCCAGGCGCACGGGTACTCCCCGGGCAGCGCCGACCGAGTGCGCACGTCCGCGGGCGCCCGCGCCTTCGTCAAGGCCGTGAGCCGCACCCGCAGCGTCGACGCCTACGACATCCACCGCCGTGAGCTCGACGTGCTGCGCCGCCTGCCCGACGCCGCGCCGGCGCCCCGGCTCCTGGGTGCGCACGAGTCCGACGAGTGGGTCGCCCTCGTGATCGAGGACGTTGAGGGTCGCCACCCCGGTCTGCCGACCGAGCGCCGCGAGCTCATCGCGCTCCTCGGTGCGCTGCTCGAGCAGCCCGTGGTCCGGGACCCCTCTGGCGCCTCGCCGTTCCCCGAGGCGACGGCCGAGCTCGCCTCGCTCTTCGACGGCTGGACGCGACTGCGGGCCGACGGGGAGCTCTCTGCACTCCCGGCCTGGGCCGCCGGTCACCTCGACGAGCTCGAGGCGCTCGCGGCCGGGGCGGCGCGGGCAGCGCACGGCGACCGGCTCGTCCACCTCGACCTGCGGTGCGACAACGTGCTGGTCGACACGTCCGCCCGCGTGTGGGTCGTGGACTGGCCGTGGGCCGGGACGGGCGCACGCTGGATCGACGGCGTGACCCTGCTGCTCGACGCCCGGGTCAACGGCAGCACGGTCGACGTCGACCGGATCGCGGCGACCCACCCGCTGTTCCGGGTGGCCACGCGGGAGCACGTCGACGCGTTCCTCGCGGGTCTCGCCGGGTACTTCTTCGACGCGGCGCGCCACCCCGCCCCGCTGACCATGCCGACCCTGCGCGCGTTCCAGCGGCGGCAGGGCGTCGTCGCGATCGAGTGGCTCGAGCAGCGGCGGGCCTGACGGGATCAGTCGTCGAAGCCACGGGCCCGCAGCGCCTCGCCGAGCGCGTCGGCCTGCCGCATCGCGCCCACGACGAGCGGCACGGCGAAGGCGCGCACGTCGCGCTCGTGGCCGCGGGCGCGCTGCGCGTCACGGACCCGTCCCGCGAGGTCCGCGATGACGGGCACGCTGCGCAGCGCGAGGGCCAGCACGAGCGCGATGCGCTCGACGTCCACGCCGACGCGACCGAGCGGCCGGAGCCCGCGCTCGATCGCGGTGAGGAGGTCGGAGACCCGCGTCGTGCAGGTCACGAGGCCCGCGAGCGCCACGAGCACCAGGAGGCGCGTGCTGAGCACCGCGGCGGACGTGAGGTCCATGAGCCACCACTGGAGCACGAACACCACGGGCAGGAACAGGCGCAGGGGGCGCACCTGGCCCCACGCGGTGCGCCACCCGAGGCCCGCGAGCGCGTAGAGCCCTGTGACCGCGAGGGCCGCGAGGCCCACGCCCACGGCGTCGCGCACGAGCAGCAGGGCGAGCGAGCACACCATGAGCGCGGCGAGCTTGGGTCCGGCGGGGGCGCGGTGCAGCAGCGAGCGCCCGACGACGTAGGCCCCGGTCGTGCCCGTCGCCGTGCCTGCTGCTGTGCGCGGCGGGGCCGTCCTCGCGGGGGTCATGGCCGCTCGTCCAGGTGCCGCCGGTAGTACGCGATCGCGGGGGCGGGTTGGTCGTCGGCCACGACCCGGCCCTCGTCGATCACGAGCACGCGGTCGTAGCCCGTCATGAGGTCGAGGTCGTGGGAGACGAGCACGACCTGCTGCGGGATCTCGGCCAGCAGCGCGGCGACGCGGCGCGTGTTGCGCAGGTCGAGCAGGGTCGTCGGTTCGTCGGCGACGACGAGGCGCGGCGAGGTCACGAGGACCGACGTGAGTGCGAGGAGCTGCTTCTGGCCGCCCGAGAGCAGGTGCGCGGGGTGGTCGGCGTGCCCGTCGAGGCCGTGGCGCGCGAGCCAGTCCGCGACGAGGCGGTCGCGGGCGGCGCGGTCGTGCTCGCTGCGTCGCAAGGAGTAGGCGACGTCCTCGGCGACGGTGGGCATGACGATCTGCGCGTCGGGGTCGGAGAACACGAACCCCACGCGCCTGCGGACCTGCGCACCTGCGCGGCGGGTGTCGAGGCCGTCGACCCGCACGGTGCCGTGGGTGGGCAGGACGAGCCCGTTGAGCAGCCGCGCGAGGGTGCTCTTGCCCGAGCCGTTCGCGCCGACGATCCCGATGCGCCGCTCCGTGAGGTCCACGGTGATCCCGCGCAGCACGTCGCGCTCGCCCAGGCGCACGTGCACGTCCTCGAGCCCGACGACGCAACCCACCTCGGGCGGTGACGTCACCTGGGCCGGGGCTTCCGTCGCAGCCGTCCTCCGCATGCTCGTCCCTCTCATCGGACCACCTCGAACAGCCCCGCCACTCCCAGGCCCCCGCCCACGGCCGCGGCCGCCATGCCCAGCGACCCCGCGGGGGCGCCCGAGCGCACGAGCCTGCTGAACAGCCGCACGACCGACACGGCCCCGCTCGCGCCCCACGGGTGCCCCAGTGCCAGGGCGCCGCCGTCCGCGCACAGGCGGGCGTCGTCGTCGGGCAGGTCGAGTGCGTCCGTGAAGGCCAGGACCTGCGCCGCGAACGCCTCGACGAGCTCGATCGCGGCGAGGTCGTCGGTGTTCCGGCCCGTACGGGCCAGGACCTCGCGCACCGCCGGGACAGGGCCCCAGCCGGGCTGGCGCGGGTCGCAGCCGCGCGTCACGCCGCCGACGAGGCGCAGTCCAGGCAGGCCGAGCCGCGCCCGCACGTGCTCGGGGACGATCGCGACGGTTGCCGCGCCGTCGCTGATCGGGCTCACGTTGCCCGCCGTCCCCGTCCCGCGCGGCGTGAACGCGGCCGGGAGGCGTGCGAGCAGCGCCGGGTCGAGCCGGCGAGCACGCTCGTCGTGGGTGAGCCTCCCGACCGGGACCGTCTCGTCGGCGAACCGGCCCGCTGCGTGCGCCGCGAGGGCGCGCGCATGAGAGCGTGCGGCGTAGGCGTCCTGGCGCTCGCGGTCGATGGCATGGGCGCGGGCGAGGGCGTCGGCGGCGGCGCCCATGTCGGGGTCGCCGTACTCGGGCGGGGTGAACGGCGCACGGTCGTACGGGACCGGGGCGGCGGTCGAGCCTCGTCGGGGGCGGCGCGCGCGGACCGGCGCGGTCGACGGGCTCTCGACACCGCCCGCCAGGACCAGGTTCCCGTCGCCCGCACGGATGCACTGCGCGGCGAGCAGGATCGCGGCCAGCCCGCTGCCGCACTGCCGGTCGACCGTCAGACCGGGCACCTGCTCGGTGAGTGGACCTGCCGGGTCGGCGAGCGCGGCGGTCAGCACCGCGACCCGCGCCAGGTTCCCGCCCGGGCCGGTGCAGTTGCCGAGCACGACGTCCTCGACGGTCAGGCCGTGGCCGGAGGGCAGGTCCGCGAGCGTCGCGCTCAGGACGGGGGCGGCGAGGTCTGCCGCGTCGACGTCGGCGTGCCCGTGGCCCGCCGTCCCGATCCAGGTCCGCCGCGCGGCGACGACCACGGGGGAGTCAGGCGACGCGCTCACCGCAGCGCCTCGTACGCGGGCTCCCCGGACAGCAGCGCCTCGCTGATCGCGCCGCGCGCGGCCTTGCCCGACGGCGTCCGCGGCAGCTCGCGCACGCCGTACCAGTGGCGCGGGCGCTGGGCCGAGGACAGCGAGGCCCGGGCCACGCGTTCGAGGTGCGCGCGCAGCCCCGGCCGGTCCGCGCACTGCACCACGGCCGTCACGACCGCGCCCAGGCGGCGGTGCGGGGTCCCCACGACCACGACGTCCTCGACGCCCGGGATCGCGCGCAGCACGACCTCGACGTCCTCGGGAACCACGGTCGCGCCGCCCGTGAGGATCGCGCCGTCGCCCCGGCCGCGCAGGACCAGGGGGGCGCCGCCCTCGCCTGGGGTGGGCCCGGGGACGGGGACCTCCGCGAGGTCGCCCACCGTGCACCACTCGCCGTCGCGGCGGAACGGACCCGTCGCGCGGGCGAGATACCCCTGCGCGACCCACGGCGACCGGACCCAGACCTCGCCGAGCGTCGCCCCCGGCAGCTCGCGCACCTCGACCTCGACGTCCGGGAAGGGGCGCAGGCCCGTGCCGTCGGTGTCGATCGCGACGAACGACAGCTCGACGGCCCCGTAGTACGTCACGACGCCCACCCCCGCGCGGGCCGCGCGCTCGCGCACGTCGTTCGGCAGCGACGCACCCCCGACCACGGCGGTCCGCAGGCGGCTCGGGGCGCCCGCCTCGATCGCGTCGAGGATCGGTTCGAGCGCCGAGGGCACGAGATGCACGACGTCGGAGGTCGCCAGGGCCGTCGTGATCGCGGCGTCCCCCTTGGCGAGCTGGACGCACGCACCGGTCGCGAGGGCCTGCACGGCCGCGAAGCAGTACAGCGACGACGCGAGCGGACCCGGCACCAGGACGGTGTCCTCGGGCCCTGTGCCCGTGAGGCGCGCGGCCGCTGGGAACGAGCCCGTCCAGGAACCGCGCGTCCGGACGACCGCGCGCGGGCGACCCGTGCTCCCCGACGAGAAGCCGGCCCACGCGAGATCCGCGGCCGACGGCTCGGCGGGAGCGGCGCCGTCGGGCCCGCTGTCTGCGACCGAGCCGCCGAGCGGGGCGAGCGCGTCCGTCGCGCTGCCCCGCGGGAGCGGGACCTCGACGAAGCCCGCCGGGGCGATGGTGCGCAGGACCTCGGCGCGCTGGGCGCGCGACCACGTGTGGTCGCAGACGAGGGGAGTGGTGCCCGCGAGGTCGACCGCGAGGAGGGCCGTGAGGAGGTCGACGGGGTCGGGCAGGGAGATCGCGACGACGTCGCCCACGACCGTTCCGGTCGCCCGCAGGAACTCCGCTCCTGCCGCGACGTCCGCGGCGAGGGCTCGGTAGGTGCGAGAGCGATCGGGGGAGCGCAGCGCGCAGCGCCCCCCTGCGGAGCTGCGGGCGTGCGCGATGACGGCGTGGGCGACGGGCATGAGGGGATCGTAGGTCGATCAGGCCGCGGGGCTCGCGGTGGGCTGGTTCTCTGGCGTCCTCGGACCGCGGCGCAGCGGTGACGCAGCGGGGTAGGCGCGGACCACGCCGACCGTGACCGAAGCCGCGACCACGGCCTTGAGGAGGTCGCCCGGGAGGTACATGAGCGAGCCGGTCGCGACCGTCCGGAGCGAGAAGCCCGTGACGAGCGACTGCAACGGGATGCCCAGGGCGTACATGACGAGCATGCCGCCCACGACGCACGCCGCCAGGACGCGCCAGAAGGACAGAGCCTCGAACCGCTGGACGATCAGCCCGATCACCGCGGCGCCCACCACGAAGCCGACGAGGTAGCCCGCCGACGGGCCCACGAAGACCCCCGGGCCGCCGCGGCCGCCCGACAGGAGCGGGAGACCCGCCATGACGAGCGCGAGGAACGTGAGCATCGCGAGCGCGCCGCGCCATGCGCCGAGGAGCGCGCCGGCGAGCATGACGCCCAGGGTCTGGAGCGTGATCGGGACGGCGTTGCCGAACAGGGCCAGCGCGCCCGGCATGCCCAGGACCGCGGTGAGCGCGGCGAACGTCGCGATGCGGGCCGCGTCGGCCGCGCTGATGCTCCAGCGGGACGTGAGTGGCTCGTGGGGCTCGGGCGTCCCCGGCTCGTCGGCTGTGATCGGACGGTCGGAGCGCTGGTCCGTGGGCACGTCAGGGGGCAGGTCTGTCGGCACGGCGCGGGCCACGGGAACTCCTCGGGTGGGTGAACGTACCAGGCGGCACGAGTCCACTCTGGCCGAGCCGGTCGATCGGACGCGTCGGGCATGGCCCTCAGCGCGACGGGGTCAGGATGGTGGAAGTCGACAAACGACTGGAGGAAACCACCAAGAACAGCAGGGGGTCCTGGCTGCCTGATAGAGGAACTGACCAAACGGCCGACGACGGTGTGACGAGACGGCTCGCTGCGGACGGCCTTCGTGCGCTGAGTCTCAGCCTCGGCGGGGCCCTGGGGCCGGTCCCGTGCTGCCCCGGGAGGTCTGGGCCGTCGCTATGATCCTCGTTCCTGGCCCCGGCGGCCACGGCTCGACGGCGGAGGGGAGAACGGTGATCGACAAGGACGACCTGTTCCCGGTCGGGAGCGTCTGCGTGGCCGTCGCACGGGTCTTTTTCAGCTTTCGAGGCGAGGTCGACCGGTCCCGAGGAACCGTCGAGTTCTGTTGGCAACGCGGTGGCGCGACGACGGTCGACACCCGGTCCGACTGGACGCTCGTCGGAGGATCCACCCGGTGGGAGGACCCCTACCGGGACGTCGAGGAGGCCGAGAGGGCGGCGATCCACCAGGAGTACGGGATCTTCGTCCTCGAGGAGGCGAGGCCACCCGACCCGCTGTCGAGCGTCGTCGGAGGCAGGCTGCTCGGCGTCCGCCGCGAGTTCGACGAATACGACTATTGGATGGACGTCGACCTGCTGTTCGACCGGGGCCTCGTGCGACTCGAGTCCTGGGAGGGAGAAGTCCGGATTCGCGTCTCCGACGTCGCGCCCGGCCTCGTCGAGGACGGAGCCGCATGAACCCGCCACAGGAAGGCGCCACGGTGACGTACACCCTCTGCCGGGATTCGAGGCTCTCGTTCTCGAGGACAGCTGGATCCTGGCCGTCATCGCCACCCCTGCGGAGCTCGTCATCGAGGCAGACCTGGTCCTGACCACGGCGCACCCCACATATCGATCACGACTGGCCGGCGAGCCGTTCTGCTATCGCAGGGGAGTGATTCGCTTCGGGGAAGTCCGGGCACTCTCGTGGGTGAAGCAGGGCGCCCCGCCAGCCGTCGACGCTTCAGGCGCGTTGGACCTCGGCTCGTTCGACGAGTTCGACGTGTCCGATGGGACGTACACCCTCAGCGGCGACTTCGGGCAGTTCGTCATCGAATCAGGGGTTCCGACGATAGAGATCCGCGACGACAAGGAGACCGCGACGAGCGCCTGGACGCCGCCGAGCGGCCGCGACCGATGACCGACGCGCTCGTGCTGCTGCGGCGCGCTGGGTGGAGGCCTGAGCGGCGCATCGAGACGCAACGACTCCGGTGGTTGACGGCGATGATGTCGCCCGCGTGGCCGGGCAGGACGACGGGGTGGGACTCCAAGGATCGTGACGCTGCTCCTGGTGTCTCATCCCGTGGGTGCCGAACAAATGGTGATCGCCTCGCGACCTGCTCTGGACTAGCGATTCGTCACGGCGCTCGGACGTTGCGGATCGATGGACACGAGGCTGCGAGGTCGGGGAACGCCGGCTGGTGTGCCGAACGTTCGGAGGCCGTCGGACGAGCGGTCACCCCGGTCGGGGACCACTCCCATCTGACGCCCACGATCGACGAGTCCGGCAAGTTCCGGGGGGGGGGCGGTACCGGTCCGATCAAGCGGATCGACGAGGGAGGGGGGCAGTGATGACGAATCGTCTTCTGCTCACCGAAGACACTGTCGAGCTCGTCATGCGGCTCCTTCTCAGCGGAGCGATCGATCGAACGATCGCGTGCCAGCTGGTGACACCGTGGGTCGTCGGAGACCTGCCCTCCACGCGGCTTGCGGAGTCGGGTGCCCAGGCGATCCACGGGTTCGACCTGGTTCGGGTTGGTGGCCGTGAGCACCACCCCTCGGCGCCCGATCGAGAACACGACTTTCTGTTCGACGACCGCGAGGTGGCGACCCGCTGCCACACGTGGCTCGTTCGAGGTCGCGAGACGGAGAGTTCTTGACCAGCGAACGACCGCCGAGGATGCCGGGCAGACGCTTGGTGTTGCCCGAGTGGACCCCAGCCTCAGCCGGTGACCACCGCGCCTCCTTCGAGCCGTGACACGGTCCTGGAGCGGGCATCGTGATGTGAGAAGGTGAGTCGCTCGACGAGACCGAAGCTCGAAGGAGAGCCCGTGAACCTCCCCGACCTCGTCCTGATCGGCTATTGGCAGGGCAGAGGGGCCGACGGCTGGCCCGACCCTGCGGACTTCGTCGACCCTGACTGGGACGACGACGAGCGCGATCTCGTCGTCCGCTACTTCGCGCGGGGGTTCGTGGTCCGGTACTACATAGGGTATTCGCCGTGCCGGCTCTGCGGGATGAACAACGGCGCGTTGGAGCTGAGCGACGGCGTCAACGTCTGGCCGGAGGGGCTGAGGCACTACGTCGTCGACCACGACGTGCGTCTTCCGCAGGAGTTCGTCTCGCACGTGGCGACGACGACCGAGGCCTTCGAGACTGCCGGGCGTGACGAGTCGTGGTGGCGCGCGATGGCTTCGCGGAGGGAGTGACGGTGAGGAGCAGAGAGGAGCTTGAGGTACTCGCGGCCGGTTTGAGGCCGGGCAAGCCCCCCGGTGATCCAGCGGCCATGATCGATGAGGCCCAGCGGCTGAGAGCCGCCGGTCTCTCGGTGGTCGAGACGATGTTCGTCGTCGCCACGGCCTTCGACGTCTCGCTCGGTGACGCGAAGGCAACGGTCCTGACCGGTGACGTGTCCGGTGCCCTGATCGCAGAGCACTCCCGGCTTCTCGACGCCGTCGAGGCCGACCCCAGGTTGACGTCCACGCTGGACGACCTCTGACGACCAGGGGTCGAGGGGCGATCGGACGGCCGTCGGTGACGACGCGAGCGGGCAAGGTTGTCCCCGCGGGCGCGCAGACCGTTCCCGTGCGAGCGCTCGTCGTCCCCGAGCTTGTGCGGAAGTCCGTCGTGGCCCTAGTGTCCAGCTACCGCTGCTGGCTGGCTGTTGTCCGAGAGTCCGTCGGGGCTCGCCCGGCAGGGTCAGGGTTGGGTGTGGCGTTCGTCATCGGGGGTGATGGAGCTGGAGATGTCCTACGACCAGTGGAGAACTGACGAACTCCAGGGAACGACACAGGCGGACTACGTGATTGCTCTCGACGCCCGTCTCCGCCTCATCGACGGCGGCGTCACGCTCCTCGAAGAGACAGGCTTCCCCGTCGTAGAGCTTGCTCGAAGCCTGCTCGCCTGGCTCGACGGTTTCGCGGACGGCGATTTCGAGTTCGAATCGATGTCGTACGAGGAGAGCGGCGCGATCCGGATACAGCAGACGGAAGCGGGTTGGGTGGTCGGCTCGGTCTTCGCGCCGGGGCTGACGACAGCGCCGACTGATCGCTCCGGCGTCGAAGAGCGCTGTCGACTCATTGTCGCCATGGTCGAGTCCGATCTCGAAGAGCTCGGCGTCGATCCCGCCGAAGTACTCAGGCGATGACGGAGGCCCGATCACCAGTTGTCGAGTCGCACGGAGATTCGACCGTCGAGGTGCGAGCACCCGGACGACGTTGCGCAGGCCACCCCCACCCGCGGGGATCGACGATGAACGCGCTCGAACTGTTGGGAGGACGGCAGGTAGCCCGATCGGCAGGTCGACGTCGAAGAGATGTGCGGGCCGCGCCTGCGGAGCGCCGAACGAAGGTGGCGCGGCCCCAGCCTCAGCCGGTGACCGCGCCACCCGTCACACCACCAGGGTCAGACCTCCCCAGGCAGCGCCTTCCTGATCACCAGCCTGGTCCACCCGCCGAGGTAGATGCGGTCGCCGTCGGCGACCTCGCGGCGTTGTCCGGCCGGGATCGGGTCGATCGGCAGCTCGCCGCCCGCGGGGCTCAGGTACGTACCGTTGGACGACTGGAGATCCTCGATCCACCAGCGCTGCCCGTCGGTGTTGAGCTGGCAGTGCCGTCGCGAGACGCCGGTGTCTGCGCCGCAGTCGATCTGCGGGTGGATGTTGCGTGACACCGACGGGCGTCCCACGAGCACGCTGCGTTCGCGCAGCACCACGAGGCCGGGCAGCCCGGCCGACGGCAGCGGGTCCTCGGCCTTCTGCGCCTGGTACCAGTCGGGGTCGATCCACACCTCGACGACCCACTGGTCCTCGCCCGGCACGGGCGGGGTGGGCAGGTGCGTCCCCGTGCCCGACGGCGTCGCTCCCGTCCGCGCGGACGCCGCCTCGCCCTCTGCCGGGCCGGTGGGAGCACCAGGAGCACCGGGAGCGACGAGAGGTCCGGTCCTCGGGTCGCCGGCACCGGCAGAGGCGGACGACGAGTCACCCGACTCAGGGTCGCCGACGGGCGGCGCGAGAGCAACCGGGGCCGACAGCGGGTCGAGGTCGAGCGACGACGCCGGGGGATCGAGCGGCCCCGGCGACCCGGCGGGCGCACCCGCTGACACCGGGGTCGCGGCGGACGGCGCCCCGGCGGGCTCGGGCAGCGAGCCCGTCGTGAAGTCGTAGCCGCAGTTCTCGCAGAACAGCGCCCCGGCCGCGGCCGGGAAGGAGCAGTGCGGGCACGCGATGGGCTCGCCACCCGGCGCCGCGCCACCACTGCCAGCAGCACCGGCTGCGGCCCCGACAGACCCGGAGGCCACCGCCGCCGACGCGCCGCTCGCGGCCCCCATGGGCTCGCCGCACACGTCGCAGTAGTCGGTCGACTCGGACGCGTGCCCGTTGGGGCAGGTCGCGCTCATCGCTTGACCCGGGTCGTCTTGGTCGAGGCGGTGTCGAGGGCCATCTCGTCGAGCTTGTCGGTGTGGCGCTTGAGGCGCACGGTGCCCTGCTCCTCGCTCTCGATCTCGACGACCTTGCGCAGGCGCGAAGTCGCCTCGTCGTTGCCGGTCTCGGCCGCGAGCTGCACGGCGCGGCCGAGCTTGACCGTGGCGGTCGCCTCGTCGCCCGCCGCCTTGGCCGCGAGGCCCTCCTGGATCGCGGACGCGAGCTCTGCCTGGCCCGTGTAGTGCGCGACCTCCGGGTTGATGCGCGTGGTGAGCGCGCCGTCGTCGGACCACTTGGCCTTCACGAGACCCGACGAGACCACCTCGCCGTTCACGGCGAGCTGGACGCGCGCCGCGAGCTGCTCGGAGCCCACGGGCTTCGAGGCCACGCGCACGGCCACGTGGTAGTCGCGCGACTCGTCGCCCCACGAGCCCGTGGGGTAGGAGCCCGTGAGCGGGTTGACCACGGCGCGGCGCGTCGTGAGGTCCTCGACCGTCGGGGCGACCTGGCGCACGAACAGCACCTGGGCGCCCTGCGGGGCCCACACGCGCAGGTCCGCGGAGGCCACGCCGCGCGACATGGACTTCTGGACGAGCGAGGAGAAGTCGGCCGCGATCTCGCTCGGGTCGGCGATGAGGTCGACCGTCCCGAGCAGGGCCGTCGAGATCTCGCGCAGCTCGTCGACCTGCCAGCGCGAACCGACGCCGCGCGCGTCGCACTGGAACCTCCCGGTCACGGCGCGCACGACCTGCGACAGGTTCTCGCGCGGCTCCGACTCGTTCTTGCCGTCGGTCAGCAGGATCGCGTGTCGCTGGACGGCCTGGGGCACGGTGTCGAAGAGCTGGGCCGCGAGCTGGAGCCAGGTGCTCATCGCGGTGCCGCCCGACGGGCTCATCATGGCGATGGCTCGCTTGGCCTCCTCGCGCGCCGCGGGCTCCATCTGCACCATCGCGACGCGCGCGTTGGGGTACGGGAACGCGCGCTGCGCGACGTGGCTGCCGCCGACGATCGCGAACCAGGTCCCGTCGAGGATCTGGTCGACCGCGACCTGCGCGGCGTACTTGGCGGACTCCATGTTGCGCCCGGACATCGAGCCGGACGTGTCGACCATGATGATCTCGGCGACGCCGCCGCCCGACGTCGCCGCCCCCGCCCGACGTCGCCGCCCCCGCCTGACCTGCCCCTCGGGCGGTCACCGTCACGATGGCGTGCACATCCGTGGCGCCCTCGGACAGGAACTCGTTCTGGAAGACCTCGGCGGAGAACTCGGCCATGGGTTCTGGGCTCCTTCGTGGATCAGAGGGCGTGCGTCGCGGGCTCGTCGCCCGAGAAAGCGTCTGTGTGCAGGCTATCGGAGGTGTCCGGGGCGGCGAGCGCCTCGAAACGGGCAAGGGTCGCGGTGATGTTGTCCCGGCCGCCCTGGGCGTTGGCCCAGCGCACGAGCTCGGCGGCCAGGGCGCGGGGCTCGCGTCCCGTCGTGGCCTCGACCCGCCGCACGAGGTCCGCGAGGTCGTCGGCCGCGGAGCAGTAGTTCCACAGGCCGTCCGAGCAGACCAGCAGCCAGCCCGAGGAGTCGGGGACGGTCGGGGCGCAGCGGGCCGCCGGGTCGGTCGAGTCGGGCCCGAGCCACCGCGTGATCGCGTGCGCCTGGGGTGCGTTCTCGGCGACGTGGCGCGGGGTGCCCATGGCCATGAGCTCGTGCGCCCACGAGTCGTCGACGCTGAGCTGACGGGCCGCCCCGGCGTCGGGGATCCAGTAGGCGCGCGAGTCGCCGACCCAGCCCGCGACGACCAGCGGGCCGTCGACGACGGCCGCGACGAACGTGCACGACGGCGGCTCGGCCCGCTCGGCCTTGTCGCCCACAGCGACCAGGACGGCGTCGTTCGCGGTCGTCGACGCGGCGACCATGAGGGCCTGCCACGCCTGGATGCGCTCGGTGACGTCGCCCGTGACGGGCGCGGCGCCGTCGGGCCCGCCGGACGCGAGCACGTCGCGGGCCGCACGCGCGGCCGCGAGGCTCGCGACGTCGGAGTCGGGCGCGGCCGAGACCCCGTCGCACACCACGAGGGCCGCGAACCGCCCGACCGTGGCCGGGTCGCCCGACGCGGCGAGCGCCATGGCGTCCTCGTTGCGCGAGTGCCGGATGCCGCGGTCGCACACGCCCGCGACCCAGGGTGCGGGCTGCTCGGCCCAGTGGTCGCGCTCGACCTGGGCCTTCTCGCCGCACTGCTCGCAGTACCCGTCGTCCGCGACGGTCCCGCCGCAGCTCGTGCAGGGTCGCCCGGCCGCGGGGGGCGGCGGAGGAGGGGGCGGCGGCACAGAGCCCGAGTCGGGGTCCGTGGGCTTGAGGTCCGGCGGGGGCAGCGGCAGGGTCAGGGGAGGCAGCGCGGGCACGGGCGGGCGCGCCAGGATGGGCGGCCCGTCCCCGGCGGCCACCGCAGGCCCGACGTCGGAGCCACAGTTCTCGCAGAACCTCGCCCCGGGGGCGGGCACCTCACCGCACGTGGCGCACGGCGCGAGCAGGCCGGGCGGGCTCTCCTGCGCGCTCACGTCGTCGTCCAGCGGCGCACGGCGTTCGCCCGGTCGACGAGGTCGATCTTCGCGACGCGGTCCTCGGTGAGCGTCGCCATCTCGCGGTAGGCCCCCTCGAGGGCGTCGCGCAGCGGTGGCTCCTTGGGCTCAACCCCACCGAGTCGTGCCGTGCCGACCTGCTTCTTGACCGTGACCTCCTCGAGCGCGGAGCGCAGGACGTCGATCGAGAGGGCCACGCGGTCGCGCTGGGGGATCGCGACCGACTCGACGCTCGCGAGGGCCTCGGCCAGGGCCGTGAGCCCCCGGTCGGACCCGGCGAGGAGCCGGGCGCGGCGCATGCGCGCGTCGGTGTAGGAGCTGCGGGTCGGGGTCACGAGGTCCAGGGCGTGCAGGGCCCCGTCCAGGTCGCCGCGCGCCTGCCGGATGCGGGCGAGCCCGAACGCCGCGGGCGCGGTGTAGTTCGCGTCCGACCGGGCGCAGATCACGTACAGCGACTCGGCGACGTCCGGCTCCCCGCTGACCTCGCACGCGACCGCGAGCGCGAGCTTCGGTGCGAGCTCGCCGGGGACCTGGCCGTAGACGGCGTTGAACGAGGCGCGGGCGTCCGCAGCCTCGCCGCGTGCGAGCTCGGCGAGCCCACCGATCCAGGCAGCACGCCACTCCCACGGGTCGTCGGCGAGGATCTCGACGATCGTCTTGTCGACCTCGGCGAACCGGCGGTGCTCGATCGCGGCCTTGGCGTACGCGAGCCGCACCTCGACCGTCGACTCGGGGGCCGCGGCGAGGGCAGCCATGCGAGCCGCGGGGTCGGCGATGTTGACGCCCGCGAGCCAGCTCGCCATGGGGTCGGACTCGTCGATCTTGAGCGTCGGCAGGGCGTCCCACGTCAGCGGGTGGTCGGCGTCGTCGGACACGGGCGCCTCGAACAGGACGGAGGCCGCCGAGTGCAGCGCGCCGCTGCCCGGGCCGCGGTCGGTCGCGACGACCTCGCGCAGCACGCCGATGAGCTGGGCGCGCATCTCGTCGATCGTCGCGAACCGGTCGGACGGGTCGAGCGCGCACGCCTTGGCGAGCAGGCGGTAGAACGAGTCGTACTGCTGGAAGACCGGGGTCTCGGCGACCGGCGGCAAGGACGCGACGTACGTCGTCTGGTTCCCGCGGAAGTCCAGCACGAGCGTCGCGAGCGTGCGCCCGATCGTGTAGACGTCGGACGCGACCGACGTCCCCATCTCCGCGACCTCGGGAGCCTGGTAGCCGACCGTGCCGAAGATCGCGGACGTCATGTCGTCCAGGCGCCGCACGCCGCCCAGGTCGATCAGCTTGACGCCGTCGCCCTGCTGGATCATGTTGTCGGGCTTGAAGTCGCAGAAGATCAGGCCCAGGTCGTGCAGGTACGCGAACGCCGGGAGGATCTCCAGGACGTAGGCCAGCGCCTGGTCCACGGGCAGCGGGTTCACCACACCGCCGTTGTCGTCGCGGCGGTCCTTGAGGATCTCCTTGAGCGACTTGCCGCCCACGTACTCCATGACGGTGTAGCCCGCGCCGTCGTGCATCACGAAGTTGTAGATCTCGACGATCAGCGGGTGCTCGACCTCGGCCAAGAACTGGCGCTCGGAGATCGCGGCCGCGAACGCGTCGGGGTCGCCCGAGTTGAGCAGGCCCTTGAGCACGACCCACCGGCCCGACACGTTCTGGTCGCGGGCCAGGTAGATCCAGCCGAGGCCGCCGTGCGCCAGACAGCCCACGACCTCGTACTGGCCGCCCACGACGTCGCCCGGCGAGAGCTGCGGGTCGAACGAGAACGCGGTGCGGCACTGCGGGCAGAAGCCCGAGGTGCGGCCCGGGACGCCGTCACGCGACCTGCCGACCTTGGCGCCGCACGTGGGGCAGAAACGCTTCGACTCGGCGAGCTCAGGCACGGCCATGATGGCCTGGAGCGGGTCGCGGACCGGCGCGCTGGGCACGGTCGTCAGGCCTGCGCCCAGGCGGTGACCGCGCAGACGCGTCGAGGACGTCCCCACGCGCCGCGTGGACTTGGTGCCCGTCACGGCCGAGCGGGCCGAGCCGAGCGCGGCGCTCGCGAGCTGGGTCGAGCTCGTGCGCCCGGTGCGGGTCGAGACGGCCTCGCCCTCGGGGCCGGGGCCGGCCGCGTAGTTCGGCGCGGCCTGCGCGATGCCCGTGCCGAGCATGGCCGACGGTGAGGCGGCGGCTGCCGTCGCGGTCGTCGACGACCCTGCCGCGCCGGGAGCACCGGCCGCGCCCGACGGCGCGGCGGGCGAGCCGCAGACGTTGCAGTAGCCGTCCTCGATGAAGCCGGTGCAGCCCGGCTGGGAGCAGGGCTCCTGAGCGGTCGTGGTCATCGGGACGATCCTTCCTGGCCCGGCGTGGGCGACGGTCCGGGCGACGAGAGGTGTGCGGGCAGGTCACGGGACAGGAACTGGTACTGCTCGACGAGGAAGCGCAGGAGCACCACGTCGCAGGGCACGGCCTCACCCGCCTCGCGGGCCTCGGCCAGCCCGGAACGGACCGTGGGGGAGGCGCTGCGGCCGTTGGCGTCGGCCTTCACGCGATAGGCGTCGAGCCGGTAGCGCAGCTCTGCCCGTTCGCGCAGCGGCGCGGTGTACGCGGACTCGACCGTGTCGAACGCGCGCGCGACGGTCGCGAGCCGCGTCAGGAACCCGTCGAGCCCCGCGCGGTCGTGCGGGACCTCACCGAGGCGCGACACGTCGGGCACCGCGAGGCGCGGGGGAGCGGCGATCTCGCGGCGGGCACGGGCCGCGAGCTTGCGCAGCGAGGGTTCGCGTGCCTCCAGGGCCGCGTAGCGCTCGACCGCCTGCGCGCGGTCGCGGGCCAGCTCGCGGCGCTCGGACGCACCCACGATGAGGTCTCGCTCGGTGCGGGCGACCTCGGCCTCGAGCTCGGTCAGGGGGCCGGTCACGTCGGCGCCGTGCGACGCCTTGTCCCGCAGGCGCGTCCAGCGCCCACGGAGCTTATCCACCCGGCCACGGGCCTCGGTGTCGGAGCCGGCGAGCTCGTCGCACCGGGCCAGCTCGGCGCGCAGCCCACGGAACCGGGCGACCTCGTCGGCCGCGTTCGGGTCGAACGACAGGCGCGTGCGCAGCGCGGCCACGATCGCGTCGCACAGCCGCGTCGCCTCGACCAGCGACACGAGCGACGATCCGTCGGGCGAGCTGAGCCGCCCCCAGATGAGCTGTGAGATCTTCTCGCGCGCGACCGCGTCCGCGCGCCCCGAGTCCCAGACCGCGGCCATCTCGTCGGCCCGCGTGCGGGCAGCCTGCCACAACGTCATGGCGAGCAGCATGTCCGCGGTGTACGTCTCGGGGGACGCGGCTGCCTGCGCCGCGGTGTCGAGGCGGTCGAGCTCGGTCCGCCGGGCACGCAGCCACTCCTCGAGCGCCGCGAGGTACGTGAAGAGCTCCGCGGCGGGGCTCGCCTCGCCCAGGCGTCCGGGCGCGGTCGGGGCCTGCTGCGTGCGCGGGGCCACGGGCGGTCCGGCAGCCGCAGGGGAGGGCGAGGAGCCTGGCGTCACGGCGTGCGGCCGTACACGGCGACCGGCGGGGCAGGGGCCGGGCCGAGGACGCCGAGCCACTCGTCGTACAGCGCGGTCCAGGTGCCGTTGGAGCGCATCTGCTCCAGGACGCCGTTGACGAACTTCACCATGTCGATGTTCGCCGCCGGGATGCCCAGGCCGTACGGTTCGTCGGAGATCGCCTGCCCGACGACCTTCGCGTACGGGTCCTGCGCCGCGAAGCCTGCGAGGATCGTGTCGTCGCCCGTGATCGCGTCGACCCTGCCCTGCTGGAACAGCGCGAGGCAGCCCGTGTGGGTCGTCGCGGGCACGGCCTCGATGTCGGGGTACTCCTGGAGACGTTCGAGCGTCGTGGTGCCGTCCGGGGCGCAGACCCGCTGGCCCGCGAGGTCAGCGATGCCCTGCGCCTCGGAGTCCCTGGTCACGAGGACCTTCTGGCCCGCGTGGTAGTACTCCGAGGAGAACGCGATGGTCTCCCACCGCTCGCAGTTGATCGTGAACGCGCGCGCCACGACGTCCACCTCGCCGTTCTCCAGGACCTCGAGCCGCTGCCCCGACGTGATGACGCGGAACTGCAGACGGTCCGGGTCGCCGAAGATCGCGGTCGACACCTGGCGGAGCACGTCGATGTCGAAGCCCTCGATCTGCCCCGTCAGGGGGTTGCGGGCACCGAGCTGGAGAGTGTCGGCCGAGACGCCGACGACGAGGGAGCCCCGGTCACGGATCGCCGCCATGGTGCTGCCCGCCGGGAGGGCTCCCGGTCCGGGCAGCGGCCCGTCGGGCGCGTAGGACGTGACCGGGTTCTCGCACGTCGTGGCCGCGGAGACAGCGGCGCCCGCCGGGCCGCTCCCGGCCGCGGTGCTGCCCGCCGTGCTGCCCGCCGTGCCGACGACCGAGGCCACGGGTGCACCCGCGGACGATCCGGCGTCGGGCGTGGCGCAACCGGCCAGGACGAGGGCGCCCGAGAGCCCCAGCGCCACCAGGGCGCCCAGGCGCCCGCTCTTGCGGAAGGTCGTGGTGATCACCGGTACTCCTCCAGTCGGACGTTCAGGCCACGCCAGGCGAGGACCGCCGCGGCGAGGCCCGCGGCCAGCAGCAGCCAGCCCGCGAGGGCGGACTTCGTGCCCGCCGAGGCGAGGTCGGCCTGCGTGGCGCGGATGTTGTCGGTGATGTCGTCCGTGACGGACTGGGAGAAGGCCGCGAACGCGGCGTTCGGGCTGCCCTCGGCCGAGCCCGTCGCGAGCGCGACAGCCCCGTCCCAGTCGCCCGCGTCGTCGAGCGCACGGATCGCCTGGTGCTGCGTGACCCAGTCGGCCAGGTTCGCGGCCGCGGTCCCGTCGAGGACCCCGGCCGCACCCGCCTCGTCGAGGCGCTGCGTCGCGTCGGCCGTGAGCTCGACGAACGACTCCTCGTACGCCTGGCCAGAGCCGCGCTTGATGAGCGTGAAGCTCTCCATGGCCTTGGCGTCGTTGGCCTCGGAGTACGCGGTCGAGGCCGCGAGCGTCGCCGCGTACGGGCCGTCGCGGACCGCCGCGGCCGCGCTGTTGGTCTGGCTCAGCAGGACCGCGCCCACGACCCCCACGACCAGCACGACCGCGCTCGCCGCGAGCAGCCCCACGTTGAGCACCCGGTGCGTGCGCTTGGCCAGCCACACCTGCGTCGCGATCAGCAGCGCCAGGCACAGGATGCCCGCCGCGAGGATCCACAGCGCGTTGCGCACCATCGACAGGTCGGACGCCACACGGTCGGCGTTGTCGTCCACGAGCGTGGTCAGCGTCGGCAGGATCTCGTCGCGCAGCAGCGTCGAGGCCTGGTCCAGGTAGGCCGACCCCACCGGGAAGCCCTGACGGTTGTTGGCGCGCGCCTGCTCGATCAGGCCCGTGTAGACCGTGACCTGCGAGGCGACCTGGCCGAGCTCGGTGGCGTCCGCGCTGTTGGACCCCGCGAGCTCGGCGATGCGGATCGAGGCGTTCGCGATCGCGTCGTCGTAGCGCTCACGCTGGTCCACGGGTTCCAGGCCCCCGACCAGGAACGCGTTGGTCGCCGCGGCGTCCGCCACGACCAGGTCGTTGCGCACGTCCTGGACGCCCACGAGCTGGCTCGTGTCCGCACGGGCGTCGTCGAGCGCGATGCCCTGGACGCGCGCGGCCTGGAAGCCCAGCGCACCGAAGACGACCGCCGCGAGCACGCACAGCGCGAGCGCAATCCGCAGCTTGCCCGGCGAGCGCCGCAGCGCGCTGCGCACGCCCGCGCGGCGCGCGGCCCGCTCCTCGGCCTGCGTGGCGGCAGGTGCCCCCGGCCGCGCGGACGGCTGCCCGGGGTAGGAGGGCTGGACGGCCCGACCGGTCGCCGGGGCGGACCCGGGCGGCGGCGTCAGGGTCTGGCTCATGCAGGCTCCTCCTGGGGGGAGACGGTCGGGTGGTCGGAGAGGTCTTCCGGCAGGTCGGCGGGTTCGGCCGCGTCGGTCAGGATGCCGGCCGAGCCCTCGGCGGCGGTCCCGTCCTGGGGCAGCAGGTCCTCGGGCAGGATCCGGCGCAGCTCGTCGAGCGTGGGCTCCGGGGTGTCCTTGAGGCGCCACGCGTGGCGTGCGATGGCCGCGTCCAGGACGTTGCGCGCGTGGCGGCCGTTGCCGAACCCCTCGGTGCGCGGCACGAGCGAGACCATCTCCTCGAACCGGTCGAGGGTCTCGGGCAGCGCCTCGAAGTCGGCCGACGAGGCCATGCGCTCGAAGATGCCGCGCAGCTCCGCGTC
The DNA here is from genome assembly GCF_000718325.1 of Oerskovia turbata. Lineage (GTDB taxonomy): Bacteria > Actinomycetota > Actinomycetes > Actinomycetales > Cellulomonadaceae > Oerskovia > Oerskovia turbata. The sequence goes on from NZ_JOFV01000005.1 coordinate 301,485, forward strand.
CGAGTAGTCGTCGAACGTGATGGTCGTCGAGAAGCGCGACTCGAGCCCAGGGTTGGTCGCGATGAACCCGGCCATGGGGCCGGGGTACCCGGCGACGATCACCACGAGGTCGTCGCGGTGGTCCTCCATGTCCTTGACGAGCGTGTTGATGGCCTCGGCGCCGTACTGGTCCTCCGCGAGGCCGTACGCCTCGTCGATGAACAGCACGCCGCCGATCGCGGTCGCCACGACCTCGGACGTCTTGACGGCCGTCTGCCCCAGGTACCCGGCGACCAGTTCGGAGCGGTCGACCTCGACCAGGTGCCCCTTGCTCAGCAGCCCGAGCGCGCGGTAGATGCCTGCGACGAGGCGCCCGACAGTCGTCTTGCCCGTGCCCGGGTTGCCGAGGAACACGAGGTGGCGCGTGAGCGTGGGCGTGGTGAGGCCCGCGGCCGTGCGCAGCTTCTCGACGCGCAGGAGCTCGGTCTGCTGGCGGATCTCGTGCTTGACCCGGTCGAGCCCGATGAGTGCGTCGAGCTCCGCGAGGAGCTCCTCGAGCGAGCGGGGCGGCTCCGCCTCCTCCTCCGCCTCGGCGGGGGCGTCGCCGCTGGTCGCGGTCTGCGCGCCGTCGGAGGTCGCGCCGTCCACGCTGCCCGACGGCGTCGCGTGCGTCCCCGAGACCGGCCCGCCCGCGGGCTGGCCGGGGGTGCGGGCGCCCAGCGCGTCGAGGATCGCGTCCACGGTCGGCACGACGTCCTGCGCCGGAGGACGGAGACCGCCCGCGCCGACGAGCGAGCCGAGGTCGAACGGGTTCGTGGCGCTCGGCAGCGTCGGGTCGAACGTCGGCGCGGGGGAACGGGTGGTGCTCGGCGCCTGCTGAGGTCGCGGTGCGGCGGTGTGCGGCTGGGCCGCGGCCCGCTGGACGGCCGTCGTGGACGCGGCGCCGGCCGAGGCCGCGAGCCCGGGGGAGCCGAGTGCGCTCGCCGCGTCGATCACGGTCGCGAGCGCCTCCGCGTACGCGGCCGCGTGCTCCGAGCCCGCGACGACGAGAGCCGTGAGCTGGTCGGTCGGGGCCGAACGCCACCGTCGGCCTCGTTGCGCCGACTCGAAGAACGCCGTGTAGTCGCCCGGGTCGCGGCCCACGGCCTCGAGCCACGCAGGGGCTGCGCCCGTGGACGACTCGGCCACCGCGGCGGCGAGCTGCTCGCCCTCGTGCGCGACGTCGTCGGGCACGAGGCCCGCGCCGCGACCCACCGTCACGAGCGCCTCGATGCTCCGTGCGAGCGCCCCCTGGCGCGCAGCGCTCACGGCCGCTCCAACCCGCCCGGGGTGCCCGGCGCCTGCGGCTGGGCCGTGCCCACGCCCGCGTCGGGCGCGAGCGCGATCGAGGACGACTGGAACTTCTCCGCGAGGAACTGACCGTGCGCCACGAGTGCCGCGGCGTCCGCACGCGAGACCGCGTCCGAGATCTTGTCGAGCGTCACGCCCAGGAGGTCGAGCTGGTCGCACAGGATCATGAGCGAGGTCTTCCCGCGGTTGACCGCGCGCGTGTCCGCGAAGTCGCGCGGCAGGCGCAGGTAGCCGCCGACGGCCTCCGGCAGGTAGCTCGTGGCCGTCGCGACGACCGTGTGCGCCTGCGCGCTGCCGCCGCCGAGGCGGTCCAGGCGCGGGGCCATGTCGTCGACCGTCTTCGCGATGCGGTTCACACGCGCCGTGACGGCGGGCGGGACCCGGCCCTCGATCTGCGCCTGCACGGCGTCGACCGAGGCCAGGATGTCCGCGCTCGTCGGTGCCGGCGGCAGCACGGGGACCTCCGGCGGGCGCCTGCGCCCGCCGCCGAACAGGTTCTGGAACCAGCCCATGTGTGCGGGTCAGACCTTCCCGAGGTCGAGCGAGCCCGAGGCCGCACCCGACTGGTCGCCCTGGGCCACCCGGTCCAGGTACTCGCGCGCCTTGGTCGTCTCGGTCTCCAGGACGCCGATGGTCTGCGCCATCGAGTCCAGCGCCTGCACCTTGAACGTCGAGATCGAGTCCATGGTCGCGTAGATGTTCTGGAACGCGGCCTGGAGCTGGGGGAGACCGACGGTCGCGCTCGCGGCCTGCGACTGGATGGTCGCCGACTGGTCCGCGAGCATCTTGGACGTCGAGGCGATCATGTTCGACGTCGTCGTGTTGAGCGCGGTGATCTGGTCGAGGACGAGCTTCTGGTTCGCGAGCGCCTGCGCCACGATGACGGCCGTGCGCAGCGCCGAGACGGTCGTGGTGGTCGCACGGTCGACGCCCTTGATGAGCTCGACGTTGTTCTTGATGACGATGTCGATCGCGAGGTAGCCCTGGATGGACACCGCGAGCTGCGTCAGGAGGTCCTGGTGCTTCTGGCGCACGTAGAACAGGACGTCCTCGCGCAGCGCCTTGGCCTTCTCCGGGTCCGTCGCGTCGAGCTCGGCGGTCTTCGCGGAGAGCTGGGCGTCGAGGCGCTCGGCCACGTAGATGTACTGGTTGAGGCGCGCCATGGTGTCCCACAGGTGCTGCTTCTCCAGGTTGAGCGCGGCGTTGTCCTTGCGGAGCTCGTCCTGGCCGTCGTAGAGCGCGCGGATGATCGCGTTGAGGTGGCCCTGCGCGGACTCGTAGCGGCGGAAGTAGTCGGTCAGCTTGTCGCCGAAGGGGATGATGCCCAGGAGCTTGCGACCCACGCTCGCCTCGGACGGGTCGAGGTTCTCGACCGTTCGGCGCAGCTCCAGGAGCGTGCTGCCCACCTTGGAACCCTCGGACAGGCCACCCTCCTTGAGCGCGCGCACGGGCGTGGCGAGGAGGCGGTTCGACGAGTCGGCCGCGGTGCGGATGTCCTGGTCGCCCATGGTGCGCACGTCGTTGGCCTTGGCCGCGAACTCGGGCGAGCGTGCGTCGGAGGCCATGAGCGCGTCGAGGTAGGACGTGACCTTCTGGTCCAGGCCGGGGATCGCGGCCTCGTCGACGCGCGGAGCCATCGCGGGAGCCTGCGTGGTCGCGACGGGCTTCACGGGCTCGGGCGCGGAGAGCACGAGGTGCTCGGTCGCGGCGGGGGGCTGGAGCGGTGCTGCCTCGGTCATCGTGATCCTTCGCTCGTGACTGACCGGGGTCGGTGCGAGACCCACCCCTGGAACCCGGCGAACCGGGCAAGCCGGTCGACCGGCCGGTCCGGGGAGTATATCCGCGACGGGTGGCCGGTTCTTTACTCTTTCACGCCCCGGGAGAGGAGAGAACTCCCGGCGACGGGATTCCTGGCCGGGGTGGCTGGATCGTGGCCCGCCGTCCGGGGCGATCTTCACCCGGTCCTGAGGTGGGCCCCGCTGTGAGAGGAGGGGCCGGACCGCCTCTGCGGGCTAGGTGTCCAGCGTGTCCAGCGTCGCGCGGCACAACGCACGCACGCGGTCGACCAGACGTGTCCCGAGCTCGTCGTGCCCGCTCACGTGCTTGGAGACCACACGCTCCAGTGCCCCGGGCAGGTCGTGTGCGAGCCGGGTGACGTTCGCCCGCACGTCGGGGACGGGTACGCGGCACGAGCGCGCCATCTTGTCCCAGTGGCGCCCGTGGACCGCGCCGAAGACCCGGTGCCCACCTATCGACATCGCTGCGCGGTCGAGCTCCGAGTCGGGGTCGGTGATGTCGTACGGCAACGCGGACGCAACGTCGTACAACGGCGCCAAGCGCACCTGAGGCCCCGCGAGCAGCACGGAGTAGTTCTTCACGTGCGCGTCCGGGGCGCCGATGAGGTAGTTGAAAATGACCCCGGAAACGAACCGGCGGACGTCCGTGTCCGCGTCGCTCGCACGGTCGCGCAGGAGCGTCGCGATACGACCGACGCCAGGACCTCCGCTCGCCTCGTACTTCTTGCGGGGGTATACCGACAGGGCCTGTCCCAGGTCCTCCTGATGGATGCGCACGATGTCGTCCCCGCGCCGTCGCCGGTCGTACCGCGCGACGACCAGCGCCGGCTGATCGTCGAACGTGAGGAACTGGGTGCTGGCTGCACTCAGTCCGCACGCAACAGCGGTCAGCAAGCAGAGGTGCTCGTTCAACGCTTGGTCGCGGTACCCGCTGACGCCCGGCTTGACGATGTGCGTGGACGCGGCCCCGCCGGTCGGCTCGAACCACGCGCCGTCGCGGTTGCGTGCCAGCGTGAACTTGCCTTGCGCGCCGCCCAGGCTCCACCGTTCCCCAGGTGCGGCCCACGAGCTGTCGTCCTTGCGCAGCGCGGCCAACCGCTCGGCGACGTCCCCATCTGTGAGCGCTCGCAGGTCCTCTGGACGCGTCAGTGCCTGATCCACCTGGTCGGGAGCCACGAACTGCACCGCGCCCGCGCAGTCCAACCCCATCCGTTCCAGGAGCGCGAACGAGTTCTCCGGGCTGACACCCCAGCGGTCCGCCCACCGCTCACGCACCGCTTGACTGTCCGGCAGCAGGCCCGCCATGTACGCGTCCAGCACCCGCCCGCCATGCGTTCGGGCACCGACGGGCATCGACAACGACAGGGGCGTCGCATCGACGCCGTCGTGGTCCTGCGCGTACGTGAGCTGGTGACGCCCATGACGATCTTGTGTCACGGTGGCGATCGCCGCCCCGTACAACAGCACGATCAGCTCGCGACTCACAGCGGGTCCGTGTCCTGCTCGAGGGAGTCCAGCGAGAACGCCGCGGGCGCCAACGGCTCCAACCGCCACCCCATCCCCAACGCCCGAGCGACCGCCAAGAGCTTGCCCACCTCACCGTTCGGATGCCCACGCTCGATGAGCCCGATCGTCAACCGGGAGACGCCCGAGGCTCTCGCCAGGTCCTGCTGCGTCATACCTGCACCCAGGCGCGCAGTGCGCACCTGGGCACCCAACCCGGTCGCGCTCGTCATGTCCATGCATGTCAAGGTACTCCAGCATCCCGGAATGTCAACGCACCCGGACATTCCGGGATGTAAGCGTACGGTGACATTCCGTGTCGCTGGGGAGCGGGGTCCGGAGGCCCTGAAGGTCCGGGGACGGGAGGAGCGCCCGAGCAGGACACGAACCGATCGCCCCACCCGGATCGAGCGCCGCTACACCGCTCCCAGGGACTCAACTCCTGGGGCTGCGTGTGCTGCACTCCTGCTGCGCGTCGCGGCGGCCATGGTCACGAGTCGGACGACGGTGTTGGTCAGAGGGGTGCCCCGAGCAGGACTCGAACCTGCAACCTACGGATTAGAAGGCCGTTGCTCTATCCATTGAGCTATCGGGGCGCGGGGACCATCGTAGTGGGATCCGGCCGTGACCTGCGCGCACGCGCGCGAGGCGGACGTGTCGCACGGGGCGAGCGGCGCCGTCGGGCAGTTCTGGCCGAGGGCTGGAGCGACGCCTCGCACACCACCTCGACCCAGCCCCACGCCCCCGGTCGGCCATCTCACCCGCCCCTGTCGCAGTCCGTCACCCGATCATCGGCGCGCGCGTTTGGCATCGCCTCGGGAACCACAGAAGATGAACGGGTGACGACCCGACATGCTGCCGACCGTGCCCCGCGGGCTTTCTCCGCCTCGGGCCGGACGCCCGGCATCACGCCTGGCAACGCCCCCGAGGAGATCGGGACCACGGTCTACGACGTGGGCCGTGACCTGCGCCGCGACGTCGCCGACGCCCGCCTGCCGCTGGACCTCGACGGGGCCGGGGACGCCGAGGAGGCCCGCAAGCGCCTCCTGAACCAGCTCGACGAGCACCTGCTGCCCCGGCTCAAGGAGCTGTCCTCGCCCGCGGTCGTCGTGATCGCCGGGTCGACGGGCGCGGGCAAGTCGACGCTGTACAACTCGCTGCTGGGCGAGGAGGTCTCGACGGCGGGCGTCCTGCGCCCCACGACCCGTGAGCCCGTGTTCGCGTACAACCCGCTCGATGTCGACGTCCTGGTCCACAGCCCCACGACGGCGATGTCGCGCGTGGTCGAGCACGACGGCGTGCCGCGCGGCACCGCGCTGCTCGACGCCCCGGACCTGGACTCGCTCCTCGCGGAGAACCGGTCGACCGCGGCCCAGCTGCTCGAGGCCGCGGACCTGTGGCTCTTCGTGACCACGGCCGCACGCTACGGGGACGCCCTGCCCTGGGTCGCGCTCGGGCAGGCCATGGAGCGTGGCGCGAGCGTCGCGATGGTCCTCAACCGGGTCCCGCAGCACAACCTCACGACGATCCGTGGCGACCTCCTGGCGCGCCTGCGCGAGCACGGCATGGAGGGGGTCCCGCTGTTCGTGATCCCCGACGTCGGCCCGCACGAGGGCATGCTCGACCGTGCGACGGTCGCACCCATCGCGCGCTGGTTGACGATGCTCGCGGGGCCGGACCGCTCGCGGGCCGTGATCGTGCGCACGCTCAAGGGGTCTCTCGCGGCGCTGCCCGCGTGGGTCACGGGCATCGCGGACGCGGTGCAGGAGCAGGTCGAGGCCGCGGAGGTCCTGCGCGAGACGATCGACCGCGCGCTGCCCGACGCCGAGGCCTCCGCCCGCCGGGCCGTCGCCTCAGGCGTCGTGGCCGGGGGATCGGTCGCCTCGCGCTGGGCCCAGCTCGCGGGTGCGGAGAAGATCGACCGCGTCAAGGTCCGGCACGGGCAGGCGCGCTCGACCAGGCGCAGGGGCCGCTCGCGCGAGGTCGCGCTCGAACCCCTGCTGGAGGAGGTGCGCGCCGCGGCGACCCGCACGCTGGTCGCCGCCGGGGTCACCGCCGACGACGCCCTGCGCGCTGCGCTCTCCGGCCCGTCGGCCCCTCCGGGTGGCCCGGCGTTCGCCCCCGAGCACGGTGACCCGGTCCGTGAGGCAGCACGCGAGCAGGCCGCGGCGACGCAGGTCCACGAGTGGGTCGCCGTCGCGGACCGTGCCGTCGAGGCCCTGCGGGGCGTCGACGAGCCCGGCATCGCGCCGCAGGAGACGGCCGAGACGCGCCGGGCCGAGGCCGCGGTCAAGGCGTTCGGCACCACCGGCCTGGCGGCGCTGCTCCTCACGGCCGCCGCGGGGTCCGACGACGCCGCTCGCCTCGTGCACAGCCTCCTCGGCGACGCCGGGGACGCGTCGGTCACGACCCTGACGTCGGACCTCGCGGACCGTGCCGCCGTCGTGGTGGCCCGCGAGGCGCTCGACCTGCACGACCGCCTCGACATCCCCGCCCTCGCACCGGATGCCGCCGTCGGGCTGCGCCTGCGCCTCGCCGAGCTCAGGAGGCTCTCATGACGTCCCACGACACCCTGCTCCGGTCCCGGACCGACGACCTGGCCAAGGCCCTGGACCTCGCGGGCGACCGGCTCGACCCGGAGGTCGCGGCCCGAGTCCGCACCGCGATCGGCGGGGTGCGGGAGCGTCTGGCGCTCGGCGTGGACCACACGGTCGTGGCGCTCGCGGGCGGTACGGGCTCGGGCAAGTCGAGCCTCTTCAACCGCATCTCTCGGCTCAACTTCGCGGACGTGGGCGCCAAGCGCCCCACGACGGCGCGCATCACGGCGTGCTCGTGGAGCGACCAGGCGACCGCGCTGCTGGACTGGTTGGAGGTCGACCCGGAGCGGCGCATCACGCGCGGCAGCGAGCTCGACGGCGACGCCGAGCAGGGTCTGGAGGGCCTGGTCCTGCTGGACCTGCCGGACCACGACTCGATCGAGCCCGCGCACCAGGAGGTCGTCAACCGCGTCCTGCCGCTCGTCGACCTGCTCGTGTGGGTCGTGGACCCGCAGAAGTACGCGGACGACGCGCTGCACTCGGGCTACCTGCAGAAGTCTGTCGGCCTCGAGGCGTCGATGGTCGTGGCGCTCAACCAGATCGACACCGTGCCCACGACGCAGCGCGGCAACCTCGTCGCGGACATGGGGCGACTCCTGGAGGAGGACGGGCTCTCGGGCGTGTTCGTGACGATGGTCTCGGCGCGCACGGGCGAGGGCCTCGGGCAGGTGCGCGAGCTCCTGGAGCAGGCCGTGGCCCGCCGGAGCGTGGCCGCGAGCCGCGTCGCGGGCGAGCTCGACCGTGCGGGTGCGCTCCTCCTCGAGGAGACGCCCGGCGAGGTGCCGTGGACCATGAGCACCGCGGTCGACGAGGAGGTCGCGGCGATCGGTGAGGCCACGGGCCTGGCGGCCGTCGCGGGGCAGGTCGCGGCGGCGGTGCGCAACGGGTACGGCCGCCCCGAGTTCGCCCCGCCGCAGGTCGACGCCGTCGCGCTGTCCCGTAGCCGGTGGCTCGCGCGGGCCGGCAAGGCGTTGCGTCCGGGCTGGAAGCACGCGCTCGACGAGGCGGTCGCTCCTGCGGACCGGCTGGTCGAGGACACGCAGCGCGCGCTGTCGAAGGTCTCGCTCGACACCCGCGGGCCGTCCTCCGCGCGCGCGACCCGTACCACGGCGCTCGCGGCGATCGGCGTTGCGGTGGTCACGGGGGCGCTCGCGATCCTCAGCTCGTTGGGCGTGCTGGACCTGGACAAGGCGATCGTCGCGACGTTCGCGATCGTGGCCGGGGCCGCGGTCCTGGTCGCCCTGGGCTTCTTCCTCGCGGGGCTCCAGATCCGCCGCACGCTGGCGCGCCGCCGGGAGGCGACGGTCGTGGCCTCGGGGCACGGCGCCGTCGAGCGGGTGGTCCAGGAGACCATGGGCAGGCCCACGCAGAAGCTCCTCGACGAGCACCGGCGGGTGCGCGAGCTGGCGCAGTCGGCGCGCGACACCGGCAAGGCATCGCCGCTCACCGGGCCTCTGACGTTGCCCACAGCCCAGGACCTGAGCGACCTGTCCACAGACGCCCCTTCGGCCCAGGACGCTGCGACGCGCGAACCGTCAGCCTGAGTGCGCGGTCGGCACCAGGCCGGCCCCGCACCCAGGAGGAACGATGGGCAACGACGTCACGGTGACGCTGGCAGGCTTCATGGGCACGACCCCCAAGCTCTTCACGTCCCCGACCGGCAACGACTTCACGAGCTTTCGCATCGCGAGCACCACGCGCTACCTCGACCGCTCGCGCGGCGAGTGGGTCGACGGGCGCACCATCTGGTTCACCGTGAAGGCGTGGCGGGCCATGGCGCAGAACGTCGCGGCGTCGCTGCGCAAGGGCGACGCGGTCGTGGTCACGGGCCGCCTCGCGGTCGACGAGTGGACCAGCCCCGAGGGCCCGCGCACCAACCTCGTGATCGAGGCGAGCGCGCTCGGCCCCGACCTGACGCGCGGTCGCGCGCAGTTCCAGCACACGGTCCACCGCACCGCCCAGCCCGACGGCGCCGCGGACGCCCCGGCGCCCGCCTCGCCCGGGGGCGTCCCGGCCTCGGGGAGCCCGGGGTCCGGTGAGCGGACGGGCGGCCTGAGCGAGGGACCGGGCGACGGCAGCGCGTGGGACCTGGGCGGGCTGGGGGAGCCGTTCCCCGAGGACGACGACGCCGAGCACGGCCTGGTGGACGACGCGCTGGGGGAGCAGGGACCGGGCGCCGACGACGCGGGCCTGACCGACGAGAAGATCGAGGCCGACCACGCTCACGAGGACGTGCTGACCGGCGGGCTCCTGGCGACGCGCTGAGGCCCGACCGCGTAGGCTGGGGGGTCGAAGACGCCCGCCCCACCTGGGGCACCCCGGGTCCGGGGCGGGCGCACAGCATCCCGCGAGCGATCGAACGGTGGAACAGAGCCAGTGGCTGAGTTCATCTACTCCATGTACAAGGCGCGCAAGGCGCACGGTGACAAGGTCATCCTCGACGACGTCACCCTGAACTTCCTTCCCGGGGCCAAGATCGGTGTGGTCGGCCCCAACGGTGCCGGCAAGTCCACGATCCTGAAGATCATGGCCGGCCTCGAGCAGCCCTCGAACGGCGACGCCCGGCTCTCGCCGGGCTACTCGGTCGGCATCCTGCTGCAGGAGCCGCCGCTGAACGAGGAGAAGACGGTCCTCGGCAACGTCGAGGAGGGCGTGGCCGAGATCAAGGGCAAGCTCGACCGCTTCAACGAGATCTCGGCGCTCATGGCCGAGCCGGACGCGGACTTCGACGCCCTGCTCGCCGAGATGGGCACCCTGCAGGAGGCCATCGACGCGGCCGACGCGTGGGACCTCGACTCCCAGCTCGAGCAGGCCATGGACGCGCTGCGCTGCCCGCCGCCGGACGCCGACGTGTCGGTGCTCTCGGGTGGTGAGCGCCGCCGTGTCGCGCTCTGCAAGCTCCTCCTGGAGAAGCCCGACCTCCTGCTCCTCGACGAGCCCACCAACCACCTGGACGCCGAGTCCGTCCTGTGGCTCGAGCAGCACCTCGCGTCGTACCCCGGCGCGATCCTCGCCGTGACCCACGACCGCTACTTCCTGGACCACGTCGCGGAGTGGATCTGCGAGGTCGACCGCGGTCGCCTGTACCCCTACGAGGGCAACTACTCCACGTACCTGGAGAAGAAGCAGGAGCGCCTGGCGATCCAGGGCAAGAAGGACCAGAAGCTCGCGAAGCGTCTGAAGGACGAGCTCGAGTGGGTCCGCTCCAACGCGAAGGGCCGCCAGACCAAGTCGAAGGCGCGTCTGGCGCGCTACGAGGAGATGGCTGCCGAGGCGGACCGCACCAGGAAGCTGGACTTCGAGGAGATCCAGATCCCGCCGGGCCCACGCCTGGGCTCGGTCGTGCTGGAGGCCCAGAACCTGCAGAAGGGCTTCGACGGCCGCCAGCTCATCGACGGGCTGAGCTTCACGCTGCCCCGCAACGGCATCGTCGGCGTGATCGGCCCCAACGGCGTCGGAAAGACGACGCTCTTCAAGACGATCGTGGGCCTCGAGCCCCTCGACGGCGGCGACCTGAAGGTCGGCGAGACCGTGTCGATCTCCTACGTCGACCAGTCGCGTGGCGGGATCGACCCCAAGAAGACGCTGTTCGAGGTCGTCTCGGACGGTCTGGACTTCATCAAGGTCGGCAACGTCGAGATGCCCTCGCGGGCGTACGTCGCGGCGTTCGGCTTCAAGGGCCCGGACCAGCAGAAGCCGGCCGGCGTGCTCTCGGGCGGTGAGCGCAACCGTCTGAACCTCGCGCTGACCCTCAAGCAGGGTGGAAACCTCCTGCTGCTCGACGAGCCCACCAACGACCTCGACGTCGAGACCCTGGGCTCGCTCGAGAACGCCCTGCTCGAGTTCCCCGGCTGCGCCGTCGTGGTCTCGCACGACCGGTGGTTCCTCGACCGCGTCGCGACGCACATCCTCGCGTACGAGGGCACCGAGGAGGACCCGGCGAACTGGTACTGGTTCGAGGGCAACTTCGCCTCGTACGAGGAGAACAAGATCAGCCGCCTGGGTGCCGACGCAGCGCGCCCGCACCGCGTCACGTACCGCAAGCTGACGCGCGACTGACCAGCGCACGACCGGTGCTCACCCCGCTGACGGGCGGCACCGCGACCGAAGGCCCCCGGCGATGGCGGATCCGCCGGGGGCCTTCGTCGTCCCGGCGCGCTCACCGGTCGCGCGGGCGCTCCGTCCGGCAGACTGAGGCGCATGACCCAGCCGAGCGACGACGCCGTCCCGCCCGTCGGCGGTGACCCCGTCGACAGCGCCTCCGAGGAAGCGGTCCACGGTCGTCACGCGGCCGACGAGGACCCCGGCGCGGGGAACGCGCCCGCGCGGACGGCGGCGGGCACCGACGAGCTCGTCGCCGCTCTCGACGTCCTGCGGGGCGAGCTCACGGCGCAGCGCCTGCCTCTCGTGACACCGGGCGTCGAGGAGGACCGTCGGACGCTCGCGCTCGCGGTCGACCAGCTCGACGACTACCTGCTCCCGCGCCTGCGGTCACGGTCCGCGCCGCTGCTCGTGGTGGTCGGTGGCTCGACGGGCGCGGGCAAGTCGACGCTCGTGAACTCGGTCCTGGGGGAGAAGGTCACGGTGCCGGGGGTCCTGCGGCCCACGACCCGCTCGCCCGTGCTTGTCCACCACCCGCTCGACGCCCGCTGGTTCAGCACTGACCGCATCCTGCCGGGGCTCGCGCGCGTCGCGGGGCCCGCGGACCACGGCTCCGCGGAGGGGGCGCAGCGGTCGGTCCGGCTGGTCGCGTCCGAGGTCCTGCCGCAGGGCCTGGCGCTCCTCGACGCCCCGGACGTCGACTCGGTCGTGGTCGAGAACCGCGAGCTCGCCGCGCAGCTCCTGGGTGCCGCGGACCTGTGGCTCTTCGTGACCACGGCCGCCCGCTACGCCGACGCGGTGCCCTGGGACCTGCTCCACGAGGCCGCGACCCGGCGCGCGCAGGTGGCGCTCGTCCTGGACCGGGTGGACCCCGGGGCGGAGGCCGTCGGCGCAGACCTTCATCGCCTGGCCTCGGAGAACGGCCTGGGCGACGCACCGATCTTCGTCGTGCCCGAGGCGCCGCTCACGGACGGTCTGCTGCCCGAGACCGCGGTCGGGGAGATCTCGCGCTGGCTGACTGCGCTCGGTGGCGACGCGGGTGCGCGCTCGGCCGTGATCGACGCGACGCGGGACGGCGTGGTCGACGACCTGGTGCGGCGCGCGCTGCGGCTCGCGGGCGCGGTCGACGTGCAGCACGAGGCCGACGACCACCTGCGGTCCTCGGTCGACGCGGCGTACGACGACGCGCGGCGCACGGTCCTGGCCGCGACGAGCGACGGCGCGATGCTGCGCGGCGAGGTCCTCGCACGCTGGCAGGACTTCGTGGGTACGGGCGAGTTCTTCCGGGCGGTCGAGCAGAAGGTCGGTTCGGTCCGCGACGCGATCGGCGGCTTCTTCCGGGGCAAGGGACGCAAGGTCCCGGGCGTCGAGGAGGCGATCTCGCACGGCCTGGAGTCCGTGGTGCTCGACGCCGCGGAGGAGGCCGCCGAGCGCACCTACCGTGCGTGGCGTGCCGACCCGGCCGGAGCCGCGCTGCTCGACGGGCTCGACCTGTCCCGCGCCTCGGCCTCGCTGCGGCCCCGGGTCGCGGAGGAGATCCGGGGCTGGCAGTCGGACGTCCTCGCGCTCGTCGGCGAGCAGGCCGCGGGCAGGCGCGGCACGGCGCGTGCGCTGTCGTTCGGCCTCAACGGCCTGGGCGTGGCGCTCATGATCCTCGTGTTCGCCTCGACGGGCGGCATCACCGGGGCGGAGATCGGGATCGCGGGCGGGACCGCGGTCCTCGCGCAGAAGCTCCTGGAGGCCGTGTTCGGCGACGACGCGGTCCGCCGCCTGACCCGCACCGCGCAGGACCGGCTCGCGGGCCGCGTCGCGGCGGTGCTCGACGGCGAGGCCCGGCGCTACACGTCGCAGCTCGACGCGCTCGGTACGGGGGACGCCACGGGGGCCCCGCTCCGGGCCGCGGCGTACGACGTGCGCCAGGCCGCGCGGCGCGAGCAGAAGACCCGCGACCGGGCGGGCGCGACGGGAGAGGGGAGCGGCGCCGTCGGGCAGGGGGGTGCCCTGCGCGGGGCGCGCGCCGTCCCCGCGTCCGCGCCACCGGACCCTACCGACACCTCGGCGACCGAGCGTCCCGGGTTCTGGCGCCGCCTGTTCGGTGGTCGTCCGGTCGAGCCGGGCGAGGCCGCCGCCACCGGGGACGAGCCCTGATGGCCCGCCTCGACCTGACGGCCCGCACCGCCGCGCTCGAGACCGCAGTCTCCGCCGGCACGGCCCGCCTGCCCGACGACCTGCTCGACGACGCCCGCGCCGTCCTCGCGCACACCGCGACGCGCACCGCGCTGTCGGCCGAGCACACGGTCGTCGCGCTCGCGGGCTCGACCGGGTCGGGCAAGTCCTCGCTGTTCAACGCGATCGCGCGCGCCCCGCTCGCCCGCCCGGGCATCACCCGCCCGACGACGGGGCGCCCGATGGCGGTCGTCTGGGGGCCGGGGGCCGACCCGTTGCTGAGCTGGCTCGAGGTCGGCGACCGCCACCACGCCGCGGACCGCACGGGCGTCGCCACCGACGGGCTCGTGCTGCTCGACCTGCCGGACCACGACTCGGTCGTGACCGAGCACCGCGCGATCGCCGAGCGCCTGGTCGAGCGCGTCGACCTGCTGGTGTGGGTCGTCGACCCGCAGAAGTACGCGGACGCGGCGCTCCACGAGCGGTACCTGCGCCCGCTCGCGGGCCACGGCGACGTCGTCGTGGTCGTGCTCAACCAGATCGACCGGCTGACCCCCGAGGAGGCGACCGCGTGCCTCGCGGACCTGCGCCGGCTCGTGGCCGAGGACGGCCTCTCCTCGGCGCGCGTCCTGGGCGTCTCGGCGACGACGGGGCAGGGGGTCGACGAGCTCGACGCGCTCCTGGGCCAGGCAGCCGCCCGGCGCGAGGCCGCGGTCGCGCGCATGGTCGCGGACGTGCGCGGCGTCGCGCGCCGGATCGCGGACGCGTGCGGGGACAAGGTGCCCGAGCGGTCGCAGGACGCGGCCCGGTCACGCCTCGTCGACGCCCTCGAGGCCGCGGCCGGTGTGCCGACCGTGGTCGACGCCGTCCGCGGTTCGGCGAACCGGCGCGCCCGCGCCGCGACCGGGTGGCCGCCCACGCGGTGGATCGGGAGGCTGCGCGTGGACCCCCTGCGGCGCCTCGGGCTCACGCGCGGCACGGACCGGCCCGACCTCGCCCGGACGTCCGTCCCGCGGGCCTCGCCCACGGTCGCGGCCCGCGCGCAGGTCGCCGTCCGCGAGTACGTGTCGACCATGACGGCCGGTGCCCCCCAGGACTGGGCCCTCGCCGCGCGAGAGCGCGTGACCGACAGGACCGGGGGGCTTGCCGACGAGCTCGACCAGGCGGTCGCGGGCACCGAGCTCGAGGCCGCGCGGCGCCCGCGCTGGTGGGGCGTCGTGAGCCTCCTCCAGTGGGTCGTGCTGGGGGCCCTGGTCGTGGGGCTCGTCTGGCTGGGTGTGCTCGCGGTGCTCGCCTACCTCCAGCTCCCGGCCCCCGAGACCCCGGCGTGGCGAGGGTTCCCCTGGCCGACGCTCCTGGTCGTGGGCGGGGCGGCGGTCGGCGTCGTGCTGGCCCTCGCGTCGCGTGTCGCGGGGGCTCTCGGTGCCCGACGGCGTGCGGCCCGTGCGCGTCGCAGGCTGCGGGAGAGCATCGGGAAGGTCGCGGGGCGCCTCGTCTGGCTCCCCGTCGCGGAGGAGCTCTCGGCGCTCACCACGTGCCGTGTGGCCGCCCAGGTCGCGGCGACCTGAGGCGGGCGTAAGGTGACCCGGGTGCCTCATCGCCGATCCCCGGCGGACGAGAGGCGCGCGCCCCACGTGAAGAAAGGACTTCCATGACCCGCCTGCACGTCCCCGTCGCCCTGCGCTGGTCCGACCTCGACGCCTACCAGCACGTCAACAACGTCGAGATGCTGCGGCTCCTGGAGGATGCCCGCATCACCGCGTTCTGGCGTCACCCCGAGGCGTCGCTCGAGGAGAGCTGGCCCACGGCGGTCCTCGACACGGGGCCGCACGCGACGTCGCACACCCTGGTCGCCCGGCAGGAGATCGAGTACCTGCGGCCCCTGGGGTTCACGCGGAGCCCGGTGCGTGTCGAGATGTGGCTCGGGCACCTGGGTGGGGCGAGCCTCGAGGTCTGCTACGAGGTGCACACCGAGTGGCCCGACGGCGCCGAGCGGACCGGGCCCTCGATCGGCAGCAGGCCCTACGCCAAGGCCGCGACGACCATCGTGGTCGTGGACGCGGCGACGGGCGCACCGCGGCGCATCACCGAGCCCGAGCGCGCGGCCTGGCAGCCGTTCGTCGAGGAGCCGCTCGAGTTCCGACGCCGAGGACGCTGAGCCTGTCCGGACCGGTCGACGTCCCCCCGACGTCCTCGCCCGCGGGGGGCGTCCGCCGGTCCCGTGACGCACACGACCGTGACGGATGCCCCCGGTAGATGTCATGATGCGCGCGTGGACACCGTAGAGGTTGTAGGCGCCGACGTGGCCGTCGACGCCGGACCCGAAGACGTTCTGCCCGTTCTGCCCCGGTCCGAGGCGCCCCTCTCGGACGTCGAGCTCGAGCTCGACGCCGTGGACTGGGGCGCCTACCAGGGGGCGTTCGGCGCGGCCGACGTGATCCCTGCCCTGGTGCGCGCCGTCGTCGGGCCGGCGGGGGCCGAGCAGGACGAGGCCCTCGACCTGCTGTGGCAGGTCGTGAACCACGACGGGGCCCTCTACGGCGTGTCGGTGCCCGCGCTGCGCGTGCTCGCGGCGGTCGTGCGGGACGACAGCCAGCCCGAGGACGTGCGCAGCGGGGTCGCGCTCCTCCTGCTGACCATGGGCGCCGCCCACCTGCCCGGCGAGCCCGCCGACCAGGTGGACCTCCAGCTCGAGGTGCTGCTCGCCGCGCAGGAGGTCCTGCCCGGCCTCGACGAGTCCTTCCTCCACGGACCCCGGACGCTCCAGGTCGCGCTGCTCGCGTTCCAGGCCGTCACCGGGGAGGCGACGTCCGCCGCGGGGCGTGCGGCCATCGCCCGTCTCGTCGCGGCCGACGAGCCGCTGCTCGCCGCGATCGCCTCGCTCACGTTCGACCTGGTCTCGGGTGCCGTGCCCGCTCGCGGGGCCGTGCACCGGCCCGGTGTGCTCGACGAGGACATCCGCGAGCTCATCGAGGACTACGCCGACCTCACCGACGTCACGCTCGCCGGCATGGTCGTCAGCGAGACCGCGTTCGCCCTCGTCGACCGGATGCTCACCGCGCTCGAGGAGTAGGTCGCAGCAGGTCGGTCGCCCGGCCTACCTGCCCTCGGCCGCTGCCGCTGCCGCCGCTGCTCGCTCCGCGGCCTCGGCGATGTTCTTCTGCATGCCCCCGAACACGACGCCGTGGAACGGCGCGACCGACCACCAGTACACCTGCCCGGCGAGCCCGTGCGGGTGGAACAGCGCCCGCTGCGCGAAGTAGGACCGTCCCGGCCCGGACGCCTCCTCGGGAGCTGGACCGACGTCGTCGGGCCCCGTGATCTCCTCGGCCGAATCGTCGACGCGCAGCTCGAGCCACGCCAGACCCGGCAGCCGCATCTCGGCACGCAGCAGCAGGCGCCGACCGGGCTCGATGGCCTCGACCCGCCAGAAGTCCAGGACGTCGTCGACCACGAGCGTGCGCTCGTCGCGACGCCCGCGCCGCAGGCCCGGACCGCCCGATAGCCGGTCGAGGAGCCCGCGCACCCGCCACGCGAGCGACCACGAGTACCAGCCGCGCTGCCCGCCGATCGACTCGATCACGGACCACAGGACGTCGGCGGGGGCGTCGACCACGCGTCGGCGCTCGTCGACGTAGAACGAGCCGCCCGCCCAGTCGGGGTCCGAGGGCAGAGGGTCGCTCGGCGCGCCCTCGACCGCGGCCGACGACCAGCGCGTGGTCACCTCGCCGTCGTGGACGCGCTGGAGCGCGAGCTCGACCGCGCGGCGGAAGCCGATCAGCCCGCCGGGCGGGTCGGGGACGTACCGCGCGATGTCGTGCTCGTCGCACACGACCTCGTGGACCAGGGACTCGACCAGGGGCCGCGCGATGCTCGCGGGCACAGGCGTCACAAGACCCACCCAGTGGCTCGACAGGCGCGGGGTCAGGACCGGGACGCTCACGATGAGCCGTCGCGGCAGCCCGGCGACCTGCGCGTAGCCCTGCATCATCTGCCGGTAGGTCAGGACGTCGGGCCCGCCGATGTCGAACGCGCGCGAGACGTCGGGGGGCATCGTCGCGCTGCCGACGAGGTAGCGCAGCACGTCACGGACCGCGATCGGCTGGATGCGGTTGTCGACCCAGCGCGGCGTCGTCATCGCGGGCAGGCGCTCGGTGAGGTAGCGCATCATCTCGAACGACGCCGAGCCCGAGCCGAGGATCACCGCGGCCTGGAGCACCGTCGTCGGGACGCCCGAGGCCAGCAGGATCTCGCCCACCTCCTTGCGCGAGGCCAGGTGCGGCGACAGGTCGGCGTCGTCGACGTCGGGGAACAGGCCGCCCAGGTAGACGATCCGTCCGACGCCCGCCTCGCGGGCCGCCCGGGCGAACGTCAGGGCCGTACGCCGGTCACGGGCCGCGAACGAGCGGCCCGTGCCGAGCGAGTGGATCAGGTAGTACGCGACGTCCGCCCCCTGCAGGGCCTCACGGATCTGGTCCAGGTCCGACGCGTCCGCCTGCACCAGGTCCACGTGCTGCGCCCAGTCGCGGCCGGCCAGGCGTTCAGGGCGGCGGGCGATCGCGCGGACGCGGTGCCCGGCGCCCAGGAGCTCGGGGACGAGGCGGCCGCCGACGTAGCCCGTCACGCCCGTGACGGCGACGGTCAGAGGATCCGGACCGGGGGCGGGCCCGGTGGGCCCTTCGGCGGGGGTGGGCGGAGTGGGCGGGGGAGCGGCGTCGTCGGCTGTGGTCATGGTGCTTCCCATGGTGACGCGGGCGGCGGCCGCTCGCGACCGGCGGCCCTCCGTCCCCCTCACCTGAGCAGCTCCAGCACCGCGCGCTCGGCCGCGGCCCGGCTGCGCCGCCTGCCCAGGAGCGGCTCGATGGTCTGCCCGCGCTCCCAGAGGTCGATCAGCCGCGGGTCGATGTACGACGAGCGTGCGACGGCCGGGGTGTTGCCCAGCTCGTCGGCGACGTCCCGGACCACGCCCGCGACCACGGCCCGCCGGGCGCGGGCGGACGAGGGCGGTGCGCCCGCGTCCGCGAGAGCGCGGGCGGCGAGGACGGTAGCGTGCCAGGTGCGGAAGTCCTTCGCGGTCGCGTCCTCGCCCAGGCGCTCCTTGAGGTAGGAGGTCACGTCCGCGCTCGACACGTCGTGCCAGGCGACGCCGCCCGGCGTCTCCTCGCGCCACGCGAGCAGGTCGCCCGCGCCCCGACGCCGCACGAGCGTCGTGACGACCTCGCGCACCCGTCCGTCCTCGACGACGACGTCGCGCACCTGCCCCGACTTCGCGGGGTAGCGGAAGTGGACCGAGCCGTCGCGCCGCACGCGCACGTGCTCGGTGCGCAGCGTCGCGAGCCCGTGGCTGCCGTTCTGCTTCGCGTACGCCTCGCTGCCGGCGCGGAAGTAGGCGAGGTCCAGGAGCCGGAACGCGAGCGCGAGGACCTTGGCCCGCGGCATCCCGTCCGCCGCGAGGTCCTGGGCGACCCGGCGGCGCGCGGCAGGGAGCCGCGCGCCGACCGCCAGGACGTGGTCGAACTTGCGCCGGGCCCTGCGCTCACGCCACTGGTCGTGGTACAGGTACTGGCCGCGTCCTGCGTCGTCGTACCCGAAGGCCTGGATGTGGCCGTTCGGGTAGCGGCAGATCCAGACGTCCGACCAGGCGGGCGGGACGACCAGGCGGGTGCAGCGCGCGACCTCGTCCGGGTCGCTCAGCCGCGAGCCGTCCACGTCGAGGTACGAGAACCCCTTCCCGTGACGGCGTCGGCCGTACCCGGGAGAGGAGACCGAGACGCGGCGCAGGCGGACCATCCGGTCATCCTGCCCCGCGCCCCAGGGACTCGCTCGTCAGCCGAACGTTCAGACCGGCAGCCGCAGCATGCCCTCCTGCGCGATGCTCGCCACGAGCGTCCCGTCGCGCGTGAAGACGCGGGCGGCGCCGAGGCCCCGCCCGCCCTGCGCGCTCGGGGAGGACTGGACGTAGAGCAGCCACTCGTCGACGCGTGCGTCGCGGTGCCACCACATGGCGTGGTCGAGGCTCGCGATCGAGGCACCGGGCGTGACCCAGCTCGACCCGGTCTTGCGCAGCACGGGCTCGAGCATGATCTGGTCGCACGCGTACGCCATGAGGGCGCGGTGCAGGAGCTGGTCGCCCTCGACGGGCCCGCGGGCCTTCATCCACACCATCTGCTGGTCGGTGCGCTCGGCACCGGGGCCCAGGTAGAGCGAGCCGCCCACGTGGCGCAGGTCGAACGCGGCCTCGTGCGAGCGCGAGCGCGCGGCGGGGTGCGGGATCTTGCCGAGCTCGTCGAACGCCGACGGCAGGGTCTCGGGGTCCGGGGCCTCGGGCATGGGCGACGTGTGGTCGACGCCGTCCTGCTCCTCCTGGAACGACGCGATCATCGACAGGATCGGCTTGCCGTGCTGGACGGCGTGCGTGCGGCGTGCGCTGAACGAGCGGCCGTCGCGCAGCTTCTCGACGGCGAACTCGATGGGGGCGTCGAGGTCGCCCGCGCGCAGGAAGTAGCCGTGCATCGAGTGGGGTCGGCGATCACCCTCGACGGTCAGCCCCGCGGCGATGAGCGCCTGGGCGAGGACCTGTCCGCCGTAGATCCGGGCGTTGGGCTGGTCGACGCTCAGGCCGCCGAAGCGCACGTCGGCGCCGTCGGAACGCGAGTCGTCGGCAGGCTTCTGCTGGAGCTGGAGCGCCCGCAGCAGGTTGCCGAGCGGGTCGCGCGCGAGCTCGTCGGCCGTGACCTTGGTGCGCAGGGGCCCGGCCGGAGTGGCCTGGGCAGCGCGGGCGGTCTCGTCGGGCTGGCCGGGCTGGTGGGTCTGGCCGGGCTGCCGGGTCTGGTCGGCGCGGGGGGCACTCACGTCGGTCACGTCACTCCTCGAAGGTGTTGATCAGCGAGTGGGCGGCACGTTCCAGGTAGTCCCAGAGCGTGGCCTCGTGCAGCGGGGCGAGGTCGAGCGAGTCGACGCCGGCACGCATGTGCGCGAGCCAGCGGTCCCTCGCGTCGGGGTTGACCTTGAAGGGGGCGTGGCGCATGCGCAGGCGGGGGTGGCCGCGCTGCTCCGAGTACGTCGTGGGGCCGCCCCAGTACTGCTCGAGGAACATGGTCAGCCGGACCTTGGCGGGGCCGAGGTCCTCCTCGGGGTACATGGGCTTGAGGACGGGGTCCGCGGCCACCCCCTCGTAGAACACGTCGACGAGCCGCACGAACGTCTCGTGCCCCCCGATCGCGTCGTAGAAGCTGTCCGAGGATGCGACGGACTCGCGCAGGCGCGGGGGCGCGGCGCTCACCGGGAGGGCAGCGGAGGGGCCTCCAGGCGGCGGCGCGGGCGTGCCGCCGGGGTGGGGGACGGGATCGCTGGTCACGCGGCCATCATCCCATCCGGTCGCGCACGTCCGGGCGTCCGGGCGACGTGACGCTCGCCGCTGTCGGGCTCCTCACAGCCCCAGCCCGTCGAGCTGGGGGAGGGCCGCCCGGACCGAGGCGCGCGCGTCGGCCGCGCTCTCGGCCGCGAGCGCGAGCTGCGCGACCTCGCGGCACTCCGCGATCGTGACCGCGCCCAGCAGCGCGGCGACGTCGGGGATCGCGCGCGCCGTCATCGACAGCGAGGACACGCCGAGCCCGACGAGCACGGCCGCGAGCACGGGGTTCGACGCCGCCTCGCCGCACACGCCCACGGGCCGCCCCTGGAGGTCCCCGCCGCGGCAGGTCGCGGCGACCAGCTGGAGGACCGCAGGCTGCCACGGGTCGCTGAGCTCGGCGAGCGAGCCCAGGAGGCGGTCGGCGGCCATGGTGTACTGCGTGAGGTCGTTGGTGCCGATCGAGGCGAAGTGCGCGCGGGCGAGCACGGGACCGGCGAGCAGGGCTGCGCTGGGCACCTCGATCATGACGCCCGCGGTGTCCAGCCCGTGGGCCGCGCACCGGGCGACGAACCACTCGGCCTCGGCGACGGTCGAGACCATGGGGGCCATGACCCACACCACGGCCTCCTCGGCCGCGGCTGCGAGCGAGACGGCCTCGAGCTGCTGCTCCAGGAGGTCGGGCCACTTCTCGGCCGTGCGCAGCCCGCGCACCCCCAGTGCAGGGTTCTCCTCGTCGTCGACCGACAGGAAGTGCAGGGGCTTGTCGGCGCCCGAGTCGAGCGTGCGGATCACGACCTTGCGGCCGGGGAACGCGTGGAAGACCGTGCGGTAGGCGTCGACCTGCTCGGCGACCGTCGGTGGCTCCTCACGGTCGAGGAACGCGAACTCGGAGCGGAAGAGCCCCACCCCCTCGGCCCCGGCGGCCGCGGCGGGTTCGGCGCCCGCGGGGTCGCCGATGTTGGCCAGGAGCTGGACCCGGTGGCCGTCCGCGGTGCGTCCTTCGCCCGAGAAGGTCCGCACGGTCGCGGCGAGCGCCCGGGCGGTCGCGACCTGCTCGTCCGTGGGGTGGACCAGGACGGTCCCGGCCGACCCGTCGACGAGGACCGTGTCGCCCGCGTCGAGCGCCTCGCTCGCCCCGGCCGCGGCGACGACCGCGGGGATGCCCATGGCGTTGGCGACGATCGCGGTGTGCGACGTGGGCCCGGCGCCGTCGGTCACGATCGCGAGCACACGCGCCGGGTCGAGGCCCGCGGTCACCGACGGGGCCAGGTCGAGCGCGACCAGCACGAACGGTTCGGGGTGGTCCGGCACGCCCGGTGCGGGGCGGCCCGAGAGCGCGGCGACGATCCGGTCGCGCACGTCCGCGATGTCGCGCGCACGCTCGGCGAAGTACCCGCCGAGGGCCTCGAACTGCTGCGCGACCGACTCGGCGGCCTCCCACACGGCACGCTCGGCGATCAGGTGCTCGTCGACGACGCGCCGGGCGGCGTCGGCCGCGAGCGTGGGGTCGGCGGCCATCGCGGCCGTGGCCTCCAGGACGTCGCGCGTGTCCCCGGTCGCGGTGGCCGCAGCCCGTTCGAGGTCCGCCTGCACCTGGGCGGCTGCGACCGGGATACGGTCGGCCTCGGCGCGCAGGTCGGCCGTGGGGCGCAGGCGGAGCCCGGGGGAGGGTTCCGCGAGCGGTTCGGGCAGGAAGACGACCGGCCCGACGACCTTCCCGGGGCACACCCCGATACCGGTGATCGTCCGCTGTTCCTCGCTGGCCACGACGTCCTCCTGAGCTCGCCCGGTCCCGGCGGTCGGCCGGGTTCCCCTCCCTGGCAGTGTTCCCCAGCCGCGAGCCGAGCGCCAAGCGGGCAGGCGGCAGCTCGACGGGGCGGGGGGAAATCGCCCGCTGTTCTCCCTCGGCCGCACGTGCTGTGAGACTAGGGTGGAGGAAAGAGGCCTGTTCGCAGGCCTTCCCCCCGGCAACGGCGCCCGCAGCACAGGAGTCAGGAGTTCGTAGATGAGCAAGGCACAGCAGATCCTCGAGGCGCTCGGCGGACAGTCGAACGTGGTCGACCTCGAACCCTGCATCACCCGGCTGCGCGTCGAGGTGACCAACCCGGCGCTCGTCGACGAGGTCGGCCTCAAGGCCACGGGGGCGTTCGGCGTGGTGCGCTCGGGCCGCGTCATCCAGGTGATCGTGGGCCCCGAGGCGGACAACCTCGCCGCCGAGCTCGACACCCTGCGCTGACACGAGCAGATGCCACCGACCGGTTCCGCACCTCCAGCGCCCCCCGCAGGTTCCGGCACGTCGACGGACGAGGCCGGGCCCCGCGAACGCCTACGCGTGGGAGCACCGGTGAGCGGCACGGTCGTGGCGCTGCGCGACGTCCCTGACCCCGTGTTCGCGCAGGCGTTCGCCGGGCCCGGACTCGCGATCGAACCCTCGGTGGACGGCGACGGGATCTCCACGGTCGTGGCCCCCGCCGCGGGCACGGTCGGTTCACTGTTCCCGCACGCCTTCGCGCTCGAGGCGACCGGTGGGCGCACCGTCCTGGTCCACCTGGGCATCGACACGGTGCGGCTCGGGGGAGAGGGGTTCCAGCTCCACGTCGAGCCGGGAGACCGGGTCGAGGCGGGCGCGACCCTGCTGTCCTGGGAGCCGCCGCGAGTGGCCGCGCTGGGCCTGGCGACAGTGTGCTCGGTCATCGCGCTCCAGGGCGACCCGTCGCTCCTGACGTCGCTCGTCCGCCCGGGCGCGGCCGTCCGGGCGGGCGATCCGATCCTCGCCTGGGGCTGAGGACCGGCCCGCTGCCGGTCGGCTACCTGTCCGGCTGTGCCGGGTCGTCCGGCAGCGCGTCGCGCGTCTGCAGCGAGTCCTTGGCCTGCACCTCGTCCTTCGGCTGCACGACGTCGCGCGCCTGCAGGGCGTCCGGGTTCTGCGCGGTGTCACGGTTGTGCACCGCGTCCTTGTCGTGCACCGCGTCCTGCGGTGCTGCCTCGAGGGCAGCGGGCGGCTCGGCGCCGGCCAGCGGCACGTGCGCCGCGGCGAGGCGCTCGCGGACCGTGGTGCGCAGCGCACGGGAGATCTCGCCCTGCATCGAGGCCTGGGTCTTGACGGAGACCTTGAGGACCATCTCCTCGGGGGTCATCGACTCGATGCCGGACACGGCGGGCTGCTCCAGGAGGTAGGTGCCCAGGACGGGGTCGGCGGCGACGGCCTCGCCGGCCTCGCGCAGGACCCGCTCGACCTGGTCGAGGTCCGCGAAGTAGGCGACGTGTACCTCGGCCGAGGCGCGGCCCCACTCCTGCGACTTGTTGCCCGTGCGCAGGATCTCGCCGTTGCGGATGTACCAGAGGGTGCCGTCGCCGTCGCGGACCTTGGTCACGCGCAGCGCGACCTCCTCGACCGTCCCGGCCACGACGCCGAAGTCGACCGAGTCGCCCACGCCGTACTGGTCCTCGAGCAGCATGAACGTGCCCGACAGGAAGTCCTTGACGAGGCTCTGTGCGCCGAAGCCCAGCGCGACGCCCACGATCCCGGCGGATGCGAGGAACGGCGCGATGTTCATGCCCAGCTCGGTGAGCACCATGAGGACGATCGTCGATCCGAGCAGGATGTTCGCGGTCGAGCGCAGGACCGAGCCGATCGTGCGGGCACGCTGGGCCCGACGTGCGCTCGCGAGAGGGTTGGCGCGCAGCAGGACGTTGCCCACGGGCGACGCGGACAGGCCCTTGAGGCCCGTCATGCCGCGCCGATCGGTGAGGGGGGTGCCGTCGGCGATGTGCTCGGTCACGCGGCGGATGACGCGGCGGATCACGGCCAGCAGGACGGAGCCGATCACGACGATGAGGATGATCCGCAGCGGCGTGCCGAGGAACCAGTCGAGCCACACGTTGGCGTGCTCGGCGATCTCGTCGCCGATGTCGGTGGGGGACGGGGACGGGGAAGCCATCCCGGCAGGTTACCCGCCGCAGCGAGCGGCCCGACGACGTCGGGCGCCTCACGTGACGAGCCTCACCGGCCGCGGGGGACGGGTCCTGCGGAGGGCCTGTGAGGACGGTGCGCGGGCGGTGTGCGCACGGGTCCGAGGGGCTGAACCTGGCGACCACCCGCGCCACACCGGGCGCAAGGCCTGCCGTCGCCCCCGTGCTCTGGCAGGATCACCCTCGTGAGCGTTCCACAACATGTCGCGGCCGACGTGCCCGAACCGCTGGTCCAGCTGGCCGCGGCCCATGGTGTCGCGCCCGACTTCTGGGGCTTCGACGGCACGCAGCGTCAGGTGAGCGCGCAGACCCTCGTCGCGGTGCTCGAGGCGCTGGGCGTGCCCGCGTCGTCCCCCGAGAAGGTCGCCGTGAGCCTCGAGCACTCGGTCGACGACGAGTGGCGGCAGATGCTGCCCCCGACCGTCGTGGTGCGCCAGGGCGACGAGCTGCGGTTCCCTGTGCACGTCGCCGACGGCGCACCCGTCGAGGTGTGGGTCGAGCTCGAGCCGGTCGAGCCGACCGGGTACCGGTCGACCGCGCCCGCGGTGCGCGCGCACCGTGCCCTGAGCCAGGTCGACGCGTACGTCGAGCCCCGCACGGTCGACGGCCGGGCGGTCGGGCGGGCGACGTTCGCCGTCCCGGCGGACCTCCCGCTGGGCTGGCACGAGATCCATGCCACGAGCGAGGGCACGCAGGCGCGAGCCACGCTGGTCGTGACGCCGCAGCGGCTCGAGCTGCCCCGGGCGGTGCGCGAGGGGCGGGCGTGGGGCCTCATGGCCCAGCTCTACTCGGTGCGGTCCAGGGCGTCGTGGGGCGTGGGGGACCTGGCGGACCTCGCTGACCTCGCGTGGCTGGGAGCGCACCGGGCGGGGGCCGACTTCGTGCTCGTCAACCCGCTGGCGGCGGCTGAGCCCCGCACCCCCATGACCCCCTCGCCCTACCTGCCCACGAGCAGGCGCTTCGTGAATCCCCTGTACATCCGTGTCGAGGACGTGCGCGAGACGGGCTATCTCTCGGCCGCGGACCGTTCGCTCGTCGAGTGGGCCTTCGACCCGGTGCGGGACCTGAGCTCCGACGCGGGCCCGATCGACCGGGACGCTGCCTGGGAGGCGAAGAAGGCCGCGCTCGAGGTCGTCTTCGCGGCGCCGCGGTCGACCGCGCGCCAGGCGGCGTTCGACGCTTTCCGGGCCGAGCAGGGCAAGGGGCTCGAGGACTTCGCGACGTGGTGCATGCTCGCCGACCACTTCGGCGACCGTGACTGGCCCCCGCAGGTGCTCGACCCGACGTCGCCCGCGGTCGCGGCGCTGCGCGAGCAGCTCGACGACCAGGTCGAGTTCTACTGCTGGCTCCAGTGGGTCGCGGACGAGCAGCTCGAGGTCGCGCAACGCACGGCCCTGGACGCCGGGATGTCGATCGGGATCATGCACGACCTCGCCGTGGGCGTCCACCCGCACGGGGCCGACGCCTGGGCGCACCACGACGTCCTCGCGGGCGGGGTGACGGTCGGCGCGCCGCCGGACATGTACAACCAGCAGGGGCAGAACTGGTCGCAGCCGCCGTGGGACCCGCGTGCCCTGGCCCGCGCCGGGTACGCGCCCTTCCGCGACCTGCTGCGCACGGTGCTGCGTCACGCGGGCGCGATCCGGGTCGACCACGTCATCGGTCTGTTCCGGCTCTGGTGGATCCCGGGTGCGGCGCGCGCCGACGCCGGGGCCTACGTCCGCTACGACCACGAGGCGCTCGTGGGCATCCTGTGCCTCGAGGCGCAGCGCGCCGGGGCCATGGTCATCGGCGAGGACCTCGGGGTGTACGAACCCTGGGTCCGCGACTACCTCGCCGAGCGGGGCATCCTCGGGACCTCCGTGCTGTGGTTCGAGAAGGGCGAGGGCGGGCGTCCGCTGGCCCCCGAGGCGTACCGCCGGCTCGCGCTGGCCACGGTCACGACGCACGATCTGCCCCCGACCGCGGGATACCTCGCGGGCGAGCACGTCGACCTGCGTGAGCGTCTGGGCCTGCTCACCGAGCCGGCCACCCAGGTCCGCCAGGCGGCCCGCGCGGAGCGGGACGGCATGGTGGCCTTCCTGGCAGAGCGCGGGCTGATCGGTGACGACCCGTCCGAGCGTGAGCTCGTCGAGGCGCTGCACGTCCTGATCGCGCAGACGCCCGCGGCCCTGATCGGTGTCTCGCTCGCCGACGCGGTGGGGGAGCGTCGCACGCAGAACCAGCCCGGGACGGACCAGGAGTACCCCAACTGGAAGGTCCCGCTGGGCGACTCGTCGGGCAACGTGGTGCTGCTCGAGGACCTGTTCGACAACGCCCGTCTGCTCTCGCTCGCGAAGGTCATGCGGGAGGCGCTGTCCTGACCCCTCGTCGAGGTAGAGGCCTGTCGTCGAGGTAGAGGGTTCCAGCCCTCTACCTCGACGTGATTCCTCTATCTCGCGGTCCCGGCCCACGGCCGGGGTGGAGGGAGTCGCCGCTCCACCCCGGCCGTGGGCCGTCCCTCAGGGCGTCAGGCGTCCGCGCCCTGCGCCGTGAGAGCGCGCTCCACGCCCGCGAGGTTCTCGACGACCAGGCGACGCAGCGCGGGGGCCGCGTCGGTGTGGGCGTCGAGCCAGTCCTGCGTCGCGTCGCGCAGCGCGGTGTTCGCGAGCGGCGCCGGGTACAGGCCCACGACCAGCGTCTCGGCGATGTGGTAGCTCCGCTCGGCCCACAGCGTGATCAGCGCCGAGAAGTACTTCTCGACCAGGGGCGCCAGGACCGCAGGGTCGTTGACGTGCTGGAAGCCCTGCGTCGTGGCGCGCACGATCGCGTTCGGGGCCTCGTCCGAGTCCACGAGGGACGCGAACGCGGCGAGCTTGGCCTCGGTCGTCGGGGCCGTCGCGGTCGCACGTGCGGCCGACTGCTGGCCCGTGGCCGTGTGATCCTGGGCGAGCGCGGCGTCGACCTCGGCCTGGTCCGCACGGCCCAGCAGGACGAGGCCCTCGAGGATCTCCCAGCGCAGGTCGGTGTCGATCTCGAGGCCCTCGAGCGTCACGGCCCCGTCGAGCAGCCCGCGCAGCGCGTCGGCGTGGGCCGGCGTCGAGGCGAGGTGCGCGAAGAACTTCACGAACTGGAACTGGGAGTCCGTGCCGGCCTGCGCCGACTGTGCGAGGCGCCACAGCTCGTCACCGACGACCGCGAGCGTCGCGGCCTGCTTGCCGGGCGTCACGTAGGACTTCGCTGCCAGCGCGAGCTGGTTGAGCGTCGTCCGGATCGTCGTGGACTCGGTCTCGCGGGCGATGTTGCCCAGGACGAGGCGCACGTACTCGCTCGCCGGCGTCTCGCCGTCGCGCGTCGCGTCCCACGCCGAGCCCCACACGAGCGAGCGCGCGAGCGGGTCCGTGATGTCCGCGAGGTGCTCGACCGCGACCGCGAGCGACGCCTCGTCGAGACGGATCTTGGCGTACGCGAGGTCGTCGTCGTTGAGCAGGACGAGCTGCGGCCGGTCGAGTCCCACGAGCTCGGGGACCTCGGTGCGCTCGCCGTCGACGTCGATCTCGATGCGGTGCTCGCG
This sequence comes from Oerskovia turbata, assembly GCF_000718325.1. GTDB lineage: Bacteria > Actinomycetota > Actinomycetes > Actinomycetales > Cellulomonadaceae > Oerskovia > Oerskovia turbata. Next base: position 329,856 of record NZ_JOFV01000005.1, read on the forward strand.
CACCAGGTTCCCGTCGACCACGTTGTAGAAGCCGATCGCCAGACGGTGCGGGCGGATCGTCGGGTAGTCGGCCGGGGCCTCCTGCAGCACCGCGAACGAGACGATGCGGCCGTGCGCGTCGAGCTCGATCTCGGGGCGCAGCGTGTTGACGCCCGCGGTCTCGAGCCACAGGCGCGCCCACGAGCCGAGCTCGCGCCCGCTCGTGGCCTCGAGCTCGGTCAGGAGGTCGGTGAGCTCGGTGTTCTTGTACTCGTGCTTCTTGAAGTACTGGGCGACGCCGGCCATGAACGCGTCGATGCCGACCCAGGCCACGAGCTGCTTGAGGACCGAGCCGCCCTTGGCGTACGTGATGCCGTCGAAGTTGACCTGCACGTCCTCGAGGTCGTTGATGGTCGCGACGATCGGGTGCGTCGAGGGGAGCTGGTCCTGGCGGTAGGCCCACGACTTCTCCATGGCCGCGAACGTCGTCCAGGCCTCGTGCCACTCGGTGGCCTCGGCGGTCGCGAGCGTCGAGGCCCACTCCGCGAAGGACTCGTTGAGCCACAGGTCGTTCCACCACTTCATGGTGACCAGGTCGCCGAACCACATGTGCGCGAGCTCGTGCAGGACCGTCACGACGCGACGCTCCTTGATGGCGTCGGTGACCTTGGACCGGAAGACGTACGTCTCGGTGAACGTCACGGCGCCGGCGTTCTCCATGGCCCCGGCGTTGAACTCGGGCACGAAGAGCTGGTCGTACTTCGCGAACGGGTACGGGTAGTCGAACTTCTCCTCGAAGAACGCGAAGCCCTGACGGGTCTTCTCGAAGATGTAGTCCGCGTCGAGGTGGGGCGCGAGCGACCTGCGCGCGAACACGCCGAGCGGGATCACGCGACCGTCCGAGGACGTGAGCTCGCTGCGCTCGACCACGTAGGGGCCCGCGACGATCGCCGTGATGTAGGTCGAGATGACCGGCGTGGGCTCGAACGTCCACGTCGAGGCGTCCACGGCGGAGTCGGTCGCGTGGGTCGCGGGGACGGGCTCGGGCGTGGGCGAGTTGGAGACGACCTGCCAGGCGGAGGGCGCCGTGACCGTGAACTGGAACGTGGCCTTGAGGTCGGGCTGCTCGAACGCGGCGAACACGCGGCGCGAGTCGGGGACCTCGAACTGGCTGTACAGGTAGACCTCGCCGTCGACGGGGTCGACGAAGCGGTGCAGGCCCTCGCCCGAGTTGGTGTACGCGGCGTCCGCGACGACGCGGAGCTCGTTCTCGGCGGCGAGACCGTCGAGCCGGATGCGGGAGTCGGCGAAGACGTCGGCGACGTCGAGCGGCTCGCCGTTGAGCACGACCTCGTGGACGGCCGGCGCGATCAGGTCGATGAAGGTGCTCGCCCCGGCGGTCGCGGCGAACCGCACCACCGTGGTCGAGCCGAACGTCGTGGGTCCGGTCGTGAGGTCGAGAGCGACCTCGTAGGAACGGACGGTGACGACACCGGCGCGCTCGGCGGCTTCGGCGCGGGTGAGGTTCTCTCCGGGCACAACAACTCCTCAGTACGGGTCGGGCTGGCCGGGTGGGCCGCGTCGATTGTCCCACGGGGCACCTCGCGGGTCGCCGTGTTTGCCGCGGACTCCAGCGGGTCGGAATGTCCGGGTCATCGGGCGTGTTGGGTCTGCCGGGGGAGCGGGTCCGCGCCCCCTCCCGACCTTCCCACCCGCTGAGGAGAGCTGCCCCGTGACTGCTGTGACGACGTCGGACACCGCCCGAGACCTGCACGCGAGCGACGCGCCCGTGCGTACCGCCGACTTCTGGTTCGACCCGCTGTGCCCGTGGGCGTGGATGACGAGCCGGTGGATGGACGAGGTCTCGAAGGTCCGCGACGTGAGCGTGCGCTGGCACGTCATGAGCCTGTCGGTCCTCAACGAGGGCCGCGAGCTGCCCGAGAAGTACCGCGACCTCATGGAGCGGGGCTGGGGCCCGGTCCGCGTCGTGGTCGCGGCGCAGCAGGAGCACGGCGACGAGGTCGTCAAGCCGCTCTACGACGCGATCGGCACGCGCCTGCACCCGGGCGGGCGCAGCGACTTCGACGCCGTGATCGCCGAGGCGCTCGCGGAGGTCGGCCTGCCCGCCTCGCTCGCCGAGCACGCGACGAGCGACCGCTACGACGCCGAGCTGCGCGCCTCGCACGCCGAGGGCATCTCGCGCGTGGGTGAGGACGTCGGCACGCCCGTCGTCGCGTTCGGCGACGTCGCGTTCTTCGGCCCCGTCGTGACGCCCGCACCCCAGGGCGAGGACGCGGGACGGCTGTGGGACGGGTGCGTCCTGGTCGCCTCGACGCCCGGCTTCTTCGAGCTCAAGCGCACGCGCACGCAGGACCCGGTCTTCGACTGACAGGTCGACGGGTCCGCCGACCTGCCGGCACCGGCAGACGCCACCCGCCCGACGGCGCATCCTCGCCCCGCGCGAGGGTGCGCCGTCCGCACGGGGCGCGGGACGACGACCCGGACCCCGACGAGCCGTGGAAGGATCGACGCCATGGCCACCTGGAAGCAGCTCGTCGACGACGCCCCCGACCTCGCCGCCCGCGTGCGCTCCCGTTTCGAGGCCGCTGACCGGCACGTCCTGGCGACCCGGACGCTCACGGGCTCGCCGCGCGTCAGCGGCACCGAGGTCGGGTTCTGGCGGGACGAGGTGTGGATCGGTTCCACCTCACGCTCCGGCAGGTCGATGGACCTGCTCGTCGACCCACGGTTCGTGCTCCACTCGAACCCCGGCGACGGGTCGCGCGCGGACGGGGACGTCAAGGTCGACGGGACGGTCCGCAGCGCCCCGCGGGACGACCCGGACCGTGCGGCCGTCCTGGCCGAGACCGGCGGCGCCGAGCCGTTCCAGCTCTTCTGGCTCGACCTGACCCGGGTCGTTCTCACCACGGTCGAGGGCGCCGTGACACGGGCCGAGACCTGGCGTCCCGGGACCGGCGTCGACGTCGTCGAGCAGCGGGACTGAGACGGGACGGAAGGTCGGCGCGGCTCCGGGGCGAACCGACCTCGCGTCGGGGGCATACGGGACCGATCGGACAGGGCGGCGGTTCGACCGAGGCGGGACGGCCGTGCAATGCTGCGTACTTCTGCCCCGAAACTGCGGGGTCCGAGTCCCCTGAGGAGCTGTGATGTCCGGCAACGCCCCCGTGCCTCCGCCGCCCCCGCACTCCGAGCCTGCCCAGCAGCCTCCGGTCTTCCGGCCCGGGGCGCAGCAGTCCCACCAGCCGCCCGCGTACCAGCCCCCGGCGCCGCCCGCCTACCAGCAGCAGCCGGCGCAGCCCGCGTACCAGCCGCCGCCCGCCTTCGCCCCCGGCAGTGGTCAGCAGGCCGCCTACCCAGCGCAGCCGGTCGCCCCGCAGCCTGGGTTCGCCCCGCAGCAGCCCGCGCAGTACGCGTACCAGCCGCAGCCCGCGTACCAGCCGCAGTACGCCCCTCAGCAGCCGCAGCAGCAGACCTACCAGCCCGCACCGCAGCAGCAGGCGACGGCACCCGCCCCCGGTGGCGGGTCGGGCAACGGCTCGGGTGACCGTCCGGGCAGGAGCGGACGTCGGCTCAGCCCCGGGTGGATCGCCTTCATCGCGCTCGACGTGATCCTCGTCGGCATCGTCATCGCGTTCGCGATCAACCTCGCCGGAGGTGCTCCCGGACCGGCTCCGGCCGAGGGGGCGGGCACGTCCGTCGAGGCACCGGCCGAGACCCCCGACGCCCCGGCCGAGAACCCCGGTCCGGTCGCCGTCACGGGAGAGTCCGTGACCAGCCCCAGCCGGAACATCACCTGCACGATCGGTGAGCAGGGCGTCTCGTGCGGCATCGCCGAGCTCGCGAACCAGCCCGCCCCGGTGGACGGCTGCAAGGGCACCACGGGCTACGTCGTCACGCTCACCGCCGAGGGCGTCGAGATCCCGTGCGTCCCGACCGCGGACCAGCCGAAGAAGGCAGGGGACGACGTCACCGTGCTCGACTACGACCAGACCGAGACCGTCGGGTCGTTCACGTGCACGAGCTCCAAGACCGGCATGCGCTGCACGGACAGCGAGACCGGCAAGGGGTTCAACGTGGCCAAGGCGGGCCTCTCCTCGTTCTGAGCAGTGCGGTGAGCAGCCCGCTCCCTGCCCGACGACGCCGCTCGCTCCGGTGCACTCGTGCACCGGGGCGAGCGGCGCTCCCGGGCGAGTGACGCCGTCGGGCATGACGGGCCGGACTACCGGGGCGCCGCCGCGGACAGGAACCGACCACGCACCGGTCTCTGCGCCCACCGGCCGGAACGGTAGGCAGAATGGAGGGCGGAGGGAGACGCCCCACATGCCCAAGCCCGTCCCCGGGTCCGCCCCCGCGACCCACCCCGAACCCTCGCCGGTCCGTCCCACCAAGGACGACGTCGTGCTCCACGCCCGCTATCTCGAGCAGGTGCTCGGATACCTGCGCGACGGCACCAACGTCAACGTGGTCGGCATGCGGTCCTCAGGTCGATCGGCTCTCGTGCGCCGCGTCATCGAGAGGCTCAACGCCGGCGGGGCCTCGGTGACCCGCATCTGCGGGGTGCGCGCGCTGCAGGACCGTCCGCTGAGCGCGCTCGCCGTCGCAGGGGTGCAGATCGCCGCCACCCCCGGGCAGCTGCCCGCCCTCAGCTCGGCCGTCGGGTCCCTCGAGGTCCTGCTGTCCGCGCGCCCCTCCGTGCTCGTTATCGACGACGCCGACGACCTGGACCCCACGACGGTCGGTGCGATCGTCGCCGTCCACTCGCGCGCCCGGACACCCGTGCTCACCACGTCCCGTCCGGGCGGGCGCCGCCAGCCGGGTACGAGCGCCCTGACGGCCGAGCTGCAGCCCGGAGCGCGCGTCACCCTCGCCCCGCTGCGCTTCGAGGGGGTCCACACGCTCGTCCACGACCTGCTCGGCGGCGCCGTCGACCCGGCCACGGTCGCGCGCGTCGCGGCGAAGTCGGGCGGGCTGCCCGGCCTCGTCGCGGCCGTCGTCGACACCGGCCGCCGGGAGAACCGGATCGTCCAGCGCGACGGGCTCTGGGTCACGCGGGACAGCCTGTGGACGACGGCGATGTCCCAGTCCGTCGAGCCGTTCCTCACCGACATCGACGACGCAGGGCTCGACGCCGTGACCCTGCTGTCGTTCGCCGGGACCCTGCCCCTGCGCACGGCGCAGCGCATGGTGGCGCCCGACACCCTCGCGTCGCTCGACGACGCCGGGCTGCTGCAGGTCCTGGCAGACGGCGACGAGCCGGTCGTGGGCGTGTTCCCGCCGCTCGTCGCCGAGTTCATCACCCACGAGGGAGCGACGATGCGCAACCTCCTGGCCCGGGACCGGCTCGCCGAGGTCGACCGGCACGTCGTCCCCGTGGTGCACGTGGACCGGGGCGCGGAGGCGGCGGGCGGCCCGCTCGAGGCGCGCCTGCTCGCGCAGCACTGGACCGCCGAGCGCGTCGCCCGACGGGATGCCTGGGAGAGGAGCGCGACGCCCGCGGCAGCGGTCGCGCTCCTGGAGTCGGTGGTCCTCACCACCGGAGCCCACCACGAGGTGGAGGCCGTGCTGCAGGGCACCTCCGCCGAGGGCACGGCGCTCGAGCGTGCCCGGCTCGTCGCGTGGACCGCGACCCACCGCGCCCTGTCGTCCGGCACGGCCGCCGGAGCCCTGGGCGAGGTCGACCGGTACCGTGGCACGCTGCCGGGCTGCGAGAGCCTGCTCGACGCGGCGGCGATCGACGTCAGCCTCCTGGTGGGTGCCGTGCCCGCCGCCGCGCTCGACGCCGCGGCACCGCCCGCCGACGACGAGCCTGTCGCCCGCGCGGCTCTCCTCGTGAGCCGGGCGGCCGCCGCGCTCGCCGCGGGTCGCCCGGCCCGCGCCGACGAGCTGCTCGACGCCGTCCCTGACGTGGACGGGCGGCGGGAGCACGTCGCCTCGCTGCGTGCCCTGTCGAGGCTGCTGGCCTGCGACGTGCGCGGCGCCGTCGACGATGCTCTCGCCGGGGTCGAACGTGCCCGTCGCGACCTGGCACCCGAGGCGCTGCACGAGCACGCGTACGTCGCCGGCTACGGTATGCAGCTCCAGGGTCGGGTCGTGGAGCTCGACGAGCTCACGTCGTCGGTCCTCGCGCTCGGCACGGCGCCACGGCATCTGCCGCACGTCCAGGCGGCGCTGCTGACCTTCGCCGCGAACGCCGCTGAGTGGCAGGGCAGGCGGGACTACGCCCGCACCACGGCCCTGCAGGCCTCGGCCCTGCGCGGCCCCCGTGGCCCGCACCCGTGGATGTCCGCGGACCTGCTCTCGGCGCTCGCGCACGACGCCGACGACGACACGGCCGCGGACGCGATCTGGCAGGTCGCCCTGGAGCGGGCCGAGGCCGGGTTCCTCGCCGCCGCGGTCACGGCCGGTGTGCGAGCCGTCGAGCGTTCGCCGTCGGTCGAGCGGGCCACCCAGGTGGCTGCGATGGCGGCCACCTGCGAAGCGCCCCTTCTCAGCCGTCTCGCCGACTATGCCGTCGCGATCGCGTCGGGCGACGAGGAGCAGCTAGCGGTGCAGGAGTCGGCGCTGTACCGCGCGGGTCTGCGCCAGTTCGCCGTGCGGACCGCGGTCTCCCGGTCCGTCCTCCTGCTCGAGGCGGGCGAGGCGCAGGCCGCGCTCGAGCACGCCGACTCCGCCTGGAGCCAGGCGGGCCTGCGGGGCCGAGACCTGTGCGGGCTGTTCGCGCCGCTCGACCGCGCGGTGAACCTCACGGTGCGCGAGCGCGAGGTGGCCGTCCTCGTCGCCCGCGGGTACTCGCTCCCGGAGATCGCCGCACGCATGGTGCTCAGCGTCCGTACGGTCGAGAACCACGTCTTCAGCGCCAGCCACAAGGTCGGCGCGGACGGTCGCGAGGGGCTGGCGCGCGCGGCACGCACCTGGCTCACGTGCGGTCGGCGCTGACGTCGGCGCAGGGCCCTGCCCGCGTGGTCCGGGCGTCCTGCCCGAGGGCGCCCGGACCACCGGTGCGTGAGAGCTCAGCCCTCGCGGAGCGAGATGCCCGTGCCGCCGCGCGGGTAGCGCCAGGTGAGCACCCCGGGCTCGGCCACGGCGGCGCAGGCGCCGCACTCGAAGCACGCGGCGTACTCGACGGAGATCGTCCCGTCGGCCTCCTCCGCGTAGACCTTGGCCGGGCAGATCGCGACCAGCCGTCGCGCGCACCCGGTGGTGCGGGCGAGGTCCTGGTCGAGGTGGATGTGGCTCTCCTCCTCGTCGGTCTCGTACCGGTTGCCGGCCAGCCGATCGGCCACGGTCCCGATCCTGAGCCCCCGGGTCACGGATCCAGTCGTCGTCACAGCGCACGCACCCCCGCCAGCCCGTCGGAGAACAGGTCCCGCAGGCGCACGGGCGAGCGCTTGAAGGCCCTCTTCGCCACGTCGCGCAGATGGCGGCGCGGACTGAGGTCGTGGTTGAAGGCGCCGTACATGATGTCGGCGAGGAGCGAGCCGTACTGCTCGTACATGCGCTCGCGCTCGAGGAACGCGGGCGCCTTGGCGTAGGTCTGCATGTCCTGTCCGGCGAACGACGCGGTCAGCGCCGTCCGATACCCCGCCAGCCCGGCCTTGGACGTGTCTCCCGCAGCCAGCGCCGCATCGATCCCCGTGGCCGCGGCGATGCCGGAGGCCGCGGCGAGGTCCATGCCGCGGACGGTCAGGCCCGTGTTGAGCGTCAGGCCCGCGGCGTCGCCCACGACGACCATGCCGTCCGTGGTGATCTCGCGGACCATGTCCAGGCCGCCCTCGGCGACCAGGTGGCTCGCGTACTCCGACACCTCGCCGCCCGCGAGCAGCGGGGCGACGAACGGGTGGGTCAGGAAGTGCTCGAACACCTCCGACGACGGCACGCCCTTGGCGACGAGGTCGTCGAGCCGCAGCACCACACCGACCGAGATCGAGTCGCGGTTCGTGTACAGGAACCCGCCGCCGCCGATCCCGAGCGTGCAGTCGCCGACGACGGCGTAGGCCACGCCCTCGTCGTCGGCGCAGTGGAACCGTTCCTCGATGGTCGACGCGGGCAGCGAGACGACCGCCTTCACGCCGAGCGCCAGGTGGTTGGTCGGCTCCTGGGGGCGCAGGCCTGCGGCGCGCGCCAGGAAGGAGTTGACGCCGTCGGCGGCCACGACCACGTGGGCGCGCAGCTCGTCGTCGCCGGCGCGGACGCCCACGACCTTGCCGTCCTCGGTGAGGACCTCGTCGACGCGGACCCCCGGCATGAGGAACACGCCGGCCTCCTCGCACTTCTCGCCCAGCCACGCGTCGAGCCGGGCGCGCAGCACGGTCACCGCGTTCACGGGGTCGGACAGCCGCGAGTCCTGGTAGTCGATCCCGACCGACGACGTGCCGTTGAGGAACTGCACGTAGTTGCGGGTGATGCGCCGCTCGACGGGGGCCTGCGTGAGGAAGTCGGGGAAGACCTCCTCCATGACCCGCGAGTAGAGCACGCCGCCCGACAGGTTCTTGGAGCCGGGCGCCTCGCCCCGCTCGATGAGCACGACCGAGCGGCCGGCCTCGGCGAGCCGGTACGCGGTCACGCACCCGGCGACGCCGGCACCGACGACGATGACGTCGAAGTCGGGCTCGACCGCCTCGCTCGTCATGACAGCGCCGCCGTGAGGGCCGGGACGACCTGGTACAGGTCGCCGACGACGCAGTAGTCGGCCTCGGCGAAGAAGGGCGCGTCCTTGTCGGAGTTGATCGCGACGACGGTGCGCGCGCCACGGGCACCGACCGTGTGCTGGAGCTGCCCGGAGATCCCCACCGCGAGGTACAGCTCGGGGGAGACCTGCTGGCCGGTGACGCCGACGTAGCGGTCGTGCGTGTACCACCCGAGGCCCTCGGCGAGGGGGCGGGAGCACGCGGTCTCGGCGCCGAGCGCCGCCGCGAGGGACTCGACGAGCCCGAGGTCGTCCTTGGCCTTGACGCCGCGTCCGGCCGACACGATGCGCTGTGCGCGACCGAGGTCGACGACGGCGCGCTCGGCCGGGCGGTTCTCCGTGACCGTGAGCGTGGGGATCGCCGAGGCCGTGACCTCGGCGATCGCGGCGCTGCCGCCCGTGGCGACGGCACCGCCGTCGACCACGACGACCGCCGGGCCGGAGACCTGGTCGGTCTCCTGCGCGATGCCGCCGAAGACCGACCGGGTCAGCTCGACGCCGTCGGCCACGACCGTCACCGCGGAGACCTGGGTGAACGCCGGTGCACCGAGGACGGCGGCCGCGGCCCCCGCGAGGACCCGGTCCGCCGGGCGGCTCGAGGCGAGGACGACGTCCGGCTGGGCGGACGCGACCAGGGTGGCGACCGTCGAGGCGTAGGCCTCGACCGGGGCGTCGCCCGGCTCGCCGAGCCAGGTGACGGCGTCCACGCCCGAGGCCGCGACGGCCTCCGCGACGGACCGCGTGCCGACGACGACCGCGGTGGTGCTGGTGCCCTGGGCGAGCTCGACGAGGGCGTCGATGCGGGCGTCCCCGGCGACGAGGATGTAGGTGGTGCTCATGAGGGTGTTCCTTCCCGGGAGATCGGGGGTGGTCAGAGGACGTTGTCGGCGCGCAGGGCGGCGACGAGCTCGGCGGCTGCGGCCACCGGGTCGGAACCGTCGATCACGTGCTGCTTGCGCGCTGCGAGGGTGGGGCGGGCCGTGGCGACGACCGCGGTGGCGGCGACGGGTGCGGCAGGCGTGACGTCGGCGAGCGAGAGCACCTCGACGGGGCGCTTGCCGGCCGCCAGGATGTCCTTCATGCCCGGCACGCGCGGCACGACGGCGTCGGTCGCGGCCGCGAGGACGACGGGGCCCGTGGCGTGCAGCACCTGCGAGCCGGAGTCCTGCAGGCGCTCGACGACGAGGTCGCCCGCGCCGCCCGAGATCGCCGTGACGTTCGCGAGGGCGGGCCAGCCGAGCGCGCCGGCGAGGATCGCGGGGACGAGCTGCGCGCCGACGTCCTGCGAGGAGTCGCCCGTCAGGACCAGGTCGACGTCGCCGACGTGCTTGACGACCTCGGCGAGGACCGTGGCGGTGAGCGTCGGGCCGGCGCCTTCGAGCGCCGGGTCCGCGACGACGACCGCGCGGTCGAATCCTCGGGACAGCGCGGACTTGCGGGCCATCGGCGACGTGACGTCGGGGCCGCCCACACTGATGCCGACGAGCTCGGCGCCCGTGGCGTCCGCGAGGCGGCGGCCGAGCTCCGCGGCGACCGGGTCGTACTCGGACACCGACGCCTTGGCGCGGACCCAGTCGACGGTCCCGTCGGCTCCCACCGCGGCATCCTGCGGGTTCGGTGCCCACTTGTAGGCAACGGCAATCTTCATCGTGATCCATCTCCTTGGAGGTCGCCGCGGGGTCCGCGGTCGCTGGTGGTGAGGGGGGTGCCCGTCCCCGTCGGGGAGTCGGGCGTCCCGGCCGTGCGGGGGCCGGAGCCCGCCCGCCGGCCTCGGACGCCGAGGCGCAGCGCACTGGCCTCGACGAGGGTCAGGCCGCGGGTCTCGGGTGCCCACAGCACCGAGACGAGCAGGCCCAGGCCGGAGATGACGGCGCCCGCCGTCATCGTGGCGCGGGTGCCGTAGGCGGCGAGGAAGCCGGGCAGCACGTAGGTCGAGACCACGGTGCCGATGCGGCTGAAGGCCATGGCGGCCCCGACGGCGGAGGCCCGGATGTCCGTCGGGAACAGCTCGTTCGGGTACAGCCACTGCAGGTTGCCGGGGCCGCCCGAGAAGAAGGCGTACAGGGCGAGGCAGACGATCACGACGGGCATGGCGGCGGTGGGCAGGACACCCAGGACAGCCAGCGCGACGGTCATGATCGCGAAGCTGCCGACGAGCAGCTTGCGCCGCCCCATCGAGTTCGCCCAGAACATGGCCGGGATGCACCCGACCATGAAGAACGTGCCGATGATCATCTCGCCGATCGTCGCCGTCTGGCCGGCTCCGAACCCGAACTCCGTCATGATCCGGGGGCCGAACGTGTAGATCGCGAACATGGGCACGGCCTGGCACATCCAGATCGTCCCGACGAACAGGATCTTGCCGACGTACCCGCGGCGGAAGAGCGTCGCGTACCCGACCTTCGAGGTGGTCTCTGGCTCGAGCTCGACGTCCGCGCCGAAGATGCGACGCACGATCGCGCGCGCCTCCTCGCCCCGCCCCTTGCGGGCGAGCCAGCGGGGCGACTCGGGGATGTCCCAACGGCCGACGAGGATGACGAGGCACGGCACGACGGCGCTCGCGAGCATCCACCGCCAGCCGCCGTCGACGTCCATGAGGAGGTAGCCGACGAGGAAGGCGACGTTCGCGCCGAGGTACCACGCGGCCGCGACGATGCCCATGGAGATCGCGCGGTGCTTGCGCGGGGTGAACTCCGCGATGAGCGACGTCGCGATCGGGTAGTCGGCACCGATGACGATGCCGATCAGGAACCGCATGACGACGAGCATGAGCGGCGTGCCCACGAACGCGGTGCCGACCGAGAGGACCGCGATCGCCACGATGTCGATGACGAACATCTTCTTGCGCCCGATGACGTCGGTCAGCCAACCGCCGACCGAGGTCCCCAGGAAGAGGCCGACGAGCGCGGCCACCCCGACGACGGCCGTCCAGGTCGCGTCGAGGTCGAGCGCGGGGCCGAGCTGGATGAGGGCGACGCCGATGATGGACAGCACGTAGCCGTCGAGGAACGGGCCCCCCGACGAGAAGAGGGTGACCCGCTTGAGGAACGGGGTCATCTCGACGTCGTCGAGCATGACCCGCGCGGGGGCCGCGGTGACGACCGCCGCCCCCGTGGGGCGACGGTCGTCCTGGCTCAGGCCCACTCGATCACGCCGAAGTTGAGGAAGGGCTTGGCCGACGGGTCGTCGGCGTCCACCAGGCGGAAGTGCACCCGCCCGTCCTCCATGCGCCACATCTGCGTCGCCACCCGGGTCCCCGGCAGGACGGAGGCGGTGATGCGCGTCTTGAAGCGCTTGAGCCGCTCGGGCTCGCCCGGGACGAACGCGCGCACGAAGTGGCGGCACACGATGCCGGCGAAGCTCACGGCGTGCAGGATCGGGCGGGGCTGGCCGTTCTCGGCCGCGTACTCCCAGTCGACGTGCTGCGGGTGGTAGTCGCCCGAGAGGCGGTAGATCAGCGCCTGGTTCTCCGGGATGGTCTCGATGGTCTCGACGTCGGGCTCCCGGTCGGGCATCTCGACGATGTCCTTCGGCGCGGCAGGCCCACCCCACCCGCCGTCGTAGATGAGGCAGTCCCAGCTCTCGTTCGTGAAGAGAAGGTTGCCCTCGTCGTCGTAGGTGTCGCCGACGTGCTGGGCGAGCAGCCCCTTGCCCTCGCCCCGGTCGTACAGGCCCTTGAGCAGCACCTTGGTCGAGAGCTTCCCGTCCAGCTGGGTGATCGGCCGGTGGAAGGTGACGTCGAAGCTCCAGTGCAGCGACCCGGCGTAGTTATAGCCGTAGTCGATGGTCCGGGTGACCTCGGAGTCGACGATCGGCATCGCGGCGAAGGTCGGCAGGACCTTCATGTCCTTCTCGTACACGTACTCGAGGTCGGTGCGACCGTCGATCGCGCAGCCGGAGCCGAGGGCGAACAGGCTCAGGTCGCGGAAGGTGTACTCGCGCTCGAACGGGCCGAACCACTGGCCGACCATCTCGGTCTTGATGACCATCGTTTCCTACTCTCTGCGTGCTCTGCGCGCGTCCGGGGGACGTGCGCGGGTTTCGGGATGCGGGAGCCGACCGGCCCCCGCGACGTCGACCTCAGACCAGCGCGGCCTTGGCGACCTTGAAGGTGTTGGTGCGGGGCAGGTCGTCGACGACCTCCACGATCGTGGGGACCTTGAAGTCCGCGAGGTGGGCGGCGCAGTGCGCGCGCACCTGCGCCACGGTGACGACCTGGCCCGGGACGAGCACGACGAACGCCTTGACGGCCTCGTCGTGCACGGGGTCGGGGACGCCGATCACGGCGGCCTCGGCGACGGCCGGGTGCCGGGTGAGCACCTCCTCGACCTCGGTCGGGGAGACGTTCTCGCCCGAGCGCTTGACGAAGTGCGCGCGGCGGTCGACGAACCAGTGCCAGCCGTCGGCGTCCACGCGACCGAGGTCGCCCGTGCGGAACCAGCCCTCGGGGGTGATCGCGGCCGCCGTGGCCTCGGGGTCGCGGAAGTACTCCTTCATGAGCGTGCGGCCGGGCACCCCGCGCACCTGGATCTCGCCCACGGTGTCGACCGGGACCTCGTGCCCGTCGCCGTCGGCGATGCGCACCTCGTACCCGAGGCCCACGCGGCCCACGGACGGCCAGCGGCGCTCGCCCACGGGCGGGTCCGTGAGGACCCCGACGAGGGTCTCGCTCGTGCCGTAGGAGTTGAGGAGGCGCACCCCGAAGCGCTGCTCGTAGGCGGCCTTCTCCTCGTCCGTGACGGGCAGGTAGTAGAGGATCTCGCGCACCTGGTGGTCACGCTCGTCCGGGGCGACGGGCTGGAGCATGGTCGTGCGCAGCATCATGGCGATGCTCTGCACCACGGTCGCGCGGTGCTCACGCACCTGCCCCCAGAACCGCCGCGCGCTGAACCGCTCGACGGCGACCAGGGTCGCCCCGGCCGTGAGCACGGGCATGAGGGCGTTGAGCTGGAAGTTCACGTGGCACGCGGGCATGGTCGTCAGGAGCCGGTCCTGCGCCGTCATCGTGGCCTGCCAGTCGACGAACAGCCCGCTGAACAGCAGGTTCGCGTGGGTCAGCACGACGCCCTTGGGACACGCGGTGGAACCGGACGTGAAGACGATGCCGACCGGGTCCTCGCTCGCGAGCGGGACGCGGTCCACCAGGACGTCCGGCTGGGCGTCGCGGGCGGGGCCGTACGGCGTGGTGCCGGGGACGTCGTGCTGCGCGCGGGCGAGCAGGATGCGCGGGTCGCCGGCGTAGCCGTCCTCGGGCAGGACGTCGGGCTCGGCGACCACGACGCGCGCCCCGACCCGGCGCTGGACGTCGTTGCACTCGGTCGCCGTGCTGCGGGGGTGGAACGGGACGCTGACGGCGCCGACGAGCGCCAGGCCGAAGAGGCACTCGAGCATCTCGGGGCAGTTGCCGAGGTGGACGCCGACGTGGTCGCCCGGGGCGACGCCCCAGGAGCGGAAGAGGTTGGCCGTGCGGACGATCCGCACGGCGAACTGGCCGTACGTCCACTCCCTCACGACGCTGTCCCGGTCCTCGAAGACGAGGAAGGTCCTGTCCGCTGAGGTGCGGGCGAGCTCCTCCCACAGGTCTCGCAGCGTCCTGTTCCCCACGATGTCCATCCACCTCACCCGTTCCTCGGTGCGCCCGGTTCTCCGGGCGCGCTGTGTCGGTCGGCGGGTGCGCGCGGTCCTCGTCCCGCGCGCACCCGATCGCTCAGCCCCTGCGGATCGTGCCGTTCTCGGCGAGTGCCTGGATCTGCTCGGGGGTCCAGCCGGCCTCGGTCAGCACGGCGTCGGTGTCCATGCCGAGCGAGGGCATGGGGCGCCAGATCCTGCCGGGGTTGCGGGAGAACTTGGGCACGATGCCGACCCCCTTGACGGGCGTCCCGTCGAGCGTGTCCCACTCGACGATCGCCTCGCGCTGGGCGACGTGGTCCTCGGCGAGGAGCTGGTCGAACTCCAGCACGGCGTTGGCGGCGATCCCGACGGCGGAGAACTCCTCCTCGAGCTCGACGGCCTTCTGCGTGAGGCAGAACGCGTCCAGGTGGCGCTCGATGAGCTCGGCCTGCGGTCCGTCGAGCCACAGGGCGCTGGTGTCCTCGGGGTACTCCTCGGTGCCCCAGAGGTGTCCCAGGCCGATGCGCTCCAGCAGGTACTTGTTCTGCTTGACGCCGTAGACGCACAGGCCCACGAAGCCGTCCGACGTGCGGTACTCGCCGATCCCGCACAGGTTGGGGTGGCGGGCGCCAGGGCGCGGGTAGACGGTGCCCGCGTTGAGGAAGTCCATCATGTAGTAGGCCCCGACCCGCATGAGGACCTCGTACATCGCGACGTCGACGCTCTCGCCCTGGCCGGTCGTGCGCGCCTTCTGCAGCGCGGCGAGCGCGGACGAGGTCACCATGAGCGACGTGAAGTAGTCGCCCACGTACGGCACCGCGGCCATGGGCTGATCGGGGGTGCCGTTCTGCGCCATGTACCCGCTGTAGGCCTGGACCGTGAGGTCGTACGCGGCGCGGTTGACGCGCGTCTCGACGCCGTACTGGCCGAAGCCCGAGACGTGCACGATGACCAGGCGCGGGTTGTGCTCCCACAGGATCTCGTCGGTGATCCCTCGGCGGGCGTAGGTGGGGCCCTTGGAGGACTCGATGAAGACGTCCGCGTCCTTGACGAGCGAGAACAGGACCTCGCGGCCCTCCTCGGTGAACGGGTTCATCGAGATCGAGCGCTGGTTGCGCCGTTCCATCTCCTTGACGAAGGTGGTGTCGCGCATCGAGTCACCCGTGCGCGTGTTCTCGATCCAGACGACGTCGGCGCCCCACTCGGCCATGACGGCGGCCGCGGACGGGGCGGCGATCTCGACCGCCGAGTAGACGACCTTGACGCCCTCGAGGACGCCGAAGCCCGGGATCGGGCCGGACATCAGCGGTACTCCTTGAGTGCTGCGCGGCCGGCGGCGAGGATCATCATCTCGTCGGTGCCGCCGGAGATCCGCTCCACGCGCAGGTCGCGGTAGAAGCGGGCCACGCGGTGGTCGCCGGTGACGCCGATGCCGCCGAGCACCTGGATGGCGTCGTCCACGACCTCGGACGCGGCGCGCGTGCAGTACAGCTTGGCCATGGAGCAGTCGCCCTTGCCGAGCAGCCCGTTCTCGGCCTTCCAGGCGATCTCGTAGACCATGTTGCGCATGTTCGTGAGCTTGATCTTCATGTTCGCGAACTTCTCCTGGATGAGCTGGTAGCGGGCGATCGCCTCGCCGCCCTGCACCCGCTGGTTCGCGTAGCGTGCGGCGTCCTCGAACGCGCACAACGCCCATCCGTAGTCGCACGCGGCGACGAGGAAGCGCTCCAGGTCGAAGTCCGCGACGGTGCGCGCGAAGCCCTCGCCCTCACCGCCGAACATGTCCTCCTCGCGGAGCTCGACGTCGTCGAGGTAGATCTCGCAGCACGAGTCCATGCGCAGGCCGAGCTTGTCGAGGGGCTCCTTGCTGATGCCGGGGAGCGTCATGTCGACGAAGAACTCGGAGTACTGGTCCATGTCCTCGGCGTTGCGCGCCATGACGACGAGGTAGGGCACGTGCTTGGACGACGTGATGAAGGTCTTGTGGCCGTTGAGGTAGATCTTGCCGTCGCGGCGCGTGTAGGTCGTGGACATCTTGGCGAAGCTCGAGCCGGCGCCCGGCTCCGTCATCGCGAAGTTCCAGATCTGCTTGCCGGTGCCGACCAGGGCGAGGATCTTCTCGATCTGCTCGGGGCTGCCGACGCGCAGGACGGTCTCGAGCGTGGGGAGCTGGTAGAGCACGTACGTGGGGACGCCGAGGCGTCCGAGCTCCTCCCAGACCGCCGCGATCGTGGTCCAGCCGGCGTCGAGGCCGCCGCGGTCCTCGGGCAGGAGGATCGTGTCGACGCCGAGCTCGGCGAGCTCGGCGACGAACCGCTCCGGGTACTCGTGGTCCTTGTCGCACCGGGCGAAGTAGGTGTCCCAGTTCTCGCGGGCCATGAGCTCGCGGATTGCCTGGACCATCAGTTCCTGGTCCTCGGTGAGGGAGAAGTCCATGAGAGGGCCTTTCGTTCGGGGTGGTGGGGGAGTCGTGGTGCGCTCAGACGAGCGCGGCGGCCACGCGCCGGTGGAACGCGGCGCCCTCCGCGAGGACCTCGCGGGCCTCGGGCAGCATCCGCGAGTGGTGCAGGAAGCCGTGCAGGACACCGTCGACGACGTGCAGACGGTGCTCGACGCCGTGCGCGGCGAGCAGCGCGGCGAGTGCTCGGCTGTCGTCGAGCAGGGGGTCGAGGGCGCTCGCCACGAGGTACGTCGGAGGGATGCCCTGCGAGAGGTCCGCGGAGAGGCAGTCCAGGGACGGGCTGCGAAGGTCCTGCGGGCCCGAGGTGTAGGCAGCCAGGTAGCCGTCGAGGTCCTCCGGTGCCAGCCCGTCCCACGCCCCGCCGAACAGTCGGCGGGACACGGAGTCGCGCAGGCCGAAGAGGCCGTAGTAGAGCAGGAGCGACTCGACCGCGGGGCCGCCGTGGTCGCGGAGCCAAAGGGTCGCGGCGAGCGCCAGGTTGGCCCCGCCGGAGTCGCCGGCGAACGCGACTCGTCCACCGGTGACCCCGATCTCGTTCGCGTGCTCCGCCACATGACGGGCGACGGCTGCGCACTCCTCGACGGCCTGCGGGAGCTTCGCCTCGGGGGACAGGGCGTAGTCCACACCGACGACCACGGCCCCGGTCGCGTCCGCGAGGGCACGCATGATGCGGTCGTGCGTGTCGAGGCTCCCGACGACGAAGCCGCCGCCGTGGACGTAGAGGAGGGCGGCGCCGTCGACCTGCTGGACGGGGTGGTACCGGCGGATCCGGACCGGCCCGTACGGCCCGGCCACGGTGTCGTCGACGGTCCGCGCCATGCGGGGGCCGCCCTCGTTCCAGTACACGCGCTCGGTGGCGTACCGGCAGCGCTGCTCGCGGACGGTGGCGTCCGGGGCGAGCGCCGGTCCCTGGAGCCGCTCCTGGAGGGTGAGGACCTCACGCATGCGGGGCGTCAGGCGGGCGAGGACGTCGACGGCGGACATCAGGCGTTCACGGGCTCGGGCTCGGCGGACTCGCCGGCGGCGAGAGCCTGTGCGGCCTCGTACCGCGCGTCGAGCTTCGCCTGGTTGGTGCGCACGTAGCGGTTGAGCAGCAGCGCGCAGGCGGACGCGACGACGGCGGAGCCCACGAGGATCCAGAAGATCTGCGGGTAGGCCGCGCCTTCGTTCCCAGCGGCGTCGGCCTTGTCGATGATCGAGCCGAACCAGGTGCTCGAGAAGGTGTCCGGCAGGAAGCCGACGAGCGACACGACCCCGGTCGCGGCACCGAACGCGGCGAGCGGGACCTTGCCCTCGGTGAGCTGGGACGACACGATGCCGAACACCCCGTTGGCGATGAAGCCGAGCGCGACGCCGATCAGCGCGACGGACAGGATCAGGCCGGTGCCGGCGGGCAGGACGCCCGGCACGGGCACGATCGCGAGCACGGCGATGCCGGCGGCGGCGATCAGCGAACCGATCCAGATGACACGCGACGGCTTCTTCGCCCGGAAGGCGAGGGCGCCGAAGACGGGGCCGGCGAACAGGGTCACGCCGTACTGGCGCAGGACGCTGAGGATGTTGTTGAGCGTGGCGTCGGCGCCGAGGTAGGTCAGGTAGGTCGTCGCGTAGTTGACGCCCGTGTAGTAGAAGTACACGAAGAAGACGGTGACCGCGGTGATGAGAACGACGGGGTTCGTCAGGGCGCGCCCGGTGTCGACGAGGACCTGCTTGGCGGAGCGGACGCTGCCGATCTCGCCCTCGAACTTCGGGATCATGACGAACGCGAGCACGCCGAGCAGGAGGATGAGCACGGCGTAGAAGAGGAGGAAGGTCCGGAAGGCGCCGGCGGCGTCGCCCGCCGCGCGGGCGAGGACCCAGGTGCCGACGAGGCCGGCGAGGAAGCCCGCGAGGCCGTAGAAGCCGTAGCTGATGCCGATGTTGCGCGAGTACTCGTTCTCGGCCGAGACCAACCGCACGAGCTTGTAGCGGCAGCCCCACCACAGCAGGATCGTGGTGATGCCCATGGCGACGAAGATCAGCAGGAGCGTGCCGTAGGACGGCAGCATCGCGTACCAAAAGGTCAGGGCCGCGGTGAGGACGAACCCGGTCGAGCACAGGGTGCGCATGCGGACGCGGTCGGCGACGAGGCCCGAGGGCAGGTAGCAGATCGTCGCGGTGATGGCGTAGGCGCCGAGCAGTGCGCCGATCTGCGTGTTGGACAGGCCGAGCGCGGACTTCTGCGCGTCGTAGAAGGCCTGCTTCAGGTAGGCCGGGCCGTAGATGGTGCTGCTCCCGGCGCTGACCAGGATCAGGATGAACCACCGACGGAAGGTCGTGAGGTCCGCGGCCTTCTTCTCTCCTTTGGCGACGATCGCCATGTGCCCTCCTCAGAGCTGTCACGCACTCTCGTAGTGCGACGTGGACCACACTGCGCTCTCGAGGAGATGACAAGGGAGGGTTTCGGCGTCATGACGACAAGGTGCGTAGGGGGTGCTGCGGACCTGAGTAGAGGAGCGGCCGAGCTTGAGTGCGCGAACCTGCTTACCGGGCGGTCGGTTTCAACGGGAAGGCTCGCGAGGCCCGGAAACAAGCGGCTTGTACTTTTCTTCACAAGAAGTGGCGTACGTGCTCCGGTACGACCGGGCCCCCGGCAGGGGGCCGACGACGGCCCGGGCGCTCCCGGAGACCACGACGGCCGGTGCCGCACCCCGTGGGGGCTGCACCGGCCGCCGGGCCGCTCGAACGTGACGCCGCGAGACCCGCGGCGCCCACGTGTCACCAGATGCGGACGCGCTCCGTGGGGGCGAGGTACAGCGCGTCGGACTCCGCCACGTCGTACGCCTCGTAGAACTCGTCGAGGTTGCGCACCACGCCGTTGCAGCGGAACTCGTTGGGCGCGTGCGGGTCGGTCGCGAGTCGGCGCACGATCTCCTCGTCGCGGCCCTTCGCCTGCCACACCTGCGCCCAGCCGAGGAACACTCGCTCGATGCCCGTCAGGCCGTCGACCACGGGCGCCTCGGACAGCGGACGGCCCAGCGCGATCCGGTAGGCCTTGAGCGCGATCGACAGCCCGCCCAGGTCCCCGATGTTCTCCCCGATCGTCAGCGCGCCGTTGACGTGCGGGCCGTCGTCGGGCAGCTGGACGGGGCGGAACGCGTCGTACTGCGCGATGAGGGCCTTGGTGCGGACCTCGAACTCGGCCCGGTCCTGCGGCGTCCACCAGTCCTCGAGGCGGCCGTCGCCGTCGTACTTGGAGCCCTGGTCGTCGAACCCGTGCCCGATCTCGTGGCCGATCACGGCCCCGATCCCGCCGTAGTTGACCGCGTCCTCGGCGTCCGGGTCGAAGAACGGCGGCTGGAGGATCGCCGCAGGGAAGACGATCTCGTTCATGCCCGGGTTGTAGTACGCGTTGACCGTCTGCGGGGTCATGAACCACTCGTCGCGGTCGAGCGGCTTGCCGATCTTGCCCAGCTCGCGGTCCTGGTCGAACGCGTTCGAGCGGCGCACGTTGCCCAGCAGGTCGTCGGCCTCGATCACGAGGGCCGAGTAGTCGCGCCACTTCACGGGGTACCCGATCTTGGGCGTGAAGGCCTCGAGCTTGGCGAGCGCCTTGACCTTGGTCTCCTCGGTCATCCAGTCGAGGCCCTCGATGGACTCGCGGTAGGCCGCGACGAGGTACGCGACGAGCTCCTCCATGCGCGCCTTGTGCGCGGGCGGGAAGTGCCGCTCGACGTACACCGCGCCCACAGCCTCGCCCAGGGCGCCCTCGACGAGCGAGACTCCGCGCTTCCAGCGCTCACGGACCTCCTGCGCCCCCGACAGCGTGCGGCCGTAGAAGTCGAAGTTCGCCTCGACCAGCTCGTCCGTGAGGTACGGCGCGCGCGCCGAGACCAGGTGGTACACGGCCCACAGCTTCCAGTCCTCGACCGGGACCGACTGCCACAGCTCCGCGAAGCCCGTCGCGAAGCCGGGCTCGCGGACCACGAGGGAGTCGAGCGAGCCGGCCGGGGCGCCCAGGGCCAGGACCCACGCGTGCCAGTCGAAGCCCGGGGCCGACTCGGCCAGGGCGCGCAGCGTCATGGGGTTGTACGTGAGGTCCGCGTCGCGGTCGCGCACGACGTCCCAGTGGTGCGCCGCGAGCTGCGTCTCGAGGGCCAGCACGCGCTCGGCCGCCTCCTCGGGGGAAGCGCCCCAGGTGTCCGCCGTGACGCCCGCGAGCGTGAGCATGCGCGCGACGTGCGGCGCGTACTTGGCGCGGATCTCCGCGTACTGGTCCTCGCGGTAGTACGCCTCGTCGGGCAGGCCCAGCCCGCCCTGATAGAGGTAGGCGACGTACTTCTCGGGGTCCTTGGCGTCGTTGTCGACCCAGAACCCGAACGCGCCCGCCCCGCCCGTGCGCTGCAATGCACCCAGGGCCCCCGTGAGCTCGGCCTGGTTCGTGGCGGCGGCGATCAGCGCGAGGTCCGGCGCGAGCGGGCTCACGCCGCGCGCCTCGATCGTGTCGGTGTCCATGAAGCTCGCGAAGAGCGCGCCGATCTGCGCCTGGACGCCCGTGGCGTTCCCGGCCTCGACCGCGGCCGCGGCGTCGTTGATGATCTCGCGCACGTGCTCCTCGGCCTGGTCGTGCAGCGCGCGGAACGCGCCGTCCATCGACCGGTCGGCGGGGATCTCGTGGGTGGCGAGCCAGCGGCCGTTGACGTGCCGGTACAGGTCGTCCTGCGGGCGGACGGCCGGGTCGAGCGCGGACAGGTCGATGCCGGAGGCCGTCGTGCGCGCGGCGCCCGCGGCGCTCGCTGCCTGGTCCGCGGCGGAGGGTGAGGTCTGTGTCATGCGTCTCAGGTTATGCGAGCAGTGGCGCGGGCGGGGAGCAGATCGGGGATGATGGGGCCATGCGCGTTCACATTGCAGCGGACCACGCGGGGTACGAGCTCAAGGCTCACCTCGTCACGCACCTCAAGAGCTCGGGCCACGACGTCGTGGACCACGGCGCCCACGAGTACGACGCCCTCGACGACTACCCGTCGTTCTGCATCGCGGCCGGCGAGGCCGTCGTCGCGGAGCCGGGCAGCCTCGGCGTCGTGATCGGCGGCTCGGGCAACGGCGAGCAGATCGCCGCCAACAAGGTCGACGGCGTGCGTGCCGCCCTGGCCTGGAACCTCGACACCGCGAGGCTGGCCCGCCAGCACAACGACGCCAACGTCATCTCGGTCGGCGGGCGCCAGCACACGGTCGAGGAGGCCACGTCGTTCGTCGACGCGTTCCTCGCCGAGCCCTTCAGCGGCGACGCGCGCCACCAGCGCCGCATCGACCAGCTCGCGGCCTACGAGGCCTCGCGCCACCAGGCGTGACGTCGCCGCGTCGCGCGCGCACGGTGGACGGCGTGGCCCGTGCCTGAGGGGCACACCGTCCACCGCCTCGCGCGCACGTTCACCGAGCTCTTCGCGGGGCAGGTGCTGGCCGTCTCGAGCCCGCAAGGCCGGTTCGCGGCCGGGGCCGTGCTGCTCGACGGAACGCGCCTGGTCGCGTCCCGCGCCTGGGGCAAGCAGCTCTTCCTGGGCTTCGCGGACCCGTCCGCGAAGCCTGCAGCGGGACTCGACGAAACGCCGTCCGACGACGACCTGCGCTGGCTGCGCGTCCACCTGGGTCTCTACGGGGCCTGGACGTTCGCGGGTGACGGGAGCGCCGCCGTCGTGCACGCGATCGGCGCGCCCCGCAAGCGCATCGGCGAGCGGGACTCGGTGCCGACCGGTCCGCTCGCGTCGCTCCCTGCCGCAGGAGACGACTGGGCTCCTCCAGCGCCTCGTGGCGCGGTGCGGGTGCGCCTGGTCGGCGACCACGCGGTCGCGGACCTCACGGGCCCCACGGCCTGCGAGGTCGTCTCGGCGGACGAGGTGCGCGCGGTCGAGGCGCGCCTGGGCCCCGACCCGATCCGGGACGACCCCGCCCCCGCCGGCGGGCCCGACCGTTTCGTGGCGGCCGTGCGGCGCTCGCGCACGACCGTCGGGCAGCTCCTCATGAACCAGGACGTCGTCGCCGGGGTGGGCAACATCTACCGCGCCGAGGTGCTGTTCCGCGCGGGGCTGGACCCGCTCACGCCCGGTCGCGACGTGCCCGCCGAGACGTTGCGGGGGATCTGGGACGACCTGGTCGTCCTCATGCGTGACGGCGCGACCACGGGCGCGATCGTCACGACCCGCCCCCAGGACCGCGAGCCCGACGGCGCCACGCCCCCGGGAGCGCCGCCTCGCCCAGGAGCCGGGCGTCAGGAGGTGCGCCAGAACACCGACGGCACCGCCGGGGCCGTGCCCGCCGACCAGGCATTCTACGTCTACCACCGCGACGGCCTGCCGTGCCGGGTGTGCGGGACGCCGGTCCTCCTGAAGGACCTCGCGGGTCGCAAGCTCTACTGGTGCCCGACGTGCCAGCGGTGACCCGGGACCTCTAGAACACCCAGCTCGAGACGGGCGCCACGGGCCAGCCGAACGCAGCGCTCGCCGCGGCGAGCGCACCCGGACGGTGCTCGGACACGAGCCCGGCGGTCGCGAGCGAGGCGAGCGAGACGCCGCCCAGGAACGCCGAGCCCAGCTCGCGCACGTCGAGCGACACGTCGGCCGGGTCCTCGGTGCGCTCGCACGCCGCGTCCCCGAACGCCGTGGCACGCAGGCGCCAGTGCCCCGAGTTCTCCGGGACGCGCGCGTCGGTCACGTGCAGCACCACGTCGACGTCGCCCGCGTACCGCCTCCCCGCGAGGGCAGCGGGGACGTCGAGCACGCGGACCCACAGGTTGTCCGCGACCCGGCCCGCCGCGGCCCGCGGGTTCACGAGGAGGTGCGTGACGACGTCGTCCACGGGGATCATGAACGGCTCGACCTCGCTCGTCAGGTCGAGGTCCGTCAGGACGCCCCACAGGGCGCGAGCGGCCGCGGCGTCGAGCGCGACGACCTCGCCCGTGCTCACGGTCCCGCGCGGACCCGTCGTCTCCCACGACAGCTTGCGGCGGAACGTCGCGTAACCCCGCGGCTCGCCGTCCCGCTCGACGACGACGATGCGCTGCGACTCGCGGCCACGGCGGAACGCCGCCGGGTCGGACCACCAGGCCTCCTGCAGCTCGGGCGACTCACGCGTGACCCAGCCGGGCCGGTTGACGCCCGTGCCGTGCCCGCCCGGGTCCGCACCCGCCGCGCGGTGCAGCGAGTCGACGAGCTCGCCGTGGCGCGCCCGGTCGGCCTTCTCGATGCGGACCGTGTGCTCGTCGGCGCCCGGGACGTCCCGCAGGGCCGCGCCGCGCGGGATCGTCAGGCGCAGGTCCTGGGCCGCCTGGCCGTAGCCGAACCGGCCGTAGATGGCCGCCTCGGCCGCGAAGAGCGCCGAGACCGGTTCGCCTGCGGCCCGCGCCTGCTCGAAGTGCACGTCGATCATGGCGCTGAGGATGCCGCGACGACGGTGCTGCGGATGGACCCCGACCCACGTCAGGCCGCTCACGGGCAACGTCGCGCCCGGCACGGGGAACTCCGCGAACGGGTACGAGGCGTGCATGGCCGCGAGCTCGCTCACGGTCGGGACCGCGCCGTCGAACGGCACGGCGTCGGTGTCCTCGTGCTCGCACACGACCCCGAACGTCCGGGACCACGTGAGCGGGAGCGGGTGCTGGACCTGCTCGTCGAGGTCGACCTCGGACGGGAACGCCCAGGTGTCGACCTCGAGGACGGCGCGCTTGTCCGCCTCCGTCAACGGCGTGAGGCGGTAGCCGGCGGGCAGGGGACGGTGGGTGGGTTCGGTCATGGACCCATCCTGCTGGGCCGGAGGCGGGCGGGGCCAGGGGAATAGCTCGCGCACACGCCTTCGCGACGCCTCCGCCGAGAAGTGAGCTGACGCCCTAGATCTGCCCGGATCAGGGGCATCAACTCACTTCTCGGCGGAGCGGGGACGCGCGCAGGTACGCTCGCCCCGTGAACCAGGCGCGCGAGCAGGAGCGGGGGGCCGGGCGGCAGGCAGGCGCGGAGGACGCCCGCCAGGAGTACGCCGACGCCGTGCTGGCCCTCGTCGAGTCGATCCCGCCCGGGCGGGCCATGACGTACGGGCTCGTCGCGGAGATC
The DNA here is from genome assembly GCF_000718325.1 of Oerskovia turbata. Taxonomy (GTDB): domain Bacteria; phylum Actinomycetota; class Actinomycetes; order Actinomycetales; family Cellulomonadaceae; genus Oerskovia; species Oerskovia turbata. The sequence continues at coordinate 354,691 of NZ_JOFV01000005.1, forward strand.
GTCGCGGAGACCCTCGGGCGGGGCGGTCCGCGGCAGGTGGGGCAGGTCCTCGCGACGTCCGACGGCGACGGCCCGGGTGGCCCGGGGCTGCCCTGGTGGCGCGTCGTCAACGCGGCCGGCTCGCCGCCTGCGCACCACCTGGGGACCGCGCTCGCGAACCTGCGCGCCGAGGGGTGTCCGCTGCGCCCGGGCGGCGAGCGCGTGGACCTGCGGCGGTCGGTCTGGTTCCCGGAGCAGGGCCCGGACCGCTGAGCGCGGAGCAGCCGTCGCGGGTCGCGACAGCCGGCCCGCACTCAGCGGCGAGTCCTGCCGGGGTCCGGACGCGCGTCCGGCTCAGCGACCCGGGACCGGGGCGAGCAGTCCCGCGACGGTGCGTACCGCCGTCGGGTCCCCCTGGACGAGGAGCATCGTGACCGCGGTCGCGCGCCACGCCTCGAGGTCGCGCGCGATCTTGGCCGCTGGACCGACGAGGGCCACGTCCTCGACCAGTGCCGTGGGGACCGCCGCGACGGCCTCGGCCTTGCGGCCGGCCAGGTAGTGCGCCTGGATCTCGTCGCACGCGTCCGCGTACCCGAGCCGGTCGAGCGCGTCGCGGTGGAAGTTCGCGCCCTTGGCGCCCATGCCGCCCACGTAGAGCGCGATGAAGGGCCGTACCGTGTCGGCGGCCTGCTCGACGTCGTCGGCCACCACGACCGGGACGGTCGCCGATACCTCGAAGTCGGCTGCGGGGGAGCGCTCGGACGAGCGCTTCGCGAAACCGTCGTCGAGCAGCCCGCGGAACATCGCGTCCATGCGCGGGCTGTAGAACAGGGGGAGCCAGCCGTCCGCGACCTCGGCTGCCAGCGCGACGTTCTTGGGCCCCTCGGCCGCGAGGTGGATCGGGATCTCGGGCCGCAAGGGGTGCACGGTCGAGCGCAGCGCCTTGCCGAGACCCGTGGTGCCCTCGCCGGTGAGGGGGAGCTGGTAGAACTGGCCGTCGTAGGTCACGGGGCCCCGACGGGCGATCACGTCCCGCACGATCTCGACGTACTCGCGCGTGCGGGCCAGCGGTCGGGGGTAGGGCTGGCCGTACCAGCCCTCGACGACCTGCGGGCCGGAGACCCCCAGCCCGAGGATCGCCCGGCCGCCCGAGAGGTGGTCGAGCGTGAGCGCTGCCATGGCGGTCGCGGTGGGGGTGCGAGCGGACATCTGCGCGACCGCGGTACCGAGCCGGATGCGTGAGGTGTGCGAGCCCCACCAGGCGAGCGGCGTGAACGCGTCGGACCCGTAGGCCTCCGCGGTCCAGACCGAGTCGACCCCGAGACGGTCCGCGGCGACGACCGCCTCCTGGATCCCGGGCGGGGGGCCGGCCGACCAGTAGCCGGTGTGGATGCCGATGCGCATGCGTTCTCCTCGTTGATCCTCGGCGCTGAGGTGCGGACGGGTCCGCGTGCCCGACGAGCGTCGAGCGACGGTTCCCAGGACCGGGAGTCCTAGGAACCGTCGCTCAATCTACCGTGCTCCTCGACCAGCCCACCGGCCGGCCCTCGACCTACCGTGCCCGGTCCGCGAGCGAGGTGAGGAGCGCCGCCCCTGCCGCGGCGTCGTCGACCGTCACGACGAGCACGCGCCCGCCCGTGCGCCGGACCTCCAGGCCCGGCCCCTTGCGGACCACGATGCCGACGCGGCCCCCGCGACCGGTGCGCCAGCCCCAGCCGCCGAACTCCCGGAACGGGTCGACCGTGACCTCGCGAGCGCCCTCGACCTCGTCGAGCGGCACGAACGTGCGCGGCACCCCGACCGCCGAGCGCACCTCGAGCCCCGACGCGTCGACCGTCACGGTCCACGACATCATCGAGGCCATGACCAGCCCCAGGGTCACGGGCAGCAGGATCATCCACCACAGGCCTGTGACGACCACGAGGACGAGCGTCCCGACCACGGCGGCGCCGGCGACGGCCATGCCCGGCCCGCCGCGGGCCGTGCGGATCCAGGCGGCGCGCTCGTCGGCGCCCAGCGGGGCACGCGGGTCGGCCGGTGAGACCGGGACCTCGGCGGGCAGGTGGGCGTCGCGCGGCGCGAGGAGCCCGACCAGGACACCCACCACGAGGCCTGCGCCGAGGGCCACCGCGATGGCCGCGCCCACGTCGGGCGCCTGTGCGGCGTCGTCGAGCCCGCGCTGCACCCAGAGCGTGCCGAGCAGCGTCGCGCCCAGGAACGTCGCCGTGCCCGCGCTCACCCCCACGGCTGTCCGCCGGTTCGACGCGGACTGGCCGAGGAACCAGCCGACGAGCCAGAACCCCACCGCGAGGACCGCGCCGATCGCGAGCGGGACCACTGCGCTCGCCGCGAGCGACCCGAACCCGTCGGCGGTCCCGGCGGCGTCCCAGTGCGTCGCGACCGGGTCGGGCAGGTCGTCGCGCCACGAGAACGCGATCGCGGCGCTCGCGCCCAGGACCGTGAGAGGCAGCACCAGTCCCAGGAGCGTGGTGGACAGGCGGTGCGGGGCGGGGGTCCGGCGGCGGGTGCCGGTCGGCTTGGCGGTCATCGCAGTGCCTCCTTGAGCAGGGCGAGGGTGGTCTCGGGGGGCAGGGAGAGTGTGCGGCTCTCCCGCACGACGGCGTCGATCGCCGCTCGCAGGTCCGTGTAGTCGTGCGCGGCCCGGGCCGTGACGACGGCGCCGCGTCCTCGGCGCAGGTCGACCAGGCCCTCGTCGCGCAGCTCCTGGTAGGCGCGCAGCACGGTGTGGACGTTGAGGTCGAGCGAGGCCGCGAGGTCGCGGGCTGCGGGGAGCCGCTCGCCGGGGTGCACCGTGCCTGCGGCGACCGCGAGGCGCACCTGGGCGGCGAGCTGCGCGAAGAGCGGCTCGCCCGCGGTGGGGTCGATGCGGAAGATCATGTCGCCATACTACTAGTTGTTACTGTGCAACTAGAACAATGGAGGTCGAGGAGAGGGGCGACGCGCACGGCGTCGCCCCTCTCCTCGAACAGCCCTCAGCGGCTCAGATCACGTACTCGATGAGCAACGACGGGTCCTCGACCGGGTCGACCGCCGGCGGCACGGAGGGCTGCGGGACGCGATTGCGTGCGGGTACCCCCACGGCGACCGATCCGGCGGGCACGTCCTTGACCACCACGGCGTTCGCCCCGACCTGGACGTCGTCACCGACCCAGACCGGCCCGAGGATCTTGGCCCCGGCGCCCACGACGACCCGGTCACCCAGCGTCGGGTGCCGCTTGCCGCGCTTCATGGACCGGCCGCCCAGGGTGGACCCGTGGAAGAGCAGCACGTCGTCTCCCACGACCGCCGTCTCCCCGATGACCACGCCCATGCCGTGGTCGATGAACAGGCGCCGCCCGATCTTCGCTCCCGGGTGGATCTCCACGCCCGTGGCTGCCCGGGCGATCTGCGCGATCACGCGTGCGGGCAGACGCAGGGCCGGCTCACGCCACATGCGGTGCGTGAGCCGGTAGGTCCAGACCGCGTGCAGACCGGGGTAGACGAGCGCGACCTCGAAGCCGCTCCGCGCCGCGGGATCGCGGTGGCGGGCGGCCTCGAGGTCCTCCCTGAGAACCCTCAGGAAGCGTCGCAGGGGACTGGGAGGTCTCATCAGTCCAGCAGGTCGGCGTACAGCACGGAGGTCAGGTAGCGCTCGCCGAACGACGGGATGATCACGACGATGAGCTTGCCCGCGTTCTCGGGACGCTCCGCGAGGCGCAGCGCCGCGGCGATCGCGGCACCGGACGAGATGCCCACGAGCAGGCCCTCCTCCTTGGCGGCGCGACGCGCGTACTCGACGGCGGTCTCGGCGTTGATGTCGATGACCTCGTCGTACACGCTCGTGTCGAGGATCTCGGGCACGAAGTTCGCGCCGATGCCCTGGATCTTGTGCGGGCCGGGGGCGCCGCCGTTGAGGATCGCGGACTCCTCGGGCTCGACCGCGACGATCTGCACGCCCGGCTTGCGCTCCTTGAGGACCTGGCCGACGCCCGTGATGGTGCCGCCCGTGCCGATGCCGGCGACGACGATGTCGACCTCGCCGTCCGTGTCGGCCCAGATCTCCTCGGCCGTCGTGGCGCGGTGGATCGCCGGGTTCGCCTCGTTGGCGAACTGGCGGGCCAGGATCGCGCCCTCGCGCTCGGCCACGATCTCGTCGGCCTTGTTGACGGCCCCCTTCATGCCCTCGGAGCCCGGCGTGAGGATGAGCTCGGCGCCGAACGCGCGCAGCAGGGCGCGACGCTCCTTGGACATGGTCTCGGGCATCGTCAGGACGATGTCGTAGCCACGGGCAGCGCCCACCATGGCCAGGGCGATGCCCGTGTTGCCGGAGGTCGCCTCGACGATCGTGCCGCCCGGCTTGAGCTCGCCCGAGGCCTCGGCCGCGTCGATGATCGCGACACCGATGCGGTCCTTGACGGAGTTGGCGGGGTTGTAGAACTCGAGCTTGCCCACGACCGTGGCGCCGAGGCCCTCGGTGAGCTTGTTCAGGCGGACGAGGGGCGTGTTGCCGACGAGCTTCGTGACGTCGTCGTAGATGCGTGCCATGACTTCCTCTTCATCGTTGGTGGCCTGCGGCGGAGAGCCGGGACCGAGGGGGATCAGCGGGAGCTGTGCGGGGGTGGCACGGAGCTGCGCCGGGCAGGACGCGCCACGGGGCCTGTCGTCGGGTGGGGCGCCGACCGCGGGGGAGGGGCGCTCTAGCGACAGGGGCGACACGGACAACAGGACAGGGCGCGCGCGGGGGTGCTCACCGCGCGGGAGGAGTCGGCGTGACGTGTGGTCATGGTCGCCCTCCTCGTCCTGTGCCGTCGCTCGCAGGTGCTGCCCGCTGCCGTGTCGGCGCGGTGCCCTGCGAAGTCCTGGTGTCTGGCCCGAGGCTATCGGCACCCGGACCGCGCTGCAATGCCGTCTCATCCCCGTCGTCCTGTGAGGTCGGGTGAGGTCGGGGGAGGTCGGGTCCCGCTCCAGGTGCCGGTCGTTCGCGAGGGTGCCGCTTCGCGCGAGGGATCGCGAGAGGAGGCTGTCGGGTGGTCCGCCGAGGGGTGGTCCCGGGAAGGGGGCATGTCGACCCAACGACGCGAGGCCGACATTCCTTCCCGGGCGACCGGTGCTCCGCGTACCGCCCCGGACGTACGGGCAGCTGGGCCGCTCGGTCGGTGCAGCACACCGCAGCGGTGCGGCACCCGCGGCTCAGGACTGCGAGTGCGTGAACGACGGCGGCGGCTCCGAGGATCTCGGAGCCGCCGCCGTGTCGTGCTGGAGCGGATGACGGGAATCGAACCCGCGTGATCAGTTTGGAAGACTGAGGCTCTACCATTGAGCTACATCCGCGCAGAGGAACGCTCGCCGGGGTGGCGAGGTCTGCGGCGCTACCTTAGCAAACGTCGGGCCGGTCGCGGGACTCGGTGCTGGTGGGTCCGTTCGCGCCGGTCGCTGCGACGACGTGCCGACCGGGGTGGCGCTGGTCGCTCCTCGGGACCCCGTACACTTGGCCGTTGCCGATGGTGTGCGGCGGGTCCTCCCGACGCAGGTCCGTCGGTCGCGTCGGTCGCTGTCGTCGGGCTGCGCATGTTCGGGGTGTGGCGCAGGTTGGTAGCGCGTCCGCTTTGGGAGCGGAAGGTCGCAGGTTCAAATCCTGTCACCCCGACGATCGTGAAGGCCCTCGGCCCTGCCTCTGTGCAGGGCCGAGGGCCTTCGTCGTTCCTGTCTCCTCGCAGGGACCGCGCCGGCGTCGCCGCGCGACACGAAATGCCGACCGGTTGGCTCTGATCGCGCCTGCAACGGAGGCTGTGCGCTGCAGCAATCTGACAAACCTCTCCAATCTGTCTTATGGGATGAGACGCTGCGATGGATTTAGTCGTTTTGTTCAGAACGTCCGAGCGTAAATCGTTAGCGTTCCTCCCATATCGGTCTCCCGGACCGGTTGCCGCCGAGTCAGCGTCGCCGCGGCGAGCCATCCCACGCCCTCGGGCGTCACTTGGTATCGAAGCGGAGAACACCTGTGACACTGCTGCACGGCACGAGACCCACCCCGCACCCGACCGGTCGTCCACCGGCATCCCACGACCGGGCAGGTCGCCCGCGCCACGGGGGCTCGGCCCACACCTCGGGACCCGCCCCCCGCCCGGGCCCTCCGGCGCGTACACCGCCCACCGCCCACCACCTGCTGCCCTCACCGCCCGCCGACGAGGACGTCTACCAGGACCTCGCGCGGTCCCAGCGCTGGGTTCAGCCCGTCGGCGTCGCGGCGACCCTGCCGATCCTCGTCGCGGTGTGCGTGTTCGCGGCGCGCTCGCCGTGGCTGTGGTGGCTCTACGCCACGGTCGCGCTGACGCTCGTGAGCATCGTCCTGTGGCTCCTGACCGGCACCGCGAGAGGACGCGTCACGCGCGCCTCGCACGAGCGGACGATCACGGCCTGGGCACCCGAGGCGTACCCCGCCGTCGACGTCTTCCTGCCCGTGTGCGGCGAGGACGTCGAGGTGCTCGACAACACCTTCCGCCACGTCGCACGGCTCGACTGGCCGGGCGCCGTCGAGGTCTGGGTGCTCGACGACGGCGCCGACCCGCGCGTCGCGGACCTGGCCGAGCGGCACGGGTTCCGCTACCGGGTGCGTCCCGACCGGGGGCACCTCAAGAAGGCCGGGAACCTGCGGTCGGCCTGCGCGGTGACCGAGGGTGACGTGATCGCGATCTTCGACGCCGACTTCTGCCCCCGGCCGGACTTCCTGCGCCACCTCGTGCCCTATCTGGACGACCCGACCGTCGGCATCGTCCAGAGCCCGCAGGACTTCGACACCGACGAACGCATGGGCTGGCTGCAGCGCACCGCCGGGGCGACCCAGGAGATCTTCTACCGCTGGGTCCAGCCGTCGCGCGACCGCTACGGGGCCACCGTCTGCTGCGGTACCAACGCCCTGTACCGGCGGTCGGCGCTCGACGCCATCGGGGGGTTCCCCGAGATCGACCACAGCGAGGACATGTACACCGGGATCGAGCTGCTGCGTGCCGGGTTCGTCACGCGCTTCGTCCCGGTGCGGCTGGCCCGTGGTCTGTGCCCCGACGAGCTGGGTCCGTTCCTGACCCAGCAGTACCGGTGGGCCAACGGCTCGGTCGCGCTCGTCGCCGACGGGGCGCAGGGCAGGGCAGGCCTCGACCGGCGCCAGCGTCTCGCGGTGTGGGCAGGGTTCGTCTACTACTCCGAGACGGCGCTCTTCGTCGTCAACCTGTACGTGCCGTCCGTCGTGATGTGCTTCTGGTACCCCGACCAGGTCAGTCCGACGAGCCTCCTGGTGTTCCTGCCGAGCCTGTGGGTGCTCCTCGTCCTGTACCCCGTCGTCCATCGCACCCGGTGGCGCCCCGAGGTCCTGCGGGTCCAGCTCGCCCAGAGCTTCAGCCACCTCGTCGTGCTGGGGCACGCGATGGTCGGCCACCACGCGGGGTGGGTCCCGACGGGCGGCAAGGGGTCGTCGAGCGCCCTCGCGCGGACCATCGCGCGCGTCATGGTGGCGACCCTCGTCGTCGGGACCGTCGCGTGGGCCGTGGGGATCTCCCGCGGCGTCGCGGCGTACGGCATCGACAGCTACTGGGCCATGATCCTGCTCGCCGGGTTCTACGCCTACGTCTCGGTGCCGCTCGTCGTGGCGGGGCTCCAGGTCCTGGCGCCCCGCCGGGCCGCCGTCGCCCGGACGGGCACGGAGCCGACCGGCGCCGTCGGGGCCGCCGGGGCCGCCGTGCAGGAGGTGCAGGCATGAGCGCGCCGAGCGTCGTCCGACCCGTCGGCCCGGCAGGGGCGCCGGACGGGCCGGATCCCGAGGTGGCGGGCGCGGCGGGCGACGTCGACCCGACTGCGCCCGCGCGACCGCGCAGCTCGCTGCAGTGGCCCGCGGTCGTCGCCCTCACGACGGCCCTGGCCTTCGCCGGCCTCGTCGCCACAGGGGTCTTCGATCCCATGATCGAGGCGCTGTGAGCACCCGGACGGGGAGCGACCGCCCCGCCTTCCGAGGTGACGTCGAGGGCCTGCGGGCGCTCGCCGTCGTGCTCGTGCTGCTCTTCCATGCCGAGGTCCCCGGCGTGATGGGCGGGTACGTGGGTGTCGACGTCTTCTTCGCGATCTCCGGCTTCCTCATCACGGGGATCCTGCTGCGGCAGCTCGCGTCGACCGGACGTATCGCGCTGCCCGCGTTCTACGCGGGCCGGGCGCGCCGCATCCTGCCCGCGGCGTCCGTGGTCCTGGTGGGCACGGCGCTCGCGGCCTGGCTCGTGCTGCCGCCGCTGCGGGCGCGCGACACCATGGTCGACGTCGTCGCGAGCGCGCTCCAGGTCGCGAACCTGCGCTTCATCGCGCAGGAGACGGACTACATGGCGGCCTCGGCGGCGCCGAGCCCGGTGCTGCACTACTGGTCGCTCGCGGTCGAGGAGCAGTTCTACCTCGTGGTCCCGTTGCTGCTCGCACTCGTCGGGGTCGTCGCGGCACGTGTGCGCCGGAGCCCTCTGCCGGCGGCGATCGCGGTCCTGGCGGTCGGCACGGTCGCCTCGTTCGTCGTCTCGCTCGTGCTGACGTCGAGCGACCCGGCCCTCGCCTACATGTCGCCCCTCACGCGGGCGTGGCAGTTCGGGCTGGGCGGTCTCCTGGCGGCGGCCGTGCTGTCCAGGCCCGACGGCGCCACGCCCCTCCTGCGGGACGGGGTCACCGGGGGCACGGGTCACCCCGTCCTGCGGCGCGTCGCGTGGACCCTGGCCGGATGGGCCGGGCTGGGCACCGTCGTGTGGTCGGCCGTGGTCCACGACGAGTCGACCCCCTTCCCGGGGACGGCGGCGCTCTGGCCGACGCTCGGGACGGTCGCGCTCCTCGCGGTCCCGGCGACGGTCCGGACGGCGCGGGGGAGCGTGGGGCACCTGCTCGCGCTGCCGCCCGTCCGGGCGGTGGGACGGCTGTCCTTCGCCTGGTACCTCGTGCACTGGCCCGTGCTCGTCCTGGCCGACGCGGTCTGGGGACCGCTCGCCTGGCCCGAGCGCGTCGTGCTGACGCTCGGTGCGGGCGGGGTGGCCTGGCTCGTCCTCCACGGGGTCGAGTCGCCGCTGCGGCGCTCACCGGTCGTCGCGCTGAGACCGTCGGCGAGCTACTCGGTGGGGTTCACGGGGGTCGTGCTCGCGCTCGTCGCGAGCCTCGGCGCAGGCTCGGCCGTGTACGCGAGGCTGGACGGGGCCGCGTCCGCGCAGGTCAGGCTCGACACGATCTTCGAACCGGCCGCGCTCGCACGCACCGGTGGGCCGGTGACCCCGGGCCTGACGCAGGCCGCGCTCGACGCCCCGCCCGCGGAGACCCCGTGCCTGGGGGCGTTGGGACTGAGCGAGACGACCTGGCCGGCCGAGTGCGTCGTCGGGCCGGAAGACGGGCTGGAGGTCGTGCTGTTCGGCGACTCGAAGGCCTTCCAGTGGAGCGGGGCCCTGCGGGACGTCGCGCTGGCCCAGGGGTGGCACCTGTCGATCGTGACCAAGGGCGGGTGCGCGCCGGCCGACCTGCCGCAGGCCCTGCTCGAGGAGTCGCTGCACTGCGAGGCGTGGCGCGACGCGCAGATCGACAAGATCGTCGCGCGGGCCGACGTCGTCGTCGTGGGGTCGAGCGCGGCGTACTTCGAGGGCGAGGAGGCGGCCGACCGGCGAGACGCCGCCTGGGGGAGCACGCTCGGGCGGTTCGCCGCGGCAGGCGTGCCGGTGGTCTACCTGCGGGACACCCCCACACCGGGCGTCGACGTCCCGAGCTGCGTCTCCGGGGCGATCGACGACTGGGACGCGTGCTCCTTCCCGAGGGCGCGGGCGTTGCCGGCCGACCCGTTGGTCGTCGACGTCGCGCTCGGCGACGTGCCCGGCGTCGAGGTCGTCGACCTCTCGGGGGTCGTCTGCGCGCAGGAGCGCTGCCCGGCCGTCCTCGGCGGCCTGCTCCTGTACCGCGACGGCAGCCACCTGACCGCCACGGCCGTCGAGGCGCTGCGTCCCGAGCTCGAACGGCGGCTCGTCGAGACGAGCGCGCTCGGAGGCTGAGGCCGACGGGCGAGGCGGCGTGTTCGTGCCGGGTGGCGACCGGCACGGCCACGCCGTCCTGCCCGGGCGGATGCCGGGCAGGATCGAGCCGGTGCCGGGCTGCCGCGCATCGGGCCCACGAGGTGTGGCGTACCATGGACGGGTTGTCCGTGCGCCCTTTCCGGCGGAGGTCCTCCGAGGCTCCTGCCGCACCGCTCGAGGCGACGCGATCGACCAGGCGTCAGCGTCTGCCACCGATCGATGAACGTTCGAACAGGTCCCGCTGCAACCGGCGGGACATGCACGCACCCCGTTGCCGCACGTCGGCTCCCCGATCAGTTGGAGATCATCGAAGTGAAGAGCGCCGTCGAGACCCTGGACCCCACCAAGGTCAAGTTGACCGTCGAGGTGGAGTACGACGAGCTCAAGCCGAGCATCGACCACGCCTACAAGCACATCGCGGAGCAGGTGAACGTCCCCGGCTTCCGCAAGGGCAAGATCCCTGCGCGCATCATCGACCAGCGCGTCGGTCGTGCTGCCGTGCTCGAGCACGCCATCAACGACGGCCTGTCCGGCTTCTACCGCCAGGCCGTCAACGAGACGGGCATCCGCCCGCTCGGCCAGCCCGACGTCGAGGTGACCGAGGTCCCGCTCGACGCCGAGGGTGCGCTGCACTTCACGGCCACGGTCGAGGTCCGCCCGGAGATCGAGATCCCCGCGCTCGACTCGGTCACGCTCACGGTCGAGGCCGCCGAGGTCTCCGCCGACGACATCGCCGAGCGCCTCGACGCGCTGCGCGAGCGCTTCGGCACGCTGGTCGGCGTCGACCGCCCGGCCGCCGAGGGCGACTTCGTCGTCATCGACCTGAAGGCCGTCATCGGCGACGAGGAGATCGACTCGGTCTCCGGCATCAGCTACCAGATCGGCTCGGGCAACATGCTCGAGGGCCTCGACGAGGCGCTCACGGGCCTCTCGGCCGGCGAGACCACGACCTTCAAGGCGCCGCTCGCGGGTGGCGACCATGAGGGCAAGGAGTCCGAGGTCACGGTCACGGCCACCTCGGTCAAGCAGCGCGACCTGCCCGAGGCCGACGACGAGTTCGCCGAGCTCGCGTCCGAGTTCGACACGATCGAGGAGCTCAAGGCGGACCTGCGCGAGCAGGTCGCGAGCATCAAGACCTCGAACCAGGCCGTCGCAGCCCGTGACGCTCTCGTCGAGCACCTCCTCGAGAACACCGAGATCCCCGTGCCCCAGGGCGCCGTCGAGGCCGAGGTGCACCGTCACCTCGAGTCCGAGGGACGACTCGAGGACGAGGCGCACCGTGCCGAGGTCGAGGTCGACGCCGCCAAGGCGCTCAAGAACCAGATCCTCCTCGACACGCTCGCGGAGCAGCTGAAGATCAAGGTCGCCCAGAACGAGCTCCTGGACTACCTCGTGAACGCCTCGCGCCAGTACGGGATGGACCCGAACCAGTTCATCCAGTCGCTCGACCAGGGCGGCCAGATCCCCGCCATGGTCGGCGAGGTCGCCCGCTCGAAGTCGCTCGCCGTGGCCCTGCGCCAGGTCGAGGTCAAGGACTCCGAGGGCAACGTCGTGGACCTGAGCGAGTTCATCGGCTCGGACGAGGAGGACGCGGCCGCTGACGCCGCGGCCGCCGCCGCCGGCGAGGACGTCACCGGCATCACCGACGAAGAGGGCATCGAGGTCGTCTCCGAGGACGAGGCGACGGCCGACAAGGCCTGACCCTTCCGGACGCGGCTCGCCCGCCCCGCCCGACGACGGCCCCCACCTCCCGCGGAGGTGGGGGCCGTCGCGCGTGGTGGGAACGGCCCGCCCGGGTGAGGGCCCGCAACCGCCCGCCCGGACCCGTGCGGGCGCCCGGACGAGGCCCGCGCCGGGGGCCGGGAACACCCGGTGCGCGGCGCCGTCGGGCATCGGGGGCGTCCTTCCTGCGCCGACAGCGAAAACCCCGGATATCGGGACGGTTTCCGCTCCCCGCCCGCGTTAGGGTCACAGCAACGGTGAGTCCGTCCAGACGGAGGAGCCGACCAGCCGCGACGCTCGAGCGTCGCGAGCGACAGAGGGATCGACGAAGGAGATGGACGTGAGCGATCAGTTTCCGGTGGCACGAGCCGAGGGGCCGGGACTCGGCCTGAACGACTCCATCTACAACCGGCTGCTCAAGGAGCGCATCATCTGGTTGGGCTCGGAGGTGCGCGACGAGAACGCGAACGCCATCTGCGCCCAGATGATGCTGCTCGCCGCGGAGGACCCCGACAAGGACATCTGGCTCTATATCAACTCGCCGGGCGGGTCGATCACGGCCGGCATGGCGATCTACGACACCATGCAGTACATCCAGCCGGACGTCGCGACCATCGCGATGGGCATGGCGGCCTCGATGGGGCAGTTCCTGCTCTCCTCGGGCACCAAGGGCAAGCGCTACGCGACGCCCCACGCCCGCGTCATGATGCACCAGCCCTCGGGCGGCATCGGCGGCACGGCGACCGACGTGCGCATCAACGCGCAGCTCATCATGCACATGAAGAAGGTGCTCTCCGAGCTCACGGCCGAGCAGACCGGCCAGCCGCTCGAGAAGATCCTCAAGGACAACGACCGTGACAGCTGGTTCACGGCGCCCGAAGCCCTCGAGTACGGCTTCATCGACCACGTCGTGACGAACGCTTCGTCGGTGACGGGTGGCGGCGGCACGGCGAGCAGCTGAGCTCACCGACGCACCGGCCCCCGACCCACGATCCCACCCGAGGAGACACCTTGAGCTACGCAAGCCAGGAATCCCAGTACATCTCGACCGCTCAGCGCCTCGCGGGCGCGGGCGCCGGCGGCGGCATCGCCCTCCCGCACGGCGCGCCGTCCTCGCGCTACGTGCTCCCGCAGTTCGAGGAGCGCACGGCCTACGGCTTCAAGCGCCAGGACCCGTACACCAAGCTGTTCGAGGACCGCATCATCTTCCTGGGCGTCCAGGTCGACGACGCGTCCGCCGACGACGTCATGGCGCAGCTCCTCGTCCTGGAGAGCCAGGACCCGGACCGCGACATCATCCTGTACATCAACTCGCCCGGCGGCTCGTTCACGGCCATGACGGCGCTGTACGACACCATGCAGTACATCAAGCCGCAGATCCAGACCGTGTGCCTCGGGCAGGCCGCGTCCGCCGCGGCCGTGCTGCTCGCGGCCGGTCAGCCCGGCAAGCGTCTCGCGCTGCCCAACGCCCGCGTGCTGATCCACCAGCCCGCGATGGAGGGCGGCGGCTACGCGCAGGCGTCGGACATCGAGATCCACGCGAACGAGCTCATCCGCATGCGCGAGTGGCTCGAGGACACCCTGGCCATGCACTCGGGCCGCGACGTCGCGCAGGTCCGTGAGGACATCGAGCGTGACAAGATCCTCACGGCCAAGCAGGCGCAGGAGTACGGTCTGGTCGACCAGGTCCTGGAGAGCCGCAAGCCGGTCATCCAGAACAAGCCCTGATCTCGACATTTCCCCCCGACCCACCGGGGTGCCCGGCTGACAACGGGCCCCCGGTGGTGTGCAATGGTGGTAGGTCGGCGCGTGTCGTCCCAGATCGCGGGGGCCTCAGTCCCGGCGCAGCAGCAAGACCGAGGCTAGGAGGCTCGTAGTGGCTCGGATCGGAGATGGTGCAGACCTGCTGAAGTGTTCCTTCTGCGGCAAGTCCCAGAAGCAGGTCAAGAAGCTCATCGCGGGCCCCGGCGTGTACATCTGCGACGAGTGCATCGAGCTCTGCAACGAGATCATCGAGGAAGAGCTGTCGGAAGCGGCCGAGCTCGGGCTCGTCGAGCTCCCCAAGCCGCGGGAGATCTTCGACTTCCTCGAGCAGTACATCATCGGGCAGGACGCCGCGAAGCGGGCGCTGGCAGTGGCGGTCTACAACCACTACAAGCGGATCCAGGCCGGGGAGCACGCACGCCCCTCGGACGAGTCCCAGGTGGAGATCGCCAAGTCGAACATCCTGCTGATCGGCCCCACGGGCACCGGCAAGACGTACCTGGCGCAGACGCTCGCAAAGATGCTCAACGTGCCGTTCGCGATCGCGGACGCCACGGCTCTCACGGAGGCGGGGTACGTCGGCGAGGACGTCGAGAACATCCTCCTCAAGCTCATCCAGGCCGCCGACTACGACGTCAAGAAGGCCGAGACGGGCATCATCTACATCGACGAGGTCGACAAGGTCGCCCGCAAGTCGGAGAACCCCTCGATCACGCGCGACGTGTCGGGTGAGGGCGTGCAGCAGGCCCTGCTGAAGATCATCGAGGGCACCACGGCCTCGGTGCCCCCGCAGGGCGGGCGCAAGCACCCGCACCAGGAGTTCATCCAGATCGACACGACCAACGTCCTGTTCATCGTGGCAGGGGCGTTCGCCGGGCTCGACGAGATCGTGGCAACCCGCTCGCGCAAGCGCGGGGTCGGCTTCGGTGCTCCGATGGACTCGCACGAGGAGGCGGACCTCTTCGCCGAGGTACGTCCCGAGGACCTGCAGAAGTACGGGCTGATCCCCGAGTTCATCGGGCGTCTGCCCATCATCACGTCGGTCGCGAAGCTCGACCAGGAGGCGCTCGTGCGCATCCTCACCGAGCCCCGCAACGCGCTGGTCAAGCAGTACCAGCGCATGTTCCAGATCGACGGCGTCGAGCTCGAGTTCGAGGACGACGCGATCAGCGCGATCGCCGACCAGGCGCTGCTGCGTGGCACGGGCGCCCGTGGGCTCCGCGCCATCATGGAGGAGGTCCTCCAGCAGGCCATGTTCGACGTCCCCAGCAGGGACGACGTCGAGCGTGTGGTCATCACTCGCGAAGCCGTGCTCGACAACGTCAACCCGACCCTCGTCCCGCGGTCCGCGCTCAAGCGGGCGCCGCGCGAGAAGAGCGCCTAGGGAGCACGTTCGACGAAGGGCCCCGGAACCTCGGTTCCGGGGCCGTTCGTGGTTCTGCCCGTTCTGTCGTTCTGCCCGTTCTGCAGTGCGGCGAGCTGTTCTCGGACGGACGTGCTGGTCGCGGCGGTGCAGCGGCGCGGCGAGCGTCGGGCCTCAGGCGTCCGCGTTCGCGGGGGCGCCGTAGAGGTCGTCGATCGTCGTCGTGAAGTCCCGCAGCACCAGGTTGCGCTTGACCTTGAGCGACGGCGTGAGATAGCCGTTCTGCTCCGTGAAGTCGGTCGTGAGGACCTGGATCTTGCGGATGGACTCGGCCCGGGAGACCGCTTCGTTGGCGCGCGTGACGGCACGGTCGAGGGCCGCGAGCACGGTCGGGTTCGTCGCGGCCGTCGTGACGTCCATGGCGGGCAGGCCGTGCGTCGCGAGCCAGCCGGGGAGCATCTCGTGGTCGATCGTGACCAGGGCGCCGATGAAGGGCCGCTGGTCGCCGACGACGACGACCTGGCTCACGAGCGGGTGGGCGCGCAGGCGGTCCTCGAGCTGGGCGGGAGCGACGTTCTTGCCGCCCGCCGTCACGATGATCTCCTTCTTGCGCCCCGTGATCCGCAGGTAGCCGTCCTCGTCGAGCGAGGCGAGGTCGCCCGTGCGGAACCAGCCGTCCTGGAGGACCTCGGCGGTCAGCTCGGGCTGGTTGTGGTAGCCCCGGAAGACGTGGTCGCCCTTGACGAAGAGTTCGCCCTCGGCGTCCACCTTGAGCGCGGTCCCGGGGAACGCGGGGCCGACGGTGCCGATCTTGAGACGGCTCGGCAGGTTCACCGCACACGGAGCCGTGGTCTCGGTCAGACCGTAGCCCTCGAGGATCGTGAGCCCGACTCCTCGGAAGAAGTGGCCCAGGCGTTCGCCGAGCGGCGCCCCGCCCGAGATCGAGTGGGTCAGGTCGCCGCCCAGGGCAGTGCGCATCGAGCCGAACACGAGCCGGTCGGCGAGGGCGTGCTGCGCCTTGAGGACGAGCGAGGGACCAGAGGTCGAGTCGAGCGCGCGCGAGTACGTGATGGCGACCTTGGCCGACCAGTGGAAGATGCGTCGCTTGGCGCCCGCCCCGGCCTTCTGCTCGGCCGCGTTGTAGACCTTCTCGAACACGCGCGGGACCGCGAGGAGGAACGTCGGCCTGAACGATCCCAGGTCCGGCACGAGCTTCTTGATGTCGGAGCTGTGCGCGAGGACCGCGGTGGGCGACGCGATGCACACGACCTGGACGAACCGTGCGAACACGTGTGCGAGGGGCAGGAAGAGCAGCGTGCGGGCGTCGGGCGTCGCGACGATCTCGGCCAGGCCCGCGACGCCGTTGCGGGTCAGGTGCACGAAGTTGAGGTGCGTGAGCTCGACACCCTTGGGGCGCCCGGTCGCACCCGACGTGTAGATGATCGTCGCGAGGTCGTCGCGGCTGGTGGCGGCGCGTCGTGCGTCGACCTCGTCGCGCGTCACCTCTGAGCCGTCCGCCCGCAGGTCGTCGACCGCGCCGCCGTCGATCACCAGGACGTCGCGCAGGAGCGGGAGCCGCTCGCGGACGCTCTCGACGGTCGCGGCGTGCGCGGACGTCTCGACGAGGGCGACGCTCACGCCCGAGTCCGACAGGATCCACTCGACCTGGTCGGCCGAGGACGTCTCGTAGACGGGGATGGGCACGCCGCCCGCGGCCCAGACCGCGAAGTCGAGCAGCGTCCACTCGTAGCGGGTGCGTGACATGATCGCGACGCGGTCGCCGGCCTGCACCCCGCGCGCGATCAGCCCTCGGGCCACGTCGATCACGTCGTCGTCGAAGGCGCGCGCGCTCACGGGCTGCCAGGGGCCGCCCGGCGTGAGGCGTCGCTCGATCACCGCGTCGTCCCCGGAACGCTCGACGCGGTCGGTGAGAAGCGTGCTGATGCTGCTGGTGGCCGGTACCTCGACGAGGCTCGGCGACGCGAATTCGGTCATGTCAACTCTCCGCTGAGTGGTGGGACAAGGACCGATTTTACTGTGTACCGAGCGTCCCACGTTCCGTCGGCCGCCCTGGCGGCACCTCGTGCGAGCCTAGGATCGACGGATGAGCGAGCACCCCGTCCCCACCACGCCGTCGCATCCTGTCCCCACCGAGATCCTCAGGCTGCGCGAGAGCATCGACAACATCGACGCCGCCCTGATGCACCTGCTCGCCGAACGCTTCAAGTTCACGCGCCGGGTGGGCGAGCTCAAGGCGCAGGGAGGACTTCCGCCGGCGGACCCGGCGCGCGACCAGCAGCAGATCGCCCGCCTGACCGGCATCGCCGAGTCCTCCGGCCTCGACCCGGCGTTCGCCGAGCAGTTCCGTGAGTTCATCGTGAGCGAGGTCATCCGGCACCACCAGCGGATCGCCCGCGAGCACCTGGACGAGCCCCCGGTGCTGGACACCTACTCCTGAACGGCCGACGGCCGACGGCCGACGGCACTCGCCCGCGGGGATCGCGGGGGTCGCTGCGACACCTCGCCCCGTGACGTCGTCCCCGGTGGCGGTCGTCGGCCACGTGCCGCAGGCTGGGGAGGACATCGGGGCGGTCGGCCTCCGACCGTCCCTCCGACGATGGATGTCTAGAGGTGCCTGCATGAAGATCGACTGGCTCAAGCCCCTGCTCGGCCACCCCGGCCCGTTCGCGACCGTCTATCTCGACGCGACACGTGGCGACGAGGCCACCGCACGCGAGGTCGAGAACCGGTGGAAGGGAGTGCGCCGGGCGCTCGCCGCAGCGGGAGCCCCGGCGAGCATCATCGACGAGCTCGAGGAGTCCGTCACCCTCCCCACGAGGATGCCCGGCCCGCACGGGCGCGTCCTCATCGCCGACGAGGAAGGCGTGCTCGTCGACCGGGTCCTGAAGGACCCTCCCGCTGTCACCAAGGGACTCTGGGGGCCCGTCCCCGCCCTGCTCCAGGCGGCGCGCGCGGCGGACGAGTCCGTGGACTACGTCCGCGTCGTCGTCGACCGTCAGGGGGCGGACCTCACGTGGTCCGTCGCCGGGGGGCACCTGCCCTACGGTGACGCGGAGTCCGTCGAGGGCGGGCACGACGTCATCAACAAGGTCCGCACGGGCGGCCTGTCGCACAAGCGGATCGAGGCGCGCGCCGAGGACTCCTGGGAGCGCAACGCCGAGGCGGTCGCGGCCGAGCTCGACCGGCAGGTCCTCGACCACCGGCCCGAGCTGGTCCTCATGACGGGCGACGTGCGTGCGGTGCCGCTCGTGCGTGCCGCGCTCACCAAGTCCACCGACGAGCTCGTGGTCGAGGTGGCGGGCGGCGGTCGTGCCCCGGGCATCAACGAGGGGGCGTTCGAGACGAAGGTCGCCGAGGCGCTCGAGAGCTTCCGTGAGCGGCGCCGCGAGTCCGTGCTGGCCGAGTTCCGGCAGGAGCAGGGCCGCGAGGCGGCCGCCGTGACGTCCCTCGAGGACGTGGTCGCGGTGCTCTCACGCGGTCAGGTCAAGGAGCTGATCCTCGCGGACGAGTACGGCCAGGACACCGAGCTCGACGGGCGCACCCTGTGGGTCGGGCCGAGCCCGCTGCACATCGGTTCCTCGCGGTCCGACATCACCGACCTGGGCGTGAGCGAGGGGATCGAGGAGCTGCCCGCGACCGTGGCCCTGGTCCGGGCCGCGATCGGCCAGGACGCGGGGCTCACGTTCTCGCCCGACGGCAGCGTCGAGCTCATCGAGGGGGTCGGCGCGACGCTGCGGTGGAACGACGACGGGACGCCCAACGAGGTCGCCGCGACCATGTCGGGGGACGACGCGCGGCTGCGGGGCGAGATGGTCTGATCGCCGACCGGACGACGCAGGGCCCCGACCGCACGCGCGGTCGGGGCCCTGCGTCGTCCGGGGGAGCGTCAGCCGCGGTTGCGGACCTCGGGCTCACCGAGCTCGGAGTGCACGACGACGATCCCGCCCTGGACGGCAGGGTCGCCCTGGCCGTCGGCCGTCTCGACCAGGTCGAGCGTCCCGGTCACGCGGCCTGCGCCACGGACGTCCTCCGCCGCGGCGCGCACGCCCTCGATCGAGGTGGCGGGGACGGCCAGCGTGACCGCGAGGATCGGGGTGCGCATCGACACCTTGGCCTCGGACTTGACCTTGCGCAGCGCGGCCAGCGCGTGACCTGCGGCGGTCAGGACCGCGGGGTCGGCGTCGCCCGCGCCCGTGCGCAGACCGGTCGACGTCGGCCACGGCGCGCGGTGCACCGAACCCGTGCGCCACCACGACCACACCTCTTCGGTCGCGAACGGCAGGTACGGTGCGAACAGCCGCAGCATCGTGTCGAGTGCCAGGGCGAGCGCGACCCGAGCCGACTGCGTCGCGGAAGCCACCGCGTCGGGCGCTGCGTTCGCCGTTCCGGCGCCGTAGGCGCGGTCCTTGACGAGCTCGAGGTAGTCGTCGCAGAACGCCCAGAAGAACGTCTCCGAGAGCTCCAGGGCGCGCGTGTGGTCGTAGGTCTCGAGCGCCTCGGTCGCGCGGTCCACGACGTCGGCGAGGCCCGCGAGCATCGCGCGGTCGATCGTCTCGGTCACCAGAGCGGGGTCGAGCGTGATCTCGCTGCCGCCGAACGACAGCGCGAACTTCGACGCGTTGAGGACCTTGATCGCGAGGCGGCGGCCGATCTTCATCTGGCCGACCTCGAACGCCGCGTCGGTACCCAGGCGCGCCGAGGCCGCCCAGTAACGGACCGCGTCGGAGCCGTGCTCCTCGAGCAGGCCCATGGGCGTGACGACGTTGCCCTTGGACTTGGACATCTTCTTGCGGTCGGGGTCCAGGATCCAGCCCGAGATCGCGGCGTTGGTCCAGGGCAGCGAGCCGTGCTCGAGGTGCGAGCGGACCACCGTGGAGAAGAGCCAGGTGCGGATGATGTCCTGGCCCTGGGGGCGCAG
This sequence comes from Oerskovia turbata, assembly GCF_000718325.1. GTDB lineage: Bacteria > Actinomycetota > Actinomycetes > Actinomycetales > Cellulomonadaceae > Oerskovia > Oerskovia turbata. The sequence goes on from NZ_JOFV01000005.1 coordinate 374,522, forward strand.
GTCCATGGGGAAGACGCGCTCGAACAGGTCTGGGTCGGACTCCCAGCCGCCCGCGATCTGCGGGGTCAGCGACGAGGTGGCCCAGGTGTCCATGACGTCGGGCTCGCCCACGAAGCCGCCCGGGACGCCGCGCTGGTCGGCCGTGTAGCCGGCCGGGACGTCGGAGGACGGGTCGATCGGCAGGAGCGCCTCGTCGGGGACGATCGGGTGCTCGTAGTCGGTCTCGCCCGACTCCAGGACGGGGTACCACAGCGGGATCGCGACGCCGAAGAAGCGCTGGCGCGAGACGAGCCAGTCACCGTTGAGGCCCCCGACCCAGTTCTCGTAGCGCACCTGCATGAACTCGGGGTGGAAGTCGAGCTCCTTGCCGCGTGCGAGCAGCTCCTCGCGCAGCGCCACGTCCCGACCGCCGTTGCGGATGTACCACTGGCGCGAGGTGACGATCTCGAGGGGCTTGTCGCCCTTCTCGAAGAAGTTCGCCTTGCGCTGGGTCGCGACGGGCTCGCCGTCCAGGTCGCCGGCCTCACGCAGCGCGTCGACGACGGCCGTGCGCGCCGAGAACGTCGTCTTGCCCGCGATCTCCTCGAACAGCGCGACGGACCGCTCGGACGTGAGCCACGCGGGGGTCTCGCGCGTGACGCGTCCGTCGCGGTTGATGATCGAGCGCGTCGGGAGCTGCAGCTCGCGCCACCACTGGACGTCGGTCAGGTCGCCGAACGTGCAGCACATCGCGATGCCCGCACCCTTGTCCGTCTGCGCGGCGGGGTGCGCCAGGACGGGCACCTCGACGTCGAACAGGGGAGAGGTGACCGTGGTGCCGAACAGGCCCTGGTAGCGCTCGTCGTCGGGGTGCGCGATGAGGGCCACGCAGGCCGCGAGCAGCTCGGGGCGCGTCGTCTCGATGTAGACCTTCTCGCCGCCGGGCGCGTGGAACGCGACCTTGTGGAAGTGGCCGGGGTAGTCGCGCGCCTCGAGCTCGGCCTGTGCGACCGCCGTCTGGAACGTGACGTCCCACAGGCCCGGGGCCTCGGACTGGTACGCCTCGCCGCGCGAGAGGTTCCGCAGGAACGCCTTCTGCGCCACGATACGGGCCGGGACGCCGATGGTCTGGTAGTGGTGCGACCAGTCGACCGACAGGCCCAGGCGGCGCCACAGCTCCTCGAACTGGACCTCGTCCTCGGCCGTCAGGCGCTCGCACAGCTCGACGAAGTTGCGACGCGAGACGGGCTGCTGGTCGGAGAGCTTCGGCGCCTTGCCCCCTGCGCTGTGATCGCCCTGGAGCGGCGGCTCGTAGCCCTCGACGTACGGCAGCGACGGGTCGCAGCGCACGCCGTAGTAGTTCTGCACGCGGCGCTCGGTCGGCAGGCCGTTGTCGTCCCAGCCCATGGGGTAGAAGACCTCGCGGCCGCGCATGCGCTGGAAGCGGGCGACGACGTCGGTGTGCGTGTAGGAGAACACGTGCCCCACGTGCAGCGAGCCGGAGACCGTGGGCGGCGGGGTGTCGATCGAGTAGACCTGCTCGCGCGTCCTGGTGCGGTCGAACGAGTAGGTGCCCTGCTCGGTCCAGGCCGCGTCGAACTTGGTCTCGAGGCCGTCGAGGCTCACCTTGTCCGGTACCTCGCCGACCACGGCGCGGACTACCTCGGTGCCCTCGGCAGGGGCGGGTGCGGCGGTGGTCTGGGTGGCGGGTGCGGGCGTGGTGCCCTCGGCGGGTGAGCTCATGGTCGACATTCTCCCAGAATCTCGGGGGCGCCTGTGAAACGGCCGGTCCCCGGACGGAGCCCGGGTGCCCGAGTTTTCCCGAATGAAACAAAGGTCAAAGGTCCCTGGTTGACATGGTCATCGGCTCGTAACCTTCAAGCAAAGGCGGGGGCGTACGTGGACGCGCCCCATCATCTCGACGCCTTTCGTTCGAGGCCCGACCCAGGAGTTGCCATGACATTGATCGACAGCGTCGCCGTGCACGGAACCGGGAGCATCTCGTCCGGCATCCCCTCCGGCGTGGTCCTTCCCCCCGCTGTCCAGGCCGCCCTGGACACGTGCGCGAACGTCGTCGTCCCGTCCTCCCGCGAGGAGCTCTACCGGCTCGCGCTCGGACCCGAGGGCGGACCGTGGTTCACCGTCGAGTACGACGTGCTCGGCACCGCGGTCCCCGAGGCCGAGGTCGTGCGGTGCAAGAACGGCATCGCGGTGAACTACCCCGAGGACTACATGCGCCGTCGCGACCCCGACTGCATGCGCATCGCCGACGACCTGCCGACCGACAAGCCGCGCTACCGCGACGTGTTCGGGACCGAGTTCGCCGCCGTCAAGGCCGAGACGCTCGACTGGCTCGCGGGGCAGGACCTCGTCGTCGTGCCCTTCAAGGCAGGTGGCCTCACGCACGGCTACCCCTCCCTCGCGATCTGCCCCGTCAACTCCGCGTTCTTCGCGCTGACGCTCGTGGACCTGCAGGGCTGGGTCACGTTCGAGGAGCTCGGCCCGTTCGAGCCGCGCTCGATCCTGTACGTCGCACCGCCCTTCCGCCACACGCACTTCGACGGCCGCCAGGTCGTGGTCCACGACCGCTCCGAGACGCTGCACGAGGTCTTCGCGTACAACCTCTACCCGGGACCCAGCGCCAAGAAGGGCGTCTTCTCCGTCCTGCTCGACGTCGGCGAGCAGGAGGGGTGGGTCACCGCGCACGCGTCCTCGGTCCGCGTCACGACCCCGTACGAGAACGAGACCGTCATCATGCACGAGGGAGCCTCGGGCGGCGGCAAGTCCGAGATGTGCCAGGAGATCCGTCGCCAGGAGGACGGGCGCATCCTGCTCGGCACCAACGTCGTGACCGACGAGCCCTACGTCATCAACCTCGGCGAGACCAGCGCCCTGGACCCCGTGACCGACGACATGACCCTGTGCCACGTCGACCTCCAGACGGGCGACGGGCGCCTCGTGGTCGCCGACGCCGAGGACGGCTGGTTCGTGCGCGTCGACAACCTCACGGGCTACGGCCAGGACGCGCACCTCGAACGGGCCTGCATCCACCCCGACCAGCCGCTCGTCTTCTTCAACATCGACGGCGTGCCGGACGCGACCGTGCTGCCCTGGGAGCACACGCTCGACTCGACGGGCAAGCGCTGCCCCAACCCGCGCGTGGTCGTGCCCCGCCACCTCCTGACCGACGTCGCCGGCGCCGAGGAGGTCGACGTGCGGACCTTCGGCGCCCGGATGCCGGCCTGCACCCGCGACAACCCGACCTACGGGATCATGGGCATGATGCACGTCGTGCCGCCGTCGCTCGCATGGATCTGGCGCCTCATCGCCCCGCGCGGGGACAAGAACCCGTCGATCGGCGAGTCCAAGACCGCGACCGACAGACTGGCCCACGGCGGCATGGTCGCCGAGGGCGTCGGTTCGTACTGGCCCTTCTCGACCGGCACCAAGGTCGCGGCCGCGAACCTGCTGCTGCGCCAGCTCGTCGACATGGACCGCACCCGCTACGTGCTCACGCCCAACCAGCACATCGGCGCCTACAAGGTCGACTTCGCGGCCGAGTGGCTCACGCGCGAGTACCTGGCGCGGCGCGGCGGCGGCAAGTTCCGCACCGAGGAGCTGACGCCCTCGCGGTGCCCGCTGTTCGGGTACACGCTCCAGGAGATGAAGATCGACGGGCAGCTCGTCCGCCCGACGTTCCTCCAGCCCGAGATGCAGTCCCAGGTGGGTGTCGAGGCGTACGACGCGGGCGCGAAGATCATCACCGACTTCTTCAAGAGCGAGCTCCAGCAGTTCCTCACCGACGACCTGGACCCGCTGGGACGTCAGATCATCGAGGTCTGCCTGCGCGACGGCTCGGTCGAGGAGTACGCGGCGCTGACCCCGCTGTTCACCTGATCCTCGCCCGCTGGGAACGAGACGGCCGCCCGGTCCGCGGGACCGGGCGGCCGTCCTCCGGCAAGTATCAGATACCGGCGCTCGGGCGCGGGGGGCCCGTACTAAGGTCGGTCCATGGACTTGACGATCGGCTACGCCGCCATGCTCGAGCAGTTCCACCCGACCGAGGTCATCGCCCTGGCCGAGCACGCCGAGAGCAAGGGGTTCTCCGGCGTCATGGCCGCGGACCACTTCCAGCCCTGGGTCCCCGCGCAGGGGCACTCGGCGTTCGTGTGGAACGTCCTGTCGGCCCTCGGTGAGCGCACGCGCGGCGACCTGGGACCGGGCGTCACGGCGCCCACGTTCCGTTGGCACCCCGCGATGGTCGCGCAGGCCTCGGCGACGCTCGCCGCGATGTACCCGGGGCGCCACTGGCTGGGCCTGGGCTCGGGCGAGGCCCTCAACGAGCACGTCACCGCCCAGTACTGGCCCGAGGCCCCCGAGCGCATCAACCGCATGTTCGAGGCCATCGACATCATCAAGAAGCTCTTCGCCGCGTCGCTCGCGGGCAAGGACACCAAGCACTCGGGGCAGTTCTACAAGCACGAGTCCACGCGCCTGTGGACCATGCCAGAGGTCGCCCCGGAGATCCTCGTCGCGACCGCGGGGCCCGTCACGGCCAAGCGCGCGGGCAAGCACGCCGACGGGCTCATCACCGTGGGAGCGCCGCTCGAGAAGATCTCGATGCTGTTCGGCAAGTTCGACGACGGCGTCCGCGAGTCGGGCCGCGACCCGCAGACCATGCCCAAGGTCCTCCAGCTCCACATGTCGTGGGCCGAGACCGACGAGGAGGCCCTCGCGAACGCCATGACGGAGTGGCCCAACGGCGGCATGAAGTTCCCCAAGGCCGACATCCGCTCACCGTTCGACTTCGAGCAGATGGCCAAGCTCGTACGCCCCGAGGACTTCGAGGGCCGCCTCGTCATCTCGTCCGACCCCGACGTGCACCGCGCCTACATCCAGAAGTTCGTCGACCTGGGCTTCGACCGCATCTACCTGCACAACGTGGGCCGCAACCAGCGCGAGTGGATCGACACGTTCTCGCGCGACGTCCTGCCGAAGCTCGTCCGATGACAGGCCCGTCCGCCCCGCTGCCCGACGGCGGAGCTCACCCCGGTCCAGCGGCGTCGCCTGGGGCGGGGAACGCCGAGGGCGACGAGACCCGCTTCACGGTCGCGGCGCCGTCGGGCATCGGGGAGATCGCGCCAGGGGACGACCTCGCGCGCATCGTGGGGGACGCGCTCGACCGCGAGGGCGGGCTCCGCGACGGGGACGTCGTGGTCGTGACGAGCAAGGTCGTGTCCAAGGCCGAGGGGCGCGTCGTCGCGGCCTCCGACCGCGAGGAGGCCATCACCGACGAGACCGTGCGCGTCGTCGCGACACGGCCGTCCCCCGGGGGCGTGCTGCGGATCGTCGAGAACCGGCTCGGCCTCGTCATGGCCGCCGCCGGTGTCGACGCCTCGAACACCCCGGAGGGCACCGTGCTGCTGCTGCCCGTCGACCCCGACGCCTCGGCGCGCGCACTGCGGGCGGCGCTCGCGGAACGGTTCGGGGTGCGCCTCGGGGTCGTCGTGGCCGACACGGCCGGGCGCGCGTGGCGCGAAGGACTCACGGACCTCGCGATCGGCGTCGCCGGGGTCGTCGCGCTCGACGACCTGCGCGGCCGCGTCGACTCCCACGGGCGCGAGCTGTCCGTGACCGTGACCGCCGTCGCGGACCAGATCGCCGCGGCGTCCGAGCTCGTGCGCGGCAAGGCCGCAGGGCGACCCGTCGCCGTGGTGCGCGGGCTCGGTCGGTTCGTCACCGACGACGACGGGCCAGGGGCGCGCGTGCTCGTGCGGGCCGCCGAGACCGACATGTTCCGGGAAGGGTCCGCCGAGGCGTACGCGCGGGGAGTGACCGCGGGACAGGTGGCCGGCCGGGACGCGATCGAACGGGTCGCCCACGAGGCCGGGTACGCCGACGGGTACCGCGAAGGATTCGCGGAAGGATTCCGCGAGGGGACGGGCAACCCTCAGCAGGGCTGACGTTACGGGAGCCGAGAACGAGGTCGAGGTCGTTCTGATGCGCTGTGCGACCGGAAGGACGTGTTCGAGTGCGGGAAAGGTCGTGGTCGGGGGGTGGTGCCCACGTCCGGTCTCGGGTCCGTAGGGTCTCGGTGCTGAGCATGCGGTTGGCGTCGAGTTTCGGGCTGATCGGGACGTCAACCGCATGGTCGGGTGACGCTCACCGCATGTTCGGCTCGTGCTGGGTGCTGGGTGCTGGGCCGTGGGGTGTGCGGCGGGAACCAGTGTGGGTGGGAGAGGTCGAGGGTTGTCCACAGCCTGGGACGAGGGGTTCCGGTGGGGTGGTTTGACCCGTTAGGTTCCTGGGGTGGTAGGGGGCGGTGTGGCCCTGTGCCGGGTACCTAGAGCACGATGGGCGGATTCCCGCAGGGGGCGTGGGATGGACGAGGCCGGGGAACGGTTCTGCTTCTGGTTCAGGTGCTCGACGACGGCGCAGGGGTGCGTTGGTGCTGATGGCGGGCGTCGTGCTCGTGGGGGTGGTGGCCGGGTGTTCGTCGGCTGAGCCGGTCGTCGAGTCTCCGGTGCCGGTGGTGAGCGAGGAACCGAGCCCGAGCCCGAGCCCAACTCCTGCGGCGACGGGCCCGGTCAAGCCCGAGCGGCCGGCCGACATGGACCGAACCGACGAGGTCGGTGCTGCTGCTGCGGCGACGTACTTCCTCGAGCTCTACCCGTACGTCATGGCGACCGGCGACCTGACCGAGTGGGACGCCATGACGTGGGCGGAGCTCTGTTCCTTTTGCACGGCGTCGAGGGACCGGCAGCTTCAACGAGCTGCCGCGAGCGAGACGTACGAGGGAGGTGAAGTCAAGGTCGACGTCGAACAGTCGTTCCCTTTGGACACGCTGATCGGTGGATACCCCCTCGACATCCGGCTCGAACAAGCAGAGGCGATCATCCGTGACGCTGCCGGTGCGGAGAAGGATCGCCAAGAGGGCTTCACTGGCACCTTCCGAGTTGAGATGCTCCACGACGGGACGAACTGGCGAGTTCTCACGGTCGGAACTGAAGAGTGAGCGCCACGGCCTTGGTTGTGTCATTCGTGTTGGCCACGGTGGTCGCTGCGTCACCTTCCGATCTGGCCGTGGATGCGAAGGGAGACGGCTTCGACCTCCAGGCGATCGATGTCTCGGCCGACGGGTCGGTGTATCGGCCGCGGAACGTGGATGGTTCGCCGGCGTCGGTGGAGTTTCGGCGGATGCCTGCGTCGATCTGTTTCACGCAGGACTTTCCTACGTCCTTGGGGCAGGTCGGTGCGTGTCCGTGGACCTGGCGGCCTTGGCCGAGGCCGAGTTCCAGCGGCTGACGATCGCGCCGTCGCCGGTCACGATCCAGCCGCCGGACGGG
>NZ_JOFV01000006.1 GCF_000718325.1 Oerskovia turbata
TCCGCGGATGATCCGGAGCCACCCCGTACCGCACCAAACCAAACGGCGCAGGAAGACGCTCGAACAAGTCGATACCCACCTCGACACCCGACTTCGACAGAATGTCCGCCGCATAGATCCCCGCAGGACCAGCACCAACAATGGCTACACGCAAAGGACGAGAGCTGCTCACAAGAAAGAACGCCTTCCGGTCGAGGAGGGGAGGTGCGGTCCACGCCGGGGTCGGCAGCCGCACGCTTCGACGGTACGTCCTCAACCAGGGTTGAGGTCAAGATGCACGGTGGAGGCGGCGAGGAGGACCTGGACCATCAGGGCTCGTAGCCCTCGACGAATCCCCGGATCTCCCGGCGCATCACGTCCTCGCCCAAGGGCTCCCGGGTCGACGTCCCGATCGTGAACCCGTAGCCCTCGACCGGGCCGTTCGTCCAGGAGAAGTCGTACACCCCCGGGTCGTGGGGCCTGTCGACGACCGTGAAGGCCTGACCGTCGACCGTCAGGTGCCACACCTGAGGGGCCGTCCGAGGTGCAGCGCCGGCCCGGCTCTGCAACCGCTCGATCCGCGGCCTCAGGAGCGCGTCCATCACCGCCGGGTCCTCCCATGTCTGGACGCTGACGAGCAGCCGGTGCGGACCGAGGTCCCTGTGCCACGCGCCGCCCACGGGAACGAGCTCGACGTCGTAGACCACCGCGACGTCCGGGTCGCCGATCGGCTCAGGGACGTAGCCGTCGGGGAGATCGGCCTCCGAGAAGAAGAAGTTCGGTCGCACCATCTGCTCGTCCCACGCCCGCGCCTCGTCCGCGAGGGCGTCGACCACCGTCGCCAGCCGCTCCGACGCGGGCCTGACGTCGCGCCCGGCGGGCACCTCGGCCAACCGGTCCCACCACTCGCGCCACCCGTCCGCGAGCGCCACGGCCTCGTCGCCCGGCAGGGGCTCGACCGCGATGCGGGGGACGAGCGCCGGGACGTCGTCGGCCACGGGCAGCGCCAGCCGGTCGCGGACGAACAGGGCCACCGTGAAGCCGGTGCCTCGCCCCACGTTGATGTCCCGCAGGTCCTGTTGTTCGTGCGTCATCGCTCACCTCGTCGTCGGGCCCGGCAGGAGCCGGACCGCCCATGCTAGGCCGTCGCCGACGTGCCACGACGTGCGACAGCCCCCGAGCGGCTCCCAGGTGACCGCACGGCATCCCCGATGACCACCCGACGAGGCGTCGATGAACGCCTCGGGAACGTTCGTGGAACAAGGCCGCGGAGGCCGCTTTCCGGTCACTTCGCCCTCCTAGGGTGACGGCGTCCACCCGCTCGTGACTGGAGCCCCACCCCATGACCTCCGTGTCAGCCCCCGTGCGCCCCGCGCCACCCGCACGCCGTCGGACGATCCCCGGACGGGCCCCGACGGCCCGGTCCCGCTTCACGCGGCCGACCCCGCGGGCCCTGCGCACCTGGCTCGCGTTCCTGCTGCTCGCGGGACCCAACGTGGTCCTGCTGCTCGTGTTCGTCTACCGCCCGCTGCTGCAGAGCTTCTACTACTCGACCCTGCAGTGGAACATGGGCTCCCCCACGGCCCGCTCGGTCGGTCTCGGCAACTACGTCGAGTGGTTCCAGGACCCGACGACGGCCGACGTCATGGTCACGACGGGCGTCTTCACGGTCGCGACCGTGGGCGGCTCGCTGGTCCTGGGCCTGGGACTGGCCCTTCTGCTGAACCGACGCCTCAAGGGCCGCGGGTTCGCGCGGACCGTCGCGTTCGCACCCTACGTCCTGTCGGGCGTCGCGGTCGGCATGCTGTGGCTGTTCATCTTCGACCCGCGCTACGGCCTGCTCTCAGCCGGCCTGCGCGCGATCGGGCTCGAGTCCCCCGACTGGTACACGACCTCGCCGTGGGCGCTCGTCATGATCATCGTCGTCTACCTGTGGAAAAACGTCGGGTACGTCGCCCTGATCTTCCTCGCCGGTCTCCAGGCCGTCCCGCAGGAGCTCAAGCAGGCCGCCGCGCTCGACGGCGCGTCCTCGGCCCGCACGTTCCGTTCGATCGTCCTGCCGCTGCTCGCGCCCACGACCTTCTTCCTCACGGTCACGACGCTGCTGAGCTCGCTGCAGTCCTTCGACATCATCCAGGCCATGACGAAGGGCGGGCCGCTCGGCTCGACCACGACCCTCATGTACCAGATCTACGAGGAGGGCTTCGTGACCGGCCGCGCCGGCTACGCCTCGGCCGTCGCGACGATCCTCTTCCTCCTGCTGCTGGTCGTCACGGTCGTCCAGCTGCGCTTCGTCGAGAAGAAGGTGCACTACGCATGAGCGTCCAGAACCCTGTGCGAGAGTCCCCGGCCCCCGCACCCACCCAGCACCCGACCGCGACCTCGGGCGCGTCCCGCGCTCAGCACCCCGGGTCGCCCGTGGACGCACCACCGGCCTCGGGTGGTGCCGGCCACCGCCCGAGCGGCGCCCGGACGCCGGAGCGCACGCGCCGTCGTCGGCCCCTGCACCTGGGCTCGTACGCGACCCTGCTGGTCGCGACCGTCGTCATGGCGCTGCCGCTCGTGTGGATGGTGCTCGCGAGCTTCAAGCGCCCCGACGAGCTGTACTCGATCCCGCTCCAGTGGCTCCCGCAGAACCTCGACCTCGCGAACTACGTCCAGACGACGCAGAGCATCCCCGTCGGGCAGCTGTTCCTCAACAGCGTGGGCCTGACCGTCGTCGGCTCGACGCTCAAGCTGCTGCTCGGCCTGTGCTGCGCCTACGCGCTCGTCTTCCTCGACTTCCCGTTCAAGCGCGCGGTGTTCGTCCTGGTCCTGTTCACGCTGCTCATCCCGCAGCAGATCACGATCATCCCCAACTACACGCTCGTCGCCCAGCTCGGGTGGCTCAACACCTACCAGGGCATCCTCGTGCCGGGCCTGGCGAGCGCGTTCGGGACCTTCCTGTTCCGTCAGCACTTCCTGTCGCTGCCGATCTCGATCCTCGAGGCCGCCGAGCTCGACGGGGCAGGCCACTGGCGCAAGCTGTGGAGGTTCGTCGTGCCGCTCTCCTACCCCACGATCGCGGCCGTCGCGCTCGTGTCCGTGGTCGCCGAGTGGAACGACTACCTGTGGCCGTTCCTCGTGACCGACGACGCCGAGAAGATGACGCTCCCCGTGGGCCTCACTCTCCTGCAGAGCGTCGACGGCATGAACAACTGGGGCGTCCTCATGGCCGCGACCGTGCTCGTGACCCTCCCGATCCTGATCGTCTTCCTGTTCCTCCAGCGCCGGCTCGTCGCCGGGCTCACTGCCGGAGCCGTGACCGGCTGACCTGCCGGTCCTCCCCTGTCCCCCCGGCACCTGCCGGGTCGCTGTTCCCCACCCCAAGGAGCATCACGTGAACCAGCCCCTGCCCGCCCAGTGGACCCCGTCGCGACGCGACGTGCTGCGCCTCGGCGGCCTCGGCGCCCTCGCCCTCACCCTCGCCGCGTGCGCGGGACCGACCGTCGGCGGCGGCACGTCCGCCCCGTCCGCCTCCGCGGGCACCGACTGGTCGACGATCAAGCCCGCCTCGCAGATCACGTGGTGGAGCAACCACCCCGGCGCCTCCAAGGCCATCGAGGAAGAGCTGATCCGCCGCTTCAACGCCAAGCACCCCGACATCGCGGTCAAGCTCGTGACCGCAGGCGCCGGGTACGACGAGGTCGCGCAGCGCTTCCAGGCCGCGTCGTCGTCGAACAACCTGCCCGACCTCGTCATCGCGAGCGACGTGTGGTGGTTCCGCTACTACGTCAACGGCCAGGTCATGCCGCTCGACGACGTGTTCGCGCACCTCGACGTCGACGTCGACGACTACAACCCGACCCTCTACGGCGACTACGCGTACGACGCCAAGCACTGGGCCGTGCCGTACGCGCGCTCGACGCCGCTCTTCTACTACAACAAGGACCTCTGGGCGAAGGCCGGCCTGCCCGACCGCGGACCCGCGACGTGGGCCGAGCTCGCCGAGTGGGCGCCCGCCCTGCGCGCCCAGGTCCCGGCCGACGGCGCGCCTCTGGGCCTCGCGACCGGCACGTCGTGGGCAGCCTGGTGGTTCGAGAACATGCTGTGGGGCCACGGCGGCACGTACAGCGACGAGTTCACGGTCACGCTCGACAGCCCGCAGGCGCTCGCCGCAGGCGACTTCCTGCACGACCTGTTCCACGGCTCCAAGGTCGCGGGCGTCGGGACCGACGCCGGAGCGGATTTCGCGGCGGGCATCTTCGCCTCGACCATCGGGTCCACGGGCAGCCTCACCGGACTGCTCGACGCGGCCACGTTCGAGGTCGGCACGGCCTACCTGCCCGACGGCCCGAACGGCTCGGGGACCCCCACGGGCGGCACGGGCCTGGCCATCCCGGCCTCGCGCACGCCCGAGCAGCAGCTCGCCGCCGCGATGTTCCTCGCCTTCCTCACCGACGCGGACAACACCGCATACTTCTCCCAGAACACCGGGTACATGCCGGTGCGCACGTCCGCGGTCGAGGGAGAGACCATGAGCAGCATCTACGCGGCCACCCCGCAGTTCCGCACGGCCGTCGACCAGCTCGCCGAGAAGTCGCGCTCGCAGGACTGGGTCCGGGTCTTCGTGCCGGGCGGCGACCAGATCCTCACCGACGGGATCGAGCAGATCGTGCTCAAGGGCACGCCCGCCGCCGACGCGTTCGCGTCGATCACGCCGCGCCTCGAGAAGGCGTACCAGGAGAACGTGGAGCCGTACCTGTGACGGGCGCTGTGGCGGTCGTCGCGCACCGCGGGAACTCGTCCGTCGCCCCGCAGAACACGCTCGCGGCGTTCGAGGCCGCGTGGCGCGCGGGAGCCGACAGCATCGAGCTCGACGTGCAGCTCACCGCGGACGGCGAGGTCGTCGTGATCCACGACGACACGCTCGACGCGACGACGGACGGTCGCGGCCGCGTCGACGCGCACACCCTCGCAGAGGTCCGTACCGTCGACGCGGGCTCGTGGTTCGCCCCCGCCTACGCCGGGCAGCAGGTCCCGACGTTCACGGAGCTCGTGGACTTCCTCGTGACGCACCCCGGCATCGACCTGCTGCTGGAGATCAAGGGCGACTGGGGGCCCGACGACGTCCGCAAGGTCACCGAGCCCGTCCAGCGCGCCGGGCTCACGGGCCGCGTGATCGGGCAGAGCTTCTGGCCCTCGACGGTCGCAGCCCTCGCGAAGGTGGCCCCGGACCTGCGCCGCGGGCTGCTGGTCGGCGAGCTCCCCGACGACCTGCTCGCGACGTGCGCCGAGCTGGGCGTCATGACGTGCAACCCCGCAGGGCACCTGCTCGTCGAACGGCCCGGCCTGGTCGACGAGCTGCACGCCGCCGGGCTCGAGGTCATGGTGTGGACCCTGAACGAGCCCGAGCAGTGGACGCTGGCCCTCGTGGCAGGCGTCGACGCGATCATCACCGACCGGCCCGATCAGCTGCGGGGGTGGCTCGCAGGACGCTGATCCTGGCCCGGCCCCGCGGCCCGGCCCGCGGCCCGCGCGGCCGCCCGGCCGCCCGCGCCGAGAAGTGAGCAGATGCCCCCGGATCGCGCGATCCGGGAGTAACTACTCACTTCTCGGCGTGCTCGTCCTGGCCCGGGCGCGAGCAGTCAGCCCCGAGCGTCGACCATCCGGGCACCCGACACGACCCCCGACACCCCGCGCCGGTCGCGCGTGAGCAGGACCGAGACGACCGCCACGAAGGCGACGAGCGCACCGAGGGGCGCGGCGACGTCGGGCAGAAGACCACCACCCGGGACCTCCGCCACCACCAGGCACACCCCCCAGAGCCCGCCCGACGCGAAGCCGCGCACCACCCGACGCACCGTGGTCCCGCGGCCGAGGCCACCCGCACCGACCGGGCCCTCGGCGACGTCCGCCGTCCAGCGAGGCTCGAGCCACAACGCCCGCTGCCCCCACGACGCCCCGCTCCCCAGGAACGGCGGCACGAACAGGACCAGGACCACCGGCACGAACGATCCGAGCACGACGTCGACCGCCCCCGCCTCGGCCGGGACGTCCTGCCCCGACGCGACGAGCACCACCCGGTAGAACAGGACCAGCACCATCCCCGTCACCGACACCAGGAACGCGTCGATCGCCATGCCCAGCCACCGCCGCCACACCGTGACCGGGCGCGGCACGCCCCGCTCCGTCGCGAGGTCGGTCGAGCGCGGCATCCACCGCAGGACCACCGGCGCGATCAGCGCGCCGACCAACCCGCCCAGGGTGTTCGTCAGGAGGTCGTCGACGTCGGCCAGCCGGTACGAGCACGGGACGAGACCGAAGATCCCCGTGCCCTGCGTCGTCTCGATGAGCAGCGACGCCGCGAACGCGGAGAGCACCGTGAGCGGCAGGCGCCACCCGAAGAAGCGCCGCACCAGCACGCCCCACGGGACGAACAGCACCACGTTGAACACCGTCTGGAGCACGGCAGGGCTGCGCAGGCGCGCCGCGGCGCTCATGCCGGCGGTGTCCCGGCGGACGTCCTCGACGAACTGGAACGGGTTCAGCTGCGGGCCCGAGAACCCGTGCTGCGCGCACCACTGCGCGAGGTCTCCCGAGGGCAGCGGCAGCAGCGTGTACGCCACGAGCGCGACACCGTAGACCGCGACCGCCGCCGACCCCAGCAGGCGCAGCCAGCTCAGCCGCCCGTACCGGCGGTACTGCCAGACCACGATCGGCAGCAGGAACATCACGAAGACGACGACTCCGCCGATCACGCCCACGTACGCGGGCCAGGTCCACCTGCTCACGACGAGACCCTAACCAGCGGCGCCCTGCGCGGCGCGGTGGACCCGGGTCGTGTGCGTCACCCTCGACGGGTGAGGGCGTCACCCTCGACGGGTGAGGGCGTCACCCTCGGCAGGTGAGGGCGTCACCGTCGACGGGTGGGGGCGTCACCCTCGGTGTCAGGCGTCGCCGTCGTGACCGGCATCGCCCTGCGACTCCCCGCGCCCCAGGTCGCGGTCGCCGGGGCGGTCACGGTCGGCGGTGCGGCGCACCGCGTCCTGGTCCTGCTCCCGCTCGTCGGCGTCGTCCTGCGACGCCGCTGCATCGCGCTCGTCCTCGACCCGGTTCCGCTCGGCCGTCTCCTCACGCTCGTCGATGACCTCCTGACCCGGGCCGGCGAAGGCCTGCGCACGCTCGACCCCCTCGGCCGTGCCGCTGAAGAAGGCCGACTCGGACGCGCCGCCAGGCAGGTCCTCGGGTCCGATCTCCCCCGTGTCGCCCGCGCCCGGCGCGCCCGCGAGCGCCGCCTCGACCGGTGACATGACCCGGGTCTCGACGACGTCCTGCGGGGCGCTGACCGTCCCGATCACCCGCGTCTGGTCGCGTACCGACACGCGGCGCGTCGCCTGACGGGTCGACAGGGGCGGCTGGCCCGGGATGCCCGGCCCCACGGGGATCGAGGGCGGGAGCTGGACCTCGGGTTCGGGGATCGCGGGCTGTGCCGCCGCACCGTCGGCCTGTGAGCGGCCGGGCGCGACGTCGGGCTCCTCGCTGATGCGCCCCTCCTCGACGCCTTCGAAGCGCGTGCGTGGCAGCGAGTCGGAGCTCGACCGCTGGAGCCACTCGACGAGCCCCTCGCGCACGAAGCACCGCAGGTCGAACAGCGTCGGGGCGTCGCGCGCGCTCACGAGCGCGCGCACCCGGACGACGCCGTTGATCGCGTCGGTCACCTGCAGGATGCCGACGCGCTGGTCCCAGAGGTCGGTGTGCGCGAGGAGCCGCTTGAGCTCGGCGCGCATGGCGCCGAACGGCACCCGGAAGTCCAGGTCGAGCTCGACCGTGCCGAGCAGGTCCGCGGCCCGTCGCGTCCAGTTCTGGAAGGGGGTCGTCGTGAAGTACGTGCACGGCATGATGAGGCGCCGGTCGTCCCACAGGTGCACCACGACGTACGTCATGGTGATCTCCTCGATCCGCCCCCACTCGCCCTCGAGGACCACGACGTCGTCGACCCGGATGCCGTCCGTGAACGCGATCTGCATGCCCGCGAACACGTTCGCGAGGGACGTCTGGGCCGCGAGGCCCGCGACGATCGAGATGACACCGGCTGACGCGAGGATGCTCGCGCCCGCGGCGCGCGCCGCAGGGAACGTCAGCAGGACCGCCGCGATCGCGCAGACCACGATGATCGCGACGGTCAGCCGCCGCACCACGATGATCTGCGTGCGGATGCGCCGCGCGTGCCGGTTGTCGACCACGTCGACCCGGAAGCGCTTGAGCGCACTGTCCTCCAGGACGAACGCGAGCGCTCCCACCCACCATGCACCTGCCGCGATGAGCGCGATCAGGAGGGCGTGCTCGACCGCTGGGCGCCAGCTCACCGACGGGTCGGTCGTGACCCGCACCGCGATCCACACCGCGACGACCATGAGCACCGCACGGTCCGGGCGGCGCAGCCGCTTCGAGATGCCCCGTGCGAGCTCGCTGCGCCGCCCGAGGCGGTTCACGACCGCCGAGAGGATCGTGCCCAGCACGAACGCGACCACCAGCGCTCCCGCGACGGCGGCCAGGGTCAGTGCGACATCTGTCGCGTTCTCGATCTCGTCGTCCATCCGTCCACGCTATGGCCGGGCGCTGGGCGGCGCCCGGACAGGGCGGGAATGAGACGGTCCTCACAGGCCGGGCAGGCGTGCCTCAGCGTGCGAGCCACGGTGCCAGACGGCGGGTCACCCACGGCAGGACGGCGTAGGTCATGATCGGGGTCAGGACGAGCGTCGTCACGAGGACCCTCGGGACGACGGGCAGCTCGCCGAAGCTCGGGACCGCCCATGACACGAGCAGCGTGAACGCCAGGTTCACGGGGAAGAACCCGAGCCAGATGCTCACCGACTGCTTCCACCGGGCCGGCGCACGCTCGGCGCCGAGCTGCGGCTCCTCGACGCGGGCAGGGACGTCGAACCACCCCTCGATGCCCGTCCTGCGCTCGACGCGCTGGTCCTCCACGAGCCCCTGCCCCTCCTGGAGCCACGCGACCCGCTCGGGCGAGGAGTCCCACGCGTCGAGCGTCGCCTCGTCGGCGAAGCGGTAGAGCATGTGCCAGTCGTGCGAGTCCTTCGCGGCGCGCACCCAGCCCGACCCGAGGAACCCCGGGTACGTGTTGGCCATGTTGACGCCGGTCTGGACCCAGCGCGTCGCGTCCGGGACCAGGTCGGGGTGGATGCGGCGGTGGATGGAGACGGTGACGGGTCGGTCCGGGGATCGCCCGGCCGTGCCCGTGGAAGGAACGGTCATGAGGGCGAGTACACGACGCCGACGTTTCCGGGGTGTGACGACCCGGCCGTCGTGGGACGGCGCGTCCCGACAGGTGGGCGCCCGCCGGGCCGCGCCCAGCGTCCTCCGGAGCGACGGCTCGCTACGCCGAGGCCCCGTGCTGGTCGAGCAGGTGCCGCGAGACCGTCTCGATCACGCCGTACGGGATCGGCTCGGACAGCATGAACTTGAGCGTCCCCTTCGAGGCCCGGTACGGGGCGACGAGGCGCTCGAAGTCCACGTCGCCGTCGGGCACGGGGTACAGGCTCACGTGGTGCTTCCACCCCGCGAAGTACACGACGACCCGGCCACCGACCGTCACCGCCGGGATCTGGTAGCTGATCTTCTCGCCGGCGTCGGGCACGACCCGGTGGATCGTCCGGCGCATCTCCTGCAGGACCGCCTGGGTCTCGGGCGGGAACGAACCGATGTAGTCGTCGACGGTCGCGAACGTCCCGGTCATGCCGGCCTCCCCGTGCTCGGGCCCCGCGGGCTGCGGGAGTCCTTCCCCTACTGTCTCGCGCGAGCGGGTGAAGGGCCTGCGGAGCGTCACCGTCGGCGGTGCCGGGCGTCACCGCCGACGGCCTCGGCGGTCACCCTCGGCGGACCGGGGCGTCACCCTCGGCGCGCCCGGGCGGGCCGACCCGACCATACTGGCGAGATGATCTCCTGGGACCTGGCACTCGCCCTGCGCGAGGCGGGAGTGCGCTGGCACCCCGAGTCCGGCGACCGCTTCCGGCTCCTCGGCACGGGTCCCACGGGCGACCTCTTCACCGTCAGCGACATGACGATCGAACCGCACGAGTTCGACACCGGCGTGATCCTCGGCTTCAACGGGACCACCGAGTGGGCGCTCGACTCCGTGGCGCTCGAGGACGCGCTGTGGCACCCGCTCGAACCCCAGCTCCGTACCCTGCTCGGCGGCACCTTCCGCTGGCTCCAGCGCTTCGTCGAGGACGACGACCACCCCGCCTACCTCGTCGAGATCGAGCTCGGCGGACGCCCGCTCACCTTCCGCGGCCACGACCCCGCCGACGCCTACGCCGAGGCCCTGCTGCACCTGGTCGCGGCGTCGACAGGACCGGCGGACGCGTCACCCGGCTCCTCCGACGCCGGGACCGACCCTGCCGGTGGACGCGGGGTGGCGAGCTGAACGCCGCGGGTCCGCCCACGGACGCACCACCCGAGCAGGTGACGACTCCCGACGGCGCCCCCGCGGCCGCCCTCCGCGACATCCCGCCGGACACGACGGGGACCGGTTCCTCCCCGGCCGACACCCCCCAGACGGCTGAGAGGTCCGAGACGGCCCCCGGTTCCAGGCGCCGGCCACGGTTCCCCGTGCTGTCCGGGATCCGTCGCGCCCCCTCGACCCTCCGCCGGGTCCTCCAGGCGCTCGGCAATGAGGCGACGCCCGACGACGAGCCCGACGTCCCGGAGATCTCCCCGGACCTCGTCCCGCTGCTGCGCACGCTCGGCCGGGCGATGCTCGACTCGGGGCAGTCGGTCAACGACGCGCAGGACGTGCTCAAGCAGGTCGCCGACCTGCACGGGGCGCACACCGTGCAGACCCTCGTCCTGCCGACGTGCGTCTTCATCCGCGTCCAGACCGCGTCCGGCGTCGTCACGGACTTCACCGACGCCGCGGGCAGCGGGCTCGACCTGGACCAGATCGGCGCGCTCTACGCCGTGATCCGCAAGCTGCGCAACCAGACGATCGACCTCGCCGACGCGCGGGCCGAGCTGCGTGTGATCCGGAGCCGCCCGCCCAGGTTCGGCGCCGTGCTCACGGTCGTCGGGCACGCGATCCTGACGCTGGGCTTCGGCCTGATCCTCAACCCGACCCTGGACCTGCTGCCCGTCTTCGTGGTCCTGGGGCTCGGCGTCGGGCTCCTGCGGTGGCTCGCCGCGCGCTGGCCCACGCTCAGCACGGCCCTGCCCGTCGTCGCGTCCTTCCTCGTGACGGTCCTGGCGATCCAGGTGGTGCAGCCCTGGCTCGGCGACAGCCCGCTGCAGGTCCTGGTCCCGCCGCTCATCAGCTTCCTGCCGGGGTCCGTCCTGACCGTGGCCGCGATCGAGCTCACGAGCAACCAGATCGTCTCGGGCGCGAGCCGTCTCCTCTACGGGATCGCCCAGCTCCTGCTCCTCGTGTTCGGCGTCGTGGCCGGCGCGGCGGTCGCGGGCGACCTGATCGCCGGGCACGGGGGCGAACGGATGGGGTGGTGGGCCCCGTGGGTCGGGGTCGTGCTCGTGGGCGTCGGGCAGATGCTCTTCGCCTCGACCCCGCGCCGGAGCCTGCCCTGGGTGCTCGTGGTCCTGTTCGCGGCCTACGCGGCCCAGCTCGTGGGGTCCTACGTCGCCCCGGAGATCTCGGGCTTCTTCGGTGCTCTCGTGATCGTGCCGCTCGCGACCCTCGTCGAACGGACCCGCACCGGCCCGCCGGCGATCATCACGACGCTCCCGGCCTTCTGGCTCCTGGTGCCGGGCGCCCTGAGCTTCCTGGGCCTCTCGGAGCTCGTGGCGGGCAGTGCGGGCTCGGTGTCGGACATCGCCAACGCCGTCGTCGCCGTCTTCGCGATCGCGTTGGGCATGCTCGTGGGTACGGCGCTGACTCGCGACGCGAGACGCGTCGGTCGTACCTTCTTCACCGAATAGGCTCGGACCCGGCACACCATCGCCAGCGGATCCTTGCTCTGCGGGGCCAGAGCACTCACAAACGTAGTTGAAGATGGAACGAGTCGGCAGGCACCGAGGACCGCCCTCGCATCCCATCTGCCGGCGCACGCGGCTCCCACGTCATCCGGACGCGCCGCGACTCAGGCCGCTGAGGCTCCAAGAACGATTCCCGTCACCACGACGGCACGGTACGGCGTCGAGCTCCCGCTCGACCGCCGCAGTGCGCACGTGGTCCCGGCCTCGGCCCGACGAACGGAACATCGGAACACCGTGACACCTGCACTGCTCAGTTCTGCCGCGCCCACAGCGCGCCGCCCGCTCCCGGGCACGGACGACCGCACGACCACACTCCTCGGCGCAGCCGACCAGCCGGGACCCGGCACGAGAGGGGGTCGCTGATGGGGAAGCACTCCCAGCGCCGCTTCGCCGCGACCCTCCCCGGACGCTCCGTGCGCCGACGATCCCCCTTCGCGGTCGCGGCAGCCCTAGCCGCGGTCGCCGTGACCACCACCGCCGGCGCCGCCAGCCTCGTCACCACCCCCACCACCGCCCAGGTCGCCGCGGCGAGCACCACCGGTACGGCGGCCTCGACGGTCACCAGCATCGCCGGGGCGAGCGCCTCGACCCCTGAGGAGCAGGCTGCCCTCGAGGCGGCGAGCACCGAGCTGGTGCGCGCCGAGTACCTGGCGAGCGAGGGCACGTCCTCCCTGGCCCCCGAGCAGCTGGCCCAGATCACCGCGACCCGTGACCAGCTCCGCCAGCTCCTCAGCGCCGCGACCACGAGCACGTCGGAGAACGGCGGCGAGACCGGCCGCGGTGCGACGACCTCGCCCACCGACGTGCCCACCGGCACGGTGGCCGACCCGTCGCTCGACGCCGGTGGGCTGGCCCCCGGACCGACGCTCGAGGCCTCCGGGGCGGATGCCGCCCTCGACGGTCGCGACACGTTCCGCGCGAGCCGCGCCGGCACCGAGGGGCGCGAGTCCCTCAGCGCCGACACCGCCACCACGATGCCCGAGACCGCGACCGCCGACCCGGCCGACCCGGCCGACCCGGCCGACGCTGCCGACGCTGCCGATGCGCCGGCCGAGCCCGCTGCGGCGGACGCCGACCCGGCGACCGTCGAGGAAGACCCGTCCGGCCAGGCACAGGTCGCCCCGACGATCGAGGAGATCGGAGCGGCGACCGAGGCCCTGCGCACGCTCCTCGACGCGACGACCGTGACGGTCTCGGTCGAGCCGGGACCGCCGACGGCCGAGGAGGTCGCCGCCCAGCAGGCCGCAGAGCGTGAGGCCATGGCCGCCCAGCTCGCGGCGTGGGCGAACAGCACCGCGGGATACTCGAACGGCAACATCCCGACCGAGATCCTGTGCTCGCCGAGCTTCGCGCCCGGTCACTTCGTGCGCTGCGACGGGGTCTACCACCTCGAGCAGCTCAACACGGCCTACCGTGCCGCGTTCGGGACGGACATCTCGGTGACCTCGTCCTACCGCTCGTACGCCTCACAGGTCTCCGTCAAGGCGTCGAAGGGCAGCCTCGCGGCTCCCCCCGGTACCTCGAACCACGGCATGGGCCAGGCGCTCGACCTGGGCGGCGGCATCAACCAGTTCGGCACCGCCCAGTACAGCTGGATGCGGGAGAACGCTCCGGCGTACGGCTGGGACAACCCGACCTGGGCGCGCCCGGGCGGGGCGAACCCCGAGGCCTGGCACTGGGAGTTCGGCACCACGTACTGACCTGACTGCCAGGGACGTCCGAGGCGCCACGACGGCCGCCGACCCGCGCGGGTCGGCGGCCGTCGTCGTGCCCGGGACCGTTCAGCCCCAGGTGGCGGCGATGAGCAGCATCGTCACGAGGAACCCTGTCACCAGGTTGAGCCAGAGGAAGCGACGCCAGCCCGCGTTCGCCCGTTCGCAGTCCTCGTCCTGCACAGACCAGGACGCGGCGACGTTGGCGAGGTACGGGAGCGGGAGCAGTGCCGCCAGCCATCCCGGCCAGGGGAGCAGCGCGAGCAGCACCGCGGCGACGAGGTAGGCGCAGGCCGCGACCACGACGGTCCGGTGCGCCCCGATCACGGTCGCGACCGAGCCGATGCCGCCCTCCCGGTCGGCCCGCACGTCCTGGACCGCGCCGAACGCGTGCGACGCGGCTCCCCACAGCACGAACGCGACCAGCACGGGCCACACGCTGGGGGCGCCGAGGTCGGTCCCGACGAGCACGAGTGCGTACAGCAACGGCCCGACGAAGTGCATGGCGGACGTGAACGAGTCGAGGAACGGCCGCTCCTTGAAGCGCAGCACGGGCGCCGAGTAGGCGACGACGAGGAAGACCACGACGGCGAGCGTCAGGTTCGCGGCCACGTCGCCCTGGACCAGCAGCCACGCGAGGAACGGGACGTTCGTCACGGCACACGCCCACAGGATGCGCCTGTGGGTCACGCGCGCCGTGGCAGGGTCCGCGAGCGCGCCCTCGATCCCGCCCTTGCGCGGGTTCCGCAGGTCGGACTCGTAGTCGAACACGTCGTTGATCCCGTACATGAGCAGGTTGTAGGGGATCAGGAAGTAGAGCGTCCCGACGACGAGCGCGGCGTCGATGCGGCCACCGGTCGCGACGAGGTAGCCGGCCGCGAAGGGGTAGGCGGTGTTGATCCAGGAGAAGGGCCGCGAGGCCGCGACGATCTCCCGGAGCGCGACGAGTGGCCCCGGTGCAGCCCCCGGCTCGACCGCGAGCCCCGTCATGACTGCCCTCCCGCGTGCCGTCGTCGCCGACCGTCCCCGACCCAGGTCCAGACTGCGGGCAGCAGCAGCACCGCGGCCAGCGGGTAGGCGAAGTCCTCGAGCGGCGCCCCGGCGAGGTAGATCCCGAGGATCTTGTCCGGGGCGTACGTGTAGAGCCCGACCGCGATCATGATCGTGTCGAACACGAGCGTCAGGACCACCATGACCGCGGCCGTCCACAGGAGCGGGCCGGCCCGGTGGCGCCGGAGCGTCCATCCGGTGACGGCGGCGACGAGCGCCAGGACCACGAGGTTCAGGACGATGTTGGTCATGCGCCGGTTCCCGTCGTCGGACGGTCCGAGGCCCTGGCGGGCAGGTCTCTGGGGTCGTCGGCCGCCCGTCCCGGCCTCCTCGCGCGCACGCGCAGGTCGAGGAACCGCCAGACGAGCAGGGTGTTGTAGCAGAGCAGCGTGAGGAACACGGCCTCCTCGACGGGCAGCTCAGGGGCGAGCTGGAGCCCGGTCATGTGCGGCGAGTCGCCGCGCGCGAAGATCTTCAGCGCGAGCCCGGCGACGTCCCACGCGAGGAAGAACAGCACGCCGACCACGAGCGTGATCGCGGTCCGGGCGGGGTCTGCCCAGAACGCGAGGCGGAACCGGCGGTCGAGCACGGCGAGCCCGCCGAGCGAGACGAGGAGCGCCGCGAGGTACGCGAACCCGATCACGAGACGCCACCTCGCAGGCGCTCGGGGCGACGGCTCGCGGCGAGGAAGCCCGGGCGCAGCGGCGTCGGGAGCGGCCGGGACGAGGTCTCTCCGAGGAGTCGCTTGGCGACGAGCTCGGCGCTGATGAGGCACATCGGCAGACCGACGCCGGGGGCCGTGCCCGCGCCCGTGTAGTAGAGGTTGGCGACCTTGCGCGACGCGCCCGGGGGGCGGAACATCGCGCTCTGCGCGAGCGTGTGCTCCATCCCCAGGGCCGTCCCGCGCCAGGACGAGAACTCGGTCGCGAAGTGCGCGGGCCCGAGGACCCGCCTCGTCACGACGCGCTCGCGCAGGTCGTCGATCCCGGCCCAGGCGCCGACCTGGTCGAGGTAGCCGTCGGCGAGCCGTTCGAGGTCGGCCTGCGACGCGACGGAGCCGCCGAGCGCGGGGTCGGCGGGGAAGGGGACGAGGACGAACAGGTTCTCGTGGCCGGGCGGGGCCGCGGGGTGGTCGATGGTCGCGTCGTCGGTGGCCGAGGTCCGTGAGACGTAGAGCGATGCGGGGGTCGGGACCCGCAACGAGTCGACGGGGCTGTTGGCGGCGTCCCCCAGGACGTCCGCGAAGTTGCCCCGCCAGTCCTCGGTGAAGAAGAGCGAGTGGTGGGCGAGCTCGGGCAGCTCGCCCCGCACGCCCGCGAGGATCAGCAGTGCCGAGATGCCGGGCCCGCGGTCGTCCCACGCGGGCGCGGGGAGGTCGGCGTAGGCCGGGGGCAGGAGTGCGGTCTGCGTGTGGTGCAGGTCGGCACCGGACACGACGACGTCCGCGGGCACGACCTCGCCCGTGCTCAGCCGCACCCCGGTGGCGACGCCTCGCGTGCGTCGCCGGGACCGGCCGGCCCGCGCGCGGGGTGCGGCCCCGCCGTCGGGCACGGGCGCGGCAGGTGCGATCTCGATCCCGACGACGTCGCTCCCCGTGCGGATCGTCACGCCCTCGGCGCGGGCCAGCTTCTCCATGGCCTCGACGATGGTGTACATCCCGCCGCGCGGAAAACGTACGCCCTCGACGAGGTCGAGGTGGCTCATGAGCGAGTACAGCGCGGGCACCCTGTAGGGCGAGGAGCCGAGGAAGACCGCGTGATAGCCGAGGACCTGGCGCAGGCGCGGGTCGCGCACGCGGCGTTCGACGCGGTCCGAGAGAGAGCGCCCCAGCAGGGCCGCGAGGCGCGGCAGCCGTCGCAGGACGTCACGCCCGATCGCCCGGTCGGGGCGCTCGAACGTCGTGTAGAGGAAGTGGTCCAGGGCGAGACGGTAGGCCTCGCCCGATTCCTCGGCGTAGGCCCGCATCCGTTCGCCGTCGCCCGGGGAGAGCGCGTCGAAGCGCGCCCAGTTGGTCTCCTGGTCCCGAGTGACGTCGAGGACGGTACCGGCCGGGGCGAGGTGCGTGGCGCCGTCGTGCTGCTCGGACGACGGTGGCCGCTCGAAGAAGACACGGTACGACGGGTCGAGCGGGACGAGGTCGAGGTGGTCCTCGACGCGCTCGCCGAGGAGCGCGAACCAGTGCTCGAAGACCTCGGGCATGAAGTACCAGGACGGTCCTGTGTCGAAGCGGAACCCGTCGAGGTCGAACGTCCCGGCCCGCCCCCCGACCCGCTCGTGGCGTTCGAGCAGCGTGACCCGCGCGCCGCCCCGGGCCAGGAGCGCGGCCGTCGCGAGTCCGCCGACACCACCGCCCACGACCACGACGTGCGGCATGTCGGGCGGGGCGTCGTTCACAGGGCTCCTCGGGGATCGGCGAACCGGGCAGAGCGCGGGGGCACGGCAGGCACGTCGCGCCGCAGCGACTCGCGCGCCACGGCACGGGCGGCGACGACGAGCTTGACCGGGTCCGGGACGCGCACGCGTGCGCGAAGCAGGGCCGCGGGCGGCGTCGAGGCGAGTCGGCCGAGCAGGGAGTCGTAGAGCGCGAGCGTCGCGGCGACCGCCATCCGGGCCCGCCGCGGGAGCGACGGGAGCGCGGCACGCGCGGCGTCGAGGTCGCTGCCGATCTCGGCGAGGATCGCGTCGACGTCCTCCTGCGTGAGGTCCGCAGGCGTGATCCCGGGGAAGTAGCTGCGCCCCAGCTCCTCGTGGTCCGTGCGCAGGTCGCGCAGGAAGTTGATCTTCTGGAACGCCGCGCCGAGCCCTTGCGCACCACGCTGCACGGCCGCGTCGGCGCGGACGACAGGCTCCCCGGGGCGGCGGTCTGCGTTGAGGAACACCGCGAGGCACATGAGTCCCACGACCTCGGCCGAGCCGTGGACGTACTGCTCGTAGCTGGCCTTGTCGTGCACCTGGACCGTGAGGTCCATGCGCATCGAGGCGAAGAACGGGTCGATCTCCGCGTGGCCGATGCCCGTGCGCCGGGCCGTGCGCGCGAACGAGTGGACGACGAGGTTGGTCGAGTAGCCGCTCGCGAGCGCGCGGGCGGTCTCCTCCTCGAGGCCCGTCAGGAGCGCGTCGGCGCCCTCGCCCCGGCGGGTGTCGACGACCTCGTCGGCCACCCGGACCAGGCCGTAGACCGCGTCGATGTCGCGCCGCGCGACACTCCCCAGGAGCCGGGACCCGAGGCCGAAGGACGTCGAGTACCCGGTCAGGACCGCGCGGCTCGCGCGGGCGGCTGTGCGGTCGTACAGCATCTGCGACACGTGGACCTCCCCCTTCATGGTCTCGGATGCTCGGCCTCCCGGCATCCCAGGCGTTCCGGGCATGGCACACCCCTTCATCCTCAGCCTGCTGAGTAATTTTGCTCAGCATACTGAGGATCTGACGGGTTGTCAGCGCCCGACACCCGCCCGACACCCGGAAGGGCCCCCTCGCCCGAGGCGAGGAGGCCCTTCCGACGGCCGGTGACGCTCAGACGTCGATCCGCCGAGGACCCGCCTGCCAGGCCTCCCAGGCCGACGAGATGATCTCTTCGAGCCCCTGCGAACCGCTCCACCCGAGCACCTTGTTGATGCGCTCGGGCGAGGCGACGAGCTGCGGCGGGTCGCCCGCACGACGCGGCAGGATCTCGGCCGTCACGTCGAGGCCCGAGACCTTGCCGATCTCGTCGATGACCTCGCGGACCGAGGAGCCCGTCCCCGTCCCGACGTTGAAGACGTCGTACGCGCGCTCGTCCTCGTCGAGGTAGTCGAGCGCCGCGAGGTGCGCCTCGGCCAGGTCCAGGACGTGGATGTAGTCGCGGATGCAGGTGCCGTCGGGCGTCGGGTAGTCGTCACCGAAGATCTTGGGCTGCTCGCCACGCTCCAGACGGTCGAGGACCATGGGGACGAGGTTGAGGATCGCCGGGTCACCCAGGTCGGACCAGCCGGCACCCGCGACGTTGAAGTACCGCAGCGCGACGAACCGCAGGCCCCACGAGCGCCCAGCCGCCCGGCCCAGCCACTCGCCGACGAGCTTGGTCTCGCCGTAGGGGTTGATCGGCTCGGCGTGCAGCTTCTCCTCGACCAGGGAGACCGAGGGCATCCCGTACGTCGCCGCCGACGACGAGAACACCAGCCGGTCCACCCCCGCCGCCTCCATCGCGGACACGAGGTTCGTGAAGCCGCCGACGTTCTGCTGGTAGTACCAGGCCGGCTTCTCGACCGACTCGCCGACCTGCTTGCGGGCCGCGAAGTGCACGACCGCGGTGACCTCGTGCTCCGTGAGCGTCCTGGTCAGGACCTCGACCGCCTCGGGGCTCGACACGTCCAGGCGCACGAGGGGCGCGCCACCGACCCGCCCTTCCTGACCGGTGCTCAGGTCGTCGACGACGACGACCTTCTCACCCCTCTCCTGCAGGAGGCGCACCACGTGCGCCCCGATGTACCCCGCTCCACCCGTCACCAGAATCGTCATGGGACGAGCGTAGATCGATCCGGGAGCCCGCCTCGACATCGGCGACCCTCGCGAGACGCCCGGGGTTCAGTGGTGGACCGACTCCTCGGTCGCCTGCATCGACGGCGGCTCGATCTGGAACGTGCAGTGGTCGACGTCGAAGTGCCCACCCAGGCAGTCCTTGAGGCGCCGCAGCACCTCGGTCCCGCCACCGCTCGCGAGGAGCCCGTCCTCCACGACCACGTGCGCCGACATGACGGGGACCCCCGAGGTGATGGTCCACGCGTGCAGGTCGTGGACGCCCACGACTCCGGGGATCCCCTCCATGTGCGTGCGGACCTTCTCGAGGTCCACGCCGGCGGGGGTCGACTCGAGCAGCACCGCCGCGACCTCACGCAGGAGCATGAACGCGCGCGGCAGGATCATGAGCCCGATCGCCACGGACGCGAGGCCGTCCGCCCCCGGGAACCCGATCGCCACGAGGACCCCCGCGACGATCACGGCGACCGACCCGAGGAGGTCGCCCAGCACCTCGAGGTAGGCGCCTCGGACGTTGAGGCTCTCGGCCTGCCCCGCGGACAGCAGCCGCAGCCCGATCGCGTTCGCGACGAGCCCGACGACCGCCACCCCGATCATCAGCCCCGCCTGGATCTCCGGGTCCGGGGCCCGGAAGCGCGAGATCCCCTCCACGATCGCCAGCACGGCGACCGTGCCCAGGATCAGTGCGTTGGTCAGGGCGGCGAGGATCTCTGCGCGCTGCCACCCGAAGGTCCGGGTCGGGGAGGCCGGACGCGTCGCGAGCCAGCTCGCGAAGAGCGCGATGCCGATCCCGGTCGCGTCGGTGAGCATGTGCCCCGCGTCCGCGAGGAGGGCGAGCGATCCGGAGACCAGGGCGCCCACGACCTCGAGCGCCATGACGCCCAGCGTGATGCACAGGACGATCACGAGCCGACGGCGGTGCGCGCCCGTCGCGGTCGACGCACCGTGCGAGTGGGAGTGGCCGCTCATCGGGGGTCCCTCGTGGCGTCGACGACCCGCTCGGCGTCGGCCAGGATGTGCGCGACCTCGGGGCGGGCGAGGCGGTACCAGGACGAACGCCCCTCCCTGCGCGTCTCGACCAGACCCGCCTCCCGGAGCGTCGCCAGGTGGGCCGACACCGTGGACTGGGCGAGCCCCAGCTCGCGCGTCAGGTCGACCACGCGGTGCTCCGCGACCGCGAGGAGGTGCACCACCGAGAGCCGGTGCGGCTCGGCGAGGGCGTGCAGCAGGCGCGCGACCGCGGTGTGGTCGTGCCCGACGACGGGCGGCGTGCACGGTTGCTGCGGATGCTCGGCCGCCGCCTGCTCGGCGAGAGTATCGGTCACGGGTCGGCGCGCTCGCAGGTGCGTGCGGGCACTCGTCTCCCTCTTCATCGTCATGTGGCGATGATATCGCTAGTCGACGATGAATGCTAGGCCCATCCGAGCTCGTGCAACCGGTCGTCGTCGATCCCGAAGTGGTGCGCGATCTCGTGGACCACCGTGACCACGACCTCCTCGACCACCTCCTCGCGCGTCTCGCAGATCGCGAGGGTGGGGTTGCGGTAGATCGTGATCCGGTCCGGGAGGGCGCCCGCGGCCCACATGAGGTCCCGCTCGGTCAGCGGGACGCCCTCGTACAGCCCCAGCAGCTCGGGGTCGTCGGCGGGCGCGTCGTCCTCGACCAGGACGACCACGTTGTCCATCTGCTCCGCCAGCTCCTCCGGGATCTCGTCCAGCGCATCGCGCACCGCGTCCTCGAAGTCCTCGCGCGTCATCTCCACCACGGGACCATCCTCCCCCGGCCCTGGCCCCGCCGAGGCTCGGCCAGGTCCTCACCCAGCCAGGTCGCACTCCCCCGCGCACACCTCGCGACGGCCCCGTACAGCGCACCGAGCACCGTTTTGCACCGCGACCCCGCTTCCCCGTATGCTGACGGAGGTCTCTCGGCGACTCGTGCTCCGCAGGCGGTACGGGTTGTCCAGGAAACTAGGCCCCCATCGTTTAGCGGCCTAGGACGCCGCCCTTTCACGGCGGTAGCACGGGTTCGAATCCCGTTGGGGGTACTCGGAAGGATCCGATTAACGGATTCGCCCGGCAGTGAGATACGATTCTCGAGGTTCGAACGGCCCCGGCCGGGAGAAACTCACGCAAGGCCCTGTAGCGCAGTTGGTTAGCGCGCCGCCCTGTCACGGCGGAGGTCGCGGGTTCAAGTCCCGTCAGGGTCGCTCGACAGCGACTGCCCGGTCATCATGACCGGGCTTTCGTGTCAAGGCTCTGTAGCTCAGTTGGTAGAGCGTTCGACTGAAAATCGAAAGGTCACCGGATCGACGCCGGTCGGAGCCACGTCCACGAAGCCCCGTCTCGTTCACGCGAGACGGGGCTTCGTCGTTCCCACCGGCCCGGCCATCATGCTGCCCGCCCGACCGGCGAGACGGGACTTCCCGCCACCCGCCCAGCACACCGGACGAGCACTCGCACGCCCGGCGCGCGGAATTGCCCTCGGGGCGGTTGACCGGTTGAGTGGGACATGAAGAACCGACTCTTCAGGGCGCGGGTCCCCCTCGCGCGCACGGGCGCCCCGACCGGAGCGCCAGGAAGGTGACCACCATGAGCGACTGGGACGACGGGCAGCCCCCTCCCCCGAGCCCGAAGCCCTCGATCGGCAAGCTCGTCGAGCAGATGTCCGAGCAGGCCACGCGCCTCGTCCGGACCGAGATCGCGCTCGCCAAGAAGGAGCTGACGACCAAGGCCGCCAGGTCGGGGATCGGGATCGGCATGTTCGTCGTGGCCGGTGTGCTCTCGCTCTACGGCCTGGGCTTCCTCCTGCACTCGGCGATGGTCGGGCTCGCGCACGCCGTGCCGCTGTGGCTCGCTGCCCTCATCGTCGGGGTCGCCCTGTTCCTCCTCGCGGGCGTCCTGGCGTTCGTCGGCAGCAAGCAGCTCAAGAAGGGGATGCCCCCGACCCCGGACGTGGCCATCGCCGGCATCAAGGAAGACGTCGCCACCGTGAAGGAAGGACTGCGCCCGTGAGCACCGAACCGACCCAGGCCGAGCTGGAAGCAGAGATCGCCCGGACCCGGTCCGAGCTCGCGAGCACGATCGACGAGCTCACCACGCGCCTCGACCCGCGGACGCAGGCGGCGAACGTCGCGCACCAGACCAAGCAGGCCGCGGCCGACACGGGGAGCTTCTTCACGGGACGCGGGCTGCCCGAGCACGACCCGGCGCGCGCCCGCAACGTCAAGATCCTCATCGGGGGCGCCGTCGCGACGGTCGCCCTCGTCGCCGCGGCGATCCTGCGGCGCCGCTCCTGACGCACGGAGGACGCCCCACCCGAGCCGGGCGGGGCCGGCAGGACCGGTTCAGCCCCCAGGAACGACCGAGCCCGGCGCCGCAGGCGCCGGGCTTTCGGCTGGTCGTGAGGAAGTTCCAGGTCAGGACGCGACGGGAGCTCCGGGAACGGGTCCCGGGGCTCCGCACGGCCCGACGGCGAAGGCTGGGCGCGGGAAGTCCACCACCGCGCCGTCGGTCAGCCCTTGTCGACGCCCTCGGCGTTCTCGCTCGCGGCACCCAGGAGTGCACGAACCTCGGACTCTCGATAGCGACGATGCCCCCCGAGGGTCCGGATCGACGACAGCTTGCCGGCCTTGGCCCAGCGAGTGACGGTCTTGGGATCGACGCGGAACAGGCTCGCGACCTCGGCCGGTGTGAGCAGAACTTCGGACTCTCCATGGACGGACATCACTGCACCTCCTCCTAGCGACTGGCTGGTCCGACGGTGACGTCGGAACGCGACGACAGCCCTGCGCTAGCCCTTCCATTGTCGCAGCATGAGGATTTTGGGCGACTTGGCGGACAGGGTGAATTAGACGGGGTATGGGTGGTACAGGTGTTTCGGACCGAGATCCGGGCGTGTCGCGCACCGTCCGAGGCCCTCGCTCAGCCGCTCCGACGACCCGTCACCTGCGGGCCGGCCGCCGGCCCGCTGACAGCCCACCGGCAGCCCACCGGCAGCCCAGCGGCCGCCCGCCGTGGCGTCGTTGTGTGGAGACAGTGTGACAAGCCACCCGATCGGGGGACCCGAGTGGCTGGAATGCATCCGGAGCATGTACCGTTGGACTCTGAACAGACGAAACAACACTCCCGGGGCCGCACGTCTGAGTACGTTGCCGCCCCGCTTCTACGTTGAGGGGGTCGGAGCCATGGGCCGCGGCCGTCAGAAGGCTAAGCAGACCAAGGTCGCTCGTGCGCTGAAGTACTACAGCCCCGAGACGAACTACCAAGCTCTCGAACAAGAGCTCACCGGTCATAGCCACACGGATCTCGCGACAGATCCTCGCTACGGAGCGAGGTCTTCCGAGGACAACAACGGAGACTACGACCAGCCGTTCACCGGCTGGTCCGACGACCGCTGACACGACCTCACCCTCCTCCTGCGACCTTCGGGCCCCAGGTGGTCCGTGAGTCGACAGATCGCGAGTTCGTCCCTCGACGACCGACCCGCGAGTCTGATCCTCGTACGACGAAGGCGCGCCCCGCGCGTCAGGCCTCGGCCTGAGCTGCGGAGCGCGCCTTCGTCGTCTCGTCAGTTGCGGTAGTCGCCCGTCAGGCGCACGGCGCCCGCGTGCACGCCCTTGGTGCCGACCACCAGGTCCTCGCCGCCCACCGAGGCCGTCACGGAGTCGTCCAGGACGCCGACGGTGCCCAGGACCCAGGCGGTGAGGCCCAGTTCCGCGCACCGCGCGAGGGCGGCGTCCGCGCCGCCCTCGCCCACGATCGCGACCATGCCCACACCGAGGTTGAGCGTGTTCTCCAGGTCGCGGCGCGGGACGTTCCCCAGGTCGCGGACGACGGTGAAGACCGGCGGCACGTCCCAGGAGCCGCGGTCGATCGTGCCGACCAGCCCGGCCGGCAGCACGCGAGCCAGGTTCGCCGCGAGCCCACCACCGGTGACGTGCGTGAACGCGTGAACCTGCGCGGCGTCGTCGTGCGCCAGGGCGAGGCAGTCGCTCGCGTAGACGCGCGTCGGCTCGAGCAGCTCCTCGCCGAGCGTCCGACCGAACTCCTCGACCTCGCGGTCCAGCTCCCAGCCCGCGTGCTTCACGACCGCACGCACCAGCGAGTAGCCGTTCGAGTGCAGGCCCGACGAACCCAGCGCGATGAGGACGTCGCCCTCGCGCACACGCTCCGGACCCAGGAGACGATCGGCCTCGACCACGCCCGTCGCGGCACCCGCGACGTCGTACTCGTCCTCGCCCAGGAGCCCCGGGTGCTCTGCCGTCTCCCCGCCGACGAGAGCCGTACCGGCAACCTCGCACGCCGCCGCGATCCCGCGGACGATGCCCGCGATGCGCTCGGGCACGACCTTGCCGCACGCGATGTAGTCCGTCATGAAGAGCGGCTTGGCCCCCACCACGACGATGTCGTCGACGACCATCCCGACGAGGTCGAACCCGATCGTGTCGTGGACGTCCAAGGCCTGCGCGATCGCGACCTTGGTCCCCACGCCGTCGGTCGAGGTCGCCAGCAGGGGCTTGGTGTAGGTCGCGACCTCGCTGAAGTCGTAGAGCCCGGCGAAGCCGCCCACTCCCCCGAGGACCTGCGGGCCGTGCGTGCGGCGCACGGCGTCCTTCATCAGCTCGACGGCCTTGTCGCCCGCCTCGGTGTCGACACCGGCTGCGGCGTACGTGAGACCTTCAGACACGAATGAACTCCTGGTGGTTGCGTCGCGCCCCCGGTGGGGCGTACGTCGTACGGGGTCAGGGGTGGTCGAGGGCGGTCCCGCCGCCGACTCCCACGGAGAGGCTGCGCAGCCCGTCCTCCGGAGCGCCCAGCGGCAGCTCCGCCTGCTCGAGCAGGTGCTTGCCGAGCTGGTCGTCCGGGGGCAGCTCGATGGGGTACCTCCCGGTGAAGCAGGCCGTGCACAGCTGGGAGGCGGACTGCTCGGTCGCCGCGATCATGCCCTCCTCGGAGATGTACCCGAGCGTGTCGGCACCGAGCGAGGCGCCCACCTCCTCGGGCGACAGGCCGTTGGCGATGAGCTCGGCACGCGACGCGAAGTCGATGCCGTAGAAGCACGGCCACTTGACCGGCGGCGAGCTGATGCGGACGTGGACCTCGGCGGCCCCCGCCTCGCGCAGCATGCGGATCAGGGCGCGCTGGGTGTTGCCGCGCACGATCGAGTCGTCGACGACGACCAGTCGCTTGCCCCGGATCACGTCACGCAGCGGGTTGAGCTTGAGCCGGATGCCGAGCTGGCGCAACGTGTCCGACGGCTGGATGAAGGTTCGCCCGACGTACGCGTTCTTGGTCAGCCCCTGGCCGAACGGGATGCCCGACTCCTGCGCGTACCCGACAGCCGCAGGAGTGCCCGACTCGGGGACCGGGATCACGAGATCCGCCTCGATGCCGTGCTCACGAGCGAGCTGACGACCCATCTCGACGCGCGCGGCGTGCACCGAGCGACCGTTGATCGAGGTGTCCGGTCGGGCCAGGTACACGTACTCGAAGACGCAGCCCGCGCGCTCGACCGGGGCGAAGCGCTGCGACCGCAGGCCTTCGCCGTCGATCGCGATGAGCTCGCCCGGCTCCACCTCACGAACGAACGACGCACCCACGATGTCCAGGGCCGGGGTCTCGCTCGCGACGACCCAGCCGCGCTCGAGACGTCCCAGCACGAGCGGGCGCACACCCTGCGGGTCGCGCGCGGCGTAGAGCGTCTTCTCGTCCATGAAGACGAGGCTGAAGGCGCCACGGAGCCTCGGGAGGACTTCCATCGCGGTGTCCTCGAGCGAGTGGTCGTCGTCGCCCGCGAAGAGCGCGGTGATGAGCGCCGTGTCGGTCGTGTTGCCGCGGGCGAGCTCACCCCGTCGCTGCGCGCCGTAGCGCTCCGCGACGAGGTTCACGAGCTCGGCAGAGTTGGTCAGGTTGCCGTTGTGCCCCAGCGCGACCGTGCCCGACGACGTCGCGCCCAGCGTGGGCTGAGCGTTCTCCCAGGTCACGCCACCGGTGGTCGAGTAGCGGCAGTGCCCGACGGCGATGTGCCCCGTCAGGGCGTTGAGGGCCGTCTCGTCGAAGACCTGGGAGACGAGTCCCATGTCCTTGTAGACGAGGATCTGCTCACCATTGCTGGTCGCGATCCCGGCCGACTCCTGACCGCGGTGCTGCAACGAGTACAGACCGAAGTAGGCAAGCTTGGCGACCTCTTCGCCGGGCGCCCAGACACCGAAGACGCCACAAGCGTCCTGGGGGCCTTTCTCGCCGGGCATGAGGTCGTGGTTGAGAAGTCCATCTCCGCGGGGGGCCACGGCTCAAGTGTCCCACACGGTCGCAGGCTGACCGAAGTCACGACCAGGGGATGGACCACGCGGCCCGACGGCGTTCCCGGCTCCGCCTGCTCGCTCAGCGGCGCAGGCTGCGCCTGTCCGCCCAGATCGCCAAGGCACCCGCCACGAGCGTCGTGAGCGTCGTCGTCCCGAGCACGACGACCGTGAGGTAGACGCCCGGTTTGAGGACGCCCAGAGACTCCGGCGAGCCGAGCCAGACGATCCCCAGGCACAGCCCCAGGACGACCCCGACCAGGGCACCCGTCATGAAGAACGCCTTGTAGCGAGGTGCGCGACGGATCGTCGTCGGGTCGACCACCGACTCGATCTCGACCTCGTCGCCGCGGATCCCGCCGTCGTTCACGTCACCGGGTTCGGTCGACACGGTGTCCGTGGCAGCGGGCGTGGTCAGAGGTGCCGGGGCGGCCGGTGCGGCTGCGCCGGACTCCGGCGGAGCGGCGGGAACGGGACCGTCGGGGGCCGCGTTCACGTCGGGGGTGGGGGTGCTGGGGCTCACGCGCCGACAGTACCCCGTCCGGCTGAGAATCCCCTGGGCCGCACCCGTGCGCCCCGGGCGCGAGACGCCGTCGGGCCTGCCTCCCCTCAGCAGGGAAGCAGGCCCGACGGCCCCTCAGACGATCAGCGCGTCAGCCGCACGAGACCGCCGGGTAGGACACGTCGTAGGTCTCGTAGAAACCCTGACCGTCCTGCCACTTGTACGCCGCGACGCGCACCGTGCCGGCCGGCACGGACGTGGCGCGGGTGTTGAACGACTGCGCCGCGATCTTGCCCGGCGCCAGCTTGGTGAACTTCTTCTCGCCGTACGCCGTCGTGAAGCGCACGTCGATCGGGAGGGTCTCACCGTTCACGCCCTTGACCGCCAGGTGCACGCGGCCCCCGACACACTGTGCCCTGGCGCTCAGGTCGTTCATGACGACGTCGGGCAGGTCCGCCCCCTCGACCGTGAGCGCCAGGCGCGCGACCGTCCTGCTCGGGGCCGCCACGACGTACACGCCGTACTCGCCGCCCACCGTGGCCGCCGGGACCGTGACGTCGAGGCTCGCGGCCCCGTCCGTGACGGTACCCGTCGCGACGACCGTACCCGGGTTCGCCGGGTCGAACGCCGTGCCGGCAGGCACGAGGTACGCCGAGACCGCGGTGTTGGCCGGGGCGCCGAGCGACGTGAGGTTCAGGCGGGAGACCGCCGCAGAGACCGTCTCACCCGCCGTGACCGTCCCGAGACCGTCCGCGACGACGCCACGACGGGCGAAGTCAGGGGCCAGGTTCGGGTGCGCCTGCAGGTAGGAGATCCACGCGTCGCGGTCGATCAGACCCGAGTCGCGCGGGTCCGTGCCCTCGGTGAAGACCCGGAAGTTGTCCCCACCCGTCGCGAGGAACGAGAACGTCGCGACCCGGTAGACCTTCGCCGGGTCGAGCGGCTCACCGTTGATGAGCACCGACGTGATGTTGTCGCCAGGGGTGGCGTTCACGTCCGCGGTCTTCGCGGTGTAGCTGACGTTGTCCGACAGGCCCAGCGCCAGGTAAGGGCGCGACGGACGCGTGCCGTCCGGGTTGGTCTGCCACTGCTGCTCGAGCATCGTCTCGACCTGCGCACCCGTGAGGGACACGGTCCACAGGTTGTTGACGAACGGCAGGACCGCGTTCGCCTCGGCGTACGTGACGACACCGTCCGGGCTGTGGAACAGCTCGTTGCGCAGACCACCCGGGTTGACGACGCCGAAGTCGGCCCCGCCACGGGCCGGGTCGGCCAACGTCTCGCGCAGCGAGTTCGCGACGAGGTTCCCGAGCGTCGACTCCGACGCCCGGTCGTCACGCCCCGTGGACGGCAGCGGGCCCGAGCCCGTGTACTTCCCGTCCACGTACGAGCCGCCCAGGTAGGCGGTCGTGATGTCCGCCGTGACCGAGCCGACCGGCTGCGCACCGATGACCTCGGCCTGCGCGAGCGCCGCGTCGACGATCGTCTTGACCTCAGCCACACGGGGGTAGGTCGCGACCAGCTCGCCGGCGGGCGTCGTGGTGCGCTTGACGTTCTGCACCGAGTACTCCGTGACCAGGTCGGTCGCGGTGTCGAACGACAGGCTCACGTGCCCGACGTTCTCGCCGTAGCTGCCGGTCTGCACGACCGGGCGGGTCCGGTCCGTGCCGGGGATCGGAGCCTCCCACGCGTACTGCTTGTGCGTGTGGCCCGTGAAGATCGCCGAGACGCGAGCGTCCGTGTCGTTGACGATCTGCTCGAACGCGCCCGGGTGGGCGAGCTCCTGCTCGAGCGTCGAGCCGTCGGGCGTGCCGGCGCTCGCGCCCTCGTGGTACAGCGCGACCAGAAGGTCCGCCTCACCGTTCGCGGGGTCGCCGTCACGCAGTTGCGCGGCGACACGGTTCACGGCCTCGACAGGATCGCCGAAGTCGAGGTCCGCCACACCGGACGGGGTCACGAGCGTCGGGGTCTCCTCCGTCACCGCGCCGATGACGCCGACCTTGACGCCGTCGACGTCGATCACCGCGTACTCGGGCAGCGCCGCGTCCTCAGTGCCCTTGGCGTACACGTTGGCGCCCAGGTAGGGCCAGTCGGACGCGTCGGTCACACGACCGGTCAGGTCCGCGAAGCCCTTGTCGAACTCGTGGTTGCCCACCGCGGACGCGGACAGCTCCAGGGCGTTGAGCACGTCGATCGTCGGCTGGTCGTCCTGCAGCGCCGACGCGAAGAGCGACGCACCGATGTTGTCGCCGACCGACAGGAACGCCGTGCCCGCCGGGTTGGCAGCACGCAGCTGCTCGACCGTCCCCGCGAACGCGACCGTGTTCGCGTCGATCCGACCGTGGAAGTCGTTGATCGCGAGCAGGTCGAGCTCCTTGACCCCGCCCGGCTCCTCACCGCCCAGCTCGAGGCCGACGACGATCGGGTCGTGATCGGAAGACCGGAACGCCGTCGTGTCGTACAGGATCGAGACGTTGTAGTTGTAGCGGCTGTACTCGTTCGCGATGGGCTCGACCGAGTTGATGTTCCAGATGTCGGTGTCCGCCACCACGGCAGCAGCGCCGGGCGAGGCCAGCACGTGGTCGAGCGAGCCGACGAGGCCGTCGAACAGGTACGTCTCCTTGCCCGTCGTCGGCCCCAGGTCGACGTAGCCCGCGTCCGTGAGGACCTTGATCGGGTCCTCCTGGGCGTAAGCGTTGAAGTCGCCCGCGAGCAGCACCTTGTCGGTGCCCGCCGCCGACGAGACCTCGTCGGCGAACGTCACGAGCGCCGTGGCCTGGTTGACCCGCGAGGCGTTCGAAGCACCCTGCCCGTCTCCCTGGTCGGCGTCGGCCCCCGAACCGGAGCCCTTGGACTTGAAGTGGTTCGCGATGACGACGAAGTCCGTCGATGCCTCGCCCCCGGCGACCCGGAAGGTCTGCGCGAGCGGCTCACGGGCGTTGTCGAAGGCCGCGACGTCGTGGATGACCGAGGCCCCCACCGTCTCGACGGCCGCCGGGCGGTAGATGTACGCCGTACGGATGACGTCCTCCGACGCCGGCAGAGCAGCCGGGGAAGGCACGAACGCCCAGGTCCCGGCGCCGGCCGCGGCGTTGAGACGGTCCGTGAGCGTCGAGAGCGCCGCGTCCCGGTCCTTGCCGAACGCGGCAGAGTTCTCGATCTCCTGGATCGCGACCACGTCCGCGTCGAGCGCGTTGAGCGCCGCGACGATCTTCGTCTCCTGTCGCTGCAGGTTGACCGCGTTCGCGGCGCCGCGGGCGTCGCAGCCCGTGCGCACCGTGATCGGGTTGCCCTCACGGTCCGTGTAGAACTGGCAGCCGCTGAGCTGGTCGCCCGTCGTCGTGAAGTAGTTCAGGACGTTGAACGCCGCCACCTTCACGTCACCGCCCACGGCCTCGGGGGCGTCCGTGCGCGTGTCCGCGAACGTCGCAGGCTGGACCGCGGCCGCGTTGGCCGGGGTCAGCTCGGTGACGGGCTGGAAGTTCCAGCCGTCGAATCGGTAGTCGAGCACCACGGGCGACGTGAACGTCGCGAGCGCACCGACACGCACCGGTGCGCCACCGGTCAGGTACGGCAGGGGCTTGGCCTTGTTCGCGGCGTTGTTGAAGTTGGTCGTCGCACCGTCGTCGAGCGTGACGCGGCGGGCGTTCGCGTCGGCGACCGCGGCCGCGGCCTCCGCGCTGCCCGGGCGACCGACCGACGTCGGCTGCCGCAGCGGCTCGGTGCCGCTCGCCAAACCGACCGCGCCGTAGTAGTTCGTGTCGTAGTTGTCGGCGACGACGTAGTCACCGGCAGGCTGGACGAGCATGCCCTCGAGCTTCTCGCGGTCCGCGGCGGACGCGGGGTAGGCGACGTTCGCCGGCTTGACGACCTCGGCCGGGTCCGTGAGAACCTTCCAGCCGGTCGCCGCGGGCGTGACCTGCGTCAGCCCGAAGTACTCCGAGACGACCCCCGTGACCTCGACGTGCTGACCGACCTGCAGCGCCGTCGCCGCAGCCTTCGAGTACACGAACAGGCCGTCCGAGGCGGTGTGCGTCGCGAGGTCCAGGTCGCCGCCCGAGCCCGCCGTCTGGAGGTAGAGGCCGTCGAAGCCCCCCGTCGGGTAGGTCGCGGTCACGACACCGCGCGTCGTGACGGTCTGGCCCACGAAGGGGCTCGCGTCACCCGTGCCCTGGATCTCGGCGATGGTCCTGGCCGTACCGGGCTCGGGGTCCGGGCCGGGACCTGAGCCACCACCGCTGTTCTGCGGGGTCACGGTGCTGCTGACCGCGAAGTCCTTGGAGTTGTCGTCCGTGTCCGCACCGGCGGCACGGTTGAGCGAGCTGGGCACGGTGTTGGCCGTCCCCGCGGGAGCCGCCGCGGTCTCGAACGTGTTGGACGAGCCGTACCCCAGGAGGTCGACGACCTGCGGGTCGGCGACGACCGAGCCGGGCGTGATCGTGATCGCCGACGCCGACCTGACCAGTGCGAGCGTCCCGTTCTGCCCCTGCGGGGCGATGGTGCCCGTCGCGTCGGGCGTCGGGAGAGCAGCGCCGTTGGCACCGTTCGAGGCGCCCTGGACCAGGTAGTAGCCACCGGCCTTGATCGTCCCCGTGAGCGGGACGACTCCGTTCGAGGCGCCCGTGCCCGTCGCGGACCGGTACTGGACCGACCAGCCCGTGAGGTCGATGTCCGCAGCCGTGGGGTTGTAGAGCTCGACGAACTTGTTGAGGTAGGGCGCGTTGGCGCTCCCACCGTTGAGGTAGGCCTCGTTGATGACGACGGACGAGCCGTCGACCACAGCAGATGCCGACCCCGCGGCCACCGTGCTGAGCGCCGCCGTGGCGACGAGCGACGCCGACAGGGTGGCCGCGACCACACCTCTCCTGCGTCGGGACTGATGGTGACTACCGATCACGCTGACTCCTTCGTGTCGTGGCCGGGTTCCCGGCGCGCCCGCCTCGGCGCGGGTGGCGCGTGTGCAGGCTCTGGAATCCAACAGCAGGCTGATGAACACGTGGTGTCCGGCCGGTCTCCACCGGTCGAACGCTCGTTCCCCCTGACGAACGGCTCCTGCGGCCGGGGTGCGCGACGTCGTCGTGCGCTACCGGTCGACGGGCGCCA
Source organism: Oerskovia turbata (assembly GCF_000718325.1). Lineage (GTDB taxonomy): Bacteria > Actinomycetota > Actinomycetes > Actinomycetales > Cellulomonadaceae > Oerskovia > Oerskovia turbata. Next base: position 32,147 of record NZ_JOFV01000006.1, read on the forward strand.
TCGCCCGTTCGACACGCACGCTATCTCACGGTGAAGACACTGCGTACCTCGAAGGGCCCCGTGCTCGCGCCGAGGGTGACGTGCCACCCGCCGAGGGTGACGTCCTCGTACCCTCGGGGGCGACCTACCGGTCGCGGCGGCGTGCAGCCTGCAACGGCAGCAGCGACGAGATGTCCGAGCGTTCGCCCGACGCGCTGATGCGCCCGTCCGCCACGGCCTCCGCCCAGTCGACCGCACCGGAGACCAGGCCGAGCCACGTCTCGGGGTCGGTCTCGACGACGTTGGGCGGGGTCCCACGCGTGTGCCGCGGGCCCTCGACCGCCTGGACCGCACCGTACGGGGGCACCCTGACCTCGACCGCGTGGCCGGGAGCGACCTCGGCCAGCTCCTCGAGCGTGAAGCGGACGGCGATCGTGACCTCGGGGCGTCCGGCGGCACCGTCCTGCCAGGCGGCGAGAGCGGTGCGGCCGACGGCCGGGTCGGTGCGGCGACGAGGAGGCATGGGGTCATCCTCTCGCGCCGGTCGCTGAGTGCGGAGTTCTTGCGCGACTCGCCCGGCGTTTCGCGCAAGAACTCCGCACTCAGCGGCAGGGCAGGTCAGGCGAGGTCGAAAACGACCCGGCGGCGCTCGATCGACGCGTCGCGCAGCCGGACCCGGACCCTGTCGCCGAGCGGCAGCGCAGGCCCTTCGACGCTCGCCCGGACCGCCGGGTCCGCGATCACGACCTGGCCGCGCATCACGTCCCGCGGCTCTGGTGTCGGCGCGCCGGCGCGGGCCACCTCGACGTCGACGACCACCGCGTCGAACACGTCGCCGACCCGACGCGTGAGCAACGCCGCCTCGACGATGTCGACGCTCGCCCGCTCGTACGAGCCGGCGCGCTGTCCGGTCCGCGCCATGGTGCGCGGCAGCCCCGGCAGGGCGTCGCGCACCCAGACCGGCACGTCCTCGTCGGCGCACAGCGCGAGGCAGATCTCGGTACCGTAGCGGTCGACCAGACGGCGCAGGGGCGCGGTCACGTGCGCGTACTCGGCGGCGATCGCGGCGTGCGCGACGTCGTCGGGAACCTCGGCCGGCTGGCCCGTCCCGCCGAACGCGGCGTACGACGCCCCACGGAACAACGATGTCGCCTCGTTGAGGAAGGCCGCGTGCCGCGCGCTCGCCGAGTCGAGCGTCGCAAGCAGCTCGCCGTAGGACAGGTCCCGGGGCCAGTCGATGCCGAGCGCCCCGGCGGTACGGCGCAGGCGCGCGAGGTCGCGCGGGTCCGCCGCCGGGAGCGTCCGGAAGATCCCCACCCCACCCGTCCGCATGATCCGGGCTGCCGCGATGCCGGTCAGCAGGGAGATCTGCGCGTTCCACCCCTCGACGGGCAGCGTCGAGCGGAACTCGAGCCCGAACGACCCGTCCTCGTGCGCCACGACGTCCTGCTCGGGCACGTCGAGGGAGACCCCGCCCCGCTCACGCTCGCACGCCTCGCGCAGCAGGCCGACCTCGCGCAGCAGGTCCAGCATCTCCCCGGCATCCCCCGCGTCGAGCCTCGTCTGGACCTCCTCGTACGTCAGCCGGGCGGTGCTGCGCACGAGAGCCCTTCCGACCCGGGCGCCCTCGATCTCCCCCCGGTCGTCGAGCTCCACGTGCCAGACGGCGGCAGCCCGGTCCGTGTCCGGCAGGAGGCTCGCGGCGGCCTCGGACAGCACCGCCGGATGCAGGGGCGTGCGCTCGTCAGGGCCGTAGAGCGTCATCCCCCGCTCGTGCACCTCGGCGTCGAGCGCACCTCCCGGGGTCACGAAGGCCGCAAGGTCGGCGATCGCGTACCGGACGAGGTAGCCACCGGGGCGGCGCTCGAGGTGGAGCGCCTGGTCGAGGTCCATGGAACCGGGCGGGTCGATCGTCACGAACGGGACGTCACGCAGGTCCGCGCGCCCGGCCGTGACGTCCCGCTGGGCTGCCGCTGCGGCCTCCTCGAGGACGGGCCGCGGGAACTCCGCGGGAATCTCCATCTCGTCCCGCAGCGTGGCGAGAGCGGTCAGGACGGGATCGATCGCGGGAGCGACGGGGGCGGCGATGGGCGCGACGCGCAGGTTCCGGGTGGGCACGTCCCGACTCTAGGGCGTTCCCAGGTCCGCCGGGCGGTGCAGCCGCGCCCGGTACACCTGCACCCCGTGACGCACGAGTGACGGCCCCGGGTCGTGGACCCGGGGCCGTCACTCGTGCGTCGGTCGCCTGCTCGCGCCGACACCGCCTGACGTGGCCGCCCTAGAGGCCGGCCGTGCCGAAGCGGTCACGCACCGCGGCGGCCTCCCCCGAGGCGGCCGACGTGGATGCGAGCTCAGAGCGCACCTCGTCGCGCAGCTTGCCCTGGTTCCTCGGGTCAGGTGCGGCAGACAGGAGGAGCTTGGTGTACTCGTGCTGCGGATTCAAGATGACGTCGTCCGCCGGTCCCCGCTCCACGATGTTGCCACGGAACATCACGATGATCTCGTCGGAGAAGTGCCGAGCCGTCGCGAGGTCGTGCGTGATGTACAGGACCCCGAGGTTCTCCTCGCGCTGCAGACGCGCGAGCAGGTTGAGGACACCGAGGCGGATCGAGACGTCGAGCATCGAGACCGGCTCGTCCGCGATGAGGAAGCGGGCTCCCGGAGCGAGCGCACGGGCGATCGCGACGCGCTGCCGCTGGCCTCCCGACATCTCGTGCGGGCGCTTCTCGGCGAAGGTCGCCGCAGGCGTCAGGTTGACGCGGGTGAGGAGCTCCTCGACCGCCTGGTCGAGCTCGGCGTTGGTCTTCGCCCGACCGTGGATCCGGAGCGGACGCTCGAGGTGGTGGCGGATCGAGTGGAACGGGTTGAGCGACGCGAACGGGTCCTGGAAGACCATCTGGACGTTGTGCCGGTACTTCGCCAGCGCGCGGCCGCGGTGGGCGCTCGGGGTGCCGTCGATCAGGATCTCTCCCGACGACGGGGTCTCGAGCTTGGCGATCATGCGCGCGACGGTGGACTTGCCCGACCCGGACTCCCCGACGATCGCGATCGTCTTGCCAGGCTCGAGCGTGAACGAGACGTCGTTCACGGCCCGGAGCCGGGACCTCTTGAGACCGTTGCGGATCGTGAAGTCCTTGGTCACGTTGCGGACCTCGAGCGTGCCCATCAGGCCACCTCTCCCGTGTTGTCTTCCGAGCCCCCGCCGGACCGGACGAACGCCCCGCGCTCCCCTGTCAGGCTGGGGAACGATGCCAGGAGCTTGCGCGTGTACTCGTGCGCAGGTGCGCGGTAGATCTCCTCGGAGGTGTTCAGCTCGACGATCTCGCCCTGCAACATGACTGCGATGCGGTCGCTGATCTCCAGGAGCATGGGCAGGTCGTGCGTGATGAAGACGACCGCGAAGCCGAACTGCTCGCGCAGGCGCATGATCTCGCGGAGGATCCCGCGCTGGACGACCACGTCGAGTGCGGTCGTGGGCTCGTCCATGATCATGACCTGCGGGTTCAGCGCGAGGGCCATGGCGATCATGACGCGCTGCCGCATGCCGCCCGAGAGCTCGTGGGCGTAGCTGTTCAGACGGTTCGGGTCCACACCGACCAGCTCGAGAAGCTCGCGGCTGCGGTGGAGCTTGTCCTTCTTGGACATCCCTGGACGGTGGGTGTCGAAGACGTCGAAGAGCTGGGCCCTGATGCTGATGACCGGGTTCAGGGAGTTCATCGCCCCCTGGAAGACCATGGAGACCTTGTCCCAGCGGAACGTCCGGAGCGCGTCCCCCGAGAGTGCGGCCACGTCGATGTCGTGACCGTCCTTGTCGTGCAGGACGATCTCGCCGCTCGTGCGGAGCGCGGGCGGCTTGAGGAGCTGGTTGAGGCCGTACGCCAGCGTCGTCTTGCCGCACCCGGACTCGCCGGCCAGGCCGAGGATCTCGCCGCGGTGGAGCGTCAGCGAGACGTCCTTGACCGCCCGGACCACGGGGTTGACCTGGTACTCGATCGAGACGTTCCGTGCCGTCAGGACAGGGACCGCGTCGGGCGCTGCTCCCGCGTCTCCCGCGGGCTTCGCGGTCAGGGTCGGCGTGCTCATGCTTCCACCTTCTCGTCGTGGCGGGCCGAGACCTCGACCGGCGGACGCTTCGCCGAGGGGGCTGCTCCACCCTTCCCACGCTTCTTCTCTGCGAGCCGGACGTTCTTCACGGCCGCGGGGGCCGTCCGGAGCTTGGGGTTGATGATCTCGTCGATGCTGAAGTTGATGAGCGCCAGGCCGCAGCCGAACAGCGCGATCAGGAGGCCCGGCGGCACGAACCACCACCAGCGTCCGTAGGCCATCGCATTCTGGGTGCTGGCCTCGTTGAGGATCGTGCCCCACGTGACCGAGCCCGAGGGCCCGAGGCCCAGGTAGGAGAGACCTGCCTCGCTGAGGATCGCGAGGATCACCGCGCCCAGGAAGTTGGCCGCGAGCAGCGGGAGCAGGTTCGGCAGGATCTCGACGAGGATGATCCGGGGCGCCTTCTCGCCCGCGACCTTCGCCGCGTAGACGTAGTCCCGGCTGCGGAGCGACCGGGCCTGGGCGCGGAGCACGATCGCGGCTCCGGCCCACCCGGTGATACCGAGGATCAGGGCGATGAGCAGGAGCGAGCGGGACTCGAGGTAGGCCGAGATCACGATGATCAGCGGCAGCCCCGGGATCACGAGCATGATGTTGGTGATGAACGAGAGGATCTCGTTGGTCCAACCGCCCACGTAGCCCGCGATGATGCCGAAGGCCAGGGACAGGACCATCGCGATGACGCCGGCGAGGAGACCGACTGTGAGGGACCCCATGCCGCCATGAGCGACCTGGGCGAAGATGTCCACGCCGATGTTGTTGGTGCCGAGCCAGTGCTCGGCGCTCGGCGGGAGGTACTGCTCGTTCTTGGTGGAGGTCGGGCTCTGGCTGAAGAACGGCGCCACGACCGAGAAGAGGATGATGCCGAGCGTCAGGACGAGCCCGACGACCAGCTTGCCGGAGCGACGAGGAAGCATGGCCCGCAGGCCCCGCTTGGGCGCGGCGCTCGTCTGGACGGGCTCACCGGCGACGACCGACTCGGGCGAGGCGATCGGAACGTCCGGCACGAGCCCACGCGTCGTGTTCTGAGGGGGGAGACCGTCGACCACGACCGATCCGGCCGGGGCTGCGTCCGAAGACGGGGTGACGGTCTCGGCGTCACGGGTGTCGTCAGCCATTGTTGCGCGTCCTCGGGTCGATGATGCCGTTGATCAGATCCATGAGGAAGTTCGCGGCGAGCACCACGACGGTGATCACCAGGAACGCTCCCTGCATGAGGGCGTAGTCCTTCGCCTGGACCGCCGTGAAGAGGAGCTTGCCGATTCCGGGGTAGCTGAACGCCTGCTCCATGACCACGGACCCCGCGACCACGAAGCCCAGCGCGATGCCGAAGCCTGTGACCGACGGCAGGACCGCGTTGCGGGTCGCATAGGTCGTGGCGACGCGCATCGGACGAAGGCCCTTGGCCTCGGCCGTGGTGACGTAGTCCTCCGCGAGGGTCGACACCATCATGTTGCGCATCCCGAGGAGCCACCCGCCCATGGCGGACAGGACGATCGTGATGGCGGGCAGGGTGCCGTGGTAGATCACGCTGCCGACGAACGCCCACGACCACTCGGGGCCGTTGTCGAACATGAAGATGTCGTAGCCGCCGACGATCGGGAACCAGCCCAGCGACACGGAGAAGACGGAGATCAGAACCAGGGCGAGCCAGAAGTAGGGCACCGCCTGGAGGAAGGTCGACGCGGGGATGATGTGGTCGACCCAGGTCCCGCGCTTCCAGCCGACCCAGGCGCCGCCACCGACGCCCAGGAGGAAGGCGATGATCGTCGCCAGCCCGACGAGGCCCACCGTCCAGGGGAGGGCCTCGCCGAGCAGCTCGTCGACGGTGGCCGGGAAGTAGACCACCGAGGTACCGAAGTCACCCTTGAAGAGGTTCCCCCAGTAGGCGAGGTACTGGTCCCAGAGCGACGCGTCGTCACTGCCGAAGAGGAGATCGATGCTGTTGAGCATCCCAGGAGTCAGTTCGCCATTCCTCCGCAGAAGCGTATCGATGTAGATCTGCTTCGGGTCGCCGGGTATGGCCCGGGGAAGAATGAAGTTGAGCGATACAGCGGCCCAGAGGGTGACCACGTAGAACGTGATCCGCCGTGCGAAATACCTCATGCGATGGACTCCTTGTTGCTCCGAGCTCCTCTTCGGCAGGACGACATCAGCTGTTGGACTCGAGCTTCGAGAGGATCACGCCGTTGCTGATGGTGGCCCACGACGGCGGGAACGCGTACATGTCACCCTCGACGGGCCAGCCCGTGTAGTCCTTCGTGTTGACGAACGACATGGTGGGGTTCACGACCAGCGCGATGTACGGGAGGTCGCGGACGATCTCCTTCTGGACCGTGGCGTACGCCTCCTGCTTGGTCGCCTCGTCGTTCGTCGCCGCGGCCGCGGCCACCGCGTCGTCGACGAGCGGGTTCGAGTAGCGCGGGAAGTTGAAGCGGCCGGCCTCGATCGTCTCGCCCACCGGCGTCGTGTACTCGGTCGTGAGCCACTGGCGGTAGATCGCGAACGGGTCGTCGAGCGAGGTTCCCGTGATTCCGCTGATCATCATCTGGTAGTTGCCGGCCGTGCGGGCGTCCGACATCTCCTGCTGCGTGATCTTCACGTGGTTGATCTGGACACCCGCGTCGAGCCCCTGCTGAGCGATCAGGTCGCCGGCTGCGTTGTGGTCGCTCCAGCCCTCGACGGAGATGAGCTCGATGACGAGCTTCTGGCCGTCCTTCTCGTAGATGCCGTCCGCGCCCTTGACGTAGCCGGCAGCCGTGAGGACCTTGTCGGCCTCCGCGACGTTCGCCTCCTGCGGGCTCTCCTTCTCGATCTCGTCCGAGATCCAGCGGTCGTCGCGACCGAGGAGCGCGAGCGAGGGCGACGCCACGGCCGCGTGACCGGAGAACGCCTTGTCGTTGATCTCGCCGCGGTCGAGCAGCAGGTTGACCGCTTCACGGACAGCGAGGTCGGTCTGGGGGCCCACGCAGCCGAGCGCGGCGTTCATGCAGGACATGATCGTCGTCGGGTCCTGCGGCGTGTTGAGGAGGGAGAGCTGCCCCTTCTCCGTGATGGGGGTGGGGTCGGCGACGAACATCGTCGTCCAGTCGATCTTGCCGGTGGCCAGGAGGTCCTGGGCGCTCTGGTTCTTGTCGAGAGCGAGGTAGCGGACCTTCTTGAGCTTGGGCGCACCGCCCCAGTAGTCCTCGTTGGCCACGACGGTGTAGGTCGCGTTCGAGATGGTGTCGAGGATGTAGGGGCCCGTGCCGACCGGCTCGTCGTTGGTGAACGTGATCTTGTCGGCGACGTCCTTGTAGATGTGCTCGGGCACCATGAGCGTCGTGCCGAGGATCTGCACCGCGGTCGTGAACTGCGCGCCGTTGAACGTCAGCTTGACCGTGGACTCGTCGACCTTCTCGGCCGTGTTGAGGTAGTCACGCTTGGCGGTCTCGTTGGTGAACGAGAAGATGACGTCCTCGACCGTGAAGGGCTCACCGTCCGTCCACTCGACGCCCTCGCGGATCTTGATGGTGAGCTCGGTGCCGTCCTCGGACCACTCGTAGGACTCGCCCAGGCGCGGCGTCGGGTCGCCGGCCTCTGCCCGGTTGTAGAAGAAGAGCGGCTCGTAGATCGCGCCGTTGGTCACGTGCAGGGGGTTCGGTGCGTAGGGGTTGAAGTTCGCGACCATGGGCGTCTGCGTCCCGGCCCACACGTTGAGGACGCGGCTGCTGTCGCCGCCACCCTCGGTCTTCTCGCCACCGGAGCTGGAGCAGCCGGCTGCGAACATCGTCACACCGGTCGCCAGGGCGACCACCGTGAGCAGGCGCTTGCGCGCCACGCTTCGAATCATCATTGGTCCTCTCGAGTCGTCAACGCGTCGTCACGCTGATCGGCCGCTCGCCACCGTGCGAGCTCGTGGCAGGAACACTAACGAATCCCGGACGGCGTTCCGACCAATACAACAGGAAAGTTACCTAAATGAAATATCGCCGACTCCACGAAGCCCAGGAACCGCTAGATCCTGCGGATCTCGGTCAAGTCGGAGGTCTTGCGCGCGGTGCGCAGTGCACAACGAATCCACACCGGCGGGCACGCTCGTCCGTCACGCGCCCGCCGTGGGAACGCTCCGACGACGCCCTCCCGGGAACCTCCTAGAGACCCGCGAGAGCCTCGTCCACCGCGGCCCGCGCCGCACGGGCGACCTCTGGGTCCGTGACGTCGTAGCCGGCCCCTCCCCCGCCGCCGGGGCCGCCGTCGTCGGGCAGCGTGCGCTTGGCCGAGAGGTGGACAGCGTCGACGCCGGCACCGACGAGGACCGCGATGTCCTGCGGCCGCACCCCGCCGCCCGCCTGGATCTGCACCCGACCGGCGGCACGGGTCGCCATCGCGCGCAGACGCGCCACCCCGTCGATGCTGCTCGGCGCCCCTCCGGAGGTGAGCACGCGGGTCACCCCCAGCCCGGCGAGCTCGTCGAGCGCCGCCAGGGCGTCCTCGACGACGTCGATCGCCCGGTGGAACGTCACGTCACGCCCACCCGCGGCCGCGACGAGAGCACGCACCGCGTCCGCGTCGACGCGCCCTTCAGGCGTGAGGGCGCCGATCACGACGCCGGACGCCCCCGCGGCCACTGCCGCGCGGACGTCGCGCACCTGCACGTCGAGCTCTGCCGCGCTGAACACGAACCCGCCCGGGCGCGGCCGGACCAGGGGGTGCACCTCGACGGGCACCCCGCCCCCCGCCACCTCGGCCGCAGCGGCGACCGCGGCCTCGACGAGCCCGATGCTCGGCGTCAGCCCGCCCGTCGCCCCGAGCGCCGCGCACAGCTCGACGCGGCGCGCGCCGACCTGTGCGGCGACCCGCACGCCGTCGGTGTCCTGAACTGCGATCTCGAGGGCGACCTCGCGTGCCATGTGGGGATGCTCCTTGGGTCGGGGGCGGCACGCCGCAGCGCGCCGGTGTCAGCGGTCAGCGTAGACCCGACGGCGCCCCGTGCGCCCCCGGCACACTCCGGCGCCCCGTGCGCCCCGTGCGCCCCCGGCCCCCGGCACCCCGGGGGCGTGCCGAGCGGCACCGCCCCTCGGGGACGACGTCAGATGACGCCCAGCGAGATCATCGCGTCGGCGACCTTGGTGAAGCCCGCGATGTTCGCGCCCAGGACGTAGTTGCCCGGCGCGCCGTACTCGTCGGCGGTCTCCTCGCAGCGCGAGTGGATGCCCTCCATGATGTGCGCGAGGCGCTCCTCGGTGTACTCGAACGTCCAGGCGTCCCGCGAGGCGTTCTGCTGCATCTCGAGGGCCGAGGTCGCGACGCCGCCCGCGTTCGCGGCCTTACCGGGGGCGAAGAGCACACCGGCGTCCTGCAGGAGCGAGACCGCGCCCGGGGTCGTGGGCATGTTGGCGCCCTCCGCGACCGCGACGACGCCGTTCGCGACGAGCTGCTTCGCGTCCTGCTCGCTGAGCTCGTTCTGGGTGGCGCACGGCAGGGCGACCGTCGCGGGGACGTCCCAGATGCTGCCGCCCGTCACGAGGCGCGCCCCGGGGCGACGCTCGACGTAGTCGGCCACGCGCCCGCGCTCGACCTCCTTGATCTGGCGGAGCAGGTCGACGTCCACGCCGGCCTCGTCGACCACGTAGCCCGACGAGTCGGAGAAGGACACGACGTTCGCGCCGAGCTGCTGAGCCTTCTGGATCGCGTAGGTCGCGACGTTCCCCGAGCCGGAGACGACGACGCGCTGGCCGTCGAAGGTCTGGCCCTTGGTGCGCAGCATGTGGTCGGCGAAGAACACCGTGCCGTAGCCCGTGGCCTCGGTGCGCACGAGGGACCCGCCCCAGCTGATGCCCTTGCCCGTGAGGACGCCGGACTCGTAGCGGTTCGTGATGCGCTTGTACTGGCCGAACAGGTAGCCGATCTCGCGGCCGCCCACGCCGATGTCACCCGCGGGGACGTCGGTGTACTCGCCGATGTGGCGGTAGAGCTCGGTCATGAACGACTGGCAGAAGCGCATGACCTCGCCGTCGGACCTGCCGCGCGGGTCGAAGTCCGAGCCGCCCTTGCCGCCCCCGATGGGCATGCCGGTGAGCGAGTTCTTGAAGATCTGCTCGAACCCGAGGAACTTGACGATCCCGAGGTACACCGAGGGGTGGAAGCGGAGGCCGCCCTTGAACGGGCCGAGGGCCGAGTTGAACTCGACGCGGAAGCCGCGGTTGATCTGGACGTGGTTGCGGTCGTCGACCCACGGCACGCGGAAGATGATCTGGCGCTCGGGCTCGCAGATGCGCTCGAGCACGGCGGCGTCGACGTACTGGGGGTTCTTCTGGAGCACCGGCCCGAGCGAGTCGAAGACCTCGCGCACCGCCTGGTGGAACTCGACCTCACCAGGGTTGCGGGCGAGGACCTCGTCGAAGACGGACTGCAGACGACTATCCATGGAGTGCTCCTCGGCAGGGCGGGCTTTGAACCGCACCAGGTTACGTACTCGTAAACATCGCCGTACTTCCGTCCCACTCTGGGAGACGCCAGGCTCATGACCTGGGACGCCGCTCTGCGGTCGCCCGGCTACCAGGTCCACCCGCGCGCGCTGAGCTCGAGCTCCTCGCGCAGCCGCTCGTCCTCGTCGCTGCGCAGTCCGGCACGCAGGGGGTCGGCCTCGACGTCGAGGCCGCTGAGCCGGCACGCCTCGCGCAGCAGCGCGTCGTACGCGCCCTGGGCGGCGAGGTAGTGGTGGGCGCGGGCGTAGACGTCCGGGTCGGCCTCGACCGCGCGCAGCTCGTCGGCGAGCCGCCCGAGGCGGACCTGGACCGCGAGGGCGACGAGAGGATCAGGTGCCCGACGGCGCCGCTCGCGCAAGGTGGTCCGGTGCGGTCCGGGCGGTGGGAGGGCGTCCGCGGACGGCCGGTGGACGCGCATCGAGGACCAGGCGACGGCGGCGACCACGGCCGCGCCCACCGCGCCGGAGACCACGAGGAGCCACATCGTCGGAGCCTTCTTCCGTGCCCGTGCCCGGCGCACGCGAGGGGCCGCCGGACACTTCCAGCCTAGGACGTGCGGGAGCCCTCTGCCAGGGTGCCTGGTCCTCCCCGCCCGCCCGGAGAGCAGCCGCGGGTCAGCGCGGGGCCATCCGGATCCCACCGTCGAGGCGGATCACCTCGCCGTTGAGCATGGGGTTCTCGACGATCGAGCGCACCAGGCGCGCGAACTCCTCGGGCCGGCCGAGGCGTCGCGGGTGCGGCACCTGGGCAGCGAGCGACTCCTGGGCCTCGGGCGGCAGGGACGCCATCATGGGCGTGCTGAAGATGCCGGGCGCGATCGCCATGACCCGGATGCGCCGGTCCGCGAGGTCGCGCGCGAGCGGCAGCGTCATCGCGGCGACCCCGCCCTTGGACGCCGCGTAGGCGGCCTGGCCCACCTGACCGTCGAACGCCGCGACCGACGCGGTGTTCACGATCACGCCGCGCTCCTCGGGCTCGTCGCGCACCTCCCCGCCCCCGTCACCACCGGAGCCCCCCAGCGCGACCATGCGCTCGGCCGCGAGCCGCGCGACGTTGAACGTCCCGACCAGGTTCACGGTCACGACCTTCTGGAACGACGCGAGGTCGTGCACCCCGCTCTTGCCGAGCACGCGCCGCGCGAGCACGATCCCGGCACAGCTCACCGCGACGTGCAGCCCGCCCAGGTCGGCGGCGGCGTCGAGGGCGCGGGAGACGTCGTCCTCGTTCGTGACGTCGGTCGGCACGAACCGGGCCGCGTCGCCCAGGGCGTCCGCGAGCGCCTGACCGGGCGAGCCCGCCAGGTCTGCGACGACGACGCGCGCCCCGGCGCCGACCAGCTCCTCGACGGTGGCCCGCCCCAGGCCCGAGGCCCCTCCGGTCACCAGCGCGACCTTGCCCGCGATCTCCACGTCCCACTCCTTCGTCGACGCCTCCGGGCAGCGTAGCCCGGGGGTGAGGTGGTCCGCAGGGCCGGGCGCCGTCGTCGGGCTGGCCGAGCGTGCCGGGCGGGGTGGCGCGAGGATGAGGCATGCTGCTCGCCGAGGTCGCCGCCACGTCCGACGCCGTCGCCGCCACCCGCTCGCGCCTCGCCAAGCGTGCGGCGTTGGCCGATCTGCTGCGTCGGGCCGCGACGGGCGAGGCCCGGTCGTCAGGTGACGACGTCGAGATCGTCGTGTCCTACCTCGCGGGCGAGCTGCGGCAGCGGCGCACGGGGCTCGGCTGGGCGTCGTTGCGCGCGCTGCCCCCGCCCGCCGAGCTCCCGACGCTCACGGTCGAGGCGGTCGACGCGACGTTCGAGGAGATGGCGGCGCTCTCGGGTCCCGGCTCGGACGCTGCCCGGTCCGCGGCGTCCACGGCGCTGTTCGCGGCGGCGACCGAGCGCGAGCAGCCGTTCCTGCGCGGCCTGGTCGCGGGCGACCTGCGACAGGGCGCGCTCGACGCGCTGGTCGTGGACGCGGTCGCGGAGGCTGCGGGCGTCCCGGTCGACGCGGTGCGTCGTGCGGTCATGCTGCGCGGGGCGACGGGTCCGGTCGCGCGCGCAGCCCTCGAAGCACCAGGCCCGACGGCGGCGCTCGCCGCCCTGGCCGGGTTCGGCCTCGAGGTGGGTCGCCCCGTGCGACCCATGCTCGCGCAGTCGGCCCCCGACGTGGCATCGGCGTTCGACAGGCTCGGGGTGCCGCCCGGCGCGGACGACCCGGGCCACAGGGTGTCGGTCGACGTGAAGCTCGACGGCATCCGCATCCAGGTCCACCGGGACGGGGACGAGGTGCGCGTGTTCACGCGCTCGCTCGACGACATCACCTCGCGCGTCCCGGAGATCGTCGCGGATGCGCGGTCGCTGGCCTCGGAGCGGTTCGTGCTCGACGGTGAGGCGCTCGTCGTCGGGCCGGACGGGGTGGCCCGGCCCTTCCAGGAGACGGCCGCCCGGTCGGCCACACGCGACGCCCCCGCGGCGAGCGGAGCGGACGAGACCGCGCTCGCGGGGGCGCTCGCGCTCCGCCCGTACTTCTTCGACGTGCTGCACGCCGACGGCGACGACCTGATCGACGCCCCGCTGCACGAGCGTCTCGACGTGCTCGACCGGGTCGCGGGGTCGTTCACGGTCCGTCGTCTGACGACCGCGTCCCCCGGGGCCGCCGAGGAGTTCTTCGCCGAGGCCGTGCGCGAGGGACAGGAGGGCGTGGTCGTGAAGTCGCTCGACGCGCCGTACTCCGCCGGGCGCCGCGGAGCCGGGTGGGTCAAGGTCAAGCCGCGGCACACGCTCGACCTCGTGGTGCTCGCGGTCGAGCGGGGGTCGGGGCGCCGGACGGGGCTGCTGTCCAACATCCATCTGGGCGCCCGCGACCCGTCGACGGGTGGCTTCACGATGCTCGGCAAGACGTTCAAGGGGATGACCGACGAGATGCTGCGCTGGCAGACCGAGCGGTTCCGCGAGCTCGAGGCCTCGGACGACGGCTGGACCGTGACGCTGCGGCCCGAGCAGGTCGTCGAGATCGCGTTCGACGGGCTCCAACGCTCCACGCGGTACCCGGGCGGGCTCGCGCTGCGCTTCGCGCGCGTGCTGCGCTACCGCGACGACAAGTCCGCCGACGAGGCGGACACGATCGAGAGGGTCAGGGCCATGACCGACGACCGCGCCGCCACCCCACCCAGCGACCTCACGCCGCGCATCGGCAAGGTCGCGACGCGCGAGCTCGCGCACCACGGGTACACGCGCTACGAGGACCTCACTCGCGCGACCACCACCGAGCTGCTCGCGATCCACGGCGTCGGGCCCCGGGCGATCCGCATCCTGGGCGAGGAGCTCGCCGAACGCGGCACGGGGTTCCGTGAGGAGTGACGCCAGCCTTCGGCCGGCGTCCGGCGTCGACGCGTCTGCGGCGCAGCCCCGGCTGACCGGGAGCACCGCGCTGAGCGGGACCGGATCCCGCTGAGCCGAACCTGCAGGTGAACCGTGCTCAGGCCGTGATGACGTCGATGACCTCGGTGTCGTCGTGGCGGCGGGCCAACGCCGTCACGACGGGCGGCTTGGGCACCGGCGGCTGCGCCTTGACGCCCGTGCTCTTGCTGCGGCGTGGGCGCGTCGGCACGGGGACGCCGAGGGACTTGAAGACCTTGCGCAGCTCGGCCTCGGTCCAGCCCGCACTGAGCGCGTCGGAGAACGCCGCCGCGTACTCGCGCTCGGCCTCCTCGAGCGCCGTCTTGGCGGCTGCGACCTGCTCGGCGCGCTCGGCCAGGACGCGGCCAGATTCCATGCGGTGCTCGAGGAGGTCGCGCAGCCGAGCCTCGTACGTGGTGGCGGTGTCGTCGTCGCTCATGCCACCAACCTAGGGCCTGACCTGCACGGTCGCCAGGATCGCCAGGTGATCGGTGGTCATCGGCGCGGCGACGCTCACGGTGCCACCTGGACCGTGACCGCGAGCGCGCGGTGGTCCGAGCCGGGGACGACGAGCGAGTCGAGGTCGTCGACCCGCATGCCCTCGTCGACCACGACGTGGTCGAGGTCGAGGAACGTCGGGGCCCGCTCCCCCACGGGCCACGACAGGTTCAGGCCGTGCCCGGCCGTGCGCGTCGCGTCGCGGAAGCGGTCGCCGAGGACCGCGCGGAACGACGCGTGGTCGTACGTCGAGTTGAAGTCGCCCAGCAGCACCTGCGGCAGGGGCTCGTCGTGCGCGCGCCGGGCGAGGTCGGCCATCTCCTGGTGCCACACGTCCGTGATCTCGGGCAGCGGCGGGACGGGGTGGACGGCGGTCACGCGCACGGGCGTACCGTCCACGTCGACCGTGGCTGCGGGCATGGCGAACGTGCTCCATTCGCTCGTGTCGGGGTCGGCCAGCGCGGACCTGCTCCACAGGCCGCTCCCGGGCGAGCCCGTGCCCACCTTGGCGTCGACGTGGTGCGGCATGACGGCCTCGATCCCCGCGGCCTCGAGACGGTCGTGGAAGGCGGCCGTGAGCTCGACGACCGCGAGCACGTCCGCGTCCTGCTCGTGGACCATCCGCACGACGGCGTCGGCGTCGGCCTGCCCGAAGTACGCGTTGACCGTCAGCACCCGCAGCGTCCCCCGGGCGTCCGTCTCGATGCCCTGCCCGGGCACGAAGAACGGCGCGACCCACGCGACCTGCGCCACGAGCGCGACCCCGCACAGCATCGCGAGCAGCCGGCGCCTCAGGACCAGGGCCGCCGGGGCCACGAGCAGCGCGAGCGGGACGACCCACGGCGTGAGGGACACGAGCTGCGCGACGGGCGTGACGCCGTCGTACGGGACGGCGCGCACGAGCGTCATGGCCAGGACCACCCCGCCCAGGACCCACAGCGCCAGCCCGACGGCGCGCCCACCCGGGCGAGGCCGGGTCGCGGGGGCGGGGGCGCCGTCGGGCAGGGTGGTCGGTGACTCCTCCACCAACGCACCGGTGTCCCCTGCGGTGCTGCTGTCCCCTGTCATGCAGCGACCCTATAGACCGGTTCGCGCTGTTCTGGGCCGATCGGTCCCTGGTGACGGGCAGACCCCGTGCAACGTGCGGAGGGATCCTGTGAACGGCGCTCACGACGAGGAGGTGCGCCGCGAGATGCGGCCAACTGGGGTCGGGGACGGTTCCGGACCCCGGTTGGCCGCATCTCGCGAACGGCGACGGGGCGGGGCGCCGAGACCAGGTCTCATGGCGCCCCGCCCCGTCGGCGGCTCAGCAGCGGATCAGCAGCGAATCAGCCGAAGATCCCCGGCAGCGTCGCGCGGAACACCTGGTCGGCCTCGCTCAGCGGGATCGTGAAGATGCCCTCGATCTCGAGCGACTCCCCGGTCTCGGTGACCTCGGCGGGCTCGGTGCCGGTCTCGCCGATCTTGAGGACGGGCACGCCGCGCGCGACGCACGCGTCGACCAGCTTGGTCTCCTCGCCACGCGGCACGGCGACGAGCGCGCGGGCCGTCGACTCGGAGAACAGGGCCTCGAACGGGGTGACGCCGTCGCGCGCGGCGAGGGCGTCGATCGAGACCTTGGCGCCGGTGCCGAAGCGCAGGGACGCCTCGAGGAGGCCCTGGACCAGGCCGCCCTCGGAGAGGTCGTGCGCGGCGGAGACCAGGTCGTCACGGCTGGCGTTGACGAGGACCTCGGCCAGGGCACGCTCGGCCGCGAGGTCGACCTGCGGGGGCACGCCGCCGAGGTGCTGGTGGACGACGTCGGCCCAGGCGGAGCCGTCGAGCTCGGGGCGGGTCGTGCCGAGGAGGTAGATGGCCTCCCCGGCCTCGCGCCAGCCGGACCCGGTGGCGTGCGCGACGTCGTCGAGCACGCCGAGGACTCCGACGACGGGCGTCGGGTGGATCGAGGAGTCGATCTGACCGGGCTCGCCCGTGCCGTTGTAGAGCGAGACGTTGCCGCCCGTGACGGGGACGCCGAGGGTCTGGCACGCGTCGGCCAGGCCTTCGATGGCCTCGACGAGCTGCCACATGGAGTCGGGGTCCTCGGGCGAGCCGAAGTTGAGGCAGTCGGTGATGGCGAGCGGGCGCGCGCCGGTCGTGGCGACGTTGCGGTACGCCTCGGCGAGCGCGAGCTGGGCGCCCGTGCGCGGGTCGAGCTTGGCGTAGCGGCCGTTGGCGTCGGTCGCGAGCGCGACCCCGAGTCCCGTGCTCTCGTCGACGCGGATCACGCCGCCGTCGTCGGGCTGGGCGAGGGCCGTGTTGCCTTGGACGAAGCGGTCGTACTGGTTGGTGACCCACTCCTTCGACGCGAGGTTGGGCGAGCCGAGCAGGCGCAGCGCGGTCGCGCGGAGCTCGTCGGCCGTCTCGGGACGTGCCAGCGCCGCAGCCACGACGGTGTCGGCGTTGAGGCCGTCCATCCAGGTGGGGCGCGCGTAGGGGCGGTGGTACGTGGGGCCCTCGTGGGCGACCGAGCGCGGGTCGACGTCGACGATGCGCTCGCCCTGGTGGTCGATCGTGAGGCGGCCGGTGCCGGTGACCTCGCCGATGACGGACGTCTCGACGTCCCACTTGCTCGTGATGGCGAGGAACTCGTCGAGCTTGTCGGGCGCGACGACCGCCATCATGCGCTCCTGCGACTCCGACATGAGGATCTCGCCGGCGTTGAGCGACGGGTCGCGCAGCAGGACCGAGTCGAGCTCGACGTGCATGCCGCCGTCACCGTTCGAGGCGAGCTCCGAGGTGGCGCACGAGATGCCGGCCGCGCCGAGGTCCTGGATGCCCTCGACGACGCGTGCCGCGTAGAGCTCGAGGCAGCACTCGATGAGGACCTTCTCCATGAAGGGGTCGCCCACCTGGACCGAGGGGCGCTTGGCGGGGACGCCGTCCTCGAAGGTCTCGGACGCGAGGATCGAGGCGCCACCGATGCCGTCGCCGCCCGTGCGCGCACCGAACAGGACGACCTTGTTGCCGACGCCCGAGGCGTTGGCGAGGTGGATGTCCTCGTGGCGCAGCACGCCGATGCACAGCGCGTTGACGAGCGGGTTGCCCTGGTACGAGGAGTCGAACACGAGCTCGCCGCCGATGTTCGGCAGGCCCAGGGAGTTGCCGTAGCCGCCGACACCCGAGACGACGCCGTGCACGACGCGCGCCGTGTCCGGGTGGTCGACCGCACCGAAGCGCAGCTGGTCCATGACGGCCACGGGGCGCGCACCCATCGAGATGATGTCGCGCACGATCCCGCCGACACCGGTCGCCGCACCCTGGTAGGGCTCGACGAAGCTCGGGTGGTTGTGGGACTCGACCTTGAACGTCACTGCCCAGCCGTCGCCGATGTCGACGACGCCCGCGTTCTCGCCGATGCCGACGAGGAGGTGCTTCTTCATCTCGTCGGTCGTCTTCTTGCCGAACGTGCTCAGGTGCACCTTGGACGACTTGTACGAGCAGTGCTCCGACCACATGACGGAGTACATCGCGAGCTCGGCGGCCGTGGGGCGTCGCCCGAGGATGTCGCGGATGCGCTGGTACTCGTCCGGCTTGAGGCCGAGCTCCGCGAAGGGCTGCGCCTCGTCGGGGGTGGCGGCTGCGCGCTCGACCGTGTCGAGGTGCGGCCGGTGCTCGGAGGTCGCTGCGGCGGGCGTCGGGGCGTTGCTGGGGGCGGTCATCGAATCCCTCGGGGTGGCGTGCCAGCCGGCGCGTTTCGACGAGCGAGTCATCGAGGAGGCGACCGGCACGGGGCTGCACAGGTGCGGCCAGTTTACCGGCGGTCGGGAGCGGTGGGGTCGAGCGTCCACGAACACGTCCGGCCGACCGCTCCTCGGCACGGCGGCGGCTGGGTGCGGCCCCCTCAGCGAGCGGAGATAGCCTCGCACGGTGACTCCCGTCGTTCGCCGCCCCTGCTCCACCCTCGCGGTGGTGGGCCTGGTCGTGGCCGTCCTGCTGACGAGCTGCTCCCTGCCCGACGGCGCCGCTCCCGTCCCGCCCACGTCCGCGGCTTCCGAGGGGGTCGCGTCGGGAGACCCCTCGACGGCACCGTCATCTGACCGGGCGACCGTGACGCAAGCCCTGGCGGCCGACGGGATCGAGCTCGTGCTGACGGTGCCGCTCGGGGCGACCCCCGGAGCAGGCGGTGCCGACGGGGCCGACGGCTTCCATGCCGGAGGCGAGCCCGTCGCCGTCACCCCGGACGAGGACGGGTCGAGCCGCGTCGCGTTCGTGCTGCCCTCGGACGAGGCAGCGACGGTCGCCTCGTCGGGGAGCACCCCGACCGGCACGACCGACGGCACCGACGTCGTGAGCACCGCGGTCCCCGCGACGATCGACCTCGTCTCCCCCGCCGACGGCTCCCTGGTGCGCAACAGCGACGGCAGCGTCACCGTCCTCGACGCCGCGGGCACCCCGCTCGGTGGGTTGTCGGCGCCGGAGGCGACGGAGACGTCCGGACCAGCGGGCCGTGCAGGAGTCGTGGTCGTGGCGCCGACCCGCGCCGAGGTGCACGTGAAGGCTCGGGGGGCGGCGCCGTCGGGCACCGGGAGCGCGACCGGGGACGGTGCCGGTCCGGCGCACGGCTGGACCGTGACCACGTGGCTCGGCGCGCAGGGCGTGCGCAGCGCGACCTGGGGAGAGCGTGAGGGCGGGCGCTCGCTCGCGGTCGACCCGACGCCGTGGGCGCGGCAGTCGGGCATCGTGGGCGAGGCGACGGCCTGGGCGCAGCTCGTCGCGAGCGAGCCCGAGGCCGCCTCCAGGACCATGCGTGACCAGTTCGACTGCCACGCCCTGGGCGCGACCGACAAGACGACGTGGAACCTGGAGCCGTGGCGCCCGGACGTCGGCTTCCTGGCGACGGCCGCGGCACGCTGCAACCCGACGACCTAGCCCCGGCCTCCCGGCCCCCTTCTCGGTGCCGAGCATGCGGTTGGCGTCGAGAATCGGCGGATTCCGGACGCCAACCGCATGCTCGACCGACAGCAACCGCATGGTCGCTCAGTCGAGGCCCAGCATCTCCCTGACCGGTCCGACGCCGTGGAGCGTCACCTCGGGGCGCAGCGCGTCCGGGCGCGCATCCCAGTCCTCGCGGTCGAGGCGGTACCGGACGTTGACCACCGGCTTACCCTCGCGGGCGAGCGTCTCCTCGCCGTTGGGCCGGTAGCCGAGCCTGCGCGTGACGCCGTGGGAGGGACCGTTGTCCACCCAGGCCGACGTCGTGGCCGTCCGGGCCTCGAACCCCGTGAAGAGGAGCTCGAGGATCATGAGCCGCGCGAGCGTGCCGACGCCGGCCCCCTGGTACCGGCGCCCCAGCCACGAACCCGACTCCGCCGTGCGCGTCACGACGAAGTCCGACGCCGTGAGGGCCTGCACGCCCAGCACCTCGCCGTCGCGGACCACGGCCAGCTCGACCGCCCAGGACGCGGGCGCGATCCGCGACGCCGCGCCCCACTGGTAGGCGAGGATGCTGCGGCCGACCTCGACCGCCGATCCGCGCGACCACGGGAACGCGAAGGGCATGGACCCCTCGTCGTGGATGCCCTCGCCGCCGACGGCAGCGAGCCGGTACAGGAGGTCCTCGTCGAGGTGACGCAGCTCGAGGTCCCCCGAGACGACGCGCAGCCCGGACGGGGGCCAGAGGTCGGTGCGCGTCGGGCGTGCGGGGGCGGTGCCTGCCGACGCGGGGGCGTCGGGCGCGGGGGCGTCGCGGACGGGCTCGGGTGCCATCGGTGCAGCCTGGCGAAGACCGCGAGGTGCGTCAACAGGAATGGCGGGGACTCGCCGTCGGGCCGACGACGGACGACGCGCCAAGACCGCCACCGACGCGACGGTCCGAGCGCCCGGACGCACGACGGGACCCGCCGACCCGACCTGACGGCTGGTGGTCGTCTGGTCGGGCGGGCGGGTCCCGGGTTCCCTCGGTGGCGGTACCGCTCCGCCGTCGGTCCGAGGTCGTTCGTGCGCCCGTAGCCGGGCCGAACATGCAGTTGTCGTTGCTCGACCATGCGGTTGTCGTCCGGAATCACCGCGATTCCGACGCCAACCGCATGCTCGGCACCGAGGCGGCGCCGAGACCGCACCGAGACGGCGTCAGCGCCTCGCGAGCTTCGAGCCGCCGCGTGCGGCCGCCTTCGCCGCGGCCTTCTCGCGGGCCTTGATCGACTTCTCGCTCACGGGCTCGTCGCCGCTCGCGCGCAGCTGCCGGTAGTACTCGCGGGCCTCGTCCTGACGAGTCTGCTCGGCCCCCGACGCGATCTTGGCGCGCAGGTGCTCGGGACCGTAGCCCCAGGCGTCGACGAGGTCCTGCGCGTGCGGGCGCAGGCGGGCGACGAGTCGGTCCACGTACCCGCTGACGGTGCGCGCACGCTGCGCGGACAGGCGCCCGTTGATGAGGTACCACGCGAGGTTGCGCTCGATGGTCGTGAGCCCGAACAGGTCGCGCACCCACGTCAGGACCTGGCGCGTGCCCGCGTCCTCGATCGTGTCGAGGGCCTGCGTGAACGCCTCCCAGTGCAGCAGGTCGGCGTGCGCCTTCGCCATCTCGATGAGCTCGTGCTGGTGCTCGTTGAAGAGCTCGGCGGCCTTCTCGGGCGTGGCCTTCTGGGCCGGGCGCAGGGCCGCGGCGACGTCGGCGACCATGGTCTCGACCCGGTCGGTCAGCAGGTCGCGCTGGTTGCCCACGTCCTTGAGGTGCCCGACGGCGCGGCGCGGGTCGCCGACGTCCGCGAGGGTCTGCGCGGCGCGCTTGAGCGGCGTGCGGTGCAGCGCGGCGTCAGCGGCCTGCTCGACGACGAACCGGGCCATCTGCCCGGGCGTGATGTCCTTGAACTCCTTGCCGTAGTCGGCCAGGAGCCGCTTGGCGACGAGCTGGAGCAGGACCGTGTTGTCGCCCTCGAACGTCACGTACACGTCCATGTCGGCGCGCAGGCTCGTGAGCCGGTTCTCGGTGAGGAACCCGGCGCCGCCGCAGGCCTCACGGGCCTCCTGGAGCGTGTCGAGCGCGAACCACGTGCTGAGCGGCTTGAGCGAGGCCGCCATGGTCTCGAGGTCCTCGCGGGTCTCCGGGGTGTCGTTCTCGCCCGAGAACACGGTGTCGAACAGGTCGAGCAGTCGGTCGTGCGCGAAGTGCATCGCGTACGTCTGCGCGATGCGCGGGATCAGGCGGCGCTGGTGCGTGCCGTAGTCGAGGATCACGACCTCGTCGACGGCCGAGGCGCCGTTGAACTGGCGGCGCTGGTTGCCGTAGGTGACGGCGGTCGCGAGGCCGAGCTTCGACGCGGTGATCGCGGCGCCGTCGAGCGAGACGCGACCCTGGACGAGCGAGCCGAGCATCGTGAAGAAGCGGCGCCCGGGGCTGTCGATCGGCGAGGTGTACGTGCCGTCCTGGGCGACCTGGCCGTAGCGGGCGAGCAGGTTCTCGCGCGGGACGCGCACGTGCGTGAAGTGCAGGCGACCGTTGTCGATCCCGTTGAGCCCGCCCTTGAGCCCGTCGTCCTCCCCGCCGACGCCTGGGAGAAAGGCCCCCGCGCCGCCGTCGGGCGTGGTCTCGCGGATGGGCGCGTAGAACGCGTGGACGCCGTGGTTGACGCCGTTCGTCACGAGCTGCGCGAAGATGACCGCCGCGGTGCCGTTGACCGCCGCGTTGCCGAGGTAGTCCTTCCACGCCCCGCGGAACGGGGTGTGGATGACGAACTCCTGCGTCGCGGCGTCGTAGGTCGCGGTCGTCGCGATCGAGGCGACGTCCGAGCCGTGGCCCGTCTCGGTCATGGCGAACGCACCGGGCACGGAGGCGTCCATCGCGGCCGGGAGCAGGCGGTCCTGCTGCTCGGGCGTGCCGAGGTGGAGGATCGCCGCGGCGAACAGGCCCCACTGGACGCCCGCCTTGATCTGGAGCGAAGGGTCGGCGGCGACGAGCTCCTCGAAGCCGGCGAGGTTGCCGCCCGCGTCGTCGTGCCCGCCGAGCCGCGTGGGGAACCCGCGGTGCACCTGCCCGATCTCGACGAGCTGCTTGACCTGGTCCATGACGCGCTCGCGGTGCTCGGTGAGCGAGAGCCCCTCGATGCGCTGGAAGCGCTCCTCACCGGCGGTCGCGCGAGCCTTGGCCCGCAGGTCCGCCCAGCGGCCCAGGAGCTGGTGGGACAGGTCGGCCACGTCGATGCGGACCTCGCCCGCGGGCATCGGGGGTGTGACGCCGGCGGCGGGGATCGACGTGGAGGTGGCTGCGCCGTCGCCGCGGGTGTCGCGGGACGCGGTGCGGTCTGAGGTGGTGGTCATCGGGACTCCTGTGTGCCGGTGGTTGCCATGAGAAGAGGTTCAGAGGTCGTCGGTCTGGGGGGCTGGGTCCTCCGCGGCGGGCGTCGCGCCCCGTCCGCGGGCCATGACGCCGACCGGCCCGCCCCACAGCCAGGCGGCTACACGCTCGGTGAGCTCGTCGCGGTCGGGGGCGTCGGGCCCGTCGTGGTTCCCGAGCCACCACTCGCCGGCGCCCCGCACGAATCCGACGGCGCCCGCGGCCCACGCGGCGGCGTCGGTGGGGCTCACGTCGGTCGCTCGCGCGAAGGGCTGGGCGACGAGCTGCGTCACGGAGTCGAGGAACGCCGCGAGGGGTGCGGAGGCGGTGCGGGCCGTGCCGTCGGTGCCCGCGATCGCGCCCGTGCGGGTCACGAAGTAGTAGACGTTGGGCGAGCTCGCGATCATCTCGAGGTAGACGCCGACCATCGCTCGCAGCGCGCGGCGCGGGGTCTCGGCGGACTCCGCGGCCTGGGTCAGGGCGTCGTGCATCTGTCCGACGACCGAGGCGCCGATCGCGATCTGCAGCCCCGTCTTGTCCTCGAAGTAGCGGTAGATGATCGACTTGGACGTGCCCGAGGCCGCCGCGATCTCGTCCATGGACACTCCGGGTCCGCCCTTGTGGACGGCCTTGCGGGCCGCGTGCACGAGCTCGGCGCGACGGATGGCGCGGTGGTCGTCCCAGCGGGTCGAGCGTCCGTCGGTCACGGGGGCGGGGGGCGCGGTGCGTCCGGGGTCGCGAGAGAGCACGGCAGTGCGGGGTCTCCCGGCTCGTCCGTTCGTGTCGCCGTTGATCACGCAGTCCTCCAGTGGTGCCCGACGTCGGTGTCGTCCCTGGTCGTCCGTCCGGCGGTCCGCGAGTGGCCGGCCGGGCGGCGCCCCTCGAGGCGGGGACCGCCGGGGCGCAGGGAGCGAGGGGTGTGACCCACCTCACGGTACCGAGAGTATCAGGTACTGTGGGTCTTGGACACCGCGTGGATCGCGCCCGCGGTCCCCACCCTCAGCAACGACGCGAGAGAGAGCAGGCGAAGTGGCCACCCCGAAGACACCCCAGACCACCACCCCCGGAACCGACGAGCAGCCGGACGCGCAGCCCGCCGAGCAGCCCGGGCGCACTCCCGCCCTTCGCGACGCCTACGTCCTGGGCGGCAACCGCATCCCGTTCGCCCGCGCGGGCGGCAAGTACACGGGAGCCAGCAACCAGGACATGTTCACGGCCGCCCTCGAAGGGCTCGTGGCGCGCTACGGCCTCCAGGGCGAGCGCCTGGGCGAGGTCGTCGGCGGTGCCGTGCTCAAGCACTCGCGCGACTTCAACCTGATCCGCGAGTCCGTCCTCGGCTCGTCGCTCTCCCCGCAGACCCCCGCGTTCGACCTCCAGCAGGCGTGCGCCACGGGCCTCGAGGCCGTCGTGACCGTGTCCAACAAGATCCGGCTCGGGCAGATCGAGTCGGGCGTCGCGGGCGGCTCCGACACCGTGTCCGACGCGCCCGTCGCCGTGAGCGAAGGACTGCGCAAGGCGCTGCTCAAGGCCGGCCACGCCAAGACCCTGGGCGCTCGCCTCAAGGCCTTCGCAGCGGTGCGCCCGGGCGACCTCGCGCCGTCGACGCCCAGCACGGGAGAACCCCGCACGGGGCTGTCGATGGGCGAGCACCAGGCGATCACGACCGCAGCCTGGGGCATCAGCCGCGAGGCGCAGGACGAGGTCGCCCTGAACAGCCACCTGAACCTCGCCGCCGCCTGGAAGGCAGGGTTCTTCGACGACCTCGTGACCCCATTCCGCGGGCTCACGCAGGACCAGAACATGCGCGCCGACTCGTCCGCCGAGAAGCTCGCGTCGCTCAAGCCCGTCTTCGGCAAGCACCTCACGCCGAGCGCACCCACGCACGGGGCGGCGGCCGGAGGGTCCGCTGGCGCGGCGCCGACGGGCCCCGCCCTGCCTACCATGACCGCCGGCAACTCGACGCCCCTGACCGACGGCGCCTCCGTGGTACTGCTCGGCTCGCGCGAGTGGGCCGCCGAGCACGACCTGCCCGTCCTCGCGCGCGTGGTCGACGCGGAGTCCGCCGCGGTCGACTTCGTGCACGGCCACGAGGGCCTGCTCATGGCTCCTGCGCACGCGGTCCCCCGCCTGCTCGCCCGCAACGGCCTGGCCCTCGAGGACTTCGACTTCTACGAGATCCACGAGGCCTTCGCCTCGACCGTCCTGACCACGCTGGCCGCCTGGGAGGACGACGACTACTGCCGCACCGAGCTCGGGCTCGACGGCGCGTTCGGGTCGATCGACAGGTCTCGCCTCAACGTCCACGGGTCGTCGCTGGCCGCAGGTCACCCGTTCGCCGCGACCGGCGGGCGCATCGTCGCGACGGCCGCGAAGCTCGTGGCCGACAGGTCGCGCGAGACGGGCCGTCCGGCCCGCGCGCTCATCTCGATCTGCGCGGCCGGTGGCCTGGGCCTCGCCGCGATCCTCGAGAGCGCCGCGAGCCCGGCCGCCACGCCCGCACAGAGCACCGAGAGCTGAGGGAGCCCACCATGACCGACAAGTACCTGTCCGCCGTCAACTCGGGCTTCACCAAGACCGTCGCCAAGAAGCTCGGTCTGCCCCGGCCCGCGGTCCTGCGCCGCTACCGCCCGGGCGACCCGCTCGTGCCCGGCCCGGTGCTCGTGATCGGCGAGCCCGGCTCGGCCGAGGACACGAACGCCGTCGCACAGGCGCTGCTCGGGTGGGACCTCGACGTCCGGCAGAACGCCGGCGACGGGGAGACCCGCTGGGGGGCGATCGTGGTCGTCCTGACGGGCGCCACCAGCCCCGCGGACTTCTCGGCCCCCGTGCTCGAGCTCGGCGCGAACCTGCGCCGCCTCGCGCCGGGCGGGCGCGTCGTGACCGTCTCGCGTGCACCGGCCGACGACGACACGCCCCTGCTCGCCGCGACCCGCCAGGGCGTCGACGGGTTCCTGCGCTCGCTCGCCAAGGAGCTGCGCGCGGGCGCCACGGCCAACGGCATCCAGCTCACGGACGGTGCCGCACCGGACTCGACGTCGGCCCTGGCCACGCTGCGGTTCTTCCTGTCAGGCAGCTCGGCGTTCGTCGACGGGCAGCTCCTGCACGTGGGCCCGGCCACGACCGAGACCACGACCGACTGGGACCGTCCCCTCGCAGGTCGCGTCGCGGTCGTGACGGGCGCCGCCCGCGGGATCGGCGCGGCCATCGCCCGCACGCTCGCACGCGACGGCGCGACGGTCGTCGTGGTCGACGTCCCCGCTGCGGGCGAGTCTCTCGCGAAGGTCGCCAACGAGATCAAGGGCACGGCCCTGCAGCTCGACGTGACGGCCGAGGACGCGGGAGCCCGCATCCTCGAGCACGCCCGGACCCGCCACGGCGGCCTGCACATCCTGGTCCACAACGCCGGGATCCTGCGCGACAAGCTGCTCGCCAACATGTCCCCCGACAAGTGGGACGCCGTGATCGCGGTCAACCTGCTCGCGCAGCTACGGATCAACGAGTACCTGCTGGGCGCGAACGGCTTCTCGGAGGCCCCGCACATCGTCTCGCTCGCCTCGACGAGCGGCATCGCGGGCAACCGGGGCCAGACGAACTACGGCGCCTCCAAGGCCGGGGTCATCGGGCACACGCGGGCGACCGCCCGCCTCCTGGCGCCGCTCGGCGGCTCGGCCAACGCGGTCGCGCCCGGGTTCATCGAGACCGACATGACAGCCTCGATCCCGCTGGTCCAGCGCGAGATGGCGCGCCGCGTGTCCTCGCTCCAGCAGGGCGGTCAGCCCATCGACGTGGCCGAGGCCATCGCGTTCCTCGCGTCCCCCGCCGCCGCGGGCGTCAACGGCCAGGTGCTGCGCGTGTGCGGCCAGAGCCTGGTGGGCGCGTGACGGCCGCCGCGCAGGAGGCCCCCGAGCACCGCAACCCGCGTCTCGTCACGCTGCCCGCGCTGCCGGGGCTCGGCGGCCTCTACGCGAAGGGCGTGGCGTCGTCGGGCCGGATCGCCGTGACGCGCTCCCCCGTGGGGCGCGTCCTGCCCGGGCCGCGCGACGTCGTCCTGCCGGACGTCGTCTACCGCGTCGCCGACGTCCCCACCGCGGACGCGACCGAGCACCTGACCGCGTACCAGCGGCTGGTCGGCGAGCGTGTCGACGACACCCTGCCCGCGGGCTACCTGCACGTGCTCGCGTTCCCGCTCGCGACCGCGCTCATGGTCCGCAGCGACTTCCCGCTGCCGCTGCTGGGACTCGTGCACGTGTCGAACGCGGTCTCGGTGCACCGGCCCGTGCGGGTCGGCGACGTGCTCGAGGTGTGCGCGTCCGCCAAGAACCTGCGCGCGCACCGGCGCGGGGTCCAGGTGGACCTCGTGACCGAGGTGAGCACGGGCGGCGAGCTCGCGTACCGCGGCGTCTCGACGTACCTGGCCAAGGGGTTCGACCTGCCGTCGGGCGAGCGCGCGCCCGACGTGGTGTCCCGCGAGGACTTCGTGCCGCCGCTCCCGACGGCCCGGTGGGCGCTGGGCGGCGGGACGGGGCGTGCCTACGGCGCGATCTCCGGCGACCGCAACCCCATCCACACCTCGGTCCTGGGCGCCAAGGCGTTCGGCTTCCCGCGGACCATCGCGCACGGCATGTACACGGCCGCCCGCGCGCTGGCCGAGGTCGGTGCCGCGCGCGGCGACGCCTACGACTGGACGGTCGAGTTCGAGAAGCCGGTCCTGCTCCCGGGCACGGTCCAGGTCGCCATCACCCGCACGCCCGACGGCGCCGCTCACCCGGGCGGGTTCACGTACGTCGGGTGGGACGGCCGCACCGGGAAGCGCCACTTCAGCGGCAAGGTCACGCCCCGCTGAGCACTGCTGCTGCCGCGACTGCCGCGCCTGCCGAGAAGTGAGTCGAGGCCCCTGATCTGGTCTGATCGGGGGCCTCAGCTCGCTCCTCAGCGGGGTTCAACCCGCCGGAGCCGGGCAGATGCCCTCCGCCAGAGAGCCGACCCCCTGGCTCAGCGCCGGTCCCGTGAAGTCGGGGAACGGCCGCTCGAAGCTCATGCCGAGGACGTTCGTCACCGTCATCGACGGCCTGGCCCACTCGTCGAGCGCGCCGCAGTCCGTGATCTTCCACAGCACGACGACCTGCACCGGGCCGCTCGCGATCCGTTGCGGAAGCGCGGCGCCGTCGAGCACCCCGGGTGCGTAGGCGTCGGCGAGGACGTCGTCGACGGTCTGCTGCGCGAGGGTCTGCGAGTCCAGCGCCGGCGTCTCGACCGGTGGCTGGAAGAGCCAGGCATCCACGACCGTCGCCCCCGGGACGTCCCCGATCCCCACCACCGTCCCCCCGATCGGCGCGATCATCGAGATGTCGACGGTCCTCAGGACCACCTCGTCCTGCGGGATCGCCGCCCACGCCCCGGCGGACCCCGCACCGACGTCCGGACCTGGTCGGAGCACGTCCGGTGAGAACCAGGCCCCGACCAGGAGGACGATGGCGATGACCACCAGGAGCAGGCTGCGTCCGCGGGTGGGGCGCGGGGTGAGGGCCGTGAG
The DNA here is from genome assembly GCF_000718325.1 of Oerskovia turbata. Lineage (GTDB taxonomy): Bacteria > Actinomycetota > Actinomycetes > Actinomycetales > Cellulomonadaceae > Oerskovia > Oerskovia turbata. Next base: position 60,421 of record NZ_JOFV01000006.1, read on the forward strand.
CGACGGGTCGCTCGGCAAGAGGCTTGTGGACGACATTGGCACAATGTACTGTGCCAATAGGCCAAAGGGCCACCCCCAGAAACGGAGCGTCCGTGCGACTCGTCCCTCCCCTCCTCCTCGTCGGCCTCGTGGTGCTGCTCGTCGTCGCCCTCAACATCAGCCGCCGCGTCAGCGCGGGCGACGTCCGGTGGATCGCGGGGACCGCCGACGTCCCGCCCGCCCAGGCCGACGTCTACCGCCGCTACCTGGCACGGCACCGTCAGCACAGGATGGTCGGCGGGTTGCTGGGCACTGCCCTCGGAGTCCTCCTCGGCCTGCGCTGGAACGCGACGATCCCGCTCGACCTCGTGCTCTTCTGCGGCGTGACCGGCGTCCTCGTCGGGTCCCTGTCGGCCGAGACGTACCGGCTCTCGCGTCCCCGCGCCGTGGACGGCGTCGCTCCCTCGCTGCGTACCGCGTCGCTGACCCCGCGCCCACCGCTCGAGCACGGCCGCGTCCTCGTCACCGCGCGTGTGCTCCTCGCCGTCGCACTGCTCGTCGGCCTGGTCGGCGTGATCGCCGGGCAGACCGCACCACTGCTCGTCGCGCTCACCGGGGTCGTCGTCGCTGCGGTCGCCGAGCGGACCCAGTCAGTCGTCCGATCGAGGCGGCGACCCGTCGTGTCGCCCGACGCTGCCGCCGTCGACCACCGCATCCGTGCCTTCGCGAGCAGGTCGCTCGCCTGGCTCGAGGCGGGAGCGGCGACGCTCACCGTCAGCCAGGTGCTCGCCTCGGTCCCGGTGACCTCGCCGCCGCTCGCAGCCGCCCAGACGTTCTTGTCGATCACCCTGCTCGTCACGACGTTCGTCCTGGTGCACCGGGCGTCGCCCCAACGCCCATGGTCGCTGATCCTTCGCCCGACCCCGGCACTCCCGTCGAGCGCGGGGGCCGGCGGCGTTCGATGATCGTCCAGGTCGACCCCCGCTCCCCCGTCCCGGTCTTCGAGCAGATCCGCACCCAGGTGAGCCGTCTTGTCGCCTCGGGGCAGCTCCGTCCCGGCGCCCGCCTCCCGGCGATCCGCGATCTCGCGACCGACCTCGACATCGCACGAGGGACCGTCAACAAGGCGTACGACGCGCTCGCGCGCGACGGTCTCGTCGAGACGCTCGGCAGGCACGGGACGATCGTCCTCGGCCCCGAGCGGGCGGTCGCGAGGCCAGACGACGTCACGTCCGCAGCAGATGCCCTCGCCCTGGTCGCCCAGCAGACAGGCCTCGACAGCGAGGCCGCCCACGCAGCCCTCGACGCAGCTCTGGGTCGGCTCCGCCCGCCCGAGTCGTCAGGCCCGTAGCGTCTCCAGGACGACGTCGTCCTCCATCCGGTCGTCCTGCCCGACCAGTTGTGAAGGTCTCGTGGACCGCCCGTCCCCCGAGATGCGAGTCGCCGCGCTCCCTGCCTACGGTCGTCGGGAAGCACCCACCAACACCGAGGGAGGAACCCCATGGGACTGGGAGACAAGATCAAGCACGGTGCCGAAGAGGCCAAGGGCAAGGTCAAGGAAGGTGCCGGCAAGGCGACCGGCAACGAGCGCCTCGAGGCCGAGGGCCACGCCGACCAGGCGAAGGCCAACGTCAAGCAGGCCGGCGACGACGTCAAGGACGCCTTCACGAAGGACTGACGCCCCGGCAGACGTCCGCCCCGGGACCCGATCGCGGGTCCCGGGGCGGTGCTGTGGACAGGGTGGACGGGGAGTACGTCAGAGCGCGATGACCGGGGGCAGGTCGGGGACCGCGACACCGGGCGCCCCGGCGTCGGGCTCCCCGGCGGCGGTCAGCCCGACCGGGCCGAGCACGGGCACGGTGCGTGGGCTCGTGATCCGGTCGAGCAGGCCGAGCTCGACGCCCGGCCACTCGTGCGCCAGGATCGAGAAGCACACCGAGTCGGCCCGGGTCCCGTCGGGAGCCGCGCGATGACCTCGCATGACGCCCTCCTCGTACGCGCCGAGGCGACGCATCGCGGCGAGCGAGCGCACGTTGCGCGCGTCCACCCGGAAACCCACGCGGTGCACGTCCCACGACTCGAACGCATGTCGGAGCAGCAGCCATTTCGAGACCGGGTTGACGAGGCTCCCCCACGTGGACCGGGCGTAGAAGGTCCGCCCGATCTCCACGCGCCTGTCGTCGAGCGACAGGTCACGGAAAGCGGTGCTCCCCACCACGAGACCCGAGCCCGCGTCGACGACGGCGAAGGCCGTCAGCGCGCGGGTGGCGCGGGTGTCCTCGATGAAGTTCACCATCCCGACCTCCCCCTCGGGGAGGGTCGTACTCATACCTGCCCACATCGACGGATCGACGATCTGGGCGAGCGCACCGGCGTGCGCGACAGCCAGGGGTTCGAGGCGGAACCCGTGGCCTTGAAGGTGGACATCGTGCTGCACAGCGCATATCAGAACACACGCAGGCGTCGCCGCCAAGACCACGGAGCGGTCGTTCGTGGACGACGGGATGACGCCCCGGTGAACGTTGCGCTCCCGGCAGCGTCTTCGCAGGTCAGAGGGCGTTCATGCCGGGGCCGGTCCGCAGCCCACGGCGGCCGTGATGTTGCCTGCCGCGGCCGTCGCGAACAGGCCCGAGAGCCCCGCGACCTGCAGGAGCGGACGCGGGTCGTCGCTCACGACCCAGCAGCCGTCCACGACCTCGTACCGGGCCTTGGCCCCTTCGCTGACCCAGGTGCGCAGCGCGGTGATCAGGCGCTCGATCTCCTCGCCCGTGGTGCCCACCCCGATCGACGCCCGGATCGCCCCGGCCGGGAAGCCCAGCCGGGCCAGGAGCGGGTGCGCGCAGAAGCGGCCGTCGCGCACGCCGATGCCGTGCTCGGCCGACAGGTAGGCCGCGACCAGCCCCGCGTCCGAGCCGTCGACCGAGAACGTCACGACCCCCACCGGGTCGACGGCGTCGGCCCAGGCCCGCACGACGCGCACGCCGTCGATCGCCTCCAGACCCTCGACGAGGCGGGCCCGCAGCTCGGTCTCGTGCGCGACGAGCTCGCCGGGCTCGAGGGCCGCGAGCGCGTCGCACGCGGAGGCGAGCGCGACCGCGCCGATCACGTTGGGCGACCCGGCCTCGTGCCGCGCCGGGGCGCTCTGCCACGTGGTGCCGTCGAGCGTCACGTTGCGGACCGCGCCACCACCGGCGAGGTAGGGCGTGCCGGTGTCGAGCCAGTCGCGGCGACCGACGAGAGCGCCCGCGCCGAACGGCGCGTACGTCTTGTGCCCCGAGAACGCGACGTAGTCCACGTCGCTCGCGGCGAGCGAGACGCCGCGGTGCGGGACGAGCTGGGCGCCGTCGAGCAGGACGCGCGCGCCGGCGTCGTGCGCCGCGGCCACGACCTCGGCGAGCGGCAGCGACTCACCCGTGACGTTCGACGCTCCCGTGACCGCGACGAGCGCGTACGGGAAGCGGGAGAGCTCGGCGCGCAGGCCCGACAGGGTCTCGGCGACCGTCGCACCGCCGACCAGCACCGTGGCGCCGCCCGTGCGCTGCCAGGGCAGGAGGTTCGCGTGGTGCTCGACGTCGAGGACGAGCACGCGACCCGGCGAGCCGTCCGCCTGGGCCGGGACGCAGCCCGCGAGGAGGTTGAGGGAGTCCGTGGTGTTGCGCGTGACGATCGTGACGTCGTCCTCGCGGGCTCCGACGAACGCGCCGATGGTCTGGCGGGCGGCCTCGTAGAGGGCCGTCGACACCTGCGACAGGTAGCCCGCGCCGCGGTGCACGCTCGCGTACAGCGGCAGGACCTCGTTGACCCGGTCGGCCACGACCTGGAGCGCCGGGGCCGAGGCAGCGACGTCGAGGTTCGCGTACGGGACGCTGCGCCCGTCGACGAGGGGGACCAGGGTGTCGCTGCCCACGACGGGCAGCACGGCACACGAGGCGGGTGCTTCGATCACTGCGTGTGCGCTCATGGCACGTCCTCCGGTGGTCGTCGGAGTTCGCCCTGCGGCCCCTCCGCGCTTGCCCCCCTCCAGACAGAGAGGGACCTGGTCGTCACCCGGGGCACCCCACCGCGGAGGAGGGTTGCCGGCCAGCAAACCGGGGTTTTGCGCTGGCACTCATGACCTGGGGACCAGGATGGTCGAGGCCCGCGGAGCGTGTCAACCGGTGGGCACAGCGTCTCGGATGATGGTCAGGGTGGTCTGCCAGGCGGGCGGGTCGGCTCAGCGGGGCGACGCGTCCGCGAGCGCCCGAACGCGCTGCGCGTCGGCCCGGTACATGGCCGCGTGCTCCCGGAACTCGTCGCGTCCGGTCGCGGACGCCCGCTCGTCGGTGAACGCCGCGAGCTCGTCGAGCCGCGCCACGACGGTGGTCAGGACCTCGCGACGCGAGTACGGCATCCCGTACGCGGCGACCAGCGTGTCGAGCCGCGCCAACGGGTCCAGCCGCCCGACGACGTCGGCCCCCTCCCCGTCCCCGGCGTCCGCCACGAGGGGCGCGAGCCGGTAGCCCAGGTAGGCCAGGTCCCAGATCCGGGGGCCGGGGCTCGCGGTGTCGAAGTCGATGAGCCCGACGACGACCCCGTCGCGGAAGACCAGGTTGTACGGTGCGACGTCGTTGTGGCACACGACCTCGACCGGCTCGTGCGGTGCGGTCTGCCAGGTGGGGGTTGCGGGCCCGGCGTCTGCAGACCCGGCGCCCGCGGCGAGGAACCCGGCGCTCGCGTCGTGCACGCGCCGCAGCAGCGCGCCCGCGTCCCGGAGCACGGACTCGTCCCAGACCCACGGGGGCAGCGGGTAGTGCGCGACGTCACCGGCGAGGAAGGACAGCACCTCGCGTCCCTGGTCGTCGGTCCCCAGCGGCTCGGGCACCTCGACGACGCCCTGTCCTCGCAGGTGGCGCAGGAGCGCCTGGACCGTGGGCGTCCAGGGCCCGGCGGTGCGTCGCACGGTGTCGCCGCGCCGCACGACGGTCGAGGAGTTGCCCCCGGTCAGGAGCTCCTCGGCCTGCTGGCCGTGCGCCGCGAGACAGAGGGCTTGCGTCGAGGTAGAGGCCCCTGGCCCTCTGTCTCGACGGGAAGCCTCTACCTCGCGGTCCGGTTCGGGGAGGCGTGTCATGCGCAGGAACCTACCCGACCACCCTGCGAGACGCCCGTTCCACCCCGTGGGCACGGTGGCGTACGATCCGACGCAACCATCCAGAGCGGCTGAGTGACTTGGCACGACGACGCCGCAGCAACCCCCCGGTGACGGGCGAGGGTGCTACCGCCACGACCGATGGAGGATCACCATGAGTGCCCCCGATCCCACGACCGCTGCCCCGGTCCCCGACGCCCGTCCCGCCGACGGCTACGCCGGCGACATCACGCCCCAGCAGGCGTGGGCCCTTCTCCAGAGCGACCCGAGCGCCGTCCTCGTCGACGTCCGCACCGACGCCGAGTGGCGCTTCGTGGGCGTCCCCGACCTGACCTCGACGGGCCGCGAACCGGTCCTGACCCAGTGGGTCGACGTCGCAGGCCGCCCGAACCCTGCGTTCGTCACGGACCTCACCGCGGCCGGGCTGAGCCCCGAGCGTCCGGTCGTCTTCCTGTGCCGCTCGGGAGCCCGCTCGATCGGCGCGGCCAAGGCCGCGACCGCCGCGGGGCTGGGTCCCGCGTACAACGTCCTCGAGGGCTTCGAGGGAGCGCTCGACGGCGCCGGTCACCGTGGTTCCGACGGCTGGCGCGCCGCGGGCCTGCCCTGGAAGCAATCGTGAGCGCCGCGACCGGGGAGACCCCCGACGGCGTCCTCCGCATCCCCGCCGGCATCCCTGGCGGCTCGGGTCGTGGCCCGCTCCCCCGCTCGGTCCGCCCCGACACCCTCGCGGTGCGCGGCGGCCACGCCCGCACGAACTTCGAGGAGACGAGCGAGGCGCTCTTCCTCACGCAGGGCTACGTGTACGGGAGCGCCGCCGAGGCCGAGGCCGCGTTCACTGGCGAGGTCGACCGTTTCATCTACTCGCGCTACGGCAACCCGACCGTGCACACGTTCGAGGAGCGGCTGCGACTGATCGAGGGCGCCGAGGCCTGCTACGCCACGGCGTCCGGTATGTCGGCGGTCTTCACGTCGCTCGCGGCGCTCGTCGGTGCCGGGTCGCGCATCGTCGCGGCCCGCGCGCTGTTCGGCTCGTCGCTCGTCATCTTCGACGAGATCTTCGCCAAGTGGGGCGTGCGGACCGACTACGTCGACGGCCACGTGCTCTCACAGTGGGAGGAGGCGCTGTCGACCCCCGCGGACGTCGTCTTCTTCGAGACCCCGTCCAACCCCATGCAGGACGTGATCGACGTGCGCCGCGTGAGCGACCTCGCGCACGCCGCGGGGGCCGTCGTCGTGCTCGACAACGTGTTCGCGACCCCCGTGCTGCAGAAGCCGCTCGAGCTCGGCGCCGACGTCGTCGTGTACTCGGCGACCAAGCACATCGACGGTCAGGGCCGCGTGCTGGGTGGCGCGATCCTGGGCTCCGAGGAGTACGTCAAGGGCCCCGTCCAGACCTTCATCCGCAACACGGGCCCCTCGCTCAGCGCGTTCAACGCGTGGGTCCTGGTCAAGGGGCTCGAGACCCTGTCGGTGCGCGTCAAGGCGCAGAACGCCTCGGCCCTCCTCGTCGCGACCGCGCTCGAAGACCTGCCCGGCATCACGGCCGTGCGCTACCCGTTCCTCGCCTCGCACCCCCAGGTCGAGCTCGCCAAGGCCCAGCAGAGCGGCGGCGGGACGGTCGTCACGTTCAACCTCGACGTGCCCGGCGCCGACGACCCGCACACCGACCCCGAGCTCCTCAAGAAGCGCACGTTCGCGTTCCTCGACGCCCTGCGGGTCGTGGACATCTCCAACAACCTGGGTGACGCCAAGTCGCTCATCACGCACCCGGCGACCACGACGCACCGCAAGCTGGGTCCGGAGGGGCGTGCCGCCGTCGGGATCGCGGAGACGACCGTGCGCCTGTCGATCGGCCTCGAGGACCCGCTCGACCTGATCGAGGACGTGGAGCAAGCTCTGGCCACCCGCTGAGTGGGGCCGCGCAGGAATACCCCAGCCGTATCCCGGGGTTGCATCTGGCGATGACTACCTCGCCGCGCCTCTCCGTCCTCGACCTCGTCCCCGTCCGCTCGGGACAGTCCTCCGCCCAGGCCATCGCCGCCTCCCTGGACCTCGTGCGCCTCGCCGACCGCCTCGGCTTCACGCGCTACTGGTTCGCCGAGCACCACAACATGCCCGCGGTCGCGGCGTCGGCACCGCCCGTCATGATCTCGGCGGCCGCCGCGGTGACCGAGCGGATCCGCGTCGGGTCGGGCGGCGTCATGCTGCCCAACCACGCGCCGCTCGTCGTCGCCGAGCAGTTCGCGGTCCTGGAGGCCATGGCCCCGGGGCGCATCGACCTGGGCATCGGGCGCGCGCCCGGCAGCGACCCCGTCGTCACCGCCCTGCTGCGCAGCAGCGGCCCGACGTCCGACGTCGACCGCTTCCCCCAGCACGTCCAGGACATCCGCTCACTCATGAGCGCCGAGGGGGCCTCGGTCCGACTCACGACCGGCCAGGTCTACGACGTCCACGCGACCCCGGCCGCCGAGACGGTGCCGACCGTGTGGCTGCTCGGGTCGAGCGACTACTCCGCGCGCCTGGCGGCCGAGCTCGGCCTGCCGTACGTGTTCGCCAACCACTTCTCGGGTCAGGGCATCGACGAGATCCTCGCGCTGTACCGCGAGGGTTACCGCCCGTCAGCCGAGCACCCGACGCCGGAGACGTTCCTGACGGTCAACGTGTCGGTCGCCCCGACGCTCGACGAGGCCCGCGCCCGCGCTCTGCCGCAGGCCCGCATGATGGCGCGCCTGCGCTCGGGCAAGCCGCTCGGCGCGCAGGAGAGCGTCGAGGACGCCGCGTCCACGCCGCTCGACGGGCTCACGTCCCAGATGGCCGACGAGATGCTCGACCGGTGGATCGTCGACGAGCCCGACGCCGCCGCTCGCCGTGTGCGCGAGCTCGCGGCCCGGCACGGCGTCGACGAGGTCATGGTCGTGCCCGTCGCGGGCTCGCGCGCGGACGAGTCCCTCGACGCGACGCCCGGCCGCACGCAGACGATCGAGCTCCTCGCGGCCGCGCTCCAGGACTGACGGCCGTCCCGTGCCCCCACCCCGCGACGACCGCACCCGACGGCCCGCCCACGCGGCGTCGTCGGGCGTGCCCGTGCGGGTCACGGGCCTGGCCTCGGTGCTGCTCGCACCCAACCCCGGTCCCATGACCCTCGACGGGACCAGGTCGTACGTCCTGGCCGCACCGGGGGCGGGCACACGCGTGGTCGTCGACCCGGGGCCCGACGACGTCGCTCACCTCACCGCTCTGGCCGCCGGCCCGCGCGTCGAGGTCGTCCTGATCACGCACCGCCACGCCGACCACACCGCAGGAGCGGCACGCTTCGCCGAGCTCACGGGCGCGCCGGTCCGCGCCGCGGACCCGGCCCACTGCCACCCGGCCCGTTCCCGCGAGGCGACCCTGTTACGAGGCGGGGAGACGATCCACGCGGCCGGGCTGCGGATCGAGGTCCTCGCGACTCCCGGGCACACGGGCGACTCGACGAGCTTCCACCTCCCCGACGACGGGCCGCACGGCAGCGTGCTCACGGGCGACACGGTCCTTGGTCGCGGCACCACGGTCATCGCCGAGCCCGACGGATCGCTCCGCGACTACCTCACGAGCCTCGACGCGCTCGAGCCGATCGGCGCCGCGACGGTCCTGCCCGCGCACGGCCCGCACCTGGACGACCTGGCCGCCGTCGTGCGGACGTACCGCGAGCACAGGACAGGCAGGCTCGCCCAGGTGCGTACGGCGCTCGGGAACCAAGCGGGCGACCCGGTCACGGAGGCGCTCGTCGACGACGTGACCGCCACGGTCTACGGCGACGTCGTCCCCGGTCTGCTCTCCGCAGCACGGCAGAGCGTCCGAGCACAGCTCCGATACCTCGCCGAAGGGACGTAGCCGCAGACACCACGGGACGATTCCGGCCAACGCGCCGGGCCGCGCGGCCGATGGTTGACTGACCGCGTGACGCCCTCCGGACCCGACCTGCCCTCCGACCCCGTCCCCCGCGACCGGCTCGGGCCCGGCCCCGGGTGGCGCCTGGCGGCCGGGGTCCTGGTCGGGGTGGCGGTCGGGACCTGGCTCGGTGCGCAGGGCCACCTGCGGTTCGCGGTCCTCGCGGGGTGGAGCGTCGCCGCCCTGCTGTTCGTCGTGTGGACCTGGGCCGTCATCGCGCCCATGGACGCCCGGGTGACCGCGAGCCATGCCACGCGCGAGGAACCGTCACGGCGGGTGGCGCACCTGTTCATCCTGGCGGCGGCGGTCGTGAGCCTCGTCGGGGTCGGGCTCCTGCTGCTCGCGTCCCCCGCCGACAAGAGCGCGCAGGCGCTCACCGCGGTGTTCGCCGTGGGGAGCGTCGCGATCTCGTGGGCCGCGGTCCACACCCTGTTCGGGCTGGCCTACGCGCGGCAGTACTACACGGGCGTCGACGGGGGCATCGACTTCAACCAGGCCGAGCCGCCCCGATACCTCGACTTCATGTACGTGGCGTTCACGGTCGGGATGAGCTTCGCGATCTCCGACACCAACGTGACGTCGGGCGCGGTCCGCCGGACCGCGCTGGGGCACGCCCTGCTGTCCTACATGTTCGGGACCGTGATCATCGGCGCCGTCGTCAACCTGGTCGCGGGGCTCTGACCCCGTCGTCTCACCGGCTCCGGCGGGTCAGGAGGCTCGACACGAGCGCCGCGACCGCGGCCACCGCGGTGACGAGGAAGAGTGCGAGGGCGACCCTCAGCGGGGTGTACGCGATGCGCTCGGTCATCTCGCCCGTCGGGCCGAACCAGCCCCAGTCCGCGACCACGGCCTCGATGCGCGAGCCGATCGCCCCCACCCGGCCCGGCGCCGCGCCGAGCATCCCGGTCACCCACGCGACGCAGTCGATCACATGGGCGCCGAACACGGAGGAACCGGACAAGAGGGTGAGCACCGGTCAAGGGTAACGGGTCGGGCGGCCAGGCAGCGGGTGATATCGCGGACGGACGGACCGTCAGCCACACGGAGGGACCACGACCGACGGGTCGTCGATCGTCAACAACGCACGATCCGGCGGGGTGGCGAACACGCCCTGCACCGCACCTGTCGCGTCACACGAGCGCCAGAGCCCTTCCTCGGACCATACGACCACCGGGACCTCGTCCAGAACCTCGATCTCGTAGGTGAAGACGTGACTCGCTGTCCGGCTCGGCTCGGTCATGATCCGTTCCCCCTCCCCAGAGCACACGATCACGGTCGCACCCGATTCCGTTTCCTCGACCGAGGTCACTACGAAGGACATCGGCCCCGCCCGCAACTCCAAGTCGCCGTTCTCGATGCCGTCGACGACCTCGGAGTACCACCCTCTCGCGAGGCTCTCCGTCATGATGTCCACGTGAGGTGAGGAGAAGTCCAAGGCGTTGGTCGCGGCCGCCCCGACCAGCTCGTAGTCCCGCACCGCCTGCACCCACGGCGACTCCTCGAGTTCCCCCACCGGCTCGCCCTCGGGCCACTCCACCTCCGTCGAGAACGGCGCAGGCTCCGGCGCCGACGAGCACCCACCAAGCACCAGCACCCCTGCCAGCGCCGCGACCGATCTTCCACCAGCCCCTCCCGACACCCTGCTGACCGGAACGGGATCAGGCGCCGACCCCACGGCTCGCCTCCATGTCACGGCTCGGACCCAGCCGGCGGGACCACGACCGACGGGTCGTCGATCGTCAACAGCTCACGATCCGGCGGCGTGACGAACACCCCCTGCACCGCACCCGAGGCATCACACGACCCGAAACGCTCCTCGCGCCCCCCGTCCACCACCCAGTGACCGTCGACCTCCACCAGGTAGTACTCGACCGCCGTGCTCGATGCCTCCCGAGGCTCAGCCATGACCCGATCCCGCGGCGCATGACACGCCACCACCGTCACCCCCGCCTCCGTCTCTACCACCGACGACACCACGAACGACCGCGGCCCCACCCACAGTTCCAGATCACCATCCTCGATACCGTCGACGGCCTCCTCGTACCACCCCTGCGTCACCCCTTCCGCCATCACCCCGAAGCGGGACGAGGAGAAGTCCAGCGCATTCGTCCCAGCAGCCACGACAAGCTCGTACTCTCGCACCGCCTGCACCCACGGTGTTCCCTCGAGCTCCCCCACCGGCTCGCCCTCGGGCCACTCCACCTCCGTCGAGAACGGCGCAGGCTCCGGCGCCGACGAGCACCCACCAAGCACCACCGCTCCCACGAGCGCTGCGGCCGCCCTCACTGCCCCGCGTGGCACACGACACTCTCTCTTCACTGACGTTCTCCCTCCCGCGCCCAGGCGTCGAACCCGTCGTTGTAGTCCGCGATCTGTTCGTCGACGAACCGCGGGTCCGGGTCCATGAGTCCGAGCGCCACGTAGTCCTCGACCAGGAGCCCGAGCTTTTCCCGCATGATCACGTTGCGCTCCTCCTCGTTCCCGTACTCCAGTTGCAGGGCGTCGTTGTACGCGGTGGCCCAGTGGGTCCCCACGAGGTCCCCGGCGGACCCGACAAGCTGTCCGAACGCCCAGCTCCCCAGGTACTTTCCCGGGACCGACACCGCGCCCACGAACCCACCGGCCGCGCTGATGCCGGCCTTCAACGCGTCGTCGTCTCGCCGTCCGACCGCGAGCCCCGCACCGACGGGCGCCCCTTCGAGGGCGGCCTGCGTGCCCAGCAGGCGCAGGATGGCCCCCTCGGCGGTCAACATGGAACCGGGCACGGTGGCCAGGCTCGTCACGTGCTCCTGGTACTCGGCGACGTGCGCAGCCAGGACCTCCCGCCCCGCGAGGTCATGCCCCGCGACACCGAAGAGGTCGGCGACCCAGTCCTGCTTCGCATTGACGATCGGCACGGGCTCGCCGCCCAGGATTCCCGTCACAACGACACCCGTATTCGGTGACCGCGCCGAGATCGGGTACTCCCCGAGCTGTTCGAGCTGCTGCACGAGCGCGGTCGCCAGGAGCATCGCGCCGTGGGTGCTCACGTTCTCCGGTTCCAGTGCTGCGTTCCGGCTGAGCAGCTCGAAGACGCTGGTCGAGAGGGAGGCGACGTCCTGCATCACCGCGACGTCGAGCGGCGACCCGTCGGCCGCTCCGGCCACCAGCCCTCCTTCCGCTCGCTGCAGGCCGGCCCAGAGCGCGTGCACGCCTTCGAAGCCGTCCCCGCTGGTCCCCACGGACCAGTCCCGCTGGCCGAACCAGTAGGTCAGCCGCGCGTCACCCAGTGTTCCGTCGGTCGCGAAGTCGTCCTTGTCCGCGCTGAGCCAGGCGATCGCGGCGTCGGGATACACGCCGAGCGTCGCGAGCACCCTTCCCGACGCGTCGTCGACCTGGTTGCCGTTGGTCCCGCTCTCGAGGCCGGCGAGGAACCGGCCCCCTGCGTTCGGGGACGTGTCGTACCAGGCTCCCGTCGAGGCGTTGAGGGGGTTGCGTTCCTGGTCGTCGAGCGCGTCCGCGACCGCGACCGCGAGCGTCTCCCCCAGGGGGGCGCGGAGCGGGTTCGAGAACAGGAAGCCGATCGCGGCGACCCCGCCTCCCCCCGTCGCGCTCGCCGTGCTGAGCATCTGCTCGGCGAACCTGTCCGCGGTCCGGGGAGACCAGCGCGCCGAGCCCGTACTGAGGGCGGCCCGGATGCCCGCAGCGAGCAGGAGTGCCGCCGCAGGATCGACGCGGCCCGCTTGCGCGTCGTCGCCGAGCCGGTCGACCATGGCGACGGTGGTCTCACCTCCGACCTTCAGGAAGTACTGCGCCATCACGTCGTTCGACCCGCCCCACGTGTCGAAGAAGGCCTGGAGCCGCTCCAGTTCGCGCTCGGAGGCGTCTCCGCTCGCGACGCGGTCCGCGAGACCGGCGAAGGCGGCCGCGAGCTCGGTGCTGCTCATCTCGGCCGTCGAGTCGATGCCGCCCGCCAGGAGTGCTCGGTACGTCGCCGACCATCCGTCGGGGGCGTCGGCCGCGAGGGCAGCACAGAACGTGCTGTCGGCCGCTGCCCGCTGCTCCTCGAGCGCACGCAGTGCCGCCCACGCGTCGAGCACGTCCTGCTCGGCCTGCTCGCGGACGCGTCGACGCGCACGATCGCGGTCGTCCTCGTCGTAGCAGATGGCCGAGCCGGTGTACTCGGAGTCCCAGTAGAGCCGTGCGATGACATGCTCCGCCTCGTCGAGCCGTGTCCGCTGGACGGTGGCGTCGCTCGCGATCCATGCCACGACGGTCACATAGGTGCCGACGGCCCGGGAGAACGCCTCGGCGGCCGCCTGCACCCGTGCGAGCCGTGCCTCAGGGACCGGAACCTGCGCTCGCCAGGCGTCACCGGACACTCCTTGCCACGCTTCGACACCGAGGTCGCCCGATGCGCTCGCCAACGTGCCCGCCGCGGCCCTCGCCTGGTCGGCATGGGCCCCGAAGCCGGCCGAGAGGCTGGTCAGGACGGTCAGGTCCCCCGCGTCGGGGCGTCGGGTCGTGTAGTAGCTCACGGGGCGGCCTGCGCAAGCGCCCGGTCGGCCTCTTCGACGGCCCGGGCGGCCTCCCCGGCGTGGCGTCCGAGCGCCTCGATCTCCTCGGAGGCCCCGCGGAGCTCGAGCGCCATCCGCATCGCGAATTCCTGCACCGCGTTCTCGACCGCCTGGCTTCCGCATCCGCCTGCGCTGTCGGGCACCGTCCACGGGAGCTGCGATGCTGCCGCCTGCAGGCTGGAACCTGCCGTCTCCATGCGTACCGTGTCGACCCGTAGGGACTCTGACATGCCACGCCCCCCTGTTCTTGAGATCTCGTGCGTTCCGGGGCACAGGCTAGCCGTGGCCTCGTGCGTGCGACATGGGCACCGCTCCCCCTCCGTCCCGCGGTGCGCGACGGCGGCGCTCACCTCGGGAGGTGAGCGCCGCCGTCGGGCAGTGCGAAGTGTCGCGCGAGGCGACGGGGTTCTCAGGCCTGGACGAGCGTGCTCAGCACCGAGGTGAAGAAGCCCAGCCCGTCCGTGCCCGCGCGGGGGCCGGACTCGTTCGCGGGGCCGAACCCGGCCTCGACCGCGTGCTCGGGGTGCGGCATGAGGCCCACGACGTTGCCCGCCGCGTTCGAGATGCCCGCGATGTTGCGGCGCGAGCCGTTGGGGTTCCAGCCCTCGTAGCGGAAGACGACACGCCCCTCGGCCTCGAGCTCGTCGAGCGTGCGCTCGTCGGCGACGAACTGGCCGTCCTGGTTCTTGAGCGGCACCGTGATGCGCTGGCCCGCGGTGTAGTCGCGCGTCCAGGCGGTGTCGGCGTTCTCGACGACCATGGTCTGCTCGCGGCAGATGAACGCGAGGTGGTCGTTCTTGATCATCGAGCCGGGCAGCAGGTGCGCCTCGGTGAGGATCTGGAAGCCGTTGCAGATGCCCAGGACGGGCAGGCCACCCTTGGCCGCGTCGACGAGCGAGTCCATGACGGGCGCGAAGCGGCTGATCGCCCCGGCGCGCAGGTAGTCGCCGTACGAGAAGCCGCCCGGGAGCACGACCGCGTCGACCCCGTGCAGGTCCGCGTCCGCGTGCCACAGGGACACGGGCTCACCACCGGCCAGGCGCACCGCCCGCGCCGCGTCGCGGTCGTCGAGCGTGCCGGGGAACGTGATGACACCGATCCGGGCCGTGGCCAGGCCGGTCGCTGCGGGGGCGCTCATCAGGCGCTCTCCCCGCCCAGCTCGGCCGTCAGCTCGGCGACGAGGACGACGTCCTCGATGACCGGGTTCGACAGGACCTTCTCGCCGGCCTCGCGGGCCGCGGCGAGCACCTCGGGGGTGACGTCACCCTCGACCTCGAGCTCGAACCGCTTGCCCTGGCGCACGCCGGTGAACTGGGTGAAGCCCAGGCGCGGGAGCGCCCCGACGACGGCCTTGCCCTGCGGGTCCAGGATCTCGGGCTTGGGCATGACCTCGACGACTACGCGTCCCACAGGAGCTCCTCGGGAAGTTGGTCCGGCCGGCTCGGCTCGGACAGGTCCGCACGAGGCTCGGGGCGCGCCGCGAGGGCGGCGACGAGGTCGCACGGATCTCGGTGGGTGGGGATTCCGGGGCCAGTTTACCCGGGCCGCGCACGGGGCCGGGTCGCGTCTCAGGCGTCGGTCGGGGCGGGACTTTCCCGGGCGCCGAGAACGAGGTAGTGGCCGTTCTGCGCGCCCTGGCGACCTCGACCTCGTTCTCGGCCGCAGGGATCTCCCTGCCCGACGGCGGGGCTCGCCTCAGGAGGTGGGTTCGGCGTCCCGGGGGTCGGGTGAGGCGGACGGGAGCCGCATCGGCTCGGGCACGTTGCCGTAGACCACGTGGCGGTACCAGGCGGTCCGTGTGCGGCTCTCGCGGAACGCCGTCCCTGACGCGATCACGACAGCGACGACGAAGGTCCAGAAGTACCACGTCGCGAGGAACGTGGGCCAGAGGTCGGCGAGAGGTCGTCCCGTGACCCACGCGTACCCCGCGAGCACCGCGAGCAGCGGGCTGTAGATCAGGACCAGCGTCCACGCGGCGTCCCGCACCGAGTAGAACGCTCCCCGGATGTCGTCCGCGACCCACCACCAGTAGTCCGCAGGCAGCCTGAGGCCGAACCGGTACAGGACCCACCGCCACAGCGGCGGGCGCTCCCGCCGGCGCAGGCCCCATCCGGCGCGCAGCAGGCTGCGGATCTCGTCGGTGCTCAACCGGTCGGGTGCGGGCGCACCCGCGGCCTCTGCGGCCGCGTGCGCGACGTCCTGCTGGACCGCGAGGAGCTCCTCGCCGTGGACCTCGCGCCAGCGGCGGGGGTAGGCCCGCGCCCAGAAGCGCGCCGACCGCTCGAAGCGCTCGTCGGCCGTCAGGTCGCGGCGACGCATCAGGCCAGCCCTCCCGCGAGCCTGCCCGACGTCGGGCGCGCTGCCGTGCCGCGCTGGTCGAGGGCCTCCTGCGCCCGGGCGGCGAGCTCGCGGAGCCTGTCCGTCTCCTGCTCGGCGGCGTGGCGGCCGTCGTCGGTGATCCGGTAGTAGCGCCGGAGGCGACCGTCGACGACCTCCTCGCCCGCAGGCTCGACGAGGCCCGCGCCCGAGAGCCGGTCGAGGTTGCCGTACAGCGTGCCGGCGCCGAGGGCTGTCGCCCCGTCGGAGAGCTCGGCGACGGCTTGGATGACGGCGTAGCCGTGCAGCGGCTCGGGCGTCAGGGACAGCAGGATCAGGTAGGCCTGCTCGGTCATGCGGAAGGACTTCCCGCCGGCCGGGCCGCTCGTCGCTGTGGGCATGGTCGATATATATCGTGCGACGACCTATGGGGCAACCGGGGCGCACCGGAGCGCATGGACCAGTCCGTGTCGGAGGCTCCGCCTACGATCGAACACATGTTCGATCCGTTGCTCGCAGCCCGTCCCGGGCCCGGGGTCCAGGTGATCGCCGCCGTGCTCTCGCGGGACCGCACGTGCACGTTTCCTGGCTGCTCGGTCCCCGCGTTCCGCTGCGACCTGGACCATGTGGTCCGCCCTGCGCCGCGAGAGCCGGACGCCCCCGAGCCGGACGTCCGGCCCGAGGACCTCATCTCCCTGTGCCGGCACCACCACGTGGTCCGGGCACGGTCCGGCTGGCGCCCCGACCTCGCGGCCGACGGCACGGTCCGCTGGACGTCACCGACAGGGCACCGCTACGTCCGCGAGCGCCTCGGCTCCCCGACGGGCTCGGGGCTCAGAACAGGGACTCGCCCGTGATCCGCTCGTAGGCCTCGAGGTAGCGGTCGCGCGTGCGCTCGACGACGTCCGCGGGCAGCGAGGGCGGCGGCGCGTCGGACGCGCGGTCCCAGCCCGAGGCGCCCGAGGCGAGCCAGTCGCGGACGTACTGCTTGTCGAAGCTCGGCTGCGAGCGCCCCGGCTGCCACTGGTCGGCGGGCCAGAAGCGCGAGGAGTCGGGGGTCAGCACCTCGTCGCCCAGGACGGTCGCGCCCGTGACGGGGTCGATGCCGAACTCGAACTTGGTGTCGGCGAGGATCACGCCGCGCTCGCGCGCGATCTCCTCTGCCTGCGAGTAGACGGCGAGGGTCAGGTCGCGCAGTCGGGTCGCGGCGTCGAGCCCGATGGTCCCCGCGACGACCTCGAACGACACGTTCTCGTCGTGCTCCCCCACCTCGGCCTTGGCTGCGGGGGTGAAGATCGCCTCGGGCAGGCGTGACCCGTCGACGAGCCCCTCGGGCAGCGGAACTCCGCACACCGTACGGTCCACGCGGTACTCGACGAGGCCCGAGCCCGTGAGGTAACCGCGGGCGACGCACTCGACGGGGAACATCTCGAGACGGCGGCAGATCATCGCGCGGCCCGCGACCTGGTCCGGCACCAGGCCGTCACCCGGCATGGCGCTGGCCTCGGTGCTGACGACATGGTTCGGGACGAGGTCCGCGAGCTTGTCGAACCACCACAGGCTGAGCTGGGTCAGGACGACCCCCTTGTCGGGGATGCCCGGGGACAGCACGTGGTCGAACGCGCTGACGCGGTCGCTCGCGACCACCAGGACGACGTCACCGAGCGGGTGCGCGCCGCCGAGGTGCGCGAGGTCGGGCTCGTACAGGTCGCGGACCTTGCCCGAGTAGACGTGCCGCCACCCCGGGAGTTCGAGGTGGGCCGTGTCGAGGGCGTCGCGCGAGTCAGTCACGGCGCCTAGTGTCTCATCCGCGATGAAGGGTGCCCGGGGGCGTCCGGATGTCGAGGCCCCGGTCCCGGTCAGCCGCGCGCGGCCTTCTCCGCGATGTCGGTGCGGTGGTGCGAGCCGGGCAGGACGACCTGGTCGACGCCCGCGTACACCCGGCGACGCGCCTCCGAGAGATCCGCGCCGCGTGCGACGACCGACAGCACGCGGCCACCTGCGCTGCGCAGCGTGCCCTCGTCGAGCGCCGTGCCCGCGTGCAGGACGTGTACGCCCTCGACCGTCTCGGCGCCGTCGACGCCCGTGATCGGGTCGCCGCTGCGGACCGTGGAGGGGTAGCCGTTGGCGGCGACGACCACGGTGACCGCGGCGTCGTCGGACCAGCGCAGGCGCGGGAAGTCCGCGAGCTCGCCGCGCGCCGCTGCGCGCAGCACCGCGGAGAGCGGGGTCGTGAGGCGGGCCAGGACGACCTGCGTCTCCGGGTCACCGAACCGCGCGTTGAACTCGACCACGCGGGTGCCGCGGCTCGTGAGCGCGAGACCCACGTAGAGGACACCGGCGAACGGGGTGCCGCGGCGCGCCATCTCGTCGATCGTGGGCTGCGCGACCCGGGTCACGACCTCCTCGGTCAGGTCTTCCGGGGCCCACGGCAGCGGGCTGTAGGCGCCCATGCCTCCCGTGTTGGGTCCGGCGTCGCCGTCGAACGCGCGCTTGAAGTCCTGCGCGGGGGCCAGGGGGACGACGCTCGTGCCGTCGGACAGGCAGAAGAGCGAGACCTCGGGACCGTCGAGGTACTCCTCGATGACCACGACGGGGTCGCCGGCGCCCGGGCGGGGCGTCGCGAAGCAGGCCTGCGCGTGCTCGAGCGCCTCCTGGCGGTCGTCGGTCACGACGACGCCCTTGCCCGCCGCCAGCCCGTCGTCCTTGACGACGTAGGGGGCCCCGAACGCGTCGAGCGCGTCGGCGACCTGGTCGATGTCGGTGCAGACGTGCGCGAGCGCGGTCGGGACCGACGCGGCGGCCATGACGTCCTTGGCGAACGCCTTGGAACCCTCGAGCGCGGCAGCCTGCGCGCTCGGCCCGAAGCAGTCGATGCCGGCCGCGCGCACCGCGTCCGCGACCCCCGCGACGAGCGGCGCCTCGGGGCCGATCACGACGAGGTCCGCACCGAGGCGGGTCGCGAGCCCCGCGACGGCCTCGCCGTCGACCGCACTGACGGCGTGCAGGGTCGCGAGCTCGCCGATGCCCGGGTTCCCGGGGGCGGCGTGCAGCTCGTGCGCCTCCGCACCGGTGGCCGCGGCCTCCTGGGCGAACGAGTGGACGATGGCGTGCTCGCGGGCACCCGAACCGATGACGAGGATCTTCACGGGACCGCAGTCTACCGATCCGGCGTCGGGGACCCCTGGGCGTCCACGGCGTCGGGGGTCTCGGTGGCGTCCTCCTCGTGCTCGGGGCGCTTCTTCGACGAGGGCATGAGCGCGAACCCGACCAGCGCGCACGCCGCGACGACGATCGGGATACCGACGGCCGGGCGCCGCAGGACCTCGACCGCGTCCCGGGCTCCCGGGATCCGGACCATGGGCACCAGGGCGTCCTCGACGACGTAGGGCTCGGGGTCGTCGACCGGGTTGTTGTCCCCGCGCAGCGTCAAGGTGCGGGCGTCGCCCGGCCCGTCCTCGACCTGGACGACTCGGTGCGTGACGAGCACCCCGTCGCGCGTGAACACGCTCACGACGTCGCCGACCTCGAGCGTCGAAGCCGGGACGCGGCGCGAGACGATCCCGTCGCCCACCTCGTAGGTGGGGATCATCGAGCCCGAGACGACGACGAGGGACTGCAGGTTGCCCGTCTGGATACCGAGGAACAGCACCAGTCCGAGCACGCCGGCGGCTGCGGCGACCGTGAGGAACGCGTCGCCGACGCGCTTGAGCCACTTCATGCGGTACCTCCGGGGACGGGTCGACGATGCATCCACGGTGCCACGAGCGGTCCGGCCCCCGCTGGCGCCACGCGTGTCATTCCCAGGTCGGCCAGGTCTGCGTGGCTGCCCAGGGGAAGACCTTGCGCGCGCCGGGCCCGGCGGCTCCCTCGATCCCGAGCTGCCCCTTCGCGTCGCTCCCCCAGCAGAAGACCCGGCCACCCGTCGTCAGGGTGCACCCGTGGTCGACCGACACGTCGACGGTCTCCAGGACGCGGTCCTCCCCCATCTGCTTGGTCAGGATCCGCTCGGGCCTGTCCCGCACGACCGGGACGCTCCACTCGTCCTCGTTGGCGCCGGTCTGCGCGGAGGAGTTGTCGCCCCAGCAGTAGGCGGCGCCGTCGTGAGCCAGGACGCAGGCGGTCTTCCCGCCGAGGTCGACGAGCCGCGAACGCAGCTCGGTCAGGGCGCCGCGCACCTGGAGCGGGGTCGTGGACATCTCCACCTGGGCGCCGTTCGTCGACTGCCCGAGCTGCTTGGCCGAGTTGTCGCCCCAGCAGAAGGTCCGCTCGCCGTTGTCCGGCCCGGACCCGATGACGCACGCGAACTCGTCGGCGACCGAGACGTCGCCGCTCGTGAACCCCGCGAGCGCGCCCGTCGTCACGACCCGGACGGGGGTGAGGCTCTCGCTGGTCGTCCCGTCTCCGAGCTGCCCTCGGGCGTTCTTCCCCCAGCAGTAGGGGATGCCGTCCGCGACGAGGCAGGCGGAGTCGTCGCCGACGCCGATGTCCGTCACCGTGGCGGACGCGGGCAGGGCACCGCCCGAGATCTGGACCGGGGTGCCGGTCCTGCCCACCTGGGTGTGCGTGTCACCCCAGCAGTAGGCCTTGCCCGCGGCGACCACGCACGAGCTCGACGCGCCGAGCTCGAGGTCGGTGGCCGCCGACTCGTCGCTGCGCGCCGGGACGCGCACCGGCAGTGTCGAGTTCGCGACGCCCTCGACCCCGAGCTGGCCCCGGTCGTTGAGTCCCCAGCAGAAGACGGCGTCGTCGGTCGTGGCGCACGTGTGCGACGTGCCGGAGTCGATGTCGAGCACGGTCCGGCCCTGCAGCTCCCCGCGCACGGGACCCACGAACACGTCGGACGACGTGGTGTCCCCTGTCCCCAGCTGACCCACCGAGTTGTCCCCCGTGCACCAGACCTCACCGCTCACGAGGGCGCACGAGAAGTCGGCGCCGGTGGCGACCGCGGTCGGGATGCCGGCGGTCGCGATCGCGACCTCACCCTGGGAGTCGACGGCGTCGGTCCAGGCGGCTGCGGTCGGCTGGACGCCGCCGGCACCCCAGAGCGCGGTCCCGACCACGAGCAGGAGCGCGAGCACGGCCGCCGCGCGCTCGCGCAGCCGACGGGGAAGGGACGGGCGGGTACGGGTCGTCGCTCGATCGGTCACGGTCTCTCCTCTCGTCGTCGGCGACGCACGAGCGCCGCACCGATCCCGAGCAGCGCCCCGGAGAGCGCAGCAAGGGTCCACACGTCCGCGCCGGTCAGCGCGAGGGGCCCGCCGCCGGAGCCGTCGCCGGCTGCCCCTGAACCGTTGGTTCCCGAGCCGTCGGCCCCGCCGGACCCGTCCGGACCTGACGGGTCCGTCCCGGTGCCTGGCGTCCCCTCCTGCTCGCCGCGCAGCGCGAGGTCGTACCGGATGCTGCCGGTCGCCCCCGCCGGTACGCCCTCGTCGAGCGTGACGGAGACCTTGAGCACGGTCGTGGTCCCTGCGGGCAGGACCACGTCCTGCCGAGCGGCCCCGGCCTGCCCGCCCCGCCACCCGTCGACGACGACGACCGCGCCGGTCGGGCAGTCGTCGCCCACCCACGTGGCGTGGCACGCCTCGACGACCGTGCTGATCGACGGCGCGAGCTCTCCGCTCGTCGTGACACGGACCTCGACGACGGAACCGTCGGTCGCGTGGGTCGAGGCCAGGTCGACGATGGTCGACCTGGTCTGGCCCGGCGACATGCCGTCGAAGGAGAACGACCGTGGCAGGGGGCTCACCTCCCCGGCCGACGCCCTGGCGGGCGACTCCACGGCCACGGCGGCGCCGGCTCCTCCGAGGAGCCAGGCACCGCCCAGCGTGCAGAGGGTCGTCACCCCCACGACGGCACGCGCCGTACGTGGGGTCGACGTCATGTCAGGGGGTCACCTCGGTACCCGTGACCTGGACCGTGATCTTCGCGGCCTTGCCCATGGCGCCCTGGTTCGGCCCCGTGACGCTGGTGTCGGGGTTCGTGAACTGGTAGGTGACGTCGATCGGGACGACCTCGTTGGGCGCGAGCGCGTCGGGGTTCTCGCTCCCCGTGGGGTTGTAGGCGGCCGTGACGGTGAGGAACGACGCGGCATCGCCGGTGACCGTCACGGCGGGGGTGTCGACCAGGTCTGCGGCATTGGTCGAGGTCGCCGCGTTCCTGACCCAAACGGTCCGGGTCACGGTCTCACCGGGGGCGAGGTCCTCGACGACGGGGATCGTGAGCGCGACGCTCTCGGTGGTGCCTTCCTGGAAGCCGGTGTCGGCACCGGTCACCGAGCCCACCAGGTTGAAGGACGAGGTGGACACGTCACCCGCGAACCAGACGTTGTCGCTCCACAGAGCGCTGGTCGCGGCGACTCCGACCCCGAGGACGACCAGTCCTGCGAGACCGACCTTGATCTTGCGGCTGCGTGATTCCTGCATGAGACACCCATCTCTCTCGGTCAGGGTGCGAGCGGCCGGTGCCGACGCCCCTGAAGTTCCCTCGCGGTCACCCCAAGAAAGCGCCGTTGCCTGAAGCTCCTTGGTACGCCAATACCATATCGAAGCGTCGCCGCGACATGAAGACACGCCGACATCTTCACCCGGTCGGCTTGTGCACACCTGTCCGTTTTTCTGACGGGTACGTGATGAACGCCACGCGCTTCGGCCCCGACCACGACGAAGGCCCCGCGCTCCGCACGCCTCACGGCGAACGGGGCGCAGGGCCTCGTCGTGGTCGAGATGCCCGCTCCGACCAGGTTCCCGCCCTGGAAGGGCGAGTCACGACCGGTACGTGCGTCTCAGAGACGCTTCGGGAGAGTCTCTCAGTGGAGCAGGTCGTGCAGCGGGATGATCGCGTCGCGCGACGGCCCCACACCGATCGCCGAGACCCGCGCCCCCGAGAGCTCCTCGAGCGAACGCACGTACGCCTGGGCGTTGGCCGGCAGGTCCTCGAACGTGCGGCAGCCGGAGATGTCCTCGGTCCAGCCGTCGAACTCGGCGTAGATCGGCTTCGCGTGGTGGAAGGCCGTCTGGTCCGTCGGCATCTCGTCGTAGCGGACGCCGTCGACGTCGTACGCGACGCAGACCGGGATCTTGGGGATGCCCGTGAGGATGTCGAGCTTGGTCACGACGAGGTCCGTGATGCCGTTGACACGGCTCGAGTACCGGGCGATCACCGAGTCGTACCAGCCGCACCGGCGCGCACGACCCGTGGTCACACCGAACTCACCGCCGGTCCTGAGCAGGTACTCGCCCATGTCGTCGAAGAGCTCCGTGGGGAACGGGCCCTCGCCGACACGGGTCGTGTACGCCTTGATGACGCCGATCACCGAGGTGATCTTGGTGGGGCCCACACCCGACCCCGTCAGTGCCCCGCCGGCCGTCGCGTTGGACGACGTCACGAACGGGTAGGTGCCGTGGTCGACGTCGAGCATCGTGGCCTGGCCCCCCTCGAACAGGACGTTCTTGCCCGCGTCGAGCGCCTGGTTGAGGATCAGCGACGTGTCCGCGACCATCGGCTTCACGCGGTCCGCGTACGCGAGCAGCTCCTCGACGGTCTCGTCGACCGTGATCGCGCGGCGGTTGTAGACCTTGACCAGCAGGTGGTTCTTCTGGTCGAGCGAGCCCTCGATCTTCTCCGCGAGGATCTTCTCGTCGAACAGGTCCCACATGCGGATGCCGACACGGTTGATCTTGTCGGCGTACGCCGGCCCGATCCCGCGGCCGGTCGTGCCGATGCGACGCTTGCCCAGGAAGCGCTCGCTGACCTTGTCCATCGTGCGGTGGTAGCCCGCGATGACGTGGGCGCTGCCGGAGACCAGCAGGCGCGAGACGTCGACGCCGCGCGAGATCAGGTCGTCGAGCTCCTGGAAGAGGACCTCGATGTCGACGACGACCCCGTTCGCGATGACGGGCGTGACCCCGGGCGACAGGATGCCGGAGGGCAGCAGGTGCAGGGCGTACTTCTCGTCGCCGACGACGACCGTGTGCCCGGCGTTGTTGCCGCCGTTGAACTTGACCACGTAGTCGACCCGCGACCCGAGGAGGTCGGTCGCCTTGCCCTTGCCTTCGTCGCCCCACTGGGCACCGATGAGCACCACGCCTGGCATGGATTCCCCACTTTCAGACTGCCTGTTCCTCGGACCGGGTCACGGACCGGCACCGACCGGCACGTACGTCAGGACTGTCCGGTCGGCGAGCGACCGCGTCGCGCACCATCGACCGGGGTCGACGCACGGCGCGTACCGCCGACGGGTCCTGCGCGGGCCCGAGGCGCGTCCGGGCGGCAGTCACCCGGAAGCCTGGACGAGTTTACCTGCCATTGACCTCGGCGGGCCCCTCGGCCCACCGGCGCGCTTCCCGCAGCCCGACGGCGCAGCGTGCGCGACGCCGTCGGGCCGCGGGAGCAGGCGCAGGCATGCGGCGACCCTGCGCGGACGTCAGCCCGCGAGAGCCCCGACCTCGTCGGCCGACGTCCCCGAGTCCACCAGGAACTGGGCGCAGCGCTCGGCCTCGCCCTCCTCGCCGATGAGGGACGCCGCACGCGAGAGCGCGAGCAGGGCCCGCAGGAAGCCCTGGTTGGGCACGTGGTCGGCCGGGATCGGGCCCTGGCCCCGCCAACCGGCGCGACGCAGCGCGTCGAGCCCACGGTGGTAGCCCGTGCGGGCGAACGCGTACGCCGTGACAGCCGCGTGCTCGCCGCCGTCGCGCAGCGACGCCTCGGCGAGGAGAGCCCACGGGAGCGAGGACGCGGGATGGGCCCCGGCCAGGGTGAACGCGTCGTCGCCCCGGGCGATCGCCGTGTCGACGTCCGGCTCGGCCGGCAGACGGACGGGAGCAGGCCCGTCGAGGAGGTTGCGGTGCGTGGGTGCGTGGGACATCCGGCGATTCTCGCAGGCCACGGACGAGCGCGCGTGCAACCGAGGGCCGCGCGGCCTAGAGTCATGGACATGATCGAGATCTCCACGTCCCCCGCGACGACCACGCTCGTCATCGCCGGGGACCTCGATCTCGCGGAACGTGACCAGTTCCCGGAGATCGCGGCCCGCGTCGTCGGGCTGCGCCGTCAGCTCCTCGTGATCGACATGTGCCGCGTGACCTTCATGGACTCGACCGGCGCGGCCTTCCTCATCTCGCTCGCCGACTCCGGCCGCAAGCGCGGCGGGGCCACCGTCCTGCGCGGCTGCGACGACCGGGACCTGTTCGTGCTCGAGGTGTGCGGGGCCCTCGACCTGTTCCGCATCGACGCCGACCACCGGTGCGACCCGCCCGTGAGCGCGACCGCCTGACCGGCCCTCAGCCGCCCTCGGCCCTGGCCCCTCGGTCCGCGCGTTCCGCGGCCGACCGCAGCCGGGCCCATACGAGCTTGCCCGAGCCGGACGGCCGCCAGCCCCAGTCCGCGAGCCGCTCGACGATCTGCATCCCGAACCCGCCCATGCGGTGCACGTGCCCGTCGGTCGACACGGGCGGGGCGGGGTTGGAGTCCTCGACCTCGACGCGCAGACCGTCCCCGGTGTCGAAGAGCCGCAGCGCGAGGTGCCCCCACCCGTGCAGGACGCCGTTCGCGACGAGCTCGGACACGACGAGCTCGGCGTTGGCGCTGTCGCCGAGGTCCCACGCCTGGCAGGTGCGCAGGACCGCGTGGCGCGCCCGGCCGATCGACGCGGGCTCGCTCGGCAGGAGCCAGCGGCGGCTGCGAGGGCTCAGGGCCGACGTCACGGGGTCCGTCACGGGGTCCGGGACGCGGACCACGACGAGCGCGACGTCGTCCTCGGGGGCATCCGCGAGGCGCGACAGGAGCTCCTCGCCGATGCCCGCGGAGTCGATCGCCGTGATCGCCCGGGTCGCCTCGACCAGGGCGTCGAGGCCCACGCGCAGCGCCCTGTCGCGACGCTCGATCAGACCGTCCGTGTAGAAGAGCAGCACGTCCCCCGGCTGCAGGTCCGCCCGCCCCGTCGCACGCGTCCCGACCCCGAACCCGACGAGCGAACCACCCGCCTCGTTCAGCTGCGCGACCTCGCCGCCGCGCAGGAGGAGCGGCGGCAGGTGCCCGGCCCGCGAGTACTCGATCGTCCAGCGCTGCGCGTCTCCCGTGGCGCCGTCGTCGATCCCGCTCTCGTCGGCACCCGGCTCGTCGCTGCCGTCCTCGGACGGCGGCTGCTCACCGTGCCGCACGAGCGACGCGTAGACGAGGCTCGCGGACCGCGGGATGCGCATGCCGACCACGAGCTGGTCCACGCGCTCGAGGACCGGGCCGGGCGTCGTGAGCTCGTACGCGTACGACCGCACGACCGACCTGAGCTGGCCCATGGCCGCGGCCGCCTCGACGTCGTGCCCCACGACGTCCCCGATGACGAGCCCGACGACGTCGGGCGTGATCTGCAGGACGTCGTACCAGTCGCCGCCCACCTGGGCGTGCTCGGAGTTGGGTGCGTAGTACGTCCACACGTCGAGGCCCGTGACGTCGGCCTGCTCGGGCAGCATCGCCCGCTGCAGCGTCTCCGCGAGGCGGTGCTCCCGGGCGTAGAGACGGACGTTGTCGATCGCGAGGCCCGCGCGCCGCGCGAGCGTGCGCAGGACCGCGTCGGCGCTCTCCGGGTCCGAGACCGTGCCGGGCGACGCGGGCAGCCCGCTCGTCGCGAGCACCCCCAGCACCCGTCGGCGCCCGGCGATCGCGTGGAGCAGCACCTCGCGCGGCGTCCCCGCGAGCGAGGACGTGCGCTGCCGCACGTCACGGCTCAGCCAGCCCGAGGCCGACCACTGCGGGTAGTCCGCCGACAGGTCGAGCCGGACGGGGCCCTCGATCCGTCCGTCGAGCAGGTCCTGCACGGTGTCCTGCAGGTCGATCACGGTCCCCGGGACCAGGAGGGCCGGGCCCGTCGCGTCACCCAGCGCGTCGGTCTGCCCCATGGCCCCCTCGACGATGCCCGCACCGTCCGCGATGTACCGGCCGTGGCGCTGACCTCGACCGCTCGGTGGCGTCGTGGTGTCGATGCCCTCGGCGAACCGGAGCCCGTCGTCGTTCATGTAGAAGCCGGCCCACTCCACGAGCGCCCCCTCGAGGACGTCGCAGATCTCCCGCAGCGCGAGCGGGTAGTCCAGGTCGTTGAGCAGGTCCGAGGTCTCGGTGATGATCGCGAGCCCTGCGCGCTTGCGGCGTTCGAGCTCGAGCGACGCGAGCTGGGCCGCCGACCGGTCGACGTGCTCGGTGATGTCGACCATCGAGCCCGCCCAGTGGCCGACCTCGCCACCGGCCTCGTCGACGGGTGCGAGCGTGAGCTGGACCCAGATCATCGACCCGTCGTGACGTTCGTGCTGCACGGTGCGCCGGACCTCGCGGCCTTCGAGGACCCCGGCCCGGAAGTGCTCGGCCTCCGACTGGTCCGCGAGGAGGTCCGACAGGAACTGGGGCCGTCGCCCGACGACCTCGTCGGTCGAGTAGCCCGTGAGCCTGCTGAACGCGTCGTTGACCCACAGCACGGGCATGCCCGCGGACGTGGGGCCCAGGAGGAACGCCGCGATCCCCGACCGTTGGACGGCACGAGCGAGAGTCTCCGTCCCGCCGTCCGGCAGCGACGTCCCACCGGCGCGCGGAACATGGCCCCAGGAGCCCAGACCCAGGCTCGACGAGCCGACCATTTCCACCTCCGAACGACACTGCCGTGAGCGCGTTACTGTCCCGAGTGGACATTCAACCGTAGATTGGTGATCTCCGAGACCTGTGCGGGTCCGGTCCACGCTGGGAGGAGCAACGTGCGCGACGGTAACACCACGGCTGGTAGCGAGCCCGAGGACCCCGAACTCGGGGCGAGCGGCGTCGTCACGGACCAGGCCGATCCTGCGAGCGTCCACGTCATCGTCGGGGCGACCCGGGCACGGATCGTCCTGTCAGGCGAGATCGACGCCGACCTCGGCGCCGACCTCCTGGACGCGACGGCCGACGCCGAGGCCACGGGCCTGCCCGTCGAGATCGACGCCCATCACGTGACCTTCATGGACTCCTCGGGCGTCGCGTTCCTCGCGCGGCTCGCGCCCCGAGGGCCGCACCGGGTCCGGGTGCTGCGCGCCCCGCCGACGGTGCGGTTCCTGCTGGAGGTCACGCGCATCGGGGACATGCTCGACATCGTCGACGAGGACCCCGGCTTCGACCTGCCCGACGGCGTCACGCACCTCAACGGGAGCCGTCGCCTCCCGCGCACCGACCGCTGACGCGGCCCGCCCGGCCCTCGCTCCGCCGTCGGGCACCGGCACCCCCGGACGACACGCAGCAGGCCCCGGTCCGTCACGGACCGGGGCCTGCCGGCACTCCTGGTGGCGGGACGCTCCCGCCGGGCTCACCGCCCTCGCGGGCGGCTCAGCGAGCCGTTCAGCGGATCTTCTGGCCCGCGGAACGCAGCTGCTGCGACGCCTCGACGATGCGCTGAGCCATGCCGGCCTCGGCGAGCTTGCCCCAGGCGCGCGGGTCGTAGGCCTTCTTGTTGCCCACCTCGCCGTCGATCTTCAGGACGCCGTCGTAGTTGCGGAACATGTGGTCGACGACCGGACGCGTGAACGCGTACTGCGTGTCCGTGTCGATGTTCATCTTGATGACGCCGTTGTCCACGGCCTCCGTGATCTCCTCGAGCGTCGAGCCCGAGCCGCCGTGGAAGACGAGGTCGAACGGGTTCTCCTTGCCGATCGCGTCGCCGACGGCCTTCTGGATGTCCGCGAGGATCGACGGACGCAGCTTGACCGCACCCGGCTTGTAGACGCCGTGCACGTTGCCGAACGTGAGGGCCGTCAGGTAGCGGCCCTTCTCGCCCGCACCGAGAGCCTTGACCGTCGCGAGACCGTCCTCGACCGTCGTGTAGAGCTTGTCGTTGATCTCGGCCGTGTGGCCGTCCTCCTCGCCACCGACGACACCGACCTCGATCTCGAGGATGGTGCGCGCGGCGACCGAGAGCTCGAGGAGCTCCTCGGCGATGATCAGGTTCTCGTCGAGCGGCACGGACGAGCCGTCCCACATGTGCGACTGGAAGGTGGGCAGGCCACCGTTCTTGACCTGCTCGGCCTCGATCGCGAGCAGCGGGCGGACCCAGGAGTCCAGGTTCTGCTTGGCGCAGTGGTCCGTGTGCAGGGCGATGGTGACGTCGTACTTCTTCGCGACCTCGGTCGCGTAGGCCGCGAGGGCGAGCGAACCGGTCACGCGGTCCTTGATCGTCGAGCCGGACGCGTACTCGGCGCCACCGACGGAGACCTGGATGATGCCGTCGGACTCGGCCTCGGCGAAGCCCTGAATGGCGGCGGTCACGGTCTGCGAGGACGTGATGTTGACGGCGGGGTAGGCGAACTTGCCTGCCTTCGCGCGGTCGATCATCTCGGCGTAGACCTCGGGGGTTGCGATAGCCATCTGCAGAACTCCAATGACGGAAGGAGGTGGGTGCCGACGACACTGCCGCGCGCCCTGTTATCCCCATGATTTTGTCATGGATCCCTACCGGTGGTGTCGCCCGTCCCCCAGGTGGACGCTCGTCACCACGGGTTGGGACGTCTCACGGGGTGGGCCGCGGGACCGACGCGTCAGGGGACCACGAGGTGCTGCGTGACCCACGCGTGCATCGCGATCGCCGCCGCGGCGCCCGCGTTGATCGACCGCGTCGAGCCGTGCTGCGTGATGTGCAGGACGTCGCGGCTCGCCGCCCGTGCCTCGTCCGACAGGCCCGTGCTCTCCTGGCCGAACAGCAGCACGCACTCGGGCGGGAACGCGTAGCCCTCGATCGGGATCGAGCCGGGCACGTTGTCGATCCCGATGACGGGGATGCCCGCGCCGTCGCCCTGCTGGCCCGCCCACGCCAGCAGGTCCTCGACCTGGGGGTGGTGGCTCACGTGCTGGTAGCGGTCCGTGACCATCGCGCCGCGACGGTTCCAGCGGCGCCGCCCCACGATGTGCACCCCGGCCGCGTTGAACGCGTTCGCGGTGCGCACGACCGAGCCGATGTTGAGGTCGTGGCCCCAGTTCTCGATCGCGACGTGCAGGCGCCGGTCGCGCGGCCTGCGCGCGTCCATGTCCGCGACGACCGCCTCGACCGTCCAGTAGCGGTACGCGTCCACGACGTTGCGGCGGTCGCCGTGCTCCAGGAGGTCGACGTCGTAGCGCAGGTCGGTCGGCCACGCCGCCCTGCCCCCGGGCCACGGGCCGACACCCACCTCGACCTCGTCCTCGCGGCGGGGGGCGGGTACCTCGGCAGGTACCTCGGCAGGTTCCTGGGCGGGCAGCGTGTCGGGCGGAAGGTCGGTCACCCGGCCATTGTCCTCGCTCCCCCGGGCCCGGTGGCCCACTACGCTGGGTGCGTGCTCACCGACCTGCTCCTGACCAGCGCGCTGCCCGACGCGGTGGCCGCTCTCGCCCCCCTCGACGGGGGCCACGTGGTCGCCCTCGGGCCCGACTGGCTCGACGCGCGGAACATGATCGGCGGGTTCATCGAGCGCTTCGGCGTCTACGCGGTGTTCGGCATCGTCGCCGTGATCTTCATCGAGACCGGCCTGCTGTTCCCGTTCCTGCCCGGCGACTCGCTGCTCTTCACCGCGGGGCTGCTCGTCGCGCAGGACGAGCTGAACCTGTCGATCTGGCTCGTGTGCGCCATGATCTTCACCGCCGCGTTCCTGGGGGACCAGCTCGCGTACCTGATCGGCAACAAGATCGGTCCGCGGCTCTTCACGCCCGACGCGCGCGTCCTGAAGACCAAGTACATCGACCAGGCGCACGACTACTTCGAACGCTTCGGCGGTCGCACGGTCATCCTTGCGCGCTTCGTGCCCTTCCTGCGGACGTTCGCTCCCGTCGCCGCCGGCATGAGCGGCATGCGCTACCGCACGTTCGTGGTCTACAACCTGGTCGGCGCGTTCGTCTGGGGCGTCGGGGTGACGTTGCTCGGCTACTGGCTCGGCAACGTCCAGTTCGTCAACGACCACATCGAGACGATCCTCGTGCTGATCGTCGCGGTCTCCGTGATCCCCGTCGTGGTCGAGGTGCTCCGCGCCCGTCGGGAGTCCCAGCGGGTCAAGGCCGCGAGCGCCACCACCACGACCGGGACGGGCGCCGCGGAGGCGACCACGACCCCGGTGACAGGGCCCGAGACGTCGACGGACACCGTCGAGCACACCCCAGGAGAGGACCACCGATGACCCGCGTGATCGAGAGCTGGCTCACCGACATGGACGGCGTGCTCGTCCACGAGGGCCACGCCATCCCCGGCGCCCCGGAGTTCATCCGGGCCCTGCGCGACAAGGAGCGCCCGTTCCTCATCCTGACCAACAACTCGATCTTCACGGCCCGCGACCTGCGGGCGCGCCTCGCGACCTCGGGCATCGAGGTGCCCGAGGAGTCGATCTGGACGTCCGCGCTGGCCACCGCGCAGTTCCTGAGCGACCAGGTCCCGGGTGGCAGCGCGTACGCGATCGGCGAGGCGGGCCTGACCACGGCCCTCTACGAGGCCGGCTACACGCTCACCGAGTCGGACCCCGACTACGTGGTGCTCGGCGAGACCCGCACCTACTCGTTCGAGGCCATCACCAAGGCCGTGCGCCTGATCCTGGGCGGCTCACGCTTCATCTGCACCAACCCGGACACGACCGGCCCCTCGCAGCAGGGGCCGCTGCCTGCCACGGGCGCGGTCGCGGCCATGATCACCGCCGCGACAGGACGCGAGCCCTACTTCGTGGGCAAGCCGAACCCGATGATGTTCCGGTCGGCGCTCAACCGGATCGACGCGCACTCCGAGACGACCGCGATGATCGGCGACCGCATGGACACCGACGTCGTCGCGGGCATCGAGGCGGGGCTCTACACGTACCTCGTCATGACGGGCTCGACCAAGCTGCACGAGGTCGACACGTTCCCGTTCCGGCCCAGCAAGGTCGTCGACTCGATCGCGGACCTCGTCGACCGCATCTGAGCCCCTCCGGCGGACGGCCCTGCGCGAGGGCCGGCGTGCCGACCGGCGGCCCGGCCGCCCACGGACGCCCCGGCACCCGTGGGCGGCCTCACCGCGGTTCCCCGGGCAGCGCACCGCCCCGGTACCCCGACCAGCTCGGGGTACCGGGGCGGCGGTCCGTGGGCCGCGGATCAGGCCTTGACGGCCAGTACCGGGCAGCTCGCCCGCAGCAGGATCTGCTGAGGCGTCGAGCCGAGCACGAGCTTGCCCACCGGGGTCCGGCGGCGGAGGCCGACGACGATGAGCTCGGCGTCGACCTCGTCGGCGACCTCGAGGACCACGTCGGCCGGCAGGGCGCCGGACTTCAGGTGGCGCACCTCGTGGTCGACATGGGCCTCGTCGAGGATCTCGATGACGTGGGCCAGCTCGGCCTCGTCGGCCCACCGGGGGTCGACGAGCCGGTCGGACCGGGTCGCGTTGACGATCACGACCTTGGACCCGAGCAGCGCGGCCGACCGGCCCGCGGTACGGGCGGTGGCGGTTCCGAGGTCGCCGGGCGCGTAGGCGAGGACGACGGTCATCAGTTCACCTCCTGCGACTGGGATTCTTCACGAATCTCCTCGCCGAGCCGGGACAGCTCGGCGTTGGCACGCTTCTCGCGACTCTTGAGCCACAGGCCCAGGCCCACGATCACGAGGATCGAGACGTACGCGGTGGCCGCGAACGGGCTCGTCACGAGGTAGGAGAGGTCTCCCTGACTGATGGTCAGGGAGCGCCTCAGGCGGTCCTCGGCCATGGGGCCGAGGATCATGCCGACCACCATGGGGGCCACGGGGTAGCCGTAGCGCCGCATGAAGAAGCCGACCACACCGACGACGAGCAGGATGAGCACGTCGATCGGGGAGAAGTTGAGCGCATAGGACCCGAGCGCCCCGAACAGCAGGATGCCCGCGTACAGGTAGTGCCGGGGGATCTGCAGGACCTTGACCCACATGCCGACGAGCGGCAGGTTGAGGACGATCAGCATGAGGTTGCCGATGTAGAGGCTCGCGATGAGCGCCCACACGAGCGACGACTGCGTCTGGAAGAGCAGCGGACCGGGCTGGATCCCGTACGACTGGAACGCGACGATGATGATGGCCGCGGTCGCGGTAGTTGGCAGCCCCAGGGTCAGCAGCGGGACGAGGACGCCCGAGGCCGCGGCGTTGTTCGCCGACTCCGGGCCGGCGACGCCCTCGATGGCTCCCTTGCCGAACTGGTCCTTGTGCTTGCCCGCGAGCTTGCGCTCGGTCGCGTACGACAGGAAGGTCGCCACGTCGGCGCCACCGGCCGGGATGGTCCCGACGGGGAAGCCGATCGCGGTGCCGCGGAGCCAGGGCTTCCACGAGCGGCGCCAGTCCTCGGGCTTCATCCAGGAGCGCCACCCCTTCTCGACCGGGATGACGTGCACCGGTCCGTGCCGCAGGCGAGAGGCCACGTAGAGCGCCTCGCCCACCGCGAACAGCCCCACGGCGACGATGACGACGCTGAGCCCGTCGGCGAGGTTCGGGACGCCGAACGTGAAGCGCTGCTGCCCGGTCAGGGTGTCCGTGCCCATGAGCCCGAGGAACAGGCCGAAGGCCAGGGCGACCATGCCGCGTGAGACGGACCTGCCGAGGAGCGCTCCCACCGTGATGAAGGCGACGATCATGAGCGCGAAGTAGTCGGGTTCGCCGAGCTGGACCGCCCACTTCGCCATGACGGGGGCCACGAGCGTCAGGAGCACGGTCGCGATGGTGCCTGCGACGAACGACCCGATCGCGGCCGTGGCGAGCGCTGCCGCGCCGCGGCCGAGCCGGGCCATCTTGTGGCCCTCGAGCGCGGTCACGATCGAGGCGGACTCCCCCGGGGTGTTCAGCAGGATCGAGGTCGTCGAACCGCCGTACATGCCGCCGTAGTAGATGCCCGCGAACACGATGATCGCGGCCGTCGCGTCGAGCGAGTACGTCAGGGGAAGGAGGAGCGCGATCGTCATGGCGGGGCCGATGCCCGGCAGGACGCCGACCGCCGTCCCGATGAACACGCCGAACAGCGCGTAGAGCAGGTACACGGGCTGCGCGACGGTCGCGAAGCCTTCCATGAGTGCGGAGAGGTTATCCACGGAAGAAGCTCACCCCTTCGAGGAACGGGCCGGGGGGCAGCGACAGGCCGAGCAGTCCGCCGAAGACGAGCTGGATGACGAGCGCGAGGACGACGGCGAGCGCGATCGCACGCCACCAGGGGCGGGCGCCGAGCACGATCGCCGACCCGCCGAAGAGCAGCGTCGCCGCCACCGGCCAGCCGGCGAGGTTGATCGTGTAGACGTGCGCCACGAAGATGCCGCCGAGGAGCGCGACCGTCTTCCAGTCGGTCCTGACGTCCGGGTCGACGTCCTCGCCGTCGTCCTCCTCGCCGAACTTGCCGCGCAGGAGCCCGATCAGGACGAGGACGCCCGAGATCAGCAGCAGGCCGCCGACGAGATAGGGGAAGGCCCGGGGGCCCATGGTGGTCGCCGACCCCGGGACCACGATGGTCCCGGCGTCGACGATCACGAACACGCCGAGCGCCACGGTGACCCCGGCGACGACGTACTCGCCGATCCGCCGCCGGGGGGCCGGGACGGCGTTCGCCGCTTCGGCACCCGACGGCCCGGTCCCGTCGGTGAGCGGGACCTCTTCGGTCACCGGGTCCTGGCCGCGCGGGGCGGCACGGCGGCCCGTGGTGGCCTGGGGGGAGGCCCCGCCCGGTGCGGGGGATTCACCGGGCGGGACGACTGAGGACGGGGACATGTCAGACGACCAGACCGATGTCCTGCAGGACCGTCTGGATGTCGACGATGTTCTGCTGGAGGTAGTCGTCGAAGTCGGCGCCGGTGAGGAACGCGTCCGCCCAGCCCTTCTCCTCGAGCGTGGCCTGCCACTCCTCGGAGGCGTGCAGCTCGGTGAGGACGGCCTCGAGCGCGGCGCGCTCCTCGTCCGTGATGTCGGCGGGCGCGAGCACGCCACGCCAGTTCGTGAGGTCGAAGCCGTAGCCCGCGTCGTGGAGCGTGGGGACGTCGGGGAGAGCCTCGACCTTCTCGGGGCTCGTGACCGCGAGCGCGCGGACCGTGCCCGCGTTGACCTGCTCGACGTACTCGCCCACGCCGGAGATCCCGGCGCTGACCTTGTTGCCGAGGAGGGCGGCGAGGGACTCACCACCGCCCGAGTACGCGACGTAGTTGAGCGTGTCGACGACCTTCTCCGACGGGACGCCGGCCTGCTTGAGGAGCATCCCCGCGAGGATGTGGTCCGCGCCGCCCGCCGACCCGCCGGTGACGGTGACGTCCTTGCCGTTGGCGACGATGTCGTCCACGAGCTCCTTGAGCGTCGTGTACCTGGACTCGGCCGGGACGACGATGACGAGCGGCTCCTCCGTGAGGCGTGCGATCGGCGTCGTGTCCTCGATGCGGGCCTGGGACTTGTTGGTCTCGACCGCACCGACCATGACGAGCCCGGTCACCATGAGGGTGTTGGGCTCCGTGACGTTCGCGAGCGAGGCCAGGCCGACGGTCCCGCCCGCACCGCCCACGTTGGTCACGTTGACGGTCTTCGCCAGCCCGGTGCCCTGCAGCTCC
Source organism: Oerskovia turbata (assembly GCF_000718325.1). GTDB lineage: Bacteria > Actinomycetota > Actinomycetes > Actinomycetales > Cellulomonadaceae > Oerskovia > Oerskovia turbata. The sequence goes on from NZ_JOFV01000006.1 coordinate 95,856, forward strand.
TTCTGGAGCGCGCGGCCTGTCTGGTCCCAGCCGCCGCCGGGGTCGGCGGGCACGATGATGTCGAGCGAGGCCAGGCCGACCGCGGCGGGCTTGTCGCCGCCCTCGGAGGCCGGGGCCTCGCCGCCCGGGGTCAGGCCTGCGCAGGCGCTGAGGGCGAGGGCGAGGCTCGTGAGTGCTGCTGCGCCGACCAGGCGGCGACGCCCCGGCCGGCTGGTGCTGTGCCCGCTGCGCGGGCTGACGACGGATGCCATTTCTCCTCCTTGAGACCGGCCTCGCGACGTCGTGGTCCCGGGCCGTTGGTGTGCAGCGGAGCCTAGGAGCGCGGAGGCGGTGCGTGGTCGCTGAGGTCGTAATGGACGTTGTGGTCGTTGTGGTCAGGGCGATTTCCGGCGCCAGGTCACGGGTACGTCTCGGTTCTGCGCCCGAGTGGCGGACCGCCCCCGGGGCCTGAGGCACACTGGTCCGGTGGGATGGGCAATGCCGCTCAGGGTTCAGCTGCTCCTGCTGCAGGTCGTCATCGTCCTCGCCGTGGTCTCGGCCGCAGGCGTGGTCGCGGGGACCCTGCAGGAGCGGCAGCTTCGTGACGCGTACCTGGATCGGATGACCGGGGTCGCGCAGTCCGTCGCGGGGCTGCCTGCCATCAGGGACGCGCTGGGCTCGGCCGACCCGTCGGCCACCATCCAGCCCATCGCCGAGGTCATCCGCGAGGCCTCGGACGTGACCTACGTCGTCGTGACCGACGACGAGGGCATCCGCATGTCCCACCCCACGGAGGAACGCATAGGGGAACGTGTGTCCACCGACCCCTCGGTCCCCCTCTCCGGGGGGACCTACATCGGGACCCAGACCGGCACCCTGGGCGAGTCGTGGCGCGTCAAGGTCCCGATCTACGACGAGTCGGGGCGGACCGTCGTCGGGGCTGCGTCGGTCGGCATCCTCGAGTCGCAGCTCCACGCGGACTTCCGCGAGGACCTGGACGGCCTGCTCCTCGCGCTGGGCACCGCCGCAGCGGGCGGCGTCGTGTGCGCCTGGTGGGTCACGCAGCTGGTCCGTCGCAGGATCTTCCGGCTCGAGCCGGAGGAGATCGCGTCCCTGCTCGAGACGCGTGACGCGATGCTCCACGGCATCAGCGAGGGCGTCGTGGCCCTGGACCGCACCGGGCGGGTCGCCCTCGTGAACGACGAGGCGCGTCGCCTCCTGGGTCTGGGACCCGGCGAGGCCCCGGTCGGGTCGCTCGCGACCGACGTGCTCGACGGCCAGCTCCTGGAGCTCGCCGACCGGCCGGGCGACCACTCGAGCGGCGAGCTGCTCCTCGCGGGCGAACGCGTGCTCCTGGCCCGCGCCAACCCGGCCACGGTCGACGGGAGGGCCGTGGGCGCGGTGCTCGTCCTGCGCGACCACACCGAGCTGCACGCCCTCCTGCAGGACCTCGACGGCGCCCGTGACCTGACCGACGCGCTGCGCGCGCAGTCGCACGAGTTCGCCAACAAGCTGCACGTCGTCTCGGGGCTCCTCGAGCTGGGGCAGCACGTCGAGGCCGTCGCCTTCATCGAGCGTGCCGGGCACGGCGGGCTCCTCACGGCGAGCGTGATCGCCCCGGGCGTCCACAGCCCGCAGGTCGCGGCACTGCTCCTGGCCAAGGCGACCACCGCGCGCGAGCGCGGGATCGACCTCGAGGTCGACCCCTGCTCGGTGCTCGACGCCCCCGGCTCCCCCGAGGCGACGGCCCTCCAGCAGGACGTCCTGACGATCCTCGGCAACGCGATCGACAACGCGATCGACGCGGCGGGCCCCGGCGGGACGGTCCAGGTCCTCGTCCAGGAGGACGCCGAGGAGGTCGTCGTCCTCGTCGACGACGACGGCCCGGGCGTCCCGACGGCGTTGCGCGCCGCGGTCTTCCGGCCCGGCTTCAGCACCAAGCACGCGGGGGCCCAGGCTCCTCGGTCCGTCCGCCGGGTGCCGCGTGCCGGCGTCGGGCCGTCGTCGGTGCCCCGGTGGGACGCCCTCCGGCACGACGACGCCCCCTCACCCCAGCTCCAGCCGACGCCAGGCTCCGACGCGGGAACCGCGCGCGGCATCGGGCTCGCCCTCGTGCGACGGATCGTCGCCCGGCGGGGCGGCACCGTCGGTTTCACGACCTCACCGCTCGGTGGCGCGCGCCTGACGCTGACGCTGCCAGGGCGCTCCTCCGCGGCCCTCTCGGGGGCCGCACTCGACCGACTCGCCGGGACGGTGCACCGATGACTGCCACAGACGACCGACTGCGCACCCTGATCGTCGAGGACGATCCGCTCATCTCCCGCCTGCACCGCGGGTTCGTGGAGAGCCACCCACGCTTCGTCGTCGTCGGCGAGGCGCGCACGGGCGCGGAGGCGGTGCGAGCGATCTCGGTGCTCGAGCCGGACCTCGTCCTGCTCGACATCTACCTGCCGGACACGAGCGGGTTCGCGGTCCTGAACCAGCTCCGTCGGCGGCCCGGTCCGCCCGTGGACGTCATCGCGACGACGGCGGCGCGCGAGCTCGACAGCGTGCGACGCGCCATGGCGGGCGGGGTGCAGCACTACCTCGTCAAGCCGTTCACCGCGGCGGTGCTGCGCGGGCGGCTCGACGAGGTCGTCCGGTTCCGCGCGCAGGTGCGGGCGACCGACGGGGCGCTCGACCAGGCCACGGTCGACCGGCTCGTCCGGCAGGCCCGCAACGAGGGCCCTCAGCTGCCGAAGGGCCTGTCCGACCGCAGCCTGGAGCTCGTCGTCGGGGCTCTCGTCGACGTGTGCAGGACCGGCTCGGTCGACGCCTCGGCGGTCGACGTGGCCGAGGCGACGGGCATGTCCCGGGTCAGCGCCCGACGCTACCTCGAGCACCTCGTGGCGATCGGCCAGGCCGAGGTCAACCCGCGGTACGGCTCGGCCGGTCGGCCCGAGAACCGCTACAAGCCGCTCCTCGCGGTCAGCGCGGAGTCGCCGGCCTAGCGGCAGCGCGGAGCAGGAGGACGAACGGGCGGGCCGGGACCTCGAGAGGTCCCGGCCCGCCCTGGTCGTGCAGGTGGGTCGTCAGGCGTCGGCGCGTGCCCGACGACGCTTGCTCACCGCGAGCAGGCCGGCGCCACCCAGGAGCAGCATCACGGCGAAGGCCGTGAGCGTCGCCGAGTCGGTGCCGGTGTCCGCGAGGCCCGAGTAGACGTCGCACTCGACGTCACCGCCGATCGGGAAGCTGAACGTGACGGGGGCGAGCGCCGTCCCCGGCTCGTAGAAGCCCGCGAACGCCTTGGCGCCCGCAGCGGTCAGCGTGGCGGGGGCCCCCGACCACGTGATCGTGCTGCCCGAGGTCGACTTCTTGCCCGAGAGGTTCAGGCTCGCGAACGCGACGCCCTTGCTCGTGGACTTGTTGCCCTGCATGTCGCTGCTCACGACGTCGACCACCAGGGTGCCCTTGCTGCCGTCGACCTGGACCCGCGGGTTGGAGACCCGCAGGTCGAGGATGCCGTCGTGGCCCGTGAACGTGACCGAGCCGGCGAAGCTCGCGCGTCCCTTGCCGAGGTCCGTGTTGAAGGAGCCCTTGCCGCCGCTCCACGTGAAGGACGAACCGTTCTTGACGCCGCTGGTCGAGACCGAGCCCTTCGCGATCGGCCCGGCGATGTACGCACGGAACGAGTCGCTCACGCCCCAGCTCAGGGTCGCGCCGTTGACGCCCTGCGCGTAGCACTGCTGGGCGGTGGAACCACCCGAGGTGCTGGTCGTGCCCGTGACGGTGATGACCGCGGACACCTTGTGGTTCGCGCCCTCGAGGGACAGCGTGTGCTCGCCGGGCTCGAGGTCCTTCGGGATCGTGACCGTGGCCGACGCGGCGCCGCCGGCGTTGGCCGTGACTCCGGTCGCGAGGGTACGCGGCGTCGACCGGATGATCGACGTCAGGCCCGTCTCGTTCGCCCCGAAGCCCACACCGCTGATCGTGACCTGCCCACCGGGAGCGACCTGGTAGGTCGAGAGGGTGGCCTTGGTCGTGTCGATGGGCTGCGGGGTCCCGCCGGGCTCGGTGGTCGGGAGGTCGCCCTCGTGGTCCGCCCCGACCGTGAACGTCACCGGGTCGAGCACGGTACCGGCGGCGTAGAACCCGGAGAACGCGTCCGCGCCCTCCGCGGTGAGCACCGCGGGGACCCCTGCGAACGTCTCGACGTCACCGGTGGACGTGACCGTGGCCGCGTCCAGGTCGAGGGTCGCCAGGACAACGGTCCCCTCGACGATGCCGCCGCTCGTCGTCGCGGAGCGGACGTCCATCACGAGGCCGGCCGAACCGTCCTCGGAGAGGACGACCTGCGGGTCGGAGAGGGTCGTGTCCAGGACGCCTTCGTGGGCGGCGAAGCGGACCGAGCCCGCGTACGAGACGTGGTCCTCGGCAGAGCTCGTCTGGACGAACGAGAAGACGCCGTCCGCGCCCCACGTCGCACCGCCGCCGAGCGTGATCCCCGACGGTCCGACGTAGCTGCGGAAGCTCTCCTTGAAGCCCCACCGGAGGCTGCCGACCGTCCTCGCGCCGACGACCGCGATGCTCGTCTCGCCCGTCGCGCCCAGTGCGCTCGTGACCATGACCGGGTGTGCGCCCGGGGTCAGGCCGGCCGGGACGGTCACGGTGACCTTCCCGCCCTGTGCGGTGAACGTCCCGGGCACCCCGCCGAGCCGGACCGAGGCCACGGAGTCGCCCGACCCGAGCCCCTCGACCGTCAGCGTGAGCTTCTGGCCGACCTTCACCGCGGCCGAGCCGGGAGTGACCGTGAGCGGCGCCGGGGCCGGTGCGTCGGTGTACCTGACCGGGACGGAGAGCTCCTGGGCGGCGTTCGTCACGCCGCCGGCGCCGTAGGTGTAGACACCGAACGAGCCCGTCTCCGGCCACGCGACGTCCACGCCCGAAGCCTGCTTGGGCTTGACCGTCAGCTCGGCCGTGAACTCGCCCTCGGGCGAGACCGTGACCCACTGACCACGCACCGCCCCCTGGAAAGCAGGCGAGATCGCGTCGAACCCGGCCTGGCTGAGCGCCCACCGCTGGTCGCCGACCACGCGGGCCGACGACGGTGCACCTGCGGACGGCTTCCACGCGTCGGCGAACTTCCCGAAGACCACGTACGTCCCTGCGGGGTTGCCCGCCGAGATCGGCGGACGGTTGCCCTCGGGGGCGACGTTCCCGGCCGGGTCGAACCCGGAGCCCTTCACGACGACCTTGTCCCCCGCGCGCACCAGCGTGTTACCGAGCGGCGTCGTGCCGTCGGCGGCGAAGACCTCGATCTGCGGCTCGAACACCGGGGCCGGCGCGTTGGTGAAGTTCACCGCGACCGTCTTCTCCTGCGCGGCGTTCTTCACGCCGCCCGCGGCGTACGTGTAGACACCGAACGCACCGCCCTCGATCGCGTCGAGCGTCGTGAGCTTCAGCGTCGCCGTGAACGAGCCGTCGGCGGAGATGTTCGCCCAGTCCTTGCGGATCGCGCCCTGGAACTGCGGCGGCACCTGGTCCAGCACCGACTCGGCCAGGGCCCAGACCTGCGGCCCGACCCTGCGAGCCGACGACGGCGCCCCCGTCGAGGGCTGCCAGTCCTTCGCGAACGACCCGAACACCACATAGCTGCCCTGCGGCAGGTGCGCCGGGATCGGCATCCCACGGCCCCCGACGTTCGCCGCCGGGTCGAAGCCGGTTCCCTTCACGACGATCTCGTGACCCGGACGCACCAGGGTGGTGCCGAGCGGCGTCGTCCCGTCTGCGGCGAAGACCTCGACCTTCGGCTCGAACACCGGGGTCGCGGGCTCCGCGCCCTGGAGAGTGATCGGGGTGAACGTGTCGAGCGAGCGGTCGGTGACCGACAGCCCGTGCGCGGCCGACGTGGCGACCTGGTAGGACGTCGACGCGTCGAGCGTGCCCGCCGGGACCGTGATCGTGGTCGTGAACGCGCCGTCCTTGACGAGCGTGCTCGGGACGAACACCTGCTTGACCCAGCCTGTACCGGGCAGGGCCGATCCACCGCTCCAGAGCGACGTCTCACCGAGGAGCACGTACGCGCCGTACCTCGCCCCCGCGCCGACGAACCCGGTGCCCGAGATCGTGAACGTGTTCTCGACCGCGGGGTCGACGTCCTCGGTCGGGCTGACCGTGACCTGGGGGTCCGCGACCGGGGCCGGCGGCTCGACCTGCTGGGCCGTCACGGTGTGCGTGACCGACGCCGAGGTCGAGGGCATGAACGCCGCGGCGTCCGTCGGCGTGAAGTGCGCGCTCACCGAGTGCGTGCCGACGGCCGGGGCGGGCACGTCCAGGCTCGCGACGCCGTCGGACACCGTGGCGGTGCCGAGCGGCGAGGCGCCGTCACGGAACTCGACCGTGCCCGCGGCGGCGGGGGCCACCGTCGCGCTCAGGGCGAGGGCCGTGCCCTCGACCGAGGTGCCTGCGGGTGAGACGGCGAGCGTGGTCGTCGTCGAGGTCGCGGGCGCCACCGGGAGCGGCGCGTCGAGCGTCGCCGTCAGGGTGGACATCGCCTGACCGGCGTACCGTGCGAGGTTGGCGTCCACGTCACCGAGGGCCCCTGACAGGTTGCCGTCCGCGACGACCGTGAGCGTGTCACCCTTGCGGGCGGTCGTCACCGCCACCTCCGCGACCTTGACGTCACCCGACGTCTTGGCGGGCGTGACGAAGTCCGCGGTGAGGAAGCCGGACGTCGGCGAGCTGACCGTCAGGCGCAGGTCCGAGACCGTGACGTCCAGGACGCCACCGTGGGCGCTGTAGCGCGTCGACCCACCGAATCGGACCTCCCCGACCCCCGAGACCGGGTCGACGGTCCCGCCCGCGGGCGAGTACACCGACACGCCGCCCGTCAGCGCGGGGGTGATGGTCCCCGCAGCACCGACGTAGTCGGTCCAGCTGTCCTTGAGGTTCCAGGTGGCGCTGCCGCCCGACACCGTGACGGTGTCCGCGGCCGCGCCCGCCGGAGCGACCCCGACGACGGTGAGACCGGCGACGAGCGCTCCGGTCAGGAGTGACGCGAGGGCGCGTCGGCGCCCTCCCCGTTGCGTGATGAGCACTCGATCTCCTGTGAAGGTCCAGGGCCGCCCGCGGTGGCGACGCACGGCGACGGGTCTCTCGACCACCGCCTCGTGGACCATATAAGGGCTACCTCACTAAAGCAAGGCAAACCTTATCTGGTGTGCGTGGAGTCACACCCGTGCATCGCCCGGCCCCCAGACCCTCTCCGGTGCCCGCTCAGGGACCCGCTCAGGGCTCGCTCTCAGCGGTCGACGATCGACCCGTTCCCGTGGAAGTCGACACGCGGCGCGGCACGCACCGCCGGGTTCTCGACCTCGAAGTACTCCGCCCGCTGGAACCCGAACATCCGCGCCACGACGTTCGGCGGGAACGTCTCGACCTTCGTGTTCAACGTGCGCACGTTCGCGTTGTAGAACCGGCGACCGGCCGCGATGCGGTCCTCGGTGTTCGTCAGCTCGTCCTGGAGCCGACCGAAGTTCTCGCTCGCCCGCAGCACCGGGTAGGCCTCGGCGACCGCGAACAGCCGCCCCAGGGCCTGCGTCAGCTGGTTCTCCTTGGCCGCCTGGTCCGCAGGACCCGACGCCGGGCCGGCCGCGGCCGCACGAGCCGCCGCGACCTCGTCGAACACGCCGCGCTCGTGCGCCGCGTACCCCTTCACGGTCTCCATGAGGTTCGGGATGAGGTCGTGACGACGGTGCAGCTCGACGTCGATCTGGCGCCACGACTCCTGCACCAGGTTCCGCAGCCGGACGAAGCCGTTGTACTGCGCGACCGCCCAGAACAGGACGATCAGGACGACGATGCCGATGACGATCAAGGCGATGGTGCCGCCTGTCATGCTGCCCCCTTGGGCTGAGCCGGTCGGACCGCCCGCCCGAGCATCGCACGACCGGACCTGACGGACCGGGCGCGAGACGCCGTCGGGCGACGCGGAAGGTAGGTGCATCGTAGCGGTGCGACCACCCGCCGGACCGCGCGGCTCACGGCGCCGGCGTGCCCCACGGCGGAACCTCGGCCGCCGACCCCGCGCCGGCGCCGCCCGGCCCTCGCGGCGGCCTCTCCGCACGCCGCGGCGGGAGCGCCCCTCGATCCAGCCACACGAAGTCCGGGACCGCGTCGACGACCACCGCGAGCCGCGAGAGCATCGGGAAGACGTTGTCCGGCACCGTCCTCCCGCCCGTCCACGCGAGGATCGCGTCACCCTCGATCCGCAGGAACCGGCGCTCGAAGTCCGCCTCCAGCAGCCGGTGCATGGTCCGCGGGTGCAGCACGTCGTGCGCGAACCGCAGGTCGCTCGACTCGACCCGCCACGCCCGGTTGAAGGCGTCCGACTCGAGCTGGATGTCCTGGCCCCCGAACACCTTGGCCAGCTTCGCGCCGAGCCCCTCGGGCGTGAGCTGGAGCGTCGGGAACGACACGTCGAGCAGCAGCGCGACCACGTGCGCGGAGTGGGTCGTCGACTCCTTGCCCGAGCCCGTGGTCCACGAGTACGTGAAGGACAGAGCCGAGCGCCCCTCGAACGGCCCCGTCAGGACCTCGGTCGCACGCCGCGAGCGCCCCTCGTCGAACGGAGCCCCCCGCCATCGGCGCGCGAGCGCAGGATCCACGCCGTGGTGCTCCCACCCGTTCGCCGCCGCCCAGCGCTCGAGCAGCGCGATCCGCGCCCGGTGCCCCCACCAGCCGACGAGCACCCCCGCGACGGCGAGCAGCGCCATCACGACCACGAACCACGAACCGTCCATCGCTCCCCCTGCTCGTCGGGACCCGTCAGGTCAGCGGGCCGGCCAGGCCAGTCAGGCCCGTCGCGGGCCCGTCGCGGGCCCGTCAGGCCAGGTCGAAGTCGGTCAGGCCGAAGATCGAGTGGTACGGCACGCCGAGCGCCTCGATCTTCTCGCGCGCCCCCGTGTCGCGGTCCATGATCGTCGCGACACCCACGACCTCGGCGCCCGCAGCCCGCGCCGCCTCGATCGCCGTGATGGGCGAGCCGCCCGTCGTGGTCGTGTCCTCGACGACGACGACCCGGCGCCCCGCGATCTCCGGCCCCTCGATCTGGCGCTGCATGCCGTGCGCCTTGGCCGCCTTGCGGACCACGAACGCGTCGAGGTCCTGACCGCGCGAGGCGGCGGCGTGCAGGAGCGCGGTCGCGATCGGGTCGGCGCCCAGCGTCAGGCCGCCCACGGCGTCGACCTCGGCCGTGCCCAGCCCGACCTCCTCGAGCTGGTCCAGCAGGACGTGCCCGATCAGCGGGGCCGCACGGTGGTGCAGCGTGACGCGGCGCAGGTCCACGTAGTAGTCGGCCTCCTTGCCGGAGGACAGCGTCACCTTCCCGTGCACGATCGCGAGCTCGGCGATCAGGTCGCGGAGCTGCTCGCGGGGTGTCGGGGACAGGTGCGTGGAGGTCTCGGTCATGGGGTCAAGGCTAACGGTCCGGCGCCTGCGCCGGCCGTGCGTCCTCGCCCTCCGGACGCCCGGGGGCACCGACGTGCCCGAGCACACCGGCGAGCAGCAGCGCGAGGTCGCGCACGTCCTCGACCGGCGCCGGGCCGTCCGTCCACGACAGGAGCGCTCCCGACTCGAACCGCAGCCGCGTCCCGGCGTACGCGGGGGCCAGGAGCTCCTGCCGCACGCGCGCCGTCAGGAGCTCGTGAGCCGCGAGCTCGTCGGGGGCCCGCACCGTCCAGGCCGCGGCGAACGCGGGTTCGTCGAACACGACCTCGCGCCCCACGACCCGCTGGACCGACGGCTGCCGGTAGCCCACGGGCACGACCTCGACCGTCGGGACGTCCCACGGGGCGTCGAGGGCCACGACCTGGCACTCGACCATCGTGGGGCGTCCGCGGCCCGCCATGGTCGCGGCCGAGCGCCACGCGTACCGGAACGTCGTCAGCGGGCGGCCCTCGAACGTCCCTCGCCGCAGGTCCTCGACACGGCCCCGGTCCTGGACGTCGAACGGGGCGCCCCGCCACCGGTCGAGCAACGCGTCCTCGGGCGGTGCGCCCTCCCAGCCGAGGTCACGGAGCAGCGCGTCCTGCGTTCCCCGCCGCGCCCGCCGGGCGACGACGCCCAGCACGGCCACCGCGACCACGAGCACCAGCAGGACCCCCAGCACGACCAGCCCGACGACGGACTCCCTGCTCATGTGCACCTCCCCCTGCGCCGCACTCCCCTAGCGTCCCTCGAACGCCCGGACGGCCGCGCGCGGCGCGACCCGCAGCAGTCCCGACGCCAGGCGGTACCGCAGCGAGGGCGTCGAGATCACGACGCCGCGGCGCACGTCTGCGAGGGCGGCCGCGACGACCCGGTCGGCGTTCAGCCACGCGACCTCGGGCAGCTGCGTGTAGTCGATCCCGGCGCGCTCGTGGAACTCGGTGTGCGTGAGCCCGGGGCACAGGGCCGTGGCCGTGACGCCCGTCCCGCGCAGCTCGACCGCGAGCCCCTCGGTGAAGGTCCGCACCCACGCCTTGGCGGCCGAGTAGGTCCCGCTCGCGGTGAGCGCCGCGACCGACGCGACGTTCAGGATCGCGCCGCGCCCGCGCTCGGTCATCTGGCCCGCCGCGGCGTGCGACAGCACGAGGACGGCGCGCACCATGACGTCCAGGGCCGTGACCTCGGCGTCGACGTCGCCGCCCACGAAGCGCTGGTGCACCGCGTAGCCGGCGTTGTTGACGAGCAGGCCCACGGGGCGATCCTCGGGTTCCACGAGGGCGAGACGCGCTGCGACGCGCGCGACGTCGTCGGGCACCGAGAGGTCCGCCGGGAGCACCTGGACCCGCACGCCCGCGGCCGCACGGATCTGCGCCGCGACACGCTCGAGGCGTTCCTCGTCGCGCGCGACGAGGACCAGGTCGTGACGGGCCGTCGCCAGCTGCCACGCGAACTCGAGCCCCAGGCCGGCGCTGGCGCCGGTGATCAGTGCAGTCGCCATGGCCTCAGCCTAGGGGGCGCGGGGCGGTCAGGAGACCCGCACGCCCGACGGCGCCGCGCACCCGCTCCCGCCGCCTCGCCCCACGGCGTCGGCCGCCCCGGATAGCCTGTCGCCATGCGTCTCGCCACCTGGAACATCAACTCGATCCGAGCCCGCGCCGAGCGGGCCGTCGCCTTCCTCGAACGATCGGGCACCGACGTGCTCGCGCTGCAGGAGACCAAGTGCAAGGACGCCCAGTTCCCGCACGAGGTCTTCGAGGCCGCGGGCTACGAGGTCGCGCACTTCGGCCTGAGCCAGTGGAACGGCGTCGCGATCGCCTCCCGCGTGGGCATCGAGGACGTCGAGACGGGCTTCGCGACGCAGCCACACTTCGGGGCCGAGCCGCACCTGGAGGCCCGCGCGATCGGGGCGACGTGCGGAGGCGTGCGCGTGTGGAGCCTGTACGTGCCCCACGGCCGCGCGCTCGACGACCCGCACTACCCGTACAAGCTCGAGTGGCTGCACAACCTGCGCACCCAGGCCGCGGGATGGCTCGAGGCCGACCCCGCGGCGCAGGTCGCGCTCGTCGGGGACTGGAACGTCGCGCCGCTCGACACCGACGTGTGGGACCCGGCCGTGTTCGCGGGGCACACGCACACCTCCCCGGCCGAGAGGGCGGCGTTCTCGGCGTTCGCGGCGGCCGGGTACAACGAGGTCACGCGGGACTTCTTCCCCGAGGAGCACAAGTACACGTACTGGGACTACCAGCAGCTGCGCTTCCCCAAGAACCAGGGCATGCGGATCGACTACGCCTACCTGTCGCCCGCGCTGCGTGCCCGCGCGACGGGCGTCGAGATCGACCGCGACGAGCGCAAGGGCAAGGGCGCCTCGGACCACGTCCCGGTCATCGTGGACCTGACAGACTGACGTCCCGCCCTCCGGAAACGCTGAGTGCGGAGTTCTTGTGCGACATGCCGGGCGTGTCGCACAAGAACTCCGCACCCACGGGTCGGTGACCCGACACAGGAGGCTGTGGACGGCCCTGTTCTCCACAGGGCGGTCGCTCACCCAGCGCTGAGCGACCGACGTCCGGCAGCCTGCTCGAATGACGACGCCACCTCGGCCCGAAGGCCCGTTCCTTGCCCGCACCGCGCTCGCTGCCGGGGAGTCGCCGCACGAGCTCCGCCAACCGTGGTGGGGGTCGCCGTTCCGTGGAGTCCGGACCGTCGGGGAGCAGGACCCCCACGACGTCACGGCACGGTGCCGGGCAGCCGCGCTGTTCGTCCCGCCCCCGGCAGCGTTCAGTCACGTCACCGCCCTACGTCTCCTCGGTGTCGAGGTCCCCTGGAGGATGGAACGACGCCCAGGATCGTCAGTCACCGCTCCGGACGACGTCGAACCGCTGCACGTCGTCGCACCGCGGCGAGCCCAGCGCTCGACCCGGGCGGGGATCGTCTGGCACTTCTGCGGTCAGTCGAACCTGACGACGGTGCTGCATCAGGGGCTGCTCGTGACGTCGGCTGCTCAGACCTGGCTCCATCTGTCGCACCGGCTGACCATCGACGAGCTGGTCGTCCTGGGCGACGCGATGCTCCGGCGCAAGGGAGCGGCCACGAACCTCGCCGAGCTGCGCACCCTCACGGACTCGACCCGCAAGATGAAGGGGCTGACGAAGGCCCGCGCTGCGCTCGATCTCGTCCAGACTGGTACGGACTCCAGCATGGAGACCAGGGCCAGGCTCCTGCTTGTCCACGCCGGGCTTCCCTGCCCGGTCGTCAACCGGGCGGCGATCGACGACCAGGGCCGTTTCCTCGCCCTGCCCGACATGTCCTACCCCGAGCGACGCATCGCGATCGAGTACGACGGCGACGTCCACCGCACCGACCCCGCCACCTGGCGGCGCGGACGCTGGGGTCAGCCCAGAGTGACTACCACCTTGACCTCGGAGCCCTCGGGCTGCACCGGGACCGGCTGCGTCGGGTCGAGCGGGGCGCCGTCGAGCGTCACCGACTTCACGCCCTTGGACACGTGGTCGGGGTTGCGGACCTCGATCTCGTAGACCGCCCCGCGCCACTCACGGCGCACCTCGAAGCCGTCCCAGTCCTTGGGGATCGACGGGTCGACGACCAGGCCGTCGAGGGCCAGGCGCACACCGAGGATGTACTTCGTCGCGGCCGTGTACATCCAGCCCGCCGTACCCGTGAGCCACGGGTTCTGCGCCTTGCCGAACCACTCGTGGTCGCGGCCGTACAGGAACTGCACGTAGGCGTAGGGCTCGGCCCCGCGGACCTCGATGTTGTCGTTCTGGTTGTACGGCAGGATCGCGTCGTAGAACTGCACGGCCTCGTCACCGCGGCCCAGCATGGCCTCGGCGATGATCGGCCACGCGTTCGGGTGCGAGAAGATCGCCGCGTTCTCCTTGATGCCCGGGTACACGCGCGTCACGAAGCCGACCGTGTCGTCGATCTTGGTGAACGCCGGCCAGTTCAGGTGGTTGCCGTACTCCGACCCCAGGAGCTCGCGCACCGAGTCCATCGACGCCACGCCACGCTCCTGCGTCGTGATGCCCGCGATGACGGGCCACGCCTGGTGCTCGAGGAAGATCTTGCCCTCGTCGTTGTCGTTCGAGCCGATCTTGACGCCGTCACGCGTGTAGCCGCGGATCCACCAGGCGCCGTCCCAGAGCTGGGTGTCGGCGACCTTCGCGATGCGCTCGAGCTCGGCCTCGTACTTGGCGACGTCCGCTGCCGCGCTCTGGTCCCCGCCGGCCGCACGGTGCCGTGCGACCTCCAGGAACGCCTGGATGGCCCACGCGTGCAGGAACGTGACCAGCGAGGTCTCGCCGCCGCCGAGGTTGAGGCAGTCGTTCCAGTCCGCACGCAGCCCCAGGGCCACGCCGTTCTGGCCGATCTGCTCGCTCGAGAAGTCGAGCGCACGCGTGAGGTGCTCGTACACCGTGGCGGGCGTGCCCTCGGCGAACGGGATCACCTCGTCGAGGAACTCGAGGCGACCGGTCTCCTTGACGAACTCCACGACCGACGGCACGAGCCACAGGTGGTCGTCCGAGCACGTGTCCTCGAGCCCGTGGATGAGGTCCTTGGGGTCGGGCGTCGGGACGATCGTGGGCGACGGGACGTCGGGCAGCTTGGGCGCGTCCGGGTCGAACGCCTTGGGCTCGAACAGGTGCAGGCCGTACCCGGCCTCCGTCTGGGCCCGCAGGAGCTCGACGATGCGCTGATGCGTCTTGGTCGGGTTGGTGTGGATGACGCTCATGACGTCCTGAGCCGTGTCGCGGAAGCCCAGGCCGCTGCGGCCACCGACCTCGACGAACGACGCGAACCGCGACCACACGACACAGGTCTCCGCCTGGAGCAGCGTCCACGAGTTGATCATGGTGTTCATGCCCTCGTGGGGCGTGCGGATGCGCAGCTTGTCCTGCTTGGCCTTCCAGTACGCGGCCAGGCGTGCACGCTCGGCGTCGACGGTCGCGACGTCCGCGTACTTGGCCTGCATCGCACGTCCGGCCTCGGCGCGCGAGCCGTAGCCGAGCATGTAGACCAGGCGCTTGGTCTCACCCGGCTGGAGCGTGATCTTGTGCTGGAGCGAGCCGCAGTGGTTCTGCGTCGTCGCGCTCTCGTTCGAGCCGTGCCCGCGCTCGATCGCGATCGGGTTGGCCTCCGAGCGGTAGGGGCCGATGAAGTTGTCGCGCAGCGAGTCGTACGACGACGGCGTCTCGCTCGACGCGAAGTAGTGGAACGTCCACGGCTCGTAGTAGGCGTCGTACTCGATGATGCCGTCCTCGTAGGACGAACCCGTCGAGTAGAGCGACATCTGCAGGTTCTGGTTGTCGATCGTGATCGTGTGGAAGGAGAACTCCACGTACGACCCGACGCTCAGCTCGCGGACCTCGTCGGTCGTGTTCGTCAGGCGCACGTCCCAGATCTCGACGTCGTCGTCCAGGGGGATGAAGATCGTCTGCTGGGCGTCGATGCCCTTGTACTGCGCCTCGAACGTCGAGTAGCTCAGGCCGTGGCGCGTCGTCCAGCGACCGGCACCGCCTGAGGGGTCCAGTGGCGCCCCGTCCTCCGCGAGCGGCTTGCCCACCGGCTGCCACGACACCGACCAGAAGTCGCCGTCGGCCTCGTCACGCAGGTACACGTAGTGCCCCGGGCGGTCGAGCGGGACGCCGTTCTGGCGGAACCGCGAGATGCGACCCGTCTGCGCCGACTTGTAGTACGAGTAGCCGCCGCCGTTGTGCGACAGCACGGTGCAGAAGTCCTTGGTGCCCAGGTAGTTCGTCCACGAGACGGGGACGTCTGGGCGCTCGATGACGTACTCGTCACGAGCGGTGTCGAAGTGGCCGTAGCGCATCGTCGGGTCGGTTCCTGTCGGTGAGAGGTGCGGGTGGGTGGGGGGTGCTCGGGCTCAGACGCCGGCGGTGACGAAGCCCTTGAGCCAGTCGAGCAGCTCGGCGGCCTTCTCGGGCGAGTCCGCCTCGACGAACATGCGCAGGACGGGCTCGGTCCCGGAGAACCGCAGGAGCGCCCAGTTGTCGTTCTCGAGGACGATCTTGGTGCCGTCGAGGTGGGAGATGCTCACGACCGGGTAGGGGCCGATGTGCGTGAGCGGGTCCGCCTCGAGGCGGCGGGGCACGGCGACCCGCATCTCCGGCGTGGAGTCCACACCGGCCTCGAGCGTGTAGAGGCGCCCCGTGATCTCGTAGATCATCTCGCGGAGCTCGGAGATCTTCTTGCCCGTGCGGGCCAGCATCTCCACGACCAGGGCGCACGCGAAGATGCCGTCCTTGCCGAGGATCCAGCCGCGGACCGTGAGGCCGCCCGACGACTCGCCGCCGAGGACGGCGCCGATCTCCTCCATGCCGGCCGTGACGTGCTTGAACCCGACCTTGACCTCGCGCGACTCCTCACCGAAGTGCGCGGCGAGCCGGTCCAGCAGGTGCGTCGTCGCCAGGTTGCGCACGACGCCGCCCTTCTCGCCACGGAACTCGTGCAGGTACCAGTACAGGAGGAGCAGGAGGTCGTTCGTCGAGATGTACTCGCCCGTCTCGTCGACGATCCCGATGCGGTCCGAGTCGCCGTCGGTCGCCATGCCCAGGTCGTAGCGGCCACCGCCCTGCTGGATCATCGAGATCAGCGTGGACAGCCGCTGGAGGTCCGGTGCGGGGGCGATGCCACCGAACAGCGGGTTGTGCGACGCGTGGATGAACTCGGAACGCACGCGCATGTCGTTGAGGATCGTGCCGAGCGTGAGCTGGCTCGTGCCGTACATCGGGTCGACGATCACGCGCAGGTCCGAGCCGCGGACGGCGTCGACGTCGACGATCTTCTCGATCGCGTCGACGTAGGGCTCGGTGAGGACCCTGTCCACGACGAGGCCGGCCTTGCGCGCGACCGCGAGGTCGAGCGTGATGACGTCGTCGACGCTGAGCGCGTTGGCCTCGTCCTGGTAACGGTCGGTCTCGTCGTCCAGGGGCAGCGAGCCGTCCTGGCGGAACACCTTCATGCCGTTCCACTCGGGCGGGTTGTGGCTCGAGGTGACGATGATGCCGTACGCCGCGCCGAGGTACGGGGCGGCGAACGTCACGAGGGGCGTGGGGACGTCGTCGGGCAGGAGCGTGACCGGGATGTTGTTGCCCGCGAAGACCTCGGCCGCCGCGATCGCCGACTCGCGCGAGAGGAAGCGGCGGTCGCCGCCGATCACGACGCCCAGGCCGTCGATGCCCTTGCGGACCGTCTCGTTCGCGATCGCCTGGCACAGACGGCGCACGTTGGCGAGCGTGTAGCCCTCACCGATGATCGCGCGCCACCCGCCCGTGCCGAACACGATCTTCGTGTCGGTGTTCTTCTTGGGCATGAACAGGCGCTTGAGGAGGATGTCCGCGGCCTCCTGCAGCTCGTCGGCGGTGTTGATGCCCCGGACCTCGTCGGTGTCGTAGATGCGGTACGACGAGATGCTCTTGTGCTTGGCGATGACCCGGCGCGCGAGCTCGGTGAGCCGGTGCTCGCCCCCGGCGACCATGGCCTCGAGCTCGGTGAACAGCAGGCTCGGGGCCGCGACGTAGGCGCCCACGTTGACCTCGATGGGCTCGCCGTCGGCGTGCGCGTCGGCAGGCCGGTCCTCCTCCTCGAGGATCGCGGTGATCTCGCCGTCGTGGCGGACGATGCGTCCGTAGGTGGGCAGGTCCTCGGTCACCACGGCTGCGAGCAACGACAGGTCGGCGCCCTTGAGCGTGTGGCGGGTCAGGAGCCCCAGCAGAGACTCGGAGCGCAGGAGCGGGGTGTCCGCGTAGGCCACGAGGACCTCGCTCGCGGGCGTCCCGAGCGCCTCGACCGCAGCGCGGGCCGCGAGCACGGCACCGCCCGTCCCCGGCAGGTCCCGCTGCTCGACGTACCGGAATCCTTCGCCCAGCAGCCCGCGGACGGTCGTGTCGCCGGGCGCCACGACGACCACGATGCGGTCGTCGGAGATGATCTTGCGGACGTTCGCGACCGCGAGCTGGACGACGGTCGCGTCGCCGAGCGGGCGGGTGATGAGCTCGCGGGACTCGTCGTCGTGACCTGCGGCGAGAACCACCGCCGCTCGATCGTTCGTCGTGGCGGAAACCTGTACGGCCTGTGGCAGGGTCATGACGTCCTCACTGCTCGGTGATGCGTCGTGCGCGGCCCGTGCAGACCGCGCTCGGTAGGGCACCGGAGAGCCGAGCGAAAAAAGCACGACTCCTTCCAAATCCCTCGCGCGAGGGACCGCGGATGCCCGGTACCACCACCGATCATAGACGCGACGAGCGGCGTCCCGAAGGCCCCCGGGGGCTTTGGGGTGGAATCCTCACAAAATATTCGTCCACCGCGCTGGTGCGTGCCCGGCACAGCGACCTGTGGGTGCTCTCGGCAGGGGGGGCGCGCCATGGCTACGGTTCTCCCATGACGACACCTCCGCCGCAGGACTCGGGCACCCCGGACCAGGATCCGTTCTCTCCACCGGTCGCTCCGTACGCCCCCAGTGGAGCGTCGCGTCAGCCCCCGCTCGTGCCCTACCGCCCCCCGTACGGCGCGGACGAGGCCCCCGGCCCGTACGCCGCGCCAGGCACCCCCGTGTACGGGACGGCCCCGGAGGTGTACGGGGCCCCCACCTCCGACGGCGGGTTCCCACCTCAGCCCACGGGGTACGGTCCCGGCCACCCGGTCGGCTACGGCCCGGGTCACCCCTCCGGGTACGGTCCTCAGCCGGGCTGGTCGCCAGCACCCTCGTGGAACGCCTCGTTCGCCCCTCTGCCCCGGCAGAACGGCCTGGCCCTCGCGTCGATGATCACGTCGCTCGCGGGACTGCTCCTGTGCATGGTCCCGGGGATCGTCGGGCTGGTCCTCGGCATCGTGGCGCTGCAGCAGATCGGGCGCGACGGGACGACGGGTCGTGGCTTCGCGATCACGGGCGTCGCGGTGGGCGCGGTCGGCACGGCCTTCGTGCTGCTCTGGTTCTTCGCGACGGTGGGGACCTGGTGAGCATCCCGCCCTCCCCGCACGGGTACGACCAGGACGTCTACTACGCACCCGGTTGGCAGCCCGCTCCTGCGCGGATCGAGCCGCTGGCCGTCGCAGCCCTCCCGACCGGGCTGCTGCTCGGCCCCGTCGGGGTGGGGGTCGGGGCGGTGGCGCTCACGCGCATCCGGCGGGACGGCACGAGGGGCACGGGCCTCGCCTGGGCGGGCATCGCCCTGGGGGTCGCGGTGACGCTGACGGCGATCGCCGTCGTGGTCGCCCTGCTCGTCGGGGATGCCGCGACGCGTCCGCTGCCCGCCGAGGTGAGCGAGCCGCGGTCCGCGCACGCCCGTCAGCTCGTCCTGGGAGCCTGCCTGGCCGACCTGCCCGACGACGGCGAGGTCTCCACGGTCCGGGTCGTCCCGTGCACGGACCCGCACGAGGCCGAGGTCGTCGCGAGGACGGACTTCCCCGCGGACGCGGCGTGGCCGGGGCAGGACGCGGCAGACGCCCGGGTGTCGCGGGTGTGCACGCCCGCGGTGCTGTCGGCAGACGTCCCGGCGGACGACGTCGAGCTGTTCGTGTGGTCGCCGTCCGAGGCGTCGTGGGCGCAGGGTGACCGGACCGGGCTCTGCGTCGCGAGCACCGGGGCGCTCACGGAGGGTTCCCTGATCGACTGATCGCGTCCCGTGCGAGGGCCCGACGGCGTCGCTCACCGTGGGTATGGGCGTCACCACCGCAGCGCTGGTCGACCGGGCGGTCAGCGCGAGGGGTCTGTGCCGTCCGCGGTCTCCCCGGCGGGCTCGGTGGACCCGGCCGTCGCGTCGGGCAGGATCAGCGACAGGTAGGACCGCAGGCCGGCCGCCATGTCGACGGGCGGGCGCGGCCCGTCGCGCTCGAGCAGGAACTGCACCTGCAGCCCGTCCATGAGGGCGACGATGGCTCGGGCGGTCGCGGCGACGTCGGCACCGGCGCGCAGCTGCCCCCTGGCCGCCCGCCGCGCGAGCTCCTGACGGCTGCGCTGGAGGACCTCGTCGTAGCGGCGCTGGAAGTAGTGGTGCGCGGGGTGGTCGGGGGCCGTGGCCTCGGCCGACAGGATGCAGAAGAGCTCGACGATCCCGGGGCGGGCGGCGTTGCGCTCGACGACGCGCACGAGGGCGTCGAAGTAGTCGAGACCTTGCTCGAGGTCGGCCTCGAGCAGCGCGAAGTCCACGGTGTCGCGGTGCTCGAGGACGGCCTGGAGGAGCACCTCCTTGGTCGGGAAGTGGTGCAGCAGACCGGGGTGGGAGATCCCGACGCGCGAGGAGATCTCGCGGAGCGAGGCCGAGTGGTAGCCGACCTCGCCGAACAGGCCGGTGGCCGCCTCGAGGATCTCGTCGCGCTTGGCGCGCCCCTTGGCGTATCCACGGGACGCGGTCCCGGTGGAAGCGCCCGGCGTGACGCGCCGGGCGGGCGGGCGCTGCGCCGTCGGGCCTTCGCTCGGGCGTGGCTGCGTGGTCTTGGACGTCGTGCTGGGCATGTGCCCTCCCCCGTGAGTGTGTCCGTGCCCGGTCCTGCGGCGCTTACCACGGTGGACCGGTCACGCGAGCCTAGCGCCGCGGACCGTCGACGGTGGGTCGTGTCCCACCGCGGCGCCCTTGCCTCGTGCTGCCGCCGATCCACCGAACCGGACGGGCGGGCACTACCTCCCCACCGAATGCTCGGTCGTGTCGCCCGGCTCGTCCGCGTCGAGCCGCGACCCGGTCTCGACCGTCAGGAGGCTCGCCGCCACGAGGTCGCGGACCTCGGAGTCGGAGAGGCCGTGGTCGCGGGCGATGCGGACGAAACGCTCGGCCGCGTCGACCACGGCGGCCCGGTCGAGGGTCGCCGGGGGCGCCGTCACGAGCGTCCCGACCCGTCGGCGGGTCGTCACCAGACCGGCGGCCTCGAGGTCGCGATAGGTCCGGGACACGGTGCCCGGGGCGATGCCGAGGTCGTTCGCGAGGGCGCGGACGGTGGGGAGCCGCTGGCCGTCGACGAGGGTCCCCGCGGTGACGAGGGCCGCGAGCTGCGCGCGGAGCTGCTCGTAGTGCGGCGTGGACGAGTCGAGGTCGATCCGGACGGCGAGGCTCACGACGTCGCTCCGACGGGTCGGACCGGCTCGACGTCGGGCGCCGGGTCGCTGGCCGGCCACACGGCGGTGGCGACCGCCACGAGGAGCAGCGCGAGCGCGAGCACCAGGAGCGAGTTCCCGGCGACCACGTGCACCGTGCTGGGCGGCGGCGCATAGACCCCTGAGCCGTTGCCGAGCCCAAGCGTACGCAGCGCCAGGCCCGCGAGTGCGACGAGTCCCCCGAGCGTCAGGCCGATCATGAGCTGCACGATGCGCAGGAGGCGCCGCGCAACCCGGCGGCGCAGCCACATGTCCCATTCCTCGCTCACGTCGGGGACTGCCGGCCGGGACGCGACGAGACGGAGCACCATCTCGCACAGCACGAGGACCACGAGCATCACGGCGACGACCGGTCCGGTCCAGAGCACCCCCGGGAAGGACCCGACCGTGAAGGCGTCGTGCTGGTCGATCACCCGCGACACCCGGCGGGGGCCGGACGCGACGAGAGCGAACGCGATCGCAGCGACCACCGTGGCCCCCGCCCACCCCCAGATCATGTGCCGAAGAGCGGACGGCGAGACATCCGCTGCGGTCCTCGCCGTCAGGGTCGCCTGCCGGGTGGCTCCCTGCGGCCTGGGCCAGGTCATCTCACCGATCCCGTTGATCACCAGGACCCCGACGAGCAACGCCAACGGCAGCGAGGCCAGGAGAAAAGGCGGCGGCACGCGCGCACTGCCGAGGGCCCCGAACAGCGGGAGCCCGAGGCCCACGACGAAGGGCACCGTCGCCACCGCGGTGGTGACCCTGGCGTGACGGATCGCCCGGCGCGCTGCGGTCGACGGCACGACGAACCGTCGTCCGTCGAACCATAGGAAGCCTCCGGCTCCGAGCGTCGCCAGGAGCAGGAGCAGCACGGACAGCACCACCAGCGGTGGAAAGGTCTCGTACACAGGGTCCCCCTCGTCAGAATGACTATTGACCACAAACTATGATCATTGAAACCCGCGGTGTCAAGGGGTCTCACCCACGAGCACTGCACCCGGCCGACCACCACCTCCACCGGAAGTCGCAACCCACCTTCCCCCCTCCGCCAGAAGCGCCCACCACCGCCCGCGAGACAGGCTGGAGGCACGGCGTGCGGCACCCGGCTGCGCAGCCGGAGGAGAAGGGACCCCCCGATGCCAGCCATCGAGATCGTGGGCCTGCGCAAGTCCTACGGGACGTTCGACGCCGTCCGCGACGTGAGCTTCGCCGTCGAGCCCGGGAGGGTCGTGGGGCTGCTCGGCCCCAACGGCGCGGGCAAGACGACCACGCTCAACGTCCTGCTGGGGCTCGCGTCCGCGAGCGCCGGGACCGCGACGATCCAGGGCAGCCCGTACGCGGCCCTCGACAGGCCCGCCGAGACGGTGGGCGCGCTGCTCGACGCGGGCGGCCTGCACCCGGGTCGCAGCGGACGCGACCACCTGCGCGTGCTCGCGACCGCGGCCGGGATCGGGGGCCGGCGGGTCGAGGAGGTGCTTGCACTGGTCGGGATGGATCGCGCCGCCGACCGGCGGGTCAGGACGTACTCGCTCGGGATGCGTCAGCGCATCGGGCTGGCCGCGGCGCTCCTGGGCGACCCGCAGGTCCTGGTGCTCGACGAGCCCGCGAACGGCCTGGACCCCGCGGGCATGCGGTGGATGCGCGAGGTGCTGCGCTCGTTCGCGGACGGCGGCGGGGCGGTGCTGCTCGCGAGCCACGTCCTGGCCGAGGTCACGCAGGTGGCCGACGACCTGGTCGTGATCGGCCAGGGCCAGGTCATCGCCGACGGCCCGCTCACGGACCTCGTCCGCGGCGAGTCCCTCGAGGACTTCTACCTGAACCTGACCGCCGAGACCGAAGGAGTGCGCTGATGTTCCGCGCCGAGCTGCTCAAGCTACGCACGACCCGCACGCCCTGGGTCCTGGGGGTCGTCGCCCTCGCGGGCATGGTCCTGGTCCAGGCCCTGACGATCGTCCTGCCGCGTGTCCTGTCGAGCCTCGAGGGCCTGGCGGGCGGTGCCACCGTGGGCGTCCAGGCCTCGCCCGAGCTGACGGCCGACCTCGCCCCGGACCTGGGCAGCCTCACGGACCTGGGGGCCGCGCCCGTGCAGCGCGCGATGCTGGACCTGCTGGGCAACGGCCCCGCGGGCTCGGGTTCGGCGGGCGTGTCGGTCATCTGCATGCTTCTGCTGGGCGTCCTCGCGGTCACGACGGACTTCCGCACGGGTGGCATCGTCCCCACGGCCCTCGTCGTCCCGTCGCGCCTGCGTGTCCTCGCTGGCAAGGCGGGCGCGACCGCGCTCGTCGCGCTCATGATCGGCGTCGCGCTCGCGGTGCTCACCGCCCTGGGCCTGTTCGCGGCCGTTGCGTCGACGCCCGGCGCGCAGCTCATGGTCGGCGCGGGCGACGTCCTGGGCGTGTGGGGGCGCGGGTTGCTCGTCCTCGTGCTGTTCGCGTGGCTCGGGCTGGGCATCGGGACGCTGATCCGTGGGCAGGTCGCAGCGATCCTCGTCGTCGTCGGGTTCGTGGTGGTCGAGCCGCTGATCCAGGCTGCGGTCGTGCTGCTCTCGGGCGGCACGTCGAGCGCGGCGGCGTGGCTGCCGCTGGGACTGGGGTCGCTCGCGTCGACCGGCCAGAGCGCGACGTCGGTCCTGGGCGGCCTCGCCCCCCTGGGCGTCGGGACCGCGGTGCTGGGCCTGGTCGCCTGGGTCGCGGTCGCGCTCGGGTCGGGCGCGGTGACGTTCCGTCGCCGCGACCTCGTCTGATACGTCGCTCGTCGGGCGCCACGGCCACGTACCGTGGTGCCCGACGGCGCCACCGACCCCGACCGCCCGACCGGACCTGAGAGGAGCTCCCGTGCTCGACGCCCTGCACCGCCGCCTCGCCGCCGTCGGCGTCCGTACCCCGACGGGCCGCGACGCCCTGCTGGGCGCGGTCGTCGCGATCCTCACGGTCGGCTTCCTGCTGGTGATCGAGCGTGTCGCGCTGACGGACCTCGGCGTGGTCTTCGAGGGGTCGCCCGACTCCCTGCGGTTCTCGACCGGTGGCCGGGTCGCGGCGATCATGATCGTCGTCGCGCAGGCCATGGCGCTCACGCTGCGGCGTCGGGCGCCGCTGCTCGCGCTGGCGCTGGTCGTCGTGGGCCAGGTCGCGCTCGTGCCCGTCCTTCCTGCGCTCGTCTCGTTCCAGGCCCCGGCGACGCTCGTCGCGGCCTACTCGGTCGGGGCGTACGCGCCGCGCCGCACGGCCCTGTGGGCCGCCGGGGCAGCCGCAGGGGTCCAGGTCCTGCTGGGCTTCGCGCTCGGCGGTCCTGCGCCGATCACGTCGGCGGGTCCCACGCCGGTCGCGGTCCAGGTCTGGGGAAGCCTCGCCTCGGCCTTCCTGACGTACGTGGCCTCGGCGCTCGTGGGCGCGTACGTCGGCACGCGCCGCGAGCTGTTCGCCCAGCTCCAGGGGCGGGTCGCCCAGGCCGAGCGGGAGCGCGACATGCTCGCGGCGCAGGCCGTCCTGGAGGAGCGGGGGCGCATGGCGCGCGAGCTGCACGACGTCGCCGCGCACCACCTGTCGGGCATCGTCGTGCAGGCGGCCGCGGCCGAGCGGCTGGTCGACCGCGACCCCGAGCGCGCCAAGGAGTCGATGCGCTGGATCCGCACCCAGGGGCGCGAGACGCTCGACAACCTGCGGCTGGTCGTCGGCATCCTGCGCAGCTCGTCGCACACCGGTCCCGGCGAGCCGGGCGAGGAGGCCCCGGCGGCGCCGCAGCCCACGCTCGACGACGCGGGCGAGCTGCTCGACCTCGCACGCAGCGCAGGCGCCGAGGTGCGCGACGTGCGGCTCGGCGAGCCGTTCGACCTGTCCCCCGCGGCCCAGCTCACGGTCTACCGCGTGCTCCAGGAGGCGCTGACCAACGCGCGCCGGCACGCGCCCGGGCGCGCGATCGAGGTCGTGACCGACCACCAGCGGGCCGCGCTCGTCGTCACGGTGACCAACCGGTTGCCCGTCGGGGCGATCGGCGCGGGGGGTGGCGCCTCGACCACGCAGGCCACGCCCGGCCACGGCCTCATCGGCATGACCGAGCGCGCGGCCCTCGTCGGCGGGACGCTCGACGCCGGCCCCGTGCCCGGTGACGGCTGGCGGGTCCGGCTCACCGTCCCTCGGCCGGTCGACCCCGTGGCCCCCACGATCCCCGAGCGCTCGGCGACGTCTGCGGACGCGCCGGGCTCCGCCGTCGGGCAGGAGGCCCCATGACCCGAGTGGTGCTGGTCGACGACCAGGCCGTCGTCCGCGCAGGCTTCACCGTGATCCTCGAGAGCGAGGGCTTCGAGGTCGTGGGCGAGGCGGCGAACGGCGCGGATGCCGTGCGCGTCGCCCGCCGCGAGCGGCCCGACGTCGTGTGCATGGACGTCCGCATGCCCGGCGGGGACGGCATCACGGCGACGCGGGCGCTCGCGGGACCCGGCGTCGTCGACCCGGTCCCGGTGCTCGTGGTGAGCACGTTCGACCTCGACGACTACGTGTTCGGCGCCTTGGAGGCCGGGGCGAGCGGGTTCCTGCTCAAGGACGCCGAGCCCGACGTCCTGGTCGACGCGGTGCGGCGCGTGGCGTCGGGCGAGGGCCTCGTCGACCAGACGCTCACGCGGCGAGTGATCGACGAGTTCGCCCGACGTCGGTCCCCCGCCGCGCCCGACGAGGTCGCCTCGGGCCTGCTCACCTCGCGCGAGCACGACATCCTGGCGCTGCTCTGCCGGGGCTCGTCCAACGCGGAGATCGCCGCCGCGCTCTTCCTCGAGGCGAGCACCGTGAAGTCGCACCTGAGCCGGATCATGACCAAGACCGGCATGCGCGACCGCGTCCAGCTAGTGGTCTGGGCGTACGAACGGGGAATCGCGGCGCCCGCACGCTGAGCCGCTACCTTGCCCGCGAGGTAGCGGCCTGGGCCGCGAGATAGAGGGCTGGACCCTCTATCTCGCGCGGCAGACCTCTACCTCGGCGTCACGGTGGTGGCGGATGCCACGGGGAGATACACGCGGCCGCCCGCGTCCGCGAACTCGCTCGACTTGGCCGCCATGCCGGCCTCGATCGCCTCGACCGACGTCAGGCCGTTCTTCTCGGCGTACTCGCGCACGTCCGCCGAGATGCGCATCGAGCAGAACTTGGGTCCGCACATCGAGCAGAAGTGCGCGGTCTTGGCGGGCTCGGCCGGCAGGGTCTCGTCGTGGAAGGCGCGCGCGGTGTCGGGGTCGAGGGAGAGCGCGAACTGGTCGTGCCAGCGGAACTCGAACCGGGCACGGGACAGCGCGTCGTCCCGCAGCTGCGCACGCGGGTGCCCCTTGGCCAGGTCGGCAGAGTGCGCCGCGATCCGGTACGTGATGACACCCGTCTTGACGTCGTCGCGGTCGGGCAGGCCCAGGTGCTCCTTGGGCGTGACGTAGCAGAGCATCGCCGTCCCGGCCTGGGCGATGATCGCAGCCCCGATCGCGGACGTGATGTGGTCGTACGCGGGAGCGATGTCCGTCGCGAGGGGCCCGAGCGTGTAGAACGGCGCCTCCTCGCACAGCTCCTCCTCGAGGCGCACGTTCTCCACGATCTTGTGCATGGGGACGTGCCCCGGGCCCTCGATCATGACCTGCACGCCGTAGGACTTCGCGACCTTCGTCAGCTCGCCCAGCGTGCGCAGCTCGGCGAACTGGGCCGCGTCGTTGGCGTCCGCGATCGACCCCGGGCGCAGGCCGTCGCCGAGCGAGAACGTCACGTCGTAGTCGCGCAGGATCTCGCACAATTCCGCGAAGTGCGTGTACAGGAACGACTCCTGGTGGTGTGCGAGGCACCAGGCGGCCATGATCGAGCCGCCGCGCGACACGATGCCCGTGACGCGGCGCGCCGTCAGCGGGACGTAGCGCAGCAGGACGCCCGCGTGCACGGTCATGTAGTCGACGCCCTGCTCGGCCTGCTCGATCACCGTGTCGCGGTAGATCTCCCACGTGAGCCTCGCGGGATCGCCCTTGACCTTCTCGAGCGCCTGGTAGAGCGGCACCGTCCCCACCGGGATCGGGGAGTTGCGCAGCACCCACTCGCGAGTCTCGTGGATGTCCTTGCCCGTCGAGAGGTCCATGAGGGTGTCCGCGCCCCAACGCGCGGCCCACACCATCTTCTCGACCTCCTCCTCGATCGAGGACGTCACGGCCGAGTTGCCGATGTTCGCGTTGATCTTCACGCCGAACGCCTTGCCGATGATCATGGGCTCGATCTCGGGGTGCCGACGGTTGGCCGGGATCACCGCCCGGCCGCGGGCCACCTCGTCGCGCACGAGCTCGACGTCCACGCCCTCGCGGGCAGCGACGAAGCGCATCTCGTCGGTGATGATCCCGGCGCGCGCCCAGGCGAGCTGGGTCCGGGCGCCGCCCGCGCCGCGCTCGGTGGGGACGGCGTCGGGGCGGAACCAGTCCGCCCGCAGCGCGGGCAGGCCGCTCGCGAGGTCGAACGTTGCCGGGTCGTCGACCTCGGTGTACGGGCCCGAGGTGTCGTACAGGTCCAGGTGCTCGCCGTTGCTCAGGTGCACGCGGCGCTCGGGGACGCGCAGGTGCTCAGCGCCCGAGACCGGGTGGTAGACCTTGGCGGAGCCCACGATGGGTCCGGTCGTGATGGTGTGCGCGGGCACAGTGCTCTCAGAGCTCATTGCTCTCTCCCTACGTCGGCATGATCCGAACAGGTTCGAACGGTCGGCGGCGCTGAGCCGCCCTCTCAGCTCGCTGCTGCGAGCTCCCGTGGGTGTGTGGAGTTGTGGGTCGTGCTGGATGAAGCGGGTGGTGCGCAGGCCACCGTAGCGCACGGCGGCGCGCGCGGGCGCGCCCGTCCCGCTCAGCCCCCTCTCCCCCGCTGAGTGCGGAGTTCTTGCGAGAAACGCCCGGCGTGTCGCACAAGAACTCCGCACTCAGCGGCGAGGGGGCGACCTCAGCGCTCCTTGAAGTACCTGAACAGGTGCTTCTCGCGGGTCGTGAGTGCCCCGGCCACCGCTCCGACGAGGACCGCGCCGGCGCCTGCCAGGACGGTCCGCATGCCGAGGACCCACGTGCTCAGGTGGTCGGCCAGAGGCCCGGCGCCTCCCGCGAGCCACCAGAGCACCGGGATGGTCACGATCACGGCGGTGCCCGTCCAGGCGGCGGTTTCCAGGAGCACCTGCCAGGTCAGGGCCGAGCGCGGGACCCTGGCGTGCAGGGCGGCGGCGAGCTCGAGGCGGCGCAGGCGAGTCGCGACGAAGCCCAGGGACAGGCCCAGCACGATGGCGGCGACCGGGGCCGGCTTGGTCAGGCGATCGGAGAACTCGGCGCTCGCGTCGTAGGTCGCGCCGAGGCGGCCGTTGAGCTGCTTCTGGGTGGGCTGCGCCTCCGAGGACGGTTCGGCGACGACGGCCGTGCGCAGGAGCGTCGCGGTCTCGGGGTTGACGGGCCAGATCTCGACCCAGCACGAGTCGAACAGCCCCGTCGCGGGTATGGGGGCGACGGCCGCGTAGCCCAGCACGCGGTCGCGACCGTCGTCGGGGTAGGGGTAGACGGCGCCCACCCTCGCTGGCCCGGCATTGGTCGCGATCGAGTCGCCGGCGACCGCGCCGAGCGCCTCGGCCAGGTCTGCGGAAAGCCACAGTCCCGCCCCGGCGACCCGGCCGCGGTCGAGCGCGCCGAGCAGCCCGGGGGTCGCCTCGAAGCCGGTGAGCTCGCTCGACGGAAGGTTGAGCGCCCGCAGCGGCTCCCCGGTCCGCAGCGCCCCGGCCGCGTGGACGCCGTCGACCCCGGCGAGGGCCTCGCAGCGCGCCCCGTCGACCTGCCCGGCGGCCTCGAGGATCTGCACGCTCGCGCCCGCGTCGCGGTACTCGCGGGCGCCCTCGATGACGCCAACGACCGCGCGCACGTCGACTGCGGCCAGCGCGCCGACGACCACGACGAGGACCGCCGCGAACAAGGTCGCGCGCGTCGTGCCGGTCGCGACGTTCCGCCATGCTTCGGACACCACGGACGCAGCCCGGATCGCGCGCGCCCGCCCGGCCCGCGCAGCCTTGTCCCCCGGCCCGACGCCGTCGCTCGCCTCCGCGCGCGGGTGGAGGTCGCCGTCGAGCAGGGTGGCGAGACCGGGCCGCGCGCCGTCGTCGGGCGCGGTCATGCCGCCTCCTGCGCAGACTGGAAGTCGGCGAGGTCGATCACGCGGGTGCAGGCGTCGCGCGTGTGCGGGTCGTGCGTGGCGACCACGACGATCGAGTCGTCCTGCGCGATGCCCGCCAGGACCTCGTTGACGGTCGCGGCCGTGCGCAGGTCGAGCTGTGCGGTGGGCTCGTCGACGAGCAACAGGTCCGGCGCCAGCGCCACGGCACGCGCGAGCATGAGGCGCTGGGCCTCCCCGCCCGACAGCGCCCGGAACGGGCGGTCCGCGACGGATGCCAGGTTGAAGCGCGCCATGATCTCGAAGGCACGGGCTTCCGCGTCGGAACGGCGCAGGCCACGCGCGAGCAGCGGCAGCACCACATGGTCCAGGGCCGCGCGGCGGGCGACTCCGTGCGGGTTCTGGAAGACCCACCCGGTGGTCGCGACCCCGACGCGCTCGACCTGCCCCAGCGTGGGGCGTTCCCACCCCGCGACGATGCTCAGCAGCGTCGACTTGCCGCTGCCCGAAGGCCCGACGAGCGCGACGACCTCGCCCGGCACGATCTCCAGGTCCAGCCCGGTGAACAACAGCCCCGTGCCGGGGAACGCGTGCCCCAAGCCCGACCCGACCAGCCGCTTGCCCCCTACCGGCACGTCTGCCCCTCACCCTGCGAGGTGAGATCGACCTCGGTCGGCGCCGTGGCGGCGTCGAGACCGTCGAACGTCACGAGGGTCTGCCCCAGGCTCGACGCGACGACCGTCACGGGGAACGCCGTGCCGTCCACTGACACGCACCCCGCGGTGCCGCTGAGCGCGAACAGCGCCCCCGGCGGCACGACCGAGACGTCCAACGGCGCCGCCAGGACGTACTCGAGCGTCAACGGCTCGGAACCCTCGGTGCGCTGCCAGCCGGCGAACTCCACGCTGCCGCGCACGGCCTCGAGGAACGCCGGGTCGGTGACGATCCCGCCCTCCCCGACCGGCGCGCTCACCTCGCCCAGGCGCAGCACCCGGTCCCCCGGCGTGACGCCGGTGAGCGTGTCCGACAGTCCCAGCGAGGCCAGCGTCCCGGCAGTCGTCGCGAACGCCTCCGCCGAGGTCGCGGCCCCCACGGGAACCTCGCACGCCTTCACCGTGACCGACGGCGCAGGCAGCCACAGCACCGACGCCACCGGCAGGTCACCGGTCGGCTTGGCCACGCCCGCAGCCTTGAACAACGTGGTCACAGCGGCCTTGGTCGCGTCGCCGTAGGTGCCGTCCGTGGCGACCTTGTGCCCGAGGCGTGCGAGCTCGACCTGCAGGGCCTTCACGTCGTCGCCCTTGGCCGTGGGAGCCAGGTCCCGCCACAACGGGATCGACGTCGCGAGCGCCACGACCGGACGGTCGTCGACCGTCACGGGGCTGGACCCCGACTCGATCACGGCCCCCGGGGCGCACTGCGACCGTGTCACCTTGCCCGTGTCCGTGACCTGGAGGGTACCCTCCTCCGCGACCACCGGGGTGACCTTGACCCGGCGCGCGTCGTCGAACACCTGACGCGACACCGGGACCGCCGCGGGCAGCGTCGCACTCCGCACGCTCTGCGGCTCCGACTGCGGCGCCAACGCCATGCCCGCCGTGACACCCCCCGCGAGGAGGACGACCGCCGCGAGCGCGAGCGCGCCCGCCCGTGCCGCTCCGGATCGGGCGGGCCTAGGCCGGGCGGGACGTCGATCTCTGGTCACTGCTGCTCCTCAGGTGGTGCGCGTGCATGGTTGCCGCTGGGTCGTGCGGTGTCGTGCTGTCGGGGACTACTGCTCCGGGTCCCGCTCGCAGGCCGTCATCTCAGAAGGTGGCGCCTGCCCGGCCAGTGCTCCCGGAGTCTCGGTCGTGGAGCCGTCGTCGGCGACATTCATGCTGGTCGCGTAGCTCGACATCTCCTCGATGTAGTCCGCCTTGTCGTAGCCCTCGTCGCGGTGGCCGCCACGGACCAGGCAGTCGGCGACGGCCTGGAGAAGGTCCTTGTTGTCGGGGTTGTCTGTCACCGACCCGTAGAGGCTCTCGAGCACGGGGATGTCGAACTTCCCCTCGCACTCGTCCATGGCCGTCGTCATCCGCACTTCCCAGGCGTCGAGCTCCTCCTGCGAGGTGTCCCAGGTGGACCCGACGTTCTCGAAGGTGAGCCCACCCACCTCGTTGAGCTCGACCGTGAGCCCCTGGTCCCGCATGCACTGGATCGACGCGTCCTTGACCGGCCTGTACTCGGCCGCGGTGATGACGTCGTCCTCAAGGATCTTGCGCGCGACCTCGGTCGTGACCTCACTGCGGGCCTTGGCGAACTCGGCCGCGTAGGGATTGGGCGCCTCGGCCTCACCCGAGCAACCAGTCACCCCTACCGCTGCCAGGGCGAGCATCAGCACCGTGCCCTGTGCTCGCCGTCGAGCTTCACCCTGCATGCGAACTCCCCTACTCCGCAAACCCTGCGATGCCGAAACCGGTCGCTGACCTGAACACGCGCGACAGCGGCCCAGGGTTCCATCACATTCCGGCCGTTCCGAGACCGTCTCGCGGCTCTTCCGCCTGGCACGGCGCAAAGCCGGGCGCCTCGACGATCCGGCCCAGCGCCGGCATCGGAACGCCACGTCACGTCCCTCGTAGTCCGCGGCGAACGAGTCCTGGAGAGCGCTCGTCCACGACATCTTGGCAGCGTGCCCCTGCCAGCACAAGGGTTTCGTACGGGCCGCTCACGAATGGTCGTCGATGCGTTGCCCCAGCGCTCTGTGCGACGTCGAGAGGCGCGTCGGCGCCTCTCCTCTCCAAGGTGGACGCGCCGCTCAACACGTGCCGCTGGTGATGTGCGTGGCCTGGTGCCGCCGAGCGCCTCACCGCTCCGGGCTCTCCTGGCAGGCCGCCATCTCAGGTGGCAACTCCTGACCGGACATGTCGCCCTCGACCTCGACATCAGTGCCATCGGCGGCGGCCTTGAGCGTGATGGAGTACCGCGCCAGCTCCTCCGTGTACGCCTCTTTGTCGTAGCCCTCGTCCCGGTGCCCTCCGCGGACCATGCAGCCGGCGATGGCCTGGTTGAAGTCCACGTTCTCCGGGTTCCTGCGCAGCTCCCAGTACAGATGGAGGACGCCCATGTCGAACTTCGCCCAGCACTCAGCACGCACCGCGTCGACCTGCGCGCTGATCGCGT
Source organism: Oerskovia turbata (assembly GCF_000718325.1). Taxonomy (GTDB): domain Bacteria; phylum Actinomycetota; class Actinomycetes; order Actinomycetales; family Cellulomonadaceae; genus Oerskovia; species Oerskovia turbata. Next base: position 127,695 of record NZ_JOFV01000006.1, read on the forward strand.
CGCTCTCCGCCTGCGGGGTGTCCATCGTCCACCCCTCCTTCCCGATCGTGACCCCTCCCCCGTCCTCGATCGTGACGCCGAGGCCCTGGTCCCTCATGCATTGGACCGACGCCTCCTCGACCTCCTGGTACTCGGCCGCGGTGATGACGTCGTCCTCGAGGATCTTCCGGCCGGTATCGGTCGTGGCGGCGTTGCGGGCGCTGGCGAACTCGGCGGCGTAGGGGTTCTCTTCCTCCTCGGGCCCCGGCGCACAGCCGGGGACCGCCATCACCGCGACCGCCACCAGGGCGAGCACGGATCACCCCTGCCATCGTCGTGCTCCCGACGGAGCTTCCTGCACTGCTTCGTCCCCTGTCTCGCCGAGCGCTGTGCGTCGACATTCTTCATCTCGGCCGACGCGCCGGTCGGAGTATCGGGTACGCAGTCCTGGCCGTCATGTCCCCGCTACGGGTACCAGCACGTCGGTGGGCTCTTGCCGTCGGCTCTCGCGCTCGGCGGTCACCGCCCGGTGCCGCGTCGCCCCGGTCATGACCATTCGCTCCTTCGCGTCCCCTTGCACGCTCCCCCTGGTGGAGCCGGCGCAGCGAAGCGGGGTTCACGTCGAGTTCGCCGTAGAGGGGCTCGATCTCCAGCTACCCGGACACGGCGAGCACTCCTTGCCCAACGTCTCCCAGGCCTCGTCCGAGCCCCCGCGCCTGGCGGCGGGACTAATGCCCCGCCGCCTGGGCGCAGGCTCAGGTCGTCCCACCGTGCGCCCCACGTGGGTCGTCGTAGCACGCGACCACCAAAGGGTCGTTCGTGTCGTATGGCGGATCCGCCAGCGTCTCCGAGTAGTCCTGTCCACTGAACGGAGCATCGACCACGCTGCCACGCACCAGACAGTCAGCTAGCAGCGTCGACATGTCCTCACGTTCTGGATTCTGGCGCATGACGTGGTAAAGAGATTCCACCATTCCCATTCGCTCCGCGAAGCACTCGTCCTGCGTGGCGGTCCCGATCTCTCCGTCCGCCTCGCTGTCGAATCCCTCGCCGTCCGGCATCGTGAGCTTGTACCCGCCGTTGGTTATCTCGAGCAGGTACCCGCGGTCGGCGACGCAGCGGACGACGTCCTGCTCGATCTCTGAGAACTCTGCATCCGTGACTTTCCCGTCCTCGAGAACCGCCCTCTGCAGGTCGGTCGTCGCCACCGCACGCGCCTGTTCGATCTCAGCCGCGTACGGGTCGGGCGTTTCCGCCGACTGCGTGGTGCAGCCGGCGGAAACACTCAGGACCAAGAAAATGGAGGCGGCAATTGCCTTCTGCCTCCCTGCCCCAGACATCAGTACGCCTTCCACGGACCCGGGGTTGCGAAGCCACCACCTGCCGCGAGGAAGCTCGTAAAGCCGAACGCGGGACCTACTGTTACGACGGATCTCGAGACACCGTAGGAGCCGGTGAGATAGACCAGCTTTCCGCCCGTGTAGTAGCCGGCCTTCGCACGGCCGTACACGCAGCTCCCTGAGGTCCCGGCTGAGTAGACCTCGGCCTTGCGTGTCTCCTTGACGGCGACGACATGGCAGTTGTAGACGCCGTTACTGACCCAGACGATGTGAGCCGACGCCTGGGCAGCTGACCCCAGCAGGACCGACGTCCCGAACGCCATCACCGTAGCCGTCAGAACAGCCATGATCTTTCGCTTCATTGCGTTCCCCTCTGCAGGCCTCCCCCCCCCCTGGGAAGCCCCTGCACCCCATACACTGGCAGCACTCGATGCGGCCCCACAAGGGATTCGTCAGGAGTTCTCACTGTTTGAACGGGGCGTACATCCCGGTCTGGTGCTCAGGCCGTCGTCGACACGCCCGCCCCTCCCGCGAGAGCCACCTCTCCTGTCTCGTCAGGCGGATCCCGCAGCTACGACCTATCCACCTCGAGCCCCGGCTGGACCACCTCCGAATCGACACCGTCGAGAGTGACGACGACGGGATCAGTCCCCAGCAGACCGCGTTCCTCGATCATCCGGGCGGTCGCGGCCAGCGCATCGGCTGGGGTCGGTTCATGCAGCCTGGTCGCGTCGGTGTCCTCGACGTAGACGACACCCCACCCCTCTGACGCCACGCCTGCATCGTCGGTCGCGCAGGAGACGACGTGCCGCCTGGCGGAACGACTTGGGTATTCGCCGCCGCGTCATCGATCCGACCTCGCACTCGATCGCCTTCTGCGAAGCCGCCTCGGTCTCGGTCGCGTTCGACGCGTCGACTCCCGGGTACTCGATACGCATCCCGAGCTCACCGAACGAGACGGTGTACCCCAGGTCCTCGACACAACGGGCAAACCTCTGCCGTGCCTCGTCGAGCTCTGCCACGGCGATCTCGTCGTCCTCGAGAACGTCTCGCTCGAAGTCCGTCGTGGCCTGGTCGCGCGCCTGAGCAAACTCGGCCGCGAACGGCCCTGGGGACTCGGACGGCACCGTCGGGCATCCACTCAGCACGACCAGGACTGCGATTCCCCCCAGCTACAACCCCCTGTCCGCGATCAGGTCGCGACCTTCCCTGCGGACGTCACGCCACGGAAGATCGCCTGCCCGTAGTTCTGGGTACGGATCCAGCTCGGATACGCGCTGTTCACCAACAGCCATGATCTTCCGCTTCATTACGTTCCCCCTACAGGCCTCCCCCCTTGGAAAGCCCCTGCGCCGCACATCCTCGCAGGAACTCAGCCCGACCTTGAGCCCTGCTCACCATTCCGTCAGAGGATTTCAGCGCAGCGACGTGGGCATGGCACCTCGGGCTGTGGATCAACCTCCGGCCGGCGGCCCGTCAGCGATGTCGTCCGACGTGTCGGGCTGGTGCACGCACACCCACAGCGCCCCGGCGCGGACGGTCACCTCGAGCTTCTTCGAGGGCTCTATCACGTCCCCGTCGAGCTGGCGCGGCTGCGGCCGGTCGGAGATCACGGAGATCCGCGACCCGCGCAGCACCTCCATGTTGGGGACGCGCTTGCGGCCCCGCAGCACCCCGACGAGGAGCTGGATCCAGTGGCCGAGGTTGCGGGGGGCGATGATCGCGACGTCCATCTGCCCGTTGTCGGGCTCGGCGTCGGGCAGCAGGTTGACGCCCGCCTGGAGGCGGCCGACGTTCCCGACGACCACGGTCCGTGCCCGACGGCGCAGCATCGGCCGGTCGTCGACCTTCACCTGGACCTTCATCTCGTCGTCGGCGAGGTGCTTGAACGCGGAGACGACGTACGCGATCACTCCCGCCTTGGCCTTGAGCGCGGTCGGGGCGTCCTCCATCATCGCGGCGTCGAGCCCCATGCCGGCCATGACGGCGAAGGCCTGCCCGTCGACCTCGCCGATGTCCACAGCGCGGCGACCGCGGTCGAGCGCGAGACGGATGCCGTCCTCGGGCCGGGGCGGGATGCCCAGGTTGCCCGCGAGGAGGTTGCCCGTGCCGCCGGGCAGGACCGCGAGGGCGGCGTCGGTCCCGACGAGGCCTTCGATGCAGGCACGCACGGTGCCGTCGCCGCCGCTCACGAACACGACCTCGGCACCGTCCTCGACGGCCTGGCGGGCCTGCCCGGTGCCGGGGTCCTCCGCGGTCGTCTCGAGCCAGGCGGGGGCGGGCCAGCCCGCGTCGGCGAGCTGGGTCTCGATGGTGCGGCGGAGCTCGTCGAGGCCTTCGACGCGGTTCGGGTTGACGATCACGGCCGAGCGGAGCGGCGCGTGGTCGAGGCGTTGCTGGGCGGCGGGCTCGGGCGCTTGTTCCTGGGACGGGTTCACACCTGAGTATGTCGTGCGCGGCACCCGCTCGCCCGACAGGGGGACGAGTCGGGCACTCCGGACGTGCTCAGTACCCGAAGACCTGCACCCAGGTGTTGCCCGCGCGCCCCAGCCCCATGGTCGTGAAGTCGCAGTTGAGGATGTTCGCGCGGTGCCCCTCGGACGCCATCCACGCGTCGACCACGGCCTGGGCGGTCTTCTGCCCGGCGGCGATGTTCTCTCCGCCCGGTCGCGCGTAGCCCTGGGCCGTGACGCGGTCGCCGAACGTCCGACCGTCGAGGCTCGTGTGGCTGAAGTACCCCTGCGCGACCATGTCCTGCGCGTGCAGGGTCGCGGCGCGCCCGAGCTGGTCGTCGGCGCGCAGCGCGGGGCAGCCCGCGGTCGCGCGGTGCGTGTTGACGAGCGCAAGGGCGGCGGCCGTGTCACCCGCGGTCTCGCCCCCGCCCGACGACGTCGCTCCCCCCTCACTCCCGGTGGCACCTGGCGTCGTGGTCGGGTCGGCGAGCAGCGCGGCCCGGGTCGCGGGGCCGGCGACGCCGTCGGGCTCGAGGCCGTTCGCGTCCTGGAACGTGCGCAGCGCGCGGTCGGTCCCGGGCCCGAACACGCCGTCGGCCGGGACAGTGGCCCCGTGCACCTGGAGGCGCTCCTGGACCTGCTGGACCTCCGGTCCGGTCGCGCCCTGCTGGGGCGGCGCCGCGGGGTCCTCCGGGGCAGGCGGGGGTGCCGGGACGGGGGCCTCGTCGGCGGAAGGCTCCGGCGCTGGGGCCACGGCGGTGGGCTGCTCGGCGGCGGTGCCCCCGGGCTGCTGCGGAGCGTTCCCGGCGGGTCCGCTGCTGCCCGCCTCGGCGAGCAGCGGCTCGCGCCCGTCAGCACTGCGGCTGGCGCGGTCGTCCCCCCGGCCGAGCGCAGCGTCCCAGCGTGCACCGATCGGTTCGAGACCAGGTCCCTCGCCGCCGAGCTCCTGCGTCGCCGGGACCACGAGCAGCCCGCCCACGAGGCCGAGGGTCACGACCGCCACCTGCGGCAGACCACGAGGTCCGCGCGCTCTGCCGGTAGAACCGGTGGCACCGGTCGAGCGGGCGTGCCGGACTGCCTCGGCCCGCCGACGACGCTGCACCCGCGACGGCGAGTCGGCCTCCTGCTCGGCGAGGCGGCGCGCAGCGCGGGTCGGGGGAAGGTGGTCGAGCATCGGGGACTCCGGCGGCACGAGCGACCTTCCGTCGGTGGAATGTGGGCTGATTGCCCAGTATGCCCCGAGACTGCGGGTGAGAACCAGACGCTCGGCAGGTCTCGGCTCACCGCTCCGGAGCCGATGGCACGAGCACCTCACCCGGGACGCACGAAGGCCCGGCCCCTTCCGGGACCGGGCCGTGGACGCCTGGGATGAGCGGCGCCGTCGGGCAGGAGGAGCTACCGCCGACGGCGCGCGCCGCCCCGCGAACGGCGTCAACGCTGGACGGTCAGCTCCAGCCCTTCGCCCTCGGCGAGCGACCGGTCGACGACGATCGTGTCGCCGTCCGCGACCTCGCCCGCCAGGAGCTTGCGCGCCAGGCGGTCGCCGATCTCGCGCTGCACCAGGCGGCGCAGCGGGCGCGCCCCGTACGCGGGGTCGAACCCTTCGAGCGCGAGCCACTCGCGCGCGGCGGGCGTGACCTCGAGGGTGAGGCGACGGTCCGCGAGGCGTTCGCCGAGCCGGTCGACCGCGATGTCCACGATCCGCCCCAGCTCGTCGAGGTTCAGCGGGTCGAAGATCACGACGTCGTCGAGCCGGTTGATGAACTCCGGCTTGAAGTTCGACCGGACCGCCGACATGACGGCCTCGCGCTTGGCCGCGTCGTCGAGCATGGGGTCCACGAGGAACTGCGAGCCCAGGTTCGACGTCAGGACCAGGATGACGTTGCGGAAGTCGACCGTGCGGCCCTGTCCGTCGGTCAGACGGCCGTCGTCGAGCACCTGCAGCAGGATGTCGAAGACCTCGGGGTGCGCCTTCTCGACCTCGTCGAGCAGCACGACCGAGTACGGCCTGCGCCGCACGGCCTCGGTGAGCTGGCCGCCCTCCTCGTAGCCGACGTACCCCGGAGGGGCACCCACAAGACGTGCGACGCTGTGCTTCTCGCCGTACTCCGACATGTCGATGCGCACCATGGCGCGCTCGTCGTCGAACAGGAAGTCCGCGAGCGCCTTCGCGAGCTCGGTCTTGCCGACGCCCGTGGGTCCGAGGAACAGGAACGAACCCGTGGGGCGGTCGGGGTCGGCGACTCCCGCGCGCGAACGCCGTACGGCGTCCGAGACGGCCGCGACGGCGGCCTTCTGCCCGATCAGGCGCTTGCCGATCACGTCCTCCATGTGGAGGAGCTTCTCGGACTCGCCCTGGAGCATGCGGCCCGCGGGGATGCCCGTCCACGCGGACACGACCTCCGCGATCTCGTCGGCACCGACCTTGTCGGCGATCATGGGTGCCTGCTCGGCGACCGAGTCGTCGACCGACGCCTCCTCCTGCTCGGCGGCCTGGAGCTGCTCCTGGAGCTGCGGGATCTCGCCGTACTGGATGCGGCCGGCGGTCTCGAGGTCGCCCTCGCGGATGGCCCGCTCGACCTGGACGCGCAGCTCGTCGAGCTTGGCGCGCAGGTCACCGACACGGTTGTGGCCCGCCTTCTCGGCGTCCCAGCGCGCGGTCAGCGCGGACAGCTCCTCGCGACGGTCGGCGAGGTCGGCGCGCAGCTTCTCGAGGCGCTCGCGCGAGGCGGGGTCGTCGGACTCCGAGAGCACGACCTCCTCCATCTCCAGGCGCGTGACTGCACGCTGGAGCTCGTCGATCTCGATGGGCGAGGAGTCGAGCTCCATGCGCAGGCGCGACGCGGCCTCGTCGACCAGGTCGATCGCCTTGTCGGGGAGCTGGCGGCCCGTGATGTAGCGGTCGGACAGGGCGGCCGCGGCCACGAGCGCCGAGTCGGCGATCGTCACCTTGTGGTGCGCCTCGTAGCGCTCCTTGAGCCCGCGCAGGATCGCGACGGTGTCCTCGACCGAGGGCTCGCCCACGAAGACCTGCTGGAAGCGGCGTTCCAGGGCCGGGTCCTTCTCGATGTGCTCGCGGTACTCGTCGAGGGTCGTCGCGCCGACCAGGCGCAGCTCGCCGCGGGCGAGCATGGGCTTGAGCATGTTGCCCGCGTCCATGGCGCCCTCGCCGCCCGCACCCGCACCGACCACGGTGTGGAGCTCGTCGATGAAGGTCACGACCTCGCCGTCGGAGGACTTGATCTCTTCCAGGACGGCCTTGAGACGCTCTTCGAACTCGCCGCGGTACTTGGCGCCCGCGACCATGGCCGCGAGGTCGAGCGAGACGAGCTTCTTGCCCTTGAGGGAGTCGGGGACGTCGCCCGCGACGATGCGCTGGGCGAGGCCTTCGACGACGGCCGTCTTGCCGACGCCGGGCTCGCCGATCAAGACGGGGTTGTTCTTGGTGCGGCGCGAGAGGACCTGCACGACGCGGCGGATCTCCGCGTCGCGCCCGATCACGGGGTCGAGCTTGCCCTCGGCCGCGGCCGCGGTGAGGTCCTGGCCGTACTGCTCGAGAGCCTTGTACGTGCCCTCGGGGTTGGGGCTCGTCACGCGGCCCGAGCCGCGGACCGCGGGCAGCGCCGAGCGCAGCGCGTCGGCGCTCGCCCCGGCGTCGCCGAGGATCTGCGCGGCGGGCGAGGAACCCGCGGCGATGCCGATGAGCAGGTGCTCGGTCGAGACGTACTCGTCCCCCATGCCCTGGGCCTCCTTCGAGGCCAGGTCGAGCGCGGCCGACGTGCTGCGCGACGCGGTGGGCTGGGCGACGGCCGAGCCGCTCGCGGTGGGCAGCGCGACGAGCGCCGCACGCACCTTCTGGCCGATGGCCTGGGCGTTCGCGCCGACGGCGTCGAGCAGCCCGACGGCGACGCCACCCTCCTGCGTGAGCAGCGCGGCGAGGAGGTGCACGGGTTCGAGCTGGGGGTTGCCGGCGGCCGACGCGGTCTGGATGGCCTCGCCGACGGCCTGCTGGGACATGGTGGTGAACTTGGTGTCCATGGGGTCTCCGGATACTTCAGGGTCTGGGTCTACCTGGAACAACAGGACCTGACTTGAGCCTATTCCACTCAACTCTGCCCGTCATGTCTGCACTGCGCTCCGCACACAGCAACTCGGACCTTCAGCCACCATCGCACCGGACCCCGCCCACCGCACGACGTCCCCGCCTCCCCGGGCGTGTTGTCAGAACCAGCGAGAACTCCAGGTCACGCTCGCTCTGACAGGTCTGGGTGGGCGGTGGACAATGGCGCCATGACGCACGGCTGGCAGCAGGACGTCCTCGGACCCGACTGGGTCGCCCGCACGCTCGACCTCCCAGGGGGCGACACCGCGACGCTCGTCCGCAGGGCGACGAGCCCCGGAGGTGAGCGGCGCCGTCGGGCCGTGCTGTACGTCCACGGGTTCGTCGACTACTTCTTCCAGACCCACCTCGGTGACGCCTTCGAGGAGCACGGCTACGCGTTCTACGCGATCGACCTGCGCGGGTACGGCCGGTCGCTCGCGCACTGGACCGAGGCCGGCAAGGACCCCAACATGGTCGACGACCTGAGCCTCTACGCCCAGGACCTCGACGCGGCGGCCGCCGTGATCCGGGCCGAGGGGCACGACGAGCTCGTGGTCGTCGGGCACTCGACAGGTGGCCTCGTCACGAGCCTGTGGGCCAACGCGCGCCCCGGCAAGGTCGCTGCGCTCGTCCTCAACAGCCCCTGGTTCGACCTCAACTCGTCCTGGTTCGACCGTGTGATCTCCACCCGGGTGATCGACGTCGTCGGACGCTTCGCCCCCCGGCTCGTCGTCGGCTCGCTCGACGACGCCTACGGGCAGGCCCTGCACACCGGGACCGGCGGCGAGTGGACCTACGAGCTCGGCTGGAAGCCGCACGAGGGATTCCCCGTCCGGGCCGGCTGGCTGCGCGAGATCCGGCGCGGGCACGCGCAGGTAGCACGCGGGCTGCACGTCCAGTGCCCCGTGCTCGTCCTGACGTCGACACGGTCCGGGCCGAACAAGGGCTGGCACCCCGAGGTCGTGACGACCGACAGCGTGCTCGACGTCCAGCACATCAAGGACCGAGCGCCCGGGCTGGGCGACGACGTGACCCTCGTCGAGATCGAGGGCGGCGCGCACGACCTCGTCCTGTCGCCCGAACCGGCCCGGACGGCGTTCCTCGACGAGGTCTTCACGTGGCTCGACGAGCGGCTGCCGGACTGACCGGCCCGGTGCCGTAGCGCGACCCGCCGCGGCACGCCGCCCTACGCAGTCGCCGGCGCCGACGGCTCCAGCGACGGCTCGCTCGCCGGGGACACCGAGATGACCGCCCCCGCGATGACGGGCGCCGCGGTCGCCCGCCGTTCGAGCGCGTCGATGCGCTCGGCGACCACGTGCTCGTCGTCGTCCCCCACGAGGTCGACGCTCGCGACGAGGTACAGCGACCGCGGCCCGACGAACTCCAGGCGCAGGTACGTGACCCGGTCGACCTCGGGGTCGGCGAGCAGCTCGCGCAGCACGGCGTCGCGCGTCGCGACCCCCGCGGGCTCACCCACCAGGAAGCGCCGGTTCCGGTCGATGAGGATCCACGAGATGACCCCGAGGATCAGGCCGACGACGATCGAACCGATCGCGTCGGGCACAGGCGAACCCGTGACCTGGTGCAGGAAGATGCCGACGAACGCCACGACGAGGCCCATGAGGGCCGCGGCGTCCTCGGCGAACACGGCCCGCAGCGTCGGGTCGGACGTGACCAGGACGTGCTGGAGCAGGTCGCGCTCGGCCTTCTTCGCCTCCTTGCGCGCCTGCCGGTTCGCCTGGAGGAACGAGACTCCCTCGAGGACGAACGCGACACCGAGCACCGCGTACGCGATCCCGAAGTCGTCCGCGGGCTCAGGATGAACGAGCTCCTGGATGCCGTGCGTGATCGAGACGCCCGCACCCACCGCGAACAGCCCGAGCGCCGCGAACATCGACCACACGTACGCCTCGCGCCCGAACCCCAGGGGATGGTCGTGGTCAGCGGGCTTGCGCGACCGCTTGTTCGCGATCAGGAGGAACACCTCGTTGCCCGTGTCCGCCCACGAGTGCACGGCCTCGGCGACCATCGACGCCGAACCCGTGAGCACCGCCGCAGCCGACTTCGCGACCGCGATGAGGAGGTTCGCGCCGAACGCGACGATGACCGTGAACGCGCTCTCGGCATGCTCCTCGGTCTTCACGACGCGCGGGCTGTCGGCCACAGGCCGCGTGGGGGGCTGTGCACCGGGCGACGAGGTCATGTAGCGGGTCTATCACCGGACCTGCCGGGGCGCGCGGGGGCCGGTCGCCCTCGGCGGGCGGGTTCGTCACCCTCGGCGGGCGCCCGTCGCTCGTGCCGTCGGCTGCGCCTGTGCGAGTCGCACCGGTCGTGCTGTGTAGTCTCAGGCCACACACGGTCACGACGGGGGTGCGTTCATGCGAGGAAGCACGGCGGCCGGGGCTTCGGCTCTGGTGCTGGTGGCGCTGATGGCGGCTGGTTGCAGCGGCGGGAGCAGTGCCCTTCCCGGACCCACGGAAGTGGTGCAGGCGAGTACGTCCGAGGATGACGTGGCGCAGGACGTCGCCGCGTGCGCGGCGGTCTCCGACGTCCAGTCGATCGTGGAGAACGCGGACATCGCCCTCGCCGAGGGGCGCATGGCCGTCCAGGAGCAGCAGGGCTGGTACGAGGTCGCGACACATGTGCTGCACCGCATCCCCTCGAGCGGCGACAGTGCCGTCGGCCAGGCGGTCGCCGACCTGCAGGAGGCCGTCCCGGCGGTCGAGCTGTGGACGAGGACCGAACCCGCGGTCATCAGGTCGGACGCCTGGTCCGTCGCCCTCGACGCCCTGGCCGGACCCTGCCTCGCGGTGGACTCTGAGCTGACGACTTCGATGTTCACCGGCGGCTGAGGCAAGCTCACCCTCGTCGGGCGCCGTCGTCACCCTCGTCGGGTGCCGTCGTCACCCTCGACGGTCCGGGGCGTCACCTTCGGCGGGCGCGGCCGTCACCCTCGGCGGTCGGTCGCGTCACCCTCGGCGGGTTCCGCTCGGGCCGCCGCCTCGCGGTCGGCCACGTCCTTCTCGCGGTCCGCCGCCTCCTGGTCCGCCGTGAGGTCGTCGAGCACGAGCAGGTCCGGGCGGACCTTCCCGGTCCGGTAGCCCGCACGGCCCACCATGTGCGCGGCGACGGGCGACGTCATGAGCTGGAAGATCACGACGAGCACGAGCATGCCCACGGCCGACCAGCTCCGCAGCCGCAGCCCGAGCGCGATGAGCACGAGGATCAGCCCCAGCACCTGCGGCTTGGTCGCGGCGTGCATGCGCGCGAGCAGGTCCGGGAAGCGCACGACGCCGACACCGGCGGCGAACGCGAGGAACGCCCCGCACAGCAGGAAGATCGCGGCGAGCACGTCGGCCACCAGGGTCCAGCTCATGAGCGTGCCTCCTCGGGTCCGGTCGAGCCGTCGACCTCGGGGGCCGCGGCCTCCTCGACCTCGTGCAGCGCGTCGGGTTCGTGCTCCGCGCCGTGCTCGGGGTCGGCGGCCTTGTCATGCTCGCCCTCCTCGGCTGCGAGGCGTTCGGCCTCCTCGGCCGCGATCTCCTCGCGGGTCTTGATGCGCCCCTCGCCCTCGGGCTCGACCGACGCGAACCGGGCGATGGTCACGGACCCGACGAAGCCCACGAGCGAGAGCACGACGAGGATCGGGATGGTCTCGGTACGCCGGGACCAGGCGGCCTCGAGCGCGATGGTGCCGACGAGCGTCGTCGTGAAGACGTCGAGCGCGATGGTGCGGTCGAGCATCGACGGGCCCTTCTCGGCCCGGACGACGGCGAGCGTCGCGGCCGCGGCGAGGAGCACGGCGCAGATCAGGACGACGACGATCATCGCTGCCCCTCCCCTCGGTCGGTACGTGGTTCGGTCCGGCGAGCGGCGCCGTCGGCCCCGGGCGCCCCGGCAGCCCCGGGTCCCCCGCCCGACGGCGTCGCGCCCGCGGGCTCGGGCGTCCCGCCCCGGGGGTGGTACAGCCCGGCGGCCTTGAGGTCGTCGTTCGACGCGAAGGCGCGCAGCACGCGGGCCTCGAGGTCGAGCGTGTCCTGGCGGACCTTGTCGGCACCGCCCGCGGCGTCGAGGTCCAGCACGTGCAGGTAGAGCATCCCCGTGAGGCGGTGGGCCTCGATGACGAGCGAGCCGGGCACGAGCGAGCTGAGCTCGGACGTGATCGTCATGTAGATGTCCGACGGGTTGCGCAGCCGCACCCCGACCACGGCCCCGTGCGGGGTGTGGTGGAGACGGAAGGCCTGCATGCTCACCTGGAAGGACGCGACGACGAGGTCGGCGACGAACCGGCCGACCAGAACGAGCAGCGGCCAGGGGCGCGCCGTGCCGCTCGTCGCGATCGACGGCAGCGGCATGAACGTGATGAGCAGGCTCGCGAGGAGGACCCCTGCGAGGACGTTGCCCCACGACAGGTCTCCCCACAGCATGACCCACACGACGGTCAGCCACACGACGGTGCGCCACTGCGCGGTGAGCCGGCTGAACCAGCCGCCCGCGAGCGGGCCTCTACGACGGTGCAGGCTCACGACCCCTCACCTCCCTGCTCCTCCTCGACGAGGTCGCTCGAGACCCCTTGACCGCGACCGGAGTCGTCGGGGAAGACCGCGTCGACGTACGTCGACGGCTGCATGAGGTTCCCGGCGGCCCGCTCGGCGTACGAGTACAGCGGCCCGGCGGCGAACGTGAGGGCCAGACCGAAGGCGACGAGCGCCGTCGTCGGCCCGACCATGCCGCGTGGCGTGCCGGTCGACGGCAGCTCGACCGGGGCCGTCTGCCAGAACGCCTTGTTCCACGCCTTGACGATCGCGTAGAGCGTCAGGAGCGAGGTCACGACGCTGCCGACGACGAGCGCCCACGTGAGCGGCGTGCCCTGCGCGACGCCCTCCTGGAGCAGCCCGACCTTGCCGAGGAAGCCCGACAGCGGCGGGATGCCCGCGAGGTTCATCGCGGGGACGAAGAAGAGGATCGCGAGCCCCGGGGCGATCTTCGCGAGACCGCCCAGCTTGTCCAGGGACGTGGACCCGCCTCTCCGCTCGATGAGCCCGACCACGAGGAACAGCGTCGTCTGGACGGTGATGTGGTGCACGACGTAGAAGATCGACGCCGCCATCCCGGCCTCCGACGCCATCGAGATCCCGAAGATCATGTACCCGATGTGACTGACCAGCGTGAACGACAGCAGACGTTTGATGTCGTTCTGCGCCACGGCACCCAGGATCCCGATCACCATGGTCAGCAGCGCGAGCCACATGAGGACGGTGTCGAGCCGGTTGTCGGGGAACAGCAGCGTCTGCGTGCGGATGATCGCGTAGACGCCGACCTTGGTCAGCAACCCGGCGAACACCGCCGTGACGGGCGCGGGCGCCGTCGGGTAGGAGTCCGGGAGCCAGGCCGAGAGCGGGAAGATCGCCGCCTTGATCCCGAACGCGAGCAGCAGCAGGAGCTGGAGCGTCATGCGGACCCCGGGGTCCACGTCGGGCAGCCGTTCGGCGAGCTGGGCCAGGTTGACCGTGCCCGTCGCGGCGTACGTGATCGCGATCGCGACGAGGAAGATGACCGACGACAGCAGCGCGACGACGACGTAGATCGACCCCGCGCGGATGCGTTCGCCCGTCCCGCCGAGCGTCAGCAGGACGTAGGACGCCGCGAGCAGGATCTCGAATCCCACGTAGAGGTTGAACAGGTCGCCCGAGAGGAACGCGTTCGCGACCCCCGCGGCCAGGACCAGGTAGGTCGGGTGGTAGATGGCGACGGGGGCCTTGTCGTGCCCGTCCGCGACGCCCTGCCCCAGCGAGTAGAGCAGGACGCACAGCAGCACGAAGCTCGACACCGTGAGCATGAGCGCCGAGAGCCGGTCCGCGACGAGGTCGATGCCGACGGGCGCCGCCCACTCCCCGACGTCGACCACGATGGGGCCGTTGTCGACCCCGACGAGCAGTCCGACGGAGGCCGCCAGCACCAGGGACAGCGCGGCGACGGAGATGATGTGCTGGGCGCGCGGGTGGCGCCACAGCGCGAGCGCGAGGCCCGCCGCGAACAGCGGCAGGACCACGGGCAGCGGAACGAGGGTCGCGAACCCGTAGGTGAGGTTCATCGGCCCTCACCTCGCTCGGCGCTGGTACTGCCCGCCGGCGGGACGTCCTTCTCGGGACGGCCGACGTCGCGGACGTCGGTCTCCCCGTCCCCGTCGCCGTCGGTCTCGTCGAACACCTGCGAGGCCTCGTCGTCCAGGGTCTCTCCGCTCTCCTCGGTGTCGCTGTCCTCGAAGGCCGGGGCGTTGCGCGCCGCGTGGCGCGCGACCCGGCGGTCCTCGAGGTCGTCCTGCACCTCGTCGTGGCCGTGCAGCTGCCACGACCGGTAGGCCATCGCGAGCACGAACGCCGTCAGGCCCAGGGTGATGACGATGGCGGTCAGCACCATCGCCTGGACGAGCGGGTCGCTCATCTGGTCAGGGGGCGTCGTCCCCGTGAGGGGTGCGCCCCCGGCGCGCCCGCCGGCGACGAGGAACATGAGGTTCGCACCGTTGCCGATGAGGATGAAGCCGATCAGGACGCGGGTCAGGCTGCGCTCGAGGAGCAGGTAGACACCGGTCGCGAACAGCACGCCGATCGCGAGCACGAGGATCAGGCTCGGGGTCATGTCGATGCTGTCGGTGGTGCGCGCCACGTCGGCGGGGTCGACGTCCGCGGCGGGCAGCAGGAGCGGCGCGAGCAGGTGGTTCGTCAGGCTCATCGTCGCCCCCCTCCGATCTGGTCCGGTTCCATCGCTTCCATGGGCCCTGCGTCCTCCCGGGCGGAGGCTTCGGCCTGCCGGTCGATCTCGGCGCCGAGCGTGCGCAGGATGTCGAGCACGAGGCCCACGACGACGAGGAACACCCCGACGTCGAAGAACAGGGACGTGACGAGGTGCACGGTCCCGATGAGCGGCAGGCTGATGTCGATCGCGGTGCTCAGCAGGACGCTCTTGCCCATGAGCAGGCCGATCAGCCCGACCCCGACGGACAGGAACAGGCCGGTGCCGAGCAGCAGGCCCGGGTGGACCGGTGCGGCCTCCCCGAGCTCGTACCGCCCGCCCGCCAGGTATCGCACGATGAGCGCGATCCCGACGACGAGCCCGGCCGCGAACCCGCCACCTGGCGCGTTGTGCCCCGAGAACAGCAGGAAGATCGCGAACACGATCATCGAGTGGAAGAGCACGCGCGTGACGACCTCGAAGATGACCGACCGCCGCTGCGGCGCGAGCGTCCGCCCGGCGCTGAGCCACACGAGCATGCGCGGCTGCTTGCCCGCCTCGGTGGCCGCCTCGACGCCCCGGCGGCGCAGCGCCGCGCCCGGGTCCTCCTCGTTGGCCCAGATGCCGGGAGTGGTCGCGCCCGACGACGTCGCGTCGCGCTCGCGCAGGATCTCGCCGCTGCGGGTACGCAGGAACACGAGCGACGCGACCCCGGTCGCCGCGACGAGGAGCACCGAGATCTCACCCATGGTGTCCCAGGCGCGGATGTCGACGAGGGTCACGTTGACGATGTTCTTGCCGTAGCCGTGGATGTACGCCTCGGCGGGGAAGTCGAGCGAGATGGGGCTCGCGACGCGCGCGAGCGGGACCGTCAGGGCGAAGCCCATCATGACGACGCCGACCGCGACGCCCAGCCCCAGGCGCACCCACCGCGACGCGACGAGCGGACGGTTGGAGAAGTAGGGGGGCAGGCGGCGCAGCACGAGCACCATGACGACGAGCGTGATGGTCTCGACGAGCACCTGGGTCAGCGCGAGGTCCGGGGCGCCGTGCAGCAGGAACAGCATGGCGTTGCCGTAGCCCGCGATCCCGACGAGGATCACGGCCTTGAGGCGGCGGCGCGAGCGGGCCGCGAGGATCGACGCGACGCAGATGGCCGCGACCGCGGCGACCTGCGCCGGACGGTCCCAGGGCTTGACCTGCTCGGGCCACTGCCCGCCGACGAACATCAGCAGACCGGGCCCCGCGACCAGGACGACGAGGATCGCGCCGAGGTAGAAGGGCAGCGAACCACGCTGGGTGACCGCGGTGACGTCCGCCGCGACCTCGTCGAGGCGGCGCATGATCCGGCGGTACGTGCGGTCGGCCTCGGGGCCCGTCCACAACGAGGCCTGGAACCGTTCGACGGCGTTGCGCTGCCAGAACAGCACGGCACCGACCCCGAGGATCAGGACCGTCAGACCCAGGGCCGGGGTGAAGCCCGCCCAGAGGACCAGGTGTCCGGGCTCGCCGACCGGGTACGTGTCGGCGTAGGGCGCGAGCAGGTCCTCGCCGAAGTGCGGCACGAGCGCCGTCGCGAGCCCGAGGAGGGCCAGCACGAGGGCGGGCCACACGAGCAGCGCGGGCTGCCGGTGGATGCGTGCGGGGTCGATCGGCTCGTCGTCGGGCAGGAACCCGGTACCGCGCTGCGCGGGCGTCGACGACGCGGGCGAGCCCTGCGCGGCCGCGTCCTTGGTCACGGCGTCGACCCGGACGTGCTCGTTGGCGCGCGCCACCGCCGCGGCGACGTGCCGCTTGGTCGCGAACGCCCCCCAGAAGAACCGCACGCCGTAGGCGACGGTGAACATCGAGCCCACGACGACACCGACCAGCACGACGGTGTCCACCCAGGCCGGACCCTCCCCGTGCAGGAGGGACTCGAGCGCGGCCTCCTTCGCGACGTAGCCCGCGAGCGGGGGCAGACCGATCATGGACGCGGTCGCGAGCCCGCCGGCGAGCGCGGTCAGGGGAAGCGCGCGCCCGACGCCCGTCAGGCGGCGCAGGTCGCGGGTGCCGGTCGCGGCGTCGACCACGCCGACGACGAGGAACAGCGACGCCTTGAACATCGCGTGCGCCCCGATCATCGCGAGGCCCGCGAGCGCGGCGGACCGCGTCCCGAGGCCCACGAGCAGGACGATCAGGCCGAGCTGGCTCACGGTGCCGAACGCCAGGACGAGCTTGAGGTCGTGCTGGCGCAGCGCGCGGTAGCCGCCCACGAGGAGCGTGCCGACCCCCAGGACGATGACGATCGTGCGCCACACCGTGGTGTCGGAGTACGCGGGGGCGAAGCGCGCGACGAGGTAGACGCCGGCCTTGACCATGGCGGCGGCGTGCAGGTACGCGCTGACCGGGGTGGGCGCTGCCATGGCCGCGGGGAGCCAGAAGTGCAGCGGGATGAGCGCGGCCTTGCTCGCCGCACCGGCCAGGAGGCACACGGTCGCCGCGGTCACGGCACCACCCGTCGGCGGGTCCGCGATGATCTCCGAGAGGCGGAACGTCCCACCCTGGACCCCCAGGATCACGACGCCCACGAGCATCGCCAGGCCGCCCGCCGTCGTGACGACGATGGCCTGCATCGCGGCTCGCCTGCTCGCCTTGCGGTCCGCGTAGTGGCCGATCAGCAGGTAGGAGAAGACCGTCGTGAGCTCCCAGAAGACGAACAGGAGCAGCATGTCGTCCGACGTGACGAGGCCGACCATGGCCCCCGCGAACGCCGTGAGCACGGCCCCGAACCGCCCGAGCCCGGAAGCGGTGGGAGAGAAGTAGGCCGAGCAGTACACGAGGACCAGCGCACCGACGCCACCGACGAGCAGCAGCATGAGCCAGGACAGGGTGTCCATGCGGAAGGCGAGCTCGAGCCCCAGCCCGGGCACCCACTGGGTGACCTCGGTCGGGTGCACGCCTTCCATGACGCGGGTGGTCCAGCTGAGGGCGTAGACGGCGGCGGAGGCGGGCGCGAGGGCCATCACCAAGAACGCCTTGCGGCCCAGCACCGACACGAGTGCGGGCGCGCCGAGTGCCATTGCCAGATGCGCAACGAGCAGATAGAGCACGTCCGCTCCGTCCTGGTCGGGGGCGGGTGGGCGAGAACGCGGAGCAGTCACGTCGCACTGGCCGACCGTTCCTGCTCGACGTCGCGCAGGAGGAGGACGGCCCGGAGACGCACCGGGTCCGGTAGGTATTTTACCGTTCAACGAGACCCGCAAGACCACTCGACGCCCCGTCGGCCGGTGGGAGATGTCACAGGTTCAGCGGGAATGCACCACCGGGCCACGGATCGGCCACCGCAGGGACCCTGCTAGCTGGAGGTCGTCGCCCCGTCGGAAGGCCTCGCCCGCCAGTCGTCGAGTCCGCGGAGCGTGCCGTCGCCCAGGCGGCGGACCAGGGCCTCGGTGTACCGGAGCTCGGCGAGGAGCAGCGCGAGCTCGTACTCGGTCTCGGCCGTGAACGGCGCCGGCACGGCCTCGACGCGACGCTCCACGTCGTCCTCGAGCCGGCGGACCGCGACCCGCAGCGCGACGAGACGGGTGCGCAGGAGGGCGGCGGCGTCGTCGGGCGCGAGGACCTGCATGAGGCTGAGCGCCGCAAGGAACTGCGGGAACTCCTTGACGGGGACGCCGAGGAGGCTGCGCATCCAGTCGTCGACCTCGTCGCGCCCGGCGTCCGTGAGCCGGTAGACCGTGCGCTGGGGACGGTTGCCGTCCTGCTCCGTGCCCGCGGGCTCGATGAACCCGTCCCGCGCGAGCGCCGTGATGACCGAGTAGAGCGAGCCGTAGTTCAGCCTGACCGACTCGTCCTTGCGGCCGTCCTTGAGCACGCGCGCGATCTCATAGGGGTGCATGGGCTTGTCGCCGAGCTGCGCGAGGACCGCGAGCGCCAACGGGTTCCCCCGGCGGCGGGCTGCGGCCGCCCTGCTGCCCGCTGCGCCCTGCGCCATGCCCACCTCGCCCTGTTCATCCCGTTCCGACCGGCCGGTCGAGAGTATGCGGGCTGCCGTGAGAGCGCAACCAACCCTCAGACGTCCTGCGGGTCCACCAGGAAGTCGGCCGCGTCGGCGATCTCACCACCCACGGCCGCGTAGATCGCCCGGGTCACGGACGCGACGAGCTCGGTCGCACGCTTGCGCGCGACCTTCAGCTCGAACGACGGCACCTCCATCTGCGACTCGACGAGGTCGCGCGGCTCCCAGCGCACGCGGTACGCGACCGCGCCCTGCGACGCCCACGGCACGTTGCGCAGCAGCAGCGGGAGCTGCTCCTCACCGCCCACCTCGACCGCCACGAGACCGTCGACGCCCATGTCGATCAGGAGACCGTAGCCGTCGAGCACCTTGCCGCTCGTCAGGGCCGCGATGTCGATGTCGTCCGCCTGCGCGTGGAGCGCGCGACGCAGCTCCGGGTCGAGCGTCTCACCCCGGTACAGGGGCAGCTCGCCGATGCCCTGCGGCGGCCCCTGGTACGGGCTGCCCTCCGTCGCGAGCACGACGCGCGGGTGGACCGCCCCGACGACGGCCATCGCGGCCTGCGGGTCGAGCCACACGTCCGAGAAGACCGACATGTCGACCGCGACGCCCGGGTCCGGCGTCAGGACCACGGCCGGCGAGGCCGCGTTGGCCGTGTCGACGCGGATCGAGCCGCCCAGACGCCGCGCGACCTCGACGAGCCAGGAGATCACGCGCTCCTCCTCGCGCGTCGGCAGCCCCGCCGGGAACGCACGCCCCACCCCGTCACGGTCGCCGCCACCGGGGAGCGGGGCGTCACCGCGGTCGCGCGGGCACACGACGTCGAACACCTGGTCCGTGCCCGGCGGCAGGCCGGGGTTGACCCCGTCCGCCGACCACGGCGAGTACGGCCCGGTCAGCGTCGTGTGCCGTGACGTCCGCAGCACACCGGGCTCGCCCGGCTTGGCGGTGCGGGGCGCCGGGGTCAGGGGATCCGTGCCCGACGGCGCCACGTCCCACCGCGCGCCCGCGAACCTGGACACGGCGAGGGTCTCGACCTCGTCGACCTCGACGTCCCCCGGGAGCGCGAGCAGGTGCCGCGCCTGGTGGGCCTGCGCCGAGGACGCGGGGAACGGCTGAAGGGTCGGGCTGGTCGGCTGCGACACGGTGGGATCGCCCTCTCTGCGATGGCGACGTCCGATCAGGCGGGCTCGCTCGAGCCGGCTCGGGATCACACGTCGGTACGGTGGAAGTTCTGCCAGGAGCGCGAGGCCGTCGGACCCCGCTGACCCTGGTACCGAGAACCATAGATCGACGAGCCGTACGGGTGCTCCGAGGCCGACGACAGCCGGAAGAAGCACAGCTGGCCGATCTTCATGCCCGGCCACAACGTGATCGGGAGCGTCGCGACGTTGCTCAGCTCGAGCGTCACGTGGCCGCTGAACCCCGGGTCGATGAAGCCCGCCGTCGAGTGCGTCAGGAGCCCGAGCCGGCCCAGCGAGGACTTGCCCTCGAGGCGCGCCGCGACGTCGTCGGGCAGCGACACCTGCTCGAACGTGGCCCCCAGGACGAACTCCCCCGGGTGCAGGATGAACGGCTCGCCCGGCTCGACCTCGACGAGACGCGTCAGGTCCGGCTGGTCCGTCGACGGGTCGATGAACGGGTACTTGTGGTTGTCGAACAGCCGGAAGAACTTGTCGAGCCGCACGTCGATGCTCGACGGCTGGAGCATCGCGGGGTCGTACGGGTCCAGGCGGACCCGCTGGGCGTCGATCTCGGCAGTGATGTCGCGGTCGGAGAGGAGCACGGGGCAACCGTACTCCGCGCCGGCAGCGCGCCGGTGCGCGGTCCCGGAGGGCGGTCCCGAGGGGCGACCCGAGGCCGGTCGGGCGACGACGTGCGGTCGTCGACCGGCCTCGGGGCCGGCCTCGGTTCAGCGAGGCGACCCGTGCCGTCAGCTGCGCAGCGGGCGCCCCGTCGAGTCGACCGAGTACTGGCCGCTCTTCGACGTCAGGTAGAGGATGCCCTCGACGAGGCCCCAGATCCAGACCGCCCAGCTCAGCATGCCCAGCGAGAGGACCGAGATCAGCAGCATGGTCACACCGATGCCGGTGTACCCGAGGTAGAAGCGGTGGATGCCGAACGTCCCGAGGAAGATGCCGAGCAGGCCCGCCGCGAGGCGCGACTTCGCGTTCGGGTCCTCGTAGTAGCCGGGCTGCTGGGCGCCGTACGCGCCGTACGCGCCGTACGGCTGCTGGTAGCCCTGCTGGTAACCCTGCTGGTAATCCTGCTGAGGGGCTCCGTAGCCGTACCCGGGCTGCTGGGCGTAGGGGTCGGCCGGTGCGCCGTAGGCAGGCTGCGGCTGCTCGCCGTAGGCCTGCGGCGGCCCGTACGGGTCCGCTCCGTAGGACGGCGCCGTGGGCTGCTGCGGCGCTCCGCCGTACTGGCCGTACGGGTCCGCTCCAGCCGCAGGATCGGTGGGCTGCTGCTGGTACGGGTTCTCGGACAAGACGCCTCCTCAGGCAGTGCTCAGGCACAAGATGCTGGCATCCTGGCCCGACGTGGGTATGATCGTGGACGCACGCCGGTTCCTCACCGGCTCGCACCGGCCGGAGACGGCCCGCGAGCTGCGGGGTTCCACGTCACGCGGATGTAGTTCAATGGTAGAACTTCAGCTTCCCAAGCTGATAGCGCGGGTTCGATTCCCGTCATCCGCTCCACGACACGAGGCCCCGCACCGGATGGTGCGGGGCCTCGTGCGTTGATGTGGGACCGGTCGGCGGGTCTGGCCTGCCGTCACGCCGCCGTCACACCTCGTCGCGCGAACGGGAGCGGACGACGGCGCTCCCGATGCCTACCAGCACGGCCGCGCCCCCGAGCACCACGAACAGGATCGGGGACTGCGGTCCGTCCTTGCCGGTCAGCGCGGCGATCCCTCCGCCCAGCGCCCAGACGGCGCCGATCACGACGAGGGCGAGCGAGCTCCAGTACCGACGAACCACGAGTCCTCCTACCGGTCCCGGCGCACCAGCACGTGCGCACCTTCCGAGCATGCCACGCCGCAGCCGAAAATGGGGCATATGGGCTTGAAACGGTTCTCAATCGTCGCGATGCGATCATTGGAGTCCGCACCTGCGGGCCTATAGTCGCTCTCATGCCGCACTATCGGATCAAGGAAGCAGCCGACCTGCTCGGCGTCAGCGACGACACAGTGCGCCGCTGGGTCGACGCGGGAGACCTCGACGCGACCCTCGACGGCTCCGGCCGCAAGGTCCTCGACGGCGCTCAGCTCGCCGCCTGGGCCGCACGCACCGCCCAGGCGGCGCCCGACCCGTCCGGCGTCGCCCGCTCCGCCAGGAACCGGTTCGTCGGGATCGTGACCCACGTCGTGAGCGACACCGTCATGTCCCAGGTCGAGATGCTGTGCGGCGGACAGCGCGTCGTGTCGCTCATGAGCACCGAGGCAGTCCGCGAGCTCGGTCTCGAACCGGGCAGCCTCGCCGTCGCCGTCGTCAAGGCCACCACCGTGATCGTCGAGACGCCGGCAGGCCTCGCGTGAACCGCACCATCCGCACCCCCCGCACCACCGCACGCCCCGTCCGGCGCGCGCTCGCCCTGACGACCACGGCCCTGCTCACGGCCGCCCTCGCGGCGTGCGCGGCGCCGTCGGGCACCGGAAGCTTGGACGGCGAGACGCATGCCGAGAAGCAGACCCTCACCGTGCTCGCGGCCGCGTCGCTGCGCGACGTCTTCACGGGCCTTGCCGAGGGCTTCGAGGCCGAGCACGACGGCGTGACCGTCGCGCTGTCGTTCGCGGGGTCGGCCGACCTCGCCGACCAGCTCCTCGCAGGCAGCCCGGGTGACGTGCTCGCCACGGCGGACACCGCCACCATGGGCCGTGCCGTCGCGGGCGGCGACGCGGCCGACCCCGTGGTCTTCGCGACCAACACCCTCACGGTCGTCGTCCCCACCGGGAACCCCGGCGGCGTCACGTCGTTCGCCGACCTCGCGCGCGAGGACCTCAAGGTCGTCGTGTGCGCGGCCGAGGTGCCCTGCGGGTCCGCGACCGCCACCGTCGAGGCCACCGCCGGGACCACGATCCACCGCGTGAGCGAGGAGGCGAGCGTGACCGACGTCCTCGCCAAGGTCACCGCCGGAGAAGCCGACGCCGGACTCGTCTACGTCACCGACGCGACCCTCGCCGGGGACGACGTCGAGGTGATCGACGTCCCCGAGACGGCGACCGTCGTGAACACCTACCCGATCGCCGTGACCTCCGGCGTCGCCGACGCCGCGCTCGCAGAGAAGTGGGTCGACCTCGTGACCGGACCCGTCGGCCGGGCCGCGCTCGCGAAGGCCGGCTTCGGGACGCCATGACGCCCGACGACGTGCGTCACCTCAGGCGAGGACGGTCCCCTCGTCCGGGCGACGGGCACGCACGGACCGAGGAGGCCCCCTGATGCGCGGCCTGCCCCGCTGGGTCCTGGCCCCCGCGATCATCGGTGCGCTGTTCGTCGTCGTGCCCGTGGTCGCGATGGTCGCGCGCCTCGACGTGTCCGGGGGGCTCGGCGGCATCTGGGACCTGCTCACGTCCCCGACCGCGACCGACGCCCTGTGGCTCTCGGTCCGGACCTCGCTCGTCGCGACCGTGTGCTGCGTGCTGCTCGGCGCCCCCATGGCCCTCGTCCTCGCGCGGACCACGTTCCCCGGGCAGCGCCTGGCCCGCGCACTCGTGCTGCTCCCCCTCGTCCTGCCGCCCGTCGTGGGAGGCATCGCGCTGCTCTACACGTTCGGGCGACGCGGGCTGATCGGCCAGCACCTGTCCGTCCTGGGCATCGAGGTCGCGTTCACGACCACCGCGGTCGTCATGGCCCAGACCTTCGTCGCGCTGCCGTTCCTCGTGCTGAGCCTCGAAGGGTCGCTGCGGACGCACGACGCACGCTACGAGGAGGTCGCCGCGACGCTCGGGGCCTCCCCCACGACCGTGCTGCGCCGTGTGACCCTGCCGCTGGTCCTGCCCGGGCTCGTGTCCGGGGCGGTGCTCGCGTTCGCGCGGGCGCTCGGGGAGTTCGGCGCGACGATCACGTTCGCCGGCGCGCTCCAGGGCGTCACCCAGACCCTGCCGCTCGAGATCTACCTCCGGCGCAGCGCCGACCCCGACGCCGCCGTCGCGCTGTCGCTCCTGCTCGTGGTCGTGGCCGTGATCGTCACGGCGGCCGTGCACGGCGGGCCGTTCGGGCGCGAGTCCTCCGCCGAAGGTGACGGGCATCCGGCCGAGGGTGACGGGCTCCCCGCCGAAGGTGACGGGCTCCCCGCCGAAGGTGACGGGCTCCCCGCCGAGGGTGACGGGCATCCGGCCGAGGGCGACGGGCTCCCCGCCGAGGGTGACGGGCATCCGGCCGAGGGCGACGGGCTCCCCGCCGAGGGTGACGGGTATCCGGCCGATGGCGACGCGTCGCGTCACCCTCGGCAGGTCGGCACGTCACCCTCGGCGGTCGGGACCGTCACCCTCGGCGCGCCCCTGCACGTCCGGGTCCGCCTCGCCGAGCGCGGCGTCGACCTCGACCTCACGGTCGGACCCGGACAGGTCGTCGCGGTCCTCGGCCCCAACGGCGCAGGCAAGTCGACGCTCCTCCAGGCCGTCACCGGCCTGCTCCCCCACCGCGCCCACCGTGCCCGGCCCCGGTCGGCGCGCCCCGACGAGCTCCACGTGTCGATCGACGACACCGTCCTGACCGACACCACCCGCGGGACCGCCGTCCCCGCACGACGGCGCAGGGTCGGCTGGCTCACGCAGCGCCCCCTGCTCTTCGCGCACCTCGACGCGGTCGACGACGTCGCGTTCGGGCTCCGCGCCCGGGGCACGCCCCGGCCCGAGGCCCGTGCCACGGCCCGTGAGCGCCTCGCCGAGCTCGACGCGGGGCACCTCGCGGGGCGCCGACCGCACGAGCTGTCCGGGGGGCAGGCTCAGCGCGTCTCGATCGCACGTGCCCTCGCGACCGACCCACGCGTCCTGCTGCTCGACGAACCGCTCGCGTCGCTCGACGTCGGGGTCGCCCAGCAGGTGCGCCGCGCCCTGCACGACGCCCAGCGCACCCGCCCCCGCACGACCCTGCTCGTGACGCACGACCTGCTCGACGTCCTCCTCCTCGCCGACCGCGCGGTCGTCCTGGAGGGGGGCCGGGTCGTCGAGGACGGTCCGGCGCGCGAGGTCCTCACCCGCCCCCGCTCACGGTTCGCGGCCCGCCTCGCGGGCATCAACCTGCTCACGGGCACCGCGACCGACGACGGCGGGCTGCGGCCCGGCCCGAGCGGCGGCGGCGCAGCGACCGGCACGCGCAGCACGAGCAGCGCCCAGGTCGTCGCAGGAGTCGTCGCCGACGGCGCGGGGCTCGTCGAGGGCGCCCCGGCGGTCGCGATGTTCGAGCCGCGGGCGGTCGCGATCCACCGCGAGCCACCGTCGGGCAGCCCGCGCAACGCCTTCGTGGTGACGATCACGTCGCTCGAGCCGCACGGGCAGCTCTTCCGGGCCTGGGGGGAGGTGACGGGACCTCGTGAGGTGCGCGACGCCGTCGGGCACCTCGCTGCGGACCTGACCCCGCGGTCCGTCGCGGACCTGCACCTGACTCCGGGCGAACGCGTGTGGTTCGCGGTCAAGGCGGCCGAGGTGCAGATCTACGACGCCCGCTGAGCGCGCCAGGCGCGGACCGACTCCGCGAGGCTCCCCGTGACCGGCACGTCCGCGAGGAGGAGCGCCTGGCCCGCGTGGTAGATGTCGGGCTTGCCGTCCCACACGACCGCCGACGGACGGTTGTGCGCGTCGAGCTCGTGGTGCCACGAGCCGCGCTCGACGTCGACGAGGTGCGTCCGCGCGTAGGCCCACCAGTCGTCGGCGAGCCGCGCGTACCGCTCCTCGCCCGTGACCCGGGCGAGGACCTCGGCGGCCGCGATCGCCTCGGCCGCGACCCAGTGGAACCTGCGCTGCTCGACGGGTCGCCCCGACCAGTCGACGGTGTAGACGAACCCGCCCTCGCCCGGGTCCCAGCCGTCGGCCGCGGCACGGTCGAACAGCCGGCGGGCGGCGTCGAGGCGAGCCCCCGGCACGCCGGGGATCCCACCGGACGTCGTGGGGTCCTGCGCCGCGTCGAGCTGCAACAGCAGGCGCGCCCACTCGAACCCGTGCCCGGGCGTCGACCCGTAGGGCTTGAACTTGTCGTCGGGCCGCTCGGCGTTGAGCTCTGGTAGCGGTCGCCACGCCTCGTCGAAGTGCTCGACGACCCGCCAGTCCCGCTCGGCGGCCCAGCCCACGACGCGCTCCGCGATCGTGCTCGCGCGCTCGAGCCACCGGGCGTCGCCCGTCGCCGAGTGCGCGGCGAGCAGCGCCTCGACGCCGTGCATGTTGGCGTTCGCCCCCCGGTAGGGCGCGCACGTGGTCCAGGCGCGGTCCCACTCGTCGCGCAGCATGCCCTGGTCCGCCTCCCAGAACTCCCGGTCGAGGACGCGCAGCGCGTCGTCGAGCAGCGCGCGCGCCCCGGGCCGTCCCGCGACGACGCCGCTCGACGCGGCGAGGACCACGAACGCGTGCGCGTACGCGCTCTTGGTGTCGTCGACCGCGTCGCCCGGCCCGCGCGACGCGAACCAGCCGCCGTCGGCGGGGTCCACGAGGTGGGTGCGCAGCCCGTCGAGAGCCAGGTCCGCGAGGGTGTCCGCCCCGGGCACACCGAGCAGGGTCCCGAGCGCGTACATGTGGGCCGTGCGCGCCGTGATCCACGTGTGCACGGGTGCGTGCGCGTCGGGGACGCCGTCGTCGTCGAGCCACCGCGCACCGCCGTCGGGCCCGAGCGACGCCTGCGCGAAGGCGAGCAGCCTGCGCAGCTCGTCGTGGCGCCACGCAGCCCCGTCCGCCGTGCGTGCGGGTTCGTCCCTGACCGTCATCGTTCCCCGTTCGTCGTCCTCGTCAGCGATCTTCCCCGGCTGGGTGCACCTGCGTCGAACGCCCGACGGCGGAGCCCCCGTCCGGACGTCGGGTCCGGCCAGGCCGGTCCGCCCCGTGGGGCGGGCAGCCTCACCCCTTGACCGACCCGGACATGAGCCCGCCCATGAAGTACTTGCCGAGCAGGATGTAGACCAGGAGGGTCGGGAGCGACGCGAACAGCGCCCCGGCCATCGACACGCCGTAGTTCTGCAGCAGCGCCCCGTTCGCGAGGTTGTTCAGGGCGAGCGTGACCGGGCCGTTCTGGCTCGAGGAGAAGAACACCGCGAAGAGGAAGTCGTTCCACGCGGACGTGAACTGCCAGATCAGCACGACCACGAAGCTCGGGATCGAGATCGGCAGGACGATCGACCAGTACGTGCGCAGCATGCCCGCCCCGTCGACGCGTGCGGCCTCGATGAGCTCGGCCGGGACGGTCTGGTAGTAGTTGCGGAAGATCAGCGTCGTGATCGGCAGGCCGTAGATCACGTGCAGCACGATCAGCGTCGGGATGCCGCTCGGAAGGCCGAGGCTCAGGACGAGCTGGTTGAGCGGGATGATCACCGCCTGGTACGGGATGAACATGCCGAAGAGGATGAGCGTGAAGACGAGGTTCGCCCCCCGGAACCGCCAGCGCGAGAGCACGAACCCGTTGAGCGACCCGAGGAACGCCGAGATGAGCGCGGCCGGGACCACCATCTGGAGCGTTCGCAGGATCGCGGGCGACAGGGCGTCCCACGCGCCCTGCCAGTTCTCCGTGGTCCACACCTGCGGCAGGTTCCATGCGCGGGTCGGCGCCGCGTCGCCCGGTCCCTTGAAGCTCGTGACGAGCAGGACGTAGACGGGCACGAGCACGACCAGCACGAACAGGATCAGGAGCGCGTACCGCAGCGTGCGGGCCACGGAGAACCGCTCCACGGGCTTCTTGCGGCGACGCGAGCCGACCGTGCCGGGCCCGGAGCCCCCCGAGCCCGGGGCCGTCGCCTCGACGGGGGTGGTGACCGTGGTCATCGGATCTTCTCCTTGCGGTTCAGGGAGATCAGGTAGGGCACGATCACGAGGGCCACGATGATGAGCAGGATCGCGCCCACCGCGGCTGCGTTCGCGTAGTCGAAGCTCGACTTGAAGACGTACATGTCGACGGCCGGGACCTTGGTCTGGTAGTTGGACGGCTTGGAGATCGACATGATGAGGTCGAACGCCTTGAGCGACATGTGGCCCACGATGATGAGCGCGGACAGCGCGATCGGTGTGAGCTGCGGGAAGAGCACGTAGCGGTACAGCTTCCACTCGCTCGCGCCGTCGATGCGGGCCGCCTCGCGCAGCTCCTCCGGGATGCCGCGGAACCCTGCGAGGAAGAGCGCCATCACGTAGCCGGAGAGCTGCCAGATCGCGGGGATCGCGATGGCCGCGATGCCGAACGTGACGTTGTTCCACCAGTTGTTCTGGAGGGCGTCGAGCCCGACCATCTGGAAGAGCCGGTTGAGGCCGCTCGCCTTCTCGTCCTGGTTCGAGTTGAGGAGCCAGCGCCACACGACGCCCGAGGCGATGAACGAGACAGCCATGGGGAACAGGTAGACGGCGCGGAAGAAACCTTCGCCCTTGACGGGCTTGTCGAGGAGCCAGGCCCAGACGAACCCGATGAGCATGGTGCCCACGAGGAAGACCACGGTGTAGATCAGGAGGTTCAGCAGGGAGTGCTGGAACTCCGGGCTCGCGAGCAGGTCGAGGTAGTTCTGGAGGCCCACACGGGACACGGGCGCCTGCCCCGTGGACTGTGCGGCCTTGTGCATGTCGGTGGTCGAGGTCGAGAAGTTGATGGCGATGAGGCCGTAGACGAACACCCCCACCAGGACGAGGGAGGGGGCGACGAGGAGCAGCGGCGGCCCCCAGCGTCGGGCGGAGTGGATCACCGGTGATCCTCCAAGGGTGCGGGCACGGTCCGGGTCGGACGCCGCGCACCTGGGTGCGGGAGCGCCCACCGACCGGTGCGGCGGGGAACGAGGTGGAGCGGCGGGGCACCGCAGGCTCGTGGCACGAACGGGCGGCGGTGCCCGTCGCGGGGCGGCGTGAGCAGCTCCGCGACGGGCACGCCCTGTGCCCTACTCTGCGGTGGCGGCGGCCAGGTCGGCCTGGTACTGCGCCAGGTCGGAGGCGCCGGAGGTGAACTTGCTCGTCGCGTCCGAGATGGCGTTGAGCACGGCGACCGAGGCAGCCGCGCCGTGGGCGAGCGACGGCACGATCGTGTCGTCCGCGAACGAGGTGATGGCGGTCTGCTGGTACTCGGAGAAGTCAGCAGGGTCCGCGTCGGTGCGGGCGGGGATGGAGCCCTTGGCCTGGTTGAACGCCGTCTGGCCCTCGAGGCTCGCGACCGTCTCGATCCAGGCCTTGGTGCCGTCGGGGTTCTTGGCGCCCACGGGGAGCGTGAACGAGTCGGCGAGGAATCCGAACATGCCGTCCGTCCCGGGGACCGGGAAGTAGGTGAAGTCGGTGCCGGCCGTCTTGTCGGCCTCCTCGAACGCCGCCACGGCCCAGTCACCCATGACGTTGAACGCGGCCTCGCCGTCCATGACGAGCTGGGTGGCCTCGGGCCAGTCCAGGCCGTCGCGGTCGGTGTTGGTGTAGCTCATGAGCTTCTGGAAGTCCTCGAGCGCGGCCGTGACCTCGGGGCTCTCCCAGTCGGTCGAGCCGTCCCACAGCCCGTTGTAGGCGTCGGCGCCGAGCGCGGCCATGAGTACCGTCTCGAGCAGGTTGACCTGGGTCCAGGTCTGCGCGACCGAGAGGGGGGTCTTGCCCGTGGCCTGGACCGCGTCGAGGGCGGTGAACCAGTCGTCGAGGGTCGCGTAGGTCGCGGCGGGGTCGAGGCCCGCCTCGATCAGGACCGCGGGGTTGGCCCAGACCATGTTCGAGCGGTGGATGTTGGAGGGCATCGAGTAGATCTGGCCGTCGACCGTGAGGAGGTCGATGAGGTCCTGCGGGAAGACGTCGGTGACCCCGAACTCGTCGTACAGGTCGGAGATGTCCTCGATCTGGGCGGCGTCGATGTAGTCCGTGAGCTCGGCGCCGGCATGGGCCTGGAAGGTGTCCGGCGGGTCGTTGGCCTGGAGCCGGGTCTGGAGCAGGTCCTTGGCGGCCGACCCTGCGCCGCCGGCGACCGCGCCGTTCACGAACGTGTAGTCGGGGTGCTGCTCGCCGAAGACCGAGACGAGCGCGTCGAGGCCGGCTTTCTCAGAGCCTGCGGCCCACCAGGTGAAGACCTCGACGTCTCCGCCCGCGGCATCGCCCGAGCCGTCCGTGGAATCGCTACCGGAGTCGCCGCTGCAAGCTGCGAGGGCCAGGAGGGCTGCGGTGCCCACCAGTGCCCCGGCGACGCGTAATCCGTTACGCATGGGGTCCTACTTTCGTCGTTGACAGCGCTGTCAGGAACACGTCGAACGTAAGACCGCACACCGAGCCCTGTCAAAGACCTGCGCCGAATCGTTACCTCGGAGAGACCTTGACGCAGTTCGAAGAGGACGACGGCGACAAAGCGACCGCCGCGGCAGGACCGGCGGGACCGGTCACCCCGGACGGACCGGTCACCCCGGGTCGCCCGGTCGCCCCGGGCGGGGCCGCCCCCGGGCGGGCCGGTCGCAGCGCACGCCGCACGCCCGCCCGACGCGTCGCACGGCCGCGTCGGGTCACCGCGCTGCCGGGACCTCCACCGCGGCCAGGCGCGGTGCGATCTCCCCGGAGCCTCGGGGGACCAGCACGGTCGGGACGACGCGCAGCCGGGGAGCACCTCCGGGCGACTCGATGCGGTCGACCGCGAGCCGCGCGGCCGCCTGGCCCATGGCGGAGATCTCGTACCCGACGACGGTCACGTCGAGGACGTCGGCGAGCTCGAAGTCGTCGAACCCGACGAGGGCGACGTCGCGGCGCGTGCCGTGACCGGTGCGCAGGGCCCGGAGCGCACCCTGGGTGATCTTGTTGTTGGCCGTGAGGATCGCGGTGGGGGGCTCGTCGAGCGCGAGGAGCTCCAGGACGGCCTCGCGGGCTGTCGTGGCGTCGTGCAGCCCGTCGCGCACGTAGCGCTCGGGGTCCTCGATCCCGGCGGCGTGCAGTGCGCCGACGAAGCCCTCGTGCCGTTCGCGGAAGGTCCACAGCCGGGACAGGTCGCCCGCGAGCGCGATCCGACGGTGCCCCTGCGCGAGCAGGTGCCGGGCGGCGGCGGCGGCGCCGGCACGGTTGTCGAGCACGACGGTGTCGGCCTCGATCCCGCTCGGTGGGCGGTCGAGGAACACGACGGGCACACCGGTCGCGAGCTCGGCGTGCAGGTAGGAGTGGTCGGCGGCCGTGGGGGCGATGAACAGGGCCGCGACGCGGCGTTCGATCAGCGCGTCGATGAGCTCGCGCTCCTGGTCCGCGTCCTCGTCGGAGCTCGTGGTGATGAGCTGGAGCCCGTGCTTGCGCAGCTCGCGCTCGATCCCGCCCGCGAGGTCCGAGTAGAAGGGGTTCGCGATGTCTCCGGTCACGAACCCGACGAGGCGGGAGCCGCCACCGCGCGCGAGGTCGGCTGCGACGGCGTTGCGGCGGAAGCCGAGCGTGTCAGCGGCTGCCCGCACCTTGAGGCGGGTCGCCTCGGCGACGCTGGGTTCGTCGTTGAGCACGCGGGACGCCGTCTTGAGGCTGACTCCCGCGGCCTCGGCCACCGCGGCGAGGGTCGGGCGACCTCCGCCGCGTGCGGTGCGGCCTCCTGCGGCCATGTGCACCCACCCCCGCACGGTTCGACTGGCGGGGATTCTTCCACACCCCCGGCTGGTTCCGCTCCGACGTGTCACGACCGGCGCGGTTCGGGCGGTCAGGGCCGTCCGGTGCTTCCTGGGGTGAGTAGACCCTGAATCTGACAGCGCTGTCAAGAGCGGTGCGCACCCGACCCGATCCCCCTCTCCATGAGATCGCACCCACACCCCGCTCCAGGGACGCGCCGGACCGATTCGTGACCACCCGACGCTCTCCGCTAGCCTTCGATCGCCCTGTCGGTCCAGGACGCCGCCGGCGGGTTGCACGCAGGCGACCAGAGCAGCAGGAGGCGTCATGGGTCGCACCGCTCCGGGGTGGTACCCCGACCCCTCCGCGG
This sequence comes from Oerskovia turbata, assembly GCF_000718325.1. Lineage (GTDB taxonomy): Bacteria > Actinomycetota > Actinomycetes > Actinomycetales > Cellulomonadaceae > Oerskovia > Oerskovia turbata. The sequence goes on from NZ_JOFV01000006.1 coordinate 159,371, forward strand.
CCGGGACAGAACGCTGGTTCGACGGCGATCGTTGGTCCCAGCACACCCGCCCCACGGTCCTGCCCACCAGCACGCAACGCCTCCCGCTCGGCGTCGGGACGCTCGGCGGCGACACCACGCGCCCGACGAGCCCGTCGGGTGAAAAGTCCTCCGGCATGCCGTTCGCCGAGGTCCGACCGGCCGTCGAGGAGGCGCCCGCGTCGTACGCTCCCGCCTCGACCGTGCGGGCGCTACCTCCGATCCCGCCCCCGCCCGGCCCGGTCGCGCCGCCCCCGGCATCTGCAGGCCCGACGGCGTCGCGCACCTCGACCCGTCGTGACACCTCGGCGACTCGGCCCGCTTCCCGGCACGGGCTCCTGTCCGGGCCCGCGCTCTGGGCGGGCTGCGCCGTGCTCGTCGTGGCCCTCGCCGGGAGCGGGATGGCCCTCGCGCAGAAGGGCGGCTCGGACAGGCCGCCGGCTCCCGTGACCTCCAACGCGACGAACGCCCCGCCACCCGCCGAGGAGCCCGCGGAGGACCGGACCCCGGACCACCTCGAGGTGGCCAACTCGGCCGTCCTCGAGACGGCGACCCTCGACGTCGACGCGGTCGTGGCCGCGGCACCCTCCCAGTCGGCGCTCGCGACGGTCGCGCTGCTCGAGGTCGGCGACCGGGACGTCTCGGCCGCGTTCTCGGTCGAGGCGTTCGGGGTGCGGTTCGCCGACACCGACGGCAACGGGTGCGACACCCGCAACGACGCGCTCGCCAGGTCGTTGTCCGGGGCGTCGTTCAAGCCCGGGACGAAGGACTGCGTCGTCCTGACGGGCCTGCTCGCCGACCCGTACAGCGGCACCGAGATCGCCTTCGAGCGCGGCCCGCTGTCCTCGGAGAAGGTCCAGGTGGATCACGTGGTCGCCCTGACCGACGCGTGGCACAAGGGTGCGCGGGCGTGGGACGCGGCGCGACGCGAGGCCTTCGCGAACGACCCGCTCAACATCCTCGTCGTCGACGGCACCCTCAACCAGCAGAAGGGCGACGGAGACGCCTCTGCCTGGCTCCCCCCGAACGAGGCGTTCCGTTGCGCCTACGTCGCCCGCCAGGTGGGCGTCAAGTACACCTACGGCCTGCGCGTGACCAGCAGCGAGAAGGCAGCACTCGTCGCCGTCCTCTCGACGTGCCCGGCCGAACCGCTGCCGACCGGCAGCACGCTCCCTCCGCCCCGCGACCCCGTCGTCCCGCCGGTCGAGAAGCCCCGGCCGCGCCCCACGCCGACCCCGACGCCCGAGGAGCCGCCGGTCGCCGAGCCGCCGCCCGCCCCGGCGCCGCCGACGCCCACCCCGACCCCGACGCCCACCCCCAGCAAGACCCCGATCCCCGAGAACTGCAAGGTCAAGGGCCTCTACGAGCGCGAGATCGACGGCGCGACGAACGTCTACTACGTGCGGGGCGAGGAGTGGAACTTCCGGGAGGTCAAGGCCGACGTGTGCTTCGAGAGCCGCAAGGACGCGGAGGCGGCAGGCTTCAAGCGGGCGTGGTGGTAGAGCGCCCGACGCACGCTCCGCCGTCGGGCCGAACCGGTGCGCCCACAATTGCCTTGCCCGCGACGCAAGGGCTCCGGTGCACTGACCCGATGGACACCACCGCACGAGACCTCTTCCCCGACTTCACCGTGGTCGAACGCCTCGACACCTCACGCGAGGTCCTGGACCACGCGGGCATCGTCCTGGCCCAGGGGCGGCACTCCTGGTACAGCGGCCACTACCACCGGGAGAGCTTCGCGGGTCGTGCCCGCTACCTGTTCGCCGACTCCCCCACCTACCGAGGCGTCCCGACGGACAAGCTCGTGATCGGCAACTTCTGCCAGTTCGCGTCCGGGACCACGTTCCTGCTGGGCGGCAACCAGGGCCATGACATGGATGCCGTCACGCCGTACGGGTTCAACTTCGTCGACGGCGCGACCGACGCGTGGAAGCCCGTCGGGGACACCGTCGTCGGGCACGAGGTCTGGTGCGGGTACGAGTCGACGATCCTGGGCGGTGTGCACATCGGTGTCGGCGCGATCATCGGGGCGCGCGCCGTCGTCGCGAAGGACGTGGCGCCCTTCTCGGTGGTCGTGGGCGACGGGCGCGTGGTGCGCCACCGGTTCGATCCGCTGCGGCGCAAGCTGCTGTGGCGCGCCCGGTGGTGGACCTGGGACGACGGGCACGTCCGCGAGGCGCTGCCGCTCCTGCAGGGCGGGGACGTCGAGGCGCTCGCCAGGTCGGTGGGCATCACGCCCGACGACGTCGCGCACGACCCGGACCCGGCCCACCTCACGGGAGCGCGGGCCGCGCTGCCCTGACCGGTGAGGCGGTCGGCCGCCGGGAAAGCACGAAGGCCAGGAACCTTGCGGTTCCTGGCCTTCGTGTTCTGTGCGCCCGGAGGGATTCGAACCCCCAACCTTCTGATCCGTAGGAACACGGTGGCGGGCTCTCCCGCAGGATTCCGCGGTTCCCTTCGCGGGGTTCGCCCGGGAAACTGGCCCTCGGGCGAGGAGTTCGCGTCGTTTGGCGGGGAGGACGGCGGGGAGCCGAGCGGCGGCTTGCAGTTGGCACACTCGGAGGCGCCGTACCGATAGCGGAGCCCAAGAGGCTGTCGGAGTCCTGGGTCAAGGGTGGCCGCAGGCCATCGCGGAGCGACGCCGCAGGCGCCCTGGACGCAGGGCGGAGACGGCCGGATGCTCGGCTGTCGGTGCGGAGCCGGATGGCACGACCACGGCGTCGGCAACCAGCAACGACGCGAGGGCGGTCCCGGAAGGACACGGGACCGCCCTTCGTCGTGGCGGCTGGACGGGTGGGCCAGCGCCGCGGGGTGCGCGCAGCGAGCTTGCGAGCGGAGCGCGGGGTCCTGCGGCGCAGGCCCACCCGGGAGGTCGCCCGCGCGGCGAAGCCGCGCGCTTGAGTCAGTAGAGAAAGTCCTCACCCGGAGCAAGATCGAGGAGCAGCACCAGAAAGCGTATCCCGACAAGAGGATCACTAATCAAGCAAGTCACGCTAGAATCTGGACCGATGCACCCGTGAGACAGGATTTGGATGATGACGAAGCGCACCACAAATCGGCGCGGCGGACCCAGGGACCGAGCCGACCGCGGCAGCGCCTTCGGCGTGCCCGGCCATGACTGGCAGAAACCCGACACGACTGGACATGAGTTCTCCGACCCGTTCGAGGACGAATCCGTTACGGCGCCACCACTCCTAGCGGACTGCCTCCCGGCGGACGTTGCGCAGACGATCGAACAATCGACGCACCTTCTGATCTTTAATGGTTCCCCACTCTATCAAGCGCTTGATGGAAGCCATCCCGCGATTAAGATGGTGTTGACCGCTGCTACGAACGATGTGCTGGCACTTCTCCGTCACGTGAATCATCTTGATGGTCGCAGTGCTGCACACTCGGCCCGGACGTTGTTCGAGCATGCTGTCACGATCTACGACCTCTATGAGCCGGGTGGTCCGAATCCGCCCGAAAGATACGAGGCCCACCAGCACGTCACGCGTCAGTTCGTTGCCCAGCGACGATGGTGGTTGACACTCCTTTCTGCTAAACAACGACGGCGTGAAGAAGCACGCCTAGACCGGATGCAACGAGAAGCCGACGGCGCGTTGACCGGCACGCAGTACGCGGCTGGAACTTTCCGACGGCAATGGCATGAAGGCAACCTGTATGACCGCGCCGCTGGACACGGATTGACCCCGGGGTACGACGGCTACCGGATTCTTAGTTCTGTCGTCCACGGGAGCGCGGGCGGGCTTAGCGGTGTTGTGAAAAAGATCGACGGCACCGACGTACACCGGGTCGGTATGGACCTTGACCTCGCGGCCATCGCATTCGCTGAGGGACTGTGGTCATGGCGCGAGTTCGCCCGAAAGTTGCAGAAGGAGACCGCGCGCGACGAGGCAGCCAACATGGTACGGGTGGCAGACGAACTCTTGGGGTGCCTCCCTCGCGTTCGTGCGACCCTCGTCGATATCGACAAGAGACTTTGGCCGAAGGATGCGCCCGCACGACCCATCGCCATGCTCGCAATCTACGGTCAAGGTCGCAAGCTTCGGTGGTTCCTGGCGGATCATCGCACCGGAAGCGCCATTCGAACCGCCGCTCCGGAAGCTGACGTGCCACAGTTGGAATTTCTGCTGCGGCAGGCGCGCGATTTCGACCACGACGCCTTTGGAGGGCGCCCAATGACGGCCGTATTCCCTGGACTCACCGTTGTTCCGAAGCCTGACGCGAAACCAGTTCCGTTGACACAAATTGCGGCGCCTGCAGGCCATCCAGGAATTCTCCGGCGGCCCAGAGTCTTCCGCTCGTAACTCGGGTGAGTGCTCGGCGCATCGGCAGGATGCACGACGCTATCGCTCGAAGAGTTCGTACTCGGCCACGCCGTACGAGGTCGCTCGCATAATTATGGGCTTCCCCTCGAACGCCGGCAGGTCTTCGAAGATTGTCTGCAATTGAGCGCCAGCCTCCGCGTCAATCTGCCACGCGCGGTCCAACACCTCGTCACCAGCGAATTGTCTGGCACAAAGAAGAACGTCGCGCGCCACGTCCTCACTGATGCCGGCCGCCTGAACTGTGCCTATAAGTTCGACCCAAGCCCTAGCGTTGCCGGGGTCGGAGAAAGTTGCCCCGAGCAGGTACCGGACGCCGGGCTCCACATCTCCTTCCTCTAGGAGCTGGACCCCGACGCGCCAAAGTGCAGCCGGACACAGCAAGTCCTGCACAAGCGCCTGCCGTGCGCCTTCGATTGAAAGGCTGTCCGTGTCGCAGATACGCTCCGCACGGAAACAATCTCTGGTTTGCTCTGTGATACCGGATTCCTCGACGAGCAGCTCCAAGCACCACGACTTCAGGCGAAATTCCGCCTCATTTACCGAGTCACCTACAGCCCCCAGGCACTCAAGCGACTCCGCATAACGGCCAACGTGCATTAGCGCATCTCCGAGCAGCACCCTTGCCGACTCGTCGCCTAGCTCAATGGCCCGCCTATAGTGGTTCGCCGCAGCGTCGAATTCGGCCGCAAGAAAAAACAACCCCGCGATTTCACGGTTCCAATAGTCGCGGTCGCGGTAGGACAGGTCAAGGTCGGCAGCCTGGTTCATCAGCTGTATGGCTACGCACAATTGTCGCTGCGCCGCCCGTCCAGCAAGGTTGTACGCAAGTGGAGCTGCGGACTCGAAATCTCCGGCCTTTACGTTCGAGTCCACCCAGCTCCGCAGCATCACCGCGATTGAGTCCCCCTCGTCAACCGGTGTCGAGACGAGTGAAGCCACGAGGGACGCGTGGTCGGCTCCGGCAACGCGCGCCCTGTCCAGTAGTCGAGTCATTGCTTTTCGTTCCCCGCTGCGCGACAGCACCGCAATGGCTGTCGCGAGTCCATCTGAGTACGCAACGGAAGGCTCGTCCAGGATTGAAAGGAGAATCTTGGCGGCCTCCTTGGTGCAGCCAATGCTATCGAGTTGCGCCGCTGTCGCAAAGAGTGCATCGTTCACCAGGGTTCGAAGGCGGTCATACTCGTCGCCGCTTGATCGCGGCCTTTCCGTTTTCCCGTACTGGATGATCCTGGGAGAGGTTCCGGGCACATCTACACGGAGTTCGTTCCGCTCGATGCGGATTCGGAGCACCATCTCCGTCGGCCCCGAAATCGCGGTTGAGACGATCGAAGGATACCGCCGCATCGCGCGACGTATCTCGTTAACCGCACTCCCGGCAGATACCCCAATCGTGCTCCCCGAGCCTGTGCAGGTTACTCGAACAGGGAGCCGAATTGCTCCTCGGCGTATCGTTCTCGCCGCCTGCACTTCCCGTTCTATCTTGGCTGGCGTGTCTTCTTGCCATATGTCCGCGTCGGAGAACGCAAGACGCAGGGTTTCTTGTGCCGGTTGCTGTGGTGGTTGAATGAGGTGCGCCCATCTGAACCAGGCGCGTCCGAGTTCGCTACTCCATCGAAAGACTAGCACTGGGATGTCTTGCTCAAGCCAGTAGTTTAGGGAGGCGACTTTCACCGACACGGCGGATGTTGGCCCCTCGGTGGCCTTGAGCTGCACCCCGAACCGAAGGCCCGTTGCCTCGTCTCCACGGAATATCTCTACCGTTAGGTCGAGGCCATAGTCCGGCTCGATCGGTCCCGACACGGCCCAGCTCGCGGGCGCTCTTGCCGCGAACTGGACTCTAGAGGCCTCTTCCAGACGGTGCTGGCTAGGGCGCTTCGGCATCGTTCGTTCGATCCCCACCCCCGTAGTCTGCCTCACTACGATCCCGAGGGGCAATGTCGAGCGCCGTGTCCGGGTCATCTCTGGTCTGTTGTGCCTTGGCGCGAACGACGAGAAGCTGTCCTAGCTATGGCATGTTTCGATGCTGTCGACGAATTCGCTCTTTGTCCGTCGACGGGACGCCGCCAAGCTCCCTGCGTTCGCGTTGGGTCAGATGCCGTGCATCGTGAGCCCGTTCTCGACGAACCCCGCGAGTGTCGCGTCCGATACGCCCTGACACAGCCTCCGCAGCCGGGCCGGACATACTGAGCCCGGTCAGACCACTGCACCCCGGTCATCACCGCGCTGAAACGCCATTCGAGCAGCTCGGCTCCACCCCGCGTTGCTCGCGCGAGTCCTACGTCCGTCCCAGGGAGCGTCAGCAGACGCTCCTGGTCCGAGACGGCCGTGGTGCGCAAGATCATCGACATCTAGCGGCGCCCTGGGGCACCACGGAGCGCAGGCAAGGTCACTCCCGAGATGAACCGAGCACGGTTAGAGTGGCGCCGTGTACGCCCGGTATCGTCGCGAGCAAGTCGCGCCCACCTAGGGTGTATGCGCTTCCGTCGATGTGCGTAATCACCGCGCCCGTCGCGCGTGCGAGGGCGATTCCCGCGGCGACGTCCCATGTGCGGTTGGCGTCGATGACGACCGCGTCGAGGCGACCAGCCGCCAGCCACGCTAGGTCTGTCGCGGCGGAGCCGAGCATGCGGACCCGTCCGACGGATGCCGCGACGCTGCCGAGCATTGCGAGCCTTCGAGCGTTCTTTTCGTCGCTGCCCGCTCCCGTGGCGAAGTCGCCGAAGGAGACGATGGCGTCGTCGAGGTTCGCAGTCTCGGCGACACGGATGGGGCGTTCGTTGAGCAACGCCACACCGTCCCGGGTGACGTACCGCTCACTGTGCGCTGGTAGCGCGATGGTGCCGAAGACAGGGTCACCGGCCTCGATCAGCGCGAGCGACACACCGTAGTTCGGCAAGCCGCGCGAGAAGTTGGTGGTCCCGTCAATCGGGTCGAGGCACCAGTACTGCCCGCGATCCCCGGTATGTCCGCGCTCCTCGCCGAGGAAGCCGATGTCGGGAGTCTCACGGGCGAGCAGCTCCCGGACGGCATCCTCAATGGCAAAGTCGGTGGCGGTGGCGAAGTCGCGGTCCGTCTTGTAGACGCGCTCCCCCGTCTCACCCGCACCAAGGAGCGAGAGGGCGAGGTCGATCGCCGCGTCAGCCGCCCGCTCAGTTGCTGACAACATCAGCACGCTCCCAGGTCTCGTCGAAGATCGCCTCAAAGATCGGGAAGAGGCCGTGCGGGTGCGCGTCGTCGGCCTCGATCAGGAACGTGGGTGCGTCAAGGCCGCGTAGGCGCGGCAGGTACGGCTGCACGAGGGCGCGGGCTCCGTCGAACCGAGCGATGTTGAACCGCACGGGCTCGTCGTAGGTGCGGACCTGTACGCGCCCCCTGGCCTCCGACGAGAGTCGCTTGCGAAGACGAGCGACGGCCAGCATGTTCGCGCGCGTGAGCTCGGCCAGGTGTCCAGGTGGCTGCTCTTCCTCCACCTCCCGTGCCGCCGTTGCCGCGCCGTTCGGGTCGAGGAACAGGCACCGCAGGGTCAGACCGTTCTCCACAAGCTCCGCGAGCGTCACATCAGACACCCCCTGGCAGAGCGCGTTGAGGCTCAGTCCCATCGCGTCGACACGCTCCGACGTCGCGAGCGTCCGCAGAACCGGCATCGCCGCCTGCGCCTCCGACCTGGTCGGAAAGACGCCTCGTACGTCGCGAGTGGAGAACGTCGCGTCGTCGGTTGGCGGGGCTAGGCGCTCGTACACGAGCTTCTCGAGTCGTTGGAGAGCGCCGCGCAGTTCCGCGACATCGCCGGCCCCCTCCCCTTCCGGCTCTGGTGCGAGTCCAAGCCGGGTGTCGAGAGACAGCCCGTAGAGAGACGCAGCGGCGAGAACAACGTCCGCCGGGGGCCGTGCGCGTCCCTTGATCCAGTTGCTGACTGCCGACTCCGAGTACGTGCCCGACTCAGGGCCGACGTCGGCCGAACGCAACGCCAGGGCGAGCGCTGCCCCGCCTCCGGCCGCTCGCCGGGCATTGTCGAGCACCTCGCGCACCACTGTGTCCCATGTCGTACTCACGCTGTCGATTCTCGCACGAGTCGCCTGAGATGCGAGACCGATCGACCCAATCGCTTGACAGGCAACTCGTGCGAGTGTGTAGTTGGTCGCAGGAGCAGCGACTTACGCGCTCCACATGCGAATGGAGTTGGTTGAAGTGGCTATCGCCAAGCGTTTCCCCGTCGCCCACGGGCTCGTCTTCCCGAACGGCGCGTTCCTGCACGGACTCGTCGAGCCCGTCGCGGACTTCCAGGCCGAGAAGCGCCAGGACGGCTCGCGCCCCCAGCAGCGAGACAAGGAGAGCGGCCTGCCGATGTGGCAGTGCACCGTCATCGACGCCGACGCCGACGCAGGCCGACGCGAGATCGGCGTCTCGGTGAAGTTCGCCGCCGAGGTTCAGCCGGTGCCGCCGAAGAACACCTCGCCCCTGCCGTGGACGCCGGTGGAGTTCGTGGGCCTCACGGCCCTCCCGTACGTCGACGACGCTGGCAGCCGTCCTCGGATCGCGTGGTCCTTCCGCGCACAGGGCTTCGTCACCCCGGGACAGGCCGGCAAGCCGTCCGACTCGAAGGACGCGGCCTGATGTCTGCACCGATCGCGAACGCGATCGACTCGCCTGAGTCGGCGGTGGCGTGATGGACGCGCTCAGCACGACGTGGGCGGTCACCCGCCAGATTGCGGGCGTGGTCTGGCACCTGTTCGCCTGGACTCTGCGGCCCTGGCGGCTGCTGCTGGCCTGCGTCGTGCTGGGCAACGTCCTCCTGCTGGGGTCGCACACCGCCGCCGGCTACGCGGTGCTGTGGAGCCTCCCGGCCTTCTCGCTCGTCCGGGCCGTGTGGTTCGCGGTCCACCCGCTCACATATGACGCAGTTCTCGGCGGACCGATCCGCCGCCGTGGGTGGCGACGCAAGGCTCGGCGCAACTGGGTCCTGGTTGCCGAGCGCTGCGGTTTGGCGTCGACACCTCGTGGCAACGAGCCCCGCGTGATTCCCCGGTTGCGGCGCGTCCGTGCGTCCGAGAACACGTTGTCCCTCCAGATCCGTGCTCGCATCGGGCAGACGGCCGACGACATCACCGAGGCGGCGGAGGCGATCGCCACCGCTTTCAGCGCTCAGTCCGTCGAGACCCGCCGGCTCGGTGCGGGTTGGGTCGAGCTCGTCCTCACGATGCGCGAACTGCTCGACGTCCCCACGCTCCCGACCATCCCGGTACGGGTCGAGACGTGCGCCGTCACGCTCGGGCGGTGCTCGGACGGGCAGCCGTGGCGTCTCGACCTCAGCGGACGGCACACGCTTGTCGTCGGCCGCACCGGCTCGGGGAAGGGCTCGCTCTTCTGGGGCGTCGCGGGCAACCTCGCGCCGGCTGCGCACGCGGGCATGGTCAACCTCTGGGGTATCGACCTCAAGGGCGGCGTCGAGGTCGCCGTCGGTGCGCCGATGTTCTCCCACGTCGCGATGAACGAGGACAACGCAGTCCGCCTCCTCCGGGCTCTGCACCGCGTGATCGTCGAGCGGCAGCGGATCATGCGTGGGCTGACCCGGCAGTTCGCGCCGAACCCGGGGGACCCGGTGCACGTCCTGATGATCGACGAGCTCGCCGTGCTCACTGCCTACGCCTCGAAGGAGGTCGTCCACGAGGCCGCGAGCCACCTCAAGCTCATCTTGACCCAGGGGCGCGCGTTCGGCGTGATCGTCGTCGCGTTCGTGCAGGACCCCCGCAAGGAGACCGTCGGCATGCGCGACCTGTTCACGCAGACCGTCGCCCTCCGCCTGGCCTCCGCTGCTGAGACGCGGATGGTGCTCGGGGACGGCATGGCCTCGGACGCTCCCGCGCACCACATCCCCCGCACCATGCCGGGGACCGGGTACGCCCTCTCCGACGATGGGTTCGTCCAGCGGGTCCGTGCGGACTTCTGGGCTGACGACTTCATCCGCATGGTCGCCGCCACCTACCCAGCACCGCCCGCTCCGCCGCTGCCCGAGGATGCACCCCACGTCGCCCCGGTGCTCTCGGATGTCTCGCAGCCACAGGAGTCGGCAAGGGCCGAAGGCGCCTCTCGGCGTCCTCGCGCACCCCGCAAGCCCCGTACGCCCAGGACCACGACCGAAGGCTCCGAGGTCGCCTGATGACGACGGCTGAGGCGGTGGACACGGGCTTCTGGGGCCACTCCCCCGACGCACCGCTCGACCTCGGAGACCTGGGGCCGTTCGAGGTCCAGTCCATCGCCTCACGCCTGATCGACCGCACTATGCCCGCTCTCGCAGACACCCTTGCACGGGTCGGCAACTGCTCCCACCCGGTGCGCCTCGTCGGACGCTCCGATGTCGTCAACACGCGGACGGGGGAGCTCGTCGAGACGTTCCGCTCCTCCGACCAGCCGCTCGGGATGCTGTACAAGCCCTGTGGGAACCGGCGCGAAGACGTCTGCCCTGCCTGCTCGCGCGTCTACGCCCGTGACACCTTCGAGCTCATCTCCACCGGCCTGCACGGCGGCAAGGGCGTCCCCTCGACCGTCGCGGCAAACCCCCTCCTGTTCGTCACCCTCACAGCGCCATCGTTCGGCACCGTCCACGGTGTGCGGGAGAAGGACCAGAAGCCGCAACCCTGCCACCCTCGATCCCGTGCGGCGGTCTGCGGGCACGGTCGATCCAGAGCATGCTGGACCCGGCACGAGAAGGATGACGCCGTCGTCGGTGCTCCACTGTGCCCGGACTGCTACGACGTGGACTCCGCGGCCGTCTGGCAGTGGTTCGCTCCCGAGCTGTGGCGTCGCTTCACCATCGCCCTGCGCCGACACCTCGCTGCAGCCCTGGGCGTCGCGGCGTCTGGCCTGAAGAACCATCTCCGCCTCGAGTACGCCAAGGTGGCAGAGTTCCAGGCTCGCGGCCTCGTCCACTTCCACGCCCTCGTACGCATCGACGGCCCGGATGGACCCGGCTCTCCTTCCCCCGTCCCCGCCGCCTCACTGGCCGACGTCGTTCGCGCAGCCGCGGAGTCCGTTCGGTACACGGCTCCCGCTGTCGACACCGACGACGTCGACCGGGTACTCCGTTTCGGTCAGCAGGTCGACGTGCGAAAGGTCCGTGGAGGCACGCTCGCTGGTCAGGACGTCACCGCCGAGGGAGTCGCCGCCTACCTGGCGAAGTACTCGACCAAGTCAGCAGGCGTCGACCCCGCCCGGCCACGCCACCACCTCGCAACGATGGCCGAGGCCTGCCGCCTACTCGCCGCCCGTGCGCTCACCGGCTGTCCGTTCCAGTGCTCTGAACGCGCCGCAGACCGGCACCCGAGCCTGTGCGGTGACTGCTCCGCCCACCCGTACGCGCTGCTCGGTCACTGGTCCTCGATGTTCGGGTTCCGAGGACACTTCTCCACCAAGTCTCGGCGCTACTCCGTGACCCTCGGTGCGTTGCGGCGTGCTCGGCACCGGTTCCAGCGACTCATGGCCGACGCACGCCGCGACGGTCGAACCCTCGACACCCGCGAGCTCGAAGCCCGGCTCATGGCCGAGGACGCCGACGAAGCGACACTCGTCGTCGGATCGTGGACCTTCGAGGGGGCAGGCTGGCCCCGGGCTGGCGACAAGGCCCTTGCCGACGCTGCCGCCTCACGCGCCCGGGAGTACGCGCAGTGGCGGAAGGAGCAGCGCACCACCCACCGCCCGGCGCGATAGCCGACCCAGACGATCGAGGCACGAAAGGAACAGCTCATGAGCACGCTCACCGGCGAGTCACTGGTTCTGACGCAGGCCGAGGTGGCAGCCCTTCTCCGGATTCCGGAGGCGACGTTGCAGGACCTCGCGAGGCGGGGACACAGCTCGATCCCGCGCGCATGGAAGGTCGGGAGGGCATGGCGGTGGCTCGCGTCGGACGTGGACGCGTTCATCGCCTCCCGTGGCGAGCGGCAGGCACCGTGAGCGTCAAGAAGCGCGTCTACTCGTACACGGGCGACAACGGTGAGTCCCGGACACGTACCGTCTGGCGCGCTCGCGTCTGGACCTACCCGCCGCACGGCCCCCGCCGCGAGGTCGAGGAAGAGTTCTCGACACGCGCCCAGGCCGACGCATGGGAGCGCAAGCAGCGCGACTCGGCCAGGGGACGCAACCTCGACCTCGAACGCACCCGGTTGTCCGACTCCGGGCTCTGGGAGCGCGCCGAACCGGTCCTTCGACGCCGGCTCGCACCGCGGACGTTCAGCTACTACCGCGACGGATGGAACGCACGCGTGATCAAGACCTTCGGTGCCACGAAGGTCGGAGACATCTCGGTCGGCGAGGTCGAGCGCGCTCAGGCGGAGTGGGCACGGACCGGCAGCGTCCACACGGCGCGACAGGCACGCTTCGCCTTGTCGGCCGTGCTGGGCGTCGCCGTCCGGGACGGGCTGCTCTCCGCGAACCCCGCGAGGTCAGCGACGTCGTCGAACGCCGAGAAGCGCCACCGCCAGGAGCGCAAGGTCGGCATGACCCTCACCCCCGCGCAGCTCGCCGCCCTCGTCGAAGCGATCCGTGCGCTGCCGAACGGCGAGCCCTACGCGGTGATGGTCGACCTCATGGGATCCGCCGGCCTCCGCTACGGCGAGACGGCCGCACTCCAGGTGGGTGATGTCGACCTCGTGCGCGGGATCCTGAGCGTCACGCGTTCCGTCTCCGAGATGACGAAGGACGATGCCGACCTCGCAGCCGGCTACTCGCGTGAAGGCAACCTCGTCTGGGGACCGCCCAAGGGAGGCAAGAGCCGCCTGGTCCCGATCCCGAGGCACCTGGTCGGCCCGTTGAGCGAGCTGCTCGCCAAGCAGCCCCGGTCGGCTCAGGTGTTCCGATCGGAGCGCACCGGCTACGTGATCCGAGGAAACGTCCTCAAGTCCAAGGTCAAGGCGACCAAGGGCAACGGCGAGACGGCCCAGGGATGGACCGTGTTCGTCGCGTGGCTCGGGTTCGCGGGCCTCCGGGTGCACGACCTGCGAGCCACGGCCGCCACGAACATGCTTGCGGCTGGCGTCCCGCCGCACGTCGTGCGTGACATCCTGGGACACGAGGACATCAAGGTGACGAACGGCTACGCGCGGTCCCACGACGACGCGTTCACCCGGGCCGTGGAGTCGCTGGCGGCCTACTCGCAGCGGGGCGGTGTGTGACCGTGACGGGGAACGCGACGGGGAGCAGCCGCAACCAGCCCGAGAACGACGAAGGCGCGGCCCCTAGTTTCCTAGGAACCGCGCCGATTCGCGTACTGTGCGCCCGGAGGGATTCGAACCCCCAACCTTCTGATCCGTAGTCAGATGCTCTATCCGTTGAGCTACGGGCGCCCGGCTGTTCGTGATTTCTCTTGAGCAGCCGTCGAGAAGACTACAACGAGATTCGCCGGATACTCAAACCGATACGGCCTGACCGGCGGGTTCGTGACGCAGGACACCCTGGACCTCCAGCGGCGAGGTGTCCCGACGGCTCGGGGGACCTCTCTCGGCCCGAACGGCTCGACAGGTACATCGGACGTCATACGTCCGGTACTCTCGCCTCAGCCGGCACGACCGCGCCGACGCTCGCGGGCGAGTGCCCGCGGACTGCTCGCCCGCAGACGGAGGAACCCACCGTGAGACTCGCTCGGATCGACACCCCCACGGGCCCCCGGCCCGTCGTCCAGGACGGCGACGTGTGGGCCGTGGTCGTGGACCACCACGCCCCGGTCCTCGAGCGCACGGGCGAGACCCACCCTGTCGACGGCACGCGCCTCCTCGCTCCGTGCGAGCCGCGGGTCGTGCTCGGCATGGCGCACAACAGCGGTCCGGCGGACCGTCTCGTCCCGCCGCAGGCGTTCACCAAGTCGGCGCGCACCGTGATCGGCCCGGGCGAGCCCGTGCGCCTCGACCCGGCCGCGGGCAAGGTCGTGGTCGAGGGCGAGCTCGCGATCGTCATCGGCCGCACGGCCCGCCACCTGACGCCCGAGCAGGTCCCCGGCGTGATCCTCGGCTGGACCGTGGGCAACGACGTCACGGCGTACGAGCAGAGCGCGCTCGACGACAAGTTCACGCAGTCCAAGAACGGCGACGGCTTCACGCCGCTCGGCCCGTGGATCGAGACGGACCTCGCGACCCCGGGCGACCTCGCGATCGAGGTCCAGGTCGACGGCGCCACGCAGGCTGAGGCGTCGACGTCGGGTCTGGCGTGGGACGTCGTCGAGCAGCTCGTCTACCTGACGTCGCACCTGACCCTCGGTCCGGGCGACGTGGTGCTCACGGGGTCGCCGAGCACGTCGGCGCACGTCGTGCCCGGCCAGACCTCCTCCATCACGATCGAGGGCATCGGGACGCTCACCAACCCGATCACCTGACCCCGTCACCGCCACACCTGTCAGTGCGAGCGTGACCCCGAGGGCTCGCTCGTTCTGACAGGTGTGCGGGCCGACGGGCCGCCCGGGCGTACGCCGCGAGGACGGCGACCGGTCCCCCCAGGGCATGACGCGCCGTCGGGCAGGTCCACACCGCGGCGGGACGCGGCGCACCCCGTCCTCGCCGAAGGATGAGGGCATGACGAACTTCGACCCTGCCCCCTCGACCGGCTCGCCCCTCGTCGCCTCCGGGCTGACGAAGGTCTACGGCACCGACCACACCGCCACGCACGCCCTCGCAGGCGTCTCCCTCACGGTCTCCCCCGGCGAGTCCGTCGCCATCATGGGCCCCTCGGGCTCGGGCAAGACGACGCTCCTGCACTGCCTCGCGGGCATCGTCAAGCCCACGTCGGGCACGGTGTCCTGGCGCGGCGAGGACCTGACGACCCTGAGCGAGGGCCGTCGCACGGCCCTGCGCCGCCAGGACTTCGGCTTCGTGTTCCAGTCGGGCCAGCTCCTGCCCGAGCTCCCCGCGGTCGAGAACGCCGCCCTGCCCCTCATGCTCGCGGGCACCTCGCGCGCCGAGGCCACGCAGGTCGCGGCGGCGTGGCTCGCGCACCTGGGCCTGGCGGGCATGGAGCAGCGTCGCCCGGGCGAGCTCTCGGGCGGCCAGGCTCAGCGCGTCGCGATCGCGCGGGCCCTCGTCGGGTCCCCCGGCGTCGTGTTCGCCGACGAGCCCACGGGCGCGCTCGACCAGGGCACGGGTGCCGAGGTCCTGTCGGTCCTCACGGCAGCGGTCCAGGCGTCGGGCGCGGCGCTCGTGATCGTCACGCACGACGCGGGCGTGGCCCGCCACTGCTCGCGCACGGTCACGATGCGCGACGGCCGCATCTCGGGCGAGTTCCACGCGGCCCCCACGCAGGGAGCGGCCCGATGAAGGCCACCCTCGACCTGTGGTGGCTCCTGCGCCGCCGCAGCTCCGACAGCCGCGACCCGCAGGGGCTGACCAACGTCCTGGCGATCATCGCGTTCGCCGCGACGACCGCGATCCTGCTCGTCGTCGTCGGCGGCGTGGGTGCCTTCCTGGGGCGTGCAGGAGGGATCGACGGCATGAGGGACGGGACGGGGGCCGACGTCACCTCGTACGACGTCCAGTACCCGGTCTTCGCGGCCATCGCCGCACTCCTCCTGCTCATCCCGCTCGTCACGCTGGGCGGGGCCGCAGCCCGTCTTGCCGTGGCCCGTCGTGACGCCCGGCTGGCGTCGTTGCGCCTGGCCGGGGCGACGACCGGGCAGGTCGCGACGCTCACGGTCCTCGACGCGGCCGCTCAGGCGCTCGTGGGCGCCCTGGTGGGGCTCGTGGGCTACGCGGTACTGCTGCCGCTGGTCGCACAGCTGCGCTTCCAGGGCCGCACGTTCGAGATCTCCGAGCTGTGGGTCGGCGTGCCCGCGCTGCTGCTCGCGGTCGTGGGTGTCGTGCTCGTCGCGCTGGTCTCGGCGGCCGTCTCGTTGCGCCGGGTCGCGATCACGCCCTTGGGGGTCGCGGCCCGCGTGACTCCTCCGGGCATGAGGGCCGTGCGCCTGGTCAGCATGGGCCTGGCCTTCGTCGCGATGATCGTCGCGACGAACGTGTCGTTCGGCAGCGACGCCGTGGCGGTCACGATCCTCGTGCTGGTCCTCGTGGCCGGGTTCGCGACGCTCAACGTCGTCGGCCCGTTCGTCATCTGGGTCGTGGGGCGGATCACCGCTCGCAGCGCGAAGGGGGTGCCGACGCTCCTCGCGGGCCGCCGCATCGTCGACTCGCCCAAGACGGCGTGGCGCTCGGTCGGCGGGGTCGCGCTCGCGACGTTCATCGCGGGCATGACGAGCGTCTTCGCGCTCTTCGACCCGGGCATGGGCGCCGACGCGAGCGAGGCCCAGTTCATGGGCGACCTCACGACGGGCGGCTTCCTCACGCTCGCGATCGCGGGCGTGCTGGCCGCGGTGTCGACGGGGGTCATGCAGGCCGGGCGCGTGATCGACCAGCGCGGCGAGTACCGCGCGCTGACCCTCGCGGGCACCGACCTCAAGACCCTCGACAAGGCGCGCCTGCGCGAGACCGTGATCCCTCTCGCGGCGGGCGTCGGCCTCGCGACGACGGGCGCCCTGATGTTCATGGCACCGATCATCGGTCTCAACGCGTTCGCGAACGTCGACGTGGTGCTGCAGTTTCTGGCGTGCGTCGTGGGAGCCTCCGCGCTCGTGCTGGCCGGGGCGGCCGCGTCGCGGTTCGTGGTGCGGTCGGCCATGGCGGCCTGACGTCACGCGGTTGCCGATCCCGGGCTCGTGCCGCGCAGACCGGCGCCCGACGGCGGAGCTCACGTCCCGCCGTCGGGCCGCGGTGTGCGGGGTGTGGGGCGCAGAGCAGCGTCCGGGTGCGGCGTTCCGGGCAACAGAAAAGGCCCCGGGCCTGACGCAGCCGGGACCTTCCTGAGCGGAGACGGAGGGATTTGAACCCTCGAACGGGTTGCCCCGTTACCACCTTAGCAGGGTGGCGCACTAGACCTGACTATGCGACGTCTCCATGCTCGGATGCTAGGCACCGAGCGTCGCAAGGCTACCTTCTCGGGGCGCTGCGGAGCAAAACAGAGGCGCCTGGGGCGGCGTTCCGCGCTCTGCCGCCACGCGTCGACCCTGCCCAGGACGGCCGGAGCCGCCCTCCTCGTGGCGAGGAGAGCGGCTCCGGCCCCGTCACGACGGGGGCTGTGGGCGTCAGCCCCGGACGCCCGCGGCGTCCTTGTCGAGGTCGTCCTCGGGAGCGGACCGCGTGCCACCTGCGGCCACGTGCGGGTGGCGCCGCTCGAGCGACGCCCCCTCCACGTCGACGTCGGGCAGGATCTTGTCGAGCCAGCGCGGCAGCCACCACGCCTTGTCCCCCGCGAGATGCATGAGCGCGGGCACGACCATCATGCGGATCACGAACGCGTCGACGAGCACCCCGAATGCGAGCGCGAAGCCGATCGGCCGGATCATCGCGCTGTGCGAGAAGATGAAGCCGCCGAACACCGCGATCATGATGATCGCCGCGGCCGTCACGACCGAGCGACCGGCCCGGACACCCTGCACGACCGCGATGCGCGCCGGCGCACCGTGCGCGTACGCCTCACGCATGCCCGACCCGAGGAAGAGCATGTAGTCCATCGCGAGCCCGAACAGGATGCCCACCAGGATGGTCGGCAGGAAGTTCAGGATCGGGCCGGGGGTCTCGACGCCGAACACACCGCTCAGCCAGCCCCACTGGTAGATCGCGACGACCCCGCCGAGAGCGGCGAAGTACGACAGGATGAAACCGAGCGTCGCGATGACCGGGACGAAGATCGACCGGAACACCAGGACCAGGATGACCAGCGACAGACCGACCACGACCGCGAGGTAGACCGGCAGCGCGGACGCGAGCTTCTCCGAGATGTCGACGTTGCCGCTCGCCGAGCCCGCGACGCCGATCTCGTACGTCCCGTCGATCGGCGACATGTCGCGCAGCGTGTGCACGAGCTCCTCGGTCGACTCGCTCGTGGGCCCCTCGGCGGGCACCACCTGGAACGCCGCGACCGTGCCGTCCTCGGACGTGCCCACGGGCGCGACCGCCACGACGTCGTCCTGGTCGAAGAGCGTCTGGGCGATCTCCACCTGGGCCGTCATGGACTCGGCCTCGGACCCTGCCTCGACGGCGGGCAGGTCGGCGACGACGAGCAGCGTCCCGTTCTGGCCCTCACCGAACTTCTCGGCGAGCGTCGAGTACGCCTGGTACTGCGTCGAGTCGTGCGGCTCGGTCGAGCCGTCCGGCAGGTTGAGCCGCAGGTCGAGCGCGGGCAGCGCGACGAGCAGCAGCGCAGCGACACCCACGACGACGCGCACCACGGCCCAGCCCGTCGACATGGGACGGACCTCGGCGGGTGCCGGGGCGGCTCCCTGGGCCTCCTGCGCGCCCTGGGCCGCAGCACCGGTCCCGGCCCCCGACATGCCAGCCGACGTGCCCGCCGACGTGCCCGCCGACGTGCCCGCGAGGCGTGCACGCTCCTTCGTGCTGAGGATCCGCTCCCCCACGACGCCGAGCAGCGCGGGCGTGAGCGTCACGGCGACGAGGACCGCGATCGCGATGCAGGCCGCGCCGACGGTGCCCATGAGGCCCAGGAACGGGATGCCCGTGACGTTGAGGGCGAGCAGCGCGACGAGCACCGTGGTGCCCGCGAACACGACCGCGTTGCCCGACGTCCCGTTGGCCAGCGCGATCGACTCGTGCAGCTCGTCGCCCGCCTTGAGCTGACGACGGTGCCGGTTGACGATGAAGAGCGAGTAGTCGATCCCGACCGCCAGCCCGAGCATGAGCCCGAGCACGGGCGTCACCGACGCCATCTCGACGACCCCGGACAGGGACAGCGCGCCGAGCGCGCCGATGCCCACACCGATCAGGGCGGTGAGGATCGGCAGGCCGGCACCGACGAACGTACCGAGCATGACGACGAGCACGACCGCGGCGACCAGCAGACCGACGATCTCGCCCGCACCGATGATGCTCGGGGCACCCATGGTCATGTCGGCCGAGAGGTTCACCTCGAGGTCCGCGGGAGCGGCGTCGAAGACCGTGACGAGGGCGTCCTTGGTCTCCTGCGGGATCTCCATCTGCGGGTCCGTGAACGAGATCATGACGATCGCGGTCGTGCCGTCCTCGGAGACCATGCGGATCTCGGACGCCATGTCGAGCAAGGTCGCGCCCTGCTCGAGCTGGGCGCTCTGCTCCTCGAGCTCGCTCGCGCCCTCGTCGAGGGCGGTCTGCTGCGCGTCGAGCGCGGCGAGCCCCTGGTCGATCGTCGCCTGCTGCGCGTCGAGCTGCGGCTGGGCCTGTGCGAGCACGCCCGCGGCCTCCGCCTGGGCGCGGGCGGCGTCGAGCTGGGCCTGACCGGCCTCGAGCTGTGCACGGCCCGCATCGAGCTGGGCCTGACCGGCCTCGAGCTGCGCGCGCCCGGCCTCCACCTGGACGCGGCCGTCCTCGACCTGCTGGCGCTGCGTGGCACGGTCGGCCTCGGTCACGAACGGGTCCATGACCGCCGTGACACCGTCGACGTCCGCGGCGTCCGCTACCAGCCCGGCGATCTCGTCCTGCTGCGCAGCGGTGAGCTCCTCGCCGTCAGCCGACTGGACGACGACGGTCCCCGTCCCGCCCGACGCGTCGGGGAAGTCGCTCTGCAGCCGGTCGGTCACCTCGGCCGTGGGGGTGCCGGGGATCGAGAAGGTCGTCGCGAGCGTGCCCGCGCCGAGCGCGAACGCCACGCCCGCTGCGACGAGGATCGCGAGCCACGCGACGATCACCGTCTTCGCGCGTCGCGCCGACCAGCGGCCGACGCGGTAGAGAAATTCAGCCATGAGAGTCCTTCGGTTGCGCGCGAGTACGCGGATGGGTGGGTCAGCGGGTGCGGCGTGACGAGGCGACCGGCTCGTGGCCGGTCCGGGTCGCGTCGAGGAGCCGTTGGAGCAGGTCGGTCCAGGCCCGGCGGGCGGCGGGGTCGTCGACCGCCCCCGTCACCTCGACCCAGCGGAGGTAGACCACGATCAGCCCGCTCATGAGCGAGCCGACGAGGAGCTCGACGTCGAACGGGTCGGCGTCGGGGTGGCTTGCGGCCAGGGCTGCCGTGAGGCGCATGCTCACGTCGGCGAAGACCTTGATGAGGGTGAAGGCGCGCCGGGGCGAGGGGCCTCCCTCGTCGCCCAGCACGCGGGTCAGGTAGACCAAGGGGGTCACGAAGTCGGTCGACCGCAGGGCGTCGGCGACCTCGTCGAACAGCGTCACGTCGGCGCCGCGCTCGCCCTGCCCGTCGCGCGGGGAGTCGTGGTCGCGCCCGACCGGCTGGTCCTGCCCGCCCCGCTGGTCCGACGCGATGGCGTCGAGCCGGTCGAGCGCCGCGCCGACCACCTCGCTGCAGACCTCGGTCACGACGTCGTCGAGCGACGCGAAGTGGTTGAAGACCGTGCGCCGGGAGACGTCGGCGCGCTCCGCGAGCTCGTCGACCGAGAACCGCGTCCCGCCCGACTCGCCGATCAGGGCTGCGGCGGCGTCGACGATGGCCCGTCGGTGGCGGGCCTTGAGCGCAGCGCGACGATCGACGGCAGGATGGGACATGTCTCTACGCTAAGTGCATCGATGCACTCGGTGCAACAAGCCTGGTCGGCGGCGAGCCGCCCGTTCCGGCTACCGTTCGAACGTCCAGTTCCTGTCGGTGAGCATGCGAGCGACCGCGAGCCCGATCGCGAGCGCGACGATCACCAACCCCGCCTCGACCGTCGACGCCAGGGCCTCGAGCGTGGCGCCGCTGTTGAACTCGTAGACGGCCCGGTAGGCCGTGACCCCCGGGACCATGATGACGACGGCAGGCACCGACATCGTGATGCGCGGCACCTTCATGGCGGGGGCGATGTACGCGGCGAGGACACCCACGACGAGCGCGGTCACCGCCGCAGCGGCCTGGGACGCGAATCCCGCGTCGATGAGCTCGAGGCGAGCGACGTTCGCGACCATGCCGATCGACGCCGCCCCCACCGCCATCTTCCACGGGCTGTTGAACATCAGCGCGAAGCCGAGCACCCCCGCGAAACTCGCCAGTGCCCGCAACGCGAGGAACAAGGCCTCGTCCAGGGCGGGGGGTGGGAGCCGGTCTGGCTGGAGGCCGGCGATCGCGGAGATCGCCCACACCGCGAGGGCCGCGGACGCCAGGATCATCAGGGCGTACGTCATGCGGGCGATACCCGCCGAGAAGTCGAGCTTCGCGAGATCGAGCGCGGCCGTCACGAGAGCGAACCCCGGGACGAGGAACAGGACCGCGGACACGTAGCCGGCCTCGTGCCCGCCCGCGTCCCCCACCAGGTTCTCGAAGACCAGGACGACCAGCAGGTAGGCCGTGGCGGCCACGGTCGCCGCGAGCATCGTGGTGCCGAACTGGTTGATGCCCTTGTGCAGCATGGCCCGGCGCACCATCTGTCCGAGGAACGCCCCGACGAACACCGCGCCGCACTCGATGACCCCGCCGTTGTTGAGGAACGCGAACGCCGCACACGCGATCGCGGCCCACAGCGCGTTGAGGAACGCACCGTAGAGCAGCGGCTTGGCCGCGATCCGTTCGAGCTCGGCGTCGACCTCCCCGGCCGTGACCTGGTCCGGCAGCTCGCCGACGTACGCCTCGAGCTCGGACAACCGGTCGGAGTTGATGCCGACGGCCCGGACCTCCGCGACCTCGGTGCGGAAGTTGCGGTCCCGGTAGGACGTCGCGGTGATCTCGGTGAGCGTCACGTGCGCCGCGGTGCGGTCGAGCCCCAGCGCGCGACCCACGCGCGTCATGTGGGACTTCACGCGGTAGCTGCCGGTCCCGGCCGAGAGCGCGAGGTGGCCGACTCTCAGGACGGTCCCCGACTGCCGCACCAGCTCGCTCGGCCCCAGGCCCGGTTCGTCGGTCACGTCTGCTGTCACCCCGACATGATCGCCCGTCCGGCGAGCGCGTGCACCCAAGGTCCGGTGCGGTGAGACGGTCCGGTCCACGCTCCCCGACAAGTGGTCAGCATCCTGCACGAACGTCGAGAGGCCCCGGACCGCGCGGGTCCAGGGCCTCTCGGACAGCGGAGGGCGAGGGATTCGAACCCCCGGTTGCTTGCGCAACAACGGTTTTCAAGACCGTCACATTAGGCCGCTCTGTCAGCCCTCCAGGTTGCTCCGACGCACATTCTGGCACGTCCGAGCGGTCGGACGCCCCCGCCCCCCAGGCCAGGCACCCAGATCGCCACACGACGACGGCGGGTCACCCTGGAGAGGTGGCCCGCCGTCGTGCGGTGAGTCGCCGTACGAAACGCCCCACGGGGCGGCCGACGAGCAACGGTTCAGGCAGCGCCCGAGCGAAGCTGGCGCATCGCGAGCTGCACGAGCGAGATCAGCGTCTGCTTGGTCGCCGCACGCGAACGGGCGTCGGTGTACAGCATCGGGACGTGGGCAGGGATCTGCAGGGCCTCGCGCACGTCCTCGAGCTTGTGCTTGGCCACGCCGTCGAAGCAGTTGACGCCCACCACGAACGGGATGCCACGCGACTCGAAGTAGTCGATGGCCGGGAAGCACTGTTCCAGACGGTCGGTGTCGACGAGCACGACGGCTCCGATCGCACCACGCACCAGGTCGTCCCACATGAACAGGAAGCGATCCTGCCCCGGGGTGCCGAACAGGTAGAGCCAGAGCGATCCCGGCAGCTCGATGCGCCCGAAGTCCATCGCGACCGTGGTCGTCATCTTCCGGTCGCTCACGCCTCCCGCGTCGTCGACGCCCACCGAGTGCTCCGTCATCGCGGCCTCGGTGTTGAGCGGCTCGATGTCCGAGATGGAGCCGATGAACGTCGTCTTGCCGACGGCGAACCCGCCCGCGACGACGATCTTCACGACCGTCGGTGCGGTGCGCGCGGCCTGCGGGGCGGGCGCGGTCGCGGGCGCGACAGGCTGCGGTGCCGTCGGAGCCGGGTTCGCCTGGGGCTGGACCGGAGGGGTCTGATGGACCGTCGGAGCCTGCTGCGAGGCGACAGGGGCCGGGCTCTGCGGTGCCGCAGCGGGCGTGCTGCCGGACTGGCCGCCCAGCACGCTCTGGCGCACCGGTGCGGCGGACGGCGACCCCGCGGACGGGGCCGAGGCCGCGGGGGCGGTCGCCGGCGCAGGAGCCGCCGGTGCCGCGACCGGAGCCCACGAGGGACCCGACGCACCGTTGGCAGCCGGCGCCCCGGGGGCGCCCGTGATCAAGGTGCCACCAGCAGCCTGTTGCTGGCCGCCAGCACCCTCAGAGGGTGGAAATGCCATTGAGAACACTCTCCAAGATGCTCAGGGACAGTCCCGAGTTGCTGCTGCCGTGGCCGGTGTGGACGTTGAGCGGGGTCGACGTGTGCACCGTGAGGTAGTTCTCCTCGGCGAGGTCGGCGACCAGGATGCGGGTGACGCCCAGAGGCATCCGCAGGAGCGCCGAGAGCTCGGCGATCGACACGTAGTTGTGCGCGGCGTGCTGGAGGATCGCACGCTTCTCAGGAGGCAGGCCGTAGCTGTTCACAGCACCCGGCATCACCTCGACCAGCGCCTCGAGCGGGAGGTCCGAGGTGGCCGAGCGGACACGTCCACCGGTCACCGCGTACGGACGCACCGTCGCGGCCTCGTACGAGTCCGAGCTGTGCGCTCCCAAGCTGCCAAAAGGTGCGTTCGTCATCGACCTGTCCTCATCCCACCGGGGCTCGTGTTGCTCCGTCAACGGGCAGGCTACCGCGCATCTCCGAGATGAGCTGAGGCGTCAACGTCGCCTCGGTGCGGGAGACGAGGAGCGCCATCTCGTAGCCGATCAGCCCGATGTCGCACGTCGACTCGGCGACGACGCCGAGCACCGACCCGTTCGACACGTTCATGAGGAAGAGGAACCCGTTGTCCATCTCGACGATCGACTGCCGGACGTTGCCCCCGTTGAGCTGGCGGGCGGCACCGCGGGTCAGGCTCGACATGCCGGAAACGATCGCGGCGAGCTGATCGCCGCTCGTGCGGTCGAGCTGGTCCGACATCGCCATGAGCAGGCCGTCGGCCGACACCACCAGCGTGTGCCGGCTTCCCGGGACGGTCCGCACGAAGTTGTCGAGCAACCACCCGAAATTGGTTGCTTCGGTGCTGAGCGCGTTCACACTTCCTCCTTGTCAGTTGCCACAGATCGCGAGCTGTACGTCACCGCGACTGCGGCGCTGAGTCGGGGACATCATTGCCGTGCGAGGCAGGTTGCGTCGAACCTGTCTCGTCGTCGGCCTCGACCCGTCCCCGTGCGGTCGCCGACTGGAAGGCTGCGAGACGGGCCCGCAGCTGCTCCGGGTCACGATCGATCTTCGCCGTGAACCGGTCGACGTACTCCTCGCGGTTCACGGTCCGGGCCCGACGCGTCAGGCCCGAGCTCGTCACGTCCGGACGCTCCTGGGGGCTGTACGTCCCCGCGGAGTCGGCGTACGCCTTGCCCTGGACCTCCGGACCGTTGCGCAGCAGCGTCGACATCTCCTCGTACAGGACCGCGGAGGCGATCCAGTCCGAGCGGGCCTCGACGGAGTCCGAGACATAGCTCGGGTCGAGAGGCTCGATGGGTTCGGGCGCCGGGCGACGCACGAGCGGCGTCGGACCGGCAGGCACACCCGCGGTCTGCTGACCTGCTGACGGAGCCTGGGCCGGCGGCTGCGGCGGAGCGAACGCCGTCGGAGCAGGCTGCTGGTAGGCGGCCGGCTGCGGTGCAGGAGTCTGCTGCGGTGACGGAGCAGGCGGCTGGTACGCGGACGGCTGCTGCAGCGGAGCCTGCTGCGGCGCGACCGGCGCCGCGCCGGCCGGCTGCGACGCGAGCGCTGCGGCCGAGGGCGTGACGACCGGCATGGCCCCGGTCCGGGGACGGCGGTTGAAGATGCCACGCTTGCGCGCCTGGCTCTCCCGCAGCGACCTGCGCGTCGGCAGGTCTGCCATGAGGTCCTCGAACTTGGGGAGCGCCTCGAACGACAGCTCCTCCGGGATCTCCTCCCGCGCCGGGGGCGCTGGCTGCTGCGACACGGGCTGGGGCACGGCCTGCGCCGTGGGAGCCGAGTACTGCTGCTCCTGGGCAGGCTGGACGGGCACCTCGAAAGGCGCCGGAGCCGGACGGGCGTCGACGTGCGCAGCGGGGGCCGCGTACGGGACCGGCTGAGGAGCCGCAGCCGAGCGCTGGGGGAGCTCGACGGCAGCGGCCGAGCGCTGCGGGAGCGCCGCGGCAGGCGCCTCGGCGACCTGCGGTTCGACCATCTGCGGTTCGGCGATCTGCGGCTCGGTCGCAGCGGGCGCCGGGGCCTGCGCGATCGGGCTCGACTCCTCGCTCGGCGCGAGCGGCTCGATCGCGAACTGCGGGGCCCACGTACCGTCGTCGGGCACGAAGTCCGGGACCGAGATGTCGGTCGCCGACACGTCGGGCGCCGCGTCGAGCTCGACGGCCTGCTGCTCGGACGTGGCCGTGTCCGCCGCACCGAGAGCGCGGAAGCTCGTGAACATCGCCGAGCGCGTGCTCACGTCGAGCACGGGGATCTCGGCCGACTGAGGCTGCAGGGGCGGCAGGACGCCCGTGGTCTCCGCGGGGCTCGCGGCACGGGCCCGGCTCGGGAGCGAGCTGCCCGACGACGCCACGCCCTCGGGCGGGGACCAAGCCTCGGGAACGGCCGGCAGGTCGAGCGGGAGCGAGGGGGTCGCGAGCGGCGGCAGCACGATCGAGCCGGTCTGCGGACCGGGGACGAACGAGGCGCTCGGCGCGGAACCTGCCGGGTCCATGCCGCGCGAGCGACGACGGGGCATGCCCGTCGAGGTGGCGCCGTCGGTCAGGGCGGCGAGGTCGACCGGGATCGCGACGGGCGCATCCTCGTCGACGTGCGGGGTCGTGGTCGTCGCCGGGCCCGAGTAGACGGGACCCGACGGCTGCGCGGGAGGCGCCGAGAGCTGGTTCGCGGCGACCTGCGTGCGGTTGTCCAGCGGGTCGGTCGGCATCGGCAGCGGGACGTTCGAGTCCGGCACGAACAGGACGTTCGGGAAGCTGACCGTGACGAGCGTCCCCGCGCCCTCGGGTGCGCGCTCGAAGGTGACGCTCGCGCCGAGGCGGTCCGAGATGCGCCCGACCACGTACAGGCCCAGTCGCTGCGAGCCCACGACGTCCGATGCGGCGTGCGCGTTGACCTTGCGGTTCGCCTCGACGATCTCCTCGGGCGTCATGCCCAGGCCGTGGTCGCGGACGATGATCTTGACGAACCGCTCGTCACGCGCGGTGCTGACCTCGACCGGCGTGTGCGGCTCGGAGAACATCGTCGCGTTCTCGAGGAGCTCGGCGATGAGGTGTGCGGCGTTGAGCGCGTTGTGCCCCAGCATCAGCGGGTCGACGACGAGGTTCAGGCGGACGCGGTCGTACAGCTCGATCTCGGACGACGCCGTACGGATGACGTCGGAGGCGGGCATGGGCTGACGGACGCGACGGCCCGAGTCGATGCCCGCGAGCACGAGGAGCGACTCGGCGTTGCGGCGCATACGGGTCGCGAGGTGGTCGAGGCGGAAGAGGTTCGACAGCGTGTTGGCGTCTTCCTCGGAACGCTCGAGGTCGTCGAGGAACGCCAGCTGGCGATTGAGCAGCACCTGGTCACGACGAGCCACGTTGACGAACATCTCGGCGATCGAACCACGCAGGGCCGCCTGCTCGCGGGCCACCTGGATCGTCGTGGAGTTCACGTCGTTGAACGCGTTCGCGAGCTGACCGACCTCGTCGCTCGACTCGACCGTGATGGGCTGGATGTTGATGCCCGGTCCCTGACCCGGCACCGAGACCTGCTCGACCATGCGCGGGAGCTGGTCCCGGACGTCCTGGGCCGCGCTCGTGAGACGGCGCAGAGGGTTCACGATCTGGCGGGCGATGGCGCCTGCCACGAAGATGCTGGCACCGAACGCGACGAGCGTCACGAGGATCGTCAGGACGGCTCGTGTCACGGCCGCGGCGGCGATGTCCGACGCCATCTCGCCGGCGTCCTTGCGGACGTCGTCACGGACCGGGGTGATGTTCGCGAGGTCGTTGGCGGAGGCCGTGGCCCAGTCCTCCTTGTTCGTCACGCCCACTGCCGCGTTGGCCGCGAGCGAGTCTCGCAGGTTGACGTAGGAGCCGATCGGGGAGGGGATCGCGAGGCCGGTGCGCAGCCCGCGCACCTCCTTGCGGGCGGCCGCGGCCTTGGTCTGGCCCTCGCTGACGATGCGGGCGGCGCGTTGGGCGTCGTCGAGCACACCCGGCGTGACCGTGCCGCCGTTCGCCTGGTCCTGGGCGATGTCCTGGAAGAGGAACGAGACGACGGGGAGCTCGAGCGCGACCTGGCTCATGAGGACGTTCGACGCGACGTACGCGTCGAGGACCTGGGCCAGTCCGCGGTCCTGCGCGGTGTCGGCCAGCACGCGGGGGACGTCGAGCGCGTCGTCGATCAGCGTGTTGTAGGACGACGTGAAGCCGAGCTCCTGGATCGTCTTGTTGTCGATCTTCTTGCGGAGCGCCTCCAGCTCGTCGCGGTCCTTGACGGTCGCGTCGACGGCCCGGGTCACGCGGGGGTCCAGCATGGACATGTTGACGTCGCCGTACACGCGGTCACGTCGGTCGAGCGCCTTGTCGGTCTCGGCTCGCGCCTCCTCGACCAGCGCGTCGGCGTTCTCGACGCCACGCACCCGCTGGAGCTCTGCGGCGCGCTCGGCGGCCACGGCCTTCCCGGCGACGTCCTGGGAGGCGAAGGCCTCCACCAGGGCGACGGTCTGGTTGGCCACGCGCGCCTCGTTGATCGCCTGAACCGAGAAGACCGTTGCGGCCAGGAACAGGACGAAGACAGGCAGCGCGAGTGCCGCAAGGATCTTCCCGCGAACGCTCAACCTGCGGAGCATACGAACCTCTCTCCATACCCTGTGACCAGCGGATCGTCGTGAGGTCCGGTCGGCTGCGACCATCCCCCACTCGCCAGACGTGCGTACTAACTATCGGTGCACTTGCCCCAGGGACCTAATCCGGTCATCCAGGGCAGGCAGAGGGCTTCGTGGAGGATCCCGACGATGCCCGACACCCGCCCTCACCCACGAGGCCGTAGTGTCTTTCGCGTGCGAGCCGTCACGATAGCCGCCCCGGGTGGCCCAGGGGAACTCACCGTGTCCGACCTCCCTGACCCCGTCCCGGGTCCGGACGAGGTGCTGATCGACGTCGTCTCGAGTGGCGTGAACCCTGCTGACCTGCTACAACGCGCCGGAAAGTACCCCCCGCCAGCGGGTGCGCCGGTCTGGCCCGGTCTGGAAGTTTCTGGGGTGATTTCGTCCGTCGGGTCCCGTCTCACAGGGTGGGACGTCGGTGACGAGGTCGCCGCTCTGCTCGACGGGGGCGGGTACGCGGAGAAGGTCTGCGTCCGCGCGTCCCAGGTCCTCCCCCTGCCGCGCGGCGTCTCGCTCGTCGACGGCGCCGCCCTCCCCGAGGCGGTGTGCACCGCGTGGAGCAACCTGGTCGACGTGGGTCGCCTCACGCGCGGCGACGTGCTGCTCGTGCACGGCGGGTCGGGCGGGGTCGGCTCGGTCGCGACGCAGATCGGCGCCGCGCTCGGCGCACGCGTCGTCACGACCGCGGGCGGACCCGAGCGCGTGGCCCGCTGCCGCACGCTGGGAGCCGACGTCGCCGTCGACCACCGCACCCAGGACTTCGTGGCCGCGGTGCGCGAGGCCTCGGGCGGCGCAGGTGCGGACGTGGTGCTCGACGTCGTCGGGGCCGCGTACCTGACCGACAACCTCCGGGCGCTCGCCACGGGCGGGCGGCTGGTGGTGATCGGGATGCAGAAGGGACGTCGCGGCGAGCTCGACCTGGGCGTGCTGCTCGCCAAGCGTGCGACCGTCGCCGGGACGACGCTGCGCGCCCGTCCCGCGCAGGAGAAGGCCCGGCTGGTCCGCGACGTGCTGACGCACGTGTGGCCCCTGGTCGAGCAGGGACGGGTACGACCCGTGGTCCACGCGCGGCTGCCGCTCGACCGCGCAGCCGACGCGCACCGCCTCATGGAGTCGGGCGAGGTGTTCGGCAAGGTCCTGCTCGTGCCGTGAGAACGAGAAGGAGCGCGAGCACGACCCCTGCGCCTCGTGCCGTGCGCGATGCCGGGCCCCGGCCGTCGCGCACGGCGGCTGTTCGGGACAGACTGGGTCCATGAGCGACGACGCACGAGGCGACCTGCCCACCGAACCGTCCGGGCAGCCCGCTCCCCCGCAGCGCGGGCGCGAGCAGGACGGGCGCGAGCAGGACGGGCGCACAGTCGACGGGGGGAAGCACGGGTACACGGTCGTCGCCCCGGACGGGAGCGAGGTCCCGTCCGGGGACGACACGAGCCCGGACCAGGTGCGCGAGGAGCGTGACCCGGGAGCGGCCGTCGAGGAGCCCGCGAAGGTCATGCGCATCGGCGGCATGATCAAGCGGCTGCTCGAGGAGGTGCGCGACTCACCGCTCGACGAGGCGGCCCGCAGCAGGCTCGCCGAGATCCACGAGCGGTCGCTCAAGGAGCTCGAGGAGGGGCTCTCGCCCGAGCTCGTCGCGGAGCTGCACCGCATCTCGCTGCCCTTCACCGACGACGCCGTGCCGTCCGACGCCGAGCTGCGTGTCGCGCAGGCACAGCTCGTGGGGTGGCTCGAGGGGCTGTTCCACGGCATCCAGACCGCCCTGGTGGCGCAGCAGATGGCCGCGCAGGCGCAGCTCACGCAGATCCGCCGCGCGCTGCCGCCGGGGACGATCCCGGTGCCCGGCATGCCGGGCCAGACCGGGCACCCCGGGCATCCCGCGCAGCGCGAGGGGGACGACTCGCGCCCGTCGCCCGGGCAGTACCTCTGAGGACCGCCCGCGCAGCCCTCCTCCGGGTGACGGGCTACGCGGGCGGCGGGTCGGTCCGCTGGGCGGTCATCGCGATCGCGCCGGAGACGAGCAGCAGGCCGACGAGCTCGAGCCACGAGGGGAGCTGCTGCAGCACGACGGCGCCGATCACCACCGCGGTCGCCGGCAGCATCGCGAGGAGCACGGAGAACGTCGCCGCGCTGACGCGCCGCAGGATGAGCTGTTCGAGCACGTAGGGCACGACGGACGAGCAGACGGCGATCCCGACGACGGCGAGCAGCAGCGTCCAGTCCTCGAGCACGGCGCCCGACGACGGCGCGAGGAAGGGCGCGAACACGAGCGCCCCGGCGGTCATCGCCACGGACAGCGACGTGACCCCGGACCCCGCGAGCGCGACGCGGCGCCCCAGCAGGATGTACGCGGCCCAGCAGGCGGCCGCGATGCCGATCGCGACGAGCCCGATCACGACGTCCCCCCGCGGGATGTCCGACGTCAGCGTCACGCCCGCGAGCAGCACGACGCCGACGGCCGCGACCGCGATGCCGCCGCGCTCGCGCCAGCCGCGCCCGGTGATCGCGGCGACGGCGACGGGGCCGATGAACTCGATCGCGACCGCGGAACCGAGGGGCAGGTGGTCGATCGCGACGTAGAACGTCACGTTCATCGCGGCGAGCGCCACGCCGAACACCGCGGCCCACGCGAGCGTCCGCCACGTCCACCGCTGCCGCCACGGGCGGCGCCACGCGAGCAGCAGCACCGCGGCGACGACGATGCGCAGCCAGGCGACCTCGGGCGCCCCGACGACGGCGAACAACCCGACCGCGATCGCGGCACCGAGGTACTGCGTCAGCCCCGATACGACGAAGAGGGCGGGCGGCGGGATCCGGCCCGCCACGGCACCGAGGGCACGACCGGGACGCGAAGACACCAGACGACCCTACGTCGGCGCGAGCGACGCCCGGAACGGCCCGAGCCGGGCCCGACCGGGGTGCCGGGCGGCGCCGTCGGGCCGCGCGACGAGGCTCACACCGCGGGTGACCCGCCCACCGGAGCCGAGCACCGCCGTCGGGCGACGGACACCACCCCGGCCGCCCCAGGAGCCCCCACCCCCCACCATCACCCCCTGAGCCCACCACGGCCCCAGGGCGAGACGCTTCGGCACAGGCGAGGGTGGTGCCGGGTGTGCGCGCGGTCGTGGTCGGGCCTGGCGGGGCTTCGAGGAACGAGGAGCCCTGGAAGACCGCGCGCGCACCCGGCACCACCCCCCACCGGAACCACGAGGCGTCACCCCTTGACGGAACCCGCCAGGAGGCCGCGCACGAAGTACCGCTGCAGCGCCAGGAACACGACGAGCGGCACGATCATCGACACGAACGCGCCCGCGGTGAGCAGGTGCCAGGCGTTGCCGCGGGTGCCGGCGAGGTCGGCGACCGCGACGGTCAGGGGCCGCGAGTCCTGGTTGGCGAACGTGAGGCCGACGAGGAGGTCGTTCCACACCCACAGGAACTGGAAGATCGCGAACGACGCGATGGCCGGGACGAGCAGCGGCATGAGGACCTGGAAGAAGATCTTGACGTGCCCTGCTCCGTCCATGCGGGCGGCCTCGATGAGCGACGACGGGATCTCCTTCATGAAGTTGTGCAGGAGGAAGATCGCGAGGGGCAGCGCGAAGATCGAGTGGGACAGCCACACGGTCCAGAACGTGCCGTTGATGTCGGCGTCGACGTAGGCCGCGAGGAGCGGGATGAGGGTGATCTGGATGGGCACGATCTGCAGCGCGAACACCGCGACGAACAGGAGGTTGCGCCCCTTGAAGTCGATCCACGCGAACGCGTAGGACGCGAGGAGCGCGATCGAGATGGGGATGACCACCGCGGGGAGCGTGATGACGATCGAGTTGACGAAGAACGACGCGAGGTTGGCGGAGCCGAAGAGGACGTCGTCGTAGTTGTCGAGCGTGAACTGGGGGTCGCTGAGGGTGGTCCACCACCCGGAGCGGCGGATGTCGAGGGCGGGCCGGAAGGACGTGACGAGGAGCCCGATCGACGGGATCGTCCACAGGATCGCGATGATGATCGCGAGGCCGGACGCCCACGGGGAGCTGAGCCGGCCCTTGACGGCGATGGCTCGTCGTTCGGCGCGCGAGAGCTTGCCGACGCGCTGGATGTCCTTCGACGCCTCCGCGTCGACGGATGCGGGCACCGTGGGCGGGACGGCGGTCATCGGACCTCCTCGGAGAGGCGGAGCTGGCGGACGTTGTAGACCACGATCGGGATGACGAGGACGAACAGGATGACCGCGAGCGCGGCCCCCAGTCCTTCGTTGGACTGGCGGAAGCTCTGCGTGTAGAACTCGTTCGCCACGACGGACGTCCCGAACTGGCCGCCCGTCATGGTCCGGACGATGTCGAAGACCTTGAGCGTTCCCATGGCGATCGTCGTGACGACCACGACGAGCGCGGGCCGGATGCTCGGCACGGTGATGTACCGGAACATCCCGACCCCGTGGAGCCCGTCGAGACGTGCGGCCTCGACGATGTCGTCGGGGATGGCCTTGATCGCGGCCGACAGGATGGTCATCGCGAACCCGGTCTGGATCCAGATCATGACGACGATGAGGAACAACGTGTTGGTCGGCTGGTTGATGAGGAACTGCTGCGGGGGGATGCCGATCCACACGAGGAGCTGGTTGAGGAGCCCGGTCTGCTGGATGTTCGCCTGGTCGGGGCGGTACTCGTACACGAACTTCCAGATGATCGAGGCGCCCACCATGGAGATCGCCATGGGGAGGAAGATCAGGCCCTTGGCGACCTTCTCGAACCGGGTGCGGTCGACGAGCACGGCGTACACGAGGCCGATGAACGTCGAGACGATCGGGACGAGGATGACCCAGATCGCGGTGTTGCGCAGCACGATCTGGAACTGGTCGGTCGTGAACGCCGTGACGTAGTTGTCGAGGCCGACCCACTCCGCGCCCGTGCGGTTCTTGAACGACGAGATGATCGTGAGGACCCCGGGGTAGACGAGCCCGCCCACGACGAGCAGGATCGCCGGCCCGAGGAAGCACAGCACGACGACCCAGCGCGGGACGCGTTTGGGCTTGTCGACCGCGAAGAGCAGGCCGCCCATCACGACGACGAACAGGAGCATCGCGAAGACCATCAGGCCGAGCTTCTCGGCGGTGGTCTCCGGTGTGGTGAAGAAGTCCATGAGGGCCTCCGGTCTGCCCGACGGCGTCGGCGGGCTGGGGCGGTTCGGTCACCCGGGGTCGTGGTCCGGCGGGCGGGGTGCTGCTCGGTTGGGCGGTCGCCGACGAGGACGTGCTGAGCCGGGGCCCGTCGCGTGGACGACGGGCCCCGGCTCCTCGTGCCTCGTTGCCGAGGTCGACCTCGATCAGGAGGTCGGCCAGGAGGCCTCGATCTGGTCGACGACCTCCTGCGTGCTGGCCCCGGTGAGCCAGTTGACGATGCCCGTCCAGAACGTCCCGGCGCCGACGGCGCCCGGCATCAGGTCGGAGGCGTCGAACCGGCTGACCGTCTTGGGGTCGGCGAGGATCTCGGCCGAGAGCTTGTCGAACTCGGTCGAGAGGTTCTCCGGGTCGAGCCCCTTGTTGGCGCTGACCCACCCGCCGTCGGGCGTGGCCTTGGCCTTGGCGTTGGCCCACTCGGCGCTCGACAGGTACGTCTGGAAGGCCTGGACCTCGGGGCGGTCGTTGAACGCTGCGACGAACTCGCCGCCGACCTCGACCGGCTTGATGTCGGTCTGGTTGGTGGGCAGGTAGAACGCGAACACCTCGCCCTCCTCGGAGACGTCGGTCCCCTCGGGGAACTGCGTCTGGTAGAAGTTCGCGGCGCGGTGCAGGAAGCACGTCCC
Source organism: Oerskovia turbata (assembly GCF_000718325.1). Lineage (GTDB taxonomy): Bacteria > Actinomycetota > Actinomycetes > Actinomycetales > Cellulomonadaceae > Oerskovia > Oerskovia turbata. Next base: position 193,382 of record NZ_JOFV01000006.1, read on the forward strand.
GTCGAGCAGGCCGAAGCCCGCGTCGGTCCACGGGGTCGTGGCGATCGAGTCGACGCCGCCGAGGCCTGCGTTGACCATGGCCGGGTCCTTGAGCACCTCGCCGGCGGTGTCGAACGCCGTGACGACCTGCGGGTCGTTGAAGGGGATCTCGTGCTTGTACCACTGGTCGTAGACGTCGGGGCCGGCGGTGCGGAGCATCATGTCCTCGACGAAGTCGGTGCCCGGCCAGCCGGTCGCGTCACCGGACTCGACGCCGGCGCACCACGGGAGGGCCCCGTCGTTGTCCTCGGAGTACTGCTTCGACAGCGTCATGAGGTCGTCCCAGGTCTCGGGGACCTCGTAGCCACCGTCCTCGAAGGCGGCGGGCGAGTACCAGACGTACGACTTGACGTTGGCGCCGAGCGGGGCGGCGTAGAAGACGCCGTCGACCGTGCCGTACTCCTTCCAGGAGGCTTCCCAGTTCTCGTCGACGTTCGTCGCGGTCGCGTCGGGTGCCGGGACGATGGTGCCGGTGTCGCGCACGATGGTCTGGAGGAGGCCGGGCTGCGGCAGGTAGGCGATGTCGGGGGCGTTCCCGGCCTTGACGCGGACGAGGAGCTGGGCCTCGAACTCGCGGGACCCCTCGTAGTCGATCGTCACGCCCGTGCAGTCCTCGAACGGCTTGTAGGAGTCCTTCTGGGTCTGTGCCTCCGGGTCGACGATCGAGGTGTAGACGTTGACGGAGGTGCCGTCGATGTCGCCGAACTCCTCGTAGGGAGCGCAGTCGATGCTGGCGGCCTCCCCGGTGGAGCCGCCGGTCTCGTCGTCTCCTCCGCTGCCGCCGCAGGCGGTGAGCACGAGCGCGAGGCTTGCTCCGCCGGCGACGGCCGCGAGGGCACGGCGCTTGGGTGACAGGGTGCTTCTGGTCATGACATTCCTCCACAGCGTTGTGGTGCTGACGTCGCGGTCGGCCCGCGGGTGTCGCGGCCCGTCGTCCTCGACTCGACCGCCCCACTTGCCATGCAAGCGTTTACATCACGGTTGCGCAAGCGCAGGAGGCCCGTTCGCGAGTAACGATTCCGTTACTCATGACACCTCGCAACCGCTCGAGGTGGTCGCGCTCCCACGGTCGGTGACCTGCGGAAGCCCCGAGGTGACCAGCGAAACCCCCGCCAGTACGCGAGGAACCACGGCCCCGCCCCGGGACGCACGGCTCGAGCCGAAAGGAGTCAGCGACGACGCGGCTGCGACGTCGACGACCGACGGACCAGGTGCGTCGGATACGTCAGGCTGTCCGGCACCGGAGCACCGTTGATCATCTCCATGAGCAGCATCGACGCGTCCGCACCCTGCTGGTAGGCGTCCTGCCCGATCGTCGTCAGCCCGACCAGCTCGCCCAGGTCGTGCCCGTCGACCCCGATCACCGACAGGTCGCGCGGCACGTCCAGACCCAGGTCGCGCGCCGCGAGGATCGCGCCCATCGCCATCTCGTCCGACGCCGCGAAGATCGCCGTGACGTCCGGGCGCCTCCGCAGGAGAGACTTGGTCGAGGACCGCCCACCCTCGACGTCGAACCCACCGTTCACCACGAGGTCGGGCGACGGCTCGATCCCGGCCTTCCTGAGGGCACGCTCGTACCCCGTCGACCGCTCGATCGGCGGCGACCAGGACGAGACCAGGTCCGGCTGGCCCGTGATGTGGCCGACGACCCGGTGCCCCAGGTCCAGCAGGTGACGGGTCGCGAGGGACCCCGTCCGCACGTCGTCGAGGCGGACCGTCACCTGGTCCGCCGGACCCGAACCCACGAACGCCAGGGGCGTCCCCAGCGCCACGAGCGAGGCCACCTCGTCGTCCTCGAGCGGGAGCCCGACCACGAGGGTGCCGTCGACGCGGTGCCGCAGGACCGTCGGGTCGACCGTGCGGCGCGGGCGCCCGTCGTCCACCTCGAACGTGTAGAGCAGCACGTCGTAGCCCACCGAGCGCAGCGCACGCTCCGCGCCCTCGATGACGTTCGCGAAGAACCACCTGCTCACCCACGGCGTGATCACACCGATCGTCCGGGTGCGCCCCGTCGCGAGCGACGCCGCCGACGGCGACGGGACGTACCCCAGGCGCTCGGCCTCCGCCCGGACGCGCGCCCGGGTCGAGGCCGACACGTTCGGCAGCCCCCGCAGCGCGCGCGAGACCGTCGCCGTCGACACACCGGCTGCCTGCGCTACCTCGTCAATACCTGCCACGAGGAGCGATTGTCCCCCGTCCCCGGGGCAGAAGCGATTCGCGCCACGGACGGACGGGGATCGTCCAGGCACGGTGCGCAGCCCACCAGGGGTCCCTCGGTTGCACCCCGGGCGCTCCCCCGTGACACCCTGGGAGCAGGCCGGACGCCGCCGCGGCCTCCCGCAGCGGCCCGGCACCTACACGCACGCACCGAGAGGAACACCATGATCGAGCTGAGGACCCCCCGCGAGATCGAGCAGATGCGCCCGGCGGGCCGCTTCGTCGCGGACGTCCTCACGCAGGTCAGCGCGGCCGCGAAGGTCGGCGTCAACCTGCTCGAGCTCGACGCCCTGGCCCACAGGATGATCAAGGACCGCGGCGCCGAGTCGTGCTACATCGACTACCACCCGTCGTTCGGCGCGAGCCCCTTCGGCAAGGTCATCTGCACGTCGGTCAACGACGCCGTCCTGCACGGCCTGCCGTTCGACTACCGCCTCCAGGACGGCGACCTGCTGAGCCTCGACTTCGCGGCCTCGGTCGACGGCTGGGTCTCGGACAGCGCGGTGTCGTTCGTCGTCGGGAACCCGCGCGGGGGCGACCGCGGCGCCGCGGACCAGAAGCTCATCGTCGCGACCCAGGACGCCCTGGCCGCGGGGATCGCGGCCGCGCAGCCGGGCAACAAGGTCGGCGACATCTCGGCCGCGATCGCGGCCGTGGGGCACGGGGCGGGCTACCGGATCAACACCGACTTCGGCGGTCACGGCGTGGGCCGCACCATGCACGGCGACCCGCACGTGCCCAACGACGGCCGCAAGGGCCGCGGGTTCCCGCTCAAGCCGGGCCTCGTGATCGCGATCGAGCCGTGGTTCCTCGAGACGACCGACGAGATCTTCACCGACCCCGACGGCTGGACCCTGCGCAGCGCCGACGGCTCGCGCGGCGCGCACTCGGAGCACACGGTCGCGATCACAGAAGACGGGCCGGTCATCCTGACGGCCCGCGACTGACGCCTGGCCCCCGGGGCCGCGAGGTAGAGGCCTGGCGTCGAGGTAGAGGGCCGGGGCCCTCTACCTCGACGGTTCGCCTCTACCTCGGCGCAACCGACTTCTTGAAGAAGGTCGCCGAGTCCTCGTACCCGAGGGCTTGGTAGAAGGTCCCCGACCGGCGGCTCGCGAGCGACACGTACGCCGCCCCGGACACCGCTGCCCACGCCTCGGCTGCCGCCATGAGCTTCCGCCCGACGCCCTGTCCACGCAGCACCGCGTCGACCATGACCTCCTCGACCCAGACGACGGGTGCGTTCGCGAGGAACGTCCGGTGTCGGTGCGCGAGCAGGTACCCGACGGCGCCGCTCCCCCGGTCCGCGACCAGCAACAGGGCGTCGGCGGTCGTCAGGAGAGCACGGAACGTCGTGGCGAACGGCTCGCGCTCGGGGCAGAAGGACGTCGCGAAGTCCCGCGCGAGCGGCCAGACGGCGTCGAGGTCGTCGGCCGTGGCCCGTCGGACGATCGTGGTGACTGCTGCGTCGTTCACGCGCGCAGCCTAGCGCCGGCCCCGTCCCCCGCGAAGTAGAGGCCTGACGTCGAGATAGAGGGGCCGGGCCCTCTATCTCGACAGTTGCCCTCTATCTCGCGAGCAGCCCGCGGGCCGTCAGACCAGGCTGCGCAGCACCGCGACCGCGCCGGCCTCGTCGATGCTGCCCGTGACCTCGTCCGCCGCCGCCTTGACCTCGGGCTCGGCGTGGCCCATGGCCACCCCGCGACCGGCCCAGCGCAGCATGTCGATGTCGTTGCTGCCGTCCCCCACGGCCACGGTCGCTCCCGGCGCCACGCCCAGCAGCCCCCGCACGCGCTCCAGGGCGCTCGCCTTGGTCACGCCCAGCGGCGCGATGTCCATCCACGCCGTCCAGCCCACCGCGTACGTGACGTCGCTCAGCCCCAGGGAACCGGCCAGCGCGCTGAACTCCTCGCTCGTCGACCCCGGGTTGCGCACCACGACACGCGTGACCTCGCCCGACCACAGCTCCTCGAAGTCGACCACGTCGTGCACGCCGTCGAGCTCACCGTGCGGGAACAGGTCGTTCATGCGGAAGCCGATCCCCACGTCCTCGACCGCGAACAGCGCGTCGGGGAGCTGGTCGCGCAGCAGCCGCAGCGCGTTCTCCGGGTTGAACGTGATCATCTCGTCGACCACGTAGCCCGTGGGCGACGAGTCGTCGAAGCGTGCCGTCACGGCGCCGTTCGAGCACACCATGAACCCTTCCGTGAGACCCAGGCGCTCGGCGATGGGCAGCACCGCGATGAGCGAGCGGCCCGACGACAGCAGCACGTGGTGCCCCGCCGCCCGTACGGCCGCGACCGCGTCCGCGACACCGTCGCTCAGGACGTCGTCGTGGCTCAGGATCGTCCCGTCGATGTCGAGCGCGACGAGCAGCGGCCCCACCCCCGGACGGGCCGGGTTCGCGGCACGGGCCGCGTCGGACCGGGTGTCCGTGCCCGACGGCGCCACCCCGCCCGGGTGCGACGGCGCGCCTGCGGGAGCGACGTCGTCGGGCCGGGGGGTGCTCGTGGTGACCTTCGAAGGGCCCGTCACTCCGTGCCCCTCGACGTGCCCTTCGACGAACCGGCCGACGCGCCCACCGGCTCCAGGACCTCGAGCCCGCCCAGGTAGGGCCGCAGGCCCTCGGGGACGCGGACCGAGCCATCAGGCTGCTGGTGGTTCTCGAGGATCGCGACGATCCAGCGCGTCGTGCCCAGCGTGCCGTTGAGCGTCGCGACCGTGCGCGTCTCGGACTTGCCGTCGACGTCGACGCGCTCGCGCACGCCCAGGCGGCGGGCCTGGAACGTCGTGCAGTTCGAGGTCGACGTCAGCTCGAGGTAGCGCTCCTGCGTCGGCAGCCAGGCCTCGCAGTCGAACTTGCGGGCCGCGCTCGACCCCAGGTCACCGGCAGCCGTGTCGATCACGCGGTACGGCAGCTCGCACGTGCGCAGCATGGCCTCCTCCCAGGCGAGAAGACGCTGGTGCTCGGCCTCGGCGTCGGCCGGGTCGACATAGCTGAACATCTCGACCTTGTGGAACTGGTGCACGCGGATGATGCCCCGTGTGTCCTTGCCGTACGAACCGGCCTCGCGGCGGTAGCACGCGCTCCAGCCCGCGTACCGCTTGGGGCCGTCCGACAGGTCGAGGATCTCGCCCGAGTGGTAGCCCGCGAGCGCGACCTCGCTCGTGCCGACCAGGTACAGGTCGTCGGCCTCCAGACGGTAGATCTCGTCCGCGTGCTCGCCCAGGAACCCCGTGCCCTGCATGATCTCGGGGCGCACGAGCGTCGGCGTGATGACGGGCGTGAAGCCCGCCTGCGTCGCCTGGTCCATGGCCGCGTTGAGCAGCGCGAGCTCGAGGCGCGCCCCGACCCCCGTCAGGTAGTAGAACCGGGCGCCCGACACCTTGGCGCCGCGCTCGGTGTCGATCGCGCGCAGGCCCTCACCCAGCTCGAGGTGGTCGCGGGGCGTGAAGCCCTCGGCCGCGAAGTCGCGGACGGTGCCCTCCTCGCGGAGCACGACGTAGTCGTCCTCGCCGCCAGGGGGCGCCCCCTCGATCACGTTCGAGATCTTGTAGAGGATCGTCTTGAGCTGCGCCTCGGCGTCGTCGGCGTCCTTCTGACGGGCCTTGACGCCCTCCGCGAGCTGCTTGGTGTGCGCGAGCAGGGCGGTCTTCTCGTCGCCCTTCGCCTGCGCGACCTTCTTGCCCAGGGACTTCTGCTCGGCGCGCATCTGCTCGAAGTCCGTCAGCGCGCTGCGACGGCGGGAGTCGGCGTCGAGCGCCTGGTCCACGAGGGCGGGGTCGTCGCCGCGAGCCACCTGGCTGGCGCGGACGACGTCGGGGTTGTCGCGCAGAAGTCGAAGATCGATCACCACTAGAGGGTATCCAACGTGCGGGAGGCCGCGGCACGGGGCCCGCCGACGGTGACGCACGCGGACGCCGACGGTGACGTACGCGTGCGCCGAGGGCGACGGGCCGACCGCCGAGGGTGACGGGCACGTCACCCTCGGCGGTCGGGCACGTCACCCTCGGCGGCCCAGCGGGATCACCAGCGGCGTGCCCGTGACCGGGTCGTCGATGATCGTGCAGCGCAGCCCGAACACCTCCTCGACCAGCTCGGCCGTGACGATCTCGCCCGGCGCCCCCTGCGCCACCACGGCCCCGTCCTTCATCGCGACCAGGTGGGTCGCGTAGCGGCAGGCGTGGTTGAGGTCGTGCAGCACCGCGACGAGCGTGCGCCCTTCGCGGTTGAGGTCGCCGAACAGCTCGAGCAGCTCGATCTGGTGCGCGATGTCGAGGAACGTCGTGGGCTCGTCGAGCAGCAGCAGCTCGGTCTCCTGCGCGAGCACCATGGACACCCACACGCGCTGGCGCTGGCCGCCGGAGAGCTCGTCGACGGGCCGCGCCGACAGCGGCGTGACCTGCGTGGCCGCGAGCGCCCGTACGACGGCGTCCTCGTCCTCGCGCGACCACTGCCGCAGGAGCTTCTGGTGCGGGTAGCGGCCGCGGGCCACGAGGTCGGCGACGGTGATGCCGTCGGGCGCGATCGACGTCTGGGGCAGGAGCCCGAGCCGTCGCGCGACCTCCTTGGCCTTGTAGGACGTGATGGTCTTGCCGTCGAGCACGACCTGCCCGGCGCTCGGGGTGAGCAGCCGTGACAGGGCACGCAGCAGGGTCGACTTGCCGCACGCGTTGGGCCCGACGATCACGGTGAAGGACCGGTCGGGGATCGCGACGTCGAGCCCTTGGGACACGATGCGTTCGTGGTACCCGATGCTGAGCCCTTCGGCGCGCAGCCGGGGCTCGCCGGGTGCACCAGGGACGGCTTGCCCGACGGCGGAGCCCGCCGCGGGCGCGTCGGCCGCGGCCGGGTTCGTGGTCGCCGGGGTCACCGGCGTCACCGGGGTGGTCGTCGTGGCGGTCATCGCCGTCTCCTCGGGAGGGGTGGGGCTGGTCGGGGCCGTGCGGGTCCGGGTGGTCACTGCCGCCTCGCCTCCCGGGCGAGCAGCCACACGAGGTAGCAGCCGCCGATGCTGACGGTCACGACGCCCACGGGGAGCTGCGTGGGCGCGAACGCGCGCTGCGCGACGAGGTCGCTCGCGGCGAGCAGCGCGGCGCCCATGGCGGCCGAGGACGCGAGGCCGACGGTCGCGCCGCGCGTGAGGCGGCGGGCAAGCTGGGGCGCGGCGAGCGAGATGAACGCGATGGGTCCGGCCGCGGCCGTGACGAGCGCCGTCAGGGCGACGCCCACGACGACGAGCGAGAGCCGCGTGCGTTCGGAGCGGACGCCGAGGGCCTGCGCGGCGTCGTCGCCCATCTCGAGGACGTTCATGCGGCGCCCCAGGAGGAACAGGGGCGGCACGAGCGCCGCGAGGATGAGCACGACGGGCAGCACCTGGGTCCAGGACAGCCCGTTGAGGCTGCCTGCTCCCCAGGTCGCGGCGGCCATGGCGCGCGCGAGGTCGGCCTTGAGGATGAGCCAGGTGTTGACGGACGCGAGCATGGCGCTGATCGCGATGCCGACGATGATGAGCCGGAAGCCCTGGACGCCGTTCTTGTACGCGAGCAGGTAGACGACGCCCGCGGTGACGAGCCCGCCGATCATTGCCCCGGCGGCGACCGCGCTGTACGAGCCGCCGAGCAGCAGGATCACGACGAGCGCACCGGTGTACGCGCCGGTGTTGAACCCGATGATGTCGGGGCTGCCGAGGGGGTTGCGGGTCAGGGACTGGAAGATCGCGCCGCTCATGCCGAGGGCGCCGCCGAGCAGGATCGCGAGCAGGACGCGCGGGAGGCGCCACTCGACGACGACCATGCGGATCACCTCGGGGGCGTCGCCGGTGAGGGCGCGCAGCACGTCGGGCACGGCGACGGCGTAGTCGCCGACCCCGAGCGCGACGACACCCACCGCCGCGGCGAGCGCCACGAGCACGAGGGTCACGACGGCGGCGCGCACGTCGAGGCGGGCGGAGAACCGTCCGCGGCGCGAGCGCACGACGCGCGTGGGTCGGCCGAAGTCGAGGCGGGCGCGCGGCGTCTGCACGGGCACGGTCACAGCCCGCTCACCTGCCTGCGTCGCACGAGCCAGATGAGGACCGGGGCGCCGACGAACGCGGTCACGATGCCGACCTGCAGCTCGGCGGGCCGCAGGACCAGGCGCGCTGCGACGTCGGACACGAGGAGCAGGACGGGCGACAGGACGAGCGTGCAGGACAGGATCCACCGCTGGTCGGGGCCCACGATCCAGCGCGCGACGTGCGGGACCATGAGCCCCACGAACCCGATGGGGCCTGTGGCGGCCGTGGCCGCGCCGCACAGGAGCGTGACCGCGACGACCACGATCGTGCGGGTGCGGTGGATGTGGGCGCCGAGGGACCGGGCGAGGTCGTCGCCGAGGGCGACCGCGTTGAGCGGGCGTGCGGCGACGATCGCGAGCACGACGCCCACGAGGATGAACGGCGTGACCGTCCCGACCATGTCCCACGAGCGGTTGCTGAGCGTGCCAGCCCCCCAGTAGCGCATCGTGTCGAAGACCTGCGGGTTGAGCAGCGTGATGCCCGACGAGATCCCGCCCAGCACGGCGCCGATCGAGATGCCGGCGAGCGTGAGGCGGATCGGTGTCGCTCCCCCGCGCCCGAGCGAACCGATGAGGTAGACCACGACGGTCGTGACGATCGCCCCGAGGAACGCGAACCAGATGTACTGCTGGATGGTGACGACGCCGAACGTCGCGACCCCGAGCACCACGGCGAACCCCGCACCCGCGTTGACGCCCAGGATGCCGGGGTCGGCGAGCGGGTTGCGGGTCAGCGCCTGGATCAACGCGCCCGAGAGTCCGAGCGCGACCCCGACCAGCAGGCCCAGGGCCGTGCGGGGCAGGCGCAGGTCGCGCAGGACGACCACGTCGTTCGGGTCGGCGCCGGGCGCGCCGACCAGCGCGGACCACACCGAGGCGAGGGGGATCGTCTTGGAGCCCACGGCGAGGCTCACGAAGACCATCACGACCAGGACCCCGACGGCGACGAGCAGCCACGCGGTCCGCGTCGCGTTGGTCGCGGCGAGGCCGGGCGCCCTGTCGGCGGCCGCGACGGGGGCCGCGACGGGGGCTGCCGACGAGGACGGCGGGGCGCCGCCCCCCGCAGGGGCCCGTTCGGTCGTCGTCATCTCACAGCCCCAACGACTCGAGCTTGTCGTGATAGGCGTCGGTGACCTCTTCCTCGTCGCGGTCCTCGTCCGCCCAGAGGGCGTCGATCCACGCCTTGACGCTCGGGTCGAGGTTCTCCCAGCGCTCTGCCCACTTCTCGGCCCCCGCGGTCCAGTACCCGATGGTCTTGTAGGCCGTGACCGGCAGGCCGCGCTCGTGGCGCAGGTACTTGCGGACGGCGCGCAGCACCTTGGTCTCGCCCGCGAACCAGACGTACCCGACGCCGTCGGGCAGGTCGATGCTCCGCAGGATCTCCTCCAGCCGGCACGGGCCGTGGCCGTTGCCGCCGTAGACCCACGCGATGTCGACGTCGGGGTTGGCGGGGAAGGACTGGCGGTGGCCCGCGTCGGGCACCTCGACGACGACGCGCGTGCGCACGCCCGCCGGCGCCTGCTCGATCAGGCGGCCGACCGCGGGCAGTCCCGTCGCGTCCGCGAGGAGGATCTGCCACGCGAGGTCGGCGGGCGGGTCGTACAGCCCGCGCGGCGAGTTCAGCCCGACGACGTCGCCCGCCTTCGCCTGCTGGGCCCAGGCGGCGGCGACTCCCCCGTCATGGACGACGAAGTCGATCACGACCAGGCCCGGCGCGGGCACGGCGCGGACCGTGTAGGTCCGCATGGGCGACGCCTGGACGCCCTCGGGGTAGTCCCAGGAGTCCTCGGTCGCGAACGGCAGGACGGGCTCGGCCTCGCCCGGCGAGGGCAGGAAGACCCGCAGGTACTCGTCGCCCACCCCCGTCGACTCGAAGTCCGCGAGCCCCCCGCCACCGAAGGTGACCCTGATCATGCCGGGGGTCAGACGCTCGACCGCCACGACCTCGGCGCGGTGGATGCGCATCACGGCAGCAGGGCCTTCTCGACGACCTCGAGGAACGCGTACTGGCCGCTGGGCGAGCCGTAGACCATCTCCATGTCGTGCACGGCGATGTTCCCGTTCGCGACGAACGGCAGCGACGTCCACAGGCCGTTGCCCGCGAGCTCGGTGAACGGGTCGGTGAGCTCACCCGTCTTCTCGTCGGGTGCCGTCGAGGTGAAGACCCAGTCGATGCCCGCGAGCTGCTCGAGCTGCTCGGTGCCGAGCGTCGTGCCCTCCTCGGGCTCGACGAGCGGCGTGATCTTCAGCCCGAGGTCCTTGAAGACGAGGCAGGGCGTGCCGTAGCAGGACGTGATGACCTCGCCGTCGCCGTACCCGACCGGCCCGACGACCGGGTCGATCCCGGCCGCGGCGAGCCGCGCCCTCACGTCGTCGACCTTGGCCTGGTACTTCGCGGTCCAGGCGTCGTGCTCGGCGACCTTGTCGAACGCCTGCGCGACCTCGGCGAAGCTCTCACGCCAGTCGCGGCCGTCGAACCCGTTGAAGCTGTACGTCGGGGCGATGTCGGGGAGCTTGGCCACGAGCTCGTCGTCGTAGCCCAGGCCGTTGAGGATCACGTCGGGCTGCGCGGCGAGGATCTCCTCGTAGTTGTACTCGGGGAAGTTCTTGAACGTCTTGATGCCCTCGAGGGCCTCCTGGTCGAAGAACGACGGGAAGGTCGTGTACCCCTGCGAGCGGATCGGCTGGGAGCCCGCGAGCGGGATGCCGAGGGTGATGAGCATGTCGAGGTCGGTCGTGTAGACGCCGAGCGCGGCCTGCGGGTCGGTCGGGATCGTGGTCTCGCCGAACGCGCTGTCGACCGTGCGGGTCTCGGTTCCTCCGGCACCGGTGCCGGAGGTCGAGCCGGAGCCCGAGCCCGCGTCGGTGCCCGAGGCGCACGCGCCGAGCAGCAGGGCGAACGTCGCCGCGGAGGCGGCGAGCAGGGTGGTACGGGCGGAGCGGGCGGTACGGGCGGTACGGGCGGTACGGGCGAGGGTCACAAGGGCTCCCGGGCAGGGGACGGTGACGACCACCGTCAGGCTGGTTAGGTATCCCTACCCTAACCAGGCGTGCGCCTCGGGAACCGGCCGATCGTCGCCACCAGCGGCCAGGGGGTGTTCCGCATCGGCCCTCACCGACGCCACGTACCAGCCCGGCGTATGACCCAGCACCCGCCGGAACGACTGCACGAACGCGCTCGGCGTCCGGTACCCGACCCTGCGCCCGACCGTCCCCACCGGCATCCCGCCCGCGAGCAGCCCGATCGCGACCCGGACCCGCGCATGGATCCGCCACTGCGCGAACGTCATACCCGTCTCCCGGTGGAACAGCCGGGAGAAGTTCCGCACGCTCACCGACACCTCCCGCGACCACGCCTCGAGCGACCGCGTGTCGGCAGGGTCGTCCAGCAGACGCCTGGCGACCGACGCCAGGCGCGCGTCCGAGGGCATGGGCAGCACCATGGGCGTCACGTCCACGGGAGACAGGAGGTCGACGACGACGCGCTCGCTGCGCCGTCGGGCCGCCGGAGCCATGTCGCGCTGCGACAGGTGGACCATGAGCTCGCGCGCCGCGGGCGGGACCGAGACCGCGGTGGTGCGGTGCGCCCGGTCCAGGACCGCGACGAAGGCCTCGCCCGCCGGCGCCCCGCCGCCCCCCGGCGCAGGTGACGCCGCCACGTCCGCGTCCACATACGTGCAGTAGAAGCCCGTGCCGCCGGCCGTCTGGACCGCGTGCGCGACACCTGCAGGGATCCACAGGCCGATCGTCGGCGGGACCGCGAAGAAACCGTGCTCGGTCTCGACGGTCAGCACGCCCTGCGCGCCCCACAGCAGCTCGTGGAACGCGTGCACGTGCACGGGCCACAGGCCCGGGGTGCTGGGCGGGAAGTGCGACGTCGACACGGACCGGACCTCGCGCGCGGCCGCCAGGAGCGCGGCGGCCTCGACGGCGTCGGAGTCGCGCGGTTCACCGGTGGCCTCGTGGCCGCCGCCCGGGAGCCGGACGGGCGCGAGGGGGACGGAGAGTTCCTGGCCGATGAGCGACATGGTTCGGCAGGCTATCTCACATCGGCTCAGGTAGGTAAGCATTACCTTAGCAAGCATGCCCCTCCGTTCCCGTCGCCCCGCACGCCCGGAACCGGGCAGCCCACCCCGTCCGACCGCGGGAGCACACCCGCCACCCGGCCACGCCGGGCCACCGCCGACGACCGTGAGCGGCATCTTCCGCCTCGTCCTCGCGGGCGACCGCCGATGGCTCCTGCTCGCAGCGGGCGCGAGCGGCTTCATGGTCCACCAGGTCGCCGAGGCGCTCGTGCCCGTCCTCATCGGCGTCGTCGTGGACCGCGCGATCATGCCGCGCGACGGCGCCGCGCTCGGCCTGTGGCTCGGCGTCCTCACAGGCGTCTTCCTCGTCCTGACCATGGCCTGGCGCATCGGCATGCGCTCGACCGTCCGCGCATTCTCGTTCGCCGCGCACGACCTGCGCCAGCTCACCGTCGCGCGCGTCCTCGACCCGCGCGGCATGGCCCGTCGACGCGCGGCCGGCGAGACCCTGACCATCGCGTCCTCCGACACGAACCGCGTCGCCGGGATCGCCTGGCTCGTCACGGGACAGCTCGGCGCGCTCGCCGCGATCGGCACGACCGCCGTGAGCCTCCTCCTCGTCTCCGTCCCGCTCGGCGTCGCGGTCCTCGTCGCGACCCCCCTGATGCTGCTCGTCATGCACCGGCTGTCCGTCCCGCTCGAGGCCCGCAGCGAGGCCGAGCAGGAGACCGCCGCACGCGCCGGCGGCCTCGCGACCGACCTCGTCACCGGGCTGCGCGTCCTCAAGGGACTGGGGGCGGAGCAGGCCGCCGCCGACCGCTACCGTCGCGCGAGCCGCGGCTCCCTCGCGGCCGCGTTGCGCGCCGTCCGCTCCCGCGCCGCGTACCAGGCCGTCAGCGCGGCGCTCTCCGTGGTCTTCCTCTCGACGGTCGCCCTGTTCGCGGGCCGCATGGCACTCGCCGGGCAGATCACCGTGGGCGAGCTCGTCGCCGTCGTCGGGCTCGCCCAGTTCGTCCAGGAGCCCATGTCCCGGACCGGGTTCCTGGGCGTCGAGCTCGCGCAGAAGCGGGCGTCCGCCCGCCGCCTGCTCCGCCTGCTCGACGAACCCACCGTCCACAGCACCACGGCCCGGCCTGTGGACACCGGAGTGGCTGGCGCGACGCCGTCGGGCGGCACGGTGACCCTCGCCGGAACCTTCGGCGGCTCCGCGCTCGGGCCCGTCACGGTCCGCCGCGGCCAGGTCGTGGGCGTCGTCGTGCCCGACGCCGGAGACGCGGCCGCGCTCGTCGACGTCCTCGGGTGCCGCGCACCCGCCCCACCCGGGACCGTCGTCATCGACGGGACCGACCTCTCGACGCTCGACCCGACGACCGGACGCACCCTCGTCTTCGCAGCCCGGCACGACGCGACGCTGTTCAGCACGACCGTGCGCGACAACCTCGCACCCGACGGCCCCCTCGACCCCCGCGCGCTCGCCGCGTCCGGGACGACCGAGGTGCTCGGGCACCTGCCCGACGGTCTCGACACCCACCTGACCGGCCGCGGACAGCACCTGTCCGGCGGACAGCGCCAACGCCTCGTCCTCGGCCGGGCCCTGCACCGCCCCCAACCCGTGCTCGTGCTGCACGACCCGACGACCGCCGTCGACACCGTGACCGAGGCCCGGATCGCCGCGGGGCTCCGGGGGCTCCCCGACCGTGCGCTGCTGCTCGTCACGACCAGCCCGACGCTCCTCGCGGTGTGCGACCAGGTGGTGGTGGCCGTGAACGGGGTCCCCGAGGCGACGGACGCCGACGCCGAGCTGGTCGCCTCGTGAGCGCCCATGCCGCGACCGAGGCCGACCGCGTCGCCCCGGCCCACGAGATCCTGCCCGTCGCCACGACCACCGCGACCAACGCGGCCCTGTGGCGCATGCTCACACGGCGCCGGTGGCTCTTCGCCGGGACCGTCACGGTCCTCCTGGCCGGGTCCGTCGCAGGCCTCGCGACCCCCGCGCTCCTCGGAACCCTGGTCAACGTCGTCGCGGAGGGCGGTGAGACCTCCGACCTCGTCCGCTGCGCGCTGCTGCTCCTCGGGGCCGGCGTGCTGAGCGCGGGCCTCGGCTACCTCGGCCAGACCCTGCTCGCCCGGATCTGCGAAGGAGCCCTCGCCGACCTGCGCGAGGACGTCCTCGCGAGCGCGCTCGACCTGCCCCTCGAACAGGTCGAGCGAGCGGGCGTCGGCGACGTCGTCGCGCGCGTCTCGGGAGACGTCGACGCCGTGAGCGAGGCGATCTCGGGCGTGCTGCCCGCAGTCACGTCGGCCGCGTTCACGATCGTCCTGACGCTCGTGGGGCTCGGCGCCCTGGACTGGCGCTTCGCGCTCGCCGCGCTCGCGGCCGCTCCCCTGCAGGTCGTGTCGCTGCGCTGGTTCCTGCGCCGCTCGGGCCCCGTGTACCGCGAGGTGCGCGTCGCCGAGGCGCAGCGCACCGAGCAGGTCATCGAGACCGTCGCGGGCGCGACGACCGTCACGACGCTCGGCCACGGCGACAGGCACGAGGCGCTCGTCGCCCGGTCCTCGCTGCGCGCGATCGACCTGTCGCTGACCGGGATCGGGCTGCTCACCCGCTTCTACAACCGGCTCAACGTCGCCGAGCTGATCGGGCTCGGCGCCGTGCTCGCCGTGGGGTTCTGGCTCGTGTCGGACGACGCCGTGACGGTCGGCGCGGCGACCGCAGCCGCACTGTACTTCCACCGGCTGTTCGGGCCGATCGGCACGGTGCTGGGCGAGTTCGACGAGATCCAGAAGGCCGGTGCAGGACTCGCGCGGCTCGTGGGCGTGACGGCGACGGTGACGGTGACGCCAGGGACCGCCGAGGGTGACGGAATCCCGGCCGAGGGTGGCCGGACTCCTGCCGAGGGTGACCGGACTCCTGCCGAGGGTGACCGTGTTCGTGCCGAGGGTGACCGTGTTCGTGCCGAGGGTGACGCCTTGTCCGCCGACGGTGACGGAATCTCCGCCGACGGCGACCAGACCTCTACCCGGGGTGACCACCGCGGTCCGGCAGCCATCTCCCGGGAGGCACGCTCCGCCGTCGTGCTCCGGGGCGTGACGTTCAGCTACACGCCCGGGCGCGACGTCGTCACCGACGTCGACCTCGACGTCGCCGAGGGCGAGCACGTCGCGCTCGTCGGAGCGTCGGGAGCCGGCAAGACGTCGGTCGCGAAGCTCGCGATGGGCATCCACCGCCCGACGCGCGGCGCCGTGCGCGTCCTGGGCGAAGCGCCGGGGCGACGCCGTCGGGCCGTGAACGACTCCACCGGCCGGCCGAGCGGCGCCGCGATGGTGAGCCAGGAGGTCCACGTCTTCAGCGGGACGCTCGCCGAGGACCTGCGCCTCGCGGCCCCCGACGCGAGCGACGCCGAGCTGACCGCGGCCCTCGACGCGGTCGAGGCGCACTGGGCGCACGACCTGCCCGACGGCCTCGCGACCGTCGTCGGCGCGGGCGGGCTCGACCTGTCACCCGACCGCGCGCAGCAGCTCGCGCTCGCGCGGATCCTGCTGCTCGACCCTGCGGTGGTCGTGCTCGACGAGGCGACCGCGGAGGTCGGGACGGACGGCGCCGCGACCCTCGACCGGGCCGCGCGGGCAGCGCTCGCGGGGCGGACCGCCGTCGTCATCGCGCACCGGTTGAGCCAGGCCCGGACCGCGGACCGCGTGGTCGTCATGGAGTCGGGGCGGATCGTCGAGTCGGGGACGCACGACGCGCTGCGCCAGGCTGGTGGCCGGTACGCGGAGCTGTGGGCAGCGTGGGAGCGAGGCACGAAAGGCACGACAGACCGCCGAGGGTGACCGTCCCGAGCGCCGAGGGTGACGGCGCCGTCACCCTCGGCGGGCATACGCGTCACCGTCGGCGGGCATACGCGTCACCCTCGGCGGGCATACGCGTCACCGTCGGCAGTCGAGTACGTCACCTTCGGCGGGCTCGCACGTCACCCTCGGCATCCCGGGCGCTACCGTGTCCGACATGGCTTGGGAAATGTGGTTGGGGGTCGCAGCGGTCGCCATCTCCGCGGTCGCGCTCACCGTCGCGATGGCGGTCTGGTCGCAGCAGCGGCGCCGGCGCCGCCTCGACCCCCCGCTCGCGGTCACCGAGGCCGCCACGGAGGACGTCGGCCAGCTCATCGCGTTCGTCGCGAACCCGTCCAAGCCCGCGGTCGCGAACCTCGAACGGACGGTCCGGCGCGTGTGCGCCGAGGCTGACCTGCCCGAACCCCTGTGGCTCGAGACCACGATCGAGGACCCGGGCGTCGGGCAGACCCGCGAGGCCCTGGCCCGCGGTGCCGACATCGTCGTCGCGGTAGGCGGCGACGGCACCGTCCGGGCCGTCGCCGAGGGCATGGTCGGCACGGGCAAGCCCATGGGCCTGGTGCCGCTCGGCACGGGCAACCTCCTCGCGCGCAACCTCGACCTGCCCGTCACCGACCCGGACGAGGCCCTGCGCATCGTCGTCGCGGGCGCGGACCGCGTGATCGACGTCGGGTGGGCGCGCGTCCTGGAGTTCGCCCGGCCCGACGGGGCCCACGGGGATTCCGACCGGGGCGAGACCGACACGACCGGGACACCCCACGCTGCCGGTGACGCCCTCCCCGAGCAGGACACCGAGACGGCGCACATCTTCCTCGTCATCGCAGGGCTCGGGTTCGACGCCGCGATGGTCGCCGACGCCGACGCGACCCTCAAGGCCCGCGTGGGCTGGGTCGCGTACTTCGTCGCGGGCATCCGCCACCTGCACGGGCGCCGTCTGCGCGCGACGATCCAGCTCGACGACACGCCCCCGGTCAACGCCAAGCTCCGCACGCTGCTGGTCGGGAACTGCGGCAAGCTGCCGGGCGGCATCACGCTGCTGCCCGACGCGGTGCTCGACGACGGCATCCTCGACGTCGCCGCGATCGACACGCGGGGCGGGGTCGTGGGCTGGGCGCAGCTGTTCGGCGACGTCGTCATGCAAGGGTTCGGGGTGCGCAACGACCTGCCCGCGAAGATCGGCCGGATCGACCACGCGCGCGCCAAGCGCGTCCGGGTCCGGGTCGAGGGCGGCGAGCAGGCGCAGGTCGACGGCGACCTCCTGGGCAGGGCGGTCGAGCTCGAGGCGTGGGTCGAGCCGGGCGGGTTGGTCGTGCGGACCGCCTGACCGGCAGGCATCATTCGACCTGACGTACCGACCTATCGAGGAGCACCGCCCAGATGACCGCACTGCAGGACGCCCCTCGGCCGCCGGGTCTGGCTCCCTCGACCCGCACCCTGCTCAGCCTCGCCGCGGCCGTGATCGTCCTCGCGGGGGTCTACCTCGCGCGCGACCTGTTCGGCCCGCTGGCTCTCGCCGCTGTCGTGGTCATCATCGTGCAACCGGTCCGGGCCCCGCTCCAGCGGCGAGGGTGGCCCCGGTGGGCGGCCACGACCGCGACGATCGTCGTGGCCTACCTGATCCTCGGCGCGCTCGCAGCGCTCCTCGCGTTCGCGGGCGTGCAGTTCGCCGACCTCGTCGGGCAGTACCTCGACGACCTGTCCACGATCGTCGATCAGGCCACGACGTGGCTGGAGTCGTTCGGTGTCGAGGGCCAGGTCACGGACGCCGTCGCGTCCTGGCTCGACCCGAGCACGCTCGCGGGCTTCGCCGCGACGATCGGCGGGACCGCCATGTCGGTCCTCACGGCCTTCTTCTTCGTGCTCGCCTACGTGATCTTCATGGCGGCCGACGCGACGCGCTACCAGGACGCCCGCTCGCGCTTCGGCGGGCAGCGACCCGCGACGCTCGACCGCGTCACGGCGTACAACTCGGGCGTCCGCCGGTACTTCGTGGTTAACGCGTCGTTCGGCGCGGTCGTCGCGATCATCGACGGCGTGGCCCTGTGGTGGATGGGCGTCCCCGCTCCCGCGGTCTGGGCGATCCTCGCGTTCGTGACGAACTTCGTGCCCAACATCGGGTTCGTGCTCGGTCTGGTCCCGCCCGCGGTCATGGCGCTCGTCGTGGGCGGGTGGCCGCTCGCGCTCGCCGTCATCGCGGTGTACTGCGTCGTCAACGTGGTCCTGCAGGTGCTGGTGCAGCCCAAGTTCGTGGCCGACGCGGTGAACCTGAGCCTCACGCTGAGCTTCTTCTCGGTGGTGTTCTGGACGCTCGTCATCGGCCCGCTGGGCGCGATCCTCGCGATCCCGCTGACCCTGCTCAGCCGGGCGCTCGTCATCGAGGGGGACCCTGGTTCCGGCTGGCTGCGCTACCTGTCGGGCGACACGGCCGCGGCCCCGCCGCCGGCACGGTCCGAAGGCCCCGCGGCCGAGGCCGCCGAGGTCGCCGAGGTCGCCGAGCCAACCGATGCGCTCACAGGGGCGGCGGCCCCCGAGCCCTCGCAGAGCACCCAGAGCCCCGACAGCCCCGACGACCGTCCACAGGCCTCGACCGGCCCCTGACCTGGCCCGTCGCTCGTCACCGTGGCGCTCCCCATGAGCCGACCTCGTGGAGGAACGGTGCCCGACCCGCTGGTCGAGCGGGCCCCCGGAAGCGCTCACCGTACGCTGGTCCGGTGACGAATCCGGCCGCTGACCTGCCCTTCTCGCGACCGCGCACGCTCCGGACGGCCGTCGCCGCCCTGCTCGCGCTGGCCTGCCTGATCGGTACCGCCCTGCCAGGGCACGCCCTGTCCGGGGCTCCGGCGGCCACCCAGGGTCGGTCGGCGCTCGCACAGGCCCCGGCCGCGCCCTCGGCCGTGGAGACGACCGAGGAGGCGGCCGAGGAGTCGGCCGAACCGACGCCGACCATCCTCGTCGCCGTAGCGGGGCTGTACTGGCGAGACATCTCCCGAGCCGCCACCCCGACGCTGTGGAGCATGATCCGCACCGGTTCGGTCGCCTCCGTGAGCGTCGCTCGGACGGCCTGCACGATCGACGCCTGGCTGACGCTCTCGGCGGGTCAGATGGTCTCGACGGCCACGAGCCCCGCCCCGACGGACGCTGTCACCGACACGGGCGAGACGGATCCTGCGGACACCGGTTGCCCGGAGCTCCCCCAGCCGGTCATGTCGGGCCAGGCCGTCGAGGGACCCGCCACGGTCCCTGGCTGGACCGCTCTGACCCAGCAGCCCGACGACGTCACGACCCAGCACCCGGCGGGCACCGTCGCGCAGCGGCTCGCCGACGTCGGCGTCTGCACGACGGCGGTCGGGCCCGGTGCCGCGGTCATGCTCGCCGACGCGGCCGGGCACGTGTCCCGCTACGTCTCGGGGATCGACCAGATCCCCGCCGGCGACCTGCAGTCGTGCCCCGTCACCGTGATCGACCAGGGGGAGCTCTTCGACAGCACGGGACGACGGGGTGAGAGCCTCGAGGCCCTGGACGCGACGCTGCGGCGGATCGTGAAGGAAGCCGACCTGGGCACCCGCGTCCTGATCGCCGGGGTCTCGGCGGGGCCGGTCGGCGAGCCCGGGCCCCAGGTGGTGGTCGACTGGCGTCCCGAGGTCGCGACAGGCACGTGGCTCCACTCCCCCTCGACGCAGACGGACGGTGTCGTCCAGCTCGTCGATCTCTCGGCGACCGTCGTCCACGAGGCGGGCGGGAGCACCGAGGGACTCGACGGCGCCCCCGTCTCCCTGGGCGAGACCCGCCGCCTGGACGTCGCCCGGACGGTCGAGAACCGGCAGTACTTCACCGTCCTGACGAGCACCATCCCGAGCCTCTACCCGGTGCTCGTCGGCTTGCTGATCGCGACGCTCGTCGTGACGCTGGGCGGGTTGCTGTGGGCGCGCAGGGCGGCTCAGCGACGCGGCTCCCCGACGCCGGCGCCGCCCGGCAGGGTGGGACGGCGGGTCACGACGGCCGTCCTGCTGGTGGTCGCCTCCGCACCTGTCGGCGCGTCGCTCGCCAGCCTGTCCCGGTGGTGGGTCTGGAGCGCCCCGAACGCCGCTGCGACGCTCGCCCTGACCGCTGCCACGGTCCTGGTCGCCGTCGTGGCCTGGTCGTGCTCGCGCCTGCTGCCCCGACGTCCGTGGGCGCTCCCGACCTCGCTCGCGGGGGTGACGTGGCTCGTCCTGACGATCGACGGGGCGACGGGCACGACGTTGCAGCAGGCTTCGCTGCTCGGGACGTCCGCGGTGGTCAACTTCACGCGCTTCTACGGGTTCAACAACGTCACCTTCGCGGTCTACGCGGTCGCGGGCCTCGTCCTCGCCGGCGGCCTGGCGTCCGCCGTCGTCGCACGGGGGCGACGACTCGCGGCTTCCCTCGTCGTGGCCGTCGGCGTGGTGACGGTCGTCATCGACGGCTGGCCGGGGTTCGGCGCGGACTTCGGGGGGATCCTGGCCCTCGTGCCCGCCTTCGCGGTCCTCGCGCTCCTGGTCGGGAAGGTCCGGCTGACCATGCTGCGGATCGCGGTCGTGGCCGGGGTGACGGTTCTCGTCGTCGCAGTCATCGCGGTGGTCGACTGGCTCTCCCCGACCAGCAGCTCGCACCTGGGGGGTTTCGTCCAGTCGTTGCTCGACGGCGGCGCCTTCGAGGTCGTCGCCCGCAAGGCCGCCGGGGCGTGGAAGACCATCGCGAACCCGGGGGGTGTGCTCGCCACGCTCCTCGTGATCGGGCTGAGCGTGGTCCTCCTGCGCCCTGAGCGGTGGCGCCTGCCGGAGGTGTCCGCGGCGTACCGCGACTGGCCGCTGCTCCGGCCCCTGGCGATCGCGCTGGTGGTCGTCGCGGCCGTCGGGTCGGTCCTGAACGACTCGGGCATCATCATCGGGATCATGGTCGTCGTCGTCGGGTCCGCGATGATCGTCCCGGGCTTCACGGTGGACGCCGCCGTCCCGGCGGGCGGCAGCAGGGACGGCGGCAGCGAGGGCGACCGCCGTGACGGTTCCCCGCGCGCCGTCCACGCCGCGGCGGCCACGGCCCACGACGAGCCCGGTGTCCGGCGCATGCCCACCATGGTCGCGACGGTCGGTGGCGGCATGTTCCTCGTGGTCCTCCTCGCTTCGAGCGTTCTCGGGGCGGCCGGCGTGCGCTTACCGGCCGCCTCGGTCCCCGCCGGGACCGAGGTCGCCCCGGGCAGGTCCGACGTGATCGCTGCGGACCAGCCGCTGGTCGTGGTCGGCACCGCCGGGGTCACGTGGGACGACGTGTCGTCAGGGACGACGCCGACGCTCAACGACATGCTCACCGACGGCGCGGGCGCGGCAGGTGTCTCGCAGCCCACCGGTGCTGCCGGTCGTTGTGTGGCGGGTGGGTGGCTCTCCCTGTCCGCGGGTCAGCTCGCCGAGGTCGCGACCGAACGCGGGCCGGACGGCGCCTGGACCTGCCCGGACCTCTCCCCGGTCGCGACCGGGGAGGGTGCCCAGGTGTCGGGTTGGGCGGACCTGGTCTCCTTGCAGCCCGGCTCGACCTATCAGGCCCGGCTGGGCGTGCTGGGTGGTGCCCTGTCCTCCGCGACGTGCGCGACCGCCGTCGGGCCGGGGGCTGCTGCCGCCCTCGCGTCGCCGGACGGCAGCGTGTCGCGCTACCGTGACCCCGCCGTGGCGTTCGCACCGGGCGCCGACACCTTCGCGTGCCCCGTCACGGTGATCGACGCCGGTGACGCGACCCTTCCTCCCCTGGACCCGAGCCGGACCGCTGCCGAGCAGGCCGCCGACCGCAAGGAGCTCCGGGCCGAGCGCCTTCGCGCCGTCGACGAGCGGGTGCGTACCGTTCTCGACCGGGCACCGTCCCTCGCGACGGTGCTGGTCGTGGACGTGAGCGGCACCCCGGGTGCGCGCCCCGTCCTCGGGGTCGCTCTTGCCCGCCCGTCGCTCGACGGTCCGGAGCAGCCGCGCTTCCTCACGAGCGCGGCCACCCGGACCGACGGCGTGGCGCGGCTCCTCGACGTCCCCGCGACGATCCTGGGCGCGGCCGACGTGGCGCCTCCGCCGCGCATCCAGGACACCCCGCTGGCGTGGGGGTCGGTCCGGGCGCCCGACGCGGCCACGACGGCGGCGTCGCTGGCGGACCTGACGTCGCGCGACCATGTGCGACGCACGGTGTACTCGTTCTTCGTCGACGCCCCTCTCTACGCGGCTCTCGCGCTCGGGGTCGTGTGCCTCGCGCTCGCCCCGGTGGCGTCGCGTGCACGCTCGGCCCGGGCGCGGGCGTGGTGGGCGCGCGGCTGGGCGTGGGCTCGGGGGTCGGCTCTCGTGATCGCCGCGGTCCCCGCCGCGGCGTTCCTCACCTCGCTCACGGGGTGGTGGCAGTTCGCGAACCCGACGTTCGCGCTCGTCGTGGCGACGGTCGGTGTGACGGCGACCGTCGCGGCTCTCGGGGCCCTCGCTCCCCGTCGGCCCGTCTGGTTGGCCCCGGGGATCGTCGCGGGCATCACCTTCGTGGCGCTGAGCCTCGACGGGGTGATCGGCACGCCGCTCAACCGCGCCAGCCCGCTCGGGTCGGCGCCGACGTTCGGCGCCCGCTTCTACGGGTTCGGGAACCCGACCTTCTCCGTCTACGCCGTCGCGGCTCTGTTCCTGGCGGCCGCCCTCGCGCAGTGGCTCGTGCTGCGGCACCGGAGGGTCGCGGCGGCCGTGACCGTCGGGGTCATCGGCGTCGTCACGATGGCGATCGACGTGTGGCCCACGTGGGGTGCCGACCTGGGGGGTGGCCTGGTCCTCGTGCCCGCGTTCGCGGTGCTGGGTCTGGCGGCGTCGGGGGCGCGGGTCACGTGGCGAAGATTCCTCTCGGTCGCTGCGACGGGCGTCGCGGCGGTCGCCGTGGTGGGCGTCCTCGACTGGCTGCGGCCACCGGACGAGCGGTCGCACCTCGGGCGTTTCGTCACGCAGGTGCTGGACGGCAGCGCCTGGGAGACCCTTGCCCGCAAGGCCGGGTACGCCCTGCGCTCGGTCCTGGGCGGTGTCCCCGTGTGGCTCACGATCCTGGTGCTCGTCGCGGCAGCCGTGGTCCTCTTCGGCTCCCGGCGGTTCACGCCGCGGTGGTTCGCACGCACCGAGACGGCGTGGCCGCTCCTGCGCCCGGCCCTCCTCGCGCTGTGGATCGTCTGTGTCGCGGGGTCCGTGGTGAACGACTTCGGGGTGCGGATCGCGATGATCGCCCTCATCCCGGCGGTCCCGCTCCTGACGGTCGCGGTGCTGCACGCCTCGCCGCGGCAGGCGCGTGGCCCGGACGGGGTACCGGACGGCGTCGGGTCGGGTCGGCGTGAGGAGGGGCCCGACGACGGAGCCGCACCTCCCGACGCGACGGAACCTGCGGCGTCGGGCAGGTAGGACGCCGAAGCGCCCGGGCGGAGGCCGCCCGGGCGCTTCGGCGTGGAGGACTACTTGGAGTGCTTGCTGCCGCTCAGCGCGTCGATCGCGCTGCGCACGCGGCGCGCCCCGACCGCGAGCTGCACGTCGCGGTACTGGTTCGCGCGGTGGATCTGCCCCTTGAGGTCCGACCCGGACGGCCGGTGGCGCAGGTCGCACGGCACCTCGACCGCGACGTACCCCTTGCGGAGCAGGTCGATCGTCAGGCCGGTCTCGACGCCCCAGCCCCGTGCGAGCGGCGTCGCTGCCTCGAAGGCCTCGCGCGTCAGGCAGCGCATGCCCGACAGCGGCTGCGTGGGCGTCCACCCCGTCATCGACTGGATCGCGCGGCGTGCGGCGCCCACGACGATGCCGCGGCCACCCGCGCCGGGCTGGGGCGGGAGCAGGGCGATCGACATGTCCGCGGCACCGTTGAGGACCGGGTCGACGAGGGGCGACGTGTTGACGGCCGTCTCCCCCAGGTCGCCGTCGATGAAGAGCAGGAGGCGCGCGGGCCGGTCGGCGACGTCGCGCATCGCGACGACCGCGGCGCCCGTCTCCATGGCTGCGGCCTTGCCGCGGTTGTGCGAGTGGCGCACGACGACGGCCCCCGCCTCGCGTGCGACGTGCTGCGTGCTGTCCTCGCTGCCGTCGTCCACGACGAGGACCAGGTCCACGTGCGGGATCGCCTTGGCCGCGCGGACGGTCGCCGCGATGCGGCGCGCCTCGTCCTTGGCGGGGATGATCACCGCAACGCGCTGCTTCTGCCGTCCGCCGCCTGCGAGCGGCGCGGGACGCGGGGTCTTCGCCACCGGGAGCGCATGCGTCCCGTTCGCGGGGACGCCGACGGTCTCGCCGGTGGTTCCGGTGGTGGTGTTCTTTCCTGACTCGGTCGACCGATGGTCCGCGTTCACGCCGTCCAGCCTAGTAGTGCAAAGAGTTTCCCGCAGTTTGCCACACTCTTGGTGGCAAAGTCACGGCCGCCCCCGGGAACGGTGTGCCCGGGTTCTTGACGAGGTATTGCTGCCTGCACCCTGTCGGCGAGCGGCCGCGTCGTCGCGACCGTGCCGTGAGCACACGCCCTCCAGGAGCGCCCGGGGCTCCGGAGGGCGTAGGCGGAGGGGGCGTCAGCACCCGGGCGCCGTACCGGCGCCGCCCGGGTGCTGTCGCCCCCTGCCGAACCTCTATGCCCTCGGTGCCCCGATCAGCGCAGCGTGACCTGACGGGACACGATGCCCGCCCGCGCACGACGCTCGTTCGCGTCGAGCGGCTCGGTCACCGCGAGCGCCGCGTCGAGCCTCGCCTTGAGCTCCTTCGCGGGCTCCTCGATGTCGGCCGCCTCGGTACCGCGCGGCAGCTCCCACACCGGGACCAGCAGCCCGCACGAGCGGAAAGCGCCGACGAAATTGCCACCGCCGAGACCCGACTCCCGCTTGGCGTGCAGGCGAGAGATCGCGTCGATCAGCGCCTCCTCGCCCACGGGCCATGCCCAGCGCAGGAACTCGCGGCTCATCGAGCACCAGTAGGCCGACTCGACCGAGGAGAGCTTGACCGTGGGAACGATCGACTCCGACGCCTGGTCGAGCGACGCCTTGAGGTCCGGCGTGACGTCCGTCGACGGGTCGAGCCAGAACGAGAAGTCGTCGTGGACCGTGACGTCGAACGGCACCGACAGGTCCAGGACGTCCTGCAGGCGCGGGCCCGGGCCCGGCAGCTCGCCCAGCTCGATCGACGTACCCGGCTCGGCCTCGACAGCCTCCAGGAGGGCGGCCGCGAGGTCGCGGCTCGTGTCCCCCGACCCGGCGATGGTCTGGAGAGCCAGGAGGATCGTGCCGTCCTGGCGGTGCAGCGCGGCCCAGCCGGCAGGGAGGACCGTCACGACCAGGACGTCGTGCGCACCGAACTCCTTCGTCGTGCGGGCAGGTGCCGAGGCCGACGGGACGACCTCTCGCAGGGCGACCCAGTCGGTCTCCCCGGGGAGGCCCTCGAAGGGGCGCAGCACGAAGTCGGGCGTCGAGTTCTTGGCCATGGGGGAAGTGTAGTAGGACTGAACTGCACGCCGACCCGTGTGACGAATCAGCCCCTGACGCGCCCGGCGCGCCGATGGCGACCTCCCTCCTGATCGGCAAGGCTGGACCCGATGAGCACCACGCACCGCACGCCGCCCCGATGGGTCCGCTGGGCCCTCTCCGTCGTCGCGGTACTCGTCCCCTGCGTCGTCTGGGGCGTGACGACCGCGACCGCGGACCTCAGCCTCGGCCCCCACGAGGCCCGCTACGAGGTCACCACGGACAGCGTCGTCACGGTCGACCTGGGGCCGCTCGGCACACTGCAGATCGACTCCCCCCTGCCCGCCGGGCTCGGCGCGAGCGTCACGGTCAAGGAGATCCCGGCAGACCTCACCGCCGTCGACCAGGCCACGACGCTCGCCGGCCTCACGAACGACCTCGAGGGCTACCTCCAGTTCTTCAGCGGCCCGCAGGAGTCGATCGGGCACGCCGTCCGCGCCCTGATCCTCGACGCGCTGAGGCGCACCGGGTTCGCGATCCTCGCGGTCGGCGCCGTGGGCGCCCTCGGGTACGTGGTGCTGGGGGCGGCCAGACGGGACGAGCTGACCTCGATCCTCGCTCCCCGCACCTGGGAGATCACGGCGAGCGTCGCGATCGTCTCGCTCGTCGCCGGGTCGCTGTCCTCGTCGACCCAGGGCCGCGACCTCGAGACGACGACGCCCACGTCCGCCGTCTTCGCCGGCACCCCCCTCGAAGGAGCCCGCATCACCGGACGGCTCGCCGGGATCGTCGACACCTACGGGGGCATGGTCGTCGACTTCCTGCGGGAGAACGACGAGTTCTACGACATGGCCGACAAGAACCTCGTGGCCGCGTGGGACGCACGCGACGCGATCGACGAGGCAGACGCAGCGGCTGCCGCGGCAGCCGCTGCGTCGGACGGGGAGCCGGGCGCCGGGCCGGACGGGGAGCCGGGCGCCACCACGGCTCCCGGGCCCGACGACGGAGCGCCACCAGCGGACGCCGGCGAGGGCCCCACACCACCCGCCCAGCCCGGGGACGCGAGCCCCGCCGCGACCACCGGACCGTCCCCCTCGAAGACCCCCACGGACGACGCCGAGCTCGTGACGATGCTGCTCATCAGCGACCTGCACTGCAACATCGGCATGGCACCACTGATCCGGACGACGATCGACCGGTCCTCGGCGACCCTGGTCCTCAACGCGGGCGACACCACCATGAACGGGACCGCCGTCGAGAACTTCTGCGTCGACGCCTACATGTCGGCGCTCCCCAAGGGCACGACCATGGTCGTCGCCGACGGCAACCACGACTCGACCGAGACCTCGGCCCGCGAGCGGTCCCGCGGCGCGAAGGTGCTCGACGGCGAGATCCTCGACATCCAAGGAATCCGCATCCTCGGCGACAGCGACGCCATGGCCCCCGGACTCATCGAAGGCCCCACGACCCGCGGCGGAGGCGCCGTCGCGCAGGCCGCGCGCCTCACCGACGTCGCGTGCGAGGCCGACGACGGGATCGACATCCTGCTCATCCACACCCCACGCGTCGGCAACGTCCCCATGGAATCCGGCTGCGTACCCGCCCAGCTCTCCGGACACATGCACACACGCGCCGACCCCGAACAGGTCGGAGGCGGCATCCGCTACGTCAACGGAAGCACCGCCGGAGCCATCGCGAACGCGTCCCGCATCGGCCCCCTCAAGGGCACGGCCGAGATGACGCTGCTGCGGTTCGACCCCACCGAGCGACGGATCGTCGACTGGCAGATCATCTCCGTCACCCCCGACGGGGCCGCAGACGTCGGACCACGACAGACCTGGCCGCTCGTCGTGCCCCCAGACGACGAGGGCGCGGTACCTCCGTCGCTCCCGGGCGACGAAAGCACGGTACCCCCAGGCGATCAGAACACCGACGTGCCGCCCGTCGAGGACGACGCCCCGGTAGACGGAGTCCCGGCGGGATAGGACCCCGGAGCCCACCCCCGCTCGCGCGGGGAGCACCAGTCGCGTCATGTGGCGTTGCGTCACCTGGCGGGATCACCCCCGCTCGCGCGGGGAGCACACTGAATGACAGGCGACGATACCCTCGTTCAGGGCCTGTCCCATTCACTTCGTCGGGGTGTCGCGGTGGTCGCTCGGGTACGTCGCCCGTGGCGCGTCCTCATCTCCGCTCGAAACTGATGCGGTACCGTCGCCCGGCCCGGCTCCAGGTTCGTCCTGAGCCGGGGCGGGGTGGGGTGTCTCCGTCGTCGGACACATCGGTGCGCTGGCGTGCTGCTAGTTGCCGCACGATCCGGTGCTCTGCGGCGAGGACTCGAAATTCTGCGGTACGAAAAGAGGCTTCGGGACCGATGTACCGATTTCACCCTCGGCCCGGGACCGCCCCCGACAGCCGGGGGAGGAACACGGGGCTCGACAAGGCGCTACCGCTCGACCGGCAACCCCCGCTGCGACCACGCGACCATGCCGCCGTCGAGGTTGGTCGCATCGAAGTCACCCTGGTTGAGCCACGCGGCGGCGCGCGCCGACCGGCCGCCCGAGTGGCAGATCACGAGGATCGGCACGTCGGGGTCGAGCTCGCCCCAGCGGACGGGCAGCTCGCCGAGGGGGATGTGGACGGCGTCGGGCGCGTGGCCTGCGTCCCACTCGTCCTGCTCGCGCACGTCGAGGAGCACGACGCCCTCGGGGACGGGGCGCTCGGCGTCGAGCTCGGACACGTCGGTCGTGGGTACCTGAGGCGGGAACATGGTGACCAGCCTACGTTTCTGACGCGGGCGCCGTCGGGGTACGTTCACGGCCCAGGCCCACCCTGGGGTCCGCCGAACATGCGGTTGCCGTTCGTCGAACATGCGGTCAGCGTCCAGATCCGGCCCGATCACGACGACAACCGCATGCTCGGCACCGAAGCGACGTCTGACCGGCACCGACACCCCGAGCAGTGGCAGGATCGGTGCATGGACCCACGCGCCGGTACGCCCGCCCAGCCTCAGGACCTCATCGACGTGGACGCCGTGGTCGGCGCCTACTACGACCTCTCCCCCGACGTCGACGACCCGACGCAGAAGGTGGTGTTCGGGACGTCGGGCCACCGTGGGTCGAGCCTGGACCACGCGTTCAACGAGGCGCACATCGTCGCGATCACCGCGGCCATCGTCGAGTACCGGCGTGCGCAGGGCACCGACGGCCCGCTGTTCATCGGCCGTGACACGCACGCCCTGTCGCTGCCCGCGTGGCAGACCGCGATCGAGGTCCTCGCGGCGGCGGGTGTCCAGACGTACATCGACGCCCGCGACTCGTACACGCCGACGCCGGCCGTGTCGCAGTCGATCCTGCTGCACAACGGCGCGGCCACCGAGGAGGGCGTCCGCACGAGCGGCCCCGAGCTCGCGGACGGCATCGTCGTGACGCCGTCGCACAACCCGCCGCGCGACGGCGGCTTCAAGTACAACCCGCCGCACGGCGGCCCGGCGGACTCGGAGGCGACGGGCTGGATCGCGGACCGTGCGAACGAGATCCTGCGCTCGGGCGTCGGGCAGGTCCGGCGGGTCCCGCTCGAGCGGGCGCTGGCGGCGGAGACCACGCACCGGCACGACTTCCTGACGGCGTACGTCGACGACCTGGCCTCGGTCCTGGACCTCGACGCGATCCGCGGCGCGGGCGTCTCGATCGGCGCCGACCCCCTGGGCGGGGCGTCGGTCGAGTACTGGGGCGAGATCGGTGAGCGCTTCGGGCTGGACCTGACGGTCGTGAACCCGCAGGTGGACCCGCGCTGGGCGTTCATGACGCTCGACTGGGACGGCAAGATCCGCATGGACTGCTCGTCGCCGTACGCCATGGCCTCGCTCGTGCAGAAGATGACGGACCCGGACGCGACCTCGACGTTCGACGTCGCGACGGGCAACGACGCCGACTCGGACCGCCACGGGATCGTGACCCCGGACGCGGGCCTCATGAACCCCAACCACTACCTCGCGGTCGCGATCGACTACCTGTACGGCGGGGCCCGTCCGGGCTGGCGTCCGGATGCCGCGATCGGCAAGACGCTCGTGTCCTCGTCGCTCATCGACCGGGTCGGTGGTGGGCTGGGTCGCCGCGTCGAGGAGGTGCCGGTGGGCTTCAAGTGGTTCGTCCCGGGCCTGCTCGACGGTTCGGTGGGCTTCGGCGGCGAGGAGTCGGCGGGCGCGTCGTTCCTGCGCAAGAACGGCGGGGTGTGGACCACGGACAAGGACGGTCTGCTGCTCGCGCTGCTCGCCTCGGAGATCCTCGCGACCACGGGGAAGACCCCGTCGCAGCACCACGCCCGGCTCGTCGAGCAGTACGGCGAGTCCTGGTACGCGCGGGTCGACGCCCCTGCCTCGCTCGAGGAGAAGTCGGCGCTCGCGAGGCTGAGCCCGGAGCAGGTCACGTCGACGACGCTCGCGGGCGAGGAGATCACCGCGAAGCTGACGACGGCACCGGGCAACGGTGCGGCGATCGGCGGCCTCAAGGTCACGACGGAGAACGCGTGGTTCGCGGCGCGCCCCTCCGGCACGGAGAACGTGTACAAGATCTACGCCGAGTCGTTCGTCTCGGCCGAGCACCTGGCGCAGGTGCAGGACGAGGCCAAGCAGGTCGTCTCGGACGCGCTGGGCGGCTGACGCACGCGGTGAGGGTGCGGCGGGCCCTCAGTGCGCGACCAGGTCCTGGTACTCCTCGTGGAGCTGGACGAACGCCCGGACGAACGGGCACAGCGGCACGACCTTCTGCCCCGAGGCCCGCACCTGGTCGAGCGCGCCGCGCACGAGCGTCGACCCGACGCCGTGGCCGGCGTACGCGTCGTCGACCTCTGTGTGCGTGAGCACGAGCCGGCCAGGTTGTCGCACGTACGCGGCGAAGCCCGCCACCTCCCCCTCGGGGGTGCGTGCCTCGAAGCGCTCCTCGGCCGTGTTGTCCACGACCGCGATCTCCTGCGTCTGCTCGCTCACCCGTTCATCATGCGGGCCGGGATCGGTTCGCGCGCGCCCGGTGGAACGGTGACACTCGGTACGTGCCGACGAGTCGCCGGCTCCCCGGTCCGCACCCGCCGGGCGGGGCGCGTCGACCGGGGCGACAGATGGGAGAATGAGACGGTGGTACAAGACCCCCCTCGCGCAGCGGCAGACGACTCCCGCAACCCCTACCGTGTCGTCCTCAGCAAGCCGGGGGCGCTGAACTTCTCGGCCGCCGCCGTCGTGGCGAGGCTCCCGATGTCCATGGTCGGCATCGGCATCGTCCTGATGGTCCAGGGCATCTACGGCTCGTACGCCCTGGCCGGACGCGTGTCCGCGGCCTACGTGATCGCGCAGGCCATCGCCTCGCCGCAGATCGCGCGCTACGTCGACCGCGTCGGCCAGGCCAAGGTCATGCGCCCGCTGCTCGTCGTGAGCACCCTCGGGCTCGTGGGCCTGATCCTGGCCGCCGTCAACCAGGCCCCCGAGATCTGGCTCTACGTGAGCGCCGTCGTCGCGGGCGCGAGCATCGGCTCGTACGGCTCGATGGTCCGCGCGCGCTGGAGCCACGCCGTCAAGGACCCGCGGCAGCTCCACACGGCCTACTCCCTGGAGTCCGCGCTCGACGAGCTCGTGTTCGTCGTCGGCCCGGTCCTCGCGACCCTGCTCGCGACCGAGGTCACCGACTCGGCGGGCATCATCGTCCCCGCGGTCGCTGCCGTCGTGGGCGGCGTGTGGTTCCTGTCGCAGCGCCGCACCGAGCCGCCCGTGATCCCGGTCGTCCCGGGCGTCAAGCACGGCTCGGCGATGCGATCCCCCGGCATGATCGTGCTGGCCGTCGTCTTCGTCGCGATGGGCTTCATCTTCGGCGCGACCGACGTCTCGACCATCGCGTTCGCCGAGGAGCAGGGATCCAAGTCGGCATCGGGCCTGATCCTGGCGATCTTCGCGCTCGGCTCGCTCATCTCGGGCCTCGCGTACGGCGCACGCCACTGGGTCTCACCGCTGTGGAAGCGGTTCGCGATCGGCATGGTCGCCCTCGCCCTCGGCGTCTCGCTGTTCTTCGTGGTCACGTCGCTGCCCATGCTGGCCGTCGTCATGTTCGTCACGGGCTTCACGATCGCCCCGACCCTCATCAACGGCAACGCCCTCGTGCAGAACCTCGTGACGCCGCACCAGCTCACCGAAGGCCTCGCATGGGTCGGCACGTCGCTCGGGGTCGGCGTGTCGTTCGGGGCGTCGATCGCGGGCTCGCGCATCGACGCCGCAGGCGCGCACGCCGGGTTCCAGGTCGTCATGATCGCGGCAGGCCTCGCGGTGGTCGCCGTCCTCGCGTCGCTGCGGGTCCTGCGCCGGGGAGCGCCGCGCCCACACCTCGCCGACGACCCGTCGTGACCGACGCGACGTAGCCGCTGGCGCACCCGCGGTCTCGTCGAGTGTGCACCGTGACGCGGACCTGACACCCGGGCGTGACCAGCGGAACAGCCCCAGCGGCTGCGTCCCGCGGGCTCCCGACGCACGATGGAGAGGTCCCCAACCCTTTCGTGCGGAGGTTTCCCCATGGCTCTCGGACTCGGCCGGCCCCAGGACAAGCGCAACAGGACGGTCGCCGACCTGCTCGTCGCGCAGCTCATCGAAGCGGGGGTCGAACGCATCTACGGGATCGTGGGCGACAGCCTCAACCCCGTGGTCGACGCGGTCCGGCGCAGCCAGAAGGGGAAGGGCAAGGGCATCGAGTGGGTGCACGTGCGCCACGAGGAGGCCGCCGCGTTCGCCGCCGCGGCCGAGGCAGAGGTCACGGGGAAGCTCGCGGTGTGCGCAGGCTCGTGCGGGCCCGGCAACCTGCACCTCATCAACGGCCTGTACGACGCCAACCGCTCCAAGGTGCCCGTCCTCGCGATCGCGAGCCACATCCCCAGCACGCAGATCGGCACGAGCTTCTTCCAGGAGACGCACCCCGACCGCCTGTTCACCGAGTGCTCGGTGTACTCCGAGATGATCTCGTCGGCCACGCAGGCGCCGCGCGTCATCAACTCCGCGATCCACCACGCGTACGGCGCCCCGGGGGTCTCGGTCCTGACCATCCCCGGCGACGTCGCGGACCTCGACGCCGCAGCAGAGGTCATCGACGTCGCCGTCCACCCCGCCAAGCCCCGGATCATCCCCGACCCGGACGCGCTCCGGAGCCTCGCCGACGCGATCAACCAGGCCAAGAAGGTCACGATCTTCGCGGGCGCCGGGACACGCGGCGCGCACGACGACGTGATCGCCCTCGCCGACAAGATCGCCGCACCGATCGGCCACTCGCTGCGCGGCAAGGAGTGGATCCAGTACGACAACCCGTTCGACGTCGGGATGAGCGGACTCCTCGGCTACGGCGCCGCGCACGACGCCATGCAGGAGGCCGACCTCCTGGTCCTGCTCGGCACCGACTTCCCGTACGACCAGTTCCTGCCGGACTCCGTGCGCACCGCCCAGGTCGACACCGACCCCACGCACCTGGGCCGCCGGACCCGGCTCGACGTCGCCGTGGTCGGCGACGTCGGCGAGACCGTGCGACTCCTGCTGCCGCTCGTGAACACGGCCAAGAACCGCTCGTTCCTCGACGGCATGGTCGCCAAGCACGAGAAGTCCATGACGGGCGTGGTCGGCGCGTACACCAAGGACGTCGAGAAGCACTCGCCCATCCACCCCGAGTACGTCGCGGACGTCCTCGACCAGGAGGCCTCCGACGACGCGGTGTTCACCGTGGACACGGGCATGTGCAACGTGTGGGCCGCCCGATACATCAGCCCCAACGGCAAGCGACGCGTCATCGGGTCCTTCCTGCACGGGTCCATGGCCAACGCGGTGCCGCACGCGATCGGCGTCGCGGCCGCCCAGCCGGACCGCCAGGTCGTCGCCATGGCGGGCGACGGCGGGCTGTCGATGCTGCTGGGCGAGCTCATCACGATCAAGGCCTACGAGCTGCCCGTGAAGATCGTCCTGTTCGACAACGCGAGCCTGGGGATGGTGCGCCTCGAGATGCTCGTCGACGGGCTGCCCATGTTCGGCACCGAGTCGCCGCACATCGACTACGCCGCGGTCGCGAACGCGATCGGTATCCCGTCGGTGCGGGTCGAGCGCGCCAAGGACGTGCGCGGCGCGCTGCGCGGGGCCCTCTCGCGGCCCGGGCCCGCGCTCGTCGACGTCGTGACCGACCCGCGCGCGCTGTCCCTGCCCCCGACCATCACGGCCGGGCAGGTGCGCGGCTTCGCGGTCGCCATGAGCAAGGAGGTCCTGGGCGGCGGCATGGGGGAGGTCGTGTCGATGGCCCGGGCGAACCTGCGCAACGTGCCACGGCCGTAGGCCCGGGCCGGCCCGGACCCGGCCCCGGCCCCGGCCCCGGCCCCGGGGCCTCGGCGAGTGTGCAGTTCGGGCTGCCAGAACGCTCCCGGGACAGCCCGAACTGCACGCTCGACGTCCGGCGTCGGGCGTTCGACGCCCCTCAGCGGGGGAGGTAGCGCACGAGCAGGTCGAGGTAGCCGTCGCGGTCGAAGTCCTCGACGAGTGCCGACTGGAGCATGCACCCCTGGCACGCGCTGACGAACAGCGGCGCCTGCTCGGCTGCGAGCGCCGCGGCCTCGGTCTCGCCGTGGCCGTTCGTGTTCCGGTGCCACACCGTGAGGTAGTCCTCGAAGGTCCGCAGGATGCGGTCGATGACGCCCGCGGCGAGCTCTCGCAACGCGGGGTCGGTCATGGCTTCTCCCCAGAGCTGGACGAGGATCCGGGGGTCGCGGAGCTCACGCTGCACGCCGGTCATGAGGACCCTGACGACCTCGGCCGGGACCGGGAGCGGTTCGCTCGCGGCGAGCTTCTCGACGTCGAGGACCCGCGCGCCGACGATCCGGCTCGCCGTCTGGTGGACGAGCTCGGTCTTGCTCGCGAAGTAGCCGTAGATCGCGCCGGCCGACACCCCCGACTCGGCGATGATGTCCGCCATCGAGGCAGCTTGGAACCCCTTGCGGCGGAAGACCCGCAGGGCCGCCTCGACGATCTCTTCGCGGCGCGCGGCTCGGTACTCCTCGGTCACTCTGGGCACCGACCCACCATAAACCGAACGTTCGCTCTTGACAGGCACGGCCCGCGGGCGCGAGTCTTTAAAGAACGAACATTCGTTTTAAGGAATCCAGAGATGAACGCCCTGCCCCCTCGCCCTGGCACCACCCCCTGGCCGCGCACCCTCGGTCTCGCCCTCGGGCTCGTCGCCCTCGTGAGCACCCTGGTCCTGGCCTTCCTGTGGCCCTCGGTCACGGCCGACCCCCGGGACCTCCCGATCTCCGTCGCCGGCCCGGCCGAGCAGGTCACCCAGGTCGAGGCCGATCTCGAGGCGAGCGCCCCCGGCGTCCTCGACGTCACCGCCGTCGCCGACCGCTCCGAGGCCGTAGCGCTCATCGAGGCGCGCGACGTGTACGGCGCGATCGTCCTGGGTCCGGCTCCGGAGATCCTCACAGCCTCGGCCGCGAGCCCGGCCGTCGCCCAGCTCCTCGGCGAGCGAGCGGCCACGCTCCAGGCCCAGGTCGACGCCGCGGCGGCCGCTCACGGCGCACCGGTCGGCTCGGCACCAACGGTCGTCGTGACCGACGTGGTGCCCCTCTCCCCCGACGACGCCCGTGGCACGACCCTCGCCGCGGCCACGTTCCCCCTCGTGCTCGGGGGACTCGTCGGCGGCATCGCGACCACCCTCGTGGTGCGCGGCACGTGGCGCCGTCTCGTGGGGCTCGGTGCCTATGCGGTCGGCGGCGGACTGATGATCGCGGCGATCCTCCACGGCATGGGAGGACTGCACGGTGCGTTCCTCGCCGACTCGGCTGCCGTCGCGCTCACGCTCCTCGGGATATCGGGCACGATCGTCGGCGCCACCGCGATCCTCGGACGGCCGGGCTTGGCCGTCGGGCCAGTGGTCTTCCTGCTCTTCGCCAACCCGATCTCGGCTGCCGCGTTGCCCGTCGAGATGCTGCTGTCCCCATGGGGAGGCGTGGGGCAGTGGTTCCCGCCCGGCGCGTCGGTGACCCTCCTGCGCACGCTGTCCTACTTCCCGGGCGCCGACGCGTCGTTCCCCTGGCTCGTCCTCGCCGGCTGGGCGGTGCTCGGCACCGGCCTGGTGCTCGCCGGGGCGGCCCGTGGCAGGCCTTCGCGGTCGACGATGCCCACGGCGACCAGCATCCCCGCGGACGACTCTCTGGCGGCCGTCCGCTGAGGAGCGCCGGGGCGGGCGACGCTCGTGCGCCCGCCCTGCACTCCCCCTTCCGCAGCCCGGCTCGAATCGATACGATCGCCAGCGTGCTCACCAAGATGACGGTCACCGACGACCAGCTCTCCCGCATCCTGTCCCCGCTCGGCGAGATCGCCGACTCCGCCCCCCTGGAGGGCGGCCTGTTCGCCTCGACGTTCCGGGTCGACCTCACGGACGGTCGGCGCCTCGTCGTGAAGATCACGAGCGCCGACACGTCCCGCCTCCTGCGCTACGAGCACGGGATCCTCGGCACCGAGGAGGACGTCTACCGGCGCGTCGCGGACCGTCCGGACCTCCTCATGCCGCGCGTCGTCCACAGCGACTTCAGCCGGTCCGCGCTCGACGGCGACGCCCTGGTCGTCACGTTCCTCGGCGGCGACGTGTGGAACGCTCTTCCCCCGCTCGACGACGCCGCGACCGAGGGTGTGCGGCACGACCTCGGCGCGTTCATGGCCCGCCTGCACACCGTCACGGGCGACGCGTTCGGCTACCCCGCGCCCGCGTCCGGGATGAGCGCACCGACGTGGCCCGAGGCGTTCGGCCTCATGGTCGACGCCCTGCTCGCGGACGCCGAGGACTGGGACGTCGACCTCCCCGCCGACGCCCTGCGGGCCGTGGTCGCACGCCACCACGACGCGCTCGCCGAGGTCACGGTCCCGCGCCTCGTGCACGCCGACCTGTGGCCGGGCAACCTGTTCCTGTCCGCCGAGGCATCGGCCCCCGCGGACCCAGTGGCCCCCGCGGGCCCGGCACGCTCCGCCGACGAGGAGTCGCCCCTGCGGCTGAGCGGCGTGATCGACACCGAGCGCTGCCTGTGGGCCGACCCTCTGTACGAGCTCGCGGGCGCCGACCAGCTCGGCCTCGGACCCGTCCCGCCCGCGATCGCCGCGGGGTACCGCTCGGCGGGTGGCCACCTCCCCGTCGAGGAGCCGTGGTTCGCGTCTCCCACCCCGGGTGAAATCCCGCCCGACGACGGAGCTCCCCGCGCGCGCGACGCCGTCGGGCGGGTGCGTCCCGGGGCGAGCACGCTCGGGGCCGGTGACGTACGACTGCTCCTGTACCGCGCGTACATCTCCGCGGTGCTCGTGACGGAGGTCGTCCCACGCGACTACCAGGGCGAATGGGTCCAGGGGTACCGCGACACGGCCGCAGCGAACCTCGAGGTGCTGCTGGACCAGCTCTCCCGGTGACCCCTGAGCGCAGTGTCAGAACCAGCGTGACCCCGAGGCCTCGCTGGTTCTGACACGAGCGGTCCCGATGGGGAGTAGTGCCCATCTTGTCCCTGGGTAGGGTTGAGTCACGCTAGAGTTCGGTCAAGTTCACGATCACGTCAAGTGTTCGGGCGGCCCATGCTCGGCGGCGCGACGTGACCGACCCTGGGGGGTATGCGGTGATCACGTTCGTCGTCGTCGGCATCGTCGGGCTCGCGCTCGTCCTGATCTCGATGATCCTCGGGGAGTTCATCGAGCTCGGCGACGGCGCCGTCTCGGGGACCTCGCTCGGCGTCGGGGCGATCGTGTTCGGCGCGACCGGGGCGATCGTCGTCTCGAACGACCTGCCCGTCGTGCTCGCGTACGTGGGCTCCGCGGTCCTCGCGGCCCTCGCGATCCTCCTCGTGGCCGTGCTCACGACCAAGCTCCGCGCGTCCGACGACGCCGTCCCCGTCTCGCTCGTCGGCGTCCAGGGCACCGCGACGAGCGACATCTCGCCCGCGACCGGAGAGGTCTCGCTCGACGCCGCGCACGAGCTCGAACGACGCCTCGCCTGGGCCGACGAGCCGATCCCCACGGGGGCCCGCGTCGTCGTCCTCGAGCAGTCCGGGACGCGCGTGCGCGTCCGGCGGTACTTCCCCAACGACTGACACCCGCACGACCCGCACGCACGACCCGCCACCGAAAGGAGTCGCGCCGCAGGCGCGTACCGACATGCTCGAAGATCCCAACCTCGTCGGCATCATCGCCACGATCGCCCTGGTCATCGCACTCTTCGCGATCATCACCTTCATCGCCAAGCGCATCCGTCGCGTCCCCCCGAACGAGGCCCTGATCATCGTCGGGCGCGGCGCGGGTCGCAAGGAGGCCGCGGGCACCGGCCAGCGCGTCGTCACGGGCGGCCGCACGTTCGTGTGGCCCATCCTCCAGCAGGGTTTCTCCATCTCGCTCGAGCAGCGCCAGATCGGCATCACGGTCGAGGGCGTCGACAAGAACCGCATCAAGATCGCGATCAAGGCCTCGATCAACTTCAAGGTCCGCGGTGACGAGGAGGGCGTGCGCCGCGCGGCCCAGCGCTTCCTGTCCCAGCAGGGCACCCTGACCGAGATCATCAAGGAGTCCCTCGAGGGCTCGCTGCGCTCGATCGTGGGCGACATGACGATCGAGCAGATCATCTCCGACCGCAAGGGCCTCTCGGACCGCGTCGTCGAGTCCACCAAGACGGACCTCTCGGAGCAGGGCCTGCAGGTCGACCTGCTCAACATCTCCGACATCTCGACGCCAGGCTCCGACTACCTCGCGAACCTCGGTCGCGCCGAGGCCGCTCGCGCCCGCCAGGTCGCCGAGGTCTCCGAGGCCGAGGCCCAGCGCGCGTCGGAGTTCGCCGCGATCGACGCCGCCGAGCAGATCGCCGAGCGCCAGAAGGCTCTCGACCTCAAGCGCGCCGTCATCAAGGCCGAGACCGACAAGGCCAACGCCGAGGCCGAGGCCGCGGGTCAGCTCGCCCGCGCCGAGCAGGAGCGCCTGGTCGCGGTCGAGGAGCGAGAGGCCCTCGCCGAGCAGGCCCGTGTGACGCAGGAGCGCCTCGACATCGAGATCCGCAAGCCGGCCGAGGCCGCGGCCTACGCCGAGGTCCAGCGCGCCAACGCGCAGCGCGACTCGTCGAACGCCGCGACCGAGGCCGACGCGTACAAGCGCACCACGATCGCCGAGGCCAACAAGACCGCCGCGATCCAGGACGCCGAGGCGTCCGCCGAGGCCGTCCGCCGCGCCGGTGAGGCTGAGCGTGACCGCCAGGTCGCCCTGGCCGTCGGTATCAAGGCCGAGGGTGAGGCACGGGCGTTCGCGGTCGAGGCCGAGGGACGCGCAGAGGCCGTCGCCACGGACGCCAAGGCCGAGGCGCTCAAGAAGTACGGCGAGGCGGCCCTGGTCCAGGAGCTCATCGAGCGCCTGCCGGAGATCGTCCGTGCCGCGGCAGAGCCCATCGGCAAGATCCAGGGCATGACCGTCATCTCGACCGACGGCGCGAGCGCGGTCACCAAGAACGTCGCCTCGGTGCTGGGCGAGGGCCAGCAGGTCATCAAGCAGCTCACGGGCGTCGACATCAACCAGCTCATCGCCGGGCTCGCGGGCGGGCACCTGAGCGGTCAGCCGGCGTCGAACGGTTCGGCCGCGTCGTCCAGCTGACGTCCCGCACGGCGAGGTGTCGAGGTAGAGCCGTCGTGCCGAGGTAGAGCCCTGTCGGCTCTACCTCGGCATCCACGGCTCTACCTCGACGGACGCTGGGCCTGACGCTGGGCCTGGTGCTGGGACGGGCGCCGCACGCGCAGCACCGTGTCGCGGATCGTGGTGGGCTCCCCGTCGGGGCCGGTCGTCTCGCGCGTGGGCGCGTCGTCGGTCTCGACCGTCCAGCCGTCGAGGTCGAGCTCGCCCAGGAGGTCGTCGCCCGTGTAGAAGAAGTGCTCGTCGAACTCGCGGCGGACCGTCTCGTGGTCCTCGGGGTGGTGCCCGACGACGAGCAGCCGCCCGCCCGGTGCCACGGCGTGGGCGAGGCGTGGGAAGACCTGGCGGCGCAGGTCGGCCGGCAGGTGCATGAAGTGGACCGTGACGAGGTCGAAGCGCTCGTCGCCCGGCACCCACTCGACGAGGTCGGCCTGGCGCCACTCGATGCGGTCGGCGACGCCGGCGACGACCGCGTGCGCCGCCGCCTTCCCGAGCGCCACCGGGGAGATGTCGAGCCCGACGACGTCCCACCCCCGGCGCGCGAGCCACACCGAGTCGGCGCCTTCGCCCGCGCCGACGTCGAGCGCGCGGCCCGGCGTCAGGTCAGCGGCCTGGGTCACGAGCTGCGGATTGGGGTTGCCGCTCCAGACCGACGCGGCGGAGCCGTAGCGCTCGTCCCAGAACGCCTGGTCGTGGTGGTGCTGCTGGTGGCCGTGGTCGTGGTGGTCGTGCGTCATGCGGGGCTCCTCGGGTCGGGGCGGGCCGCAGGGTCGGCCGTCCTCCCGACCATGGGCCCTCGCCCGGCCCGCGCGCAAGCGCCGTTGCCGTTCCGGCAAACGCTCACCCCATCCAGCCGAGCCACACCACGGCGTCGCGCGCGAGCAGGAACCCGACGATCCCCACGACCCATGCCGTGGTCGATGCCGCATTCTTCGTCATCCAGGCGTTGAGCCGGGCGAGCAGCGGCTCGACCAGCCGTCCGGCCAGGACGCGCCCCGCCAGGAGCACCAGCGCGGGCAGCACCATCACGAGGCAGTACCCCGCGAGGACGACCGCGGTCCCGGGCCACCCGAGGTCCGAGCGGGTGAGCATCCCGATCGCTGCGAGGTACGGCAGCATCGACGCGAGCTCGATCGCGGCGGCTGCGAGCGCCAGCCCCATGAGCGCGGTCACGGAGCCGGTGCGGGGTGTGGTCGCCACGCCCGGGTGCGTGCCGGGAACGGGGTGCGCTGCGCCGTCGGGCAGGGGTGTGAGGCCCGACGGCGCCGCTCCCGTCGCGTTCGACGCCCCCATGGCGCGGGCTCGCCACCGCAGGACGCGACCCTGACCGTTCGACGGCTCCTTCGAGCGCCGGTCGAGGCGGAAGCTGTAGGCGACGAGAGCGACCCCTCCGAGCAGCTCGATCAGCCGGGCGGGCCGTGTCTCGAAGAGCTCGCCGAACCCGTCGGCGAAGGCCCCCGCTCCGAGCGCGAGGACGACCCCGACCACGAGGTAGAACCCGGCGATCGTGCCCAGGTACACGAGCAGGCGTGCGACGCGCACCCGCCCCGGGGTCATGAGGAGCCAGACGGGGATGAGGAGGGTCCCGAAGCTCGTCGAGTCGACGAGGGCCAGGACGACGAGCGCGCCGAGAAGAGGCAGGAGTTCCATGCCGCAAGGTTCGTGCGCTGCGGCGGGCGGCGTCGTCGGGCGGACGAGTGATCCTGGGGTCGGCGGGCGCCGCGCCGTACATCGTTCGGGCGATCCCGGGCCCGGGTCGCTGTGCTGTGATGGGGGCGTGCCCGACCCCCTGCCCACGGCCGCCGACACCGAGGCCCCGACCGCACGCGCCGACGCGGCGCCGGCGACGGCGCCGGCACCAGCGACGGGACCGAGCCTTGCTTCGCACGTGCAGCGGGTCGTGCGCCGGATCGACGCGGGGTTCCGCGACGACGGTCCTGCCGGGGACCCGTACGGCGCGGCCGGGACGTTCCTCGTCGGGGTCGCTCTGCTCGCGGTCGGGGTGGTCTCGGTCTGGTCCGTGCCGGCGCTCGTGCAGCCGGCGAACCGGTGGTGGCACGTCGTGCCGCTCGCGGTCGGCTGCCTGGTCCTGCTCGTCAAGCGCCGCCGCACGGCCCTCGCCCTCGTGGGGGGCACCCTGGTGGTCGTCGCCGACTTCCTGATCGGCGGCAGCCTGAGCATCCTCCTGGTCCTGTGGGACGTGTTGTTCGCGTGCGGCCTCTACGGGAGCAGACGCCTGCGGACGGTGGTCAACGTCGTCGTGACGCTGCTCGTCGCCGTGGCCGCGGTGGCCACGGGCGAGCACTTCCGGGACGTGCAGGGCTTCGCCCTCGGCGGCATCCAGGCGGCGGCGATCATCGCGACGCCCCTGTGGTGGGCCGCGAACGTGCGCCAGAAGACCGACCTCGCCGCGCTCTCGGCCGAGCGCGCAGACCTGGAGGCGCAGCGTGCGGATCTCGAGGCGCAGCGCGCCGCCGACCTGGAGCAGATCGCCGAGCTCGGTCAGCACGAGGCCGTGCGGGCCGAGCGTGCGGCGATGGCGCGCGACCTGCACGACGTCATCGCGTCGCACCTGTCGGCCATCGCGATCCACTCGGGGGCCGCGCTCGCGTCGCCCCCCGACGCGGTGAGGGACCGGGGGGCGCTCGAGCTCGTGCGGTCGAGCAGCATCACGTCGCTCGAGGAGATGCGGGCCATGATCCTGCTGCTGCGCTCGGACCTGCCGCGCGACGGGAACCCGGTCGGCCCCGCGACCCGTGACGTGCCGCACGGCCGCGACGCACCGCACGGCACGGTGCTCGCGGGCGAGGCCGTCGCGGCTCCCGCACGCCTCGCCGGGCTCGACGACGTGATCTCGTCCGCGTGCGCCCAGGGGCTCGCGGTCGAGGTCGAGGACCCCGACGGCGCCCGCTCTGCGCATCTGCCGTCGGCCCTCGACCAGGCCGCGCACCGGATCGTGCAGGAGGCCCTGACGAACGCGGCCAAGCACGCGCCGGGGGGCCGTGTGCGGGTCGTGCTCGGGCTGGCGGAGCAGGTCCTCACGGTCGAGGTCACGAGCACCCTGACCGCGACGCGCGGGCCGTTGCCCCCGCCCCTGAGCGCCCGCACCGGTCTGCTCACGATGCGCGAACGGGCCGAGGCGCTCGGCGGCACGTTCCGTGCGGGCCCGGGTGGCGTGGGCGACGTGTGGACCGTCCGGGCCGACCTGCCGCTGCGGGGTCCGTCCCCGTCCTCTGCCACCCGCCACGATCCTGGAGCCCTCGCATGATCCGTGTCCTGCTCGCCGACGACCATGCCGCGATCCGCGCCGGCCTGCGTTTCCTGCTCGACTCCGCGCTGGACGTCGAGGTCGTGGGCGAGGCCGCCGACGGCGCCGCCGCGATCACGAACGCCCGTGCCCTGCGCCCCGAGGTCGTCCTCATGGACCTGCGCATGCCGGGTGTCGACGGCATCGAGGCCACGCGCACGATCGTGTCCGAACGGCTCGCCGAGGTCCTCGTCCTCACGACGTTCGACCTCGACGAGTACGTCGACGAGGCCTTGCGCGCGGGGGCGGCGGGGTTCCTGCTCAAGTCTGCGGAGCCCGCCGCGCTCATCGACGCGGTCCGTCGCGTCGCGGCCGGGGACGGCGTCCTCGCACCGGAGGTCACGCGCCGTCTGCTCGCCGCGTTCGCGTCCGCCCCACGGCCCGACGGCGCCGCTCACCTCCCGGGGGGAGCGGCGTCGTCGGGCACGGGGACGCCGGGCGACCCGCGACTGTCCGACCTGACGCCGCGCGAGACGGACGTGCTCGCAGCCCTGGGGCGCGGGCTGTCCAACCAGGGCATCGCCGACGAGCTCGTCATCAGCGAGGCCACCGCGAAGACGCACGTGTCGCGCGTGCTCGCCAAGCTCCAGGTCACGACCCGCATGCAGGCAGCGATCGTCGCGCGGGACACGGGGCTCGCGTGACGATCGCTGCTTCCTCGGCGGGGCCGGGCGAGGACGTGGGTCAGCCCGGCTCGACGATGTGGCCGCGCTTGATGACGAAGTCGTCGCGCATGTCCTCGAGCTCCTTGCCGCGCGTCTCCGGGATCTTGTGGAAGACGAAGAACAGCGACAGCAGCGCGAAGAACGCGTAGAACGCGTACGCGAAGCTCAGGCCGATGTCGGCCAGCACGGGGAAGGTCGTCGAGATCGCGAAGTTCGCGACCCACTGCGCCGCAGCGGCCACCGCGAGCGCGCTCGCACGGATGCGGTTGGGGAACATCTCGCCCAGCAGCACCCAGACGACCGGCCCCCACGACGCCCCGAAGAACACCACGAACGCGTTCGCCGCGACGAGCGCGACCGTGGCCCAGGCGCCGTCGAGCGACGCCGACGTCGTGCCGTCCGAGGCCGTGGTCAGGGTCGCCTGCGTGAACGCGATGGCCATCATGCCGAGCGAGACGAACATCCCGCTCGACCCCGCAAGAAGCAGGAAGCGGCGGCCGACCCGGTCGATCAGCAGGATCGCGACGATCGTCACCACGATGTTCGTGATCGACGTGATGACCGAGGTCAGCAGCGCGTCGTCCTCCGAGAACCCGACCGACCGCCACAGCGTCGTCGAGTAGTAGAAGATCACGTTGATGCCGACGAACTGCTGGAAGACCGAGAGCAGGATGCCGACCCAGACGATCGGCTTGAGACCCAGGCGCGTGCCCTTCAGGTCCTTGAGTGACGCCTTGGTGTCGGACGTGAGGGAGTTCTCGATGTCCGCGATCTTGTGGTCGACGTCCTCGACCCCCGTGAACTCCCGCAGGACCTCCGCGGCCTTCTTCGTCTCGCCCTTCGCCACCAGGTAGCGCGGCGACTCCGGGATGCGCAGAGCGAACACGCCGTAGACGACGGCAGGGACAGCCTCCGCCATGAACATCCAGCGCCACGCCTCCTGGCCCAGCCACAGGACGTTCGACGCGCCCCCCGCGGCCCCCGCCAACGCGGCGTCCGACAGGAGCGCGGCGAAGATGCCGGTCACGATCGCGAGCTGCTGCAACGACCCGAGCCGCCCACGGATGCGCGCCGGGGACACCTCCGCGATGTACGCGGGCGCGATGACCGACGCGGCACCGACGCCGAGGCCGCCCACCACGCGCCACACGATCAGGTCCACCACCGAGAACGCGAGACCTGACCCGAGCGCCGACACGAAGAACAGTGCCGCCGCGATGAGCATGACCTTGACGCGGCCGATCTTGTTCGCGACCGGGCCCGCGAACCAGGCACCCACCGCACAGCCGATGAGCGCCGACGAGACCGCGAACCCCGTGATGGCCGCGTTGAGCTCGAACTGGTCGGACAGGGCGTCGACGGCCCCGTTGATGACCGCCGTGTCGAACC
Source organism: Oerskovia turbata (assembly GCF_000718325.1). Lineage (GTDB taxonomy): Bacteria > Actinomycetota > Actinomycetes > Actinomycetales > Cellulomonadaceae > Oerskovia > Oerskovia turbata. The sequence goes on from NZ_JOFV01000006.1 coordinate 238,060, forward strand.
CGAACAGGAAGCCACCGAGTGCGGCTGCCAGGCTGATCCCGATGACTCTCTTGTTCAGCCGATCGGCCCGGGTCTGTGCGTCCCCAGCCGCTCCCGCGTCGTTGCTGGTCATGACGACCCCCTCCGTGTCAGGTTGTCCTTCGACGATAGTGAGGAGAGGGCGTGGACGCGCGGTGAGGGACCGTGGTGAGAGTCACGGCGCTCACCGGTGCAGGGCGCCCTACGGCTCGGGGTGCAGCGCGTCGTACCTCAGGAAGCGCGGCTGCGCCCGCAGGATCAGCCACACCACGACGACGCAGGCCAGGCCGCCCGCGACCGCGGCCCACGCCTCGCCGAACCAGCTCGCCTGCGCACCGAGCACGACCTCGCCGAGCCGGGGCCCGCCCGCGACGACCACGATGAACACGCCCTGGAGGCGGCCGCGCATGTCGTCGGGTGTCGCGGTCTGCAGGATCGTCTGGCGGAAGACCGCGCTCACCGCGTCGGAGGCCCCCGCGAGGGCGAGCGCGACGCACGCCGCGACGAGCCCGCCCACGAGCACGTGGGAGGGCTCGGTCCGCCCGACGACGAGCAGCACGGCACCGAACGCCGCGATCGACAGCCCCCACGCCGTGATGGCCCACGCGATCACCAGCCCCTGCCAGCGCACGCGCGACAGCGCCCCGGAGAACACCCCGGCGAGCACCGCACCGACCGCGAAGGCCGCGCTCAGGACGCCCGTCGTGGTCTCGCCGCCGCCGATGAACAGGACGCCGACCGCGGGCAGCAGCACCCGCGGGAAGGCGAGGATCATCGCGGCGAGGTCGACGAGGAAGGTCGTGCGGACGTTGGGCCGGGTCGCGAGGTAGCGCAGGCCGTCGACCACCGAGCTGATGCCGACGACCTTGCGGCGGGGTGCTGCTCCATCCCCCGCCGGGTCGCCACTGACGTTGTCAGAACCACCGTGACCCGGGGTGCTCGCTGGTTCTGACACGTCGCTCGTGAGGACCGGCGGGATCGACGGCAGCCGCCACACCGCCCACAGTGCCGCCGCGAACAGCACCACGTCGATCGTGTACGCGACCGGGTAGCCCCACAGCGCCACGAGGAACGCCCCGAGCAGCGGGCCCACGGTCAGCGCGATGCTCCACGAGATCGTCTGGAGCGCGTTCGCGGCGGGCAGCAGGCGGGGCTCGACCAGGCGCGGGATGATCGCCGAGCGTGCGGGGTTGTTGATCGCGAACGCTGCGGACTGGAGCGCCACGAGCCCGTACAGGACCCCGACGGACCCGACGTCGAACCACGCCTGGAGCGCGAGCAGCCCCGTGACGACCCACAGCGCCCACGACGCGAGCAGCGCGACCTTGCGGCGGTCGTACGCGTCGACGAGCGCGCCCCCGTACAGGCCCAGCGCCACGAGGGGCACGAGCGCGAAGATCCCGAGCACGCCGACCGCGAGCGTCGAGCCCGTGAGCGCGTAGACCTGGAGCCCCACGGCCACGACCGTGAGCTGGGAACCGAGGTTGGAGATCCCGAGCCCCCACCACAGCCTGCGGAAGGGCGGGGAGACGCGGAGCGGGGTCGTGTCGGCAAGGATGCCGTCGAGGCGGGGCACGACCGACGAGGCTACCTCGCACCGGCCGGAAAACCGTCTCCCGGGGCGACCGTCTCAGGACCGCGAGCCTGGACGTGCGGGGTGAGCGACGCCGTCGGGCACCCGGCGCGCTGCCCTGCCGGCGCGCAGATCATGCGCCGAGCGCAGCCCTGACCTCGCCCACGAGCGCCGCCATGGCGCGCTCGGCCTCGACGGGGTCTCCCGCCGCGACGGCGCGGGCGACGGCCTCGTGCTCGTCGAGGGCCTCGGCGACGGGCGCCTGCGGCATGAGGCCCAGGTGCGTGCGCCCGGCGAGGACCTCGCCGACGACGTCGGTGAGCGCCGCGAACATCTCGTTGCCGCACGAGCGCAGGAGCAGGGCGTGCAGGCGGATGTCGAGCTGGAGGAACTCCTCGAGGCGCCCGGCCTCGCCGAGCGCGCGCATGCGCGCGGCGAGCTCGACGGCCTCGGCGCGGGCCTCGGGGGTCGCGTGCCGGGCGGCGCCGGCCGCGGCGAGGGGTTCGACGGCGCAGCGCAGCTCGGTCAGCGAGCGCAGCTGTGCGTCACGGGCGGGGCCGGCGAGGCGCCAGCGGATGATGCGGGCGTCGTAGACGTTCCAGTCCTGCTCGGGGAGGACGACGAGGCCGATGCGTCGGCCCGAGCGGACGAGGCCGAGCGCTTCGAGCTGGCGCATGGTCTCGCGGGTCACGGTGCGGGAGACGCCGAACTCGGTGCCGATGCCGTCGAGGGTCAGCGTGGCACCCGCGGGGAGGTGACCTGCGGTGATGCGCTGGCCGAGGACGTCGGTCACCGAGCTGTGGAGCACCGTCGTGGACATGGGTCGAGCGTACGGCGTCCACCATTGGTCACACCATTGTTTGCCAAAGGTGATACCAATCATGCATGCTCGAACAGCGGCCGCAGAGGTCCGCGCACGACGCAGCAGTCGACAGGCCAAGGAACCCCTCATGGACACAGACGTCAGCCCCGCCCCGACACCGGGGAGCGAGACCGAACCCGTGCACCTCGTCATCATGGGCGTCGCCGGATCGGGCAAGACCACGGTCGCGACCCTGATCGCCGAGCGCACGCACCGCCCCTACGCCGAGGCCGACGAGTTCCACCCACGGGCCAACATCGACAAGATGAGCGCGGGCACCCCGCTCACGGACGAGGACCGCTGGCCCTGGCTCCGGGCGATGCGCGACTGGCTCGACCACCAGGCCGCCGAGGGCGACTCCGCCGTCGTGACCTGCTCCGCGCTCAAGCGCACCTACCGCGACCTGCTGCGCACGGCGCACGGCCGCGTGCGGTTCGTGCACCTCACCGGGAGCCCCGAGCTCCTCGAGGAGCGCATGACGCACCGCAGCGGGCACTTCATGCCCGCATCCCTGCTGCCCTCCCAGCTCGCGACGCTCGAACCCCTCGGGGACGACGAGGACGGGACCACGCTCGACGTCGGCACCCCGCCCGAAGAGCTCGTCGACCGGATCCTCGCGACCAGCACCCTGCCCCACCCCACGATCCCCCGCTCGCCCCGCCACCTCGCGGGTGCACCCAGCACCGTCCAGGGGACCGACACCGACACCGACGCCGAGGAGCGATGATGCTCAGCCTCGCCTCGCACCCGCTCACCGCGGGCGCCCTGCGCGCAGCCACCGAGACCCCCACGACCGACGCCGGGACGACCCAGCTCATCCTCGCGGCCGTCGTCGGGATCGCGACGATCATCGTCCTGATCGTGTGGCTCAAGCTCCACCCGTTCCTGTCCCTCATGATCGGCTCGGCGGTCCTCGCGATCGTCGCGGGCATCGACTTCGTGAGCGCGTTCGTGAGCTTCTCCGCCGGACTCGGCTCGACCGTCGCCGGGGTCGGCGTCCTCATCGCCCTCGGCGCGATCATCGGCAAGATGCTCATCGACTCGGGCGGCGCCGACCAGATCGTCGACACGATCCTCGCGCGCACGCCCGTGCGACGGCTGCCGTGGGCCATGGCGCTCATCGCGTTCGTGATCGGCATCCCGCTGTTCTTCGAGGTCGGCGTCGTCCTGCTGATCCCCGTCGTGATGATGGTGGCCCGCCGCTCCAAGGTGTCCCCGATCCTCGTCGGCATCCCCGCCCTCGCGGGCCTCTCGGCGCTGCACGGCCTCGTGCCCCCGCACCCCGGCCCGCTGCTCGCGATCGACGCACTCGGCGCGAACCTCGGCCTGACGCTCGGGCTCGGCCTCCTCGTCGCGGTGCCGACCGTGATCGTGTCCGGACCGCTGCTCGCCAAGCCCCTCGCCGCGTGGGTCAGGCTGGCCCCGCCCACGACCGTCCTGGGCGTGTCCGAGCGAGACCAGGACGCCCCCCGCCCGAGCTTCGCGGTCGCCGTCACCGTGGTCCTGCTGCCCGTGATCCTCATGCTGGCCCGGACCGTCGTCGAGACGACCGGCACCCTGGACACCACCGTCGGCAAGGGGCTCGAGTTCATCGGGACGCCGCTCGTCGCGCTGCTCATCACAGCGCTCGTGTCGCTCGTCGCGTTCGGCAGCGCGATGGGCCGCACGCGCGACGAGATCAGCACGCTCGTCGACAAGTCCTTCGCCCCGATCGCGGGCATCCTGCTCATCGTCGGCGCGGGCGGCGGCTTCAAGCAGACGCTCGTCGACTCGGGCGTGGGCGACGTCATCGCGAGCGGCATCTCCGACGCGAACCTCTCGCCGCTCCTCGCGGGCTGGCTCGTCGCGGCCCTCATCCGTGTCGCGACGGGGTCAGCGACCGTCGCGACCATCACGGCCGCAGGGATCATGGCGCCCCTCGCCGTGGGCCTCGAGCCCACCCACGCGGCGCTGCTGGTCCTCGCGATCGGTGCGGGCTCGGTGTTCCTGTCCCACGTCAACGACGCCGGATTCTGGCTCATCAAGGAGTACTTCGGCATGACCGTGGGCCAGACGTTCAAGACGTGGTCCGTCATGGAGTGCGTGCTGTCCGTCGTGGCGCTGGTCGTGATCCTGCTGCTGGGCCTCGTCGTCTGACGCGCCTCCCGGGATTCCGAGGCCCGACGGCGGAGCGCGCCTCCACCGTCGGGCCTGACGATCACTGCGCCTTCACGCTCACGCCCTGCGGAGGTGGTCGGAGACGAACTGCCCCACGACCCCCAGGGTCAGGACGATCAAGGCGGGCCACATCCGCAACACCTCCAGGTCCTCCCTCAGCGTCCACCACCCGAGCGGAACGGCGATGAAGACCAACGCCACCCAGGCGAGCGCGCCGACGACTCCTCCGATGAGGATCGGGCCGGCCCTCTTCGCCCGAGGCTTCGGAACGAGCACCCGGGCGTACTCCTCCGGACTGCCGAGCTCGCGCTCGAGTGCGGCGTCGCTCGCCCCGCGGGCCTCCACGTCCCGCAGCGCAACGGCGATCACGTCATCCTCGGCGCCACGAGCTCGAAGGGCGGCGTCCAGTCTGCGCGCGTAGGTCACCTCAAGACCTCTCATCGGCGGCGGTCGCGCTCTGCGCGGGTGGACGCGTCCCGTCGTCGGCGCCCGCCCACGAGAACGTCCGCTCCTCGATCCCGACGCCGTCGCGCCAACGGTAGAACAGGCGGCGGTCCTTCGCGTATCGCCATCCCTCGCCCTTACCGTCGTCGAACACCCCGAAGGGAGGGCTGAGGCCGGGCAGGTGCTCGACGACGCTCCCGTCGAGCCTGACGAGGAACGCGCCGTCAGCACTCAGGGCGACGAGGAGGCCGGTCGCCTTGTCGTGGTGCAGTTCGCCCTTGACGCCGCCATCGTCGTCGAGCGGGAACACCTCGCAGTCCACCTTGGCCACGGGGTCGAGCCACCTCGCCTCGCCGTCCGGCGTGAGTGGCGAGGGGATCGTGAAGAAGTGGAGCTGCTTGTACTCGTACCCCTCCTCGACCGCGTCCTCCTGGTCCATGAACCCCCCGAGGAGCAGGTCGTCCACGGCCACCACGAACGTCGAGTCGTCGATGAACGTGAGAGGCCGAATGGCGCTGTCCCCGCAGCCTTCGAGGTGCGCAACACTGGCCCCCCAGTCCTCCAGGAAGTCGTTGACCGAGTACACGCACTCTGCCGAGTGCATCGTGCTGCTGGCCTCGCAGAGGAAGTGAGCAGAGCCTGGCGCGACGTGCAGCGTGCTGGCTGCCAACCAGGACCAGTTCTTCTCCTCGACCTCCCACACGCCGTCCTCGTTCGGCTCGCCGACCCTCCGCGAGTACATCTCACGGTCGGTGCGAAGGTCCCCGGTCTCGGCGTCAAAGATGTCCAACCTGTTGAAGTCCGTCTGGGCGATCAGTAAAGTCCGACCACCACGTTCCACGAACCCCACGGAATAGGAGGTGAAGGAGTGGTGCCGGAGCTTTCGTGAGAGCTCCCGCACCAGCCCCGTGACGGTGTTCACGAGTGTCGCGTTCTCGCCGAACCTCTCGGTGACGCACACCCACGGTCCGTGCACGTACAGCTGCAGCGCGAGCGGACTGTCCCTCCAGTACCCGCCTTCCCTCTCCTCCCGGATGTTCGGCAGCTCGCACACGACCTCGGCCTCCGCCCCTTGGCCGACGGTCAAGCACAGCCGCCCGTCGGCCACCACGAAGAACCCCGGGCCGTCGTCCGCCGCGGCGACCGCCCGCACCACGCTGTTCCTCAGGTCAACGGTCATCAGCGCGGTCTCCTCGGGGTCTGCGGCGGGCGGCGACGCCGGGACGCGGGCGGTGGACCGACCGATCGTCGTCGTCCACACCGCCCGGGGCGCCCTGCCGCCACCGAGTGTGCGCCGAGTATCGACGCACACCGGCGGCCAGCGCAAGGAGGACATGTCCGGCACGCGGGCTCTCGTCCGCGCCACAGGGGCCCACACCTAAGGACCGAGGCGCGCTCCGCCGTCGGGCCTCCTCGCGGGCGGACCGCTACGCGACCGTCGCCCCGAAGATCAGGCCCAGCGCGTACGTCGCGGCCGCGGCCCCGAACCCGATCGCGAGCTGGCGCAGCGCACGCTTGATCGGCGAGGCGCCCGACAGGAGCCCGACCGTCGCGCCCGTCCCGAGCAGCGCAATCCCCACGAGCGCGCTGCCGACGAGGATCGCGACCCCGCCCTGGAGGCCGAACAGGTACGGCAGCACGGGGATGAGCGCGCCCGACGCGAAGAACAGGAACGACGACACCGCGGCGCCCATCGCCGACCCGTGCGTCTCGAACTCGTCCCCCTCCACCGCGGGCGCGATGACGGTCGCGGCCGTGTACGTCGACAGGACCTCGCCAGCGTGCTTCTCGGCCTCGTCGGGCGCGAGGCCCCGCGCCCGGTAGACGAGCGCGAGCTCGTTCGCGTCGACGTCGAGGTGCGGCAGGGCCGCGGACGCCAGCGGCGAAGGCGTCGACGCGTCGAGCAGCTCGCGCTGCGAACGCACCGACACGTACTCGCCAGCCCCCATCGACAACGCCCCGGCGAGCAGGCCCGCGAGGCCCGACAGCAGCACGGTCGCGTTCGACGCGCCCGACGCCCCGATGCCGAGGATCAGCGCCAGGTTGGACACCAGGCCGTCGTTCGCACCGAACACCGCCGCACGGAACGTCCCCGACATGCGCATGCGCCCGCGCGTCGCGAGGCCGCGCACGACCTCCTCGTGGATGCGCTCGTCGGCGGCCATCGTGGCGGTCGCGTCGGCGTCGGTCTCGTACGTCGACCGGGCCTCGGCCCGCTGCGCGAGCGCGAGCACGAACACCCCGCCGAACCGGCGCGCGAACAACCCGAGGGACCGCGTGCGCCAGTCGCCGCGCAGCGGCTTGCCGACGTCGTCGCCGAGCAGCGCGAGCCAGTGGTCCTCGTGCCGCTTCTCGGCGTCGGCGAGCGCCAGCAGGATCTCCTTCTCCTCGCCGCTGCGGCGCGACGCGAGGTCGCGGTAGGTCGCGGCCTCGGCGCGCTCGTCCGCCAGGTAGCGGCGCCAGCGGCGGATGTCCTGGGGGGCCCGACGGCGGTCCGCACCTGCGTTCGCGGGCACGCCGGAGGTCGGGGTGGAGGGGGGAGTCATGCGTTCATCATGGCAAGAAAGGGCCCTGCGTGGGTTTCGGGATCCCCAACTTTTCCGCGCGGTTCTGCGGTTCCCGGGAGTTCCGACAGCCCGCGCGGGGGTGCGGCGTGGTTGGATCGGAACATGTCCGAGAACACCGAACGCACCCGTCCTGAGGTCGACGCCCCCGAGGGCCCGGCCCCCACCGAGCTCGAGGTCACCGACCTGATCGTCGGTGACGGCGCCGAGGCGCAGCCCGGCTCGACCGTCAACGTCCACTACCTGGGCGTCGAGTACGACTCCGGCGAGGAGTTCGACTCGTCCTGGAGCCGCGGCCAGTCCATCAACTTCCCGCTGCGCAGCCTCATCGCCGGCTGGCAGCAGGGCATCCCGGGGATGAAGGTCGGCGGGCGCCGCAAGCTCGTCTGCCCCCCGGAGCTCGCGTACGGCCCGGCCGGTGGTGGCCACCGCCTGTCCGGCAAGACGCTCGTCTTCGTGATCGACCTGCTCGGCGTCAGCTGACCACGGCCTGATCCTGCGGCGCCCCCGCTCCCCCGGTTCGCGGTGGGGAGCGGGGGCGCCGTGCGTGGACGGTGCCGGAGGTGTCAGAACCAGCGTGAGGTCTGGGTCACGCTCGCTCTGACATCACCCGCGGGCGCGCGAGCGGCGGTCCTCGCGGCCCGGAAAGTCGGGGACAATGGGCGCGACGGACTTCCGACTCCGATGAGCGAGGACGCACAAGTGATCACTGTCAGCACCGACGGCTCGTGCCTGGTCAACCCGGGTGGAGCGATCGGTTGGGCGTGGATCAACCACGACGGAACCTTCGACTCCGGCGGCGCAGCCTCCGGGACGAACCAGATCGCGGAGCTCATGGCTCTGCTGGAAGCGGTACGCGCCCACCCCAGCGCCGAACCGCTCCTCATCGAGTCCGACTCCCAGTACGCCATCAAGTGCGCGTCGGAGTGGCTCGAAGGATGGAAGCGCAAGGGGTGGCGGACCGCCGGCGGCAGCCCCGTGAAGAACCTCGAGCTCGTGCAGGGCATCGAGGCCGCGATCACGGCCCGCCCCGGTCCGGTGCGTTTCCGGTGGGTGCGCGGGCATGTCGGCAACCACTTCAACGAGCGGGCCGACCAGCTCGCGGGCCTCGCGGCGCAGGACTGGGCCGCGGGCCGCGGCGAGGAGCGGGCGACGCTCGCGGGGACGGACGACCTCGCGGTCGTGCCCGCCAAGCGGCCGGCTGCTGCGGGCCGTGCGGCCACCAAGGTCGGGGCGAGCGCCGCGTCCAAGGCTGCTGCGGACGCCTGGACCGAGTCGACGCTCTTCGACTGACCCTCGCGAGCCGCCGAGAACGGGTTGGAGGTCGTCACCGCGTCGGTGGCGGCCTCCACCCCGTTCTGGACGTGGCCCACCGGCCCCGGTGACGGATTGGCAGGATGTCACCCATGAGCACTCCCGCTTCCGAGGCCCTGGTCCGTGAGTTCTTCGCCGTCGTCCGCTCGGGCACGGCCCCGCACCGGGCGGGCGACTTCATGGCTCCCCGCGTGCGTGCTCACCAGGTCCAGGCCGAGGCGCCGACGACGGTCGAGCGCACACCCGAGCAGTACGCCGAGCACGTCGAGGAGATGATCGCGGCCTACGGCCCGTTCCGGCTCACGATCGACGAGGTGCTCGCTGCGGGCGACAAGGTCTACGTGCGGTGGACCCAGGAGGGGAACCATGTGGGCGAGATCGACGGCCACGCTCCGACGGGACGGCCCGTGGTCCAGGTCGCGAGCTGCGTCTACCGGGTCGAGGACGGCCGGATCGTCGAGTACTGGATGCAGATCGACCGGGCGGGGTTGGCCGTGCAGCTGACCGCCACCTGAGCCCGGCGGGGCGCCCAGGTGGCGGTGCGAGACTGGGGCGATGTCCGCGTCTGCGCTCTCCGCGCCGGCCCTCGTAGGGCCCGGGGCTGCCGATGCGCTCCCCCTCGTCGTGCGTTCCGAGCGGCCGCTCGACCTGCGTTCGACGCTCGCGAAGCTCGCGCGCGGCCCCTACGACCCCACGTTCCGCGTGGTGCCGAGCGGCCCTCAGGCCGGGACCTGGCGCACGAGCCTCTTCCCGACCGGACCTGTGACCTACCGCCTGGTGCAGGCGGGGGTGCGTGACGTCGTCGGGCAGGCGTGGGGGCCTGGGGCGGGAGAGCTCGCCGCGTCGCTCCCCGCGCTCCTCGGCGAGCCCGACGACGCAGCCTCCTTCGAGCCCCCGCCTCCCCTCGCGGACGCGCACCGCAGGCACCCCGGGCTGCGCGTCCCGGCCACCGGGCGGGTGCTCGAGGCCCTGGTGCCCGCGGTCCTGGAGCAGAAGGTGCAGGTCGTGACAGCGCATCACGCGTGGCGCTGGCTGCTCGCGCGGTACGGGACGCCCGCGCCGGGTCCCGCGCCGGACGGCATGCGCGTGGTGCCCGACGCCCGGACCTGGGCCACGATCCCTACGTGGGACTGGCACCGCGCGGGCGTCGACCCGCGGCGTGCACGGACCGTCGTCGAGTGCGCGCGCGTCGCGCGTCGGCTCGAGGAGTGCGCCGCGATGGACCCGGCCGCGGCGCAGGCGCGGTTGCAGCTCGTGCCCGGGGTCGGGGTGTGGACGGCTGCGGAGGTCGCGCAGCGGGCGCTCGGGGACGCGGACGCGGTGTCGGTCGGGGACTTCCACCTGGCCAAGGCCGTCGGGTGGGCGCTGACCGGCGAACGGACCGACGACACCGGGATGCTGGCGCTGCTCGCGCCCTACGCGCCGCACCGGTACCGCGTCGTGCGGCTGCTCGAGGTGTCGGGCCGAGGTCACGCACCCAGGCGAGGCCCGAGACTCTCGATCCAGGACCACCGAGGGAACTGACCCCCGCTCCCCGCTCCCCGCTCCCCGCCGGTGTCGAGCATGCGGTTGGCGTCCGTCTGGGGTCGATTCTCGACGCCAACCACATGCTCGGGCGACGCCAACCGCATGTTCGGCACCGGGAGGCCCCCCGCCTGGGCTCCGCGACGGCAGTTCCGCGACATGTCCTGGCCGGGAGATGACACCGCGTTGTGAACCATCCCACTGGGTCGCGCGGGCCCCTCCGTCGAGAGCACCCAGGTCATGAGGTTAGCCTTACCTCTAGCACTACCGTCCTGTGCAGCACCGACCGAGGAGCACCATGTCTCGCACCGTCTCTCGACGGCTCCGGCCCGCCGCGCTGGTCGCCGCGACCGTCGCCACCGCGTTCGCCCTGGGCGCCTGCTCCGGCGGGTCCACCGGCGACGCCTCGTCGCCCGCGGGCGACAGCACCGCGTCCGAGGGCGCCTTCCCCGTGACGATCGACAGCGCGCTCGGCGAGGCCGTCATCGAGAAGAAGCCCGAGCGCGTCGTGACGTGGGGCTGGTCGACGCAGGACGCCGTCCTCGCGCTCGGCGTCGTGCCCGTCGCGATGCCGGCCTACGCGTACGGCGGCAACGCCGACGGCGTGCTCCCCTGGGTCGCCGAGACCCTCGACGAGATGGGCGCCGAGACGCCGACGCTGCTCTCGGGCGGCGACACGAGCGAGGTGCCGTTCGAGGAGGTCGTGGCCGCGAAGCCCGACGTCATCCTGGCCCCCTACTCGGGCGTCACGCAGGAGGAGTTCGACAAGCTCTCCAAGATCGCGCCCGTCGTCGCGTACCCCGACGAGCCGTGGTCGCTGTCGTGGCAGGACCAGCTCGACGTCGTCGGCACGGCCCTGGGCCTGTCCGAGGAGGCCGACGCGCTGCTCGAGGAGACGAACGCCGGCATCGCCGCGCAGTCGGACGCCCACCCGGTCATCAAGGACAAGTCCTTCCTCTACGCGGCCGCCAACACGGCCGACCAGCTCAACGTCTACCGCGCCGGGGACCCGCGCGTGCAGGTCGTCGAGGACCTCGGCATGACGCTCTCGCCGAGCGTCGCGGAGCTCGACGCCGACCCCGAGTCCGGGACCTTCTGGTACCCGCTGAGCTACGAGAACGTCTCCAAGATCGAGACCGACGTCCTCATCATGTACTTCGCGACGCAGGCCGACGTCGACACGTTCGTGGCCGACCCGGTCATCGCCGCGATGCCCACGGTCGCCGAGGGACGCTTCGCACCGATCGTCGGCGAGTCGTTCGTCATGGCGTCGAGCGCCCCCACGGTCCTGTCGATCCCGTGGATGCTCGACCAGTACGTGCCGCAGCTCGCGGCCGCCGCCGAGAAGGTGTCGTAGTCTCGCACCACTCATGAGCACGACCCACAGCACCGACGCCGGCACGGGCCGGGCGACCTCTCGTCGCCCGGCCCGTGCTCGGCGTCTCGTCGTCGGGCTCGTGCTGCTGCTCGTCGCGCTCTCTGCGGTGTGCGCGCTGAGCCTCGCGGTCGGGGCCAACGCCCTGCCGCTGCGCGTCGTCATGGACGCCCTCACGAGCTACGACCCGACCAACCCCGACCACCTCGTGGTGATCGAGAAGCGCGTGCCGCGCACGCTCGTGGGCCTGGTCGCGGGGGCCGCGCTCGGCGCCGCAGGCACGCTCATGCAAGGCCTGACGCGCAACCCGCTCGCCGACCCGGGCCTGCTCGGCATCAGCGCGGGGGCCTCGCTCTTCGTGGTCGGCGCGATCTCGTTCCTCGGCGTCTCGCAGGTCGGCGGGTACGTGTGGTTCGCGTTCGCGGGCGCCGCGGTCGCGGCGGCCGTCGTCTACGGCGTCGCGAGCGTGGGGCGCGAGGGCGCGACCCCGGTCAAGCTCGCCCTCGCGGGGGCTGCCGTCACGGCCGCGCTCACGTCGGTCGTGACCGCGGTCCTCCTGGTCGACCGCGCCGCGCTCGACCTCATGCGCTTCTGGCAGGTCGGCTCGCTCGCCGCGCGCGGCTCGGCCGTGGTGTGGCAGGTGCTGCCGTTCGTCGTCGTGGGCCTGGTCCTGGCGCTCGCGCTCGGGCGCTCGCTCAACGGTCTGGCCCTGGGCGACGACGTCGCGCGCGGCCTGGGCCAGGACGTGACCCGCACGCGTGTGGCCGCGGGCGTCGCGATCGTCCTGCTGTGCGGGGCAGCGACCGCGGCCGTCGGACCCGTGGCGTTCGTGGGGCTCGTCGTCCCGCACGTGGCGCGCTACGTCGTCGGGCTGGACTACCGGTGGGTGCTGCCGTACGCGGCCGTAGCGGCGCCCGTGCTGCTCATCGGGTGCGACGTGATCGGACGCGTCGTGGCCCGGCCGGGCGAGCTCCAGGTGGGCGTGGTCACGGCCGTCGTGGGTGCGCCCCTGTTCATCGCGCTCGTGCGGCGCGGGAAGACGGTGTCGCTGTGAGCGCCCCGACCACCGCCCCGCACGGCCTGCCCGACGGCGCCGCTCCCCCGGGCATCGACGTCGCCCGGGCCTCGCGTCACCGCGGGCGACTGCGCGAGGCACGCCTCGTGACGGGTCTGTCGGCCGTGCTCGTGGCGCTCGCTGCCGTCGGGATGACGCTGGGCGACGCCGCCGTGCCGTTGTCCGGCATCCTCGACACGGTCCTGGGTCGCGCCGACGTCCTCACGCAGTTCGTGATCGTCGAGCTGCGTCTCCCCCGTCTCCTGACGGCCCTGGTCGTGGGGGCCGCGCTGGGCCTGTCGGGCGCGCTGTTCCAGTCGATCGTGCGCAACCCGCTCGCGAGCCCCGACATCATCGGGATCACGCAGAGCGCGAGCGCCGCGGGCGTCATCGGCGTCGTGGTGCTGGGGATCAGCGGGCTCGCGCTCACGGGGCTGGTGCTCGCCGGGTCGCTCGTCGCGGCCGTCGCGATCTACCTCCTCGCGTGGCGCGGCGGCGTCGCCGGGTACCGGCTCGTCCTCATCGGCATCGGCGTCGCGGCCCTGTGCATGAGCGTGGTCTCGTGGGTCCTCACGACGAGCGACGTCCGCGATGCGCAGGCCGCGCTCGTGTGGATCACGGGCTCGCTCGCGCGCTCCGACTGGTCGACGCTGGGCCCGCTGCTCGTCTGCTTCGCGGTGCTCGTGCCGCTCACGACCTTCCTGGCACCGCGGCTGCGCTCGCTCGAGCTGGGCGACGACGCCGCGGCCGCTCTCGGCATCCGCGTCGAGCGCTCCCGGCTCCTGCTGATCCTCGTGGCCGTGGGGCTCGCGGGCGCGGCCGTCGCGGTCGTGGGCCCGATCGCGTTCGTCGCGCTCGTCGCGGCCCCCATCGCCCGCCGCACGCTGGGCGACGGCCGGCTCGCCCTCGTGCCCGCGGCGCTCGTGGGCGCGCTGCTCGTGCTCGGCTCCGACCTCGTCGCACAGTTCGCGATCCCGGGCGTCACGCTGCCCGTCGGCGTCGTCACCGGGATCGTCGGGGCCCCCTACCTGCTGTGGCTGCTCGTGCGCACCAACCGTTCCGGACGCGGAGGCTGAGAATGACCGACCACCCCGAGACTGCCGGGGGCGCGCCCGAGGCGCGCGACGCCGTCGGGCGCACCGCCGGGACGCACACGCTCGCCGCCGACCACGTGTCGCTCGCGTACAACGAGCGCCGCGTCGTCGAGGACCTCAGCCTGACGGTCGCGGCCGGGAGGATCACGTCGATCGTCGGCTCCAACGGGTGCGGCAAGTCGACGCTGCTGCGCGGTCTCGCGCGCCTGCTCAAGCCCGTGGGCGGCGCCGTCCTGCTCGACGGCGAGGACATCCGCTCGATGCCCACCAAGCAGGTCGCGACCACGCTCGGCCTGCTGCCGCAGAGCCCCGTGGCCCCCGACGGCATCACCGTCGCTGACCTCGTGGGCCGTGGCCGCTACCCGCACCAGGGCTGGTTCCGGCGCTGGACCGCCGACGACGACGAGGCCGTGGCCGACGCGCTCGCCTCGACCGGGACGCTCGACCTGGCCGAGCGGTCTGTGGACGAGCTGTCGGGCGGGCAACGGCAGCGCGTGTGGATCGCGATGGCGCTCGCGCAGCGCACCGACCTGCTGCTGCTCGACGAGCCGACGACGTTCCTCGACATCGCGCACCAGATCGACGTGCTGGACCTGCTCGTGGACCTCAACGAGTCGCGCGGGACCACGGTCGTCATGGTGCTGCACGACCTCGACATGGCGTGCCGCTACTCCGACCGCCTCGTCGCGATGCGCGACGGCCGGGTGCACGCCGAGGGCACGCCGGGCGACGTCGTGGACGCGCAGATGGTGCGTGAGGTGTTCGGCCTGGACTCGCTCGTGGTCCCCGACCCGATCACGGGCACGCCGACCCTGGTGCCGATGGGCCGCCACCACCGCGGCTGAGCCTCCTCCGGCTGCCGAGCTGCCGACCTTCCGAGCCGCGAGAACGGGGTTGAGGCCGCTCCGCGGGCCAGAACGGCCTCAACCCCGTCCGCGACCCGGCGATCACTCCGGGAGAGCGCACACCCCGTCGACGCACACCGCGGCGTCGTCGCTGCCGACCATCGTGAACGGCGCGGCGGCCTCGGAGGCAGAGACCGTCATGAGCGTCGTACGGCGCGGGTTCGCGATCGAGTGGAAGAGGGTGTCCTGGGTGTCAGTCATGGGATCTCCTGATGTCACGTGCTGCGATGCTCGTGGGTGGTGGGATGGCTTGCCGTCTCGACGGGCGGACGGCCGCGAGGCCACCGGGACCAGCGACGCTGCGGGTTTCCGACAGTCTGGCTGATACTCGGTCGCATTCGCTACCGCTCCTGCTGTGATCTCGGTCGCATTCCACGCGGTAGGTGGAGGCGCCCCGGACCCACGGCGAGCCGGGGCGTCAGGCCACGGACTCCGCGGCGTCCGCGACGACCTGGTCGAGGACCTGAGTGAAGACCGCCGGGTCCTGCGCGCCCGAGACCCCGTACTTGCCGTTGAACACGAAGAACGGCACGCCGCTGATGCCGTAGGCGCGGGCCTGCGCGATGTCCTGCTCGACGTCGTCCTCGAACTGGCCGCTCTCGAGGGCCGTGCGGACCTCGTCGGCGTCGAGCCCGACCTCGGTCGCGAGCGCGACGAGCTCGTCGATGCGGCCGACGTGGCGCCCCTGCTCGAAGTACGCCTTGAGCAGGCGTTCCTTCATCTCGACCTGCTTGCCACGCGACTTCGCGAGGTGCAGCAGCTCGTGCGCCTTGAGGGTCTTGGTGTGCTGGAGAGCGTCGAAGTCGTACGCGAGCCCCTCCGCGGCGGCGACCGTCGTCATCTGCCCGAGCATCTGCTCGACCTGCCCTGCGGGCATGCCCTTGTGCTTGGCCAGGAAGTCGACCTCGGTCCCCTCGAAGTCGACCGGGGTGTCCGGCGCGAGCTCGAACGAGTGGTACTCGATCTCCACCTCGGGGGCGTCGTCGCGACCCGCGAACCCGGCCAGCGCCGTCTCGAAGCGGCGCTTGCCGACGTAGCACCAGGGGCACGCCACGTCGGACCAGATGTCGACCTTCACCTTTTCGCTCATGACCGTTCTCAACCGCGGCAGAGGGCCGGCGATTCCCCGCAGCGGTGTGATCCTGGCGACGGCTCTCCGGTTGCGGGCCGTCCAGCCCTGTGACGAGGATTGCGGCGTGCCCACCACGGGGCATTCGGATGAATCAGGGGAAAACATGCGAAACAAGGTCATCGGAGCCCTCGTCTCTGCAGCACTCGGCATCACCGCTCTGGTCGGAGCTGCGGCCCCGGCGAGCGCGGCGCCCCACAGCGGCCAGGCCGCACCTGTCAGCGGGCAGGTCGCACTCCTCAGCACACCGGTCGTCGTCGGTGGCTTCACGACGCTGGCGAGCTGCAACGCCGGACGCGCCGAGTGGCGCAACCGCGGGTACATCGTCAGCTCCTGCACGTACGCGGGCGGCGAGTACCGCTTCACCGCCCGGCGCTGACCGACGACCTCGGCGACGTCGCCGAGAGGACTGCTACGGTCCCGTCAGCAGAGCACGACGGCGCGCCGCCCCGTGGGGGTGGCGCGCCGTCGTCGGGGTGACTCAGTCCGCGTGCCGCGCCCGGTACAGGTCCTGCAGCACCATGATCTCGGCGCCGTGGTGGATGAGTTCGCGGTTCATGTGGAGCACGAGGTGCCCGAACGGCGCCTGGGCGTCGATCTCGGTCGCCTGGCCGAGCCCGACCGTGAAGACCTCGTCGTCGGGCAGCGAGTCGACACCGTCGCGCCACAGGTCGACCCAGCGCGTCAACCCTTCGATCGCGGGGTCGACCTCGCCCGAGAACGCGACGGTGTCCCGCCGGGCGATGCGGTCGCCGAACGTCCACTCCCACCGCTCGAAGAACGCCTCGGTGAGGTGCGCGACGAGCCACGCGATGGTCCGCGGCTGCGGCGAGTCCGACCCCTCGGGCCACTCCATGACCCACTCGCCGACCCCGAGCGTGCGGGGCGAGCGCTCCTCCCCACGCCGCACGACGCGCAGCGCGTCGGGTCCGGGCTCCCACTCGAACTCGTCCTGGTCGAGCGTCACGAGCCGCCCGAGCACCTCGAGCCACGAGAAGCCGAGCTGCCCGCGCACCATCGCGAGCGGGGTCGGGACGGTCAGCAGTGACCAGTCGAAGACAGGGCTGCCGTAGGTCGCGTCGTCGCTCATGGATGGCTCCTGGGAGGTCGCTCCTGCCCGACGGCGTCGCTCGCCGCGGGCGTCCTGCTCACCTTCGCGATCATCCCCCGGGGCATGCGCGGTCGCCTCCCGGGGCGAACCTCAGCGGCGCGGGATGCCCGCGACCAGGCCGCCGTCGACGACGAGCTCGGCCCCGGTCGTGTACGACGACGCGTCGCTCGCGAGGAACACGATCGTGTCCGCGATCTCCGCAGCACGACCGGCGCGCCTCAGGGGGATGTCGAGGTGGTCGGGATCGATGCGTGACGTCATCCGGGTGCGCACGTAGCCGGGGTGGACCGAGTTGACCCGGATGCCGAACTCGCCGAGCTCGACCGCGAGCGACTTCGACAGACCTCGCACACCGAACTTCGCGGCCGTGTAGGCGTGCACGGCGGGGCTGCCCCGCAGGCCGTCGACCGACGAGATGTTGATGATCGAGCCACGACCCTGCGCCTTCATGACGGGGACGACCGAACGACAGCCGAGGAACACTCCCGTGAGATTCACGGCGAGAACCGCGTTCCACCTGGCCGTGGTGAACTTCTCGATCGGTGCCATGTTGGCGATGCCAGCGTTGTTGACCAGCACGTCGACGGTACCGAGGTCGGCGACGACGTCCTTGACCGTCCGGGCCCACGCGGTCTCGTCGCTCACGTCGAGGTGGACGAACCGGGCCAGGTCACCGAGTGCGGCCGCGAGCGCCGCCCCGTACTTGTCCGCGACATCGGCGATCACGACGTGCGCACCTGCGGCATGCAGCGCTCGCACGGCGCCCTCGCCGATCCCGCGGGCCCCGCCCGTGACGAGTGCGACACGTCCGTCGAGCGCCCCGGCACCCGTCCCTGCGTCGGCCTGCGCCGCTTCCACGTTCGTCTCCGCACGCGCCATGGCTCCCCCCTCGGTCGTGCCGAGCGGTCGCTTCGGCTCGTCGTCACAGTAGGGGAACCGCACGTCCTGCGACAGGGGGCGGCGGCGCGGCTCGGCCACCACCCCCGGTGAGGGCGAGAGCGCGGCCGGCGCTGCGCCGTCGGGCCGGAAGGTGCCGATGGGAGGCTGGGCCGGGCGGGCTACGTGAGGGACAGGAAGAGCTTCTCGAGCTTCTGCACGTCCGCCGGGCCGTTCTCGTCGTCCGTGAGGCACTGCTTCATGCCCGAGGCGATGATCGCGAACCCGGCGCGGTCGAGCGCCTTGGACACCGCGGAGAGCTGCACGACGAGGTCGGCGCAGTCGCCGCCCTCGTCGACCATCCGCACGACCGCGGCAAGCTGCCCCTGGGCGCGCTTGAGCCGGTTCGAGACCTTCTTCATCTCGACCTTGTCGAGCTCCATGACTCTTCCTCTCATCGCGCACACACGTCGCGCGTGCTGCTCGTGCGCTGCACGAGCCCGAACAGGACAACAGCCAGCGCGGGCAGCACCATCCCGACCTGGTGAGGCGCCTGGCCGACCAGGAACACGGCGGCGAGCACCGTGCCGCCCGAGACGACGGCGCACGGCGAGCACCCGAGGGTATCCCGCCAGGACTCGCCCCGGGCCGGGACGTAGCTCGCGAGCGTGAGGCCACCGACGGCGGCCACGACCACGAGCAGCCCCAGCCACAGGGGTGTGACGCCGGTCGTCCAGCCACCGCCCGCCTGCACGAGCAGGACGAGCAGGGCGGGCGCGAGGGTCGCTGCGACGACGAGCCGCCGCCTGCCCCAGGCCGGGCGCCGCACCTGGACCGGCAGCGGAGCGGCCGCCTGCGCGGTGACGGGAGGTGGGGCGTCGGACGGGGCGTCGAGTGCGGCGCTCCGGGGCGCCGGGCTCATCGGCAGGTGCAGCGTTCGGAGGGCTCGAACTCGGCGAGGACCTCGTCGGCGTGCATGCCGCAGCCGGTCCAGGTGATCTTGCGGCAGGTTCCGCAGCGGGCGGGGCTGCACATGGTGGTTCTCCTCGTGATCTGGGTGGTCTAAGTGGTCGATGCGGTCGCGGTCGCGATCAGCGCTTGAAGAGACGCGAGAGGAAGGACCCCTGGGCAGGGGCCTTGACCTCGGCCGCGTGGCCCTCGCAACGGTCGTTGCGGGGCACGCCCCGCATGACCTGGTCGACGTGCTGGCCGCAGCCGGCCCACGTCGTCTTGCCGCACTTCTTGCAGGTCACAGCTCTACACACGCTTTTCCTCCTCGGTGGATGTGCTCCAACTATACCCCCAGGGGTATAGTGCTTCTCGACCCCCAGGAGGAAACCATGAAGATCGTCATCGTCGGAGGCGTCGCGGCAGGCATGTCCGCGGCCACCCGTCTTCGCCGTCTGTCGGAGGACGCCCAGATCGTCGTCCTCGAAGCCGGCGATCACGTCTCGTTCGCCAACTGCGGCCTGCCCTACTACGCGGGAGGAGTCATCGAGGACCGCGACGCGCTCCTCCTCCAGACCCCCGAGTCGCTCGCCGCCCGCTTCCGCATCGACGTCCGCGTCCGCCACCGCGTCACGGGCGTCGACGCCGACGCGCACACCGTCACCGTCCACGACCTCACCACGGGCGAGGAGTCCGTCGAGACCTACGACCGCCTCGTGCTCAGCCCCGGGGCCCGACCGATCGTCCCGCCCGCCCCCGGCATTGAGCGCGCCCTCGTGCTGCGCGACGTGGCCGACGTCGACAAGATCGTCGCCGCGATCGACGGCACCGTCCCCGAGGCCGCACGCTCGGCCGTCGTGATCGGCGGCGGGTTCGTCGGGGTCGAGGTCGCGGAGAACCTCGTCCACCGAGGCCTCGACGTCACGCTCGTCGAGCTCGCCGACCAGGTCCTCGCCCCGCTCGACCCCGAGATGGCGATCCGCGTCCAGCAAGAGCTCGAGGCCCACGGCGTCCACGTGCGCACCTCGACGCAGGTCACCGCGCTCGGCCCCGACACCGCCGACCTGTCCTCGTCCGACGGCTCCCCCCGCGGCACCGTCCCGGCCGACCTCGTCGTCGCCGCGATCGGCGTCCGCCCCGACGTCGAGCTCGCGGTCCTCGCCGGGGCCCAGGTCGGACCGCGCGGCGGCATCCTCGTCGACCAGGACCTGCGCACCTCCGTACCCGACGTCTACGCCGTCGGTGACGCGGCGACCAAGCGCGACGCGCTCGCAGCCACCGGCTCCGACCCCGGCGCGACCGGCGACGAGCCCACGACCCTCATCCCGCTCGCCAACCTCGCCAACCGGCACGGACGCCACGTCGCCGACGTGATCCTCGGTCGCCGCACCGGCATGCGCCCCTCGATGGGGACGGCCGTCGTCGGCGTCTTCGGGCTCACAGCCGCGAGCGTCGGGCGCAACGAGAAGCGACTCCGGGCCGAGGGACGTCCCTACCGGGCGATCCACACGCACCCCGCGCAGCACGCCGGCTACTACCCCGGCGCGACCCAGATGGCGCTCAAGCTCCTCGTCGACCCCGAGACCGACCAGATCCTGGGCGCCCAGGGCGTCGGGCGCGACGGCGTCGACAAGCGCATCGACGTGCTCGCCACCGCCATCGCGGGCGGGCTCACGGCCTCCGACCTCGCAGACCTCGAGCTCGCGTACGCCCCGGCGTACGGCTCGGCCAAGGACCCCGTCAACATGCTCGGATACGTGGCCGACAACCTGCGCACTGGCGAGACCCGCAGCGTCCAGTGGCACGAGCTCGACGCGCTCGTCGCGCAGGGTGCGACCGTCGTCGACGTCCGCACGCCCGGCGAGCACGCGCGCGGGACGGTCGAGGTGGCGCAAGCCTCCGGCGGTGCCGCGAGCGCGAGCCGCACGCCCGGCCCGGACGGCACCGGCTCGCTGCCCGCACTCAACGTCCCGCTCGACGAGCTGCGCGACCGCGCCGCAGCCGAGATCCCGGCCGGGGCACCCGTCGTCGTGCACTGCCAGGTGGGGCAGCGCGGGCACACCGCCGCGCGGCTGCTCGCCCAGCTCGGCTACGACGTGCGCAACCTCGACGGCGGCTACCTCACCTGGCGCGACGGGACGGCCGCCCGACGCGCGGCCCGCGCCGACGAGCTCGCGGCCTCCGGCACCCCCGCCACCTGACGTGTCCGGGCGGGCGGGCAGACCCGCCCGCCCGGACACGTCGGCCGCGGGTACCTCGGCCGCGGGCGCGTCGGCCGCCCCGACCGTCCCGGCGCCGCGACGGAGCCCCGGGTGCCTACGATGGTCAGGTCCCCACACCTTCGCCCGACGCACCCGGACGACCGGTGCGCCACCCCGACCCCGGCAGGAGCCCCATGCCCGTCCGCCCCCGCACCATCCTGCTGATCTCGGTCGGTGTCGCCGTCGTGCTGCTCGGGTCCCTCGTGGTCTTCCTGTCGATCGTCGGGATCGACGGCGTCGCCTGACACCCCGTCAGGCGCCCTGCCCGCCGGGTCGTCAGCGGGTCAGACGACCTCGTGCGCCCCGGTCCACGACGCCACCGTGCGGTCGTCCGAGGTCTGCAACGAGAACGACGTGAGCGGCAGGTTCCCGCTCCGCTTGCGTGACCGGACGACGTCGAGCGCCGCCTCGTCGGTCTCGGCCTCGAACGGTTCGCCTCGCAGCGCAGCGGTCGCCGTCAGGATCGAGTAGGTGGTCATGACGGACGAGCCTATGGGCAGACCCCGCCCCGCGACGAGCCCCGACTCGGTCACACCGGCCCACGAACACCCGTGCGGCCGGCGCTGCAGGACCTCCGACACCGGCCGGCCCGCCCTCGGACACCCCGCCCGCACGGCGCGACGGACACCCAGCGCGTGCTCCGCCGTCGGGCCTGGGAGATGCTCGGAACAGCAACCCGACCCCGGAGGACACCATGCCCGAACCCCAGCTCGTGCTCCTGCGCCACGGCGAGACCGCGTGGAGCCGCACCGGTCAGCACACCGGCACGAGCGACATCCCCCTGACCCCGCACGGTGAGGAACAGGCGCGCGCCGCCGGGGCGTTCCTCGCCGGACGCACGTTCACCCTCACGCTGTGCAGCCCCCTGCTGCGCGCCCGGCGGACCGCCGAGCTCGCCGGGCACCCCGACGCGACCGTCGAACCCCGCCTCGCCGAGTGGGACTACGGCCCCGTCGAAGGCCGCACCGCCGACGACGTGAGCCGGGAGATCGGCCACGACTGGCTGATCTTCCGTGACGGCGTGCACGTCGTGCCCCGCGCACAAGGCACCCCGGGCGAGCCGGGGACCCGGCCCGGCGAGACGCTCGACGACGTCGCGGACCGGGCGCACGCCGTCGTGCAGCGCGTCGAGCCCGTGCTCCACGACGGCGGCGACGTGCTGCTCGTCGCGCACGGTCACCTGCTGCGCGTGCTCGCCGCGGTCTGGCTCGGGCTGGACCCCGCGACCGCCGCCCGGTTCGAGCTGGGCACCGCGAGCATCAGCCTGCTCGGCCACGGGCACGGCCTGCGCACGGTCGAGGGCTGGAACCTGCCGACGGACCGACCGGGACACCGTGCCGCGACACCCCCCTGAGGTGGCACGATGCTCCCCATGAGCGTCAACAAGAACCTCGCCGAGGGCGAGACCGTCGTCATGGAGCTGCGGACCCACCCCAAGGCCCTGTTCCTGCCGATCCTCGTCCTGGTCCTGATCGTGGCCGCGGCGACGGCGATCCTCTGGTTCTCGCCCGAGCACCCCGTGATCCTGTGGGGCACGCTCGGTGTGGCGGCGGTCGCGGCGTTCGTGTGGGTCGTCGTGCCGCACCTGCGCTGGCTGACCACCCAGTACACCGTGACGACCAAGCGCCTGTCGACGCGCACCGGCATCCTCACGCGCACGGGCCGCGACATCCCCCTCTACCGCATCAACGACGTCACGTACGAGAAGGACCTGGTCGACCGCATGCTCGGCTGCGGGACGCTCATCATCTCGGACGCGACGGCCAAGCCCGGCATGACCCTGCCCGACGTCCCACGCGTCGAGGAGGTCCAGGTCCAGCTCCACGAGCTGCTGTTCGCGGCCGACGACGGCTCGGACGACGGCGAGTGGCCCCCGAGCGAGCCGCGACGCGCCTGACCCGTCCTGGCCCGTCGCCGCCGGATCACGCACTCAGCGTCAGCGCACGGCCCGCTCGGCCCGCTCGCGCACCTCGGCCGACAGCCGGACCTCGCCCGCAGCCTCGGCGTCGAGCAGGCGCTCCGACACCTCGACCGTCGTCCCCGCGACGCGTGCCCCGAACCAGTCCGCGATGCTCACGCCGTGCGACGGCCGCGACACGACCTCGACCACGTCACCGGCCCGCACCTCGCCCGGCGTCACGACCCGCAGGTACGCCCCCGTGCGGTTCGCGTCGGTGAACCGTTTGACCCACCGCTCCTCACCGAGGCGCCGCGCGAACGTCGAGCACGGCGTCCGCGGCTGCGTGACCTCCAGGACCGCGGTCCCCACCTGCCAGCGCTCACCGATCAGCGCCCCGCTCGCCGCGACGCCACGCGTGCGGAAGTTCTCCCCGAACAGCCCGGGAGTCACCTCGTAGCCGAGCTCGCCCGACCAGTGGTCGGCGTCCTCCTGCGAGTACGCGTACACGGCCTGCTCCTCGCCGCCGTGGTGCGCGCGGTCGGCCTGCACGTCGGCGTACAGACCCAGCGGTCGGACCTTGACAGGCCCTTCGACGGGTCGCTTGTCGATCGCGGTCACGCCGACCGCACCGGCATCGGGCAGCAGGACGTGCACGCGGCACACCGCGAGGAGCTCACCCGCCGCGCCGAGCGGCGCGTGGGGACGGGCAGGTTCGGGGGTCGAGAAGGTCATCGGACGATTCTCCCAGGTCGTGCTGCCCCTCCGGCCCGACGGCGGCGCACCCGCAGGACCGTCCCGTCACCCTGGACGGTGCGTGCGGTCACCGTCGGCGGGCAGGCGCGTCACCCTCGGCGGGCGGGCGCGTCACCCTCGGCGGGCCGCGCCTCCGGGGCGTCCGTGATGCGGGCGGCGCTGCGTCGTCGGGCGGTCCGGCGCGCGTGATGCGAGCCCTGCGGACAGACTGGAGCGATGGCCAGAGGTGTACTACGACTCAAGTCCGTCGAGGAGTCCCTCGCGTCGCTCGACGACCCGGAACGCTCCCTCAAGCGCGACCTCAACGCCTGGGACCTCGCGGTCATGGGCGTCGCGGTCGCGGTCGGCGCGGGGATCTTCTCGGTCGGCGCGACCGCCGCCGCGAACTTCGCCGGGCCGTCGGTCATCATCTCGTTCGTGATCGCCTCGATCGTGTGCGCGCTCGCCGTCATGTGCTACGCCGAGTTCGCCTCGGCGCTGCCCATCGCAGGCTCGGCCTACACGTTCTCCTACGCGACCATGGGCGAGCTCGTCGCGTGGATCATCGGGTGGGACCTGATCCTGGAGATGCTGCTCGCGGCGGCCGTGATCGCGAAGTTCTGGGGCATCTACCTCGCCGACGCGTTCGCGCTGTTCGGCGTCGACCTGCCGTTGTCCATCCCGATCGGCCCGGTCGACCTCGAGTGGGGGCCCGTGTTCATCGTCGCTGTCTTCACGACGCTCCTCGCGATCGGGACCAAGCTCAGCAGCCGCATCAACAGCGTGTTCACCATCATCAAGGTCGCGATCACGCTGTTCGTGATCGTCGTGGGCTTCTTCTACGTCAAGGCCGAGAACTACACGCCGTTCATCCCGCCGTCGCAGCCCGCGCCCGAGAAGACGGCCCTCGAGCAGCCGTTGTTCGCCTTCCTCACGGGCCTCGAACCGACGACGTACGGCGTCATGGGCCTGCTCGCGGGCGCGGCGCTCGTGTTCTTCGCGTTCATCGGGTTCGACGTCGTCGCGACCACGGCCGAGGAGGCCAAGAACCCGCAGAAGACCATCCCGAAGGGCATCCTGAGCGGCCTCGCGGTCGTCACGGTCCTGTACATCCTGGTGACGCTCGTCGTCACGGGCATGGTCTCGTACACCGACCTCGCCGCCTCGGACGACCCCTCGCTGACCACTGCGTTCATCCTCGTGGGCGCCGACTGGGCCGGGAAGGTCATCTCGGTCGGCATCCTCGTCGGTCTGACGACCGTCATCATGGTCCTGCTCCTGGGCCTCACGCGCGTCATGTTCTCGATGAGCCGCGACGGCCTGCTGCCGCGGGGCGTCTCCAGGACCTCGCACCGGTTCCACACCCCGGTCCGCCTCCAGGTGGGGACGGGCCTCGTGGTCGCGCTCATCGCGGGGCTCGCGCAGGTCGAGCTGCTCGAGGAGATGATCAACATCGGGACGCTGTCGGCGTTCGTGCTCGTGAGCTTCGGCATCCCGATCCTGCGCCGCACGCGACCCGACATCGAGCGCGGCTTCCGCGTCCCCTGGTCCCCCGTGCTGCCCATCTTCTCGGGTGTCGCGTGCCTGTGGCTCATGACGAACCTGACGACGCTCACGTGGCTGCGGTTCCTCGTGTGGGTCGCGGTCGGGCTCGTGATCTACGCGTCGTTCGGCTACCGGCACAGCCTGCTCTCGAAGCGCAACGTCGCGGCGCGCGAGGCGGAGGCCGCTGCCGACCCGCCGGGCATGACGCCGAGGTAGAGGTGTTTCGTCGAGGTAGAGGGCCGGAACCCTCTACCTCGACGGGAGGCCTCTACCTCGGCGACCGCGGTCTCACGGCCAGGTCAGCAGGTCAGGGCCGCGTACGGGAGCGTGTAGGTCTCCTGCGAGCCTGCCTCGTCCCACGCCCTGACGGTCACGCTGCCCGCCGCGAGCGCACCGGACCGGGTGCTGAACTTCTGCTGCGCGATCTTGTCCGGGTTGACCTGGTCGAAGGTCTTCTCGCCGAACGGCGTCGTGATGCGCACGTCGAGCGGGCGGTCCTCGCCGTTCGTCGCGACGACCGAGAGCGACGCCACGCCGCCCGTGCAGCGTGCGGACGCCGAGAGCCCCGTCAGCTCGGGGTCGACGGGCGAGACCACACCGTTGATCGCCGACGTGTCCGCCGCGAGCGACGCCGTGGCGTGCGCGATCGCCTTGGACGTGATGTCGAGCGCAACCGGGTCGACGTTGTCGATGTCGTCGTCCGCCGAGTGGTAGTTCGGGTCCTGCCAGATCCCCGCCGTGCCGCCGAACAGAGCGACCTCGGCCTCGGTCTTGACATCGTCGGCACCCGTGAACAGGCCAGACGCCGGGACGCCGTTCGCGATGAACGCCTGGTAGTCCGAACGGCCCGAGAACTCCGAGTCGACCCACGCCTGCCCGATCGAGTCGAAGTAGTCCGTGAAGACGTCCTCCGTCTCCGGGGAGCCCGGCGGGACCTCGACCGGCGCCGGATACGTCGACTCGTCGGCGTCGTAGACCCCGATCACGTAGTTGGGCGAGCCCACCATGTCGAAGTTCAGGTACGTCGCGATCTGGTCGAGCGCTGCCGGGTCGTTCGCGACGAGGTCGTCGACGTAGTGCGTCGACCCCAGCAGCCCCACCTCCTCGGCGCCCCACCAGGCGAAGCGCACCTGGTTGTCGAGCGGGCCGCCGTGCTCCGCGAGCTGGACCGCGGTCTCGAGGATCGCGGCCGAGCCCGACCCGTTGTCGTTGATGCCCGGCCCCTCCGGCACCCCGTCGAGGTGCGCGCCGAGCATGACGACGTTGTCCGACCGGCCCGTGCTCGTCTCCGCGATGACGTTGAACGTCTCGTGCTGGACGGTCGACGTCTGGAGCACGTAGGTCGCGCTCGTCTGCCCGCCCGCGACCCCGGCGATGATCGCCTGGCCGTCGGCCTGCGTGATGCCGACCGTGGGCACCCACGCGTCGCTGGGCGCACCGAGCGTCGGGCTGATGGGGCCCGCCGTGTTGTTGTAGATGATGACGGCCGCCGCCCCCGCAGCGGCAGCATGCTGGACCTTGAGCGAGAAGTTGCAGGCCCCTCGGCTGACCAGGGCGACGCCGCCCGTGGCCGCGACCCCGGTCCACGCGTCGGCCGTGCAGCCCTGCCTGAGGGCGTCGGCCGGCTGGACGACCGGACCCGTGACGCCTTCCGGCGGGGTGTCGGGCGCGAACTCCGCGGGGAAGACGCTCTGCGTGACCGCGACCCCGCCGGCCGTGAGCGACAGCTCGTCGGTCACGAGGTCCTCGAACGTGAAGTACTGGCGCTCGGGCGTGTACCCGGCGTCGGTCAGGACCTGCTCGACGTACGCGGCGCTCGCCTCGTACCCCGGGGTCTCCAGGGCGCGGTTGCCGCCGTTGGCGTCCGCGATGGCCTGGAACTGCTCGAGGTGCTCCATGACGGCCGCGCCCGTGACGTGGTCCTCGAGCGGGGCGGGTGGTGCCGGCGGCGCGGCGGCGGCCGGCGGGACGAACACCGCGGCGAGCCCCAGGCTCAGCGCGGCGACGGACGGGACGATCGGACGTGTTCTCACACTCGTTCTCCTCCACTGGTCTCCCAGCAGCAGACCGCACACTCGACGCGACGCTGCGGGAGTTCGGTTGTCGCGAGCGTACGGGCAAGGTGCGGGACGCGACACAGGAACGGGAGCCCGCCGAGGGTGACGGGCTGACCCGCCGAGGGTGACGGGCTGACCCGCCGAGGGTGACGGGCTGACCCGCCGAGGGTGACGGCGACACCCTCCCAGGACTACGGGACCGACCCGACCCCGTCGAGCGGGGTGATGAGCGCCCACCCGTCGCCGGACCCGGGGAGATGGAACGACTCGGCGTCCTTGAGGTACAGGCGCACCTCGCCGTCGGCGTCGAGCGGGTCACCCTCGGGGTACGTCGCACTCGAGCACGTCGGGGGCGTCGAGACGACCTCCAGGCGTTCGCCCGGCTCCGCATCTCCCTTCGCGACCGACCCGACGTCGACCGACCACACGTTCGCCTCGGCACCGAACATCGAGCGGGTCCCGGCCTGCTCGACGACGGTCGCGTCGACCACGAGGTCGGCCTGCTCGGTCCGGGCCGCGTCGTCCGCGAAGGACGCCCAGCTCACGCACGTCTCGCTCCCGGTCCCGGCCACGCAGGCAGCGAGCAGCACGGTCAGCACGCCCGCTGCGGCGACCACGACCGGTGGTGCGACGACAGTCCGCGGCGAGCGACGCCGTCGGGCCTGCCGCGTCCCGGGACCCGCCTGAGCCTCATGCTCCATGACGGGCAGTGTCCCCGATCCCCGGGGATCGCGCGAGGCCCGTCTCGCGGGGTGTCGCGCCGCCCGCCCACAGCCCACCCCTGGTAGGGTGTGCGCATGGATCCGGACTACTCCCTGGCGGTGCGTGCCGCGTGCGAGTTCATCGGCACGGCGATTCTCATCATCCTCGGCAACGGCACGGTCGCGAACGTACATCTCAAGGGGTCCAAGGGGTACGGCGGCGGTTGGAGCCTCATCGCGATGGGCTACGGGTTCGGCGTCATGATCCCGGCGCTGATGTTCGGCGGGATCAGCGGGAACCACATCAACCCGGCGTTCACGATCGGGCTCGCGACGTGGGGCCTGTTCCCGTGGGCCGACGTCGCGCCGTACGTGGTCGCGCAGATGCTCGGGGCCATGGCAGGGCAGCTCGCGATCGTCGCGACCCACAAGCCGTACTACGACCGCACCACGAACACCGACGACGTGCTCGCGACCTTCTCGACCGTCAATGCGGCCCGCAGCCGCGTCAACGGGTTCGCGAACGAGCTGCTCGGCTCCGTCATCCTGTTCTCGTGCGCGCTCGCGATCATCGGCTCACCCCTGACGACGACCGAGCCCGGGCTCGCGCACCTCGCGCTCGGCTTCCTGGTGTGGGGGCTCGTCGCGGGCCTCGGCGGGCCGACCGGGCCGGCGCTCAACCCGGCCCGTGACCTCGGTCCGCGCATCGTGCACGCGCTCCTGCCGCTCAAGATCAAGGGCCGCTCCGACTGGGGCTACGCGTGGGTGCCCGTCGTGGCGCCGCTCCTCGCGGGGGTCATCGGGGTGGGCGGCTGGAAGCTGCTCCTGGGCTGAGCCGTGCAGGGGCCCGACGGCGGAGCGTGCGTCCCGCCGTCGGGCCGCCCGGGTCAGCCCACGGGCGCGAGGTACGAGTACAGGTTCCCCGCGGCGTCGGCCGTGTAACCGAACTCGACGGCCCCGTAGGAGCCGTCGGCCCACTCCCCGGCCCCGCGGCAGACCAGGACCTCGTCGGTCTCCTGGCCGGCGGCGACCGTGAACGTGCCGGCGTCGAGCTCGTCCTGGCGGTCCTCGAGGAACGACGCGTCGGTGATGTCGACGATCTGACCGGACGCCGGCTCCTCCGCGGTCATGGCGACGACCTCGTCGATCGCCTTCTCGCACGTGAGCGGCCCGAGGCCGAGCAGCTTCTGGACCACGGACCACAGGACGAGGAGCAGCACGACGCCCACGGCGATCAGCCACCACCCCCAGACCGGCATCGGGGCGCGCGTGTACAGGACCCACCCGGACGGCGGCGGGCCCCATGCGGGGTCCGGCTCCCAGCCGCGCGGGGGCTTCCATCCCTGGGGCGGTACCGGCCAGTTGGGGGGTCGGTTGAACTTCCTGACCATGCAGCACTCCTTGCGCCGGGCGCCGACGGTGGCGCACCGAGAATCTAGCGCCTGGCGGTCACTGCGGAGAACTTCGCCCGCACGGCCTGCCGGCCGTCACCCTCGGCGGGACGGAGCGTCACCCTCGGCGGGTGGGCCCGTCACCCTCGGCGGGCGCGAACCGCGCTCAGAGGTCCGTGACCAGCTCGAGCACCGCGGCCAGGACCTCGTCGAACTCGCGCTCGGGCTGGAACACGAGCCATTCGAGCCCGGCGACGAGCGTGGCCCCGAACACCGACGCCGCGAGCAACGACACGTCCGCCCCGGGGCGTTCCTCGCGCAGCGCGGCCGCGTAGAACTCGATGACGCGCGCACGGATGTGCCCGACTGTCTCCTGCCACTCGCGCCCGACCCGGAAGACCTCGGCCGCGAGGAGCTTCGCGAAGTCGGGGTGAGCACTGATCTGCTCGAGCAGCGACGCGATGAGCGCCGCGAGCGCCTCCTTGCCCCGCAGCCCTGCGCGGGCCTCGGAGAGCGTGAGGGTCAGGCGTTCGAGCCCGCCCGTGAGCGCGGCCTCGAACACGTCGGACTTGGACCCGAAGTTGTAGTAGACGCTGCCCTTGGCCACGCCCGCGGCGGCCGCGATGTCCTCGACCGACGTGGCGGTGAAGCCCTGGTCGGCGATGAGGCTCACGGCCGCGTCGATGATCTGCTGCCGGGTCCCGGCGCGGCGGGCCGCGAAGGCCTGCTCGCGCCGGGTCCCGTTGGGACCGCCGGACGTGGTCGCCCCGCTGGGCTCAGCGGGCTCCCCGGTGGCGCCGGGCTCGTGGGGCCCGACGGCGCCCGGTCCGTCCGCCGTCGGGTCCGCCTCGGTCGTCGTCATCGTTCGTCCAGCCTCTTCGTCGTCAGATCTCGAGCGCCGGGTGCAGGCGGTCGAGGGTCCAGGTGCGCATGCGGCCCGCCCGCCAGGCGCTGATCGCGAGCGACGCTAGCAGCAGCACACCGAGGTAGACCACCGCGAACCAGAGCCGTCCGTCGACGCCGCCCGTGATGGTCTGCCGCAGCCCGTCGACCGCGTAGCTCATGGGCAGCAGCGGGTGGATGGCCTGGAAGAACGCAGGCGTGGTCTGCACGGGGTAGGTGCCGCCCGAGGACGCGAGCTGGAGCATGAGCAGCGCCAGGATCGCGACCTTGCCCGCGGCCGGGCCGAGCAGTGCCATGAGCGCCTGCTGGAGCGCGAGGAACGTCGCGGCGACCAGCGTCGTGAACGCGAGCGTCCCGAGCGCGTGCGTCATGTCGAGGCCCACGCCCCAGTGGATGACGGCGAGCATCACGGCGACCTGCGCGAACCCGATGCACAGCGCGGGCAGGAACCCGGCGAGCGTGGTCCGCAGACCCGAGGCGGGCGTCGCGAGGGCCCGCGAGGGCAGCGGACGCATGAGCAGCCACGTGATGAGCGCCCCCACGAACAGGGCCAGCGGGATGAAGAACGGTGCGAATCCTTCGCCGAAGCCCTCGGCCTCGGCCAGGTCGTGGTCCGCGACGGTCACGGGGGCCGCGATGACGTCGGCGCGCTGCTCGCGCAGGGCGGTGCCGTCGTCGGGGATCGCCTCGGACCCCTCGGCGAGCTTGTCGGTCAGGGTCTGGGTGCCGTCGGTGAGCTGGGCCCCGCCGTCGGCGACCTGCGTGGCGCCGTCGGCCAGGGTGCTGGTGCCGTCGGCGAGCGCCCCGGCGCCGGCCGCGGCGGACTGTGCACCGTCGGCGAGCTGCTGGGCGCCCGAGTAGAGGGACGAGGTGCCGGCGGCGAGCGTGCCCGCCCCGGTCGCGAGCGACGCGTTGCCGGCCGCGAGGTCCGAGGCCCCGCCGCGCAGGGTCGTGAGGCCGCTGCTCAGGTTCGCGGCACCGGCGGCCACGCCGTCGACGCCGTCGCGGACGGTCGCCGTGCCCGACCCGGGGTGGAGCTGCGCGTCGATCTGTGCCGCTGCGGCCGAGGCCGTCTTGAGGCCGGTCGAGAGGGCGGGCAGCCCGGCCGCGACCTGCTTCGAGCCGTCGGCGAGGGTCTGGAGCCCGGCTGCGCTCTGGGCGAGCTCGGCGTCCGAGGGGAGCTGGCCGAGGGCCTGCTGGTTCGCGGCCGCGAGCGCCTGCGCCCGGGGGTCGGCGGAGGCGCCGAGCGTCGCGGCGTTCTGCTGGAGCAGCGCGCGGAGCGTGGGGATGCTGCCCGTGAGCGAGGTGACCTGTCCTTGGACCTGCGCGACGCCGTCGGACACCTGCTGGGCGCCCGCGGCGGCCTTGTCCGCCCCGGCCACGAGCCCGTCGGGGGCCGTGAAGCCCCCGACGAGCTGCTGCGAGCCGTCGGCGAGCTGGACCATGCCCGACTGCGTCGTGGCCGCACCGGCCGCGAGCGCAGAGGCGCCGTCGGCCGCGGAGGACGCACCGGCGGCGAGCTTCGAGGCTCCCGCGCTCGCCGACGACGCGCCCTGGGACAGGGCTCCCGCACCGGTCGCGAGCTGTCCGGCGCCCGCCACCGCGGACCCTGCGCCGTCGGCGAGGCGGTCGATCCCGGCCGCGAGCGTGCCTGCGCCGTCGGCGGCGGACGTCGCGCCGTCGGCGACCTGCGTCGCACCGTCGGTGAGCCGGCCGCTCGCCGCGGTGAGCGTGAGCGCACCGTCGGAGGCCTGCGCGAACCCGTCCCGCGCGCTGCCGAGGCCCACCAGGACCTTGTCGACGGCCTGCGCGCCGATCTCCTCGCGCACCGCGCCCTGGACCTGCGTCATGGCGCTGCGGCCCAGGGTCGTGGCGAGGAACGAGTTCGCGTCGTTGTACGTGACCATGAGCTGGGCGGACTGCGGGTCGTCGCCCGCGGCGCTCGCGACGCCCTCGGAGAACCCCTCGGGGATGGTGAGGGCGAAGTAGTACGTGCCGTCCTTGACGCCCTGCTCGGCCTCGGTCGCGTCGACGCGCGCCCACTCGAGGTCGCCCGAGTCGATCAGCGTGGACGTGACCTCCTCGCCCGCGTCCAGGCGTTCCCCGTCCACCTCGGTGCCGGTGTCGGCGTTGACGATCGCGACGGGGAGCTTGTCGAGGTTGCCGGTCGGGTCCCAGAAGGCCCACAGGTACATGGCTCCGTAGAGCAGGGGCACGAAGATCATCGCGCCCACGGCGAGCTTGGGCAGGAGGCCGCGGCGGAACCGCCGCAGCTCCGTACCGGTGGAGGTCCAGGACATCACGAGAGGTGTTTTCCGTTCTGTTCGTGCGAAGGATGGGGCCCGACGGCGGAGCGCGGGCGGGCGACGACCGGCACCCGGGTGGTGGGTCAGGCCGCGACGAGCTGCGGTCCGGTCGTGAGGCGCACGACGTGCGGGGCACGGCCCCAGCGCATCGCGGCGACCTCGCCGGCGGAGGCGACCGAGCCGACGACGGTCACGCCCGTGGCCGCGATCGCCTCGAGGCGCTCCCAGACGATCTGGCGGCGGGCCGAGTCGTGGACCTGGTCGAGGTCGTCGACCACGAGCAGCTCGGGGACCTGGGCCATGGCGATCGCGATGCGCAGGAGCATCGCGTCGACCTCGTCGAGGTCCCACACCATCGAGTCGAGCGCGGGCAGCTCGCGCGGCCCGAACACGGGACGGGCGACGCCCTCGTAGACCTCCTGGGTGACCCGGGGCGTGCGGCGGTACCAGGGCGCGAGCCAGGTGAGGCGTTCGCGCACCGAGTCGCCGACCGTGACGGCGTCGTCGAGCTCGTCGATCCCGTGGAAGCCCGCGATCGCCGCGCGGCGCTGGACCGCGGTGCGGCGTGCCCTGCGGCCCGTGAGGTTCTCCCCGAGCACGACGAGCCAGCCGTCCGGGGTGTGGTCGGGGGCCATGCGGCCCGCGAGGGTCAGGAGCAGGCTCGAGCGGCCCGCGCCCTGCGGGCCCTGGAGGACCACGACCTCGCCGGCCGGGACCTCGAGGTCGACCGGCCCGTAGACCAGGCCGCGCGGGCCGTGGAGCTGGAGGTCGTAGGCGCTGATCGCGTGCGGGGTCGCAGCGGGCGGGGACGCGTCCTCGGCAGGCTCGAGGGTCTCGGCGATCTCCCCGCCGAGCGGGCCGCGCAGCGTCATGTCGTCGGCGATGTCCGCGGCGGCGAGCCGTCCCTGCGGGAGGTGCGCGGCACCGTCGGGCACCTGGTGGTTCGTGGTGCCGGGGGCGCCGGCGGGCGTGGTCACGGTGGCCTGCACGAGGTACGTGGCCTCGTCGCTGCCGTGTCGGGCGACGGGCTGGTTCATGGGGGTTCCTCCGAAAGTTCCGGTCCGATCACTCTTTTAGACTGACCGGTCAGTTCGAAGTTACGCGCAGGAGGGCCGGGTTGTCCACACATCGTCAGAAAATGACCGAGATCACACCCTGATACTTCGCATGACGAATGCGAGAAAAGCTACGGTCGCAGGGTGCAGCTCACCCAGTTCACCGACCTCGGCCTCCGCATCGTGATGCGGCTCAGCGTCGTCGCCCCGGACGAGCCGGCGAGCACGCGGCAGGTCGCCGAGCAGATGGCGGTGTCCTACACGCACGCGACCAAGGTCGTCACGCGGCTGGCCGAGCTCGGCGTCGTGCACGCCCGCCGTGGACGCACCGGAGGTCTCACCCTCACCGACGCCGGGCGCACCGTGACCGTCGGCTGGCTGGTCCGCCGCCTCGAGGGCGACGGCGAGGTCGTGACCTGCGAGGGCCCCGCACCGTGCCCCCTGCGCACGGCCTGCCGCCTGCGCCACCTCCTGCGCGACGCGCAGGAAGCGTTCTACCGCTCGCTCGACGACCACACCGTCGCGAGCCTCGCCGAACCCCCCACCGGCCCCGTCCTGCTGACCCTCACCCGGCCCGCCCAGGACCCCCCAGCCCTTGCAGGTCCTCACTACATCCAGGATGGGAGCAGCTGATGCTGTCCGAGAAGTCCACCGAGATCGTCCGCGCGACCCTGCCCGTCATCGGCGCAGCGATCGGCGACATCACCCCGATCTTCTACCAGCGGATGTTCGCCGCACGACCCGACCTGATCACGGACCTGTTCAACCGCGGCAACCAGGCGCAGGGCGACCAGCAGAAGGCCCTCGCCGGCGCGATCGCCGTCTACGCGACGCTGCTCGTCGACCCCGCCGCGCCCTCGACCGGCTCCGTCCTGGGCCGCATCGCCCACAAGCACGCCTCGCTGGGGATCCTGCCCGAGCAGTACGCGATCGTCCACGAGCACCTGTTCGCGGCCATCGTCGAGGTCCTCGGCGAGGTCGTCACACCCGACGTCGCCGCTGCCTGGGACGAGGTCTACTGGCACATGGCGCACGACCTCGTCGCGGCCGAGACCGCGCTGTACCGCGAGGCCGGCGTCGAGGGGGGCGACGTCTGGCGCGACCTCGTCGTCTCCGAGCGCCGTCTCGAGTCGACGGACACCGTGTCGTTCGTCCTCGCCGCCCCCGACGGGTCGGACCTGCCCCCGTTCAGCCCGGGCCAGTACGTCTCCGTCCAGGTCGAGCTCCCCGACGGCGCCCGGCAGATCCGCCAGTACTCCCTGTCGTGGGGCCCCCAGCGTGGCCAGTGGCGGATCGGTGTCCGCCGCATCCTCGCCGCCTCGACCCCGACGGGCACCACGCTGCCCGCGGGCGAGGTCTCCAACCACCTCTACGAGAACGCGTTCGAGGGCGACCTGCTCCACGTGTCCCTGCCGTTCGGCGACCTCGCTCTCGACGACGCCGACACACCGCTCCTGCTCGTCTCCGCGGGCATCGGCTGCACGCCCATGCTCGGGATGCTCGACCACCTCGCGGCCGGGCCCGCGCACCGTACCGTCGCCGTCGTGCACGCCGACCGGTCGCCCTCGCGCCACGCCCACCGCGCGGAGCTCAAGGACCTCGTCGACCGCCTGCCCGACGCCGCCCTGCACACCTGGTACGAGGACGCCGGGACGGGCGCCGCCCAGGAGAGCCGCACGGGGTACGTCGACCTGTCCGAGATCGACATCGCCCCCGGCACCACGGCCTACCTGTGCGGGCCGCTGCCCTTCATGTCCGCGATGCGCGACGCGCTCGTCGCGCGCGAGGTGCCCGCCGATCGGATCCACTACGAGACCTTCGGGCCGGACAGCTGGCTCGTGGGCGCGCCCGCCTGACCGCGCTCCGGCTCCCGACAGCCACTCGACCCTGATCCCTGGCCGGGAGACACCTCGTCTCCCGGCCAGAGCGCTCGTCTCGCCCCCGGCACCCCGCCCGGCATACGCTCGTGCCCCGGACCACCCGGCACATCGTCGTGTCGCACCACGAGACGTTTCGAGAGGCACACAGTGAACGACGGCACCGCCGCGCAGCCCGCACCCACCGGGGCGCACGACGCGCTCCCCCACGTCGTCGTCGTGGGCGGCGGGTTCGCCGGCCTCGCGACCGTCAAGGCTCTCGCCGGGGCCCCGGTGCGCATCACGCTGATCGACCGCCGCGTCTACAACACGTTCCAGCCGCTGCTCTACCAGGTGGCCACGGGCGGCCTGAACCCGGGCGACGTCACGTACTTCCTGCGCGCGCTGCGCCTGGGGCAGCCCAACGTGCACGTGGTGCACGAGCACCTCGTGGGCCTCGACCCGCAGCACAAGACCCTCCGGCTCCTCAACGACGAGGAGATCCGCTACGACTACCTCGTCCTGGCCAACGGCGTCACGACCAACTTCTTCGGCACGCCGGGTGCCAAGGAGCACGCGTTCGCCATGTACTCGCGCTCTCAGGCGCTCAAGATCCGCGACACCCTGTTCGTGCGGCTCGAGAAGTCCGCGGCCACCCCGGAGACCGACGACGGGCTCCGCGTGATCGTCGTGGGTGGCGGGTCGACGGGCGTCGAGGTCGCGGGAGCGCTCGCCGAGCTGCGCACGCAGGGCCTCGCCCCCGCGTACCCGGAGATCCACGGCGACGCGTTCAGCGTCAAGATCGTCCAGCGCGGCACCGAGCTCATCAAGCCCTTCCCCGCGAAGCTGCGCACGTACGCGGCGCGAGAGCTCCAGCGTCGCGGGGTGGACCTGCACCTGGGCGCGGGCGTCGCGAAGGTCCTGCCCGACGGCGTCGAGCTCACCGACGGCACCTTCATCCGCTCGGACCTCACGGTCTGGGCCGCGGGCGTGGCCCCGCACGAGGAGGTCTCGCGCTGGAACCTCCCGCTGGGCGACGGCGGGCGCATCCGCGTGGGCGACGACCTGCAGGTCGAGGGCTGGCCGGGGCACTTCGCGGCGGGCGACATCGCGATCTCGCCCGCGGGCCTGCCGCAGCTCGCCCAGCCCGCGATCCAGTCGGGCAAGGTCGCGGGGCGCAACATCCGCGCGCTCGTCCAAGGACGCCCGACGACGTCGCTCACCTACCTTGACAAGGGCACCATGGCCGTCATCGGACGGCGCGCGGCCGTCGCGGACATCGCCGGGAAGGTGCGACTGACCCGCGGCAGCGCGTGGCTGGCGTGGCTGTTCGTGCACATCATGAGCCTGATCGGGCCCCGCAACCGCCTCACGACGCTCGCCGGGCTCGTGACGCGCTACGGCTTCCCGTTCCACCGCCGCCCGGTGCCGATCGTGGGCGACGTCCCCACGATCCGCCCACCCAAGGGATGGGTGCCCGCGGACGGCCCTGCGCCGCTTCCCGAGGTCACGCCGAACGACTGAGCCTCTGTCACCTGACGCCGAGCGTGCAGTTCGGGTCGCCTCCGAACGGCAAGGACGACCGACCCGCACGCTCGACGGACGGTCCGGTGCACCGGGCCTCGCGCATCGGTAGGGTCGCGGGACAGCCCGCACTCTCTCGGCAAGGAGCTCGTCATCGCGCACGCACCCGACCCCGAGCCCTGGTCCGCGGTCCCCGAGGTTCCGGCCACCCCAGAGGCTCCGGCCACCCCGGGGACTCCGGCCACCCCGGGGACTCCGGCCACCCCGGCCCCGACCCCCAAGCCCGCACGCTCTCCCCGGAGCCACGCCCTGCGCGTGCTCGTGTGGTTCGTGCTCATCGGCGGGCTCACGTACGTCGTCATCCCGGAGATCAGCGAGATCCCGCGCATGGGCGAGGCGCTGCGCGACGCGCAGCCGGCATGGGCGATCCTGGCCGTGCTCATCGCGGCGACGGGCTTCTTCGCGGCTGCAGCGTCGCTCGCGGCGTGCTCACCGATGCCCTTGCCGTTCCTGCGGACCACGCGGGTCCAGCTCGCGAACGCGTTCGCGGGCACCGCGACCCCGGCCAACGTGGGCTCGCTCGCGCTCAACGTCCGCTACCTCGCGAAGTCGGGTATGACGACGGCGCTCGCGACGGGCACGGTCGCGCTCCAGAGCATCGTGCAGGTCCTCACGCACCTCGTGCTGGTGACGATCCTGGCGCTTGTCGCCGGGCGCAGCATCGACCACCACATGCCGACCTGGGCAAAGTGGGCGCTGCTGGCGGCGGGGGTCGCCGTCGTCGCGACCGGTGTCCTGCTGCTCGTGGTGCCGCGCTTCCGCCACGCTGTCCGGACGTACGCGCGCGACGACGTGCTGCCCGCGTTCCGCCAGCTCGGCGGGCTCGCAAAGGACCCGCGGCGGCTCGGGCTCGCCGTCTTGGGCGCGATGGGCACGACACTGACATCGGCCGCGACCCTGTGGGTGTGCGTCCTGGCGCTGGGCGGCGGCAGCGACCCGATCGCGGCGGCGTTCTCGACCATGGTCGGGCAGACGCTCGCGTCCGCCGCCCCGACGCCGGGCGGCGTGGGGGTGGTCGAGGCCGCGCTGACGGGCGGGCTCGTGGGCTTCGGGATCCCGTCGACCATCGCCCTGCCCGCGGTCCTGCTGTACCGGCTCATCACCTGCTGGATCCCGGTCCTGCTGGGCTGGATCACGCTGCGCCGGCTGCAGCGCGAGGACGTGGTCTGACGCGACGACACACTCGACGGGACGGCTCTCGTACCGACACCGCAGGAGCGGGCGAATGTCAAAGCAGGCTTGACGCAATCCATCTGTCAAAGTACCTTTGACAGATGCGGATCCTCCCCGATGCCCTGAAGCACGGTGTCTCCCGCGACGAGATCCGCTCCGCTCTCCAGGTGCCGATGCGGGAGGTCCGCCAAGGCACTGAGAAGATGCTCGTCATCGGGGCGACGAGCGCTGGGACGCTTCTCGAGCTCGTCGTTGCTGATCCCGAAGGCGACGACCCTCGCGTGATCCACGCAATGGCCCTTCGCCCCAAGTTCTACGACTACCTGTGAGGTGATGACGATGACCAAGACAACGCGCAAGGACCCAGCCGTCACCGGCCGGGTGTTGACCACTCGTCACGACGCTCTCGACGAGGCCCGCCGCCTGTTGAAGGTCGCGCATCTCAGTCTCGCTTCGGCCGACGAGACGCCGCTCGACGAACTCGACGAATCACTCGGAGAGCCGATCGAGGTCATCTACGTCGTTCCGCGACCAGCAGATGCGCCCCGTGGCGAAACGGCAGAAGCAGAAGATTGGCTCGACTCCCTCGACCCGGCGTCGACTCCGGCCGATGACCCGCGCGAGCTTCGTCGGGTCGGTCTCGCACAGCGAGGTGTTGAAGAAGCCGAGGCCGAGCTCAGGGCAGCCGTGCGTGAGGCCCGAGCAGCCGGGCGAACCTGGGCCGACATCGGACGCACACTCGGGGTGACTCGACAGGCCGCACAGATTCGATTCCGCGAGTCGCCACTCCCCACCGCCTGAACCCACCGTCAGCGCCGCCTCCGAGCAATCGGAGGCGGCGCTCTGGCGGGTCCTCGTCGACGAAGGCATGGTCCGACACCCTCCGGCGGTGCGCTCCGCCGTCGGGCGTGGGTCTTCCTGGCCGGGTGCTACTCGCGGACCGGTGCGCCCGTCGGGACCACCGGGGCCTCCTCGACCGGCACGTCCTCCTTGCGGCCCAGGGCGCTCGGCCACCACATGTGCCGTCCCACGTCGAGGTTGAGGGCCGTGACGAGCACCGACCGGACGACGAGCGTGTCGAGCAGGACACCGAAGGCGACCGCGAACCCGATCTCCGCGAACGCGACCACGGGCAGCGTGCCCAGCACCGCGAACGTCCCCGCGAGCACCAGGCCCGCCGACGTGATGACCGCGCCCGTCGCGGCCAGCCCGACCAGCGCACCGCGCCGCGTCCCGACGCGCAGCGACTCCTCGCGCACCCGGGTCATGAGGAAGATGTTGTAGTCGATCCCGAGCGCGACGAGGAACACGAACACGAACAGCGGCAGCGACGTGTCGGCGCCCTCGAACCCGAACACGTACCTGAACACGAGCGCGCTCACCCCCAGGGCCGCCGTGAACGACAGCACGACCGTCGCGACGAGGACGAGCGGCGCCGTGACCGCGCGCAGGAGCACCGCGAGGATGACCAGGACCGTCAGCAGGATGATCGGGATGATGAGCACGTTGTCCGCGGCCGAGGCGCGCTGGACGTCGAGCGTGATCGCGCTCGCCCCGCCCACCAGGGCGTCGGCGTCCGGGACCGCATGGACCGCGTCCCGTACCCGGTCGACGGTGTCGTACGCCGCCTGCGAGTCCGGCTCGGACGTGAGCGTGCCCTCCATGTACGCGTAGCCGCCCGCCGACACGGGCTCTGTCACGGTCGACGCGTCGATCCCCTCGGTGCTCGCGAACGCGTCGTGCACCGCAGCGACCGCGGCGGGCGACGAGTCGTCCGCGACGACGACTACGGGCGAGCCCGACCCCGCCGGGAAGTGCTCGGAGAGGACCTGCTCGCCCACGATCGAGGGCTGCTCGCCCCGGAACGACTCGGCGCTCGACAGCCCGTTGGCGTCGAGCTGCGTGATGCCCAGCCCCAGCACGGCCAGGACGATCGAGGTCACGACCCACACGCGCCGCGGACGCCTCGCGATCCGGCCGCCCAGCCGTGCCCAGACGCCGTGCTCGGTGGGCTCGTCGTCGCCCAGGTGCGGCACGCGCGGCCAGAACACCCACCGGCCCGTCGCGACGAGCAGCGCGGGCAGCAGCGTCAGCATGACCAGCAGCGCGACCACGATCCCGACCGCCGCGACCGGCCCCAGCCCGGCCGTCGAGCTCATCTGCGCGAACAGCAGGCACAGCATGCCGATCGCGACCGTCGCACCGCTCGCGACGATCGCCGGGCCCGCGCGGTGCAGCGCGAGCGCCATGGCCTCGTGCCGGTCCTCGTGGCGGCGGAGCTCTTCCCTGTAGCGCGCGACGAGCAGCAGGGCGTAGTCCGTCCCCGCGCCGAAGACCAGGACCGTGAGGATGCCCGCGCTCTGCGCGTTCACGGTCAGACCGGTGGTGTCGGCCAGGACGTAGACCACGGCCTGCGACACCGTCAGCGCGACGCCCGCCGAGACCACGGGCAGGAGCCACAGCGTGGGGCTGCGGTAGGTCAGCAGCAAGATCACGATCACGACGCCCGCGGCTGCGTACAGCAGCGTCGAGTCGATGCCCTCGAACGCCTTCGAGGAGTCCGCGGCCGCGCCGGCCGGGCCCGTCACATAGACGTCCATGCCGTTCGCGCCGTCCTCCGCGGTCGCGCGCAGGTCCGCGACGGCGTCGGCCGCGAGGTTCCAGCCCTCGCTGCCCAGGTCGAGGGGCACGATCACCTGGGCAGCCTGCCCGTCCTCGGACGGGATCGGCCCGACGACGTCCCCGTCCAACGTGTCGAGCTCACCGAACGTCGCGACGTCCTGGGAGACCTTGGCCAGGTCCTCGGGCGTGAGGCCCGACTCGCGCACGTAGACCAGGACCGCCGGGATCGTGTTGGGCGACGTGAAGCTGCTCGCGACGTCGAGCACCTGGGTCGACTCGGCGTTCGCCGGGAGCCACGACGTGGCGTCGTTGTCCTGCGCCCCCGTGAGCCTGCCCGCCAGCGGCGCGGTCAGCGCCAGGACGACCGCCCAGAAGGCGATGACGACCCACTTGGCGTAGCGGTGCGTGATCCAGCCGGCGATGCGAGACATGGGTTCTCTCCGAGACTCCCGGTGCTCCCTGGCGCGAGATTCCAGCGCACACCCGCGAGGGGGTGGGTGTCAACGGGTCAGGAACCGGCGCCGGCCCGCCCCGCCCGCCCCCGCAGCCGCGACCGCACCGCGTAGATCCCGACGATGACGCCCACGAGCACGAGCGTCGACACGAGCTGGACGCGCGCGGCGTCGTCGAACAGCATGAGGACGATGAGCCCGGCGAGGCCCGCGAGCGTCGCCCACGTGAGCCCCGGGTAGGCCCACATGCGCAGCGTCATCTTGTCCGCACCGCCTGCGGCGGCCTCGAGGCGCGGGCGCAGCCTGAGCTGCGAGACGGCGATGAACACCCAGATGACGAGCAGCGCCGAGCCCACGGCGTTGAGCAGGATGCCGAGGACCTCGCCCGGCAGCAGCCAGTTGAGCCCCACGGACAGAAGGCCGAAGAACACCGACAGCAGCACCGCGACCCACGGGACGCCGGTCGGCGACACCTTGGTCAGGGCACGGTGGCCGTCGCCGCGGCCCGCGAGCGAGAATGCCATGCGGGACGTGCCGTAGACGTTCGCGTTGAATGCCGACAGGAGCGCGACGACCACGACGGCCTCCATGAGGCGGGCCGCGCCGGGCAGCCCGGCGAGGTCGAGCACCGCGACGAACGGGCCGCTCAGCAGCTCGGGGGCGTCCCACGGCAGGACGAGCGCCATGATCGCGACCGCACCCACGTAGAAGAAGAGGATGCGCCACACGATCGAGCGGGTCGCGGTCACGATGGCCTTCTGCGGCTCGCGCGCCTCGGCCGCGGCGATCGTCACGATCTCGATCCCGCCGAACGCGAAGACCACGACGAGCAGCCCCGCCGCGATACCCGGCAGGCCGTGGGGGGCGAAGCCCGCGAGCGAGGCGGGGTCGCCGAAGATGTTGGTCGTCCCCACGGGGTCGGTGCCGGGCAGCCAGCCCAGGACGAGCAGCACACCGATCACGAGGAACGCCACGATCGCGGCGACCTTGATGAACGCGAACCAGAACTCGAACTCGCCGAAGTGCTTCACGCCCCACAGGTTCACGACCGCGAACACCGCCACGAACACGAGCGCGACGACCCACTGCGGCACGCCCGGGACCCACCCGGACACGATCTGCGAGGCGCCCGTGATCTCGGCGCCGAGCACCATGATGAGCGTGAACCAGTAGAGCCAGCCCATGGTGAACCCGGCCCAGCGACCCAGCGCGGTCTCGGCATACACCGAGAAGGACCCGCTCGACGGCACGGCCGACGCCATCTCGGCGAGCATCCGCATGACGAGGATGACGAGCAGGCCCGCGACGGCGTACGAGACCAGGACGGCGGGTCCCGCGGTCGCGATCCCGACGCCGCTGCCGAGGAACAGGCCGGCCCCGATCGCGGACCCCAGGCCCATCATCGTGAGGTGGCGGGTGCGCAGGCCGTGAGCGAGCTGCTCACCCTCGGGGGCGAGGGGCCCGGCGGGGTGCGCGGCGTCGTCGGGCAGGGCGGGGGAAGCGCTGTCAGGCATGCCCGACGGCGGAGGTGCGGTGCTCATGGGGGTGCGGTCTGTCCGTGCTCGAGGGGGGCGCCGAGATGGCGCCGTTCCACGGTACCCGCACCCGGGCGACGACGACGACCCGCCGTGGAGCGTCCCGGCCTCACCTGCGCACCACCACGGGCACGCCCGGCGAGCGGGGAGCGCCTGCACGGTGCACGGTGGAGGGAGCCCGTCACCGACACCCCCGAGGAGAACCATGAACGTCGCCCTGATCGGAGCCCACGGCAAGGTGGGCCGCCTGGTCATCCCCCTCCTCGCCGACCACGAGATCCAGGTGAGCGGGATCGTGCGGCACGAGTCGCAGCTCCCGCTCGTCGAGGAGCTCGGCGGCACGCCCGTGCTGCTCGACGTCGAGAACGCGACGACCGAGGAGATCACGGAGGCCCTGCGCGGGCACGACGCCGTGGTGTGGTCCGCCGGGGCCGGCGGCGGGGACCCCGACCGGACCTACGCCGTCGACCGGGACGCCGCGATCCGTTCGATCGACGCCGCCGCTGCCGCGGGCGTCTCGCGCTACGTCATGGTGTCGTGGATCGGCTCGGTGCCGGACCACGGCATCGCGAAGGACGACAGCTTCTTCCCGTACGCCGACGCCAAGCTCGCGGCCGACGACCACCTGCGCGGCACCGACCTCGACTGGACGATCCTGGGTCCCGGCACCCTGACGAACGACAAGGCGACCGGCACCATCGACGTCGGCGCCGAGAACGGCAGGACGTCGCGCGGCAACGTCGCCCTGGTCGTCGCGCAGGCTCTGCGGTCGCCGTCGACCGTCGGGCAGTTCGTCCGTTTCGTCGACGGCGAGACGCCGGTCCTGGAGGTGTTCGGCCGGTAGGCCGGGCGCGTCGCCCCCGTCGCCCCCGGCCCGTCGCCCCCCGACCGCCGCGAGCGGCTACCGTGTGCCGAACGGCAGACGAGGAGGTGTGCACGTGGTCAGGCGCAACAGGACGAAGGAGCGGGCCCGGGCGGGCTCCGTCCTGGGCGACGCGACGACCCCGGTACCCGCCGAGGCCGCCCCCACCGCGTCGCCCCGGACCCCGCCGTCCGGGGCACGCTGGGTGGCCGACGTCGACGGGGCGCGCGCCCTCGCCGAACGGCTGCTCACCCCCGGCCGCGCCTGGCCCGTGGTCGCGATCTCGGTCGCCGCCGGGCACGCCGAACCGTACGTCGACCTCGACGAGCTCGTCGACGAGGTGTCCGGGCTCGCCGAGGTCGTCGTCCTGCCCACGGGCGACGCGTCGTGGGCGTTCTCGGCCGTCATGCCCCCTGCGACGCAGGTCTACGGCGGCGCAGCCCGCGTCTACCCCGTCGACCACGAGTGGGTCGGCGCACCGCGCCGCAGCAGGCTGCGCTTCGCGTACTCGGAGTCCGACGCGGGGCGCCTGCTCGACCACCTGGTGCACGACTGCCTCACGGCCGCCCTCGGCGCGGGCCTGCTCGGCGCCCACCGCGACCCCGACGCCCCGCGCGTCGAGGGCACCGTGCGCTCGATCCTCGGCCCGCGCGCGTTCGTCGCGCTCGACGACGACTCGCTCGCGAGCA
The DNA here is from genome assembly GCF_000718325.1 of Oerskovia turbata. Taxonomy (GTDB): domain Bacteria; phylum Actinomycetota; class Actinomycetes; order Actinomycetales; family Cellulomonadaceae; genus Oerskovia; species Oerskovia turbata. Next base: position 282,632 of record NZ_JOFV01000006.1, read on the forward strand.
TCGCCGAAGAGCTCACGGTCCCCGGAGTCTCGCTCGCGCGCCTGCTCGTCGTCGGGCAGCGGGTCACCGGGACGCTGGACCGGGAGGGCCGCCGGCTGGACGTCCGCGAGTCGCTCCTCCTGCCCGACGGCGCCACGCCCCCGGGTGCGGACGCAGGCCTGGGTGGCTACGCCGTCGGGCAGGTGGTGCTCGCGGACGTCGCCGCGGTCTCCGCGGCGACCGTCCGGCTGCGCCTCGTGCCCGGCCTGACCGTGGACGTCCCGCGCGACGCCGTGACGGGGAACCCCGCCGACGCCCTGACCGACCTCTTCACGGTCGGCGAGGTCGTGCTCGCACGCGTCGCGTCCACGGCGCCGTGGGCGCTGCGGCTCGACGACATCGACGACATCGACGGCGACGACAGCACCGAGGTCCCCGTGGCTGCGCCGAGCCTGCTCCCGGGCGGGCCGCCGTGGCTCGTCCTGCCCGAGGTCGGGCACGCGACGCCCGCACGCGCCCTGCCCGAGCTGCCGCCGCTGCGCGTCCCGGTCGTGAGGGCCGCGCTCGGGGCTCCACCGGACCCGGGGGCCCCGGGCGAGCCTGGTGCTGCCGACGACACGCACGTCGGCGACGACACGGGCGCACCCGCCGCACCCGACCCCGACGACCACCCGCGTCCGGACGGGGCCGCCGAGGGCACGCTGCGCCGTCGGACCCCGCTGGACCTCGTCGCCCCCGCCGACCGACCCGGCGCCCGCTCCTCCACCGCTCCCCCGCCTGCGGGGCGCGCCCTGCGGGACATGAGCCTCGCGCTCGAGGCGAGCCGGGCGCAGACCCGCGGGCTCGACACCGCCCTCGCCGCGGCACGGGCCGAGAACCTCACCCTGCGGGCCACGCTCCAGGCGACCACGGTCGAGCTCGCCGGGCTGCGCCGACGCGCCGCCGAGCTCGAGCACGAGGCCGCCGCCGCACAGAGCCGGGCCACGAACTTCCAGACCAAGTACCGCCGGGCAGACCTCAGCCGGCAGCAGCTCAAGAAGGACCAGCGAGCGACCGCGCACACAGACGAGCACCACGACGGCATCGCGTTCCTCGACCCCGCCGAACAGTTCCGCCACGAGGTCGCCACCGCCTGGATCCGGCGCGTCCCCGCCGCCGAGAAGGCCAGCAAACCGCTCGCGGAGTACACCCTGGGCGACCGCTTCCTGACATCCCTCGACGCGCTCGAAGGGATCTCGCGGGCCAAGGTCGTGGACGTCGTCGTCGAGGTCCTGACCGGGGACGCCGAGCACATCGCCGGCCGCGAGCTGCACCCCCTGCGGGTCAACGAGGGCGGCGGCAGCCCGGCCGTCGTCCGCGACGACGGAGCCACGTGCTGGCGTGCGTCCCTCCAGACCAGGAGCGCCTCGGCGCGGCGGCTGCACTACTGGAAGCGTGGGGACCGGATCGAGCTCTCACGCGTCGTGCTGCACGACGACATGGACCCGTGACCCCGGCGCTGCCGGAGCTGTCGGTCGGTAGCCGGTGCAGGCAAGCCCCTGATCGACGGGTGGTGGGGGGTCCGGTCGTTGAGACCACGGCGGCCCTGCCCTGGACGGCCGCCAGCACGGTACCCGGTGGGGGTACGGTCGGGGTGCGGCAGCCGGCTCTCGTGCTGGTCGCCGAGCGCACCCCCGCACGACAAGGACCCGCCTGACCCCGTCCGACCCCGTCCGACCCCGAGGAGCCACCGGTGAGCAAGGCCAACCCCACCCGCTGGGAGCAGAAGACCGCCGTGAACCCGTCCCACTCGACGTGGTACGTCGAACGGTTCCGCGCCATGGCCGCCCAGGGCGCCGACCTCGCAGGCGAGGCCCGGCTGGTCGACGCGATGGTTCCCCGCGGCGCCCGCATCCTCGACGCCGGCAGCGGGCCGGGACGCGTCGGCGCCGAGCTCGCGGCGCGCGGGCACGTCGTGGTCGGCGTCGACGTCGACCCCGTGCTCATCGAGGCCGCCCAGGCCGACCACCCCGGTGCGACGTGGCTCGTCGGAGACATCGCCGAGCTCGACCTGCCCGCGGCGGGCATCGCCGAACCGTTCGACGTGATCGTGTGCGCAGGGAACGTCGTGACGTTCCTTGCGCCGGGCACCGAGGTCGAGGTCCTGCGCCGCTTCCGCGCCCACCTCGTGCCGGGCGGCCGGGCCGTCGTCGGGTTCGGAGCAGGGCGCGGGTACGCGTTCGACGCGTTCTTCGCCGACGCCGCCGAGGCCGGGCTCGAGGTCCAGCTCGCGCTCTCGACGTGGGACCTGCGGCCGTTCGCCGAGGACGGCGACTTCCTGGTCGCGGTGCTGGGAGTGCCCGAGGCCTGACGACGGCCACCGGGGCGCAGCCGTTCGTCCAGGGCGAACGGCGATCTGGAATTGAGCGGAGGCGACTCAAGTTGTACCGGTCAGAGGTTCCGCACCGACCGAAGGAGTCACCATGACCACCACCCTGACGACCGCTCCCGCGTTCGACCGCGCCCTGCGCGACCTGCTCACCGCCCGCCCCGTGGCAGGCGTCCCGGCCCACGCCGACGTCTTCCAGGACGGCGACGACCTGGTCGCCCGCTTCGACCTGCCGGGCATCGACCCGGCGCAGGACGTCACGGTCGAGGTCGAGGGCCGCAAGCTCGTCGTGCGCGGCGAGCGCAAGGACGAGCGGGCCGAGGAGGCCGAGGGCCGTCGCGTCCGCGAGGTCCGCTACGGCGCGTTCCACCGCGTCGTGACCCTCCCCCAGCCCGCCGACGCGAGCACCATCAGCGCCCGGTACGACGCAGGTGTCCTGACCGTCACCGTCTCCGGCGTCTACGCCGGCACGACACCGCAGCGCATCGAGGTCACGACCTCCGCGTCCTGACGGTCTTCCAGACCTCCCCGCCGCCGGTCACCCCCCTTCGGCCGGCGGTGCGGTGAGTCGACGGGCCCGGTGCGAGTGCACCGGGCCCGTCGTGCTGTCCGGGCACGGTTCGAGCATGCGGTTGGCGTTCCTCGAGCATGCGGTTGGCGTCCAGTTCCGGGCAGATCCCGACGCCAACCGCATGCTCGGCACCGGACACCGAGGCCCGGTCCGGTGCGGGCTCCGGCCCCGAGGTCTCAGGCTGCGGCCCCCGGGGCGCCGTCGGCGGCGACCATCTCCACGCTGCGTTCCCACAGTTCGGCCGCGAGACGTGGGTCGCTCACGAGCGGGTGGGTCGTCGCGACCTTGCGCTTGACGTAGTAGCTCCCCGGCTCCCAGTCGACGCCCGGGGTCGTGGTCGCGAGCCAGACGAGCGTGTCGGCCCCCTTGGCCGACGACGTGAGGAAGCGGCTCAGCACCGTCTGGTACATGACGCGCATGCTGCTCGTCGAGGTCGCGGCGAAGTTGGTCGCGACCACGCCCGGGTGGAACGCCGCAGCCGAGATCCCGGCCGCACGGTACCGACGGTCGAGCTCGCGCGTGAACAGGTTCACGGCGAGCTTCGCGTTGCCGTACGCGGTGTTGGGCGCGTACGACCGCTCGGACTCGAGGTCGTCGACGTGGAAGTCGCTGAACAGCCGGTGCGCGGCGCTGCTCGTGCTGATGACGCTCGCACGGCTCTCCGCCAGCCGGTCGAGCAGCAGCGTCGTGAGGAGGAACGGTGCGAGGTGGTTGACCTGGAACGTCAGCTCGTGGCCGTCCTCGGAGACCCGACGGTCGGCCATGATGCCGCCCGCATTGTTCGCGAGGACGTCGATCCGCTCGTAGCGGTCGCGCAGCTGCGCGGCGAGCGACCGCACCTCGGCCAGCCGCGCGAAGTCGGCCGCGAAGAAGTCGGCGCCCAGATCGCGTGCGACCGCCGCGGTCTTCTCGGGCGAGCGCCCCACGACCACGACCTCGTGCCCGTCCTCGGCGAGCGCCCGGGCCGCCGCCGCCCCGATCCCGTCGCTCGCTCCCGTGATGACGATCGTCCTGCGTGCCATGTGCCGTCCCGCCTCGTCTCGTGCCGTCGCCGTGCCCCTCTCGGAGCGTAGACCGCGTGGGGGCGACGATCCCCGCCCGGGGCGCGCTACGCCGTCGGGCCGGTGTCTCGCGTGAAGCGGTCCCGTAGTCCCAGCGCGGTCGAGCGCCACGCCGCGGCCCGCTTGATCGTCGCGCCCATCTCGCCCTCGTCGACGGGGACGTGCACGACCGGTACGCCGCGCTCGGCTGCGAGCGCGAGCATCGCGTCGGTCGACCCGGGGAACGCGAGCTGCAGCAGGACCGACGTCGCGCTCGCCTGCCGCTCGCCCTCGCCGAGGCGGCGCTTGTAGCGGATCTCGGTCACGGTCCGCCGTGTGAACGGGGCCGCCCTGGACCCCGCGTCGCTGTCCGGCGCGTCATCCGTCGTGCCGCCGGTCGTCAGGAGGTGAGCGGCGTCGTCGGGCAGCGGGACGGCCGTCAGGTACAGCGACACGAGCAGCTCCGTGACCTTGCCCAGGACCCAGCCGCGCCCCGGCACGCGCGGGATCACACGCAGGTACTGCGCGAAGTTCGCCTCGAGCGCGTCGGCCGACAGGCTCGACCACGCGGGCTGGGTGCGCACCTCGAGGACGCGGTCCCAGTCGATCGCGTCGCCGTCGAACCCGACCTCGCGCGGCCCGACGTGCACGGCCCCGAACCGGTCGAGCAGCTCGAGCGGCCTGGTCGCGAAGCGCGGCACCAGCGGGACCTGGCGCACGAGACCGGCGACCGAGGCGTCCCAGTGGTCGGTGAGCGGCAGCACAGGTCGCGGGTACGCGTCCAGGGCGCGGCCGACCCAGCCGGTGACCAGGGTGTCGAGGCGCGGCCTGGTCTCGGTCCCGTCACGGCCCGACGGCGGAGCGTCGGCCGCGTCGTCGGCCGCCGCGGTGGCGGTGGCGGAGGTGGCCGTGGCGGCCGCGTCATCGGCGGTGGTGGCTGACGGCTCGGTCAGGTCGTCGGGCTCGCGGCAGGTCGTCGAGACCACCGGTAGTTCCTGGTCCATGGACTCCTCTGCGTGCACGCGACCGCGCGCGACGAGCCGGGCGCGGTCAACCCCGGACCCTACCTTCTCCTCGCCGGGCCCGGCCGCCCCGGCGGCGACTCCCGAACGGTGCGACGCTGGACCGATGAGCGAGGAGCCCGACGCGACCGGCGATCAGGTGATCGACGGGCTGTTCGCCCTGCCCCTCGACGAGTTCGTCGCCGCACGGAACGCCGCGGCCAAGCAGGCGACCGCCGCCGGGGACGCCGTGGGTGCCGCACGCCTGAGCGCGCTGACCAAGCCGACCGTCGCCGCGTGGGTCGTCAACCAGGTGGCCCGCGCCCACCCCGAGACGGTCGGGAGCCTCGTCGCGCTCGGCGACGACCTGCGCGCCGCGACCGAGGCGCGGGACCGGGCGCGGCTGGCCGAGCTCGACCGCGACCGCCGACGCCAGGTCGAGGCGCTGGTCGGGGGCGTCTCGGCGGCGGGCGAGGTCCGCGGGCGGGCCGTGTCGGGCGAGGTGCTGCGGCGCCTCGGCGAGACGCTCACCGCCGCGGTCATGGACCGTGACGCGGGCGCGCTCGTGCAGGCCGGGCGCCTGACCCAGGCGTTGCAGTACGTCGGGTTCGGGATCGTCGACGAGTCCGGCGAGAGCGCCGACGTCGTGTCGTTGAGCGCGGAGCGAGAGGCCCGACGCAGCACAGGGACGCGCTCGCGGGCCGCCGAGCAGCAGGCCGAGGAGGCTCCCTCGCCCGTGCCCGAGCACTCGGGATCGGACACCCACCTCGCAGACGCGGAACGTGAGGTCGCCGCGGCGGCCGCAGAGATCGACCGTCTCGAAGGTCGCCGCGACCAGGCCGCCGACGTCGTGCGGGAGGCGAGCGACGCCGTCGGGCCGCTGGACGCGCGACTCAGCGCGCTCGACGAGCAGATCGCGCGGCTCACCGCCGCACGCGACGACACGCTCGTGGCGCTCGACGAGGCGCGGAGCGCGCTCGCCGCAGCCGAGGAGGACCTGGCCGCCGTCGACCGCGACCTCGAGGACGCCGAGGGGAAGGCCGAGGAGGCGAGGCGCCGCCGGCGGGCGGCGCGACCGAAGGGCTGAGTCGGGCGGCGCGATGCCCTGGCGAGCGCTGGGGCGTTCGGGCGCGGTGGCCCCTCGTCAGCCGCCCGAGGGCGGGGTCGTGCGCTCGGGGATCTGGACCTGGATCGAGATCTCGTTCTCGCCCGGCTCGGTGGGCGTCGCGGGGTCGGTCGGCGTGGGGGTCGGCGTGGCTGTCGGGGAGGGCGTCGGCAACGGGGTGACCGGCGGGGTCGTCGGGGAGGTCGTCGGGGCACTTGTCGAGGTGGGGGTCGGCGAGGGCTGCCCGGGGCCCGTCTCCCCGCCCTTGCAGCCCGTGAGCACGGCGACGGACAGCAGGACTGTGGTCGTGATGGCGGCAGTGCGCACTACGGCTCCCCGATGAATTGGTATGTCCGTCCAGGCTAAAAATGATTCGCGCGTCTCGCTCGGCGAGAAGTCCTCTCGACGGCTCCTATGCGCGGACTTCACCCAGCAGCCCGGACCTGGCACGCTGTCCCCCGTGCCCGGATTCGCCGTGATCGACCTCGAGACCACAGGGTTCTCGCCCCGCCAGCACGACCGTATCGCCGAGGTCGCCGTCGTCCTCACCGACACCACCGGCCGCGTCCAGGACGAGTGGTGCACGCTCGTCAACCCCGAGCGCGACCTCGGACCCCAGCACGTGCACGGCATCAGCGCCGCCGACGTCGGGCTCGCGCCCACGTTCGCCCTCGTCGCGCCGCACCTCGCGCGGCTCCTCGAAGGGCGCGTGATCGTCGCGCACAACGCGAGCTTCGACACCCGGTTCCTGCGCGCAGAGTTCAGCCGCGTCGGCCTGCCCGTGGGGATCGACCCGCTCGCGTGCCTGTGCACCATGCGCCTCGCCGGGACGTTCCTGCCGTCCGCGCCGCGCGGGCTCGCGATCTGCTGCGAGCTCGCCGGCGTCGTGCACGACGGCGCCCACTCCGCCCTCGGGGACGCGCGCGCCACGGCCGGACTCCTCGAGCACTACCTCGGGCTCGACGACTCCGACCCGCTCTGGGCCGTCGCGCACGAGGCGTCGTCCTTCCACTCCTGGCCGGGGCTACCCGCCGCTGGAGCCTTCACCCCGGTGCTGCGCGGCGCGAGCCGCCCGACCGGCCACTGGCTGTCCGGCCTGTCCGACCGCCTCGACCGCGTCCCCTTCCCACCCCAGGCCGACGACTACCTCGCTCTCCTCGACCTCGCCCTGCTCGACCGGTACGTGTCCTTCACCGAGCGCGGCGCCCTGCTCGCTGCTGCCGAGGAGGCCGGGCTCAGCCGGGCGCAGGTCGAGTCGCTGCACCACGGGTACCTCGACGCGCTCGCCCGCGTGGCCCTGCTCGACGGTGTCCTCTCGGACTCCGAGCTCGCCGACCTCCACGAGGTCGCGGGCCAGCTCGGCATGGACGCCGACGACGTCGCGGCGGCGGTCGCGCGCGCGGGGCGCGGCGTGGTGGTCGCCGGGGCACCCGCCTCTCTCCCCACGGTGCCCGACGCCGGAGCGCACCCGGGCGCGGAGGCGAGCGGCGCCGTCGGGCCGGTTGGGACGGGCGAGGCCGAGGCGCTGGGCGAGGCCGGTGCGCCGAGCGGGGCCGTCGCGACCGTGGCCGACAGGCCGCGGTTCGCGCTGGCCCGGGGAGACGAGATCGTGCTGACCGGGGCCATGACGCGGCCGCGCGAGGACTGGGAGCGTGAGGCGCGGGGCGCCGGGCTCGCACCCTGGCCGAACGTCACCAAGCGCACCCGCGTCGTCATCGCCGCCGACCCGGACTCGCTGTCCGGGAAGGCGCGCACCGCTCGGCGATACGGAATCCCGGTCGTGAGCGAGCGGGTGTTCGAGGAGCTGCTGGGGCGGGTCTCGGTCGGCTGACCTCGTCGTGGGAACTCATGCCAGCGCTGCTTGGTCCGGCCCGGACGGTTCCCACGGTGCCGTGACGTAGTGCGTCGATGGCGGTGTCCGCGCCCTGCTGAGACCCCGCACGATCGGTGAGACCCGGTCGACGACCCGGAGCTCGCCGTCGACCCCCTGCCGCGGCCGGTGGCGGCCCGGGAGATACCCCTGCGCGCACTCACCACTGCGCACGTCCACCAGTCGCACGCCCGTCCAGTGCGCGTACCGGACTGCCTCGACGAGCTCCACCACGCGGCCACCCGGCACCGCGTCGGCCCGGAGGAACAGGCGCGCCCACCGACGCCGGCTGCGCGCGACGAACCACGCCGGGCCGGCGACCGGGGCGAGGAACAGCGTCCAGACGACGACCATCTGCATCCTGCCGGTGGCCGAAGTCACCGGTTCCCCGCCGACCTGGACCGCGAGATGCGGGCTAACGAGGAAGGCGACGAGCGGCAAGGGTGAAAAACAGACTGCCACGAACGGCAGCAGCAGGCCGACGAGGGTCGGTCGGAACCAGTAGTGGGTGACGAACCACGGAAGGTAGAGGGCGAGCAGCACGAGACCGACACCCCCGCTGTACGCCAGGCCCTCGTCGCCGCGCACCACCCCCGCGATCCACATCGCCAGGACCGAGACGAGACCCGCAACGACGAGCCCCGTGAGGACCAGACCCGCGGTAGCCCACACTCGTGTGACGGTCGTGCCCATGCCGACTCCCCCGGTCGTGGACGCCCGTGCCGCTCGGCGCGTGCGCCACGGGACCGGACCGGCGCGCGACGCGCGCCCTGGGACCATCGTGGTGGCGTCACGGGGTGCGGTCGGGGTTGTCCACAGGGAAATCTCGGTGTGAGACGAACTCAAGCCCCGCCGGGTGAAATCAACCATCGGCGAGAGGCCGATCCCATTGCGAGTGCTAGCGTCGCGGCCGTGGCAACGACCAGGGTGCGGGAACAGCACATCGCAGTGTTCGGTGGCAGCGGCAGCGGCAAGACCGTGCTCGTCTCGTCGTTTTACGGGGCGGCGCAGGAAAAAGCGTTCACCAAGGACAGCTTGTTCTACGTCAACGCTGACGACACCGGCCAGGGCCACCGGTTGCACCAGAACTTCCTGGGCATGAAGAACTCGGCGGTGGTCCCTGAACCTACCCGCTTCGCAGCGACCTCCTACGCCTTCTCGATCAAGTCGAAAGGCCCGAGCGATGAGAAGATCGCCAAGATGCGGCCGTTCGACGAGCTGAAGCTCGTCTGGCACGACTACCCGGGCGAGTGGTTCGAGCAGGAACCTGACCGAGAGTCGGAGGCCACCCGCCGCGTCGAGACCTTCCGGACGCTCCTTCGATCCGACGTCGCTGTCGTCCTCGTCGATGGCCAGAAGCTCCTGGACAACCGGGGCGAGGAGGAGAGGTATCTCAAGCTGATGCTCGGAAACCTCCGTGGTGGCCTGCTGAGGTTGAAGGACGACATCCTCGATGACGGCCAGCCGCTCGCCGAGTTCCCCCGCGTCTGGGTCATTGCCTTGTCCAAGGCCGACCTTCTCCCCGACCTCGACGTGCACGGGTTTCGCGAGCTGCTCATCGAGAAGGCGGGCAGTGACATCTCGTCGCTGCACGAGGTGGTCAAGGGCTTCGTCCAGCTTCCCGAAGCACTGTCGATCGGTGAGGACTTCATGCTTCTCTCATCAGCGAAGTTCGAGCCGGGCCGGATCGAAGTGTCGAAGCGGGTCGGGCTGGATCTCATCCTCCCCGTCGCCACCCTGCTGCCGCTGGAGCGCCTCGTCCGATGGTCCGAGAGGTTCGATATCCCCCGCAAGCTTGTCGGCCAGCTAGCCGATAATGCCGAAGCTCTGGCGACGGTTCTCGTCGGCGCCAACGCCTTCCACGCCCTTGTGAAGAAGGTGCCCAAGGTCGGCCCGGTGCTGGGCACGCTCATCCTCCCGATGCTCACCGGGGCGATCCGGCTCAGTAAGACCAAGATCGAAGAGACCAACACCAGTGCGCGGGCGAATCATGACTACCTCACGGCGACCCTGACTCAGTCCCGACTGGACCTCGATCAAGGTGTCGAGGACGACATCCTCGTCAAGAGCGTCAAGTGAACATTGTCTGGGCCACGCGCGGACGCACTTGGGGCTTTCGCTTCCTCCTCGACGCCGGGCTCCCTGATCCCCTCCCGACCTATGACCTCGCGTTCGACGGAACCGAGGGCGATCGGACGCTCTGCCGACGCGTGGGGGACCACGTCGCGCTGAAGTTCCCTGACCCCGTGGGCCGCCGGGACCAGTCCGGCCGTGTCATCCCCCACGACATCGTTCTGCGGCCGCCATTGGCGGACGACGTCCGCTCAGTCGAGGACGGCCTACGAATCGTGTGGCCCCTTCTCGCTGATGCGTTCACAGTCGTCTGGGACGGGGAGAAGCCACCCACCGGAGCGCGCCTCCAAGCACTTCTTGCGAGTGGTCGGCCTTCCTCTGACGGTGACAACTCACCGGGACAATCACCTGGGGTGCTTCCTGCCGGATGATTGATCCGCTGGAGATGTGCGGATCGCGAGACATCATCGCTCATACTGCTACCACCCTGCCCAGGGTGAGGGCACGAACGCTCTCGAGCACGCCATGGCTGCTTACCGGACGGACGTGCAGGCCCTCACGGACCGTGATGAGGTGGAACGTGACGTGGTCGGACGAGTCGATCTTTCTAGGAACACGCAAACTGCGATGCGCACCCGGGCCTGGCGCTCAGCGGGCGCTCTCACGACCAGCGTGACCTGACGTCACGCTTGACATGCACTTGGGGCCTCCTGCGGGTGTCGAAATGTAGCGCGTCGTTGCCGACGCCTGTTCCTGTCGAGTCCGCGCACAATCGACGAGGCCCGTTCGAGAATGGTCTCGGGGCATCGTCACCCATTCATAGCTCCCCAACCCGTAGGACCCCTCCACCTACGCTCCTCCTGCGGACCGGTGGGGCATCGACCGGGCGCACCCACGTCGACCGGGTGTGCCGGACGCCCCGACCACAGCACCCCGGACACGACATCTCCAGAGGGGACCAGACCCGCGGGACCGCTGAACTATCAGATGCCTGCGTTTCCCAGGCACAGCGTGCGACCTTGAAGTACTCACGGAACGGGTCGCGAGGTTGCAGCCAAGTGGGGGCACGCCAGCTCTCGCTAGTGCATCAATCAGTCGACCGAAACAACCAGGTGGCGCTCCTGGCCGAGGTTGCCCGTCGCCAACATTCGACCGTCCCGACGGTCACCTACTCGGCCTGCTCCGCTTGGAGAATCACCCGGTCACCGAGATCTGTCGGGATGTGAATCGCCAGCGAGGTCGCACGAGATCGAGCGGCCAAGCCAACCTCGACCGCGAGCTCATGCACCTCGACGGTGACGGCGTCGACCGCCGTGAAACCCCGGTCGCCCGGATAGGTGCTTCCATCATCCGGGTCAGGACCTTGCATCAGGTTCCCAACCTCGAGCGCCTCGACGTCGTCGATCCGATTCAAGTCCCAGCCTGCAACGGCAAGCACCGGGCGCGACGCGACTGACGGACCACGATCACGAGTGGCTCCACCGTTCATGAAGACGACATCGACCGGGACCTCCCCCTCGACGCTGCCAAGCGCGAGGAGGATCGCGTAGAGGATGTTCTTCTCGCCCGCTGCCGCACGCCAGTCAACGAGGACTTCGGCCACTTCGGACCAAGTGCTCCGGACGACCGTGTTGCGGGCACCTGTACGGCGATCCCGAGGGTCGTCTGTCGCTGAGGCACGAAGCCCGTCGAGTCGAGACCTGCCTGCCGCTGTTGGGCCCGTTGGCTCTCCGTATACGTGGGTCTGCGTAAGCACCCATCCGCGGAGTCTGAAGTCGTTCACATCCAGACTGATCACCGCACGTCGTGTTGGGTTGAGGCTGGAGTCAAGCAGGATCGTCCGTCGCCATGTCGATAGCTCTCGGCCATTGGAGTCGAGATCCGAAAGCGCGTCCCTCATAGCGTTCTCGTGTCTGACATACTTTTGGAACACGTCGCTTGTATCTGGGTTCATCCATGCGCGCAACTGGTCCAGGTAGGCCCGCTTGTATCCAAAGAAGCGTCCGCGCTGCTGGACCGTGTCGGCGTTGCGCACGCCAGGCCCCCTCGGCATGTATGTGACGGCGAGGTTTTCCACGGTGAAGCCACGGTCGAGCTTATTTCCTCCAATGACAACCCATCCGGGGGCCTGCGTCCACTCGCTCGAACTAATCTCGTTGCCCTGCGCACTGTTGACTACACGAACTCTCACCGCTTCGAGGTATCCGCCGTCGCCAAGCATCTCGATGAGCTCTTCGAGCGGCACTCGCACACCCTCGACCATGTTGCCACCCGTAGATGACAGGTCGTCGTATGCAGGAAGGAACACCTCTTTAGCGACCTGATCTCTTAGCACCTCATCGCCATCGGTTAGCCCAACTGTCAGCCGATCCATGATGCCTCGCACCCAGATTTCGTAGGCGCGATGCAGGTCTGTCCCCGAGGACGGATGGATCAGCATCGTGAGAGGTCGAGGGCTTCCTCGGAACTGCGCGATACCCATTGCGAGGAGGTATGTTGCGATCGCCCGCTCAAGCGACTCGGGCGGACTGATCGACGCATCATCGAGAGCGTCGTCGTTGATCTCCCGCACGAACCCGGTATAGGACTCGTCGAATAGGTCCGCACCACCGACGTAGCCATCACCGGGAGTTAGGACTGAGACCGTCCGTGGCGAAAGGGTGTCCTCCAGAGCGATCAGAAGAGGAGCCTGAGGCGTGGCCGTATAAAGGACGTAAGAGTGATTTCCTGCCGTCTCCCGGAGAAGTCGAATCGCGCGATATGTAGGGCTCTCTTCGGCATCAGATCTGGCGACATTTAGGCCCGCCTGGTCCGCCTCGTCATCGATGAACATGACCGGTGCGCCAGGGATCTGACCGAGGACTTCTGCAAGCACAGATCGAGCGCGTCGAAGGCTTGCGTGGTTCTTGAGCACGACGGCAACGGTCGTGACCCGGCCCCTAACTCTGCGATCGTCTTGCCATCGCTGAACTCGCGCAAAGATCTCCTGTGCGTTCGCCGGTCGAAGGTCGTTGACCGGATACCAGCTCGGCAGTCCGCCGTCACCGTCCATTGCAAGGTCCCTGACGAGCCGCTCGTAGGTCTGGTTGCGCAGGTTGGTCTTAGTCCCTGCAAGCACAACGACTAGCGGGAAGCCGTTGTCGCGGGCCGCTGCGATGAGACCGGTGAAAGACAGCGTCTTGCCACTCTGCACGGCGCCCACCACAAGTTCGGCCGCGTTGCCATCGTTGTCCCACTCCGGTGCGCGGCACCGACCCAGGATACGGAGGGTCTCCCGCTCGACACGCGCCTGCTCATGCGCGATCAGGTTTGTACGAGCGAGCAGGCCCTGCAACTTCTCCCCCGGCTGCGGTGCCCACAGGTTTGCGTGGCTAGTCATGATGTCGCCTTCTTCGCGAGCGGGCCGGTGAGGATTCGATTAAGTTCCGCGATCATGTAGCGCGGTTCGCGTGCTCCACCACGCTCGGCCTTAATCTGAGCGAGAGCGATAGCGACAGCGAGCCGAAGCACAGGCTCCAGGTCCATGCCTGGCAAGTACGCGAATGACTGAGTGAACGTATGGGCACGGTTAACTGTTACCGTCCACCCGTTCTCTTCCTGGAGGACCCTGATCCAATGGTTCTTGTCCGCTGCGCTGTCAATGACGCTGACCGTCAGATGTTCGCCCAGGACCTCCCGCTCGGTATCGCTAAGAATCACCGACTCTGTCACAGGCGGCGACGCCGGGCCCGCCCCGATCGCCTCCGCCTGATCACTGGGTCCAGCGGCCTCAGGGATCGGCTGAACGGCCGCCTGAACAACCTGTTCAACAATTCCGCGAACCGTGGTCTGGATGCCACGCCCGCGCTCAGTCGTTCGGTGGTTGCGTGCCATCTTGAGTATCGGAAGCGGTTCTGCGTCGATCGCCTGGCCGAGCTTTTCCAGGAACTCCTCCTCTTCATCGTCATGCCAGACGAGGGAGTCCTTGGTGTGGGTAACGTCAACTTGGGAGACATCAAGTTCTCCGACGAGTCGCTGCGACTCAAAGGAGTTGCCGCGGCCGAAGACTCGGGCGGGCTTATACCCATCGTCGTCTCGCGCTGCGCCCCCCGCGCCCTGCACGACCTTATCGCGATACAGGAGAGCAAAACCAGCCGCAGCAGTATCTCCCTTCGCGAAGAGTCCTGCCCAACCAGTGATCGTGCGGCCGGAGTCGAGCGTGATCGAGATGTCTTTCCGCCACGTATTTGGCGCGGCTTCGGGAGTGCTCCATCGCGGGGCAACCAGCAACGCCGGGGGTGAATAGGTGAGTCGACGGCCAGCAACAACGATCTCCACCCGCTCGTCAGCGATGAACCTTCGGTAGATTGACGAGAGGTAGTCGCGGATCTTGCCGAGCGTCCGCCCGCTGGGGGCCGGGTGGTTGAGGTCGGTGAGGACAAGAGTTGTTCCATGCTCCTCGGTCCGCGCCAGCGTCGTCACGACCGCGATGTGATCCGAATTCGCCTCGACGATACCAGGAATGTCAAAGGCGACCACTCGGCGAACACCTTCGCCGAGGGCCGTAGTGGTAACAACGAAGTGCTTGGCGTACCAGCTAGCGGCACTCTTCATCCCGATACCAAACTGCGATAGCCCAGAAGAGTCGGCGGGTGGGGCAGCCGGCGTAAATGCGCGACCGATGTCCTCGGCGTAGATGCCCGCTGCGTTGTCGGCAACAGAGATCCGCCCACCCGAACGGTCGATCTCGATGTCGATGTTGAGCCGAGCAACTCCACCGCCCACGCGGGCAAGGTGCTCCTGATTCGTCCGCCAGGACTGGAGTGAGTTGTCGACGAACTCGCCGATCGCGTACCAAGCTTTGTAGTTCATAGACGGGAACAGTGCGAGCATTCCCACACCGGGCCGGACTTCGACCTGTTCGACAACCTGTTCGACGACCTGCTTGCTCATTCGACTCCCTTGGCTCCGGGAGAAGGCTAGCGGAGATCCGAACACTCGAGGGGGTGAACCTACGGTCGGAGCGGTTGCGCGCAACAGGCACCCGGGTGAGACGCTACGGGGCGCTGCTTGAAAGGTGTCCCGTGCCCCTGTCACCCTTCCTGAAGAGTTGGCGGGGGCGTCATGGCGATCGACTGTCAGAGGGGGAGTCAGGTGGCGGGTGACCGCGCGCGGTGTCTGTGCTTGGCGGGCGGCTGGTGGTCCTAGGCGCAGGGCCCAGTAGGTCGAGCAACAGGGGCCGCCCGCGCAGGACGGCCTCTTCCGTGGTGTTTCACCACGGACGAGTCCAACACGTTGTGGCAAACGGACTTCACCAAGCAGTCCGCTCGGTTCACGCCGCAGCGACTTGGGCACTGACACTGCCAGGCCGAGCGATCTCAGCGGAAGGCGTCCATCGCAGCACGTACTTGGTCAGACACCGTCTTAGGGTCCTCATGCTCCCAGAAGCGCAGGACGGTCCATCCCGCATCCTCCAAGTGGCGTGTGGTCTCGACGTCCCGCACCGCGTTTCGCTGGAGCTTGGCGTCCCACCAGTCCGAGTTGGAACGTGGGTGCGTGCCGTGCTCTGGGCAGCCGTGCCAGAAACAGCCGTCGACGAACACCGCGACCTTGACCCGGGTGAACGCTATGTCAATACTCCGGCGTGCCATACCAGGGACCGGGAAGGCGACGCGATACCGAAGACCGCGCGCATGAAGGACCCGGCGCACGTCAAGCTCTGGTTTGGTGTCTCGACGGCGTGCCGCGCTCATTCGACGGCTCACCGCCAGGCTCGAAGCCCCAGGGTGCGGTCCGACGAGTACCATCCGTCTCACGCTACCGCCCTGCCCGGGCACCAAGCCATGTCGACGTTGCAGAGAGATCGACCAGCTCCGGTCGCCGGGAGTCAACTTCAGGCGGCTTCAGGCCGCGCGGGAGCCTTCTACCACATCGGTCCTCGACACCTTGGCCTGACCTCGGGTGACCGCCGCGGCGATCTTCTCGCGCAGGTCCCCACCTGTCACACGCATCGTCTCGCGCACTGCCGCGAGGACTCTACGACCTCGCTCATCGAGCTCGAGGAGCGCAGCGTCTCGCTCAACTTGCGCAGAGAGCGCCTGGGCCACGACACCCGTGTTGACCCCGTTGCCCAACTGCTTCCATGTCGCGCCCTTGAACGACGCCGGAAGCCCCTGAAGCAGGGTGCCTTCCTCGATCGTCAGTCGGCGCTCGAGCGGGCCAATGATCGGTGTCTGCGAGATCGCCACCAGGGCTGGCAGGTGGGTCATCTGCTTGACGCGCAGGCCCGAAGGACGCATCGAGATCACGCAGTCACGGATCGAGCCCGAGTCCTGAGCCTGCCACTCCATCTTCTGGCGCGACTCCGGGAACTGTCGCGTCGTGCCTAGCCAGTTGGGCGTCCACCGCGACTCGTCCGCGCCCTTCTCGTCCGCGCCCTTCTCGGTCGAGGCCAAGAAGGCGTCGTAGGAGCGCAGTCGGTCGTAAAGCTCGTAGTTCTTCCTGAGATGGCTGACCTTCCACGCCATCCCCGCGGCGCCCTCGAGCGCGGCCCGACGTTCGTTCTCATCCGTGGTCCAGACGTTCGCCCAGATCGGGAAGCCCGGGATCTCCTTCGCGGGGAGACCGGCACGGTCGGCCTCATGTGCGAGCATCGCACGCATTCGCTGGACGAGGCGCTCCCAGTGATCGATCCACCGCCACTCGTCCACGCTGACAGATGAGCCACCGACATTCTTCTCGTCAAGCGGCAGGTCGGCCATCAGGTTCCAAGGGCGCTGCATCTTCAGGTGGTCCAGCGCGATCGGCTTTACGGTCTCGTCGGTGTCCTGAACAGGATCGGGGAGGACGATCCTGCCCCTCGCGAGAGCCTCTTCGGCCTCCGGGGTCGGCCGCAGAGGAGCGACACGCGTCGCCGCTATGAACACACGATCACGTGTCTGAGGGTGCCCCCCGAACTCCGGCGCAACCTTGACCGGAGACAGTACCGATGCCGTGTGGCTCACACGATATCCAGCCTTCCGAAGGCGCTCGATGATCACGTCCCACTCGTGCACGTGACGCGGTCCGGCGAGGTTGCGAACGTTCTCGAGCAGCACCACAGCGGGCTTGCGGTCGTTGACGATCCGCATGATGTCGAAGAACAGCGTGCCCCGGATCTCGTCCATGCCCTTCTGAGCACCAGACTTCGAGAACGGCTGGCACGGGAAACCAGCCACGAGCACGTCATGCTCGGGCACGTTGACCTCTAGCTCGGTCTGAGTGTCGAGCGTGATGTCGCCCTTGTCGTTCGATCCGAGGGGGCGCATACCCCAGTTGGCCTCGTAGACGTCCTGGGCAGCCTTGTCGATCTCGACCGCATAGACGCACTCTCCGCCCATCGAGTCGAGGACGGCGTGGAAGCCACCGATGCCGGCGAAGAGATCGATGTACCTGAAGGCCGCAGTCTCAGTCTGGTGGCTCACGGATACTCCATCTGCCGAGTCGGGGTCGAACACGTGTTCTAGCTAACCGCATCCTGCGCGCGAGCGCAAGTACCCCTGTCGGATGTTGTGAGCGAAGCCCCAGTGTTCCACGAACTTGGCATCTCCCCGCTGTGCCAGGCTGTGCACGTGACCGACACCACGTTCAACCCTGCGACATCGATTCCTGAGGCGAGTGCACGCATGTTCGCCCTCACCACGTCCCAGGACTCCGGGACGCGTGGGCCAAAGCGCTCACTGGTGGCGCTTGCACAGAGCATTGGTCTCGACGTGGATCTCAGTGCGGTCAACGCGACGCTCGGTGGTCAGATCGCCGCAGCCTTGTCGGTCGACTGGGTTGCCGAGCACGACTACATCGGACTCCAGGTGACGCTCGCCGGCATGAACACCCTGCTTCGTGCAGCGTCGTACAGCCTCGCCGCCCTGTCGCGCTCATCGAACGTCGGGTCGAAGACGACCGCCCAGCAGGTCATGAAGGCGTTCCCCGGTTTCAGACCGGCGGAGAGCAAGCAACAGGCAGTCGATCGCATCTGCGACATCGCGGGAGTGCCGCACGACCTGCTCGGCCCTGGAGGCAAGGAGCACACGTGGACGCTGAAGGACCTCGCGAGGCGCCACGCACCGCACCTGCTCGACCAGAGGAGGACCAAGCACGACCTGGCGGCGGCGCTGTGCAACGAGTTTGGTGTCCCATGGCTCGACTCGGCTGGCTCGACAGGCGCAAGCATCACGCTGGAGGGGCTCAACCTCATCCTTGCTGGTGCCGAGAGGCATGCCCACGTCTCGTCTGCCGCTTGGGCGACCGCGGCTGACGAGGGGACCGCCCTGGTGGACGCACTTCAGCGTGGACTGCCAGACCACTGGGACGGGCGGGCATGCGTCGAGTGGATGCGCGAGAGCGGCTCGACGCAATGGCGCCAGATGGAGTGGGCCGGGTTCTACTTCGAGGAGAAGGTCCGCGAGATTCTCAACGAGCTCCGTCCGACACCACCTGTCGGCGGACCCAAGGTCAGGTTCGGAAACACGATCTTTGACTACGCCTCGCCGACGCGCGTCTGGGACGCAAAAGCCCACACCGCGATGACGGCGACCCACCCGTCTGACGGGCAGCCACCGAAGCGGAGCAACGGTGCGATGTGGCTGAACGACTCGCGCGCCGTGAAGGAGTGCGTCGCCGAGCAAGGACTCGGCTTCCTGGTGGTCGACGGGCTCGCGGGTCTTGATGCTTCCGGCGGATTCCGCGAGTGGCACAAGGCCTACGGGGAGTCAGACGGACGCCCGCTGAGCGGCTACGTCGCCAGCACGGGTACATCTCGTCCGCGGAAAGCCGTGTGGAAGCCTCTGATGCTTCGAGCGATCTGGATCGAGGACCTGCCTGCCCTCGATGCCGGGATCGCCGCCGGTTGGATAGTGCAGAAGGAACAGCCCGACTGGGGAAGCGGAGACGCACGGCGTCGACGCAACGACAAGTTCCAGGGCAAGCCCTCCTTGGCAGCACCGTGGCACGTGGCTTCCCATGTCTGGCCGAACCAGACCTTCAAGTAGGCGCGGCTCGCGCCGACCTGACTGTCCCTTTCGCGCGCCTACCCCCACTCCTGCGGCGCGAACTGCGACAGCGTCAGCTCCGCTCCCTGCGGGTCGCGCACCACGGCCTCGCGCACCCATTCGTTCTCCGACGTCGACAGCACGACCCCACCGGCCCGCTCGGCCGCGGTCGCGCTCTCGTCGCGGTCCGCGACGGCGAACGCCACGTCCCAGCGCGCGGGCTGCCCCGCCACGCGCGCGACGCCCGCGGCGACGTCGGCGAACCGCGGGGGCGCGAACTCCTGCCGCTCGTGGATGCCGGGATCGACGGTCCGCGTGAGGTGGTCGCCGTAGCCGGGGACGCGGAACATCCCGGCGCCGAGCTCGGGGTCGAGCACCCAGCCGAGCAGCGGTCCGTAGAAGTCGAGTGCCCGGTCCGGATCAGGCGTGAGGAGGTTGCTGAAGTTCCAGGTCCCGGGCTCGTTGACCCGTTGGGCGCCGAGGCGCGTGCCGGCCTGCCACAGGCGGAACCGTGCGCCCTGCGGGTCCTGGACCGAGGCCATGCGTCCGGGTGGGCCGACGATCTCAGGACCGGAGAGCAGCACGCCGCCGTCGGCCGCGACCGCCCCGGCCGTCACAACGATGTCGTCGACCGCGACGTAGGTGATCCACTCGGGCGTCGCGTCGCCCCCGTCGGACGGGGAGGCGATCGCCGCGACGTCCTGCCCGTCGAGCGAGGCGACGACGTAGCGCCCGGGTGCGTCGGGCGGCATCTTGTCGGTGAACGTCCACCCGAACAGGGCGCCGTAGAACGCGGTGGCGGCGTCGACGTCGGGCTGCTCGGTGTCCACCCAGCACGGCACCCCGTGCGGGTACGTGCGTGGCGGTGTCGGTGTGCTCATCGCTACCTTCCCGGTCCCGCCCGGCGCGGGGCCTCCCGCATCCCACCTTCCCAGCCGCCGCCGACACGGGCCTCCCGGAGGACGCCTACGACGCGTAGCGCGTGTAGGCCTCGCTGACCTCCTCGACCCAGACCTTCTCCTTCTGCGCGCGGTTGAGAGGCCAGGCCGGGACCCGGCCGTGGTGACGAGCGATCGCGTAGAAGCCCTCGCCCGGCTCGTTGCCCCCCTTGTAGATGCACAGAGCACTCAGCAGCGGCCCGCCGTCCTCGACCTCGCGCGTCGCGATCTGGCCGAGGAGGTGCGGGAAGGCGTGGTCGTGCGCTCGGATCTCGAGGCCTGTCCGGTCGACGAGGGCACCGGCCAGGTCGGAGTACGACGTCAGGGTCCGCCGGCGTGCCACCTCTCGCAGTTCGTCCAGGCCTGCTCGCACCAGCTCTTCCCAGGTGTCGAGGGAGTAACCGTAGAACGTGCTCGCCTCGTCGGCCTCGGCGCCCGCACCAGGCTCAGCCGTGGTCTCGGCCTCGCCCTCGACCCCCCGGTGACGGGCGTATCCGAGCAGTGCGTCGATCGACGTGAAGACCTTGTAGCCCAGTTCCGTGAGGCGGGAGAGGTCGGCCATCTCGGCGTCCACCTCAAGGACCACGGACGAACCCATTCCAGGCTGGAGCCCGTCCGGCCAGAAGGCCTCCGCCACGGACAGAACATGGCCGGTGGCCGGGTCGGCGATCTCGGCGTCTCGGAGAGGCGCGGCGAACCCGAGCTCCTGGAACTCCGCGGTGAGGTCGTCGATCTCACCGGAGCGCTCATCCATCTCGAGGTCAACGGGCGGCTCGGCACGACTCAGGTCAGCGGTCGGGTCGGCGGTACCGGCCAGGAACGAGTCGAGCAACCGGTTGGCGGCCTCCGCGAGCAGCGCCTTGCGGGCATCGAGGAAGTCGAGATAGCGCTCCGGCTTCCACAGCTCCGGGTCCATGGGGATCCACTGGGACTCCAGGGCACCGGGTTGCTTGGCAGCGACCTCGGGCAGGTACTCGAACGGAGCACGCTTACCGATCTCGAGGTTCGTCTTCTGGGTGAGGAAGGCGAAGTTCGCGACGGCGTTCACGTCCCCGCGCGTGTACCCGTGCTCGTAGAGATAGGCCTTGGGGAAGAGGTGGTGCACCTGGAGGGAGGACAGCCTGCCGAGCATCTCTCTCTTCAAGGGGTTCCCCGTCCCGAAGTCGCGAGCCTCGAGGACACGCGTCATCAGATAGAGCAGCGGGTAGAAGCGGGACCCGACTCCTGCTCCCTCGAAGTCGTGCGGGGCGATCGTGAGGTTTCCACCTCGCCATCGCCGCAACGACTCGACGAGACCAGCCACTCCGTCTCGCTCGGCGATCTCGAACTCACGCGCCAGCACCGTCTCGACGGAGCCGGTGAAGCGGCCCCAGAGCGCCTGCTGGACATACCAGTAGAGCGCCAGGTCCCTCTCCCGTGCGTCCGCGAAGCTGCCGCCCTGCAGGGCAAGGTGCCTGGTGACGACCGGGATCGCGTAGCGCCCCATCAGGACGCGGTCGTGATCAAGGCCCAAGCGCCCCTGGACCGCGTCGAGGAACGTTCCGACATGCTGGGTCGCCTGGTTCCGTGCCGCACGGAACTCCTCGCTCGACACCTGCGCGAGGAACGAGAACGCCGCTCTGCCTGTTGCGACGGCGTTGACGTTGCGCAGGAGCCAGTCGAGCGAGAACGCGTACCCTGCCTGCTCCCACACACTGAGCATGGCCCGGAGATCGCTGCGCGCCGACGGGTCGGCCGCCGAGATCCGAGCGAGGGCGAGGTCCCCCTTCGAGAGCTTGGTCCCGCCTGAGTTCACCTTGTTGAACAGGTCGACGACCATGTCGATGGACCAGGTCGAACCCGCGATCTTCTCCAGGTGGAACTCCTTGCCAAGGATGCCCTGGAGCTTCATGAGCCTCGTGAGTGCCTCGAGGAACTCGTCGTTCGGCAGAGCGGCCTGGAGCTGTGCGGTCGCCTTCTGGAGACCTCCGGTGGCGAAGAGCTCCGAGACATCCACCCACGTCGCCTCGTGTCGCATCTTGGCGGGCGCGTAGAACTCGAAGCTCTCGCTCCTCACGTTGAAGCGCAGGCCCGTGAACGCCTTCTCGTTCCCCTCGAAGAAGGCCGGGGGCCGACCACGCAGCACGCCGTAGAGCGATGTCATTCGCTGCTGGCCGTCGAGGAGCAGCTGGCGGACACCGCTCGCGGCGGGCTGGTCGCCTCGCACTGCCCCGGGATCGGTCTCCGCTTCCCAGACGAGCAAGGAACCGACGGGATAGTCGAGGTACAACGAGCGCATGAGCCCACGGACCTGCTCTCGATTCCACACGTAGCCCCGCTGGAACTCCGGCAACAGCACGGAGCCGGCATCGATCTGGTCGAGGAGGGTCGAGAGCTTGGTCACGGTTGGTTCCTTCGTCGTGGGACGGTCGTCCGTCGAGGCCCGGTGACCGGCCCTCGCCGAGCATCCTCATCGTTGCGACCCGTCCACGGCTGATCGGACCGCCTGGCTGGCACCAGCAATCTGCCACGAAACCAGCACGTGCACTAGGGCCGGCCGGGTGAATAGGCCGTCTTCCACCCCGCCCACCTCGCACGCACAGGTGGGCCGTCCGTGCCGCGCGGGCGGAGCAGGCACGCGGATCGAGCGCACTCAGTCGCAGTAGTCGCACGTCCCGGCCGCCGGCAGCTGCATCGAGCAGGACGGGCACATCGCCGCCTCCCTCTCAGGCGCACGCCGGGCCCCTGCTCCCCCACCGCCACCGAAGTTCGACATCTCCGTCCGCTCGTAGTCGTTGGCTCCCCGATAGACGTCGACGAACCCCCGGTTGAAGTACGCGGCAGCCGGTCGGCCGTCGTCGAACCCGACACCGACGTACGACCGGCTCGCCGGCGCCCACACCACGTCGAAGTCGATGAGCGCTGCGATCTCGCGCATCCGCGCCCGGTTGGCGACCGGCAGGTTGAGGGCCTCGAACGCAGAGTCGAGAGAGACGAACAGGGTGCGCCCCCGCCCGTGGATCTCGTCGTCGCAGGCCGTACAGAGCTCCGCCTCGGCGCGATCGGTCTGCGTCGCCTCGACGAGCTTGTCCGCGGCGGTCCATGTCAGGTGGCTGCACCCGCGGAGGTGCAGCCTGCCGCCGCTCGCCGTCCGGTAGAGCGTCACCCGAGCCACCGGACCGTCGTCGCCGACGACGCCGCTCACAGCTGCCCCTCCTCCGCCTGTGCGGCCGTGAGGTAGCAGTACCAACCGGGGGTGCGGGCGCCGTCGGGCTGGAACGTGATCTTGTTGACGACCCCGTTGCGGTTCGTGATGGCCGACCAGACGAGCGGTCCTCGCGCCGCGTGCGCGAGGAACTGCTCGACGGCTTCTCGCGACGTGTCGGCGTTGAGGAACACGTCGCTACCCGCGACCTGGGCGTCGATGAGCCTGCGCCCGCCGTAGGTCTTGCGGTCACCGATGCTCGTGGCCGACGTGGTGTCGCGCCACTGCGTGAGCCACGCGACGAGCTCGCGCTCGGTGAGCCTGACGGTCGGCACGTCGGGTGGCCCAGCCGGACCCGTCACCACGGGCGCGCGTCGGGCAGAGTGTGCGCCCCCCGCGGGCTTCCCGTCGCCAGCCGCTCGGTCGCGCTCCTCGGTCGTGAACCCCGCGAACGTGTCGCGAGCCGCGGAGGGCGCAGCGCCGTCGGCGACCCCGGTGCGCAGGCGCGCCATGCTCGCCGACGCGGCCCCGTACGCGGCCCCTGCCGAGGCGCCCTCGTAGGTCAGCGACCGCTCGCGGGAGACACCGATCGACTCTCCGACCTCGATCGCGTCCTGGTTGGCCCCCATATAGAGGAAGGTCCACCCGAACACGGTCTCGCGCTCGGTCACGAGCGCCTTGATCGCGGCATGCGTGTACTCCTTCGAGGCGTTCTCGTGCCCGTCGGTCATGATGCCGACGATCACGGTCGCGGGCCGCTGGTCATCGGGCATCTGCGCGAGGCGCACGCTCGTCGAGTGGACGAGGCGCGCGATCGAGTCGAGCAGTGCCGTGGTACCACGAGGCTGGAGGTCGAGCGACGGGACGGAGGTGATGTCCCGGTCGGTGTAGAGCTCCTCGTACTCGCTGTCGAACTGGGCGAGCGTCACGGTGCAACGCCCCGTGACGCCGCGCTGCTCGAGCATGAACTCGTCGAAGCCCGCGATCGTCGCGGCCTTGATGGACTGCATGGAGCCCGACCGGTCAAGGAGCATCGACAGGTGGGTGGAGGTGGTGTCGGCCATGGGGTGCTCCTCGGATCGGGCGGGTGGGTGGGTGGGCCAGGGGGTCAGGTGCGGCGGCGGAAGCGCAGCGGCGTGGTCGTGTCTGGTGCGGCGCTCACGTGCTTTCCCTGCTCGACGTCGTAGCGCGCCCTGGTCACTCCTTCCGCGCTCACGCGGTCGTCGGGCCCGCGGTACGAACCGAGCGCCGCCGTGCGGGCGACGCGTGGCGGCACGGTGTTCGGGGCGACTCCTGCGTCGGCCGCGACCGAACGCAGCGAGCGGCCTGCCAGAAGTGCCTGCGCCATGGCCTCGTCAAGTGCAGCGTCGAGCTGGACCCGGGCCGCGGCGAGCGCGGCGACGGCATCCTCGGGGGCGAGGGCATCCGCAGCGTCCAGCGCAGCGCGGGCCGAGGCGAGGCTCGGCAGGCCGTCCATGCGGCGCGGTGCGTTCTTGTCGGTGGCCATACGACGAAGGTAGTGCATCAACTGCACGCGTGCAATAGATGCACACGTGCAACTTGTGCACGACGGACGGACGAACGTCCCCCTACCCTTCCTCCCACCCCTGGCACTCCGTCGCCTCACCGCGCAGCACCGATCCCCCGGACAGCCCCACCTCGGTGTGCTCGGTCGAGCGGAGCGTGAGGACGGCCCCGTTGGCGTCCTCGGCCGAGAGGAAGGCCCAGCCGCCGGTGGGTGACTCGTTCTCGTGGAGAGCGTGGAACCCGTGCTCGGTCAGGACGACGTCGAGGGTGTCGACGACCTGCGCCCAGGAGCCGTCGATGCTGATCGGTTCCTCGGCGCGCCACCCCGGGGTCCAGAACGGGCACCGGCCCTCGGCGACCTCCCACACGATCGGTGCCCGCTCGACGGACGTCCACTCACGGGGTCCTTCATGGTCGTCGACCACCTCACGGACGTCGGCGAGCACGGCACCGTAGTGCTCGGGCGCGTCAGCGAGCGTGACCGCCGCGGGTCCCGACGAGCCGTTCCCGCCGCAGCCCGCCACGAGCGCGGCCCCCAGCAGCGCGCTCAGGACGTCCCCACCTCGCATGGCACCCCCGCACTGCGTCCGAGGCTCCCGCGCGGAGCCGGGGCGACGATACCGACCGCCCCGGTCCGCCGGAGAGTTGTCCACAGGGATGGGCAGCCCGCTCGCCGGGCCTGCGCACCATCCGTCGCCGGTCCGACGTCCCCCCGCCGACACCCCTGTGCGCCGAGGGTGCAGTTCGGGTCGTCCGGACGCCCCCACGACAGCCCGAACTGCACACTCGACGACACCGCACGAGCCGCGAGCGCCCTACGTAGTACCCCCTACGTGCGTTGACCATCGCCCGGGCCTCCCGACAGGCTCGCAGACGTCCCCCTGTAATCGACGAGAGGCACGTGCATGCTCACGGCACGAACGATCCGACGACCAGCGACGGTGCTGGCCCTCCTTGCTCTTCTCCTGACGACGGCCCTCGCGTGGTCGATCGCCGGACCCGCGCCCCGTGCGTCCGCTGCCGAGGTGTGCGCTCCGGCGTGGTCCTCGTCCGCGGTGTACACGGGCGGCGCGGTGGTGTCGAAAGACAACCAGAACTGGAAGGCCGGGTGGTGGACGCAGGGCGAGGCGCCGGGCACCACGGGCCAGTGGGGTGTCTGGCGCGCCCAGGGCGTCTGCGGCCCGACCGGCGGCACCACGGGCGGCACGACGGGTGGGACCACCGGCGGCACCACGGGTGGGACGACCGGTGGCAGCACCGGTGGCGGCACGGGCAGCTTCGTGGTGAGCGAGGCTCAGTTCAACCAGATGTTCCCGAACCGGAACCCGTTCTACACCTACCAGGGCCTGGTCGCGGCGCTCAGCGCCTACCCGCAGTTCGCCACGTCGGGCGGCACCGAGGTCGCCAAGCGTGAGGCCGCGGCCTTCCTCGCGAACATCAACCACGAGACGGGTGGCCTGGTCTACATCAAGGAGAGCAACACCGCGAACTACTCGCACTACTGCGACACGAGCAAGTCGTACGGCTGCCCCGCGGGTCAGTCCGCGTACTACGGCAAGGGCCCCATCCAGCTCTCGTGGAACTACAACTACAAGGCCGCGGGCGACGCCCTGGGCATCGACCTGCTGAACAACCCGTACCTGGTCGAGACCGACCCGGCCGTGGCCTGGAAGACGGGCCTCTGGTACTGGAACACGCAGTCGGGCCCGGGCACCATGTCGGGCCACCAGGCCATCGTCAGCGGCGCGGGCTTCGGTGAGACGATCCGGTCGATCAACGGCACGCTCGAGTGCAACGGTGGCAACCCCGCGCAGGTGCAGAGCCGCATCGCGGCGTTCCAGCGCTTCGCGCAGATCCTCGGCACGACGACGGGGTCGAACCTCACCTGCTGAGTCGTCCCTTCCCTGCCCGACGGCGGAGCGCACCTTCTCCTGGGAGGTGCGCTCCGTCGTCGGGTTCTGCGGGGGGCCGGACCCACGCGTCAGACGACGAGCGGCAGGTGCTCGTGCACCGGTGGGCCGCAGAGCTGTTCGGCGTCGCGAGCCCATCGTTCGAGCATCGGCCGGGCAGCGCCGAGGCTCCACGCGACGAGCTGTGCGGGCGTCGCACGGTGAACGTCGGCATCGTTCCCGGTCCATCGCGGAACGTCGCGGTTCAGCTGGTCGAGCAGCTCCGCGGCGATCCACCCTTCCAGGCTGGCCGGGACGACGACCAGCAGGTCGAGGTCGTCGGCGGCGGCACCGTCCCCTCGCGCGGCCGAACCGACGAGCGCGACGCCGATCTCCGCACGGACCTCGTCGTCCCGCACGACGTCGCACAGCAGGCTCTCGACCCGACGCTGCAGCTCGCGGCGGGGATGGAGCGCCTCGAACAGCCCCTCGATCGCCGGCCAGCACACATGATCGGTGTTGATCCGGTACCACGCGCTGGCCCCCGCGCCCCGACGGCTCACGACCCCCTGCTGCACGAGCCGGGCGAGCGCCTTGCGGACGCCCTCCGACGAACCGGCGTGCGCGACCCGGTGCACCTGCGCTCCCGACAGCTCGTCGTCCTGCCGAGCCCAGAGCCCCCGCAGGACGGCGCCCTCGAGCCCGGGCACGACCGCCGAGACTGGTCGGCTCCAGTCCACGGACTTCCCCTTTCGTGCGGTTCCTCGTGCGCCGTGCCGGGCCGGCCTGCCTCTCGGTGCCGGCAGCCTGCGTGCGCACACAGACGGTGCTGGGGCTGCGCTGGGGGGGGCGGGGGTGATGTTTCGAGAATCGCCCACCATTGTTGGTGATTCTCGAAACAACACCCCGCCCCTGCCGAGCCGCACCACCCGGAGCACCTCCGAGCAGTGTGCCGCCTCGGCAGCGACGCGCGAGCGAGCGCGGCCCGGCCTGTGGACGGCCCACCGAGGTCTGTGGACGACCCCGCCCCGTCAGGCCCCGCAGTCCGTCGCCGCGTACGGCGCGAGGACCTCGACCGGCCCCGACGGTTCGCGCACCGTCACGGTCGCCGCCCCCGCCTCGATAGACGGCACACGGGCGGAGAACGCCTGGTGCGCGCTCTTCCCGGCCCCGAGGGCCGTGAACTTCTTGCTCCCGAACGGCGTCGACACCGCGACGTCCACGGGGTGGTCGCCGCCGTTGAGAGCCCGCACCGAGACCTGCGCCCTGCCCCCGACGCAGCGCGCCGTCGCCTCGACGCCGACCTCGGTCGACGGCACCGACGGCCCGGTCGCGAACTCGACCCGGGTCACGAACACGTCCCCGGCACCGGCGTTGACCGCCCCGAAGGGCGCCCCGAACGTCAGACCGCTCAGCCACACGCCGTCCGCCCCGGGGGCCGCCGCGGCGAACAGGTTCGCGTCGTCCCACTCGTCGGCCCCGTCACGCTCGCGCGTCCCGAGCTGGGTCACGGCCCCGGGCGCACCGTCGGCCGCGAGCGCCAGCGTGAACACGTCCACCCCTCCGACGGGCGTCCCCAGCGAACCGTACGTCGTGCCCACGACGAGCACCGTGCCGTCGGCACCGGCGACACCTGTCACGCCGCGGTCGTCGGTCGCCGTGCCGGTCTGCGTCGTCCACAGCACCTCGCCGCGCGCGTCGAACGCCCGCGCGAACACGTCGTTGTCCCCTGCGGACTCCCCGCCGAGCGCGCCACGCGTGTGCCCCACGGCGACGACCGACCCGTCGGCGCGCGCGACGAGCCCGCTCACCTGGTCGTTGGCCGACGTCGCGACGCCGCGCAACCACTCGAGCTCGCCCGCGCCGTCGTACCGCGCGACCCACCCGTCGTTGGCGCCGGCCGCCTGCGCGCCCGGCATGCCCTGCCCCGCGACCCCGCCGACGTACACGGACCCGTCGGGCCCGGGCGCGACCGCGAGCGCCTTGTCCTCGCCCGCCCCGCCGACCTGGCGCAGCCACAGGAGCTCGCCGCTGGCAGAGACGCGCCCGACGATCGCGTCCTTGTCCCCCGCGCTCGTCCCGCCGGGGACGGTCCCGCTCGTGTACCCGGCGACGTACGCGCCGCCCGCGCCGTCGGACGAGACGGCGTAGAAGCGGTCGGCCGCGGCGGGGTCGCCCGTCTGGAGCGTCCACGCGCGCTCGCCCGTGGCGGTCACGGCCGCGACGAACCCGTCGTCGCGCGTCGAGCCCGGGTGCTTCCCGTCGAGGTCACCCTTGGTGTACCCGGCGACGAGCGTCGTCCCGGCGCGCCCGGCGACCACGCCGTACGCGCGCTCGTCGGCGGCCGTCGCGATCTGGTGCTGCCACTGGGTCGCCCCGTCGGCGTCGCGGCGGGCGAGCACGACGTCGAGGCCGCCCGCGGGCTGCGACCCGGCCCACGCCCCGGCGAGGTTGAGCGCGACGGTCGTGCCGCCGTCGGGCGTGGCGAGGATGCCGCCCGCACGGTCGTCACCCGCGGAGCCGAGCAGCTCGGCGTCCCACGGCACGGTGGGCTCGGTGCGCAGGCGCGAGGACACGTCGACGATCGCCTCGCGGAACGCGGGCTGCCAGACGTCCCAGTCGTGGCCGCCGTTCATGACCCGCAGCTCGGCCGTCACCCCCGGCACGCGGCGCGCGGTGTTGTAGAGCCGGGCGGACTCGAAGTCGATGTCGTGGCTGGCCTCGGCGGGGTCGGGGTTGGCCCACTCGTCGTCGCCGACCGCGACGAACAGGTGCACGGGCAGGGCCGGGTCGAGCGCCGCGAGCGCCGCCGGGTACGAGAGCTCGGTGTACCGCTCGGGCGAGAAAAGCTCGTGCCCGACGCCGTAGCCCCCGTGGTCACGGACGGACGAGTCCGCGGGGGGCTGGGGGACGTACACCGCGGGGCTCAGCACGAGCCCGGCCGAGAACTCGTCCTGGTGCGCGAGGGTCAGGCGCAGCGCGCCCGCCCCGCCCATCGAGTAGCCGCCCACGGCGCGCGCCTCGCGGTCGGCCACGGTCCGGTAGGTCGCGTCGACGTGCCCGACCAGGTCGCGCGTGAGCGCGGTCTCGACCTGGAAGCCTGCACCGGTGCCGGAGTCCGCGGAACCCTCGTAGGCCGAGTCGGTGTACCAGCTCCCCCGGTCGTTCCAGGGCGCGTCGGGCATGACCACGACCAGGGGCTGGATCGCCTCGGTGCCGATGAGCTCGTCGAGGTCGGTCGCGACGCGCTGCCACGCAGCCTGCGTGTCGCCGCGCCCGTGCAGCAGGTAGACGGTCGGGTACCGCTGCTCGGCGTCCTCGTCGTAGCCCGGCGGGAGGTACACCGTGTAGTCGACGGCGCCGCCTGCGCCGAGCGCCTCGGAAGGCGCGCTGCCGGGCACGAGCGTGCCCTGCTCGGCGGCCGCGACGGGCCCGGCGGCGACGAGCGGGAGCCCGACGACGGCGCCGCCCGCTCCCACCACCCCGGCCAGGAGGGCGGCGATCCGCCGTCGTGAGCGAGGGACGCGTGGTGGGGTCGCCGGGAGTGCAGTGGTCATGGTTCTCTCCTTTGAGAAGCAGTTGTGTCACTGAGCCGTTGAGTGCGGAGTTCTTGTGCGACACGCCCGGCGTGTCGCACAAGAACTCCGCACTCAACGATGGGGCTGGGGGTCGCCCGCGACCGCGAGGACCGAGCGCGCGCGCTCGACCATCGCGACGTCGAGGAACGTGCCGTCGGGGAGCGCGATCGCCCCGACCCCGCGCGCGGCCGCGGTGCCGACGCGGTCGAGCACCTCGCGCGCCCGCGAGACCTCGTCGGTGCTCGGGAGGAACGCCTCGCGGATGGGGTCGAGCTGGACGGGGTGGATCGCGGTGCGCCCCAGGAAGCCGAGCGCACGGCCCGCACGGCACGAGGCCACGAGCCCGTCGAGGTCCTTGACGTGCGTGTACGCCGACATGGACGGCGACGGCAGTCCGGCGGCCCGCGCCGCGACCACGAGGCGGCTGCGCACCCAGGCCAGCGCGCCGTCGTCGTCCACGCGCAGGTCCGAGCGCAGGTCTGCCTCGCCGAGGCCGACCGACGCGACCTGGGGCGAGGCGGACGCGATCTCGAACGCGCGCTCGACCCCGAGCGCCGACTCGATCAGCAGGTGCAGGTCACGTCCGGGCAGCGCGGCGGCGAGGTCGCGGACCTCGTCGGCCGACTCGACCTTGGGCACGCGAGCCCCCACGGCGCGAGGCAGCAGCGCGACCGCCGCGACGTCGTCGGCGTGCCAGGGCGTGCCGCGCTGGTTGACGCGCACCTGGACCCGGCGCGAGACCTCGGCCAGCAGCGCCACGGCCTCGCGGCGCGCGGCCTCCTTGGCCGCCGGGGCGACCGCGTCCTCGAGGTCGACGATCGCGACGTCGGCGGACGTCGCGAACGCCTTGGCGACGCGGTCGGGCCGGTCTCCCGGGGCGTAGAGCAGCGTGAGCGGCGGGGTGCTCATACGGCTCCCGCCTCCCGCAGCGCGGCGACGCGCTCGGCGTCGAAGCCCAGCTCGCCCAGCACCTCGTCGGTGTCGGCGCCGTGCGCACGGCCCGTGAACCCGATCACGCCGTCGTGGCCCGAGAGCCGGAACAGCGGGCCCTGCATGAGCATGGGCCCGAGCTCGGGGTCGTCGATCTCGTGGAGCGTGCCAAGGGCCTGGAACTGCGGGTCGCCCACGATGTCCTGCGCGTCGTAGATGGGCGCGACCGCGGCCTGCGCCTCCTCGAACGCCGCCACGACCTCGTCGCGCGTGCGCTGCGCGATCCACCCGCCCACGGCCGCGTCGAGCTCGTCGGCGTGCTGGGCGCGCTCGGCGCCCACCGCGAACCACGGCTCGTCGATGACCTCGGGGTGCCCCACGAGACGCATGACGCGCTCCGCGATCGACTGCGCCGACGTCGAGACCGCGACCCACTGGCCGTCGCTCGTGCGGTACGTGTTGCGCGGCGCGTTGTTCGCCGAACGGTTGCCCGTGCGCGGCTGCACGGTCCGCAGCTGGTCCCAGCGCGTGATCTGCGGCCCGAGCATCGCGAGGATCGGCTCGATGATCGCGGTGTCGACGACCTGGCCGCGCCCCGAGCGCTCCCGGCTCTGGAGCGCGACCATGACCGCGAAAGCGGTCGCGAGCGACGCGACGCCGTCCGCGAGGCCGAACGGTGGCAGCGTCGGCGGGCCGTCCGCCTCGCCCGTCATGGCCGCGAACCCGCTCATGGCCTCGGCGAGCGTCCCGAACCCGGGACGCGACCGGTACGGCCCCACCTGCCCGAACCCGCTGATGCGCGCGAGCACGAGGCGCGGGTTGTGCGCCGAGAGCTCGTCGTAGCCCAGGCCCCAGCGTTCGAGCGTCCCGGGCCGGAAGTTCTCGATCACGACGTCGGCCTCTGCCGCGAGCGCCAGGAAGACCTCGCGGCCCCCGTCGCTCGACAGGTTCACGGT
Organism: Oerskovia turbata; assembly: GCF_000718325.1. GTDB lineage: Bacteria > Actinomycetota > Actinomycetes > Actinomycetales > Cellulomonadaceae > Oerskovia > Oerskovia turbata. Next base: position 314,646 of record NZ_JOFV01000006.1, read on the forward strand.
CACGGTCCGCTTGTTGCGGCCGAGCGTCTTCCACCAGAGGTTGACGCCGTCCTTCGCGGCGCCGTGCCCGCGCGACGGGTCGGGCTTGGTGGGGTGCTCGACCTTGATCACGTCGGCGCCCATGTCACCGAGGTGCATGGCCGCCATGGGGCCCGCGAAGAGCGTCGAGGCGTCGACGACCTTGAGCCCCGCGAGCGCACCGTCCTGGGGGTCGCGCGAGACGGTCACGCCGTCACCTCGTCCGTGGTGGCGGCGCCGAGGGTCCACGCGCACCGGAAGCCGATGCTCGCGCTGCGCGCCAGACCCAGGCCCGGCAGGAGCAGCTTGGCGCTGAACTCGGGGCGCTGGACGCCGCCGTCGAAGTACCACTCGGAGCCGACCGACTCGTGGTCCGAGCCGCCCTTGAGCATGACGTACCGCGTGCGGCCGTCGCTGTGCTCGCTCTCCGTCCAGTTCCACACGACGGGGGCACCGCGCAGCAGTCCGCCGGTCTCGCCCGCGAGCTGCCACTCGTCCTCGCTCGGGAGCCGGCCCCCGCGCCACGCGCTGTAGGCGCGCGCGTCGTCGAGGTCGACGAACGTGACGGGCTCGTCCTCGCGCCCCGCGGGCGGTCGCCCGTCGACCCAGTGCGCGAGGAACCGGTGCGGGGTCGCGGGCCGGTAGCCCGTGGTGTCGACGAACGCCGCGAACTCGGCGTTGGTGACCTCGGTGGCCGCGACCGCGACGGGAGCGGCGAGCTCGCCGTCGCGCTGGAGCGTGCGGGGGTCGTGCAGGCGCGGCGAGAGGGGCTTCCACTCCTCGACGTAGGGCGCGCCCTGGTACATCCCCGTCTCGCGGGCGCGGTAGCGCACGGTCAGGACGTAGGGCCCCGCAGGCACGACGACGGCGCCCGCCTCGGCGCCCTGGCCCGCCCCGGTCGTGGCGTGGGTCGGTGCGGCGGCGCCGTCGGGCCGGGCGGCGCCGTCGGGCCCGGACGCCGGGGCCCGCGGCACGATCCGGCGCGCGAGGCGGTGCGGGAACCGTGCGTCCGCGCTCGGCGCACGGTGCCGCATGTCCTCGACCAGGCCGGGGAGCCAGTCGGGCTCCTCGGCGCCGGGCGCGACGTGCACGAGCGCGGCGATGCCTCGCCCAGGGATGGTGGGCCCGGTCAGGTCGATCAGGCGGCCGGCGGGGGCGTCCGTGAGGACCGGGCCCGTCCAGTCGTCCTCGCCGCGGTTGACGAGCGTCCACAGCGAGACGCCGTCGCGGGAGAACAGGGACGCGTGGACGCCTGCCTCGCGCGCCTCGGGGGCGAGGTCCGTGAGCGGGGTCCACTCGCCGTCGAGCAGCAGGTCCTTGGCGGCGCGCTGGACCGTGACCATGCGGCGCAGGGTCGCGGCGTCGCGCTCGCTCCACCCGACCCACACCCCGAACACGACCTCCCACACCATGACGCCCACGCCGTTGATCCAGGCGGACTGGAGCTCGTCGGTGTGGTCGCGGTTCCAGCGGCGCACGTGGTGCTGCATGTGGCGGCGCTCGTACCAGTGCGCGCGCAGCACGCCCGGCACGGACGAGTCGGCGAAGAACTGCGCCCACGACGACGAGTGGTCCTCGATGCGCTCGACCGCGAGCTTGGACTCGCCCTCCAGGACGATGCCCGGCCGGGCGGCCTCGAGCCGCTCGACGAGCTCGGGCTCGGCCTTCTTGAGGGTGTCGAGGAAGACGCCGTCGGCGGGAAGGTCCGCGACGACGGCGGCGAGCTCGGTCAGGTCGTCCTCGCCGCGGCGCGTGCCCGTGTCCCACGGGTTGTAGTCGACGAACACGTGCAGGCCCGCGGCGTGCAGGGCCGCGACCAGGCCGCCCGGCCCCGTGAGGCCTGGGACGTCACGGTAGAAGTCCCACTGGTTGCGGTCGTCGATCCCGATCACCGGGTACGCGTGCCACAGCACCACGGCGTCGAGGTCCGCGAAGCGCTCTCGCGCGTCGGCCAGGAAGCGCTCGGGCGTGAAGCGGTTCTCCTCGAACGAGTAGAGCAGCTCGTCCCACAGCCAGACCTGCGCGATCGTGAAGCAGCTCGCGGCCCACGCAGCCTGGGGCCGCTCGTAGACGGCGCCCGTGAAGCCGTGGCGCTCGCGCGCGTCGGTGCGCCACGCCTCGAGCCGCTCGCGCCACGCGGCCCACTGCGCGGGGTCGTCGGGCGCGGCGAAGATCTTCGCCTGGTCGAGCGCGGCGAGGGCCTGCGTGGCGTCGGTGGTGCCGTCGGTGGCTTCGGTGGCGGCGTCGAGCGGGACGACCGTCGGGAGGTCGATGGGGCGGGGGACGAGCGGGTCGAACGTGTAGCTCATGGCTGCTGCTCCGGGTGCGCGAAGGTGGTGACCTCGTCGGCCGTGGGGACGGCGTCCTGGGCCCCGGGCCGGGTCACGGCCAGGGCACCAGCGAACGAGGCGGTCCGGGCGGCGTCCACGAGGGTGGACCCGCCCGCGAGGGCGGCGGCGAGCACGCCGCAGAAGGTGTCGCCCGCGCCGGTCGTGTCGACCGCGTCGACGCGCGGGGCCGGGACGCGGACGGGCGCCGAGCCGCGCTGGGCGACGAGGCACCCTGCACCACCGAGCGTCACGACGACGGCGGGCACCTTGGCGAGCAGGGCCGCGGCCAGGTGCTCGGCGGCGTCGACGGGGTCCGTGGGGGTGGCCGGGCCGGCGGCCTCCCCCGCGAGGTCGCGCGCCTCGTGCTCGTTGACGATCAGCAGGTCGAGCGCGGCCCACATCGCGTCGGGCAGGTCACGGGACGGTGCGGCGTTGAGCGCGAGCACGGCCCCCGGCCGGCGGGCGGCACCCGCGGCGAGGACGACGTCGAGCGGGATCTCGAGCTGCGCCAGGACGACGTCCGCTGCGCCGATCCGCTCGGCCTGCTCCGGGCCGATGCGCACGTGCGAGTTCGCTCCAGGGGCGACGACGATCGCGTTCTCGCCGTCGGGCGAGACGGTGATGAGCGCGGTGCCCGTGGGCGCCGCGGTGCGTCCGACGAGGTCGGTACGCACCCCTGCGCCGTCGAGCGAGGCAAGCAGCAGCTCGCCCGACTCGTCGCGGCCGAGGGCCCCGACGAACGTCGTGTCGGCGCCGCCCGCCCTGGCCGCGGCGACGGCTTGGTTGGCCCCCTTGCCGCCAGTGCTGCGGCGCAGGTCGCCGCCGAGGATCGTCTCGCCGCCGCCAGGGTGGCGGGGCACGTCGACCACGAGGTCGACGTTGGCCGAGCCGACGACGACGACGCTCCCCCGGTGCGTGCTCGGGTCGGGGCTCATGCGCCGGCCCTCGCAGTGTCGGCAGGGTCGGCAGGGTCGGCAGGGTCGGCAGGGTCGGCCACCGGGACCACCGCTTCCGTGAGCCGCAGCGCGAGCGTCCGGGCGACGAGGTCGTCGATGCGCTGCTCCCCGCCGGGGAGCGAGGTCGCGATGCGACCGTCGATCGGCGCGGTCCATGCCTGACCGATCCCGTCGGTCCCGAGCAGGGCCCCGACGACGCCGCCCACGGTCGCGGCCGCCGAGTCGGTGTCCCAGCCCGCGGTGACCGCGATCGAGACGCTCGTCCCGAAGTCCCCCGCGCCCTTGGTCAGGGCGTACGCGATCACGGCCGCGTTGTTGAGCACGTGGACCCAGTGCAGGTCCCCGTACGCGGCGTGGATCCGGTCGAGGCCGACGCTCACGTCGCCGTCCTGCGCGGCCTCGCGGCCCAGGCGCACGGCCTGCGCGATCCGGCTGCCGGGAGGGAGCACGGTCTGGGCCGCGTCGAGCACGTCCTCGACGCTCGCGCAGACCATCGACGCCGACGCGAGGGCCGCGGCCCACATGGCGCCGTAGACGCCGTTGCGCGTGTGGCTCAGGCGCGCGTCGACCCATGCGAGGTACGCCGCGCCCCGGACGTCGCCCGGGGCGACCCACCCGAGCACGTCGGTGCGGATGAGCGCACCGATCCACTCGCGGAACGGGTTCTGGTGCGTCGCGGTCTCGGGCACGGGACGCGCGTCGAGGATGTTGCGGTACGCCGCGCGCTCCGCGGTGAAGACGCGCCCTGCGGGCAGGTTGTCGAGCCAGAGCTGGGCGACGTCGTCGGTCGTGAAGCCCGGGCCGTGCTTCTCGAGCAGGGCGAGCGCGAGGATCGGGTAGTTGAGGTCGTCGTCCTCGGGCATCCCGTCGATGTTCTCCTCGAGCGAGGTCGGGGCGCTGCGCCGGTTCCAGGGCCAGCGCGCCGCGACGTCGTCGGGCAGCCCGACCGCCGTGAACCACGTGGCGAGGGGCCAGCGGCCAGTGGCCCGCAGGATCTCCTCGATGCCCTGGCGCGGGATCTTCTCGACGGGCTTGCCCAGCAGGCACCCTGCCGAGCGCCCGGTCCAGGCGCCGTGCACGCGGCGGGCGAGCTCGCCGTCGGGCACCGCGGGGAGAGCCGGGGGCGCCGGGAGGAGCGCGGCGATCTGCGCCCACTCGTCCGGCTCGTCCGGGGCCGGTGCCGCGGGCAGGGCGTCGAGCTCGTCGAGGAGCTCGCGTGCCAGGGCGCGCAGCGCCGGGGGCGCGGGCACGGGGCCCGCGCCGCTCACGGCCGGGACCGTGTCGCCGCCCGCCGCGGTCCACCGTGCGACGACTCCGGAGACGTCCTTGCCCTCGATCGTCGACTGGACGAGCTCGTGCGCGAGCAGGTCCTCGGGCTGAGCCCAGGTGAGTCTCACGCCGGGGCTCCCACCGTCGCGGCCTCGATCTCGTCGAGGGCCAGGAGGCGGGCCTTCGCGGCCTCGCGGTCGGCGCGCAGGATGTCGCCCGCGACCTGCCCCATGAGGCGCCCGGTCGCACGGACGTCGGTGCGGCTCGCGCGCTCGATCTCGTCGAGCCACTCGGTCGGCACGACCTCGGTCCCACCGATCCCCGCCGTGATCGCACCCGCCATGACGGCGATCGAGTCGGCGTCGCGCCCGTAGTTGACCGCGCCGAGCACCGCACCGCGGAAGTCGCCGCGGTGGCCCAGCACGAACCCGAGCGCCGCGGGCAGCTCCTCGATGGCCTTGGTGCGCGAGGGGCGCCGCGCGTCCATCGACATCTGCCGGTACTCGGGGCCCACCGAGTCGAAGGGGGCCACGACCTCGCGGATCTTGCGCGCCAGGGCACGCTCCTCCTCGTCGGTCGTGGGGACCGTGGTCCAGCCGTCGAACGCGTCGACGACCGCGCGCAACGCGGCGAGCGTCCCGTCGTGCGCGACGTCGAGCGCGGACGCCACGACGTCCTCGACCGTCGCGCCGGGGGCGACCGCCGCGGCGACCATGGCGGCGAAGACGCCCGCGGCCTCGCGACCGTAGCTCGCCTGGTGGGCACCGGTCAGGTCGATCGCCTCGGCGTACGCGCCGCGCGGGTCACCCGCGTTGGCCAGCCCCACGGGGGCCACGTACATGGCCGCGCCGCAGTTGACGATGTTCCCGACCCCGGCCTCGCGCGGGTCGACGTGCCCGTAGTGGAGCCGCGCGACGATCCACTTCTCCGCGAGGAACACGCGCTGCAGCAGCAGCGCGGTCGACTCGAGCTCGGGGATCCAGCGGGGCTCGCCGATCATGAGCGGGACCAGGTCCTCGGCCACGGCGTACGCGTCGAGGTGCGCCCGTCGCTTGGCGTAGACCTCGACGAGCGCCTGGGTCATGAGGGTGTCGTCCGTGATGTGGCCGTCGCCCTTGTGGTAGGGCGCGATGGGGCGGGCGTCCTGCCAGTTCGGGTAGAACGGCCCGACGATGCCGGTGACCCGTCCGCCGTGACGCTCCTCGATCTGCTCCGGGGTCCACCCCTCGGTCGCCCCACCCAGCGCGTCGCCGACGGCTGCGCCGGTGATCACCGCCACTGCCTTCTCGTCCAGCCAGCTCACGAGGTCACTCCCTGTCGTTCGTCGTTCTGCGTCCGGGCGGCTCGCGGCCACCCGTGGTCGTCGTCCGTGCGGACGGCCGGTCTGCCCGGCCGTCCGCACGGGTTGCACTACTTGGTGATCTCTTCCCAGCCGGCCGTCAGCTCGGTGGCCACGCCGTCGGCGTCGATCTCCTGCGCGAGGAAGCGCTGGTAGGCCGGTGTCGCGACCGTGTCCTTCCACTGCGCGTAGGCGTCGACGAAGAGGTACGGCGCGGACACGAGGTGCTGACCCGAGGACAGGATGACGTCCCAGCCGTTCTCGGTGCCGAGCCTGGCCGCGAGGGCCTCCTGCGCGGACGTCGTCGCGGGGATGAGGGCGTCGGCCTCGTTGAGGGCGGCCAGGTTGTCGGTCTGCGTGAAGAACTCGATGAACTCCGCGGACTCCTCGACGTGCTCGGAGTCGATGTTCACGGACAGGGTCTGCGGGTTGGCGGCCTGCTGCGCGCCCTCCGACCCCTCGAGCGGCGGGAGCACGATCCAGTCGAAGCCCTCGGGGGCGTCGGTCGCGATGTTCGCGGCCTGGAACGAGCCCTGGATCGTCATGGCGACCTGCCCGGCGTAGAACGTCGCGAGCGTCTCCGAACCGGTCTGGCTCAGCGTCACCGGCAGGATCGACCTGTCCTCGAACGCCATGGCGTCCACGAGGTTCGGCACGGCCATCTCGCCCTCGCCGACCGTCAGCGTCGCGTCCGCGCCGCTGCCCTCGAAGTAGGTGCCGCCGAAGCCGGGCGCGAAGGACATGTACGCGGCGGTGGGGCTCTTGAGGCCCCAGCCCAGGCCGTACGTGCCGTCCTTGGTCGTGGCCTGCGCGATGGCGCGCATCTCGTCCCACGTCATGGTCTCGCCCGTGGGGATCGCGACGCCCGCGGCGTCGAGCAGCGTCTTGTTCGCGAACACCATGTAGGACTGGAGCTCGGTGGGGTACGCGATGACCTTGTCGTCGACCGTGACCGCGTCGAGGATGCCCTCGGGGACGTCCGCGCGGAACTCGTCGGACATGTACTCGGAGAGGTCGGCCAGGTAGCCGTCCGCCGCGAAGGGCACGATGCTCGCGGCCTCGTAGTGGATGATGTCCGGCGCCGCACCACCGTTGAACTGCGTGATGAGCTTGTCGTAGATGCCGTCCCACCCCGCGGGGACGATCTCGACCTGGACGTCGGGGTTGGCCTCGTTCCAGTCGGAGACGATGCTCTCGGTCGCGGCGATGGCCGCGGGCTGGTCGGACAGCGACTGGAACTTCAGCGTGATCGGGCCGGAGTCTCCACCGTCGGCGCCACCGCTGTCTCCGCCGCTTCCGCAAGCGGTGAGGAACAGGGTGCCGATCGTGAGGCATGCGGCGATGGACGCACCACGAGTCTTCATGTGTCTGCCTTTCTGAGGCGTGGGGGTCGTGCGGGTGGGGTGGGTGGGACGGGTTCCGTCGAGGCGGTGGCGCACTGCGCTCACCCCTTGACGGCACCGGACAGGAGTCCGCCGGTGAGCCTTTTCTGCATGATCGAGAAGAAGACGATGCTGGGGATCGCGGCCAGCACGGCGCCCGCCGCGAGCGGGCCGAGGGCGACCTTGCCCTCGCCGCCGATGAACATCTTGAGCGTGATCGGCAGCGTGTAGTTCTCGGGCGACTGGAGCAGCACGAGCGCGAAGAAGAACTCGTTCCACGACGACACGAAGCTGAACATCGCGGTCGCGACGACGCCCGGCATGAGGAGCGGGAAGACGATCTGGCGGAGCACCGTCAGGCGGCTCGCGCCGTCCATCGAGCCCGCCTCCTCGAGCTCGATCGGGATCGAGCTCACGTAGCCCTGCAGCATCCACAGCGCGAACGGCAGCGTGTACGTCGTGTGCACCAGGGTCAGGCCGACGAGGCTGTCGGTCAGGCCGATGGTCCGCAGGATGAGGAACAGCGGCAGGATGATGAGGATGACCGGGAAGACCTGGCTGACCAGGATCCACCCGACGCCCATGCCGCGGACCAGGCCCTTGAGCCGGGCCAGGACGTACGCGCCGGGCAGCGCGATGAGGAGCACGAGCGCGGTCGAGACGAGCGCGACGATCGCGGAGTTCCACGCCGAGCGCACGAGGCCCTGGCGTTCGAGCGCAGCCGAGTAGTTGCCCCACTCGACGTCCTGCGGGATCAGGCTCACGGTGAGCGAGTTGAGCTCCCCCGACGACTTGAGCGACGCCGAGATGAGCCACAGCAGCGGGAAGCCGAGGAAGACGATGTAGAAGCACAGCGCCACGTACTGGGCCGGCCGGACGAGATGACGCATCAGATCACTTCCCCGTGCTGTCGCGGTCTTGGCGGAACTGGGACCACAGGTAGATCGCGAGCAGGAGGACGACGACGACCACGAGCACGACGCCCATGGCGGCCGCGTAGCCGATGTTCCTGTTCTTGAACGCCTCGAGGTAGGTGTAGAGCATCGGCAGCATGGTGCGGCCGCCCGGTCCGCCCTCCGTCAGCACGTAGACCAGGGAGAACGAGTTGAAGTTCCAGATGAAGTTGAGCGAGGTGATCGACGTGATGATGGGGCGCAGGCTCGGGATCGTGACCGCGGTGAAGCGGCGCCACGCGTTCGCGCCGTCGATCGCCGCGGCCTCGTGGAGCTCGTCGGGGATCTGCTGGAGCCCGGCGAGCAGCGTCACGGTGGTCTGCGGCATGCCGACCCAGATGCCCACGACGATCACGGCCGGCAGCGCGGTCGAGAAGTTCGCGAGCCAGTTGACGTCGTCGGGCAGGCCCACGCTGCCGAGGAACGCGTTGAGCGGTCCGGCGTTGGGCGAGTAGATCATCCGCCACATGATCGCGACGACCACGGGCGGCATGGCCCACGGGATGAGCGCGAGCACCCGGGTCAGGCCCTGGAGCTTGAGGTCGGAGTTGAGCAGGAGCGCGAGTCCCATGGCTGCGACGAGCTGGAGCAGCGTCACGGAGACGGCCCAGATCATGCCGATCCGGAACGAGTCCCAGAAGAACGAGTTGTCGGCGAGCCGGACGAAGTTGTCCATCCCGACGAACGTGTACTCGGGGTTGCGCACGAGGCGGGCGTCGGTGAACGCGAGGCCCACACCGACGAGGAGGGGCGCGACGCTCAGGACGAGGATCGGGAGCAGCGACGGGATGACGAGGGCGATGGCCTCGCGCCGCTTCGAGCGGGCCATCCCTCCGGTCCGGCGCGGCTTCTGCCGCTGGGGTGCGGGGGCGGTCGGTCGGGGGCCGGCCTCCACGGTGGGGGCTGTCATGACTTCTCTCCGTCGAGTACGTCGGTCGGTCGGGTGGATTCGCGGACGAGGAGGGTCGGGCCCACGTCCACGTGCCGGGTCTCCTGGTCGCTGCCCTCGACCAGTCCGAGCAGGAGCTGGGCGGCTCGCCGACCACGTTCGGCGGATCCCAGGGAGACGCTCGTGAGGCTGGGGTGGAAGACGCGGCCGATCTCGGTGTCGTCCATGCCGGTCACGGCGAGGTCGGTGGGGACGTCGAGGCCGCTCTGGCGGGCCGCGTGCATCGCGCCGATCGCGAGCAGGTCGTTGGCGGCGACGATCGCGTCGAGGCCGCCGTGCGCGGCGTTGCGCTCGATGAGAGTGCGTGCGGAGGCGAGGCCGGCCGCGACGGTGAAGTCCTCGGCGATCTCGACGTCGACGTGCTCGGCGGTGAAGCCCGGGGCGGCGACGGCGTCGTCGAAGCCGCGCTGGCGCGCCTCGCCGGGGGTCGTGTCGAGGGGTCCGTTGAGGAACGCGATGCGGCGGCGGCCGATGTCGAGCAGGTGGGTCACGGCCTGGCCGATCCCGCCCGCGGAGTCGGTCGACACCGAGTCGATGCCGTGGGCGCCGAGGGAACGTCCGATCACGACGACCGGCACGGCGGACTCGTGGATCGCGCGGACGAGCTCGTCGCTCATGCGCAGGGGGCTCAGGACGATCCCGTCGACCATGCCGTTGGCGAGGCTGCGCACGAGGTCGGTGGTGGACTCCGCCGTGTCGCCCGTGGTCGTCACGACGACCCGGTAGCCGTAGGGCGCGATGACCGCGTGGATCGCGGACATCATCTCGACGTAGACCTGGTTGCCGATGTCGGCGACCGCGAAGGCGATCTGGAACGTGCGGCGCATGCGCAGCGAGCGTCCGACGGCGTCGGGGCTGTACCCGAGCTCGGCGGCGGCGGCGCGCACGCGCTCGACCATGGCCTTGCTGGCGCCGGAGCCGTGCAGCGCTCGGGAGGTCGAGGCGAGCGACACCCCTGCGCGCTCGGCGACCTCGTTCAACGTTGCACGTGGTGCCATCGGTTCCTGCCCTCTCCGTCGAAGGTGGTGCGGAAGATCTCAGTTTGGAAACGTTTCCAACGCATCGGTGCGAAAGACTCTGGAAACGTTTCCGGATTGAGAGGCACTCTTGCACGCACCCTCGGAGGGTGTCAACCGCCGAGCGGCTCCGGGCCCGACGGCGGAGCGCACCGTGCGCGGGAAGGCGCGCTCCGGCGTCGGGCAGGACCAGGCCCGAGCCCCCCTCCCCAGGCCCTGGCGCCTCACGCGTGTGCGCTACCCTCGCGGGCATGCCGATGACGTCACGCAGGGACCCCGCGGTGCTCGTCGCCGGGCTGGTCACCTCGATCCTGTGGGTCGGGACGGCGGTCCTGAGCGACTGGGTGCACGCGAACCTCACGTACCGGTTCCACAGCGCGCTCGTCCGCACGTTCCTCCCCCACCCGAACGGCACGGTCCCGGGCGGCTCGACGGTCACGGGTCAGACGATCCTCGCTGCGCTCCTCGCAGGGCTGGTCGCCATGGTCGTGGCGTACCTCGCGACGCGGCGCCTGCCTCGCCGCACCGGCACGTGGGCCGTGTTCCTCGGGACGTGGTTCGGGGTCGTGGTCGGCGGCACCGCGGGGTCCGTCACGGACACGGTCGCGGACATCTCGTTCCCCTCGCCCATGAACCCGGCGTTCCACCTGCTCTCCGCGTCGTTCGACGGCGGCTGGTGGGGGCTGGTCAACGGTTGGCTCGTGGGCGTCGCGCTCGTCGGGGCCCTCGCCCTGACGAACCGGTCCTCCGAGGCGCTGCCCGCGACTCGCAGGGCGCGCAAGCCGCTGCGGGCCCGCGCCTGGCCGACCGTGCTCGCCGCCGGTCTGACGGCCTCGCTCGTGTGGGTCGTGCTCGGTGCCGTCAGCTCATGGCTCGTGTGGCACCGCAGCGCCCGAGGCCCGATCGACCTCGTCACCGAGGTGGCCACGGGCGCGATGACCTTCCGCCTCGCCCCGCAGGCGCAGCCGGTCCAGGGGACGGAGGTGGCCCTCGCCCTGGTCGTGGGCCTGGTCGTCGCGGGCGGGACGTGGCTCGCGACCCGCCGGCTCCCGCCGCGCGCGGGACGCTGGACGCTGGTGCTCGCGGTCTGGTTCGCCGCCGCCGTCGCGGCGACGGTCCCCGCGGCGACCCGGTCCTTCACGACGTACACCGCGTTCGGGCTGCACTCGGCCACCATGAACATGGTGCTGCCCGTCGTGCAGTCGAGCCTCTTCTGGCCGCTCGTGACCGGCTGGGTCGCGGGACTCGCAGCCGTCGCGGTGTACGCGAGGACGGGCGGCGCAACGCCCGCGGACGTCTCTCCCGAGGGCTCCCCCGACCCGGGCGACCGCCCCGAGCCGGACGCCGAGGACGCCCCGCGGAGCGCAGTGCACACCGATGCCGAGGAGCGCTCGCTCGTCCCCTAGGGTGACCGCTGAACGCACGCTGGGACAGTGACGAGAGGGTGGCTCATGGCTGAGACAGGTTCGACGAGCGGCATCACGACGGGGTTCGTGGTGACCGAGGCGCAGTTCGAGGAGATGTTCCCGGACCGCAACCCGTTCTACACCTACGCGGGCCTCGTCTCCGCGACCGAGGCGTACCCCGAGTTCGCGACGTCGGGAGGCCCCGAGATCGCTGCCCGCGAGGCCGCGGCGTTCCTCGCGAACGTGAGCCACGAGAGCACGGGCCTGCTGCACGTGAGCGAGCTCAACACTGCCGTGTACTCGCACTACTGCGACCCGTCGCAGCCGTACGGGTGCCCCGCGGGCCAGGACGCCTACTACGGCAAGGGCCCCATCCAGCTCTCCTGGAACTTCAACTACAAGGCCGCGGGCGACGCCCTGGGCATCGACCTGCTGAACAACCCGTTCCTCGTCGAGACGGACCCGACCGTCGCCTGGAAGACCGCGCTCTGGTACTGGAACACCCAGCCGGGTGAGGGCACCATGACGTGCCACGAGGCGATCGTCGGCGAGCACGGCTTCCGCGAGACGATCCGCGCGATCAACGGCCCGCTCGAGTGCGACGGCGGGAACCCGCGCCAGGTCGCCAACCGGGTCGCGCTGTTCCGCCGCTACGCCGAGCTCCTGGGCACCACGACGGGCGACGACCTGACCTGCTGAGGTCCGCGGCCCAACGGCGGAGCTCACCCTCCGCCGTCGGGCGGCACCTGCGCTCGGAGCAGCCCGGCCCCGGCGACCGGAGGCTCGGCTACCGCGAGCGCCCGTACCGCTCGACCAGGTGCTGCCCGTACGTCCCCGTCCCGGAGGGCTCGCCCGGCACCATGTGGTGGCCTGCCGCGTACGCCCGGAAGGTCCGCCCCGGCAGGCGTACCCGGGCGACCCCTCGCCGGCTGCCCGTCGCCTGCAGCCAGGCGCGCGCGGCCTCGCGGCCCGTGATGCGCTCGGGCCCGCCGACGTCCGCGACCCGGCCCGAGGGCCCGGCGGCGACGATCTCCACGAGGCGCGCGGCGACGTCGGGCACCGCGATCGGCTGGACCTCGAGCGCCGGCGTGAGCAGCACGGGCGAGAAGCGCTGCGCGATGAAGAGGTTGTCGACGAACTCGTGGAACTGCGTGGCCCGCAGGATCGTGTACGGCAGGCCGGACGCGGCCAGCAGGTCCTCGACCTCGACCTTCGCCGTGTAGTAGCCGAGCGGGATCCGGTCGACGCCCACGATCGACTGGAACACGACGTGCCCCACCCCGGCGTCGCGGGCCGCGGCCACGACGTGGCGACCCATCTCGACGTCGGCCCGGGGACCGTGGGTCGCGAGGTGCAGGACGGTCTGCGCGCCGTCGAACGCCTCCCGCAGGCCCTCTCCCGTGGTGAGGTCCCCGGTCACGACGGCCGGGCCTGGCCCCGCCGGGTGGCTCGCCGACCGGCTGAGCACGCGGACGTCGTGCCCAGCGGCACGCAGGAGCGACACGGTGGGGGCGCCGAGCGTGCCCGTGCCGCCCGTCACGAGGATCGTGGTCATGACCGCATCCTCTCGCGTCAGGCTCCGGTCCGCCGGGCGTCGCGACAAGGCGTCGCGATCCGGCGTCGTCCACAGGTCCGGCTACGACGTCCTCGTCCACAGAGCGCCCTCCGGCCCCCGCGGGCGTCCCCGCAGGCGCGGCACCCTACCGGCATGAGCCACGGCAACCGCCCCTCCCACCCCCGACGACGCGCGACGAACCGACACCCGGTCTCACCCCTGGGCCTGCCCACCCTCCGGGCGCTCTGGGAACGCCAGGCCGCCGAGGCCAACGGCCCCGACGGCTTCCACCACGTCCACGGACCGCACACGCACGGCTGGCTCCTCGACGACGCCGTGCCCGAGCTGCTGTCACCGGTCCTGCACCCCGACCACGACCCGCTCGAACCGACGTTCTTCGCGAACCTCGACGGACCCCTGGCCGAGGCGCTCCTCGCACGCCTCGCCCCGACCCGGCTCGCCCACCGCTCGAACGGCTCGCCACCGCTGGGAAGCCTGCTCCGGGCCGCCGCCGAGCACCCCGACGACGTGACGCTCCACGGGTTCGTCGTCGGCCCAGGACGCTGCGACGAACGCCTGGTCGCCGAAGGCGCGATCCTGCGCTTCGAGGCGGACCTGCTCGTGACCGAGCAGCACGCCCCGGACTGCGAGTGCGAGCTCCTGTGGGCCTACGTGGTCGACGAGCTGGGGCTCGACGACGCCCTCAACGCGCCGCACCGCATCCACCGGATCCACCGCGCGGACGCACCGGACGAGACCTGGTGGCGTCTGCTGTGGGCGTGACGGCGCGCTCGCCGGCACGGGCCGGCGCGCGGTCGCGTCAGCCCCGGTCGAGGAAGGCCTCGCTCGCCCCTTCGAAGCGCCGCATGAGCTCGGAGAAGACCAGGCGGTCCTGCGCGGACCACCCGTCGAGCAGCTCGTCGACGAGCGCGTCCCCCGCGGCGACGAACGTCCTCGCGACGCGAGCACCCGCCTCGGTGAGATGGACGCGCGAGGCACGGGCGTCGTCGGGGTCCTCGCGGCGCTCGGTGAGCCCCGCGGCGTCGAGGCGGCGCAGGATCTTGCTCACGTTCGACGGCCCCGTGGACAGGTGCTCGGCGATGGCCGAGGGCCGCCGCGGGCCCTGCCGCCACACGACCGTGAGCACCACGATCGCCGGGGTGTCCAGGTCGATCCCCTCGCGCGCCGCGACCGCCGCGAGGAAGTCGCCGCTGGTCCACAGGCCCATGACACGGACCAGCGAGTCGAGCAGGTCGGACCGGTACCCGGGCACGCGCGGGTCGCCCGTCATGGTGGCGCCCGACGGGGTGTCCGCCCGGGCGAGGCCGTCGCCCGACGGCGCGGCCCGGGTCGGTACCGGCCGGTCCCCCGGGGCAGAGCCGTCGCCCGGCCCCGCCCCGGGGTGCGGTGCGTCGGTCACGCGACCCGGGTTCCGCCGTCGACCGGCAGCACCACACCGGTGATGAAGCTGGCCTGGTCGGACAGCAGGAACGCGACGGCGTCCGCGATCTCCGACGGCTGGCCGAGGCGCTTCATGGGGACGTCGGCGGCGTACCCGGCCCGTGCTTCCTCGGGCAGCGACGCGAGCGCTGCCGTCTCGATCGCCCCCGGTGCGACGGCGTTGACGCGGATGCCGTCGGTCACGTACTCGATCGCCGTGCCGTGCGTGAGGGACACGACGCCTGCCTTCGCGGCCGAGTACGGCGCAAGACCGGGCGACGCCTTGAGGCCCGCGATCGAGGCGATGTTGACGATGCTGCCGCCACCGTGGCCGAGCATGTGGGCGATCTCTGCCTTCATCGACAGGAACGTCCCGCGCAGCGTGACGTCGAGCGTGCGGTCCCAGCCGTCCTCGGGCATCTCGTCGAGGCGGAAGGGTCGGGTGCCCACGCCGGCGTTGTTGACCGCGAGGTGCAGCCCGCCGTAGGTCTCGACGGCGAACGCGACGAGTGCGCCGACGTCCGCGGGGTCGGCGACGTTCGCGCGGCGGTACGCCGCACGACCGCCCGCGGACTCGATGTCGGCGACGACCCGAGCACCGGCTTCGTCGTTGACGTCGGAGACGACGACGGCCGCCCCCAGGGAAGCCAGCCGCTTCGCGACCGCCTCGCCGATACCTGCCCCGGAGGCCGTGACGAGGGCGACCTTGCCGTGGAAGGCCGGGACGCCGTCGAGGGGTGCGCCGGTGACGTGGGGGGTGGACATGGGGGACCTCCGTGTGACGATGCGAGAATTTTAGTGTCGTCGCGACACTATCTTGGGATCAACGGGCGCCGGGCGCCCAGAATTCCCGCCACCGCGACCGCACCCACGGCCGCACCCGTGGTGTTCATCACGACGTCCTGCACGGTCGAGTACCTGCCCGGGATCACGAGCTGCGACAGCTCGATACCGAGCGACAGGGCGAACCCCGCCAGGACGACGAACCCGACCGCCCGACCGAGCGGCACCGCGGGACGCGCCCCGGACAGCACGAGCAGCCCCAGCACGCCGAACGGCAGGAACATCACCACGTTCGAGGCGGCCTCGAGGAACTCGTACGACATCGGCACCCCCACCGAACGGAACGCGTCCAGGACCGCGAGCGCCCACCCGGGCGCGGCCGTCGACTGCGGGGACGGCCAGCACGTCACCACCAGGACGGCAGCGAGGTAGAGGGCGAAGGTCCAGCGGAGGAAGCGCACGGCTCACACCCTACGGAAGGATGGTCGGGTGACCGCGACCTCGCCCCTGCCCGACGACGCCCGCTGCCCCTGCCTGTCCGGAGAGACGTACGGGGCGTGCTGCGGGCGGTACCACCACGGTCACGCTGCGGGTCCGGGTGCAGCCGCTCCCGACACCGTGGCGGCGCCGACGGCCGAGGCCTTGATGCGTTCGCGCTACGCGGCGTTCGCGGTCGGTGACGCCGACTACCTGCTCGCGACCTGGCACCCCTCGACGCGCCCCGCGGACCTGGACCTCGACGACGACGTGACGTGGCGCCGTCTGGACGTCGTCGCGACGAGCGCGGGCGGCCCCCTCGACCGGACGGGCGTCGTGGAGTTCGTCGCCCACTACCGGTCCGCGCAGACCCGCGAGCGCGGGTCGCTGCACGAGGTCAGCTCGTTCGTCCGGGAGGGCGGGCGCTGGTTCTACGTCGACGGTGACGTCCCCACCCGCCGAGGGTGACCGCTCTCCCCTCCGAGGGTGACCGCCCCAGGCGCCGAGGGTGACCATCTCAGGCGCCGACGGTGACCGCTCCTGGCACCGACGGTGACCGGGCCGTCACCCTCGGCAGGCGGGCACGTCACCCTCGGCGTACCGGGCCGTCACCCTCAGCTCGTCCCGACGAGGACCACCGCAGACAGCACCCCGAGGACGACCACGGGGTGGCCCCAGCGCCCCGCGTCGGCGCCGAGCTTCTGGAGGCACGTCACGGTCGCGATCCCGAGCGTGAGCCAGAGCGGGTGCCCCGCGAAGGACAGCGCCACCATGAATGGTGCGCACGTGAGCACGCACGCGCGGGCGTGGAACCAGCCGAACCGCAGGGCTGCGACATCGGCCGACCGGCCCGCGACACCCAGCGGGACCGAGCGGTGACACCGGGCCAGGGCGCGCCGGACGACGGGGGTCAGCTGCCACGCCGAGGCCGCGACGAGGACCGCGGCGGCGGCCATGACCCCCGGGCGCAGCACGCCGGCGGCGAGGGTCAACCAGAGTCCCACGACCATCCACAGCGCAAGGTAGGCGACGACGAACAACGCCGTGGTCCGGTGCCGACGCCTGCGCGGTGAGGCGAACGCCGCGTGCCGCACGGACGGGACCAGCCCAGGCAGCATCATCGCGACGACCATGAGCCCCCAGTGCCCCCAGTCCGCCGCCGCGCCGGGCACGATCTCCGGGATGCCACCCGCCCGGCCGGGCCCGAGAGAGACCGGGTCCAGCCAGGCGGCAGCCCACCCCGCGCCCGCTCCCGGGACCGCGCCCGTGTGGTGCCCCGCGGGCGGTCCCGGGCCGAGGACGCCCGAACCTGACGCGGGCGACCCAGAGCCGAGGAGCGCCGCCCACGCGGCCGCCGCCGCCAGCAGGACCGGCCACTCGGGATGACGCCCGAGGAGCCGTCGCGCCTCGACGCCCGCCGCCCGGACGCCCGCCCCGCGAACGGCCGCCCCGCGGACGCGCAGCCCGCGGGCCGCCGGGCGCACGGCGGCCGGGCGCGGAGGGCGCCCGGCCGCGACGGTCACTGGACCATGAGGCGGACGGTCCGGACGACGACCTCGGGCGCCGCCTGCGCCTCCTGCTCGTCGTGGACGACGGGGTGGAACGTCAGGTGGAGGCGGCCCGGGTCCCAGGCTCCCTTCTCGCCGAGCTCGGCTGCGACGTCGGTGATGTCGAAGACGTACGACAGCCCGTGCTCGGCGTCGGACTCCTGCGACTCGCGGACTCCGAAGAGCGGCAGGTTCCCGACGAGCGCGTCGTCGTCCTCGGTGTCGCCGACGTAGACGGCGTAGGTGGGGGGCTGGTTGTCGCCCTCCAGGGTGATGTGCTCGAGCACGAGCAGCAGCCGCTCGGGCTCGGTGGGCGAGGCGGCCCGGTCGGTCAGCTCCCGGGCTGCGCCCGGCCCGACCGCGATGTCGACGCTCGCCGTCCGGGACGTGAGGCGTACCGGTTCACGGTTGACCGCGACGGCCTCGGGCGGGACCTGCTCGAGGCGCCGCACCTCGTCCTCGTGCCGCACCTCGTCCTCGGCCCCTGCGTCTCCGATGCCGGCCACGGGCCGCCTCCTGCCACGTTGCAGTGTGCGGACCGACGGCGGGACGCCGATGTCCGCGTACACGTACCCGAACGCGCTCGTGTCGAGCACCTCCCAGCTCTCGGGTTCCCGTCGGGCTCCGGACGGGTCGAGGAACGCGAACTTCTGGGTGAACACGCTCTTGGCGGGGTCGCGCCCCTGCCCCGCGTGGGATCGCCACACCTCCCACAGCCGGTCGATGTTCGAGTGGTGCAGCCAGAAGACTGCGTCGGAGGCCGCGGTGTTGAAGTTCCCCATCTTGCCGCCCACGAAGTTGTGGACGGTGCCGTGGGGGGTGCCCTCGAGTGCGCCGATCGTGCCGCCGAGGTGGCTGAACCCGGTCGTGGGGCCGCCGAAGGTCGTCGTGTTCGGGATCTTCGACGTGAAGAGCGGCTCGTAGAACCAGCCCTTCGCGGTGGTCTCGGGGGCGGTGAGGACTGCCGTCCCGGCGTTCACGCCGTTCTTGCGCTGCGCCTCGTAGAGCGGGTTGGCGAGACCGTCGGGCCCGACGGGGTCCCGGAAGGGCGGTGGAAGCGTGTTGGTCGTCGCCGTGTCGTAGTCCCAGTAGGGCAGGGCCCAGGTGTCCTTGACCTTCTGGGGGATGTCGTTCCGGTTGCGGATGATGTCGCGGCAGATCGCCTCGAAGTAGCCGAGGTAGAGCCGGTGCCAGGGCAGGAAGTACCAGGAGCCGTGCTGGCACTGGTTGCGCAGCCCGTCGTGCGGGTCCGGGCTCATGCCGTGGACCTGGGTCTGGTGCAGCCAGGACCGGGCTCCTGTGGGCGGGCCTGCCTTGAGGACGGCGACGGCTTTCGCGTACGCGTCGATGACGGCGCGGCCGTCGGCGCCCTGCCGGTAGAGCTTCCAGACGTCCTGACGGACGAACGGTCCGCCCAGCTGCGGGTCGGGGTGTGGTGCGGTGCTCATGGTCGTCCCCCTCGTGTGCCGGCGGGGGCGTGGGAGCGGGTCGTCGATCGTGTCCCGGGCCACGATGCCCGGGCAGACGGGCTGCTCGCCCGCCGCGTCCCCTGCGTCGTGCAGGGGCGACCGCCCCTGCTCTTCCAGGATGCGCCTCATGGGGGTCCTTGTCGCGCCGGCCCCTCGGCGGGCAGGCTCGTCACCCTCGGCGCCCCGGCTCGTCACCCTCGGCGCCCCGCACCGTCACCCTCGGCGCCCCGGCTCGTCACCCTCGGCGCCCCGCACCGTCACCCTCGGCGGGTTGGTGCGCCGGGCTTACCCTGGCCGGGTGCCTTCGACCCAGCGTTCGTTCGCGTCCGACAACTACGCCCCCGCCCATCCCGCGGTCCTCGCGTCCCTGACCGCGGCGAACGTGGGTCACGCCGGGTCCTACGGCGCGGACCCGTGGACCGGGCGTCTCCAGGAGGTCGTCCGGCACCACTTCGGCGAGGCGGCCACGGCGTACCCGGTGTTCAACGGGACGGGCGCGAACGTGGTCGCGCTCATGTCGATGCTGCCGCGCTGGGGCGCGGTCGTGACGTCGGAGCACGCGCACGTCCATCAGGACGAGAACGCGGCGCCCGAGCGCGTCGGCGGGATCAAGCTCCTCACGGTCCCGTCGCCGGACGGGAGGCTGACCCCGGACGCGGTCGACCGGTTCGTGGGCGACCTGGGCGACCAGCACCGTGCGCAGCCGCTCGTCGTGTCGATCACGCAGGCGACCGAGCTGGGCACGGTCTACTCGCCGGACGAGATCCGCGCGATCAGCGACCGCGCGCACGCTGCGGGTCTGCGGGTCCATCTCGACGGGGCGCGGCTCGCGAACGCGGCGGCCGCCCTGGGGGTCTCGTTGCGCGCGACCACGACGGACGTCGGCGTGGACGTCGTGTCGTTGGGCGGCACCAAGAACGGCCTGCTGTTCGGCGAGGCGGTCGTGGTCCTGGATCCTGACGCGGCGCAGGGGGTCGACTTCGTGCGCAAGATGACCATGCAGCTCGCGTCGAAGATGCGTTTCGTCTCGGCGCAGCTCACGGCGCTGCTCGAGGACGACCTGTGGCGTGCCAACGCGGCGCACGCCAACGCGATGGCCGCGCGTCTGCGTGCGGCGCTCTCGCCCGTGGCGGCCACGGGTGAGGTGCCCGACGGCGGGACGCGCGCGGCGCCGTCGGGCCTGGCGTTCACGCAGCCCACCCAGGCGAACGCAGTGTTCGCGGTGCTGCCGCGCACCGCAGCGGAGCGCCTGCGCGCGGACTTCGCGTTCTACGACTGGGCGGCCGCCGCCACCGACCCCGTCACGGGCGACGAGCGCGTCGAGGTCCGGTGGATGTGCTCGTGGGACACGTCGGAGGAGGACGTCGACGCGTTCGCCGCCGCGGTCCGCGCGGCGCTCGGCGCGTGAACGCCGGAGCGGGCGTGACCGGGTAGGTCACGCCCGCTCCGGGGCATGCTCGGGCGGTGGTCCGGTCAGGACCTCATGCCCGACGGCGTCGCGCACCCACGAGGAGCGCGCCACCTCCTCCGACCAGCAGCAGCGCGACGGCGGCGATGCCCGCGACCTGGGCTCCCGTGGTCGCGAGCCCGCCGTCGGCGGTGTGCGCGGTGTTGGTCAGGGTCACCGCGACGGTCTGGCCCGCGCCGACGGTGACCGACGTGACCTTCTCGCCGTCGATCGTGAAGACCGGCGTCCCCCAGCGCACGCCCGCGAGCTTCGGCAGGTCGACCTCCACGAGGTCGACGACCGTCCCTGCGGGGAGGTCTGCCGGGCCCTGGACGACGGTGCCGTCGGCGCGGACCGTCAGGGTGCCCTCGGTGCGCTCGCCGTCGACTGTCGCGGAGATCGCGACGGTGAACTCGGTGTCCGCGGGGACCTTGGACGCGTTCGGCCCCGTGACTTCCTTGGCGATCGTGAACCCGCCGACCGGGGCGGCCACGACGTCGGCCGTGTTGGTCAGGGTGACCGCGGTGCTCTCGCCGTCGGCGACGACGACCTGCGCCGGGCTGAACACCGGTTCGCCCCACACCACGCCGTCGATCGACGGCAGGTCGCCCGCCTGCAGGCTCGGCGTTCGCCGTGTTCGTCAGGGTGACCGCGGTGCTCTCGCCGTCGGCGACGACGACCTGCGCCGGGCTGAACACCGGTTCGCCCCACACCACGCCGTCGATCGACGGCAGGTCGACCTGGTCCGCGGCGGGCCCGGTGACCGCCTTCGCGAGCGAGAAGCCGCCCGACGGGGTGTCGAGCACCGTGTTGGTCAGCGTGACGGACGTGCTGGTCCCCGCACCGACCGTGATCGTCGCGGGGCTGAACACCGGGGCGCCCCAGACGACGCCGTCGATCGTGGGCAGCGCGATCTCCTCGAACGTCACGACCGTCCCGGCGCGCAGGTTCTGGGGCCCGTCGACCGCGGTGCCGTCGGCCGTCACCGTGAGGGTGCCCGACGTCGGTGTGCCCTCGAGGAGGTACGAGTAGCGCACCGTGAACCCGGTGCCGGCGGGCACCGTGCCCTCGGGCGCGTTCGCGACGACCTTCCGGACGGAGAACCCGCCGACGGGGACGAGCGCGGCGTCGGCCGAGTTGGTGAGCGTGACCAGGGGGTTCGCGCCGTCGCTGACCGTGACGGAGGCGGGCTCGAACGACGGTTCGCCCCACACCACGCCGGGCACGGTCGGCAGGTCGGTCTCGGTGAACGTCACGACCGCACCGACAGGCAGGTCCTGCGGACCGTCGACCACGGTGCCGTCGGCGAGGACCGTCACGGTGCCCTGGGTCGAGGCACCGTCGGCCGTCACGGTGTAGGCGACGGTGAACTCGGTCCCCGAGGGGACCTGGTCTGAGGCGAGCCCGGTGAGGGCCTTGGCGATCGAGAACCCGCCGACCTGTGCGGACGCGGTGTTGGTGAGCCGCACGGCGACCGTCCCCGTCGCACCGATCGTGACGGTGTCCGACGGGGCGAACGACGGGGTGCCCCAGTCGACCCCGGGGACGAGGGGCAGGTCGGGCTCGGAGAGGGTGACGACGGTCCCGGCGGGCAGGCCCGCGGGGCCGTTCACGACCGTGCCGTCGGCCGTCACGGTGAGGGTGCCGGTGACGGGCGTCCCGTGCGCGGTGTAGGAGTAGTCGACGGTGAACTCGGTGCCGGTCGGCACGAGGTCCGCTCCGTCCCCGACCACGTTCTTGGTGACCGTGAACCCGCCGGGCTCGTCCGAGAGGCAGGTGAACGGACCGGAACCGGTCCACGGGTAGTTGTGCTGCTCGATGCCACCGCCGATGCCGAGCACCGAGAGCGTCTTGCCCACGTAGACGCGTCCGTTCGTGCTCGTCGTGAGCGTCACGTCGGCGTGCGGCGCGAGGATCGACCCCATGAACTGGTCGTTCTCGCCGAGCTCGACGGAGGTCGCGTCGACGAAGTTCCAGAGGATGCGCGACGCGGCGTTGCCGAGCTCGGGAGACGAGAGGGCGTTGACCTGCGTGGTCCCGAAGAAGAAGGACTGTGCGTCGAGGTCGACTGCCGACCCGGTCACGTTGACGACGATCGGCGCGGTGCCGCCGATCTCGTCGAAGAAGACGGACACCTTCTTCCCGAGGCTCGTCAGTGCGGCACCGTCGACCGTGAAGGTGTGCAGGGAGGCGTCCGGGTCGCCCGTGAAGCGCAGCTCGCCCCAGGGCTCGATCTTCCCGGGCGTGCCGGCAGGCTGGGCGAGCAGTCTCGATTCCTCGGTGATGACGTCCTGGAAGGACGTGTACGACGCGACCGCCGCAGCGCCCATGCTCGGCGTCGCGACGCCGCCGTTGAGGGCGAGCGGGACCGTGTTCGTGATCGAGCCGCCGACGTCGACGTTGCCGCCACCGACGACGTTCGCCCCGACGTCCATGGTGGTCAGGGGGCCGACCGTCAGGTCGCCGCCGACGGCCAGCATCGTCGTCCCGCCCGGAGGCGTGATCTGCGAGCCGACTCCGGCCGAGCCGACGTTGTAGACACCGCCGGCCGCCTTGTCGAACGTCGCGTCGCCCATGACCACGAGGAGGCCTTCGGACTCGGCTGCCGTACCGGTCGCGGAGTAGTCACCCCCCGCGTAGACCGCGATGTTCGAGTCGGTGAAGGCAGGAAGGTTGCCGATCCCGGGCATCTCGCCGGGCGCCGGGCACTGCGGGAGCTGTGCCGTGGTTGCGGCGGACGCAGGTGCTGCGAGCGGGCCCGTGCCCAGCGCGAGTGCTCCTGTCAGTCCGAGCACCGTGGCGGTGACGGCGGCGACGGCCCTGCCGAACGGGGGAACCGTTCGACGAGCCCGGTGGGGGGTGATCATGACGCTCCTTCGGATGACCGGGACAGATGTCCAACTACCCAGAGGACCGGTTTCCGTCGGCGGTATGACGGGAGATTCGCGTGCTCCCGGTCACATCTCACGACACGCGTGCGTTTCCGCACGCAGGATGCGGGACAAGCTGGGGCGAGCGTGGTAATTCGACCACCCCCGCACCGATGTGGTGTGCGTCTCGTCACGCTCGACGCCTCCCCGGCACGCCCTGACGCCCCACCACGGACGACGGAGGCCGCCCCGTCGTCGAACGACGGGGCGGCCTCCGGTCGGGGGTCGTGCGGGAGGTCAGTGACCGCCGGACGCGAGGAACCAGATGCCCACAGCGCACGCGGCCAGCACCGTGCCGAAGCACACCACGGCGGCGGCGAGACGCAGGCCCGTGGGGCGCGCCGTCGTCGGGCCGGATTCCGTGCCCGACGGCGCACCCTCCACCGCGAGCGCCGCACCCTGCGACGGGGCGAGCAGGCGGACGCCCAGCGCGAACAGCGCGGGCAGGCCCGCACCGACGATCGCGCCGGCGACCACGACCTGGAGCAGGGCGTCGACGTGGATGAACTCGCTCATGCGTGGACTCCCTCACGGGCGGTGGCGGTCGGGGCGGCGTTCGCGGTGGCGGTCGTCGCGGTGGTCGCAGCGATCGTGGCCTCGGCCTCGGCCGTGGCCTCGACGGCGACGGCGGTGAAGGACTCGGCGGCGTCGACCACTGCGGTCTCGCCCTCGCCGTCCCACTCGTCGTTGACGTTCGACGCGTCGACCGGCTTGCGGCGCGACGCGACCCAGATCGCGGTCGAGACGCCGATGAGGATCGTGAAGACCGCGACGGTCCCGCCGACGCCACCGATGACGTCCTGCAGCCAGAAGCACAGCGCGCCGACGACACCGGCGGCCGGCAGCGTCAGGCCCCACGCGGCGAGCATCTTGCCCGCGACGCCCCAGCGGACCTTCGCGCCCGGCATGCCGACGCCCGAGCCGAGGATCGAACCGGTCGCGACGTGCGTCGTCGACAGCGAGAAGCCGAAGTGGCTGGAAAGGAGGATGACCGCGGCCGACGAGGTCTCGGCGGCCATGCCCTGGCGCGAGTCGATCTCGACGAGACCCTTGCCGAGCGTGCGGATGACGCGCCAGCCGCCCAGGTAGGTGCCCAGCGCCATGAAGAACGCGCACGACAGGACGACCCAGAACGGGACCCCCGAGTCGGACGGGACGGCGCCGCCCGCGATGAGCGCGAGCAGGATGATGCCCATCGACTTCTGCGCGTCGTTGGTGCCGTGCGCGAGCGAGACGAGCGACGCGGAGCCGATCTGACCCCAGCGGAACCCGCGGCTCGTGGTGTCCTGCGGCAGGTCCTTGGTGATGCGCGCGACCAGGAAGGTGCCGAGCGCGGCGACCCCGATCGCGATCACAGGAGCGAGCAGGGCGGGGATCATCACCTTGGACAGGACACCGGTCCACAGGACCCCGCTCGTCCCGACCGCGGCCAGGACCGAACCCACGACGCCGCCGATGAGGGCGTGCGACGAGCTCGACGGGATGCCCAGCAACCAGGTCAGCAGGTTCCAGGTGATGCCACCCACCAGACCGGCGAGCACCACCTCGAGGGTGATGACGTTCGCGTCCACGATCCCCTTGGCGATGGTCGCCGCCACGGCCAGGGACAGGAACGCCCCGACGAGGTTGAGGACTGCAGACAGCGCGACGGCGGTCTTGGGCTTGAGGGCACGTGTAGCGATGGACGTGGCCATCGCGTTGCCGGTGTCGTGGAAGCCGTTCGTGAAGTCGAAGGCCAGGGCCGTCACTACCACGAGCGCGAGCAGGATCGTCTCGGTCACGTACTCCATGGTGGACGCTGCATGACAGCGGTCTGAACCAAGTCGGCGAGTCTTCGACGACTGTTCACCTGGTGTTCATCTGACGTTCGAAGCCTCTTCGAAAGTGCTCTGTGGGCGCCGCCTGGCGGGCGGGAACGGCTCGACATCCGGACGGTTCCGCGGCGGCGCGCCCCCTCCGGCGGTGTCGCCCTGCGCGACTCAGGCGGGTCGCATGAGGGGCGGGTTGAGCACGGCGGGCACGGAGGCGGGCGCCTCCTCCTGCCCGACGACGTCACGCGCCCCGGCAGAGCGCTCCGCCTCGGGCGCGAGCCGGTAGAGCGCGGCGGGCCGGCCCGTCCCGCCCGAGGTCGACTCCCCCGTCTCGACGAGGAACCCCGAGGTGCCGACGGCTTTGCGGTGGAAGTTGCGGGGGTCGAGCCGGGTGCCCCACACGGCCTCGTAGACGGCGCGGAGCTGGGCGATCGTGAACTCGGGGCCGCAGAAGGCGGTCGCGAGCGTCGAGTACTCGAGCTTCGCGCGGGCGCGCTCGACGCCGTCGCGCAGGATGCGGTGGTGGTCGAACGCGAGCCCTTCCGGGTCCGCGAGCGCCTCCTCGACCGGGTACCAGCCGACCTGTGCGGCGTCGCTGCCCGCGGTCGGCAGGCCGTAGGTGGGTGCGAGCAGGAGGTGCGCGACGGTCAGCACGGGGCCGCGTGGGTCGCGGCCGAGCGGCCCGTAGGTGCGGAGCTGTTCGAGGTGTCCGGGGACCGCGACGCCCGTCTCCTCGGCGAGCTCGCGGGCGGCGGCCTGCGGCAGGGACTCGTCGGGCAGGACGAACCCGCCCGGCAGAGCGAGGCGGTTCCTGAAGGGGTCGAGGAGCCGCGTCACGAGCAGGACCTGGAGCATGCCGTCGCGGACCGTGAGCGCGACGACGTCGACCGTGACGGGGATCCGGGCGGCGGACGGCGGGGTCTCCGGGTGCTCGCTCATGCCTCCACCCTACCTTCTTATCGTCAAGTTGACGCTAACGACGATCCAGGCTTATCGTCAAAGTGACACAAACAACGACGACGGACGGAGCCTCCCATGGCCACCATCAAGCGCTACCCCTGGCTGCGGCACTTCCTCGGCAGCCCCACGGGTGCCGTGATCCACCTCAAGGCGGGGCGCGTCGCGCACCACGGGATCGGCCAGGCCTTCTGGTTCCGTCCCGGCACCTCGGTCCTCAGCGAGGTCCCGGTCGACGACCAGGAGCTGCCCGTCCTCTTCCACGCCACGACGCGCGACCACCAGGACGTCACGGTCCAGGTCAACGTGACGTACCGGTTCGCGGACCCTGCCGTCGTCTCGCAGCGGCTCGACTTCGGGATCGACCCCGACACCGGCGCCGCCACGACGACGGGCCGCGACCAGGTCGCGACGATCATCGGCCAGCTCGCGCAGAGCCACGCGATCGACCACCTCGCGGCCGTCCCCCTGACGACCGCGCTCGAGCAGGGCGTGAGCCAGGTCCGGGCCCAGCTCGTGGGAGCCCTGGGGGCGGACGCCCGGCTGGCCTCGACCGGCATCGAGGTCCTCGGGGTCCACGTGCTCGCGGTCCGCCCCGAGGGCGACGTCGAGCGCGCACTCCAGACTCCCCTGCGCGAGCACGTCCAGGCCGAGGCCGACCGGTCGACGTACGAGCGGCGGGCGCTGGCCGTCGAGCGCGAGCGCACCATCTCGGAGAACGAGCTCGCGAGCCAGATCGAGCTCGCGACCCGGCGGGAACGGCTCGTCGCGCAGGAGGGCGCCAACCTCCGGCGCGAGGCCGAGGAGACCGCCGCGGCGGCGCTCGTCGAGGCCCGGGCCGCGGCCGAGCGGCGAGACCTCACGTCGGCCGCGCAGGCCGAGGAGATCCGCCGGCTCGGCGAGGCGAACAACGCCACGTTCCGGACCGTCATGGACGTCTACGAGGGCATGGACCGGTCGACCATCCTGGCCGTGGCGATGCGCGACCTCGCCGGGGCGCTGCCCAAGATCGG
This sequence comes from Oerskovia turbata, assembly GCF_000718325.1. Lineage (GTDB taxonomy): Bacteria > Actinomycetota > Actinomycetes > Actinomycetales > Cellulomonadaceae > Oerskovia > Oerskovia turbata. The sequence continues at coordinate 341,693 of NZ_JOFV01000006.1, forward strand.
CAGCCTGACCATCACGCCCGACCTGCTCAGCGGGGCGCTCGCCGCGTTCACCGGAGCCGGGGTTGCGGGCGGCCCCGCGACCGGCAGCGCCACCGCCGGCAGGGGAGCCTGACGTGCCCCTCCAGCGACGCGTGGTCGTCGCGCACCGGCGGACCGAGCTCGACGAGCTCCTCGACCGGCACGCGACCCGCGGTCAGGCCGAGTTCTTCCTCCGCACGCGCGGCCGCACGCTCGCCACGGTCCAGGAGCGGCACGACGCCGTGGCCGAAGCCCGCGCCCGGGTCGTCGCCGCGATCCCCGAGGGCTGGCGGCGGGCCGACGTCGAGCGCGCCGACCTCGGCCGGTTCCTCGTGACCCCCGAGGACGTCGTGGTCGTGGTCGGGCAGGACGGGCTCGTCGCGAACGTCGCCAAGTACCTCACGGACCAGCCGGTGCTGGGTGTCGACCCCGAGCCGGGGACCAACGCGGGCGCGCTCGTCCGGCTCGACGTCACCACGGCCGTACGCCTCCTGACCCGCGCGGGGAAGGCCGCGAGAACGCCCGGCGGTGCTGGTCCTACCAGCCCTCGGCCCGACGGCGCCGCGCACCTCGGCAGCCTCGGCTGGCGGACCGAGGACCTCACGACGGTCGCGGCCCACCTCGACGACGGCCAGCACCTGGCCGCGCTCAACGAGGTCTTCGTGGGGCACCCGTCGCACCAGTCGGCGCGGTACCGGATCGCCGCGGACGGGCCGGGCGGCGGGCGAGGAGCGGGTGGGGGCCGCGGCGAACGGGGCACGGCCCGTGGTCGCGGCGGGGAGCGCGGGTCCGTCCGGGGCGAGCGGCAGTCGTCGTCGGGCGTGATCGTGGCGACCGGCGCCGGCGCGACGGGCTGGTGCGCGTCGATCGCTCGCGAGCGCGGCGGACGACGCCTCCCCGGCCCCACGGACCCGCTGCTCGCCTGGTTCGTGCGCGAGGCGTGGCCGTCGCCCGCGACCGGCGCGGACCTGACCGAGGGGATGCTCGACGCGGGCGGCGAGCTCCGGCTCACGGTCGAGTCGGACCAGCTCGTGGTCTTCGGCGACGGCGTCGAGTCGGACCGGCTCGTCGCGACCTGGGGCCAGGAGATCACGGTACGGGTCGGGGAGAACCGGTTGCGGCTGGTGGTCGGGTGACCTGCCGTCAGCAGGCAGGACCGCCACGGGTCCGTCATGGTGGAGCGATGACGACCTATTCGGGGACGAAGGAGTTCGAGGGCGCGACCTTCGTCAGGGCCAGCTTCAAGGGCGCCACCCTGCGGTTCTCCGACGTCAGCGGTGTGACGATGCGCGCCGTCGACGTGGACGGCCTCGACATCGACAGCCACGACCTGTTCTTCGGCAACCTGATCGTCAACGGGGTCGACGTCGTGCCGTACGTGGACGCCGAGCTCAACCGGCAGTTCCCCGGTCGCGAGCTGCAGAAGGCGCAGACCGTCGAGGGACTGCGCGAGGGGTGGGTCGCCGTGCAGTCCGCGTGGCAGGAGACGGTGGACGGCACGCCACCGGACCTGGTGGACGCCCACGTCGAGGACGAGTGGTCCTTGGCCCAGACCCTGCGGCACCTCGTCCTGGCGACCGACGCGTGGCTCCGCGGCGGGATCCTGCGGGTGCAGCAGCCGTTCCACGAGATCGGGCAGATCTTCACCGGCGCCGACCGGATGGGCTTCGACATGTCGATCTTCCGCACGGACACACCGACGTACAAGGAGATCCTCGCGGTGCGTGCCGAGCGGCAGGAGCAGGTGACCGCGTTCCTGGCCACGGCCACCACGGAGCTGCTCGCGGAGGAACGCGACGACCCGTGGGGCGGCGAGGACTGGCACCCCAGTGTCGGGGACTGCGTGCGCGTGATCCTGGAGGAGGAGTGGGCGCACCTGCGCTACGTCCGCCGGGACCTCGCTCTCCTGCGTGAGGACCCGCCCGCCTCACCGTGAGGCGGCGGGCCGGGTACCTAGCCGGGGGACCGGGTTCGACGCTCGCTCAGGACCCGGTCGAGAGCGGCCCGTCCCGCGGGTCCCCACCCGGGCTTGCCGCCGGGGAGACCACGGTCCCCGTTCTGGCCCATGAGCATCAGGAAGAGACTCTTGAGCGCGGCGAGCCCACGGGCCCGTCGGATCGTCTGCTCGTCCGCCATCGCGTAGGTGGCGAAGAAGCAGAAGGGCGCCCGCCTCCTCGTCGCGCACACCGGCAACGTCAGCCACGACATCGGCTTCCTGGCCTGGCTCTACCTCCTCGACCTACTCGCCGCCCCCGACCGCCTGCGCAAGATCCTCGGCGGACCTCAACGGGCGGGCGCCCCAGCCAACTCCAGGTGACGAATCACAGATGCGGCACACGCAAGTCCCACGACCCAACAGCACAGACGGCACCTGCCCCCCTCGACTCTCGTCACTATTTTCGTATACGCTATTGCCATGGGTGAGAACGAGATGCGCGGCCAGCCCGTGAACGACGAGCAGATCCAGGCTTGGGCCGACGAGGCCGAGGCTGGCTTCGACGTGCCCACGCTGCGACGCCGGGGGCGGCCGAGCGTTGGCGATGGCGCGGGCACTGTTGTGCCCGTCCGGTTGGATGGCCCGACGCTCGAAGCCCTGAACGCACGCGCCAAGGAAGAGGGGCTGACGAACCGGTCCGAAGCGATCCGCGCCGCGGTGCGCGCCTGGGCCCACGTCGCGTGAAGCTGCACGACTCTGCCCGCAAGCATTTCAACCGTGACCGACTCACCACCGCCAGCGTCTTGTTCGCGGCACAGCAAGTCGTCTACCGGGCTCCGCTCGACGACGAAGATGACCCACGCCGTTGGCTGCTCCTCGGGTTCGACGACGCCGGGCGCCTCCTCGAACTCGTCGTGTTGATCTTCGACTCGGGCGACGAACTTCTCATCCACGCCATGAAGGCACGCCCGCAGTACTTCGACCTCCTCTACTGACAGGAGGCGGTCCTGCTGGCGAGTCCCACCTGAGCCAGGCGGGCCTCGCCGCTACATGGAGCGTTCAGGGGGCCATGGCGTTCTGATATGCGCACGCATCTGCGCGACGACTGCGGTGTCCGGATCGCGACGGGCACACCGTTCTAAGATGGGCGACCGTACTTCCATGTACCGCCAGGCTCCGATCAATGCTGGCTCTGGACCGGGGCGATCAGCCGGCAAGGGCCACGGCAGGTTCTGGGTGGGGCCGGGGTTCGTCGTCATCACCCATCGCATCACCTACGCCCTGAACCAGCGGGGCCTGACCTGGATGCCCGCAGTGGTCGCGCACGCCTGTGACAACCCGATCTGTCAGAACCCGACCCACCTGCACGCCTCCGACCCGAGCGAGAACCGCAGCGAGTGGGCCGCCCGCCGACACACCCTCGCCAGCCCACTACGCGACGCCGCCGGCGACGGGCACGACATCACCGCCATCCTCGCTGTGGGTGCTAGGTGTACTGACCAGGATCGTTGTTGACGTGAAGAGAGACCTCCGTGTCGAGTGGGAGCTGTCTAGGAACCCGGCTCTGACCAACGGAGGTCTCTCG
>NZ_JOFV01000007.1 GCF_000718325.1 Oerskovia turbata
GCAGTGATCGAACCCGCCAGGACCAAGGGCTCAAGACCCGCACGCGCGGCATACACAGCAGCCGTGTACCCAGCGGGGCCCGAACCCACGATGATGACGCTCCGCACATCTTGTATCGACATGCTTCTATGTTGACACGCGTCGATATAAGGATGCAAGGTGGCATCGATGAACTTCGATACAACAAGGAGTGAACGATGAACTGCTACGAGCACGCCAAGGCCGGGCACGTCGAGACCGCGATCGGTGTCTGTCCGCACTGCGGGGCGGGGCTGTGCGCTGAGCACGTGCGGGAGTGCGAAGTCGAGAACGTCACCTACTCCAGCGTCGGCAACCCGACGGTCAACGAGCCCAGCCGGCAGCTGTGCTGCGACACGTGTCACGGGGCGAGCATGGGTGGGTGCGGACGCGGGGCGGCGGACAGGTCGACGGCGGCTCGAGCTGGCGGTCGGTGCGCTTCGGGTCGGGTCCTGGTTTAGGTCCGCCTGCGTCGCTTCGAGGAGAGGGGGCGCCGAAACGGCGCCCCCTCTCTTGTGGGGTGGGTGATCAGACGCGAGCGGGCTGGTGCTCGCTGAGTGCGGCCAGTGCGCACACCCCGCGGGGTTCGGTGCTCTGCAGGGGAACCAGAGCGCTGCGGGTGGCGAGCTCGTCGCGGACCTGGTGCAGGAGCGGGACCTCTGCCCTCGCGCGCGTGCGCAGCAGGGGAGAGGTCAGATCGAGGCCGTTGAGGGACTGGTTGACGACCCACGCCCACGGTTCGATGCCTGCGCGGCGCAGGTCGTCCTGGAGCGCGGTGGCTTCCATCACGGGTGTGGCTTCGGGCAGGGTCGTGATGATCATGCGCGTGGTAGCCGGGTCCTGCAGGGTCCCCAGCGTGGAGTTGAGCGTGGCCTCGTCCGTCCCGAGCTGACGCACCGCCTCGCGGTGGTAGGCGCCGGCGGCGTCGAGCAGGAGCAAGGTGTGCCCGGTGGGGGCGGTGTCCATCACGACGAACGAGTTCTTGGCCTCGGCCACGATCGCGGAGAACGCGTGCAGGACGGCGATCTCCTCGGTGCACGGAGACTCGAGGTCCTCGGCGAGCACCGCGAGGCCTGCCTCGTCGAGCCCGGCGCCACGGGTTGCCATGACGTGCGCCTTGTACTGTTCGCGCTCGAGGTCCGGGTCGATGCGGGAGACCTTCAGCAGGTCGCCGGCCTCCCCGATCGCGTCCTGCAGGTGGGCGGCCGGGTCGGAGGTCGTCAGGTGCACCGGCAGTCCGCGGCGGGCGAGGGCGACCGCGATCGCCGCGGCCAGGGTGGTCTTGCCGACCCCGCCCTTGCCCATCGTCATGATCAGCCCGTGCCTGTCGGCTGCGATCTGTTCGACGAGGTCTGCGAGGTTGTCCATCTCGACCCGCTCGACGCTACCGTCCGCGGCGCCCTTGGCCGTGGAGGACGGCGCCTCGGAGAGCAGGGCGCGTAGCGCGTCGACGCCCATCACGTTGGCCGGGCGCAGGGCGACGTGATCGTGCACGAGGCCACGCAGGGCTTCGGGCTCGTCGGCCATGGCGGCCACCTCACGGTGGTGCACCGCGGTGGCGATCGGGTCCCCGAGGGCGGCGTCGGCGGGCAGGATCCCGTTGACGACCAGGTACTGCTCGCTGATGCCGAGCGCTGCGAGCTCGCCCGCGGTCCGGGCAGCCTCGCCCAGCGCGGCGCTCTGTGCGCGTGAGACCAGCACCAGGCGGGTGGCGGCGGGGTCGGCCAGGGCGTCGACCGCGCGAGCGTACTTCTCCTTGTTCTTCGCCAGGCCGGCCAGGGGGCCTACGCTGGAGACGGCGCCGTCGGCGGACTCGATGAAGCCCGTCCAGGCGGCCGGGAGTTGGAGCATGCGGATCGTGTGACCGGTGGGAGCGGTGTCGAACACGACATGGTCGAACTCGGCCAGGACGCGCTCGTCGGTCAGCAGCGACGTGAACTCGTCGAACGCGGCGATCTCTGTCGTGCAGCCGCCCGAAAGCTGTTCCTCGATCCCGTCGAGCACCTCTTGCGGCAGAACCCCGCGCACCGGTCCCACGATCCGGTCGCGGTAGTCGGCGGCTGCCTGGTTCGGGTCGACCTCGACGGCGCTGAGGCCCTCGACCGAGGTCACCGGGGTGATGGTGGTACCGACCGACTGCCCGAAGACCTGCCCGACGTTCGAGGCCGGGTCAGTGCTGGTCAGCAGGACACGCTTGCCAGCATCGGCCAGGGCCACCGCGGTGGCACAGGCCAGGGAGGTCTTGCCCACCCCGCCCTTGCCGGTGAAGAACACGAAGCGCGGCGCATTCTCGATCGCGTGCAGCATCGCCCTCACCGCCCCGACTCTGCGGTGACCGGGGCGCAGCACGTGCCAGCACCGGTCGGGGCATCGGGTGCGACCTCGTCCGAGGCGCCCAGTCCGCACCACTGGGCGAGCTCGGCACGCGCCGGGTAGCGGCCCGAGGCGACCAGCTTCCCGTCCACCGTCAGGGCGGGCAGGGCGTTCATGCCCTGCACCGAGATCAGCTCAGCGACGGCCGGGGTCCCGGCGAACTCCTCCGGGGCCGAGCTGATCGTCACTCGCCGCGCGGCCACGCCCTGCTCCTGGAGCCACTGCGCGTCGGCCACGAACTGGGCCACGGCCTGCGCAGACTCCTCGCGCCCGCGCACCGGGCTGCAACACGACTGACCGTCGAAAAGCACCACTGTCGACATAGAGCTGTCCTCCTAGAGACATCCGATCAACACATCGAAGAACTTCGATATGCCAGATCCTGGCTAACGCATCGACGTTTGTCAATGCGAGGTTGTGGGTCAGGGATGGGCGGTTCGGGTCCCGAGAGCGATGAGTGCGGCGAGCGCGGCGACGGCGGCCAGGAGGGCGAACGTCATGGGGTAGGACCCGGTGGCGTCTCTCAGTGCGCTGGCTGCCCAGGGGGCCAGGGCCATGGCGAGGGCGGTGGGGGCGTTGAGGATCCCGTAGAGGTGTCCGAAGCCGTTTGTGCCCCAGCGGTCGCTGACGGCCGTGGACTGCAGGAGGGTGTAGGCGCCGCGGGCGATTCCCAGGATGACGGCGGCCGCGAGCAGTGCGCCGACCGGGCCGGGTAGCAGGCCCGCGAGGGCGATGGTGGCGCCCGCGAGACCGAGCAGTGCGACGGTGCGGGTGACTGGTGTCGTGTGTGCGACCAGTGGTGCGTACGCGATGCGCCCCAGGAGTTGCCCGGCGCCGGACAGGCCCAGGGCCCACGCTGCTGCGGCCGGGGACAGGCCTCGCCAGGTCAGCATCGGGATCAGGTGGATGGTCGCGGCGAACAGCGCGAACGCGGTCAGCGACGTGGCGACCGTCAGCAGGATGAACGGCTTGCTGGTCGTGATCGTGCGGCGACTCGAGGGGCCTGGGCCGGGGGAGTGTGGTGGAGTGGGCGGCCACGGCGCCCGCAGGCCCAGAGCGTGTCCGGGGATCGTGGTCAGGGCGAGCAGGATGGCGAGGACGACGTAGGCCTGGCGCCACCCGAGGTGGTCGACCAGGGCGGCCGTGACGGGGGCGAAGATGGTGCTCGCCAGTCCGGCAACCAGCGTCAAGATCATCAGCGCCCGGCCGCGGGCGGGGCCGTGCCAGCGGGTGAGCGCGGTGAAGGCGGGGGCGTAGAGCACCATCGCCTGCGCCGCCCCGGCCAGCACCCAAGCCGCCGCGAACCACCACAGTGACGGCGCCGCGGCGATTCCCAGGGTTGCAGCGGCGGCGATCACCGACCCGGCGGTCATCGTGGCCCGGGGGCCACGGCGGTCGATCACCCGCCCGACCAGGAGACCGGCGCCCGCAGCCACGACCAGGGCCAAGGAGGAGGCGCCCATCGAGGCCGTCGTCGACCAGCCCGTGTCTGCGGTGATCGCGGGCAGGGCGACCGGGAAGGAGTAGTACAGGACGCCCCACCCCACGATCTGGGTCAGGCACAACGTCGCCAACGCCCCCCGGGGACCGCCCGCGCGCACGCGCGGCCAGCCCTCGAGGTGAGAAGGTGTCTTCACCGTCGCGCCGGTGAACGGCGATCGCGGATCCGCGAGGCGAGCACGGTGGCCACGTGAGCCGCGTCGCGACCCACACCTCGCAGGGTGTTCGAGGAGAACGAGCGCTGCAGCTCGAGGCCGACATACCCCAGTCCGGGATGGGTGGTCGAGATCCCGCCGCGGTGCAGTGGGGACCCCAGGTCGTCGAGTGCTCCCAGTGGTCGCAGGTACTCTAGCGCGGGGCGGAAGCCGGTCGCGAGGATCACGGCGTCCACCTGCTCGCGGGTCCCATCGGCCCACACGACCTCGCTGCCCGTCAGCTCGGAGAACACCTCCCGGCGGTCTAGAGACCCAGAGGCGATCGCCGACCGGTACGTGCCGGTGTCCAGCACCAGCGGCTTGGTCACCAGACGCTGCATCCACGGCGTGGGCAGAACGTCGAAGCCGGTGAGCTTGAACCAGTAGTGCAGGTCGCGCCCTGCTCGGCGCTGGGCGGCGAACGTGATCGGCGACCGGGTCGCCAACCGCACCTGGGTCACACCGTTGAGCTCGTGGGCGATCTGCACCGCGGAGTTGCCGCCACCGACGACCACGACCCGCTTGCCGGCGAAGTCGAGCGGACTGCGGTACGTCGCCGAATGCAGCACCTGGCCCGTGAAGGACTCGAGCCCCGGTAGGGCCGGTAGGACCGGAGAGCCGAAGGATCCGCTCGCCGCGATCACCGCCGCCGCGCGCCGTTCCTGCCCGTCGTTCGTCCGTACCGTGAACTCGGCGCCAGCCTGCTCGACTGACTCGACCCGGGCCCCCGTGCGGATCTCCACGCCCACGTGCTCGGCATAGCGCTCGAGGTACTCCACGACCTCGTCCCTGGTGGGGTAGCGATCCAGATCACCACCGAACGGCAGGCCGGGCAGGGCGCTGTAGCGGGCGGGGGAGAAGAGGCGAAGGCTGTCGTAGTAGCCAGACCATGACCCCGTCGGCCGAGAACCAGCCTCCAGGACGAGCAGGTCCAGGCCAACGGCGCGCGCGGCACCAGCTGCTGCAAGGCCAGCCTGGCCCGCGCCCACGATGATCACAGGTGTAGAGGAAGTCATCCGGTCAACATATCGTGACATCGCGATATGGCAAAACGACGATATGAAAGATAGGATCGGTACATGACCCAGCCCGCAACGCTCCAGCCCGCTGAGCTGAGCCAGGGGACGCAGGACTTCCTCACTGCACTGGCCAGCCCCACCCGCCAGGCCATCCTTCTGCTGTTCGCCCGGGGCGCCGAGCTCTCAGTAGGACAGGTCGCCGAGCAGGCGAATATCGGACAGTCGACTGCCTCTGAACAGCTCAAGACCCTGCGCCGCGCCGGCGTTGTCACGGCGCGCCGCGAGGGCAAGGTCGTCCTGTATCGAGCAGACCGCGACGGCATGACCCGCGCGCTGGCAGATCTGCAGGCCTACCTCCAGACCTGCTGCTGACGCAGCAGGTGGTTCACGTCCGGCACGGTGCCATCGGCTGGGGCGAGTGCGCCTTGTGCGGGACGTGCCCCGGGTGCGGCCGCGACGCGACCAGGGGTCGCGGCCTGTCCAGACTTCAACCTCTCGCGACGGTGCGGATCGGGGGCCCAAGCAGCCCCTGGTCGTCGATGGCCGACGTCGGTCGGCTCACCGGCGGCACGGGCCGCCCCCGTGGCGGTCGAGGTGGACGTCTCAGGCGGTCATCGGGGTCCTGCTGGTGATGACGGGTGCTCTTCGCTCCGAGCGATCGACGCCTCGTTGGACGAGGCCTCGACCGTGATCTTCCCGGCCTCGCCGTCGACGGTCACCACGCTCCCGTCGGGGATCAGCCCGGTCGCACCCGCGACCCCCAGGACGGCAGGTATGCGGCGCTCGCGGGCAACGATCGCGGCGTGGGACAGCACGCCTCCCGTCTCTGTGACGACCCCCGCGACGACGCGCAGCAGGGGAGTCCAAGCGGGGTCGGTCAAGGGGCAGACCAGGACGTCGCCAGGGCGGACGTGCGAGAAGTCGGCCGGGCCGCGGACGATCCGGGCTGGTCCCGTCGCCACGCCGGAGCTGCCCGCGGCCCCGCGCAGCAGGCTCGCGGCGCCGAGCGGCGGGGTGCACCCCGTGGCGTCGGCAGACGACGCCGGGAGCGGAGTCGTGACCGGCCGGGCCTGCACGATCCAGAGCGCGCCGTCCGCGAGCGCCCACTCGACGTCCTGCGGCCCGCCGAGGAGGTCCGCCGCACGCCACCCCAGCCGGGCGAGGCGGAGGACGGTCGCGTCGTCGAGCGTCGGCCGCCACCGGTCGTCCGTGTGCACCTCGTGCACGACCAGGCCGGTCCCGTCCCGGTCGAGCCGGGTCTGCTTGTCGGCGACGACGCGCGAGGCCACGCGAACGGCCCCGCGGCCGAGGGTCTCGTGCGCCACGACCCGGTACGTGTCCGGTGTGACCCTGCCGCCCACGATCGGGGGCCCGAGCCCCCAGGATGCCTCGATCACGGTCGTGTCCCCCGGGGTCTCGGGTGCGAACATGACCCCGGCGGCCTCGGCGTCGACGAGGCGCTGCACCAGCACGGCCATGGCGGGCTCGCCGGACGCCGCGCCTGCCCCGCCGGACGCCGCGCCTGCCCCGCCGGACGCCGCGCCCGCACCGCCGCGCGCGCTCTCGAGGCCTGCGCGGTAGTCGACCGCCCGTGGCGAGTGCAGCGAGGCCCAGCAGGCGCGGACGGCGCGCGCGACGTCGTCGGGCCCCTGGACCGCGAGCACGCTCTCGTGCTGGCCCGCCGCCGAGGCCTGGGCCGTGTCCTCGCCCGCGGCCGAGGATCGCACCGCGACGGGCGGCGAGCCGAGTGTGTGCAGGGCGGGGGCGAGTGCGTCGCGGAGCGCGTCGTGGGGGATCGCCTCCCGGTGGGCGTCGAACGGCACCACGAAGCCGTCGGGGACGGGCAACTCTGCCCGCAGCAGCGCGCCGAGCGCCGTGGCCTTGCCGCCGCACGTCTCGCGCGCGGCCGCCTCCAGCGGAACGAGCACCTTCACCGCCTTCAACAGATCGTTGACAACATTTCGTTGATTGTGCAGGATCGCCGCATGCCTCGCAACGACGACACCGCTCCCGCAGCGCGGGCCCCTCAAGCGGGACGGGCCACGCACGCCGACCACGCCCAGGCCCGCCGCGAGCAGGACGCCCGCACCAACCTGCTGGAGCGGGGTGCCGACGCGCTCGCACCGAGGCCGTGGCAGCCCGCAGCCGTGCCGCCGTCGGCCGTGGACCTGGCACGGTTCGCGCTCTGGCGGTCCGCCGACCTGCCGCCCGAGCAACTCCTCGACGCGCTGGCCCTGCTGCCCGCCGCGCGCGCCGAGGTCGACGCCCTCGAGAGCGGCCTGCTGTTCACGGCCCGCAGCGCAGGCCTGACCTGGGCACAGATCGCCGACGCGACAGGCTTCAATTCCCCGCAGGCGTGCCAGCAGCACTTCCACCGCCTCGCGGCCCGGCAGGAGGACCGCCCATGACCCAGGACTCCCCGGTCGACCTGCTCGTCCTGCACGCGGTCCGCATCTGCGGGTTCGCCGACACCGCGACCCTCGCCCGTCGCTTCGACCTCGACCGGGCCGAGACCGCCGAGCTGCTCGGCGACCTCGAGGCCCACGGGTGGGTGCAGCGCTCCGCGTTCGCCGACCTGAGCGGCTGGTCGCTGACCGGATCGGGGCGGGACGAGAACGAGCGCCGGCTCGCCGCCGAGCTCACCGCCACGGGCCGGGCCGACGACGTCCGCGACGCCCACCACGAGTTCCTGCCCCTCAACGCGCGCGTCCAGCGGGCATGCACCGACTGGCAGCTGCGGCCCGTGCCGGGGGCGCGGCTCACGCCCAACGACCACACCGACCCCTCGTGGGACGGCGCGGTCCTGGACGAGCTCGCCGCGATCGGCGACGACCTCGCCCCGCTCGCACGCCTGCTCGGCGACGTCCTGGCCAGGTGCGGCGGGTACCACGACCGCTTCTCCGCCGCGCTGGGCCAAGCCCGCACGGGCGAGGGCCGCTGGGTCGACGGCAGCGACGTCGACTCGTGCCACCGCGTGTGGTTCGAGCTGCATGAGGACCTCGTCGCGACGCTCGGGATCGACCGCGGGGCCGAGCGCGGGGCCGAGCGCTGAGCGTCGGGACGTCCCGCACGGCCACGGGCGTCGAGAGGTGAGCGTGACGGCGATCACGACCCCTCGACCTGCGAGCGCACGGCACCCGGGCCACGATGGAAGGAGCGCAAGGCGCTGATGGACCGAGCATCGAGGAGGAATACATGGCTGTCCGCAAGGAGCTGCCCGAGTACACCGTCCCGTCGCTGACCCTGGAGGACGGGGGGAAGGTCGCCGAGATCCTGCAGATGCGACTGCACGCGCTCAACGACCTGGCACTGACCCTCAAGCACATCCACTGGAACGTCGTGGGGCCGCACTTCATCGCGGTCCACGAGATGATCGACCCGCAGGTCGACGCGGTCCGCGCGATGGTCGACGCCACGGCCGAGCGCATCGCGACCCTCGGCGTCCCGCCGCAGGGCACCCCTGGCGCGATCGTCGCCGAGCGTACCTGGAAGGACTACTCCCTGGGGCGCGCCTCGACCATCGCGCACCTCGGAGCGCTCGACGAGGTCTACCAGGGTGTCATCGCCGACCACCGCAAGGCAGCCACCGAGACCGAAGAGCTCGACGACGTGACCAACGACCTCCTGGTCGGTCACCTGCACGAGCTCGAGCTGTTCCACTGGTTCGTGCGTGCGCACCTCGAGTCCACGGGTGGCGAGCTCTCGACGTCGGGGGCCACGACCGAGCGCGGTGCGGCCCGCGCGGCGGAGGCCGCGGCCAAGAAGGAAGCCTGAACGACCGGTACCGAGCCCCTCTCCCCGCACGGGGAGAGGGGCTCGCTGCTGTCTGCACCGCAGACGCGCACGGCCCGACGGCGCCGCTCGCCCTGCGCGACCGCGTACCGGTCCGCCCGGGTCCGGGAGGCGCCGTCGGGCCCTGGGCCTGCCGCCGTGGGCGCTCGCGGCCTCAGGCCGTACGCACGGGGCGGTCAGCCGCCCACGTACGCCGCGAGGTGCTCGCCCGTGAGGGTCGAGCGGTCCGCGACGAGGTCCGCGGGGGTGCCCTCGAAGACGACCTGCCCGCCGTCGTGCCCGGCGCCCGGACCGAGGTCGATGATCCAGTCCGCGTGCGCCATGACGGCCTGGTGGTGCTCGATCACGATGACCGACCTGCCCGCCGCGACGAGCCGGTCGAGGAGCCCGAGGAGCTGTTCGACGTCGGCCAGGTGCAGGCCCGTGGTCGGCTCGTCGAGGACGTAGACGTCGCCCCTGGCGCCCATCTGCGTCGCGAGCTTGATGCGCTGGCGCTCGCCGCCGGACAACGTCGTGAGGGGCTGGCCCAGGCTCAGGTACCCGAGCCCGACGTCGACGAGGCGGCTCAGGATCGAGTGGGCCGCGGGGATGCGGCCGTCACCCTCGGCGAAGAACCTCTCCGCGTCCGTCACCGACATCGCGAGGACCTCGGCGATGTCGCGCCCGCCGAGCGTGTACTCGAGCACGGCCGCCTGGAACCGCTTGCCGCCGCACTCCTCGCACGTGGTCTCGACCGTGGCCATGACGCCCAGGTCGGTGTAGATGACGCCCGCGCCGTTGCAGACCGGGCACGCGCCCTCGGAGTTGGCGCTGAACAGCGCGGGCTTGACCCCGTTGGCCTTGGCGAACGCCTTGCGGATCGGGTCGAGCAGGCCCGTGTAGGTCGCAGGGTTGCTGCGCCGGGAGCCGCGGATCGCGCTCTGGTCGATCACGACGACTCCCTCGCGCCCCGCGACCGAGCCGTGGACGAGCGAGCTCTTGCCCGACCCGGCCACGCCCGTCACGACGCACAGCACGCCGAGCGGCACGTCGACGTCGACGCCGCGCAGGTTGTGCTCGCTCGCTCCCCGGATCTCGAGCCGCCCGCTCGCTGTGCGCACGGTCTCCTTGAGCGTCGCGCGGTCGTCGAGGTGGCGGCCCGTGGTGGTGCCGGAGGCCCGGAGTCCGTCGAGCGTGCCCTCGAACACGACCTCGCCGCCCGCGGTCCCCGCGCCCGGGCCGAGGTCGACGACGTGGTCCGCGATCGCGATGGCCTCGGGCTTGTGCTCGACGACGAGGACCGTGTTGCCCTTGTCGCGCAGCTGGAGCAGGAGGGCGTTCATGCGCTGGATGTCGTGCGGGTGCAGACCGATGGTCGGCTCGTCGAACACGTACGTGACGTCGGTGAGCGAGGAGCCGAGGTGGCGGATCATCTTGGTGCGCTGGGCCTCGCCGCCCGACAGGGTCCCGGACGGTCGGTCGAGCGAGAGGTACCCCAGGCCGATCTCGGCGAACGAGTCGAGCAGGTGCTGCAGGCCCTTGAGCAGGGGGGCCATGGACGGCTCGTCGAGCCCGCGGACCCACTCCGCGAGGTCGGTGATCTGCATCTGGCACGCGTCGGCGATGCTCGTGCCCGCGATCTTCGACGACCGTGCCTCGGGGCTCAGGCGCGTCCCGTGGCACTCGGGGCACGTCTGGAACGTCACGGCCTTCTCGACGAACGCCCGGATGTGGGGCTGCATCGCGTCGACGTCCTTCGACAGGAACGACTTCTGGATCTTGGGGATCAGGCCCTCGAACGTGACGTTGATGCCGTCGACCTTGATCTTGGTCGGCTCCTTGTACAGCAGGTCGTGCAGCTCGCGCTTCGAGAAGTCCTTGATCGGCGTGGTCGGGTCGAAGAACCCGGAGCCGCGGTAGATGCGCCCGTACCAGCCGTCCATGGTGTAGCCGGGGATGGTGAGCGCGCCCTCGTCGAGCGAGAGGCTGTCGTCGTAGAGCGCTGTCAGGTCGAAGTCGTTGACGTTGCCCATGCCCTCGCAGCGCGGGCACATGCCGCCGAGCTGGTGGAACGTCGCCTTCTCGGCCTGCGTCCTGCCGCCCCGCTCGATGGTGATCGCGCCGCTGCCGGACACCGAGGGCACGTTGAACGAGTAGGCCTGCGGCGAGCCGATCTGCGGCTGCCCGAGGCGGCTGAACAGGATGCGCAGCATCGCGTTCGCGTCCGTGACGGTCCCGACCGTCGAGCGCGGGTTGGCCCCCATGCGCTCCTGGTCGACGATGATCGCCGTCGTCAGCCCCTCGAGGTGGTCGACCTCGGGCCGCGAGAGCGAGGGCATGAAGCCCTGCAGGAACGCGCTGTACGTCTCGTTGATCATGCGCTGCGACTCGGCCGCGATCGTGCCGAACACCAGGGAGCTCTTGCCCGAGCCCGAGACCCCGGTGAAGACCGTGAGCCGGCGCTTGGGGATCTCGACGCTGACGTCCTTGAGGTTGTTCTCGCGCGCACCCTGCACGCGGATCATGTCGTGGCTGTCGGCAAGGGGCAGTGCGGACGACTCGTCCGTCCTCGTGACCGTGCTCATGGTCTCTCCATCTGTCGGGTCGGCAGGCGCGCGAGAGCCTGCGGCCGGGCATGTCGTCTCTCGTCCGCCTCAGCCTAGGGCCCGGCACCGACGGGGCACGGGGAGGGCCGGCGGTCACGGGTCCGTCCCGGTCACGCAGCACCTCTCAGCCCGACGGCGCCACGTCCGCGGGAGCGTCGGCGGGCCCCGGCTCGGCCTCGGCCTGGGGGTGGCCGACGGCGGCCCGCCGCGTGGGCCACCAGAACGCCCGCCCTTCGAGCGCGGCGAGCGCGGGGACGAGCAGCGGTGCCATGAGGAACGCGGCGGTGACGATCCCGACCGCGACACCGAAACCGAGCTGCGCGAGGTTGGCGATGCCGGTGAGCACGAGCGAGGCGAACGTGCAGGCCAGGATGATCCCGGCGGCGGCCGCGGTCGGCGCGTCCTGCGTGATCGCGATGCGCGCGGCCTCGCGCGAGGTCGCGCCCGCGCGGTACTCCTCGTGCATGCGCGCGGCGATCAGGATGTTGTAGTCGGTGCCGATCGCGACGACGAACAGGTACAGCACGATCGGGATCGAGAAGTCGATGCCGGCGTACCCGAGCGCGTGCAGGTAGAGCAGGACGACCGCGCCGAGGGTCGCGGTGAACGTGAGCGCGACGCACACGAGCAGGTTCACGGCTCCGAGGACGGCGGTCAGCAGCAGCCCGAGGATCACCACGATGATGACGGCGGCGACGGGGAAGACGCGCAGGGTGTCGGCCCGCAGCTGGTCGCGCACGTCGACGAACGCCGACGTCTGGCCCCCGACGTAGACCTGCGCGCCGGGGACCGACCCGTGCGCGGCGTCGCGCAGGGGCCCCTCGACCGTGGCCATGGCGGCGTCGGAGTACGGGTCGTCGGCGAGCACCACGGTGAGGAGGGCGGCCGTGCCGTCGGTCGTGGCGGTGGGTGGTGCGACCGACGTGACGCCCGGGACCGCGGCGAGGTTCGTCGCGAGCGTGGTCAGCGCGGTCGGGTCGAGCGGCGTGGTCCCCACGACGTAGACCTGCGTGGGGCTCAGGGCGCCTGCGGGGAAGGACGCGTCGAGCGTCGTGTAGGCCTGGCGCGAGGCGGTGTCCGCGGGGAGCTCGTCGAGCGTGTCGTACGTCGCCTTGTAGCCCGAGGCGAACAGCGTGAGCACCACGAGTACGGCCCCGACGGCGAGCGCAGGGACGGCGGGTCGGCGGGCCGCGAACGACCCGAGGGCCGCGAACGGGCTGCGGCGGGCGTCGTGGCCCGGGCCGAGCGGCCAGAACAGCGCCCGGCCGAGGAGCGCGAAGAGTGCCGGGACGAGCGTCAGCGCCGTCACGAGCATCACTGCAACCGCCACGATCAGGCCCGGCGCGAGGGTGCTGAGCGACTCGAGCCGCGCGAACAGCAGCGCCGCGAACGCCCCGATCACGGTGAGCGCCGAGGACGCGACGACCCTGCCCACGACCCCCACCGACGCCTCGAGCGCCTCGTGGTGGCTCTCGCCCCGGCGCAGGTGCTCGCGGTAGCGGAACAGGACGAACACGATGTAGTCGGTGCCGATCCCGAACAGGACGACCACGAGGATCGGTTGGAGCGTGTCGCTGACCTGGAAGTCGAGCAGGTCCGCGAGCCATGCCGTCAGGCCCGTGACGACCGAGAGCACCACACTGATCACGACGATCGGGATCACCGCGATCACGGGGCTGCGGAACACGAGTCCGAGCAGGACGACGATGAGCAGGACGGTCGCGATCGTGATGGTCCGCTCGGCCGCGGCGTAGGCCGTGGTCGTGTCGACCTGGATCGCGGCGTTGCCCGTGAGCGCGCCGGTCAGGTCGGTGCCCTGCAGGGCCGCGTCGGTCGCGGTACGCAGCGCGGGCACGGCGTCGTCGACCGCCTCGTCGCCGGGCTGGCCGTCGAACGCGACCGACAGGGCAGCGGTCCGGCCGTCCTGCGAGAAGGACTGCGGGGTCTCCTGCACAGAGACCACCCCGGGGATCGCGTCGCCCTGGAGCATCGTCGCGAGCCCGGCGACGGTGGCCTGGTCGTCCGTGGTGAGCGCCGCGCCGTCGGACCGGACGACGACCAGGCTGCCCGTCGCCCCCGACTGCGCGGGGAAGTTCTCGTCGCCCACGTCCTGCGCCTCGACCGACTCGAACGACGCGGGCAGGAACGACTGCTGGTCTCCCGTCGTGTAGTCGTCGAGGTTCGGCGCGAAGACAATGACCGCGGCCGCGAGGACCACCCAGACGCCGATCACGCGCCACGGGTGAGCGATCACGGTCCGAGCGATGCTGCGGAACATCGGCGTGCCTTCCCGCGCGGGAGAAACCCGGTTCACGACCACTCCAGCGTGGCACCCGTGACCGGAGGCGACAACCGGGGGCCGGGCCGGTGACCACCACCACCCGGCGCGTCGCGCCCGTCAGGCGCTCGCGGTCTCGTCGAGGAGGGCCGCGCGGATCGCCTCGACCCCGCGTGGGCGCGTACTCGGGCCCCATCTCGAACGGTGCGTCGCTGCCCATCCAGCCCTGGATCGGCTGGGTCAGCGCCGCCTGGGGAGCCTGAGGCGCCCGGGGTGCGCGGAGTGGTCGACGGAAGATGCCGGTCGTGGGGGTCAGGGTCGTGCCGAGCATGCTCGGCACCGCGGGTGGATCGGTGGGGAGCAGGGTCGAGACGTGCGTCCTACAGTGCAGGCAGGGCGCACGCGAGTCCCCGACTGGGCACGCGGGCACGACCGGGGAGGCACCATGACGCGAGCGGTGGTGACGGGGATCGGGGCGGTGACACCGCTGTCGTCGACGGCCCCGGGGACCTGGGGCGCCCTCGTGGGCGGGGACCAGGGCGTCCGGGTGATCACGGACGAGTGGGCACGCGACCTGCCCGTGCGGATCGCCGCGCGCGTCGACGACGCGTTCGCCGAACCGCTCGGTGTGCGCCTGCTGCGCCGCACCGACCGCGCCGAGCAGCTCGCGCTCGTCGCGGGCAGGGAGGCCTGGGCCGACGCCGGGAGCCCCGACGTCGACCCGACCCGCCTGGCCGTGGTGGTCGGCTCCGCGAACGGCGGCATCGCGACGACCCTCGCCCAGAGCCGCCTCTTCGACGCCCACGGCCACCGCCAGGTCTCCCCGCACGCCGTGACCATGCTCATGGCCAACGGCCCCGCGGCCTGGCTGTCGATCGACCTGGGCGCCCGGGCCGGTGCGCGGGCCCCGGTCAGTGCGTGCGCCGCCGGCAGCGAGGCCATCGCCACGGGACGCGAGATGATCCTGGCAGGCACCGCGGACGTCGTCGTGTGCGGGGGAGTCGAGGCAGGGGTCCAGGCGTTCTCCCTCGCGGCCTTCGCCCAGGCGCGGGCCATGTCGACGCGCAACGACGAGCCCGAGCGGGCCTCGCGACCGTTCGACGCGGCGCGCGACGGGTTCGTCATGGGCGAGGGGTCCGCGATCGTCGTCCTGGAGAACGAGGAGCACGCCCGGGCGCGCGGCGCACGCGTCCTGGGCGTCGTCTCGGGGGCCGCGCTCACCTCGGACGCCTACGACATCGTGGGCGGCGACCCCGAGAACCAGGCCCGCACCGTGACGCTCGCGCTGCGCTCGGCCGGGCTGTCGCCCCGCGACCTGGGGCTCGTCCATGCCCACGCGACCTCGACCCCCGTGGGTGACCGCAACGAGGCAGACGCGCTGCGCTCGGCCCTGCCCGACCCTCCACCCGTGACCTCGACCAAGGGGGCGACCGGCCACCTGCTCGGGGCCTCGGGATCGCTCGGCGTCGTCGTCGCGCTGCTCGCGCTGCGCGACGGCGTGGTGCCGCCCACGCTCAACGTCGACGACCTGGACCCCGCGATCGACCTCGACGTGGTGCACGGGACGGCACGGCCGACGAGGGCGCGTCACGCGCTGGTCGACGCGTTCGGGTTCGGCGGGCACAGCGTGAGCGTCGTGCTCTCTCGCGACTGAGGGACCGCGCGACCGATGAGTTCGCACGCCGGACTCGGTCCACCCGCCGGACAGATCGACACGAGCCACCAGGAGGTCGGCCATGGGCCGCGTAGTCGTCGTGAACTTTCTCAGCATCGACGGGGTCATCCAGGCGCCCCTGTCGCCCGACGAGGACCGTGACGGTGGCTTCGCGCACGGCGGCTGGGTCCCACCGCTGAGTGACGAGACGGTCGACGCGTTCATGCAGAGGGCGACGGTCGGCGCCGCGGGCCTGCTGCTGGGGCGCCGGTCGTACGAGATCCTCCGGGACGCCTGGGCGCAGGCGGACGACTCCGAGCCCGCGATCGCGGCCATGAACCGGATGCCGAAGTACGTCGTCTCCTCGACGACCTCGCTCGCCGACCTCACCTGGCAGGGCTCCCACCTGGTCGGCGGCGACCTGCCCCGCGCCGTCACGGACCTCACGGGCCGCACCGACGGCGACGTCGTCGTGCTCGGGGCCGGAACCCTCGTCCGGGCGCTCGCCGAGCACGACCTCGTCGACGAGTACCGCCTGCTGCTCTTCCCGGTCGTCCTGGGGTCCGGGAAGCGCATGTTCGACGAGCGCGCCCACCTCGCCCGCTTCACGCTGACCGAGAGCATCGTCACCCCCCGTGGGGTCGTCATCGTCACCTACGTGCGTGACGCGACGGACTGAGCGGGGCGCCCGGCGCGGACCCGGGCCGGTCTCAGCCCCTGCGGGCCCTCCTCGTCGTGCCGCGACGCGGCTGCTGTCGCTGCCCGCCGACGCGCGCGGAGACAGCGGGTCCGGTGGGCTCGTCGGCCGGGACCTCGGCTGTCGCGGGTCGGGACGCCCGCGCCACGTCCTGGTCGCCCGACGGCACGAGGCGACCGATCACGAGCTGCTGCCCGAGCCCCCACAGCGACGACGTCGCCCAGTACAGGACCACACCCACGGGGAAGCCCACGGCCACGACCGCGGAGACCGCGGGCAGCACGAACGCGAACGTGCCCTGCTGCCGTGCGAGCGGGCTCGTGGGGTCGACCGGGTGGGCGCGCGCACTCAGCCGCTGGGTCAGGACCTGCGCGGCGTACATCACGACGATCAGCACGGCGGGCACCAGGACCCCGGCCAGGCTGCCCGCCGCGGCACCGCCCGTGAAGGCTCCGGTCAGCGTCCCCGACAGGGGCGCGCCGAGGAGCGTCGCGGCGTCGGCCTCACGGACCAGGTCACCGGTCAGCGCCCCGACGGGCACCTGGCGGCCGATGCCCGAGAGCACCGAGTACAGCGCGAACAGGACCGGCGCCTGCACGAGAATCGGCAGGCAGCCCGCGAGCGGGTTGGCGCCGGTCCGCGCCATGAGCTCCTGCTGCTCGCGGCGGGCCGCGTCCCGGCTCGCCGGGTCGCTCTTGCCCCGGTACCTCTCCTGGATCCGGCGGATCTCGGGCGAGGCCAGGCGCATCGCCCGCATGCCCCTGACCTGGACGACGACGAGCGGGACGAGCACGAGCCTGACGATCACGACCAGGCCGACGATCGCGAGGCCCCACGCGGCACCCCCGGCAGGGTCGAGGCCGAGCGCGGTCAGCGCCGAGTGGAGACGGACGAGGATCCAGGCGACGACCAGCTGGATCGGGTGGACGAGCGTGGAGAGGGCATGGGTGAGGGCATCGACGACGGGCACGGTGGACTCCTGCGGGTGGAGGGGAGGGGGAGCGTGGAGCTCCCGCGCCAGTTCCGCAGGGACCGGCAGGGCCCCGGACCGACGACGGCTCGGGGCGAGTGCTGGAGGTTCAGGCGGCGCGCGGGAGCGGGCTCGCTCCCGGCGCTCGCGGCTGGGGCCGTCCGGGGGCCGTGGGGCTGTGCTGGCGCACGGGTGCGGGCAGCGGCACGGGCTCGGGGCCGACGGGCACCGCGAGCAGCAGCAGGACCGCGACCGTGACGCACGCGAGCGCGACGCCGAGCGCCCCGGCGGTGGCGGCGAGCGTCGCCGCACCGAGCAGGGAGAGGACACCGCCCAGGGACGACGTACCGAACGACTGCCCGACGGCGAGCGCGAGCACCGTCAGGAGCGGCACCAGGGCCACGGCCCGGGCCGAGGACGTCGTGGTCAGCCGGTCGTAGCGCACGCGCAGCGAGGTGCCTCCACGCGCGACACGGTCTGCCCGCACGTTCCCACCTCCTGCGCCCCGGTCGTCGGTCGTTCGTCCAGCCCAGGGTAGCGCTACGCCCGCGGCACGGGGCCCGCTCGACGCCCGCGTGCAGCCCCGTGACCTCCGCCCGTGGCCGCCCCGGTCGAGGCGCGGGGGACAATGGCCCCGTGGACCAGGACCCGATCGCCCGCCTGCTCGCCTCCCCGCCCGATCTCCCGGTCCGCCACCACCTGGCCGAGCTCACCGGTGCCGTCCGGGACCGGGGCGTCGCCGTGCTCCAGGCCCCTCCCGGCACGGGCAAGACGACCCTCGTCCCGCCGGCGCTCGCGGCCGCACTGCCCGCGGGGCGGGTCGTCGTGACCCAGCCGCGCCGGATCGCGGCCCGGGCCGCGGCGCGCCGCCTCGCGCACCTGCTCGGTGAGCCCGTGGGGCGCACGGTGGGTTTCTCGGTGCGCGGCGAGTCCCGGACGGGGCCGCAGACGCGCGTCGAGGTCGTCACGACCGGTGTCCTGCTGCGCCGCCTCCAGCGCGACCCGGAGCTGGCCGGGGTGGGCGTCGTCGTGCTCGACGAGGTGCACGAGCGTCACCTCGACGCCGACCTGACCCTCGCGCTGCTGGTCGACGTGCGGGCGACGCTGCGCCCCGACCTGGCCCTCGTCGCGATGTCCGCGACGATCGAGGCCGAGCGCACCGCGAGCCTCCTGGGCGACGAGCACCCCGCCCCGGTCGTGGTCGCGGACGGCAGCCTGTTCCCCGTCGAGGAGGTGTGGGCGCCCTCGCCCGGGCCGCGGCTCGACGAGCGCGGCGTGCCGCGCGCGTTCCTCGACCACGTCGCGGCGACCACGCGCCGGGCGCTGACCGAGCAGGCGGGCGACGTGCTGGTCTTCGTGCCCGGCGCGGGCGAGGTCGACGGCGTCGCGCGCCGCCTGGCCGGCGTCGAGGCCGACGTCCGTCCCCTGCACGGGCGGCTGCCCGCGCGCGAGCAGGACCTGGCCCTCGCGCCCGGGCCGCGCCGCCGGGTCGTGGTCTCCACGGCGGTCGCCGAGTCCTCGCTCACCGTGCCCGGGGTGCGGGTGGTCGTCGACGCGGGCCTGTCCCGGGAGCCGCGCACCGACCACCGACGCGGCCTCGCGGGTCTCGTGACGGTCCGCGTGAGCCGTGCGGCGGCCGAGCAGCGCGCCGGGCGAGCCGGACGTGAGGGGCCGGGGGCCGTGTACCGCTGCTGGTCGCCGGGCGAGCACGCCCAGCTCGTCGCGCACCCGACGCCCGAGATCCTCACCGCGAACCTCGTCGCGTTCGCGCTCGAGCTCGCGTGCTGGGGGAGCCCGGACGGGACGGGGCTCGCGCTCCTCGACCCCCCGCCCGCGGCCGCGATGACGGTCGCGCGCGCGACCCTCGAGGCCCTCGGCGCGGTCCACCCGGACGGGACGGTCACCCCGCGGGGACGCGAGATCGCGCGCGTCCCGGCCGACCCCCGGCTCGCGCGCGCCCTCCTGGACGCGAGCGACGTCGTCGGGCCGCGGCTCGCCGCCGAGGTCGTCGCCCTCCTGTCCGACGACGTGCGCGCACCCGGGGCGGACCTCGTCGCGGCCCTGCGGGGCGCCCGGCGGGGTGGTCCGGCGAGCGGGGCGTGGCGTGCGCAGGCCGAGCGGCTCCAGGGGCTCGTCGCCGCCCCGGGGCGCAGCCGCCGGGAGGACCTGAGCCTGGACCTCGCGGTCGGTCTCGTCGTCGCGCTCGCGCACCCCGACCGGGTCGCGCGCAGGCGGCCGAACGGGACCACGTACCTCATGACGTCGGGCACGGGGGCCGCGCTGCCGCCGGGCTCCCCGCTCGCGGGCTACGACTGGCTCGCCGTCGCGGACGCCGACCGCGACGCCAGCAGGCGCGACGCGACGATCCGGTCCGCCGCGCCCGTCGACGAGGACCTCGCGTACGAAGCCGCGTCCTCGGCCCTGCGCGAGGACGAGACCGTCACGTGGACGGACGGGCGCATCCAGGCGCGGCGCACCACCCGGCTCGGCGCGATCGAGATCGCCTCGCAGAAGGTCACCGACCCGCCCGCCGACCAGGTCGTGGCGGCGCTGCGGACCGGGCTCGAGCGCGAGGGGCTCGACGTCCTGCCCTGGCGCGAGCCCGCGCGCGAGCTGCGGCACCGCCTCGCGTTCCTGCACCGCACCCTGGGCGACCCGTGGCCCGACGTGTCCGACGAGGCCCTGCTCACGGGACTCGACGCGTGGCTCGGGCCCGACCTCGCCAAGGTCCGCAAGGCCGCCGACCTCCAGCGCCTCGACGTGACCAGCGCCCTGCGGCGCCTGCTGCCGTGGCCCGCCGCGGGAAGGCTCGACGAGCTGGCCCCCGTGCGCGTCGACCTGCCCCGGGGCCGCAGCGCACGCCTCGACTACACCGGCGACCAGCCCGTGCTCGCCGTCACGGTCCAGGACGCGTTCGGGTGGCGCGCCACGCCACGCGTCGCCGACGGGCGCGTGCCCGTGCTGCTGCACCTGCTGTCCCCGGCCAGGCGCCCCGCCGCGATCACCGCGGACCTCGAGTCCTTCTGGGGAACGGGGTACGCGCAGGTGCGCGCCGAGCTGCGCCGCCGCTACCCCAAGCACGACTGGCCCGAGGACCCCACGACCTGACCGGGCCCCCGGGGGAGCCGACCCGCCCGGAGTAGGCTGACGACGCGCCTGCCCGAGGAGGGGACCCGGTCCAGTCCCAGGGGGCCGCCGACACCCCCAGACACCCGCCGACACCTAGGAGTGCACCGTGGCGCTGCTGACCTGCACCGGCCTCATGTCCCTCGACGGCTACGTCGCCGACGCCTCGGGCGCGTTCGGGTGGAGCGCCCCCGACGAGGAGGTGCACGCGTTCGTCGACGACCTCGAGCGTTCCGTCGGGACGTTCCTCCTGGGACGCCGCGTCTACGAGGTCATGCGCGTCTGGGACGACCCCGCCATGCTCGACGACGAGTCGCCCGCCGTCCGTGACTACGCGCGCATCTGGCGCGACGTGGACAAGGTCGTGTACTCGACCACGCTCGACGACCCGGGCGTCGTGCGCACACGCGTCGAGCGGACCTTCGACCCGGTCGCCGCCCGCGCCCTCGTCGACGCCGCCGAGCGCGAGGTCGGCATCGGCGGCCCGACCCTGGCGGCGCAGGCGCTCGCGGCGGGGATCGTCGACGAGCTGCGCGTCTTCGTGCACCCCGTGATCGTGGGCGGCGGGACGTCCTTCTACCCCGCGGGCGTCCGGCTCGACCTCGAGGTCCTCGACGAGCGCTGCTTCGCGGGCGGTGTGGTCTACACGAGGTACCGCGTCGCACGCTGAGCCGTCGCCCCGTGCCCGGGCCGTGCCCGGAACCCGTCGCGCCGTGGGCCTCGTCACGTCGCGCGACTCCACCAGGCCGCCCGTCGGCCGCCCTGAGAAGGTGGGGCCATGCGCGCACACTCCGAGCCCCGGACCGAGCGACCCCACGACCTGGAGGACCTGCAGCACCGCATCGCGAGCATGGACACCCAGGAGGTCGTCGACGAGCTCGGGCGTCTGGGCGACCAGCGGCGCGCGGTCGCGTTCCGCCTGCTGCCCAAGGGGCGTGCGGTCGAGGTCTTCGAGGACCTCGACCCGGCGATCCAGGCCGAGCTCGTGGAGGCGCTGCGGTCGGAGGCGACCGCGGAGATCTTCGCGGCCCTCGACCCGGACGACCGGGCGTCGCTGCTCGACGAGCTGCCCGCGGGCGTCGCGGCCCGGCTCCTGGGCGGGCTGGGGCCCGACGAGCGGGCCCTGACGACCGCGCTGCTCGGGTATCCCGAGGACAGCGCGGGCCGGCGCATGTCGCCCCGGGTGGCCTCGGTGCGGCGCGGCACGAGCGTCGCGGGAGCCCTCGAGGCGCTGCGCCGGGCGGGCGACGACGTCGAGACGATCTACACCGTGCCGGTGCTCGGCGCCGGCCGAGTGGTCGAGGGCGTCGTGTCGCTGCGGCGGCTGCTCGTGAGCGACCCGGACGCCCTGGTCGAGGACGTCATGTCCCCGGCCGTGACGGTCGAGGCGAGGGACGACCAGGAGCACGCGGCCAACGTCGTGCGCGACGGCGGGTACGTCGCCGTGCCCGTGGTCGACCACGAGCGTCGCCTCCTGGGCGTGCTGACGGTCGACGACGCGATGCGCATCCTCGAGGCCGAGGACGACGAGGACTCGGCCCGCGTCGGCGGCTCGGAGCCGCTGCGCCGCCCGTACCTGAGCGTCTCGGTCCTGGGGCTGGTGCGGGCGCGCGTGGTCTGGCTCCTGCTGCTGATCGTCGCAGCGAGCCTCACGGTCGGTGTGCAGAGCTACTTCGAGGCAGAGCTCGACGCGGTCGTGGCGCTCGCGCTGTTCATCCCGCTGCTCATCGGTACGGGCGGGAACGCGGGGTCGCAGGCCGCGACGACCGTGGTCCGCGCCCTGGCGGTGGGCGACGTCCGTCGCGGTGACCTGCTGCGCGTCGTGGGGCGCGAGATGCTCACGGGGCTCCTGCTCGGGACGGTGCTCGCCACGGTGGGCTTCGGTCCGGCGGCTTGGGTCGCGGGCGTGCCGATCGCGCAGGTGCTCGCGATCACGGTCGTGGGTGTGTGCCTGCTCGCGACGACCGTCGGGTCGAGCATCCCGATCCTGGCGCGCCGCGTGGGCATCGACCCGGCGATCGTCGCGGCGCCCTTCATCTCGACGTTCGTCGACACCCTGGGGCTGGTCATCTACTTCTCGGTCGCGAAGGTGGTCCTGGGCATCTGAGGTCCTCTCGCGTCGGCGCTCGGTCCAGCGGCGGCTGCGCGCCACGGACCTGCCCGTCGTGCCCGTCCGTGCTCCCGGGGTGCAGGGAGACGAGGCGGGCGTGCACACCTCGCGGACGCCCCGTGCCCCGTGCCCCGCGCGACGTGAGACGGGACGCGGACGAGAGCGGCGCCGTCGGGCAGGACGGTCTTCCTGATGCCGACCACCTCACGCGCGGATACGTTCGCCCGGGAGGCGCGCACGGCGCCCACGGGCGAGAGGCGGGCACATGCCGACGAGTACCAGCGCCACCACGGCGACCACGGCACGGCGACCGTGGTTCGTGTTCGCGTCCCTTCACGGGTACCGCGGGGCGTGGCTGCGGAGCGACGTCGTCGCGGGCCTGACCGTGTGGGCCGTCCTGGTGCCCGAGTCGCTCGCGTACGCGACCATCGCGGGCGTCTCACCCGTCGTGGGCCTGTACGCCGCGGTGCCCTCGCTGATCCTGTACGCGGCGTTCGGCAGCTCGCGCCACCTGGTCGTGGGGCCCATGTCCGCGACCGCGGCGCTGTCTGCGAGCGTGGTCGCGGCCTTCCGGCCCGGCGACGACGCCGCGTTCGTCGCGCTGACCACGGCCGTCGCGCTCGTGACCGGCGTGCTGTGCCTCGTCGCGGGCATCGCGCGTCTCGGGTTCCTGGCCTCGTTCATCTCCGAGCCCGTGCTCAAGGGGTTCATCGTGGGCCTCGCGCTCACGATCCTCATCGGGCAGGTGCCCGCCCTGCTGGGCGTCGACAAGGGCGAGGGGAACTTCTTCGAGAAGCTCTGGGCGATCCTCACCGAGCTCGGCACCGCGCACCCCCTGACCGTGGTCCTGGGCCTGGGGTCCCTCGCAGCGGTCCTCGCGATCAAGCGCTGGCTGCCCAAGGTGCCGGGCTCGCTCGTCGTGGTCGGGATCGGGATCGCCCTGGTCGTGACGCTCGGGCTCGACGACGACGGCGTCGCCATCGTGGGCCCCATCCAGGCGGGCCTGCCCACGCTCGGCCTCCCGACCGGCGTCGACTGGAACGCGTACACCGACCTCGTCGGGCCCGCCGCGGGCGTCGTGCTCGTGGGCTTCGCCGAGGCCCTCGGCGCCGCCAAGGCGTACGCCTCGCGCGAGGGCTACGACATCGACGCCAACCGCGAGCTGCTCGGCATGGGCGCCGCGAACCTCGGCTCAGGGTTCGCGTCCGGGATGGTCGTCAACGGCAGCCTGTCCAAGACCGCGGTCAACGGCGGCGCGGGGGCCAAGAGCCAGGTCTCGGGCCTCGTCGCGGCCGCCCTGACCCTCCTGACCCTGCTCTTCCTCACGCCCGTGTTCGAGTCCCTGCCCGAGGCCACGCTCGCGGCCGTCGTCATCGCGGCCGTGATCGAGCTCGTCGACGTCAAGGCCCTGCGGCACCTGTACCGCCTCGCGACGCCGCGCGCCACGGCCCTGTACGGGGGAGCGGCCCGGCACGACTTCTGGACGGCGCTCGCGGCCATGGTCGGCGTCCTCGTCCTCGACACCCTGCCCGGCCTCGTGCTCGGGATCGTGCTGTCGCTGTTCCTGCTCCTCGGCCGCGCCTCGCGCCCCCACGTCGCCGTGCTCGTGCGCAGCTCGCACGGTGTGTGGGTCGACCGGGCGCGGCGCATCGCCACGGGCAAGGACGGGGGAACCAGCGTCGAGGGGGCGCTCGTCGTCCGCGTCGAGTCGGGCCTGTTCTTCGCCAACGCCGACACCGTGCGCGCGACCGTGCGCGCCCTGGCCGCGGACACCTCGCCGCGCGTCGTGGTCCTCGACGCCGAGACCGTGCCGTTCGTGGACGTCGAGGCCGCCGAGATGCTCGTGACCCTGGCCCGGGACCTCGAGCGGGTCGGTGCGCGCCTGGCTCTGGCCCGGGACGTCGGCCAGGTGCGGGACGTGCTGCGCGGCGCCGTCGGGCCGGACGACCTGCCACCCGCCTACCCCGACGTCGACTCCGCGCTGCGCGACCTCCTGCCCGCCGCGGCCGGGAGCACGGGCGAGGCCCCGGCGGACACGCCGCCCGCCTGACGCCCTCCTGCCCGACGCCGCCGCTCACCTCGCGCCGGCCCGCCGTCCTTCGCTCGCGGTCGGCCGGGCGCGGCACTACGGTCTGGTTGACCGGTCCCGCGAGCAGTCGCGAGGCCTGGAACGCGGCGCCGGACGGCGGCGCACGACGAGAGGAAGTGCCGTGGGTCCAGCCGTCGGTCAGTCCCTGCCCATAGCGGTCGGTGTCCTCATCAGCCCCATGCCCGTCGTGGCGGTCGTGCTGATGCTCGTCAGCAGGAAGGCGAAGGTCAACGGCTTCTCGTTCCTGCTGGGGTGGATCGTGGGGATCGCGGCCCTCGGGTCGGTCGTGCTGCTCGTGGCCGGGGCTGCCACGCCCGACGCGGCCGGGCCGCCCGCGTGGGCGAGCGCCGTCAAGATCGTCCTGGGGGTCCTGCTGCTTCTCCTCGCGCTCACGCAGTGGCGCGGACGCCCGCGCGATGGCGTGAGCCCGCAGACACCGCAGTGGATGAGCGCGATCGACGCGTTCACGCCCGTCAAGGCGTTCGGCCTCGCGGTCCTGCTCGGGGCGGTCAACCCCAAGAACCTTCTGCTCGTCGTCTCCGGAGCCGCGGCCATCGCCGCCGCGACGTCCCAGACGTCCGAGCAGCTCGGGGCGCTCGCGGTGTTCGTCGTCGTGGCGAGCCTCGGGGTCGCCGCCCCCGTCGTGATCTACCTCGCGATGGGGTCCCGGGCCGCGCCGATGCTCGGCGCGCTCAAGGCCTGGATGATCCAGAACAACGCCGTCATCATGGCCGTGCTGCTCCTGGTGCTCGGGGCCAAGATGATCGGGGACGGGATCACTGCGCTGTGAGCGACGCAGCGGGCGACGCAGCGGGCGACCAGCGGTGCCGCCGGCGACCCAGGTCCGCTCGTGCGCGATCTCCGCGAATAACCTTGCCCTGGCCCGGGGGAGGGCCGCTACTGTGGTGCACGTCCGGTCAGGAGGCCGGTCGCCGGTCGGGGCAGCCCGCACGGCGCTCGCTCCTGACCCGTTCTCGTGAGGCGCCGCTCCGGTGGCCCGCACGAGCTGACGCACACGAGACCGCGCCACAGTGGTAGCGCGGCGAGCCAGGCACATGAACCTGGCCACGACGGGGACCCGTGGTGTGCGTGGAGGTCCCAAGTCGCCCGGTCTGCAGTCGGGCGGCACCCCTGGAGAGGCATGTGCCAAGGACGGCGACGGGGCGCACCAGCGCCTCGTGGGGCGGGTTCGATTCCCGCCCTCTCCGCAGACGACGTGGGTGGCCACGGCGCCGAGGACCTCGGTGCCGCGGGTCGCAGACAGGGAGTCGGTCGATGAGCGAGGTCCTCATCTACAACCTGGGCGGCGGACAGGTCCTGGGCCGTGTCTCGCTCGGGCACGCGATCCGCATGCTGCACCGCCGGGTCGCGGCCGTGCGGGAGTCCGTGGAGGGGGAGACCTTCGGCCCCTACCAGCGCCCCGTCTCGGTCGAGCTGGTCCGTTATGTCCACTCCCGCTGGGTCTACGAGCGCACCGGCCGCGTGCCGTACTCGCGCGCCGCGCTCATGCGCCGTGACAAGTTCCGTTGCGGCTACTGCGGAGCTCCTGCGACGACCATGGACCACGTGGTGCCCCGGTGCCAGGGCGGCCCCACGACCTGGCTCAACGCCGTGGCGGCGTGCGAGCCGTGCAACAGCGCCAAGGCCGGCCGGACCCCCCAGGAGGCGGGCATGAGGCTGCGCTCGCGTCCGTTCGAGCCCGTGCTCGCCGACGTCTACCCGTACGGCAAGCGCTGAGCCTCAGGGCTGGGGGGAGTTCTCGACCCTGATGGTCCCGTCGTCGTCCAGGACCAGCCGGTGCGGGTCGCCCTCCGCGAGGACCAGGGCGTGCTCGAGCGCGAGCTGCGGCACGTCCAGGGCCCAGTCCGGCAGGTAGCGGTGCGTGCGCAGCGCGTCGAGGACCGGGCCGGGCGGGATGCGGCGGGACGTCAGGTCGGACACGACTCCATGGTCCCACGTCGGCGGTCGGTCTCTCGCGGTGCTCGTCTCCCGGAGGGTTGGTCCGGTGCGCGGGGCGGACTAAGGTGGGGCTCCTAGGAGTCAGGAAGCGGCCCCTCGACACGTACGTGCTGAGAGCGAGCCATCATGCCCACCGACCATTCCCCTCGCAGGCGTCGCCGCGACCCGCTCGCCGAGGCCTTGAGCCTCGGGCGAGCCCACCCCACCGGCCAGTACCGTGTCGACCTGCGCACCGGCGAGTGGTGGTGGTCCGAGGAGGTGTACCTGCTCCACGGGCTGGCCCCTGATTCCGTCGTCCCGAGCGCAGGCCTCCTCACCCAGCACAAGCACCCCGACGACCGCGACACGGTCCTGCGCGACCTGGCGCTGCTGCGCACGACGGGCCGCCCGTTCAGCGCCAGCCACCGCGTCGTGGACGCGCGCGGCCGGACCAAGAACGTCACGGTCACCGGCCAGGGGCGCCGTGACGCCTCGGGCGCCGTGGTCGAGGTGATCGGCATGATGATCGACACGTCCGCGGCGCACGAGGACGCGCTGCGGCGCGAGGTCACCCGTCAGGTCGCGGTCGGGCTCCAGGACCGCGCCGTCGTCGACCAGGCCAAGGGCGTCATCATGGCCTCGCACGGCCTGGACCCCGACGGCGCGCTCGACCTGCTCGTCGTGCACGCGAGCGAGAGCAGCCGGCGTCTGCCCGACGTGGCGCGCGAGCTGATCGACGCGATCGCCGCCGGCGGCGGGCTGGGCGGTCGTGCCAAGGACCGTGTCGACGCGTGTCTGGCGGCCCTCGAGCCCGGCAGCGTGAGCCGTCCGGGCGGAGCGCAGCTCTTCCGGCGCAAGGGAGCCGTCACGGGCTGAGGACGAACCTCCCGGTGCGGCCCGGCCGGCGCGCCCGTGACGGCGCGCCCGACCGGTGCCCCCAGCGCCAGGTGGGCTACGCCGTCGGGAACCGGCGCGTCTCGACGACCTCACGGGCGAGGTCGGAGAGCTTGACGTTGGTGTCCTGCGAGACCCGGCTGAGCACCGAGAACGCGCGCTGAGCGGAGAGCTGGTAGCGCTCCATGAGGATGCCCTGGGCCTGACCGATCACGGTCCGGGTCTGCACGGCGCTCGTGAGCTGCTCCTCGGTGCGCGCGGCGGTCAGGGCGGCTGCGGCGACCGCCGCGAACGTCGAGACGATCGACAGCGCCGTCGCGGGGAACGCCCCCACGGAGCGCGAGTACAGGTTCAGGGCGCCGTGCGACGTCTCGCTCGTGAAGAGCTGCACGCACAGCATCGAGCGCACCCCGAGGTCCTGGTGCACCTGGTCGGCCCACCGCTGCCAGCGCGGCTCCGACGCCAGGTCGTTGGTGCGCACCAGGTCGGTCTCGCGGATCGCGTCGAGGCACGGCCCCTCGTTCAACGCGTACTGGAGCTCGTCGCCGCGCCGGGCGAGGTCGTGCGACGCGGCAGGCGTCTCGATGCTGCCCTTGCGGGTCACGAGCGAGATCCCCGCCGCGTCGCACCCCTCGACCATCGCGACCGCGAGCTCCACGGTCCGGTCGAGCGTCTCCTGGAGGCTCGGCTCCTCGGCGAGCGTCCGCGCGGCCGACGCGATCGAGGACTCGATGGCGGTGGCCGGGGTCGCTCCCGTGCCGTACTCGGCGCTCGTGGGGACGGCGAGGGCGTCGTCCTTCGTCTGCTGCACATCCTGCGTCATGCTGCGTTCCCGTTCGTGCTCGGGGGCGGCCGGTAGCCGGCGCCCGATCGCGCCGTTCCTCCGCCTGTCGAGGACAACGCTACGCGGTACGCGGCCCACCGTGTCACGCGGCGGTGCACCGGGTGGGGTGTCTGCGGCGCAGCGGTCACGCGTCCTGCAGGTCCGCCGTGTCGCGGGCACCGACCGAGACCTGCCCGCGCTCGATCGCGGTGACGAGGTCCGAGAGCCGCACGATGCCCACCAGGTCCGGCCCGACCATGACGGGCAGGCGCAGCAGGGCGTGGCGCTCCATGATCCGCACGGCCTCCCGGGCCGGGTCCTGGGGGCTGAGGACCACGAGGTCCTCGGTGCACAGCTCGCCCACGGGATGGTCCGGTGAGGCGTCGTCGGCCAGCGCCCGCACGATGCTGCGGTCGGTGAGGATGCCCAGGACGTCGCCGTCGTCGAGCACGACCGCGTCGCCCGAGTCGTCGTCGATCATGGTGCGTGCGGCCTGAGCGACGGTCGCGGTGCGCTCGACCGTGCAGAACGTCGTGGACATGAGCTGTGCGATGGTCGTCGGCATCGTCGCCTCCGGGATCCCTGACAAGGACGTCGGGCCACTCCTCGACCCGGTACTCACCCTAGCCCCGGAGCGGTCGGGCGGGGCTGCCTGGCCCCGTGAGCGTCGCGCCGCCCACGGGGCCAGGGCGAGCAGGCGGGGGACGTCAGAACACGGGCTTGCCGCCCGTGACCCCGAGCACCGTCGCCGAGACGTAGCTCGCGTCGGCGGGAGAGGCCAGGAAGACGAAGGCCGGCGCGACCTCGGCGGGCTGCCCGGCGCGGCCCAGCGGGGTGTCGGCCCCGAACTGCTCGATCTTCTCCGGCGGCTGCGTCGCGGGCTGCAACGGCGTCCAGATCGGCCCCGGCGCCACGGCGTTGACCCGGATGCCCCGCTCGCCGACCTCGGCCGCGAGGTTGACCGTGAAGTTGTTGATCGCGGCCTTGGTCGACGCGTAGTCCAGGAGTGACGTCGAGGGCTGGTAGGCCTGGATCGAGGAGACGTTGATGACGGACGCGCCCTCGCCCAGGTGCTCGAGCGCGGCCTGCGTCACCCAGAACAGGGCGTACAGGTTGGTCTTGAGCACGTTGTCGAGGTCCTCGGTGCTCACGTCGGCGATCGAGGACCGCCGCGCCATCTGGAAGCCGGCATTGTTCACGAGCACGTCCAGGCCACCGAGCTGGTCGACGGCGTCGGCGACGGCCGCGCGGCACGCGCTCTCCTCGCGCAGGTCCCCTGGCAGCAGGACCGCCGTGCGGCCCGCCTCGCGCACCCAGCGCGCGGTCTCCTCGGCGTCGACCTGCTCCTCGGGCAGGTAGCCGATCGCGACGTCGGCCCCCTCGCGGGCGAACGCGATCGCGACCGCGCGCCCGATGCCCGAGTCGCCGCCGGTGATCAGGGTCCGCAGGCCCGTGAGCCTGCCCGAGCCGCGGTAGGACGACTCGCCGTGGTCGGGCAGGGGGTTCATGGGGGCCGTGAGGCCCGGGGGCTCCTGCTGCTGGGCGGGGAAGGCGGGGCTCTGGTCGGACATGTGGTCCTCCTTCGGGTCGCCGCCCGCGCACGCCGTCCGGCGGGCCGCTGCGGGCGAGGTGTTCCGGGGTCCCGTCCACGCTAGGACGGCGCTCGCGGACTCGCAGCACGAGCGGCTGCACCGCTGGGTGGGCAGGAGCCTCCGGCCGTGGGCCCGGCCCGCGCCGGGCGGTCCCGGTGGCAGGATGGGCACCTGCCGGGCGTGACGGAGCGCCCGAGGAGCGAGGTGGCCACGATGACGCAGGACGAGCGCGCGGCCGAGCGCGCGGACCGTGCCCCCGAGGGAGCGCAGGACGTCGACGTGCTCGTGGTCGGGTCCGGCTTCGGCGGGTCCGTCGCGGCCCTGCGCCTGACCGAGAAGGGCTACCGGGTCGCGGTCCTGGAGGCGGGCAGACGCTTCGCGGACGAGGACTTCGCCGCGACGTCGTGGCACCTGCGCGACTTCCTGTGGGCCCCACGCCTCGGCTGCCTCGGCATCCAGCGCGTCCACCGCCTGCGCGACGTCCTGGTCCTCGCGGGCGCCGGGGTGGGCGGCGGCTCCCTCGTGTACGCCAACACCCTGTACGAGCCCCTCGACGCGTTCTACACCGACCCCGCATGGGGTCACCTGACCGACTGGAAGACCGAGCTCGCCCCGTACTACGACCAGGCGCGGCGCATGCTGGGCGTCGTCCCGTACGCGGGACGCACCCCCGCCGACGAGGCCATGGCCCAGGTCGCCCGCGAGATGGGCGTCGCGCACACGGTCACCCCGGCGCCCGTGGGTGTGCTCTTCGGGGAGCCGGGCGTCCGCGTGCCCGACCCGTTCTTCGGCGGCGCGGGCCCCGAGCGGCGCGGCTGCCTCGAGTGCGGCCAGTGCATGACCGGGTGCCGCCACGGCGCCAAGAACACCCTCGTCACGAACTACCTCCACCTCGCCGAGCGCGGCGGGGCCACGATCCACCCCCTGACGACCGTCACCCGCATCACGCCGCTGCCCGGCGGAGGCTACGAGGTCACCTCCCGGCGCACCGACCGCCCGGCCGCCCGGCGCACCCGGTGGACCGCCCAGCACGTCGTCCTCGCCGCGGGCGCCCACGGTACGCAGCAGCTCCTGCACGCCCAGCGCGACGCCGGCACCCTGCCCGACCTCTCACCACGGCTCGGCATGCTCACCCGCACCAACTCCGAGGCGCTCCTGGGCGCGACCGCCGACCGGCCACGCCCCGCGGGCGCCCCCGTGCCCGACTACACGCGCGGCGTCGCCATCACCTCCTCCTTCCACCCCGACGCCCACACGCACGTCGAACCCGTGCGCTACGGCCACGGGTCCAACGCCATGGCGCTCCTGCAGACCGTCCTCGTCACGCCCCGCGGCGCTCGCGGCCTGCGCGGGGGCGGGAAGGGGCCCGACGGCGCCGCTCACCCCGGTCCCTCGCCCTCGCCCGCCGGGTGGTTGCGGGAGCTGTGGGCCCAGCGGCGTCGGCTGCCCTCCATGCTCGACCTGCGGGGCTGGTCCGAGCGCACGGTGATCGCCCTGGTCATGCAGAGCCACGACAACTCGCTGACGACCTACACGCGCCGCTCCTGGACGGGCCGTCGTCGCATGACCACGCGTCAGGGGCACGGCGCCCCGAACCCCGGGTGGATCCCCGCCGCGCACGAGGCGGCCCGGCGGCTGGCCCGGGTCATGGGCGGTGCGCCGGGCGGGAGCATCGGGGAGCCCTTCGGCATGCCGCTCACGGCCCACTTCCTGGGCGGGTGCGCGATCGGCGCCTCACCGGAGACGGGGGTCGTCGACGCCTACCAGCGGGTGTTCGGGCACCCGGGGCTGCACGTCCTGGACGGTGCGGCCGTGAGCGCGAACCTGGGCGTCAACCCGTCGCTGACGATCACGGCACAGGCCGAGCGCGCGGTCGCCCTGTGGCCGAACCGCGACGAGGAGGACCCCAGGCCGCCGCTCGGGAGCACGTACCGGCGGGTGGCCCCGGTCGCGCCCCGCTCCCCGGTCGTCCCGGCGGACGCCCCCGCCGCGCTGCGCCTTCCCGTGGTCCGGGTGACGCACGGCGGCACGCCCTGACGCGAGGTCGGCGCGGGGGAGAAGTGCCCCTGGTCCACGGGCGGGCAAGAAATCGAACAGGTGTTCGACGTTCTCCGACCGAGGCGTCAAGACCGCTCGAACTGGTGTTCGAGCGGCAGGGCCTCTGGCGAGACCCGACGTCGAACACCTGTTCGACGTCGTGGGGGAGGGGAGATGTCAGGAGCGGTCCGCGCCGTCGAGCTCGACGTCCACGACCACCGCCCGGTGGTCCGACAACCCCGTGTCGACCGCCCGACCCGGCGCCAACGGGCGCACCCCACCGTCGGCCAGGACATGATCGATCTGCAGCGTCGGGTGCGAGACCGGGTACGACCGCGCCACGGCCAGCGGGGTCCACCCCGAGATGGTCGCAGGGACCTCCGAGCGCAGGTTCAGGTCACCCAGCAGGACCAGCGGCCGCGGCGCCCCCGCCAGCCCCCTCACCAGCCGGTCCAGCTGGTGCTCACCCCAACCGTCGAGAAAGCTCAGATGGGTCGCCGCCACCGTCAACGGACCCTGCGGCGTCCGCACCACCGCCACCACAGCCGTGCGCGGCTCGTCGAGCCGCCACCGACGCGCCCGCTGGTCCGACGCCCGAGGCAGCGGACGCCACCACGGGCGACGCGGCAACGGCAGCACCCGCCACTCGAGCACAGGAAACCTCGACAGCAGGGCCACCCCGTACTGCGACCGCCCGCCCCCCGACCGTCGCTCCACCGTCGCAGCGAACCGGTGATCCACCGCCCCCATCGCCTCGGCCGCGACCCGCGCCAGGTCCGCCCGCCCCGACCGGCGCTGGTTGCGATCCACCTCCTGCAACGCCAGCACATCCGCACCCAGGTCAGCCACAGCACGAGCAAAACGGTCCACGTCCACCAGATCGTCCACCGTGGACCGGCCGTGCAGGATGTTGAACGTCACGAGTCGCATCGCACCGATTGTCCCCCCACGCACCCCGCCACGCTCGCCGTCGAGCACGGACGCCCACCCCCCGGCGGCAGCCCCACCCCGGCAGGCCTAGGCTCACGCCATGGCCACGTACTTCGACATCCACCCCGTCGACCCCCAGCCCCGCGCGATCGACCAGATCGTCACGCTCCTGCGCGACGACGCCCTCATCGCCTACCCCACCGACTCCTGCTACGCGCTCGGCGCCCGCATCGACTCCCACAGCGCCACCCAACGCATCCGCGACATCCGCCACCTCGGCGACAAGCACCACTTCACGCTCGTCTGCGCCGACTTCGCCCAGCTCGGCCAGCTCGTCAAGATCGACAACGCCGCCTTCCGCGCCATCAAGGCCTCCACCCCCGGCAGCTACACCTTCATCCTGCCCGCCACCGCAGAGGTGCCCCGACGCCTCGCCCACCCCAAGAAGAAGACCGTCGGCGTCCGCATCCCCGACCACACCGTCACCCAAGCCATCCTGCGCGCCCTCGGCGAACCCCTCCTGTCCAGCACGCTCCTCCTGCCGGGGGAGGACGAACCCATGACCCAGGGCTGGGAGATCAAGGAAGCCCTCGACCACCAGGTCGACGCCGTCGTCGACTCCGGCAACTGCGGCACCGAACCCACCACCGTCGTCGACTTCTCCTCCGGCGTCGCCGAGGTCGTCCGCACCGGCGCAGGAGACCCCTCCCGCTTCGAATGACCACCTCCGTGACCAACACCCCACGTACCACCCGGCACGACCACCCCCACCACCCCTAGCATCGACACCATGAGCAGCCAGGGCCTCACCCACTCCCAGCGCAAGATGGCCGACGCCGGCGTCCACCCCACCGCGATCGACGTCTTCAGCCGCTTCTACGAGCTCCTCGACGGCGGCGCCACCGGCACCGTCCCCGAGGCCGACGTCGCCCCCCTCACCGACGTCACCCACCGCCACGACCTCGCCATCACCACCGACGACGCCACCGACGCCCTCTCCCGCACAGCACTCATCAAGCTCAACGGCGGCCTCGGCACCTCCATGGGCATGGACCGCGCCAAGTCCCTCCTCACCGTCCGCGACACCACCGACGGACCCCTCACCTTCCTCGACATCATCGCCGGACAGGTCCGCGCCGCCCGCACCACCACCGGCGCACGCCTCCCGCTGCTCTTCATGAACAGCTTCCGGACACGCGACGACACGCTCGCGGCGCTCGCGGCCTACCCGGACCTCGCGGTCGACGGCCTGCCGCTCGACTTCCTGCAGAACCGCGAGCCGAAGCTGCGTGCGGACGACCTCGAGCCCGTCGAGTGGCCCGCGGACCCGGACCTGGAGTGGTGCCCGCCGGGCCACGGCGACCTGTACACGGCCCTGGTGACGTCGGGGGCTCTCCAGCAGCTCCTGGACGCGGGCTACCTGTACGCGAGCGTCTCCAACTCGGACAACCTCGGGGCGGCCCCGGACGCGGCCATGGCCGGCTGGTTCGCGGCGTCGGGTGCGCCGTTCGCGGCCGAGGTGGCCCGCAGGACGCCCGCGGACCGCAAGGGCGGCCACCTCGTGGTCCGGCGCTCGGACGGGCGCCTGGTGCTCCGTGAGACCGCGCAGACGCCCGAGGAGGACCTCGCCGCGGCCGGGGACATCGAGCGTCACCGGTACTTCAACACGAACAACCTGTGGCTCGACCTGCGCGCTCTGGCCGCCGAGCTCGACCGCACCGGGGGAGTGCTCGAGCTCCCCCTGATCCGCAACCCCAAGACGGTCGACCCCACCGACCCGTCCTCGACGCCCGTGATCCAGATCGAGTCGGCGATGGGCGCCGCGATCGAGGTCTTCGAGGGCTCGACCGTCATCGAGGTCGACCGCAACCGCTTCCTGCCCGTCAAGGCGACGAGCGACCTGCTGCTGCTGCGCTCGGACGTGTACGAGCTCGGCGACGACTTCACGCTCACGGCCCAGGTCGAGGCGCCGCTGATCGACCTCGACGGCGCGTACTACAAGCTCGTCGGGGACTTCGACGCGCGGTTCGGTCAGGGGGCGCCGTCGTTGCGCGCGGCTCGGGGGCTCACGGTGCGCGGGGACTGGACGTTCGGCCGCGGTGTCGTCGCCGAGGGAGACGCGGTCCTGGAGGACGCGGGTGAGCCGTCGTCCGTCCCGGACGGGGCGCACGTGGGGCCCGGGGGTGTCCTCGGCGCGGTGTGAGACGGGGCGTGACGCTCACCCACCCGGGAGAGTCGCGGGTGGGGTCGGCGCGCCGCGAGGTCAGGCGCGGCCGGTCACCGTGGGGCTCACGTTCCCCACGGTGCATCGTGGTCGCTGCCCGGGGGAGGTCGTCGGCTGTGGCGCCGTCCGCCGCGGACGCGGGGGCGAACCGGTGGATCGAGGCTCAGGCGGGGACGTCGACGATCCGGCTGTCGCCGACCTCGGGGGAGAGGGCCCCGCGCGACGACGAGGCGAGATCGGCGTCGAGGGCAGCGAGGCGCGCCGGCGGGACGAGGATCCGGAAGCTCGCTGCCGACCCGTAGTCGGCGCCGTCGAGCACGGCGCCGTGGGACGCGCACCACTCGTGGAGCATGTTGCCGATCCGGCCCGCCTCGGCGTGCGGGACGTCGACCGTGACCTCGGCCATGACCTCGCGGCGCACCATCGGGGCCAGGTCGAGTGTCTCGCTGACCGCGTTCGAGTAGGCGCGGACGAGCCCGCCCGCGCCGAGCAGGACGCCGCCGAAGTAGCGCGTGACGACCGCGACGACGTCGGTCACGTGGCGGTGCCGCAGGACCTCGAGCATGGGGATGCCGGCCGTGCCGGACGGTTCGCCGTCGTCGTTCGAGCGTTGCTGGTCGGCGTGCGCGCCCACGACGAGGGCGGTGCAGTGGTGCCGGGCGTCCCAGTGCTCCTTGCGGACGTGCGCGATGACGGCGTCGGCGTCGGCGACCGTGGCGACCGGGTGCAGGAGCGTGAGGAAGCGGGACTTCTTGAGCACGAGCTCGTGCTCAACGGGCCCGGCGATGGTCGACGGGAGCGGGCTGCTCGCGGGGGAGGGGGCCGGGGAGGTCATCGTGACCAGCCTAGTCAACCTGAACTTCCCGCTGTCCAAGTAAAGGTTGATGGGCATAACCTTTACTTGCGGGCCGACAAGGAAAGGTTGAGCATGGCGAACGAGGCAGACGGAGGGGTCGCAGGCGTGGCCGACGACGCCATGGACTGGCCGCGGCACGGCGCGGACGCGAGACCCTGGTCCTCGGCGACGCGCGGGCCCGCGAGGACCGGCTGCTCCGTGAGGTCACGGTGTCGCTGCCGCCCTTCATCGCGGACGTCGCCTACGTCCCGTCGGCGGGGGAGGCTGCTGACATCGAGCGGGCGGCGGTCGACATCACGCGCCTCGACGCCGTCCACGGCCCGGTGCTCTCGTCGTTCGCGACGTTCCTGCTGCGCACCGAGGCCGTGGCGTCCTCGCGCATCGAGCGCCATGACGCGAGCCTCGCCGACCTGGCCAAGGCGACGATCGGCATGCGATCGGGCAAGGACGCGCAGGTCACCGTCGCGGCGGCCCGCGCGGTGGCGCGGCTGGTCGATGCCGCCGGGCAGGCAGGCGCCATCGAGCTCGACGACGTGCTCGCGGCTCATCGCACGCTCCTGAAGGACGACCCCCTCGACGGCCCGACGGCGGGCTCGCTGCGGACCGTGCAGAACTGGATCGGCGGGTCGGACTACTCGCCGCGCGGCGCCGTGCACGTGCCGCCCCCGCCCGAGCTCGTGCCAGGCTACATGGCCGACCTGATCGGCTTCTTGCGGCGTGACGATCTGCCCGCGGTCGCGCAGGCCGCGATCGCGCACGCGCAGTTCGAGTCGATCCACCCGTTCACCGACGGGAACGGACGCATCGGGCGCGCCCTGATCGGAGCGGTGTGGCGTCGGCGCGGGCTCACCCCGACCCTCGTCGTGCCGGTCGCCTCGGCCATGCTGGCCGACACGGGGGAGTACTTCGCTCGCGTCAACGCCTACCGCGAGGGGCGGGCGGCGCAGTTCGTGCGCTACCTCGCGGTGAGCGCGTCGGCCGCTGCGCGAGAGGCGCGCGTCTCGGCGAGCAACCTGTCGGCACTGCCTGCCCAGTGGCACGCCGAGGTGCGCCCACGCGCGGGCTCCGCGGCCGCGGCGATCCTGGGCTCGCTGCTCGACCATCCGGTGCTCGATGGGGACCTCGCCCGTCAGGTCGCGGGCACGTCGTCGGTCGCGGCGTACGACGCCCTCCATCGGCTCACGGAGGCGGGCGTCCTGTCACAGCTCTCGACGTCCCAGCGCCACGGCGTGTGGGCAGCGACGGAGGTGCTGGGTGAGATCGACGACCTCACGAGGAGGCTGCGCGAGCGCTGAGTGCGCTCACGACAGGCCGAAAGGCCGGATCGTTGGAAATAGTGTGCCAAGCGGATAGGCTCACGCCATGACCGCCGACGCCGCCGACTCACCGCAGACAGCCCCGACGACCGGGGGGGACCCCGGCGATGCTGCGCCCACGGCTCGGTACCCGCGTCCGCCCGTGACGAGGGACGAGGCCGAGCGGGTCTGGCGGGAGCTGTCGGTCGGCGCCATGTACGCCTCGACCAAACCGGAGATGGTGCGTCTGGCCGTCATCGTCGGCCTGACCCGGGCGACGGGGGCGAGGTACTCGGACCTGCTGCGCTGCACGGTCGACTCGCTCGATCTGGGGCCCGCGGGCGCCCAGTCAGGGGAGGGGAGGATCGTGGTGCAGCACGGCAAGCACCGCACCGTGCGCGAGCACCGCCTCGAACCGGGCGTGGTCATGGTCCTGCGGCGCTGGATGGACGTGCGTGAGGACCTCTGCGCCGAGCTCGAGGGCTCCGTGCCCCGCGCCCTGCTCCTGACCGTCCACCACACGCACGACAACGGCATCACCGTCGCGAGCGGGCTGCCCATCACCAAGCAGGGGCTGGTGCTGTCCTGGCGGCGCTTCGTGCAGCGCACCAACGCGCGGTACGGCGGGGTGCGGCAGCCGCTGCCCACGCGCTTCGAGCAGGTCCGTCGGGCGTGGCACGTGGAGGCCGCTGACGGACCCGCCGAGCCGGCCGCGCAGGGGTAGCGGGAGCAGCCCGGAGGGCAGGCCCGACGGCGGAGGTCACCCCTCGCGTGGACCGTCCGCGGGGGAGGCGGTGGCTGCCCCGTCGAGCTCCTGGAACACCGTGATCTGGAGGCCGGCCGGGGCGTCGAGACGCGCGTTGAGCGAGTCCCACGGGGTGCGGACAGGCGGCGCCACGAGGGAGGCGCCGGCGTCGACCAGGTCGGTCGTGACGCCTGCCGTGTCGGTCACCTCGAACGCGACACGCAGCCGCGGGGCGACCTGCCTGCCGACCTCGACGTCGTCGATCATGTGCTTCTGCGCGGGGTTGGCGATCTCGAGCGTGGCGCGGCCCGCGTCCAGGATCGCGACCCTTGCGTCGCCGTCACCGGTGTACGCCTCGAGCTGGGGGAGACCCAGGGCGTCGCGGTAGAAGGTGAGCGCCTGGTCGTAGTCCTCTGCTTCGACGACGAGGCGCAGCTGCAGGACGGGGCGGGTAGGGGTGTCGGTCATCCGGTCACGGTAGGTCAATCGTCCGGAGGTCGCGCGGCGATTCTCCCTGAGGTAAAAATAGTGTGCCAAGCGTAGAACGAACGCACATCACCTCTCGAAGCACCTCACCGAACAGCCCGGACGGGCAGGGGCGCCCAGAGGGCCGCCGGACGTCGAAGCCCCCTGCTCCACCGGTGGAGCAGGGGGCTTCGACGTCGTGTCACGAGGTCGTGTCAGCGCCACCAGGTACGCGGCACGACGAGGACGACGAGCCCGATCAGCGCGACAGCGGCCACCACGACGAAGAACCCGTTCCGATCCAGGGCCGAGGCCGCGAAGCCCACGAGCGCCAGACCTTGGCACGCGACCTGAATCACGGCTGCTCGGCGCAGCTCCGGGACGAGCACCGCGCGTTCGACGCGGCCCTTCCGAGGCGTGCGCGCCACCCACCAGGAGGCACGGAGGACGAGGTGGGCGAGCGGGAGGAGCAGGAAGACGACCGGGTCGAACGACGTGTCGGCTCCGAGCATCGCGAGGGCACCGACGAACAGCACCGTGTGCGGCACCGGGGTGTGCGGGCGTGCCCCGACGACGGCGGCGAGGGCCAGAGCGACGGCTGCGCTCCCCAGCAGCGACGGGACGAGCTGGTGCACGGCGAGGACGACGAACAGGAACGTCGCCCCGATCATGACCGCTCGCAGGGTGTCGCCCGAGACGGTCGGGCCGGTGCTCACCTCGGTCGCCGGCGGTCCCGCAGGCTTCTCGGGCGGGGCGGTGGGGTGCGCGCTCATCGGGTCGTCCCTCGCTGGCTGTGGCGTTGGCGGCGGGCCGCGAGCTCGAGCGCGGCGCGGGCCCCGCCCCGGTCGGTCATCGAGGACGTCCAGGGGACCACCAGGACGCCTTCGCGTCGGATCGCCTCGAGACGTTGCTCGCGCTCGAGTCGAGTGATGCGCCACGCGAGCACGACGCCCGGTTCGCCCTGCGGGACGTCCACGGTCGGCAGGATGTCGACCGCGACCACTGTGTGCCCTGTCGCTCGCCAGGCCTGGGCGATCATCGCGCTCTCGTCGTCGAGGAACGTCGAGAACATGTACACCAGGGCCGCTGCCGGGATCTGCGGCGGGCGCGTGCGGCGACGCGGCTCGCCGATCGGGTGGGCGAGG
Source organism: Oerskovia turbata (assembly GCF_000718325.1). Lineage (GTDB taxonomy): Bacteria > Actinomycetota > Actinomycetes > Actinomycetales > Cellulomonadaceae > Oerskovia > Oerskovia turbata. The sequence continues at coordinate 39,350 of NZ_JOFV01000007.1, forward strand.
GCGAGGGCGTGGACGATCCGCTGGAGCTGGCGCTTGCCCGCGGCGGGCGGGAGCGGGCGACGGATCCACCCGAGGTCCTCGAACCCCACGCGGTCCCCTCCGTCGAGCGCGGTCTGGGCGACCGACGCCGCAGCGTGCCGGGCGATGTCGAGGGACGTCGCCCGGTCCATGGGCAGCGGACCGCGGCCTCGCCACGTCGTGACGTCCGGACCCACCTCGTCCCGCGAGTCGAGGACGAGGACGATCGTCGCCTCGGCCGTCGCCTGGGTGCGCCGGACGTACAGGGTCTCGAGGCCTGGGGACCGGCGTGCGGTCGCCCGCCAGTCGATGCGACGCAGACGGTCCCCGGGGGCGAACGGGTGGACGTCCCGGAGCTCGGTGCCGTCGCCGAGGCGCCGGGTCGTGTGCGGTCCTGTGAGCCCGGCGAGCTGGCGCGGCAGGGGGAGGAGACCGAGGGGTTGGGCGGTCGGCAGGACCAGCGTTCCCGGGGACTGGACCGCGTCGGGGACCGACTCGACGACGCCCTCGGGCCCCGATGCGACGTGGTCGACCCGGAACATCCGGTGCGGTCCTGTCCTCGCCGAGTGCGTCGTGAGGTCGAGAGTCCGGGTCCGGTCGACCAGCACCGTGACGTCCGCGTCCTCGTTCCCGGGGCTGGTGACGCGCAGACGGACCGGTGCGGCGCCGTCGGGCACGTCGAGGCGGAGCCGTGACCTGAGCTCCCCAGGGCGCGCGTCGACGTCGATCGCCGGCTCGAACGTCGCGACCACAGCCTCATCCCGTGGCCTGGCGCTCCACCCCCACACCACGCCGAGCAGCGCGGGAGCACCCAGGACGGCGACGTCCGCGCGACCTGCGAGGAGACCCGTGGCGAGGAGCGCCAGGCCGAGCACGACGCCCGCAGCGAGGCTCGTCGTCTGCTGCCAGCTCGTCAGGCGCCCTGCCGTGGCGAGCGAGGTCATCGCGTCGCGGTGGCGACCGCAGCAGGGCCGGGGACGCGGTCGAGGATGGCGCGGACGATGGTCTGCGGCTGGGCGTTCGATGCCCAGGCGGTCGGGGTCAGGGTGAGCCGGTGCGCGAGCACCGGAACCGCGACCCGCTTGACGTCCTCGGGCAGCACGTAGTCCCGTCCGTCGAGGGCGGCCACCGCGCGGGCGAGCAGCACCAGGTTCTGCGACCCACGGGGTGACGCGCCCACCTCGAGCTGGGAGTCGGCACGCGTGGCGGCGACGAGGTCCACGCAGTACGTGAGGACGTCGGGGTCGACGTCGGTCGCCTCGACCCCCGCCTGCATCGCGAGGACGGTCCGTGCGTCGACGACCTGACGCACCTCGGCCTGCTCCTGGCGACGGTCGAGCCGACGACGCAGGACCTCGCGCTCCTCGTCACGGCCCGGGTACCCGACGCCGAGGCGCACCATGAACCGGTCGAGCTGGGCCTCGGGCAGCGGGTACGTGCCCTCGTACTCGACGGGGTTCGACGTGGCGAGGACGTGGAACGGCCGCTGGAGCGGGTACGTGCTGCCCTCGATCGACACCTGTCGCTCGGCCATGGCCTCCAGCAGCGCCGACTGCGTCTTGGGCGCCGTGCGGTTGATCTCGTCCGCCAGGAAGATGCCCGTGAAGACCGGACCGGGGCGGAACACGAAGTCGGTGGTCGCCGGGTCGTACACCGAGGACCCGGTGATGTCCGCGGGCAGGAGGTCCGGGGTGCACTGGAGCCTCGCGAAGTCGAGCCCCAGGGCGGTCGCGAGGCTGCGCGCAGCGAGGGTCTTGCCGAGCCCGGGCACGTCCTCGAACAGGACGTGCCCGCCCGCGAGGATCGTGGCGAGCGCGAGCTCGAGCGAGTCCCGCATGCCGACGACGGCTGTACCGACCTCGTCGAGGATGCGGCGGCCGTGCGCGGCCACCTCGGGGATGCTGAGCGCGGGGGCAGGGGAGTCCGTCATCGGGGTTCGCCTCTCGGTGCGGGTGTCTACGGGTGCTGGGCTGCCGGCATCGGTGCCGACGGTCGTGCTGGTCAGGCGTCGTCGCGGCCCTGATGCTGGCCGTTGCTGCGGCTGCGCTCGCCGACGGGCGGGCCGTCGGCGAGGTGCTCGATCGCGCTCACCCACGAACGCAGGACCTTCATGGTCGGCGGGCGCGGGTCGGAGGTCATCTGCTGGTGGACCTTCGTGCCGAGCCTGGCCGCGGCCGCCCGGACCTGGGCGGGGTCGGCGCTGTGGAGGTCGATGCCCTCGTCGGCGAGAGCCGTGGCCGCGAGCGCCCGCACGCGTTGGTGTGCGCGTTCGCTGACGCGTCCGTGGCTTCCGTGCATGGCCCAGGTGAGGTCGGAGAGGTCGCGGCGTGCGCCGTCGCGGTTGGTGTCGGGCAGTGCGTGGTGCTGGGGGTCGTGTCCGGTGTCGATGCGTCGGGAGAGGACGAGGGCGATGAGGAGTGTGACGGTGAGGGCGATGGTGTGGGGGAGGTCGAGGCCGAGGTAGGCGAGGGTGATGCCGGTGGCGAGGAGGAGGGTTGCTGGGGTGAGGATCTTCTTGTCGGTGGTGACCCGGGGCTTCATCGTGTGTCTCCTCGGGGGGCTTGTGCGCTGGTGGTGGCCTGGTGGTGGAGTGTGTCGCCGTCGTCTGCGTCGGGCGGTGTGTCAGCCGGTGCGTCGGGCGGTGTGAACGCGATGGCGAGGCGTTCGAGGCAGTGGCGGGCTGCGGCGACGTCCTGGGGGGTGAGGGGGTGGGTGGTGAAGCGTGCCCGCTGGTAGAGCCTGAGGAGGGTCGTGACGGCGTCGGGGTCGGCGGGGGTGGCGTCGAGGACGGTCGTGGTGAACTCGGTGGGGGTCTGTGCGGGGTGGCGGCGGTGGCCGGTGTCGGCGGCGGCGTCCTCGAGCGCGATCCAGGCGGCGGTGACGGCGTCGCGGGGGGTGGCTGCGGTGTCGAGGAGGTGGCGGGCGTGCTGGACGCCGCGGCGTAGCGCGGGGAGCCGGACCGTGAGGGTGGGCGTGGCGATGCTGGCGCCGGTCGTGACGTGGTCGTGGGGGGTGGGTGCCTCGGGGGCGGGGTCGCGGGTGCGGCGGCGTAGGCGCACGATCGCGATGACGGTGAGGACGACGGCGGTCAGGATGGCCAGGTAGGTCATGTACTCGCCGATGCTGAGGCCGGAGGCGCGTTCGTCGAGCCCTTCGAGGAGGAGCGCAGTCTCTTCGGTGCGTTGCAGGGGTGGCGGGGTGACGACGGTGCTGGGTGTGGTGGTGACGGGCTCGAGCCGGAAGCTCCAGCGGTTTCCGGCGGCGGCGCCGACGAGGACGAGGGCGGTCAGGACGACGACACCCCCCAGTCGCGTCCGGTTGCTCATGCTGGTCGGTTCCTCTCGGCGTACAGGCCGGCGGCGGCGGCGGTCAGGAAGGCGGCGGGGTCGTCGTCGAGCCCGCGGCCCATGGTGGACAGGCTGACGGGTGTGGTGCGCAGGGCTGCGAGGAGCGGGGTGTCGGCGTCGGCGTGGACGAGGTGGTGGCGCCCGTGGGGTGCGGCGAGGCGCGCGGCCTGCTCGGTGATGCGTGCGGTGAGGGCGGCTCCCCACCCGGGGAGGGCTTCGACGTCGGCGCTGGGGCGGGGGACGACGACGTCGCTGGCCGCGAGCGCCACCCGGCCGTAGGCGGTGAGGGAGTGGTGGGAGATGCCGAGGTGGCGGTCGCGGGGGTCTGCGCCGGAGACGCGCAGGGAGGCGACGGGGCGGCCGCCGAGGGTGGCGGCGGCGTTGAGGGCTTCTCCGGCGGCGACGCCGGAGAAGCCCCAGCGGGTGCCGGTGCCGAGGTTGCCGGGGCCTTGGGTGACGATGGCGAGGTCGGCGCCGGTGACGTGGCGGGCGGCGAGGAGGCCGGTGTGGACGGTGACGGCTTCGTGGTCTCCGCCGTAGGCCTGGCCGACGGTGAGGCAGGTGTGGAGCCAGTCGGCGTCGCGCAGTGCGGCGATGGTGCGGGAGAACGCGGCGGGCAGTGCGCCGCCGTCGGTCATGACGTAGGCGATACGGGGGGCGGGGCGTCCGTCCTGGGCGGCGGCGAGGCGTGCGCCGGCGGCGATCGCGGGCAGGGCGGAGTGGAGGTCGGCGACGACGACGGGCATGCCGTGGAGGTCGTCGGCGTCGCGCAGGGTGTCGTGGTGGGGGGACTCCTGCTCGTCGACGCCCAGGACGAGGGCCTGCAGGGGCGTGTAGCGGGCTTTGACGAGGTGTCCTGGCCCGGGGGCGGGGTCGGGGGGCAGTGCGCCGGGCAGGGCGACGACGAGGGCGTATCCGCCGGTGCCGAGGCCGCGGGCGAGCGCGGAGACGTTGAGGAGCGCCTGGTCTCCGACCTGGGGTTCTCCGACGAGCTGCGGGTAGGCGAGGGCGCGCACGGCGCGGGGGCGTTCCTCGGCGCCGGGGGCGGTGCTGGCGGGCAGGGGTTCGTCGAGCTCGACGGTCACTTCTTGCGCGCCTTGCCAGGCTCGGCCGCGGGAGATCACCCTTGCACTACGCCACGTCATCACACGGGTGAGGATAGCGTTCGTTAGCGTGGGTGCCGATGCCTGATCAGACGAGTCAACCAGTCAACCCTGCCACGAGGCTCTTGAACCTCGTGATCGCCCTCGTGAACACGAGCGTGTCGATGACGAAGCAGCAGATCCGTACGAGTGTCGCGGGGTATGCCGACGCGCCGTCTCCTGAGGCGTTCGAGCGGATGTTCGAGCGTGACAAGGACTCGTTGCGCGACCTCGGGATCCCGATCGTGACGGTCGATGCCGGGGGTCACAGCGACGACGTCGGGTACCGGATCGACCAGGACGCGTACGCGTTGCCGGCGGTGGACCTGACCCCGGCGGAGTTCGGGGTGCTGTCCTTGGCGGCGCAGTTCTGGCAGGACAAGACGTTGCGCACGGACATCTCGCGGGCCCTGACGAAGCTGCGGGCTGCGGGGGCGGGCGAGGTCGCGAACGACGCGGTCGCGGGCCTGGCCCCGCGGGTGCGGGCGGTGGGCGACGCGTACGGGCCCCTGCTGGACGCGATCGAGGCGTTGCGCCCGGTGTCGTTCACGTACCGGGCGGCGTCCACGGGCGAGGTGCGGGACCGCACGGTCGAGCCGTGGCGCATCGCGGCGCGTCGCGGCGGCTGGTACCTCCTCGGGTTCGACCGCGAGCGCCGGGCGCCGCGGGCGTACCGGTTGAGCCGTATCGAGGGGCGGGTGCGTCTGCTGGGGCGCGGCGGGGCGTTCGTCATCCCGGACGGGGTGGACGTGGACGCGCTCCTGGGGGCGCGGGCCGGGCAGGAGCAGCTGGCGGCGCTGGCGATCGGCCCGGAGCGGGCCGAGGCGTTGCGGGCGCGCGGTCGCAGCGACGGCGACGGGCCGGGCGCGGGGCCTCGTGCGGACGGGCGTGAGGTGGTGCACGTGTCGTTCACGAACCAGCACGCGTTCGCGGACGAGATCGCGGGGTACGGGGACGCGGTCGTGGTCCTGAGCCCGGCGGGTTTGCGGGACGCGGTGGTGCGCCGGCTGGTGGCCGCGGCACGCCTGGGACGGGCACCCGGCACGAGGACCCAGGACCAGGGGAACGGGACGACGAGCACGGAGGAGCAGCGTGGCTGAGCGCGCGGACGACCGGCTGGTGCGCCTGCTGGGCATCGTCAGCTACCTGGACGGGGCGGGCGGGGTGCCCGTGGAGGAGCTCGCGACCCGGTTCGGGGTGAGCACCCGGCAGATCGTGGAGGACGTCGACGCCCTGTGGGTGTCCGGCACCCCGGGGTACTGGCCCGACGACCTGATCGACTTCGACGCGGACTCCCTCGAGCGGGGCGTGGTGCGGCTCACGGAGGCGCGCGGCATGACGCGTCCCCTGCGCCTGGGCACGCGCGAGGCGGTCGCGCTCATCGCGGCCCTGCGCGCCATGGGGGAGACCCCGGCGGTGCGTTCGGACCGGTCGAGGGCCGACGTCGTCGCGTCCGTCCTGGACAAGCTCACGGGCGCGACGGGCGAGGCCGCCGCGGCGCTGGACGTGCGCCTGTCGCCCGACGGTGCCCCCGAGGTCGTCGCCGCGGTGTCCTCGGCGCTGGCGAACCGGCACCGGTTGCGCGTGCGGTACGTGACGAGCTCCGACGTCGTGTCCGAGCGCGAGATCGACCCCGTCGCGCTGCACACCCAGGACGCGTACTCCTACCTCCTCGCGTGGTGCCACCGCGCGCAGGGGCAGCGCACGTTCCGCCTCGACCGGCTCCTGGCCGCGACCGAGCTCGACGTCCCCACGGGCGACCACGACCTGCCGACCGAGGTCGACTTCACTCCCACGGGCGACGCACCGCTCGCGACGATCACGTTCGCGAGCCCCGCCCGCTGGGTCGCGGAGCAGGTCCCCGTCGAGAGGGTCCGCAACCTGCCCGACGGCGCGTTCAAGGTCTCCCTGCGCGTCACGAACCCCGTGTGGTTGCGCCGCCTGCTCCTCGAGCACGCCCGCCACGTCCTGGCCGTCGCACCCCAGGAGGTCGCCGACGACGTCGCGCAGGCCGCGAGCGCCGCCCTGGCCGCGTACAGGGCGGGGGACGGCGCCGGCGTCGACACGGACCCCCGGTCCGGTGCGGCGGGCCCGGCGGAGACCGTCGACGGCCCGGCGAACTAGGCTGGTCGTCATGTGGTTCATCGTCTGGTCGGTCCTGGTCGTCGGCACGCTCGTGGGCGCCTTCTTCCTGGGGCGCGACCTGTGGCGCAAGGCTCGGGCGCTGCTCTCGCAGATGTCGGAGTCGGCGCTCGTGATGGACCGGTTCGCGCAGCGCACGGACGAGGTCACCGCGGCGCTGGCGGCGTCGCAGGCCAGCACGGCGCCCACCCTGTTCGACGACCCGGTCCTCCTGCACGAGCGGGTCGAGGAGCTGCGCGCGCAACGGGCCGAGCGCCGGGCGCAGCGCAGGACCCGCAACCAGGTGACGTGGGACCGGTGGCGTCGATTCAACGCGTAGGATCTGCCACAACAAGACTTGCGTCCGACTCCAAGGGAGCCATCTCATGGGCATGCTGAAGCCCTGGCACATCATCGTTCTTGTCGTCGTCGTCCTGCTCCTGTTCGGGGCGAAGCGACTTCCCGACCTGGCCCGCAGCGTGGGTCAGTCGCTCAAGATCTTCAAGAGCGAGGTCAAGGACCTGCGCGACGACGACAAGCCCGCGGAGCCTGCCGTCAAGGATGACGACGCCCCCAAGGCCTGATCCGTGGCCGGTTCGACGAAGACGGCCAGGTCCTCCGAAGGGCGCATGCCGCTGCGCGAGCACCTGCTCGAGGTCCGCAAGCGGCTCTTCCTGGTCTCGTGCGGGCTCGTCGTGGGCGCGATCGGCGGCTGGTTCCTCTACGAACCGCTGCTGGCCGCGCTCCAGGCGCCCCTCGAGGCGGCAGCGGCGGCGCAGAACAAGGTCATCAACCTGAACTACTCGGGGCTCGCGACCGCGCTCGACATGAAGATCAAGGTCTCCCTGTTCCTCGGCGTGCTCGTGTCGTGCCCGTGGTGGCTGTACCAGCTGTGGGCGTTCATCACCCCGGGCCTGACCCGCAAGGAGCGCCGCTATGCCGTGGGGTTCCTCGGGGCGTCCGTGCCGTTGTTCCTCGGCGGGGCGTTCCTCGCGTGGTGGGTCCTGCCGCACGCGGTCGACATCCTCGCGGCGTTCGTCCCCGAGGGCGCGACGAACCTCACGGACGCGCAGGGCTACCTGAGCTTCGTGATGCGCCTCGTCCTGGCGTTCGGTCTCGCGTTCGTCCTGCCCGTCGTCCTGGTCGCCCTGAACTTCGCGGGCCTGGTCCGGTCCACGGCCCTGCTCGCCGGGTGGCGCTGGGCCGTCCTCATCGCGTTCGTCTTCGCGGCCGTCATGACGCCCACGCCCGACGCGCTCACGATGATCTTCGTCGCGCTGCCCATCTGCGTCCTGTACTTCGGCGCCGTCGGGATCGCGATCCTGCGCGACCGCAGCACCGACAAGCGCAACGCCGCCGCGCTCTCCGGTGCCTGACCGGGCACAGCCCCGCCCCGCCCTCCTCGCCGTCGTCGTCAACCCGACGGCCGACCGCGGGCGGGGGCGGGGCGAGGGCGCACGCACCCTCGCGCTCCTGCGCGAGGCCGGGCACCACGTCCTGGACCTGAGCGCCCCCAACGCGCCCCTCGCCCTCGAGAACGCCCGCGACGCCATCGCCCGCGACGCCCCCACACCGGTCGACGCCCTCGTCGTCGTCGGCGGCGACGGCATGGTCCACCTCGGCGTCAACGCGGTCGCCGGGACCGGCATCCCCCTCGGCATCGTCGCCGCGGGCACGGGCAACGACTTCGCCGCGGCCCTCGGCCTGCCCGTGCACGACGTCCCCACCGCCGTCGCGATCCTCCTCGACGCCCTGTCCGTCCGGGGCACCGGCACCGGCACCGGGGTGCGCGTCGTCGACGCCGCCCGCGCCGAACCCCTCCACGCCGACCTCACCCCGCGCCCCGGGCGCGCCCGCTGGTTCTGCGGCGTCCTGTCCGCGGGCCTCGACGCCGCCGTCAACGCCCACGCCAACGCGTTGACGTGGCCGCGGGGCAGCGCCAAGTACGTGCGCGCCGTCGCGAGCGAGCTCGCCCGGTTCCACCCCTACGGGTACCGCATCACCGCCGACACGCCCGACGACGTCACGCACCCGTTCGTGTGGACCTCACCGGGGACCGTGGTCGCCGTGGCCAACGGGCACCGATTCGGCGGCGGCGTCCAGATCGCCCCCGACGCCCGGGTCGACGACGGCCTCCTCGACCTCGTCACCGCCGGGACCCTGACCCGCCTCGGAGCCGCACGCATCTTCCCCGGCATGTACCAGGGCAAGCACGTGCACCACCCCGCGGTCGACGTCCGCCGCGCCACGTCCGTCCTCATCGAGACGACCGACGCCGGCCGCCCCCCACCCCCGGCCTTCGCCGACGGGGAACGCATCTCCCACCTGCCCGTGCGCGTCACGGTCGCACCCGGCGCCCTGCACGTCCTCGACGCCCGCGTCACCGAGCCCCCACCCACCTGACGACGAAAGCCCCACCGGCCGAGGCCCCCGGACCGTAGGGTGGTGGCATGACCGCAGCACCCCGCACCGCCGGCAACGCAGGACACGACGGCACAGCCGGTGCCGACGGCACAGCCGGCCAGGCGAGCCCCGCGGAGCGGTACGCGACCTCGCGCGCCCTCCAGGCCGCCTCCCGCACCCAGCTCGCCGCGTTCCGCGAGGTCGTCGGCTTCCCGTTCGACGACTTCCAGGTCCACGCCTGCCAGGCCCTCGAAGAAGGGCGCGGCGTCCTCGTGGCCGCGCCCACCGGGGCAGGCAAGACCGTCGTGGGGGAGTTCGCCGTCCACCTCGCGCTCGCCGGTGGCCGCAAGGCGTTCTACACGACGCCCATCAAGGCCCTGTCGAACCAGAAGTACGCCGACCTCGCGCGCCGCCACGGACCCGACCAGGTGGGCCTGCTCACGGGCGACACGTCCATCAACGGTGACGCCCCGATCGTCGTCATGACCACCGAGGTCCTGCGCAACATGCTCTACGCAGGCTCGCGCGCCCTCGACGGCCTCGCGTTCGTCGTCATGGACGAGGTCCACTACCTCGCCGACCGCTTCCGCGGACCCGTCTGGGAAGAGGTCATCATCCACCTCGACGACGACGTCCAGCTCGTGTCCCTGTCCGCGACGGTCTCCAACGCCGAGGAGTTCGGCGACTGGCTCGAGATGGTGCGCGGCGACACCGCCGTCATCGTCTCCGAGCGCCGACCCGTCCCGCTGTGGCAGCACGTCCTCGTCGGTTCACGCCACCGCGGCCCCCGCACCCCCGGGGAGGTCGTGCGCCCCGGCACCGGGGCGGACCTCATCGACCTGTACGCGGGGCACGTCGACCCGACCGACCCGGGCGTCAACCCGCCCATCAACCCGGACCTGCTCGCGGCGTTCCGCAGCGCCGCCCGCGACGGCGGGCACCCCGGCCGGGGGCGTGGTGGGGACCGCGGCTACCGAGGGCGCGGCGGACGCCAGCCCTCGGGCGGGTTCCGGGGAGGGTCGGGGGACGGGGGCGGACGCCGCACCCCGCCCCGCTTCGCCGTGGTCGACGCCCTGGACGCCGACGGGCTGCTGCCCGCGATCTTCTTCATCTTCTCCCGCGCCGGGTGCGAGGCCGCCGTGACCCAGTGCCTGGCCGCGGGGCTGCGCCTGACCACGCCCGCGCAGGAGTCCGAGATCCGCGCGACCGTCGAGGCGCGCAGCGCGACCCTGCCCGCCGAGGACCTCGACGTCCTCGGGTACTGGACGTGGAGCGAGTCCCTCGCGCGCGGTGTCGCCGCGCACCACGCGGGCATGCTGCCCCTCTTCAAGGAGATCGTCGAGGACCTGTTCAGCCGGGGCCTGGTCAAGGTCGTGTTCGCGACCGAGACCCTCGCCCTCGGCATCAACATGCCCGCCCGCTCCGTCGTCCTGGAGAAGCTCGTCAAGTGGGACGGGACCTCGCACGTCGACATGACCCCGGGGGAGTACACCCAGCTCACGGGCCGCGCCGGGCGCCGCGGCATCGACGTCGAGGGGCACGCCGTCGTCGTCGACCACCCCGGGCTCGACCCCGTCGCCCTCGCAGGCCTCGCGTCCAAGCGCCTGTACCCGCTCAGGTCCTCGTTCCGCCCCACCTACAACATGGCCGTCAACCTCGTCGCGCAGGTCGGGCGCGAGCGCGCCCGCGACGTCCTGGAGACGTCGTTCGCGCAGTTCCAGGCCGACCGCGGCGTCGTGGGCCTCGCCAAGCAGGCACAGGCGCACGCCGAAGCCCTCGAGGGCTACGCCCAGGCCATGACGTGCGACCGCGGCGACTTCGGCGAGTACGCCCGGCTCCGGCGCGCGATCGCGACCCGCGAGGCCGACCTGTCGAAGTCGGCGCAGCGGGCCCGCCGCGCCCAGATCGTCGCGGACTTCGAGAACCTGCGCGTCGGGGACGTCGTCGAGCTGCCCACGGGCCGGCGCGCCGGGTACGTCGTGGTGCTCGACCCCGGCAAGGACGGCGGCTTCGACGGCCCCCGCCCCACCGTCCTCACCGAGGACAAGCACGTCAAGAAGCTCACGGTCGCCGACGCCCCCTCCGGGATCCGCACGGTCGGCACGGTCCGCATCCCCAGGACGTTCAACCCGCGCGTGCCGGCCGCCCGCCGCGACCTGGCCTCCTCGCTGCGCAACGCGCTCGGCGCGTTCGTCGACACCCCCGGCGCCCCGTCGCGGGGCAAGGCGCCCACCGTGCGGTCCGCCGCGGCCGACGACAAGGAGCTCAGCCGCCTGCGAGCGGCCCTGCGCGCCCACCCCTGCCACGACTGCCCCGAACGGGAGGACCACGCCCGCTGGTCCGAGCGGTGGGCCAAGCTCAAGAAGGAGCACGACGCCCTCGTGCGGCGCGTCGAAGGACGCACCGGCTCGATCGCGCGCGTCTTCGACCGCATCTGCGACATCCTCACCGGCCTCGGGTACCTGGAGGTCGACCCCCACCCGGCCGGTGGAGGCGAGCTCGTGGACGCACCGACGAACGGCACTCCGGCCGCCACCGCGCGCCCCCGGCCAGGGCGCACCCCGGCACCCGACGTCAGGGCCACCGACGCCGGGCAGTGGCTGCGCAGGCTGTACGCCGAGAACGACCTGCTGCTCGCCGAGTGCCTGCGCCGCGGCGTGTGGGACGACCTCGACCCCGCCGGGCTCGCCGCGGTCGTCTCGACGCTCGTCTTCTCGGCCCGGCGCGACGAGGCGGGCGAGCCCTACGTGCCCGGCGGCCCCCAGGGCAGGCTCGCGCGCGCCCTCGACGCGACCGTCGTCGTGTGGTCCGAGGTCGACGACCTCGAGGAGACCCACCACATCGACGCGACCGGCACCCTCGACCTCGGCATCGTCGCCGCCGTGCACCGGTGGGCCAGCGGCCGCAGCCTCGACGCCGTCCTGCGCGGCTCCGAGCTCGCCGCCGGGGACTTCGTACGCTGGTGCAAGCAGATCATCGACGTCCTCGACCAGCTCGCGACCGCCGCCCCCACCCCGGCGATGCGCAAGACCGCGGTCCGGGCCATCGAGGCCGTCCGCCGCGGGGTCGTGGCCTACTCCAGCGTGTGACCTTCGCGTCACCCGTGCCCGGCGCACCCCGCGAAAGGGGCGCGCCGGGCACGGCGTGGCATATCGTGTGGTTTCGTGGCCTCCACCCTGTACCGCAACGGTGTCATTCACTCCTCGACCGACCCCTTCGCCGAGGCGATGCTCGTCGACGGCGAGGTGATCACCTGGATCGGCGCGAACGACACCGCCGCCGGTCTCGCCGCCCGCGCCGACCGCGTCATCGACCTCGACGGGGCCCTCGTCGCCCCCGGGTTCGTCGACTCCCACGTCCACGTCCTCGAGACCGGGCTCGCCCTCGCAGGCGTCGACCTGTCCGCGAGCGCCGGCATCACGTCCCTGGCCGACGCGCTCGACGCGCTGCACGCCGCGGTCGAGGCCCGCCCGGCCGCCGAGGCGGACGACGTGGTCCTCGCGTTCGGGTGGGACGAGCAGGAGTGGCCCGAGCACCGCGCCCCGACGCGGCACGAGCTCGACGCGGCGTGCGGGGGGGCGCTCGTGTACGCGGCGCGCGTCGACGTGCACTCCGCCGTGGTCTCGACGTCGCTCGCGCAGCGGGCAGGCCTGGCGGGGCGCGAGGGCTGGACGGAGAGCGGCTGGGTCACGTTGGACGCGCACCACGCGGCCCGGGACGCGGCCCGTGCCATGAGCCCCGAGCGTCGCACCGCGGTCTACCGTGCGGCGTTGGACGCGGCCGCGCGGCGCGGCATCGTGTCGGTGCACGAGAACAGCGCCCCCTCGATCGACACCCGGGACGGGCTGCGCGAGCTCATGGCCCTCACGGGGGACCCGCAGGGCGCGCTGCCGCACCTGGTCGCGTACCGGGGCGAGCTGTGCGCCACCCCCGACGACGCGCGCGCCCTCCTGGCCGACCTGCCCGGCCTGGCCGGCATCGCGGGGGACCTGAACGTCGACGGGTCGCTCGGCTCGCGCACCGCGGCGCTGCGGCACCCGTACTCCGACTGGTCCGGGAACCCTGGGGAGGCCGGGCCCGACGGGCGCGGCAACCAGTACCTGACCGCCGAGCAGATCGCGGCCCACCTGTCCGCCGTCGCCGCGGCGGGCACCCAGGGCGGGTTCCACGTCATCGGGGACCGGGCCATGGACGAGTTCCTCGTGGGTCTGCGTGCCGCCGCCGAGGCGGACGGGGCGGCGGCGCACCGTCGTGCCGCGCACCGTGTCGAGCACGCCCTGTTCGTCGACACCAACGCGCTCTCGACGCTCCTGCTGTTCGGTGTGTCGCTGTCCATCCAGCCGGTGTTCGACGCCGCCTGGGGTGGCCCCGACGGCATGTACGCCTCACGCCTGGGCCCTGCGCGCGTGGCCGGGCTCTCACCGTTCGCGGACCTTGCCGGGGCCGGGGTGCCGCTCGCGTTCGGCTCCGACTCGCCCGTGACCGCGATGGACCCCTGGTCCGCGGTCCGGGCCGCGATGTCGCACGCCGACCCCGACCAGCGCATCTCCGCGCGGGCCGCGTTCCGGGCGCACACACGCGGGGGCTGGCGCATCGCCGGGCTCGACCACACGGGCGCGGGCCAGCTGCGCGTCGGTGCGCCCGCACACCTCGCTGTCTGGCGTGCCGAGCACCTCGCCGTGCAGGGCACGGGGACCTCGGTGTCCTCCTGGAGCACCGACGCCCGCTCCGGCACGCCGCTGCTGCCCGACCTCACCGACGACGCACCCGACCCGACGTGCCTGCAGACGGTGCGCGACGGCGTCGTGCTGTACGACACGTTCGACTGAGCCCCGGTTCGACCCGGCCGGGCCACCGGCGGGTCGTCCGCCGCGCCCTCGCGCGGGTGAGGCCGGTCGCGCCGCCGCAGGTCACCGGGGCGCGACCGGCGGCACCGCCTGCCAGGGCGCGCGTTCGGATTGACACCACCGTGAGGGGCGGTAAGTTCGATGACGTGTTCCGGCCGTCAGCGCCGCAGGGGTTCGAGCCACCATCTCACCGTCCGTCCTGCGTGCTCTGGCGTGCACCGGCTCGACCCGCGCGTTCAGTAGACAACACGGTCTCACCGGTGGCGGTGCGACGTGGTCCGAAGGACGCGCGGGTCGGCCCACATCTCCCGGCCGACCTGCAGGTACGTGGCGTACCCTGCACTGGTGTCGACCCGTGAGCCGAGCCGCTGGCTGCTGATCCTTCTCGCCGCCGGTGGTGGCTTCCTGACGAACACCGCCTTCCCCGATCGCGGGTGGTGGCCCATGGCGTTCGTCGGGGTCGCGGCCCTCTTCCTGGCCCTGCGCCGCGACCGCGCCGGGTGGAACGCCCTCGTCGGATTCGTGTGGGGTCTCGCGTTCTTCCTCCCGCACATCCAGTGGGCCCAGATCGCGACGGACACCGTGCCCTGGCTCGCCCTGAGCACCCTCGAAGCGGTCTTCCTCGCGCTGTTCGGCGCGATGTGGACCTGGGTGCGGCGGATCGGGGCCGTCGCCCGGAACCTCGCGTGGCAGACCGTGACGTTCTCCGTGCTGTGGGTCGCGGTCGAGCAGTGGCGCTCCGAGGTCCCCTTCGGCGGGTTCCCCTGGGGTCGGCTCGCGTTCTCCCAGGTCGACTCCCTGCTGGGGCGCACCGCCTGGTTGGGCGGGGGACTGCTCGTCTCCCTGCTGACCGCCGCGATCGGCGTCCTGCTCGCCGTGTTCGTGCTCGAAGCCCGGCGGGTGCGCACCCTGCCTGCCCTGTGCGCGCTGGGTACGGCAGCCGTGCTCCTCGGTACGGGCCTCGTCGTCCCGCTCGACACCCGCGCCGAGACCGGGACCCTGAAGATCGGTGCGGTCCAGGGGAACGTCGGCGAGCCGGGCCTCGGGTCGTTCGCCAACCGGGGAGAGGTCCTGCAGAACCACGTCGACGGCACGCTCGCCCTGCTCGACGAGGTCGACCCCGGTGAGCTCGATGTCGTGCTGTGGCCCGAGAACGGCTCCGACCTCGACCCGCAGACCACACCCGACGTCGCCGCCGACATCGACGCGGCCGCGTCCGCCGTCGGCGCGCCGATCCTGGTCGGGGCGCAGGAGTTCCCCGACACCGGTGGGCGGTACAACGTGTCGCTGCTGTGGGCCCCCGGGCAGGGCGTCATCGACCGGTACGCCAAGCAGCACCCGGCACCGTTCGGCGAGTACATCCCGATGCGCAGCTTCGTGCGCATCTTCTCCGACCAGGTCGACCGCGTGACCACCGACATGATCGCGGGCGACGAGGTCGCGGTCGTGGACCTGCCCTCCGAACGCCTCGGACGCACCGTCCCGCTCGGCACCGTCATCTGCTTCGAGGTCGCGTACGAAGAGCTCATCCGCGACGCCGTGAACGCGGGCGCCGAGCTTCTCGTCGTCCCCACCAACAACGCGTCCTTCGGGTACAGCGCCGAGTCCACGCAGCAGCTCGCCATGTCCCGCCTGCGGGCCATCGAGACCGGGCGCGCGACCGTGCAGATCTCGACAGTCGGCGTCAGCGGCGTCATCGCCCCCAACGGTGCGCTCCTGCAGAGCACCGACCTCTTCACGGCCGACCAGATGGTCGCGACGCTGCCCCTGCGCGACTCCCTGACCCCAGCCGTTCGGCTCGGGTACTGGCCCGGGTGGATCGCGGGCGGGCTCACGATCCTGCTCGTCGTCGCCGGTATCGTCTCGCGCGTCGCCCGCCCGGCCGCGAGCGCCACGGCCCCTGCGCGCAAGCCCATCGCCAAGCGCCCGGCGTCCAAGCCTGCACGCCGCTAGTCGTCCGACCGCACGGTGCACACCCCGGGAAGGCCCGTCCTGCCCGACGGCGAGGCTCGCCCGGGTGCGACGGCGCCGGTGGGTGCGCGGCGCCGTCGGGCGGGACGGACACCTGTCGGTGAGCGGGGGAGAGCCCGGCCGAGGCCCGAGGGACGACGAAGGGCCCGGAGCTCCGAGGAGTTCCGGGCCCTTCGCGTCAGAAGATCAGGCGCTGCGACGCAGCTTGCCGGCGCGCAGGAGGCCGAGTCGCTCGTCGAGCAGCTCCTCGAGCTCCTTGATGGTGCGGCGCTCCAGGAGCATGTCCCAGTGCGTGCGGGCGGGCTTGCCGGCCTTGGGCTCGGGGCGCTCCGCGTCACGCAGGAGGGCCTCCTCGCCGCAGCGGCACTCCCACACTGCGGGGACCTCGGCCTCGGTCGAGAACGGCAGGATGATGGTGTGCCCGTTGGGGCAGTCGTAGTGCGCCTGGAAACGAGGGGCGAAGTCGACGCCCGCGTCGGACTCCATGCTCTTCGCGCCGATGCTCATTCCACGTAGGGACCGGTCGGCCATGGTGTCCTCCAAGGGGTAGCGGCAGGGGTTGTCTATGGGGGTCAACGTCCCAGCGGACACGCATTGTTCCGAAGGGGCGTGAAGGTCCGGTGAACGCACGCGGCGCGCCCAACCCACCCGTCGAGGCTGCCCAGCAGACCACGCGCATCAGGGAGGACGCGCACACCCGCGAGACCACCGACCAGGTTTCCGGTTTTCGCAGGGTCGCGCAACTCCACACGCACGATCGAGGGTGTGATGTTGCCCGGGGCAAGGCCTGCGAAGTCCCTGACCCCGGAGCGGAACCGTGCATTTCCCGCGCGCTTGTCCAAGGTTATGGCATGATCCTTGGACAAGGAGGTTGCGCATGCAAGGAACCCACGAGTCGCAGCGTCCCCCGGCGGGCAGCACCTGGCCGTCGATCACGTTCGAGGAACACCCGTGGCGACTGTACGCCGACTCTCCCGTCTCCCGACGCCAACGAGAGCTGCACGCCGGGCCGTACCGGTCGGCGCTCACCCCGGAGATCGCGGGCCGCGACGTTCCGCTGCCTGCGTCCCTCGTCGCAGAATGCGAGGACGCCGCCACCGAGGTCGCCCGCTTCGACGTCGAGATGGACACGGTCCTCGGCGCCGGCGAGCTCGCGCCGCTGCGCAGCGTCCTGCTCCGAAGCGAGTCGGCCGCCTCCTCCCAGATCGAGAACCTGACGGTCGGGGCGCGGCAGCTCGCACTGGCGGAGATCGGTGAGGACGCCTCCCGCAACGCGACGACCGTCGCGGGCAACGTCCACGCCATGCAAGCGGCGATCGACCTGGCGGACCACCTGGACGGCGACGCGATACTGGCCGTCCACCGTGCGCTCATGGGCGAGCGCGATCCCACGGCCGGTCGATGGAGACGGGAGCAGGTCTGGGTCGGCGGGACGTCCGCCGGTCCTCACCTCGCCGAGTACGTCGCGATCCACCACGAACGGATCCCTGCCGCGATCGACGACCTGGTCGCCTTCGCGCGCCGCACCGACCTCCCGGTCCTCGCGCACGCGGCGATCACCCACGCCCAGTTCGAGACCATCCACCCGTTCACGGACGGCAACGGAAGGTCCGGCCGAGCGCTCATCCATGCGATGCTCCGTCATGCCGGGCTCACGCGCCGGGTCACCGTGCCGGTCTCCGCCGGGCTCCTCGTCGACGCCGACGCCTACGTCGACGCCCTGACTGCTTTCCGTCGCGGGGACGTCGCCCCCATCGTCCACCAGGTCAACGAGGCAGCGCTCGTCGCCGTCGGGAACGGCAGAGCCCTGGCCGCCGACCTGTCGCGCGTTCGCCAGGAATGGACCGCGCGGCTCGACGCCCGTCGGGGCGCGGCCGCCTGGCGGGCGATCGACGTCGTCCTCGGGCAGCCTGTCGTCACGGTCTCCTTCCTTGCCGACACGCTCGGCGTGAGCCTGCCCGCAGCGCAAGGGGCGATCGACCGGCTCGTCGACGCGGGCGCCCTGACCGCGACCGACCCGAGCCGCCGCCGCGGCCGGACCTGGCAGGCGGCCGAGGTGCTGGCCGCCCTCGACACGTTCGCAGCTCGCGCAGGTCGGCGGCGCATCGCGGGATCCTGAGCCCCGAGGGGGCGAGGTGTCCGAATGGTCGCCGATGCGACGGATCGCGGTAGCGTTCGTGCTGTGAGGAACCACGCAGACCGCGCACAGTGGACGGATCGTCATGGCGACCGTTGAGGCGTACGAGACGACCGCCGGGCGACGGTACATGGTTCGCTACCGCACCCCCGAGCGCAAGCAGACCAAGAAGCGGGGCTTCAAGACCAAGCGCAGCGCCGAGGCCTTCGCGTCCTCGCTCGAGGTGTCCATCCTGCGCGGCGAGTTCATCGACCCGACAGCAGCCCGATCGACCGTGCACGAGCTCGGGGGAGCGTGGCTCGGACGCCAGACCCACCTCAAGCCCTCGACGGCCCGCGCGCTCGAGAGCTCGTGGCGGCTGCACGTCACGCCCCGGTGGGGGAGCGTGCCCGTCGCGGAGATCCGACGCACCGCGGTGCAGGCCTGGGTCTCCGACCTGAGCACCACCTACAGCGCCACGACCGTCGCCCGCGCGCACGGTGCCCTCGCGTCGCTGCTCGACGACGCGGTCGACGACCGACGCATCCTCACCAACCCGGCCCGCGGGGTCAACCTGCCCCGCAAGGTCCGGCGCGAGCACACCTACCTCGACCACCGGCAGGTCGCCGCGCTCGCCGCCGCCGCCGGCCGGCACGAGACCCTCGTCCTGGTCCTCGCCTACTGCGGGCTGCGCTGGGGCGAGGCCGCGGGCCTGCGCGTCCGAGACCTCGACATGCTCCGGCAGCGCCTGCGCATCAACCAGAACGCGGTCGAGGTCGGCTCGAAGATCGTCGTCGGGACACCCAAGACCCACGAGCGGCGCTCCGTCCCGTTCCCCGCATTCCTCTCGATGCCCCTGGCTGCAGCGTGCGAGGGCAAGGCGCGCGACGACGTCGTCTTCCACGGCGACCGCGGCACATACCTCAAGCGCTCCAAGTCGGGCACCGGCTGGTTCTCGCGTGCGGCCCGCGCCGCGGGCATCGACGACCACCTCACACCGCACGACCTCCGCCACAGCGCCGCGAGCCTCGCAGTGTCTGCCGGGGCGAACGTCAAGGCCGTCCAGCGCATGCTGGGACATGCCTCCGCGAGCATGACCCTCGACGTCTACGCGGACCTCTTCGAGAAGGATCTCGACGGCGTCGCGGTCGCCCTGGAGACGGCGCGACTGCGTGCGGTCTCACCCGGCTAGTGCCCATGGTGTGCCCACGTGGCCTCATCGCAACCTGGTGATGCATGGAGAATCGTTGATCTAGCAACGGTTCGCGGGGGAGAGGCGCCTCGTGCCCCGTGGGTCTAGAACTCACGGGGCACGGTCTTGGTCCGCACGAAACGGACATCAGCGACCGGCCCCGCTCGTGCGGCCACATGCCCGAGACGCGCCGGGCGCAAGTCGCCCGCCAACGCTCTCAGGGCTTTCTGGAGAAGTCTGTCGATATCGAGAGACTTTGCCCTCGGGGCGCGCCTGACCGCCGTCGGTGGCGCTCGGTAGAGTCCACTGCACAGGGCGGACGCAGACGGCACCGCCGACGACGAGGGAGTCCCGCCGTGAGCACAGGTCCAGGTCCGATGGATGTCACCTTCTCCGGTCCGATCGGCGTCACGGTGAAGGGTGACGTGTGGTCCTGCGTCGAGATCCCCGACTCGGTCGCGCTGCTCGGCACCGGGAAGGCCGTACGTGTCGTCGCCACGGTCGACGGCCACGACCTGACCGCCGGACTGATGCCGACGGGCACCGGGGGACACATGCTCTCCCTCAGCGCGAAATTGCGAAAGAGCCTCGGAAAAGGCATCGGAGACACCGTCACCGTTCACCTGAGAGAACGCCTGACCTGAGGCCGCGACCGACATTCTTCGCATTCTCGGTTGCGTGACACCACGTGCCGCGCAACCGAGGAGAAGGAGCGCCGACCGGCCCCGTGTCCTGCTCATGCCAGGCGCGAGCAGCAGCAGACGGTGCGGAAGGTTGATGATGCCCGTGCGCCCCGCACGGGACGTGACTGCATGGAGCGTTCAGGACAAGCCGCAAGGGGGAACGTCGCGGCGAATCACGGCGAGTTCCTTCCCTGGCCATTGTTTCGAGCCCGCCGAGGCGCCCCTGCCCGCATGTGCTGCGCCCGCATCGCCCACGAGCACCTTCGGCCGAGCGCTACCGCGTCACGATCGAGCAGATCTGGAGAAGCGGCACCGAGCGCCCCTCAGTAGCGTCGATCCCATCGACAGGCACATCCAGACGAGGAGTCACGATGACCGGCGCCACAAAGTCCACCAAGACCAGCACAGCCTACGAGGGCTTCTCCGCCGAGGAGCGCGCCGCGATGAAGGAGCGCGCCAAGGAGCTCAAGGCGTCCGCGAACCGGGCCGAGGCGGAGAAGGCCCAGCTCGAGAAGATCGCGGAGCTCTCGGAACCGGACCGCTCCATGGCCTCGCGGATCAACGAGCTCGTCGCCGAGCACGCACCCTCGCTCGCGCCGAAGACCTGGTACGGGATGCCCGGCTGGGCCAAGGACGGCAAGATCCTCTGCTTCTTCCAGCCTGCGGAGAAGTTCGGAGCGCGCTACCCGACGTTCGGTTTCAACGACGTGGCGCAGCTCGACGACGGCACCCTGTGGCCCGTCGCGTTCGCGCTCACGGAGCTCACGCCGGCGAACGAGGCGACGATCGTGGACCTCGTCACGAGGGCGGCAGGCTGACCCGCACGGGCAGGAACGAGCACCACATCGACAGCGTCGTTGCCGGTCGGAGCGATCAGAAACACCCTCTGACCTGCAACGATGCTGTCGACAGGTCGCAAGCCCGGGGGAGTGGCGACGGGGGCAGCCCGGGCGTCCCGCGCACGCCGCACCCCTGGCAGGATGGCCTCCATGCCTCTGGGCATCGTCCTGGTCATCGTCTCCCAGCACGGCACGAGCCCGCGCCGCCGAACACGGACGACCCTGGCCGCTGCCTGCGACGGCGACGGCGAACTCGTCCGGCGGTGCGCCTCGAGCGGGCGGTCGATGCTGGCGAAGATCGACCCGTACGGAGATCTCGTGCTGACGTCGTCGGAGATGAAGCGGCTGATCGACGAGCTAGGTTCGTTGGACGCGGGACCGCACGGGGCCGCACGTCGCATCATCGACGAGACCCTCGAGCTCGCGTCGCGCTGTGCGGTGGATCCGGCGACGGAGGTGCACTTCGTGGGTGACTAGCGCGCAGCCGCTCGGGCGGTGGCCGTCCCTGGCCCCTCTCGCACCGTTCCGAGCGACGCCGATAATGTACATTATGTCATTACGACGTTCGGAGCCCGCTCCTCTCGACCGCGGACGGCCCGTCGGAAGTGGCTGATCTCGCGCAGGTTCGCAGCCGTCACAGCACCCCGGGGCCGCCCTGGCCTCGCCGGCGCTGCATCACCCAGGCTGGTCGCAGACTCCCTGCATCACAGGGGCGTCAACCTGGAGCGCCCGCCGAGACCTGGAGGCGAGAATGAGCTCAGGACCGTTCATGGGCACGCATCCCGCACAACCCGCAGGAACCTTCCGTTCGCCCAGACGCCCTGTGCGCCGCTCTGGCGAATCGGCCGTCGGCCGTGCGGCACGTGGCATGCTCGTGGTGACGTTCCTGGCGGCCGTGCTCTCCGTCGCAGCACTGACGGTCGTCCTCACGGCGGTCGTCGCTGTCGTCACGGCACCGTGGTGGGCGTACCGCTTGTGGTTGGCGCCGCTTCGCGACCGGTCCCCCTCCAAGGCCCGCGCCCCGCTGTCCGCCATGACAGGGCGAGCCGAGCAGCGAGCCGTCGCGGCGCCGTCGGGCTGAAGACACGCGGCGCGATCTCTGTCGCGATGCCACTGCACCGAGGTAGGCTTCATCAATTGGGGCATACACGACAAACCATTGTGTTTAGCACAACACCGTGGTGAGACAGTCGGAACTCGACCCTCGACCTCTCGCGGTCCTGTCAGTGGCGCCCCCTATGCTCCGGATGTCCGGTCTCGTCCCGTCCTCAGGAGCTGTTCGGTGGTCGCCCCTCCCCGCCTACGCCGCGTCACGGTCGCCGAGGCGGTCTCCACGTACCTCGCCTCCGTCTCGGCGGAGACGCTCCGTGGGGTCCTCTCCCCCACGACCCAGCGCAACTACGAACGCGACCTGCGGGAGTTCTCCTCCCTCGCGGGCCCCGAGACCGTCCTCGACGACATCACCGGTGCCGACATCGACGACTTCCTCCTGCGCTACCAGATCACCCCGGACGGGCGATACACCGACCCGCGCACCAAGCCCGACGGCCCGGGCCGCTCGGCCGCGACCGTCAACAGGTTCCGCCAGTCGATCTCCCGGTTCTTCACGCACGCGGCCCGCGACGGATGGGTCCAGGCCGACCCGATGCAGTGGGCCGCTCCCCCAGCCCGGCTCCGCGGTGGCCTGCGCGTCGCCCGCACGGCACTGTCGGCGACAGCCGCACAGGCGCTCCTCGTGACCGCGAGCACCACACCGCGCCCGGCCGGCACCTCGACGTCGACCGCGACGAGCGGCGCCGGGCGCCCTCGCCCCGACCACGACCTCGCCGTGCGGGATCGGCTCATCATCGCGCTCCTGCTGATCCTCGGCCCACGGGTCTCGGAGGTCGCCCGCGCGGACGTCGACGACTTCGTCCGCGAACCCGACCAGACCCGCTGGCGCATCAAGGGCAAGGGCGGCACGGTGCGCACCGTCAGCCTGTCCGAGCCTCTCGCACGGGCGCTCGACGAGTACGTCGCTGCGCTCCGACCCTCGCTCCTGGCGCGCAGGCCGGGCGACGCCGACGCCGCCCGGGCCCTCCTGCTCACCTGGCGGGGCCGACGCATCGACGCCCAGGCGATCCGCGCGCTGCTCAACCGGTGCGTCGCCCGAATGCCCGAGGAGTACCGGCGGGCGGCAACGCCCCACGCCCTGCGGCACACGACCGCCACGCTCCTCGTCGCGCAGGGCTGGGACGTGAAGGTCATCGCCGAGCTCCTGGGACACGCGTCGATCGCCACGACCGGCGTCTACCTCGACCGGATCGAGGGCGAGCTCGCGGCCGCGATCCGCTCCCACCCCCTGTCGACCGGGCTGCCCGCGGAGATGGGCAGCGAAGGACTCCCCGAAACGGACAGAGACGAAGAAAACGCCGCCGCCAGGGGCTGACGCGGAGACGTGGTGGCCACAACGGGCAAAGTCACCCCATTTCTCCGGGTGCGCGCGGCGACCTGAGGCTACGGTGAGCAGGTGCGCCCCTCGAAGACCTCCCCCGTCCAGCTCGCCCGAACGGTGATGGCCCGCGCAGCAGTGCTCGCGGTCGCGGTCCCCGTCACCGTCGCGACCGGGCTGGTGATCGCCGACGCCCTCCGCAAGCGACGCGTCACCGACCCCAGCAAGTTCCCCCGCTCCGCCCCCGCCGAGGCGAGCATCGGTGAGACGACGACCACGATCTTCACCTACGGTGACGACCTCTACCGCGAGATGCTCGCGGCGATCCGCGGAGCCGAGCGGCGCATCATGCTCGAGACGTACATCTGGAAGGGTGACGACCTCGGCAAGGAGTTCAAGGACGCGCTCGTCGAGGCGACCGAGCGCGGTGTCGAGGTCTTCGTGATCTACGACGGCTTCGCGAACCTCGTCGTCCCGCGCGAGTTCCTGACGTTCCCCGAACCGATCCACGTGATCCGCTACCCGGTCTTCCGCCCAGGCGTCCTGGTGCTCAACGTCCGCAAGTCGGGCCGTGACCACCGCAAGATCCTCGTGGTCGACGACGAGATCGGGTTCGTCGGGGGGTACAACATCGGCGCGATGTACGCGACGCAGTGGCGAGACACCCACATCCGTCTCTCCGGGCCGTCCACCTGGGAGCTGCGCAACGCGTTCGTCGACTTCTGGAACTCGAACCGCAAGCCGGGGCAGCCGCTCCTCGAGGACCCGGGGTCACGCCTGTGGCTGCCCGAGCTCCGCGCGGCCCGCAACGCCCCCGCCCAGCTCGTCTTCCCGATCCGCGGCATCTACCTGGACGCGATCGACCGTGCGTCGGACCACATCTACATCACGCAGGCCTACTTCATCCCCGACCGCGAGATCCTCGACGCGCTGCTCATGGCAGCCCAGCGCGGTGTTGACGTCCGGGTCCTGGTCCCCGAGCGTTCCAACCACGTCGTGGCGGACTGGCTCTCCAAGGGCCTGTACACGACCCTGCTGCGTGGCGGTGTGACCATCTGGCTGTACAAGGACGCCATGGTCCACGCGAAGACGGCGACGATCGACGGTCGGTGGACCACGATCGGCACGGCCAACATCGACCGTCTCAGCCTGACCGGGAACTACGAGGTCAACCTCGAGATCGTCGACGCCGGCATCGCGGCGCAGATGGAGAAGGTCTACGACGTCGACCTCAGCAACTGCCGCGAGCTCACGCTCGAGGAATGGTCCGGACGGTCGCTCGCGGCGAAGCTCGGCGAGGTCGCGCTCGCGCCGCTGCGGCCGCTGCTGTAGGCCGACCCCCGCGGCGCCTAGTCCCGCGTGGCGTCCGCGACCTCTTCCTCGGGGCGCGGGGGGACGGTCTCGTCGACCTCGAGGGTGGGCACCTCGTCGAACTCGGGGTGCTCGCGCAAGATCGCGTCGGCGACCACCTCTGGGTCGCGGTGCGGGACGGGCTCGTGGGTCATGGTCTGCTCCTCGCTTCTCGGGGTGACGTCGAGGTGGTCGCCCACCTCGAGCGGGCGGTAGTGGTAGGTGCCGCCGGTTCGCCCCTCGCCGAACAACCGGTGGACCAGAGCGAGGCCCGCCGGTGACAGGATCGCATCGTGGATCGGGATCATCGTCCGTGGGTCGAGCGAACGGACGAAGTCGATGCCCTCGGCGACCTTCATCCAAGGCGCGGACACGGGCACGAGCAGGACGTCGAGGCGCTCGTCGGTCAGGGGCGGGCTGAACGAGTCACCCGGGTGGTACGTGCGCGCCCCGTCACCGGCCACCAGGTAGGTGACGTTGGTGACCCGAGGAACGTCCGGATGGATCAGTGCGTGCTGCCCTCCCCCGACGAGCACCGAGAACGGTCCGATCGTCAGGACGTCTCCGGGTTCGACGACCTGGAACCGTTCGCCGTCGGGCGACTTGCCCAACCGGTCGAACGCGGCCTGCGGTCCGAGGACCCGCAGCTCGGGGTGGGCTGACAGTGCTGCCCGGACGGCGTCGACGTCGAGGTGGTCGGGGTGCGCGTGCGTCACGAGCAGCGTTCCTGGGGCGACGAGCGCCGCCGCGGTGTCCGCGAGACTCCCTGGGTCGACGGTCAGTCTGGTCGCCGCGTGCTCGAGCGTGACGCAGGAGTGGCCGTGGGACGTGATGCGCATCGCTCGCCTTCGGTAGGTGACGGGGGGTGGTTCCAGTGTGCCGCGCACCGGGTCGTCGCGCCGGGTCAGGGGGCGAGCAGGAGATCGGCCAGACGTCGGGCGGCCGCGTCCGTCCGCTCCAGGTCGCCCGTGACGAGGCGGTCGAGCAGAAGGCCCTTGAATCCGGACGTGAGGAGCGTGGCGTCGACGCGCGCGGTGTCGGACGAGCGACCGATGTCGACCAGGAGGCGCTCGACGTGCTCGACCCACGTGGTCACGGCGTCCTGGGCGATCGCGCGGTGCGGGCTGCCCTCCTCGAGGGAGGTCGTGAGCAGCTGGAGCATGAGCGTGAAGTGTCCGGTGTGGGCGGGGTCGGTCATGCCTGCCCACGCGGACAGCGCGGTGATGCGTGGGTCGGTGGTCTGGACGGCGTCGAGGGCCGCGATCATGCGTCGACGGTGCTCGACGAGCACGGCCTCGAGCAGGGCGTCCCGGGTCCCGAAGTAGTGCACGAGCATCCGGGCGCTCGTGCCGAGCGACGGTGCGAGGGATCGCAGCGTGAAGCCGCTGAGCCCCGTGGCCTGGAGGTGGTCGAGCGTGCCGGAGACGAGCTGGGTGCGACGCTCTTCGTCGGGGGTGCGTGACACGGGGCCTCCGGCGGGGGTTGACGGCGGGACGGTGCGAGCCTACGTTGACCTCATGAGTGTAACGCGTGTTACAGATAAGGCGGACGTCCCGACCCGGTCCGGGCACGCCTCCCCCAACCCCCGCTGGACCGCGGCCCTCGTGACCGGCGGAAGCTCCGGCGTCGGGCTGGCGCTCGCCCGACGCCTCGTCGCGGACGGCACGACCGTGCTCGTGTGCGGGCGCGATCCCGGCCGCCTCGCAGACGCCGCAGCCCAGATACCTGGCCTACGCACCCTGGTTGCCGACCTCGCAGACCCCGACGACGTCGGCCGCCTCGCGCGCGCGGCAGCCGACCTGCCAGGCCTGGACCTCGTCGTGCACAACGCGGCCGTCCAGCTCGACCGCGACTGGGTCGTCACGCAGCGGCCCGGGGCGACGGGCCCCCTCGTGCGGGACGCAGCGGCCGAGCTCGCCGCCGACCTCGGCGCTCCGCTGCACCTGACCGCGCACCTCCTGCCGGTTCTCGCGCAGGCCCCGCACGCGGCGGTCGTCTCCGTCACGTCGGCGCTCGGGACCGTCCCCAAGCGCTCGGCGCCCGTCTACTGCGCGGCCAAGGCCGGGCTGAGCGCCTTCACCACGTCGCTCAGGTACCAGCTCCGTGCCGCGGCCCCGCACGTCCGCGCGATCGAGGTAGCGCTCCCCCTCGTCGACACCGCGATGACGGCGGGCCGCGGCGCACGCAAGATCACGCCCGACGCCGCCGCTTCCGCCATCCTTTCCGCCCTCACCGGGCGCAGGGACAGGGTCCACGTGGGTCCCGTGAGGATCCTGCTCTCGATCCATCGTGTGGCGCCCCGACTCGCGGCACGGATCGTCGCCGACTGACGCCTCGCCCACGGACGACGGCGGGCCGGGTGGGAAGCTCTTCGCCCCCCCCCCCGCCCCGCCGACCGGGCACGTGCGTCACACGACGACGAGCACCAGGTCCCCGCCCTCGAGCTGCTGGACCGCGCCGATCGCGACGCGCTGCACGGTCCCGCCCACGGGGGTCGTGATCGCGGCCTCCATCTTCATGGCCTCGACCGTCGCGACCGTCTGCCCCGCCTCGACGACGTCGCCCTCGTGGACGACGGGCGTCACGGCGCCCGCGAACGGGGCGGCGATCTGACCCGGCGCGGCAGGGTCGGCCTTCTCGGCGAGCGACGCGTCGACCTCGATCGACCGGTCACGCACCTGGAGCGGACGCAGCTGCCCGTTGAGGGTGAACATGACGGTGCGCATGCCACGCTCGTCGGGGACACCCACGGCTTCGAGGCCCACGAGGAGCTTGACGCCGCGCTCGAGCGAGACCTCGACCTCCTGGCCGGGCGTGAGGCCGTAGAGGTAGGCCTGGGTACCCAGGACGGACACGTCGCCGAACGCCGCGCGCGTCGTCTCGTAGTCCTTGGTCGGCCCGGCGAACAGCAGGTGGTTGAGGCGGTTGCGGCGAGCGGCCGAGTCGCCGTCGAGGTCCGCCTGGTCCTCCTCGCTGAGCGGCGTCACGGGTGTGCGCACGACGCGCCCCGCGAGAGCCTTGCTGCGGAAGGGCTCGGGCCACCCACCGGGCGGGTCCCCGAGCTCCCCACCCAAGAACGCGATGACGGAGTCGGGGATGTCGTACTCCTGCGGGTTCTCCGCGAAGTCCGCCGGGTCCGCGCCACGGGCGACGAGCTGCAGCGCCAGGTCACCCACGACCTTCGACGACGGCGTCACCTTCACGAGGCGACCGAGGATGCGGTCGGCCGCGGCGTACGTAGCCTCGATCTGCTCGAACCGGTCGCCCAGCCCGAGCGCGATGGCCTGCTGGCGCAGGTTGGAGAGCTGGCCGCCCGGGATCTCGTGCTCGTAGACGCGACCCGTCGGGCTCGAGAGCCCCGACTCGAACGGCGCATAGAGACGGCGCACGGCCTCCCAGTACGGCTCCAGGTCGCACACCGCACGCAGGGACAGGCCCGTGTCACGGTCGGTGTGCTCGAGACCCGCGACGAGCGCGGACATCGACGGCTGGCTCGTGGTGCCCGCCATGGCGGCGCTCGCGACGTCGACCGCGTCGACACCGGCGGCCACGGCGGCCATGAGCGTGGCCATCTGCCCACCCGACGTGTCGTGCGTGTGCAGGTGGACGGGCACCTCGAAGCGCTCACGCAGCGCCGTGACCAGGCGTGCCGCGGCAGCAGGGCGCAGCAGGCCCGCCATGTCCTTGATCGCCAGCACGTGCGCGCCGGCATCGACGATGCGGTCGGCGAGCTCGAGGTAGTAGTCGAGCGTGTACAGGGACTCGGCCGGGTCGAGCAGGTTGCCCGTGTAGCACAGGGCGACTTCGGCGACCGCGGTGCCGGTCGCACGGACCGCGTCGATCGCCGGGCGCATCTGCTCGACGTCGTTGAGCGCGTCGAAGATCCGGAAGATGTCGACGCCCGTGGCGGCCGCCTCACGGACGAACGCCTCGGTCACCTCGGTGGGGTAGGGCGTGTACCCCACGGTGTTGCGCCCGCGCAGGAGCATCTGCAGCGCGACGTTGGGCATGGCCTCGCGCAGCGCCGCGAGCCGGGCCCAGGGGTCCTCACCGAGGAAGCGCAGCGCGACGTCGTACGTCGCCCCGCCCCACGCCTCGACCGACAGGAGCTGCGGCGTCAGGCGCGCGACGTACGGGGCGACGGCGAGCAGGTCGTGCGTACGGACCCGGGTGGCCAGCAGGGACTGGTGGGCGTCGCGGAACGTGGTGTCGGTGACCTTGACCGCGGTCTCCGCGCGCAGCGCGCGGGCGAACCCCTCGGGTCCGAGCTCGAGCAGCTGCTGGCGGCTGCCGGGGACCGGCGCCACCGACAGGTCGAGGGCGGGGAGCTTGAAGGCCGGGTCGATCGCGCCCGTGCCCGGCCCGTGCGGCCGGTTGACGGTCACGTCGCCCAGGTAGCTCAGGAGCCTGGTGCCGCGGTCGGCGCTCTCGCGTGCGGCGAGCAGCTCGGGACGTTCGTCGATGAACGACGTGGACAGGTTCCCCGCGATGAACTCTGTGTCCGAGAGGACCGCCTGCAGGAACGGGATGTTCGTGCGGATGCCACGGATGCGGAACTCCGCCAGGGCCCGCCGGGCACGGCGCACGGCCGTCGGGTAGTCCCGGCCTCGGCACGTGAGCTTGACGAGCATCGAGTCGAAGTGGCCCGAGATCTCCGACCCCGCGGTCGCTGTCGCACCGTCGAGGCGGACGCCCGCACCACCCGGCGAGCGGTAGGCCACGATGCGGCCCGTGTCGGGGCGGAAGCCGTTGGACGGGTCCTCGGTCGTGATGCGGGACTGGAGGGCCGCGCCGTTGACGTGCACGTCCTCCTGGCGGATGCCCAGGTCCTCCAGGCTCTCTCCCGCCGCGATGCGCATCTGCGACGACACGAGGTCGATGTCGGTGACCTCCTCGGTCACCGTGTGCTCGACCTGGATCCGCGGGTTCATCTCGATGAAGACGTGCTGGCCGGCCCGCTCCCCCACGGTGTCGAGCAGGAACTCGACCGTCCCCGCGTTCTGGTAGCCGATCGACCGGGCGAACTTCACCGCGTCGGCGCACAGGGCATCGCGGATCGCCGGATCCAGGTTCGGGGCCGGGGCGATCTCGATGACCTTCTGGTGGCGCCGCTGGACCGAGCAGTCACGCTCGTACAGGTGGACGACGTTGCCCTGGCCGTCGGCCAGGATCTGCACCTCGATGTGACGTGGGCGCAGCACGGCCTGCTCGAGGAACATGGTCGGGTCGCCGAACGCGCCGTCGGCCTCACGCATCGCGGCGGCCAGGGCTTCGGGCAGGTCCTCACGCCGGTCGACACGGCGCATGCCGCGCCCGCCGCCGCCTGCGACGGCCTTGGCGAAGATGGGGAAGCCGATCTCGTCCGCGGCGGCGATGAGCTCGTCGATGTCCGCCGAGGGCTCGCTCGACGCCAGGACGGGGATGCCCGCCTCCTTGGCGGCCTTGAGCGCGCGCACCTTGTTGCCCGCGAGCTCGAGCACCTCCGGGGGTGGTCCGACGAACGCGATGCCCGCCTGCTGGCAGGCCCGGGCGAGGTCGGGGTTCTCCGACAGGAAGCCGTAGCCGGGGTAGATCGCGTCCGCACCGGAGTCCTTGGCGACGCGCACGATCTCCTCGATGTCGAGGTAGGCGCGGACCGGGTGACCCTCCTCGCCGATCCGGTACGCCTCGTCCGCCTTCAGACGATGCTCGGAGTTCCGATCCTCGTAGGGGAAGACGGCCACCGTCCGGGAGCCGAGCTCGTACGCCGCGCGGAACGCCCGAACCGCGATCTCCGCGCGGTTGGCGACCAGAACTTTCGAGAACACCAAGTACCCCATCCGTCATCGTGGGCCGGGCACGGGACACTCGCGAGAAGAGGTCCACGCACCCGCTCGTCACGGGCGCCGCTCCGGCGCGAGCCGGGGACGTCCAGAGGCGATCTTCGCACGGCCGAACGCGCAGGACGTCACCGGACGGGGGCGAGCGGGAGAAATGGTGCTCATCACCACGGGCCGGTCCGGCTCAGGACCAGACACGAGAGGACCCCGCCACGGGCGGGGTCCTGGGCTCTCGGGCGCCTCGGCGGCGCGGGGTGCTTCAGCCGGCGCTTCGTGCCCGACGGCGGAGCTCGAGCTCGTCCTCGGTCGGGACGACGTGGGACTCGTCGTCCCCCAGCGACTCGGCGGGCATGTCGCTCAGCGTCCCCTCGACCTCGCGCCAGACGCGACCGACCGCGATGCCGAACACTCCCTGCCCGCCCTGGACCAGGTCGACGACCTCGTCCGGGGACGTGCACTCGTACACGCTCGCGCCGTCGCTCATGAGCGTGATCTGTGCCAGGTCGTTCACCCCGCGCTCGCGCAGGTGCTCGACCGCTGTGCGGATCTGCTGCAGTGAGACCCCGGTGTCGAGCAGCCGCTTGACGATCTTGAGGACGAGGATGTCTCGGAAGCCGTAGAGCCGGTGCGTCCCCGAGCCGGAGGCGGAGCGGACCGTCGGCTCGACGAGGCCCGTGCGGGCCCAGTAGTCCAGCTGTCGGTAGGTGATGCCCGCGACGCGGCACGCCGTGGGGCCACGGTAGCCGGTGGTGGTGTCCTGCTCGGTGATGTCCTCGCCGAACAGCAGTCCCTGGGCCGCGTGGGAAACCGGAGCCCCAGGCTCCGCTCCAGCTCTGCCGCTGCTGTTCACTGTGCCTCCAAGGATGATGTGGACTCCACGCTAGGCCCGGGGCCACCGAGCGTCAACGACCGGGGCACCGAGCGGGTGAGCGTGTCGCACGCACCACCACCCGCCGCACCGTTCGCCCCTGGCCCGGACAGGCCCGCACCAGCGAGACGGTGGCCGCGCTCCGGACATGACCGCACGGCTACCGCTCCCCCGCCCCCTCGCCAGGTTCCGGAGGCCCGAAGTCCTCGGGCGAGACGTGCTCGAGGAAGTCGCGGAACTCGGCGACCTCCCGCTGCTGCTCCGGGTCGACGATCTCCACCCCGGCGAGGGCGACGATCTCCGCCGAGCACATGACGGGACTGTCCGTGCGCACGGCCACGGCGATCGCGTCCGACGCCCTGGCATCGACCCGCACCCCCGTGCTCAGCACCATCTCGGCGAAGAAGATCCCGTCGTCCAGAGCCACGATCTCGACCCGCAGCAGACCGACGTGCACCGCTTCGAGGACGTCACGGAGAAGGTCGTGCGTCATCGGCCGGGGCGCTGTCAGGTGCGCCTGAGCCATCGCGATGGCGCTCGCCTCCCGGGGGCCGATGATGATCGGCACGACCAGCTCGGCGGCAGGATCCAGGAGCAGCACGACGATCTCCTGCCCGGCGCCCTGCTGCTGGCGCACGCCGAGGACCTCGACAGGGACCATCGGCACCTCGTTGCTCACTCGTCCACCGTACGACGACGGACGCCGTCCGTCAGGAGGAGGGGCGCGCGCATCCCCTCAGGGCGCACGCAGGATCGGGGCCATCGGAGCGACTCAGCTCGTGAGGTCTCCCACACCCTGCCTGAGCCACACCGTGTGGAGCTTCGCGAAGAGCTCCCCCACCTCACCGGCCAGGGCGCCCGCATGTGCGCGCGCCGAGGAGGATTGCTGGCTGCGCCACGGAGCGACGACCTGCTCGACCAGGCCCACGTGACGGTCCGCCGACGTACGCAACAGGCGAAGGTGTCGCGGCTCGATCCCGTACTCACCGAGTGCAGCCGCGAGCTGGACGACCTCGAGCGACCACGCGTCGAGCTGACCACCCGGGGCCTGACGAAGGACGCCGGCCGAGATCAGCCCCTCGACCAGCGAGACGTCCACCCCGGCCGCGCTCGCGAGCGACTCGACCGTGTACCGCTGCCGGACGGACGCGGTCTCGGTCTCGCCGTCGCTCGCCGCCAGCCGGAGGGCAGGGTTCTCGACCGCCTCGCCGGCGTCGAGCGCCGCAAGGTTCTCCTTGATGACCTTGAGCGGGAGGTAGCGGTCACGCTGCTCGAGCAGGACGTACCGCAGCCGCTCGACGTCCGCCGGGCAGTACTGCCGGTATCCCGACGACGTCCGCTCGGGCTCGATGAGCCCCTGCTCCTCCAGGAACCTGAGCTTCGAGTGGCTCACGGTGGGGAACTCGGTGCGCAGGGCGCGCAGGACGTCCGAGATGCGCATGGTGGCGCGTCGTGAGATGCCCTGAGGCCACGGCTCGACGGACTGCTCGACGTCGACCTCGTCGGTCGATCGCGCGGTCAGCGCACCTGTGCCGTCGAACCGGTTCTCGTGCCCCCACGGGGAGCGTGCCGGCTGGTTCACGGGTGCTCTGCCGCGCCTTCCGCCGACCCCACGGGCAGGCCGAGGACCGGGCTCGTGTAGAAGGTGAGGCGATACTTGCCGATCTGCACCTCGTCGCCCGTGACCAGGGCCACGGCGTCCACGCGGTTGCGGTTGACATAGGTCCCGTTGAGCGAACCGATGTCACGCACGACGAACTGATCGTTGTCACGGACGAACTCCGCGTGCTTGCGCGAGACCGTGACGTCGTCGAGGAAGATGTCTGCGTGCTCGCTCCGACCGGCGACGGTCCGCTCGGCGTCGAGGAGGAAGCGCGAGCCGACCGACGGGCCACGCTGCATCACGAGCAGCGCAGAGTGCCGGGGTAGCGCCGAGATCGCGGCCTGCTCCTCGGCGGTCAGGCCCCCGGGCTGCGTACCCTCGTCGATAGGCAGCTCGATCCGTCCGAACGTGACGGTCGTGTCGCTGCCTCCCCGGCGTGGCTCCGCAGATTCACCTGGAGTGGTCATCTCGCCTCCTCGGGAGTTTTGACGCATTCAGAGCAAAATGCCTTGGGCGGAAAGGTACTACACGTCTCCGTGCACCCTCGTGCGGGTGGGGATGCGGGCGATACCCGTCCAACCCGTCCAACCTACCCCGCCGGGTGGGTCCGAGAAAAGTATCCGCCCACGTCACGAGCCCCCGGAAGGGTCAGTCTCCGCCTTCGGCAGGCACGGGCGTCGCGAACTCGGGGGCTTCCGGCTCGCGTGTGGAGGAGATCGTGATCAGGTCCTGCTGGGTGATCTTCGGAGTCGCGCCCTCGTTGCGGACCGAGGACATCGCTCCGCCGGGAATCTCGAGCGCCGTCTCGAGCGTCGACGGGTCGCCGATGGCCTGCCACTCGTAGGGGGACGAGATCTTCTGCCCGTCGACCACCATCCCCCTGCTCGTCTCCTCGAAGTAGGTGCTCGTGACCAGGCGGACCCCGTTGACCTCGACGACCTCCACGCCCGCGTTGCGCAGCTCTTCGAGGATGTTGAAGAGCTTGCTCGCAGGGATGCGCTTGTCCGCCTCGGTGATCGTCAGCGTGATCCCCGGCCCCTCTGCGGGCAGCCGGCCGGAGAGGATGCCCTGCGTCTGCGCCTGCTGCTGCGCGAGCTCGAGGGCGGCGCGCTGCTGACCCGACCCGGAGCTCAGCTCGTCACGCGTGTCCTGAAGCCCCTCCACGCGCGACTCGAGATCGTTCGCGCGCTGGGTCACGTCGTCCAGGAGGCGGACCAGGTCGCTCTGGCGCAGCGACGAGAGCTGCTCCTCCTGGGTCTGGCTCACCTGTACGGCCAGTGCGAACCCGAGCAGGGCGCACAGGAGACCGGCGAGGAGCTGCGAGCGGGTGACGCTCGGCCTCATGGCACGACCGAGCTTCGCCCAGCCGCCCGACGCGTCGCTGCTCGTCACGGCGGGCGTGACGGGAACGTCCCCGGTCGCCTCGTGGCGCCCGTGCGGCCGGTCCTGGCCCGACGACGGCGAGCCCGCGACCAGGGTCGGGGCAGCCGCATCGGCCTCCGCCCCCCGCCCGCCCTCGTCACCGGGAGCGGCGGGCGCATCGGGCACGTCAGGTTCCTCCTGCACGGCAGGTTCCTCGGGTGCGTCAGGCAGGGGCGCGTCCGGCGCATCAGTCACAGGCACCTCCGGCGCGGCGTCCGGGTCGGTCCCCGCGTCCGGCGCCACGGGTGCCTCGGCCGCAGCCTCGGCGTCAGGCTCGGACCCGCCGACGGGAAGGGTCTCCTCCTGGTCGACGGTCGAGGCGGCCGGTGTCGAGACGTCCTCGTCGAGGCCAACCGTCTCCCCCGTGGAGACATCTGCCACGGGTGCCTCTGGGGTCTCGGGCCCCTGCACCTCTGCCGTCTCGGGGTCCATGGGGCCGTCGTCCTCGGGGGGCGGGCTCGTCGTCATCGCGCCACCTACGCCTTGAACAGGTGCCGACGGATCGCGGCTGCGTTGGAGAAGATGCGGATCCCGAGGACGACGACGACGCCCGTCGAGAGCTGCGTGCCCACGCCGAGCTGGTCCCCGAGGAACACGATGAGGGCCGCGACGACCACGTTCGAGAGGAACGAGACGAGGAAGACCTTGTCGTTGAAGAGCCCGTCGAGCATGGCGCGCAGACCGCCGAAGAGCGCGTCGAGCGCCGCGACGACCGCGATGGGCAGGTAGGGCTGCAGGGCGACGGGAACCGTGGGTTGGAGCACGAGCCCCGCCACGACTCCGAGGACCAGTCCGACGACTGCGATCATTCCGTGCTCTCCTGCCCTGCGAGTGAACTGTCGGCTCCGGTAGGACGGGTCGTCGACGCGGAGCTCTCCGTCTCCCCCGTCGACGCGCCGTCCTGCCCGGTCGGCGCCTCAGGCTCGTCACCTGTGGCTGCCGTGGAGTCTACGGCGTGCGCGTAGAACAGACGTTGGATCCCGTTGCCCGGCAACGAGAGCTTGCTCTGCGCGATCCGGCTGTACTGGATCCCCCACGTCGAGCCGATGGTGCTCAGGTACCCGGGGGCCGCCGAGCGGGCGAACTCTGTCTCGAGCGTGGCGGGGTCCCCGATCGCCTCGACCCTGTACGGGGCGATCAAGGGCTGGAGGTCCACGAGGATCGCCTCGCCCGCGCTCCGGACGGCGCTGAGCGGCGTGAGGCGCTGCCCGTTGATCGCGATGGCCTCCGCGCCGGAGGCCCAGAGGG
This sequence comes from Oerskovia turbata, assembly GCF_000718325.1. Lineage (GTDB taxonomy): Bacteria > Actinomycetota > Actinomycetes > Actinomycetales > Cellulomonadaceae > Oerskovia > Oerskovia turbata. The sequence continues at coordinate 74,770 of NZ_JOFV01000007.1, forward strand.
AGTTGACCACACGCTGCAGGTCGCCGTCCTGCACCTTCTTGTTGAGGGACTGGTCGTCCGCACCCACGCCCTCCGCAGCGTCGTTGAGCGTGATCACGAGCCCCGGCCCGGTGACCGCGATCGACCCGTTGGCGACGCCGTCGGTCTGGAGGGTCTCCAGCAGGACGGGGTCGACGTCGGCGAGGGCTTCGGTCTGCAGGGTCTCGATCTCCTCGCTGAGGGCCGTGGCTCGCGCAGACAGCGCGTCCACGTCGCTGCGCCGGCTCACGATCTCCTTCTCGAGCACCGTGCGCGCCTCGATCGCGGCCCCCTGGGGCGCACGGAGGTCGATCGTCGCCGTGGCCGTCACGAAGCCCAGGAGGACCGCGAGCGCGGCGACGAGGATCCAGGTGCGGGTCCTGCGCGGTGGTTCGTCCCCGGCGGCACGTCGCGCGGCCGCCTCGGCGTACCCGGCGTCGAGCGGGCGGTCCATGACTTCGGTGAGAAGCGTCATGGAGGCGTCGAGCGCCGGCTTCCCGTGGCGGGAGGTGCGCGCGTCGTTGCGGGGTGCGGGGGTCATCCTGCGGCCGTCTCCTGGGGGTCGGTGCGGGGTGCGACGAGCTGACGCGTCTGGCGGATGTACTGGATGCCCGCGAGCCAGTAGAGGCCGATGCCCCAACCGGTGAAGGCCCAGCCGATGATGGAGGCGGTCGCACCCAGGGCACCGGGGGCCTCGGCCAGCAGCAGGAGCGGGAAGGCGTAGAGGAGCGCGAAGGTCGCCGCCTTGCCGACGAAACTCACGGGGAGCGGGCCGTAGCCGTGGCGGGTGAGGACGGGCAGGAGGCACAGGAGGGTGATGTCACGGAGCAGGATCACGACGAGGACCCAGAGGGGAACGACGTCCCTCCAGGCGAGGCCGATGAGGGTGACCAGGATGAAGAGCCGGTCGGCTGCCGGGTCGAGCATCTGGCCGAGCTTGGTGACCTGGTCGAGGCGTCGGGCGAGGATGCCGTCGAGCCAGTCGGAGGCTCCGGAGATCGCGAGGACCGCGAGTGCCCATTCGTCGTTGCCGCGGACGATGAGGACGGCGAAGACGGGGACGAGGGCGAGCCGGAGCAGGCTGATGACGTTGGGGATCGTGAGGATGCGTGAGCTGACCTCTTGATCTGCTGCCACGCCCACCGTCCGTTGCTCCGTGCGTCTTGTGCATCCTGTGCTGTCTTCATCCTACGGTGGGCCATCCTAGGGCCGGGCAGGTACGGAGTGCCGGTATTTCGGGGTACGGGCGGGGCGTTGTGGTCGTTTGTTCCGGTTCGTGCGCTATGGGCGGTGGGTGGCGTGCGTGACAGGTGGCGCGGGGAACTTGGCGGGGTGCCGGGGCGTTGGGTTCCGCCTCCCCCGACAGGCGAGGGCGCGGCCTGTGCTCGACGTCACCGGGCGCCCGTTCCCCCTCCGGGCCGGGCGTCGCGTAGACTGGCGGCACAATCTGGAGTTCGTCGCTGTTCCCGCGTGTTCGTGTGAGTGTGGCCCGCCGCTGTCTTTGCGCGGGCGAGTCACCGGTGTGTGTTCGGGAGTGCGGCCAGTGGAGAGCCGACTTGGCGACCACGCGTAACTCCCACCCTCAGCGAAACGGTTGAACACATCTCCATGTCTCTTGACACCTCTGCGCCCTCGCACGCCCTCGACCAGCTCGAGGCCGCCCAGACGCCGGCTCCCGCCGAGCAGTCGGGCCCCACGTTCGCAGACCTGGGTCTGCCCTCGAACATCCTGAAGGCCGTGACGGATCTCGGCTTCACGATCCCCTCCGCGATCCAGGAGCGCGCGATCCCCGCGCTGCTCTCCGGGCGCGACATCACGGGCGTCGCCCAGACCGGCACGGGCAAGACCGCCGCGTTCGGCCTGCCGATGCTCGCCGCGATCGACCCGAACCTGGGTCGTGTCCAGGGCCTGGTCCTCGCCCCGACCCGCGAGCTCGCGATGCAGGTGGCCGAGGCCATCGAGTCGTTCGCGAAGCACGTGCCGGGCATCGAGGTCGTCGCGGTCTACGGCGGTTCCCCGTACCAGCCCCAGCAGCGCGCCCTGCAGCGCGGCGCCCAGATCGTCGTCGGCACCCCGGGCCGTGTGATGGACCACCTGGAGCGTCGCAGCCTGGTGCTCGACGACATCCGTTACCTGGTGCTGGACGAGGCGGACGAGATGCTCCGCATGGGCTTCGCCGAGGACGTCGAGAAGATCTTCGGTCAGGCTCCCAAGGAGCGTCAGGTCGCGCTGTTCTCCGCGACGATGCCGGCTCCGATCCGTCGGGTCGCTGCCCAGCACCTGAACGACCCGGTCGAGATCGCGGTGACGCGCCAGTCCTCGACGGTCACGTCGGTGCGTCAGACCTACTCGGTCGTGCCGTTCCGTCACAAGACCGGCGCCCTGGTGCGTGTTCTCGCGACGTCGGACGCGGACGCGGCGATCGTCTTCACGCGTACCCGTGGCGCGGCCGAGGAGGTCGGGTCGGCTCTCGTCGAGCGCGGCATCTCGGCGGCCACGATCTCGGGTGACGTGGCGCAGAAGGACCGCGAGAAGATCGTCGAGCGTCTGCGTTCCGGTGCCCTGGACGTGCTGGTCGCGACCGACGTCGCGGCTCGTGGTCTGGACGTGGACCGCATCGGCCTCGTCGTGAACTTCGACCTGCCGGGCGAGCCGGAGGCGTACGTGCACCGCATCGGCCGTACGGGTCGTGCCGGTCGTACGGGCGAGGCCCTGAGCTTCGTGACCCCGGGCGAGCGCAACCGCCTGAAGTTCATCGAGAAGACCATCCGTGCGAGCCTCGAAGAGGTCGACGTGCCCTCCCCCGCGGACGTCTCCGCGCACAAGGCTCGTCGCATCCTCGGTCAGGTCGCCGAGCGTCAGGCCGCCGGTCGCCTGTCGATGTACCGCGACCTGGTCGCGGCGCACGTCGCGGAGTCGGGCATCGACCCGATCGACCTCGCGTCCGTGCTGGTCGCCTTGTCTGTCGGTGACGACGGACCCAAGGCGCGCGAGGAGCAGGAGCTCTTCGAGGCGCAGCGTGCCGAGGCGAAGAACGCGCGCCGTGAGCGCGAGTCCCGCCCCTACGGTGACCGCGACTCGCGTGGCCCTCGTGAGGGTGGTCGTGGCGGGGAGCGCGGCATCCGTCGTGACGCCGTCGGGACCCGCTACCGTCTCGCCGTCGGGCACACGCACGGGGCCCAGCCGTCGGGGATCGTCGGCGCGCTGACGAACGAGGGCGGCCTCAACGGCAAGGACCTGGGCAAGATCGACATCTTCCCGAGCTTCTCGCTGGTCGACATCGCCACTCCGCTCGACGCCGCCACGATCGACCGTATCTCGCGCGCCCGCGTCGCGGGCAAGTCCCTGCGGATCCAGGTGGACCAGGGGGCGCCCCAGGGGGCCCGTGGCCCCCGTGCGGGCGGGTCGGCGCCTCGTTCGGGCGGCTACTCCGGTGGTCACTCGGGCCACGGCCCGGCCGGCCGCTACGACGAGCGTGGCGAGCGCAAGGCTCCCCGGTTCCGCGCCGGCGAGCGCTGAGCGCACCGAAGGGTCCTGAGCAGGACCGCTGAGCACGACGTGAGGGCCCCCGGAACCACCAGGTTCCGGGGGCCCTCACGCGTTGCAGGGTCGGGCTCCCGGTGGGTGCGGGCCTGAGCGGGGCCCGGTGCCCGACGGCGCCGCGTCAGTCCTCGTGCGCCTCACCGTGGGCCGCGACGAGAGCCGCCAGGCGCGCCGCCTCGCTCTCGCTGCGCCGAGCCCCGTCCGCACGCTGGATGCCCATGACCGCGAGCGCCTTGCCGTCCGACAGGTCGAGGCGCACCCAGGGGTCGCCGGGGCCGAAGCGTACGGAGACGACCTGGGGCCAGTCGAGGCGGCGGGTGAAGACGATGTTGTGGACGGTGAGGTGGTCGGGGGTGGCGGTGGCTCGTACCTGGCCGAGGCGCCACAGGATGAGGGCGCAGAAGGCGCCGACGCCGATCGTGGCTGCCTTGTTCCAGGCGGAGTCGGTGCCGGGGCCGGTGGCGACGAGGGCGACGAAGGTGCATCCGGTGAGGATGACGAGGGCGGCGGTGTAGGCGACGGCGGTGCCCCAGCGGGGGCGGAAGGGGGCGTAGGGGTCGCCGGGCAGGTGTTCGGGGGGTGCGACGTTGCTGCTCACGTTCCTATCCTCCCCTGTCGCTCCTGCGCGCACTGTCGGTCGGTGCCGGGAGACGGCACTGCCCGGGTGCCGACGCGGTGAGGCGTGGCGCCCAGGCAGCGTGGTGCTGTGGCCGGCTCCAGGGGCGTGCGGGGCGGCTCGGGTAGGTGTGTCCCGGCCTACGGGCCCGCGGGGGTCCCTGGAGGGGGGCTCAGAGGCGGCAGGCGTGGATCGAGGTGACGAGGATGGCGCGTGCCCCGACCTCGTAGAGGGCGTCCATGAGCTTGTTGGTCTGGTCGCGGCGCACCATGGCGCGCACGGCTGCCCAGTCGCGGTCGTGCAGCGGGGAGACGGTCGGGGACTCGAGGCCGGGTGTGAGGGCCACTGCGGCCTCGACGAGGTGTGCGGGCACGTCGTAGTCCATCAGGACGTACTGGCGGGCTGTGAGGACGCCCAGCAGGCGGCGGGTGAGCGTCTCCAGGCCGGTGGACACTGCGTCGTCGGTCACGGAGGCAGGGCGGATCAGGACGGCCTCGGACTTGAGGATGGGGTCGCCGAAGACCTCGAGGCCGGCTCCGCGCAGGGTCGTGCCGGTGGACACGACGTCGGCGACGACGTCGGCGATGCCGAGCTGGACCGCGGACTCGACCGCGCCGTCCAGGTGCACCACGGAGGCCGTGACGCCGTGGGTGCGCAGGTGGTTCTCGACCAGCACCTCGTAGGAGGTGGCCACGCGCAGTCCCTCGACCTGGTCGAGCGACGTGACGGTGCCGACGGGGGCGGCGTAGCGGAACGTGGAGCCTGCGAAGCCGAGCTGCATGTGCTCGACGGCCTCGGCGCCCGAGTCGAGCAGGAGGTCGCGGCCCGTGATGCCTGCGTCGACCGTGCCGGTGCCGACGTACACGGCGATGTCGCGGGGGCGCAGGAAGAAGAACTCGACGTCGTTGTCCGGGTCCGCGAGCACGAGCTCACGGGTGTCGCGGCGCTGGCGGTAGCCGGCCTCGCGGAGCATGTCGACGGCGGGCTCGGACAGGGAGCCCTTGTTGGGAACGGCGATGCGGAGCACGGGGGTCCTCGCGTTTCTTGGGGAGTTCGGGGAACGGGGCGGTCAGGGTGACCGATCACCCGGTCGGCGCCGGCGACGGCGGGCGCGCAGGGACGGACGGTGGACGACTGCGGACGACGGACATGCATGAGGGAAGCGACCCGGTGGCCTGAGCCTCCGTGCGCCTCCCCGTGGACCCGGACCTGGCCGGGTTCACAGATGCTTGTACACGTCCTGCAGGGTCAGGCCCTTGGCCAGGAGCAGCACCTGCACGTGGTACAGGAGCTGGGAGATCTCCTCGGCCGTCTTGTCGTCACCCTCGTACTCGGCCGCCATCCACACCTCGGCGGCCTCCTCGACGATCTTCTTCCCGATCGCATGGACACCGGCATCCAGCTCCGCGACCGTGCCGGAACCGGCGGGTCGGGTGGTGGCCTTCTCGGTGAGCTCGGCGAACAGCCCTTCGAACGTCTTCACCCGACCAGGGTAGTCGCCCGGCGGTGGGCGGGTGGACCTGTCCCGCCCACCGGTCACCGTCCGAGGTGACTGTGCGAGGAGACCGGTGGGCGCGCTCCCCTCTCGGTGCGTGCGGATCGTGGGGCGCACGCACCGAGAGGGGAGCGGCGCCGTCGGGCCGTCAGCGGCTGCTCACAGGTCGCGCAGCGCCACGACCGTCGCGATGGCCGCCTCGACGGCCTCCGCGCCCTTGTCCTCGCGTGAGCCGGGCAGCCCGGCCCGGTCGAGGGCCTGCTGCTCGTCGTCGCACGTGAGCACCCCGAAGCCGACCGGGACGCCGGTGCGCACCGAGACGTCGGTCAGGCCCGTCGTGGCGGCCGAGCACACGTACTCGAAGTGCGGGGTGCCGCCACGGATCACGACGCCCAGCGCGACGACGGCGTCCGCGCCGTGCTCGGCGGCGCGAGCCGCCGCGACGGGCAGCTCGAACGAACCCGGCACGCGGATCTCGGTGACGTGCGTGACGTGCGCGGCCGCGAGCGCCCGGCGGGCTCCCGCGAGGAGGCCGTCCATGACCTCGGTGTGCCAGCTGGCAGCGACGACGGTGATCCGCAGCCCGGTGCCGTCGACGGTGATCTGGGGTGCTCCTGCGCCGCTCATCGGTCGCTCTCCTTCGTGGTGGGGGTGGTGTGGTCGGGGGTGATCTCGAGGTTGTCCAGGAGGTGGCCCATGGCGACCTTCTTGGTCATGAGGTAGCCGTGGTTGTGCTGGCCGTGCCCGACCTCGAGCCGGTGGGCGTCGGCGACGTCGATGCCGTGCGCAGCGAGCCCGGTGACCTTGGCGGGGTTGTTCGTGAGGAGCGTGACGCGGTCGAGGCCGAGGTCGTGCAGGATCGCTGCTGCGGCCCCGTACTCACGCCGGTCGACGGGCCAGCCGAGCTCCAGGTTGGCCTGGACGGTGTCGAAGCCTGCGTCCTGGAGCTCGTAGGCGCCGATCTTGGCGAGGAGGCCGATGCCGCGCCCTTCGTGCCCGCGCAGGTACACCACGGCCCCGCCGAGGGCGGCCACGCGTTCCATGGACGCCTGGAGCTGGGGGCCGCAGTCGCAGCGCAGGGACCCGAACGCGTCCCCTGTCAGGCACTCGGAGTGCACGCGCACGAGCGGCGCGGCGGGAGCGTCGTGCGGCCCGGTGCCGGCGGGGGCGCCTCCGCCCGCGGGGACGGCGACGGGGACGAGGGCCACGTGCTCGGCCCCGGTGCGCAGGTCGCGGTACCCGTGGACGCGGAAGTGCCCGTGCGCGGTGGGCAGGTCGGCCACGCTCGTCGCCTGCACGCGGGGCACGAGCGCGGGCTGCGTGTCCTGCTCGGGGACGGCGGGGTCGTGCTCGCGGCGCCACGCGATGAGGTCGGCGATCGTGATGAGCACCAGCCCGGCGTCCTCGGCCGCCCGGGCCGCGTCGTCGAGCCGCATCATGGTGCCGTCGTCGTTGACGAGCTCGGCGATGCCGCCGACCTCGCCCGCCCCGGCCAGGCGCACCAGGTCGACGGCCGCCTCGGTGTGCCCGGCACGGTGCAGCACCCCTCCCGGGACGGCGCGCAGGGGCAGGACGTGCCCGGGGCGGATGAGGTCGACCGCGCCGGACGCCGGGTCGGCCAGGACGTGCAGGGTCCGGGCACGGTCCGTGGCGGAGATCCCCGTCGTGACTCCCGTCGCGGCATCGACCGTGACCGTGTACGCCGTGCGCCTCGGGTCCTGGCTGTGGGGCACCATGAGGGGCAGGTCCAGGGCGTCGGCCCGCGCCGCCGGCATGGGTGCGCACAGGTAGCCCGAGGAGTGCCGGATGGTCCAGGCGACCCACTCGGGGGTCACGGTCCGGGCCGCGAAGACCACGTCGGCCTCGTTCTCGCGGTCCGGGGAGTCGGCGACCAGGACCGGGCGGCCGGCGCGGATCGCGTCGAGGGCCTCCTCGACGGTGCCGGTCCGCACGTGGCCGGGGTGCTCGGACGGGGAGGAGTGGTCGGGCTGGGGGTTCATGGCGGTGCTCATTCCTGTGCTGCGCTGGTGCCGGGGTCGCCCACCGGGCCGGTGGCACCGGTCGCGAGGAGTCTCTCGACGTACTTCGCGAGGACGTCGACCTCGAGGTTGACGCGGTCCCCGGGGGCCAGGGAGCCGAGGATCGTGGCCTCGAGCGTCGTGGGGATCAGGGACACCCCGAACGAGGTGTCGTCCACGTGGGTCACCGTGAGGGACACGCCGCTGACGGTGATCGAGCCCTTCTCCGCGACGTAGCGGGTCAGGCCCGGGGGTGCGGACAGGACCAGGTCGTCCCACCGCTCCCCCGGGGCCCGGCTCACGAGGGACCCGACGCCGTCGACGTGGCCCTGCACGATGTGCCCGCCCAGGCGCGTGTCGGCGCGCACGGCCCGTTCGAGGTTCACGGGCGACCCTGGGCGCAGGTCGCCCAGGGCGGTGCGACGCAGGGACTCGGGCATGACGTCGGCGGTGAAGGCGCCGTCCGGGCTGACGCTGGTGACGGTCAGGCACACGCCGTTGACGGCGATCGAGTCGCCGAGGGCGGCGTCCGAGGTGGCGAGGGGGCCGTGGACGGTCAGGACGGCGTCGGACTCGGGGCCGTCCGGGAACGCGATCTCGCGGACTGTGCCGACCTCTTCGACGATTCCGGTGAACATCACTTCTCCTGTTCGGGGGTGGTGCTGGGGACGGTGCTCGGACGGTGTACGGAGGGGCGGGCCACGACCAGGACGTCCTCGCCCAGGCGGCGCACGTCGTGCGTGGTGAAGCGGAGGGCCTCCGTGAGCGTGCTCACGCCCAGGTCGCCCACCGCACCCAGGCCCGCCCCCAGCAGCACGGGGGCAAGGTAGACGTGGATCTCGTCGACGGCCCCGGACGCGAGGAACGCCGTCGCCAGCCCCGGGCCACCCTCGACCAGGACGTGGCGCACCTCGCGCACGGCCAGCTCCGCCAGGACCGTGCGGACGTCGTGCGTGCGCACGTGCAGCACGGGCCCGCCCCCGTCGGTCGTCCAGGCGCCACCTGGTGCGAGGCGCACGTGCGGGGGAAGATCACGGAGCCCGACGACGACACGCAGCGGCTGGTGGTCGGCGAGCCCGGGCTGCGGCCCGACCGAGCCGGCGCTCGCAGTCGGCGTCGTGCGCGCCGTGAGCGACGGGTCGTCCGCGACAACGGTGCCGGTGCCCACGAGGATCGCGTCGACCTGCGCGCGCACGCGGTGGGCGTGCTCTCGAGCGGCGGGCCCGGTGATCCACTGCGAGGTGCCGTCAGGGGCCGCTACGCGCCCGTCGAGGGTCGAGGCGAGCTTGAGGGTCACGTACGGGGTCCCGCGGCGCACGGCGACCAGCCAGGGGCCCAGGAGGGTCTCGCCCTCGGCCTCGCGCAGGCCGGTGGCGACGCGCACTCCGGACGCGCGCAGGCGCTCGCCTCCTCCGCGGGCCACGGGGTTGGGGTCGGAGACGGCGTAGACGACCTCGGCGACGCCCGCGTCGAGCAGCGCCTGCGCGCACGGCCCCGTGCGCCCGGTGTGGTCGCAGGGCTCGAGCGTCACCACGGCCGTCGCGCCCCGCACGTCCACACCGCGCTCGCGGGCGTCGGCCAGGGCCGCGGCCTCGGCGTGCGGCGTCCCGGCGCCACGGTGGAAGCCCTCGGCGAGCACGACCCGGGGCGAGGCGTCCACGAGGCCGGGAGCGGCGGCGTCGGGCAGGGAGTCCAGCGGGCGGGGGGCAGGCCCCAGGAGGACGGCGCCCACGCGCGGGTTGGGGCCGTGCGCGGGCCCGCGCGCGGCCAGGTCGAGCGCGCGTGTCATCGCGGCGTCGATCGTGAGCGAGGGCTTCGCGCCCATGGTCCTCCTCCCGGTGAGCACGATGCTCCGGGGTGAGGGGTGGGCGACGCCACGGGACCCGAGGGTCCACGGACGTCACGACACCACGGCACAGGGCTTCGCCCCGCGCCGCCACGTACTTCCTCCCATCCGGACTTTCACCGTCGGTCCTGGAGTTCCACCAGGTCAACCACGCCGAGGCGCGGGTCGCGGACTGTCACCGCCGGCTCGGAATTACACCGACCCCGGAGCACGTGTGTGCGTACTGCTCGTTCTGCTGCCGTCGAGACCCGGGCTGCTGCTCCTTCAGGGGCACTGCGTCCGGCGTTTCGTCTCCACCCAGCATGCCACACCGGCATCCCCCGGCAGGAGCTCGCCCCGGACCGTCCCGCGGGCTGGAACGACGTGAACGACGTGAACGACGTCAGTGCGTGTGCTGGTCCGCGAGCGCCCGCAGGGCCGCGATCTCCTCGGGGATGCTCTCCGCCCCGTACACGGCGGAGCCTGCGACGAACACGTTGGCGCCGGCCTCTGCGGCGCGTTCGATCGTGGCGCGGGAGATGCCGCCGTCGACCTGGACCCACACGTCGAGCCCGGCCTCGGACACGGCGTCGCGGATGCGGCGGATCTTGGGCAGCGTGCCCTCGATGAAGGACTGGCCGCCGAAGCCGGGCTCGACGGACATGACCAGGAGCATGTCGAACTCGCCCAGCAGGTCCAGGAAGGGCTCGACCGACGTCGCGGGGCGCAGCGCGAGTCCCGCGCGGGCCCCGGAGCGGCGCAGCTCGCGGGCCAGGCGCACGGGGGCTGTGGCGGCCTCGGCGTGGAACGTGACGGACGCGGCGCCGGCTTCGGCGTAGGCGGGGGCCCAGCGGTCGGGGTCGGCGATCATGAGGTGCGCGTCGAGCGGCACCGGGGACACCTGGGCGAGGCGCTCGAAGACGGGCAGGCCCAGGGTCAGGTTGGGCACGAAGTGGTTGTCCATCACGTCGACGTGCGCGTAGTCGGCGGTCGAGATCGCGCCCAGGTCGCGCTCGAGGTTCGCGAAGTCGGCGGACAGGATGCTGGGGGCGATGAGTGCGGACATGGGCACCAGCCTAGAGGGCGCCCGTGCGCGGTGCGGGGGACGCACGACGGCCGGGCCGGGTGGCGTTCACCACCCGGCCCGGCCGCAGGCGGGGGCGTCTCAGGCCCGACGGCGCAGCAGCGTCAGGTGCATCGCGTCGGTCCCGTGGACGTGGGGCCACAGCTGCACGTCGGTGCGGTCCGCGAGGGGAATGTCGTCCCCGGCGATCTGCCGCACGGCGGCGGCCGCGTCGAGGACCTCGACGTCGTCGCGCCCGGCCAGGACGTCCTTGACGACGAGCTGGGTCTCCGCCAGGTGCGGGGAGCAGGTGACGTACCCGACGACGCCGCCCGGGCGCACGGCGTCCAGGGCCGAGCCGAGGAGCTCGCGCTGCAGCGTCGTGAGGGTCGCGATGTCCCCGGGGGTGCGGCGCCAGCGCGACTCGGGGCGGCGGCGCAGCGCCCCCAGGCCCGTGCAGGGGGCGTCGACGAGCACGCGGTCGTACGCGCCGGGCTCCTCGACCCCCACCCGGCGCCCGTCACCGACCTGCACCCGCTCGACCGCGTCGGCGGGCACGGCCGCGAGCGCCTGCTCGACCAGGCGGGCCCGGTGGGGGGCGACCTCGTTCGCGACGATGCGTGCGCCCTGCTCGCCCGCGAGGGAGGCCAGGAGCGCGGCCTTGCCGCCCGGGCCGGCGCACAGGTCGAGCCAGCGCTCGTCGGGGTTGGCTGCGCCGCCGGACCGGTCGCCCGCCGTGCCGTCGCCGGCTGCGGGGAGCGTGGGCGTGCCCGCGAACGCGAGCGTCACGAGCTGGGAGCCTTCGTCCTGGACCCCCGCGGCGCCGTACCTGACCGCGGGGATCGCGGCGGGGTCCGAGCCCGACAGGACCAGGGCCGTGGGTGTCCAGCGTCCGGGGGTGGTCGTGGCGTCCCCGCGCACCTCGTGCGTGACCTCGCCCGCGAGGCGCTCGCGGCTGACCAGGCCCGGGCGGGCGACGAGCGTCACGCGCGGCGAGGTGTTGTCGGCCTCGAGGAGCTCGGCCAGGTCGTCGGCCGAGCGTCCCGTGCCGACGAGGGCCTCGCGCATCGCCCGGGCGATCCACACCGGGTGGGACTGGGTGGTCGCGAGGCGCGTGACGTCGTCGGGCGCGTCGAGCGTGATGGCCTCGAGCCACTCGGCGAGGGTCGAGCGGGAGATCTTGCGCAGGACCGCGTTGACGAACTGTGCGCTGCCTGCCCCGGCGCGGGCGCGGGCCAGGCCCACGGTCTCCGAGACGGCGGCGTGCTGGGCCACGCGCATGCCCAGGAGCTGGTGGGCGCCCAGGCGCAGCAGGTCGAGCACGTTCGGGTCGACCTGGTCGAGGGGGCGGTCCACGCACTGGGCGATGATCGCGTCGTAGCGCCCGCGCAGGCGCAGGGTGCCGTAGGCGAGCTCGGTCGCGAACGCGGCGTCGCGCCCACGGATGCCGCGCGAGCGCAGCAGCGGGGGCAGGACCAGGTTGGCGTACGCGTCGGAGGTCGCGACCTCCTGCAGGACGTCGAACGCGACGTTGCGCGCCGGGTCGGCGCCCTTGGCGCGCTGCGAGGGCGCCGCCTCGGAGCGCTGGCCGGCTCCCCGGGCGCGGGCCGCGCCGCGCTCGCGGCCGTGCGCGTCACGACGGTCGGGGCCGCCGGCGCTGCGGCCGCCGTCCCTGCCGTCGCGCCCGGGGGTGCCGCCGGTGCGTGCCTCGCCGCTCATGCCTGGTCCTTCGTCTCGTCCGGGGTGCCCAGGACGACGTGATCGCCCAGGCGGGCGCCGCGGGCCCAGTCGGTCGCGGCCATGTGCTTCTTGCCCACGGGGGCCACCTCGCCGAGCGCGACGGCGTGCGTGCCGGTGCCCACCAGGACCTCGCGCTTCGCGGCGCGCAGCTCGCCGGGGGCCAGGTCGTCCACGTCGGGGCGCGGCGTCACGGGGCCCAGGCCCAGGCGGGCGCCGTCGGGCAGCGTGGTCCAGGCGCCGGGGGCGGGCGTGCAGCCGCGCACCTGACGGTCGATCGCGAGCGCCGGGCGCGCCCAGCGCACCCGGGCGTCCTCGGGGGTCAGCTTCGCGGCCGTGCTGATGCCCTCGGCGGGCTGGACGACCGGGGACGCGGCGCCGTCCTCGATCGCGTCGAGCGTCGCCACGAGCAGACCCGCGCCCGAGGTCGCGAGCCGCCCCAGCAGGTCGCCCGCGGTGTCGCGGGGACGGATCGTCTCGGTCATGGTGCCCAGCACGGGTCCCGAGTCCAGGCCCTCCTCGATGAGGAACGTCGTGGCACCCGTGACCTCGTCCCCCGCGATGACCGCGCGCTGCACCGGGGCCGCGCCGCGCCAGGCGGGCAGGACCGAGAAGTGCAGGTTGACCCAGCCGAGGCGGGGCACGTCGAGCACCTCGCGGCGCAGGATCTCCCCGTACGCCACGACGGGCGCGCAGTCGACCTCCAGGGCCGCGAGGCGGGCCACGAACTCCTCGCCGCGAGGACGGTCGGTGATGACCGGGATCCCGGCCTCCTGCGCGCGCACGCGCACCGGGCTGGGCGTCAGCCTCCGGCCACGGCCCGAGGGCGCGTCGGCGCGGGTGAGGACGGCGACCACCTCGTGCCGGGAGTCGATCAGGGCATCGAGGGCCGGGACGGCCACGTCCGGGGTTCCGGCGAAGAGCACACGCATGAGGCGAGTCTAGGCGGTGCGCCCCTCGCGGCCCGCGCCGGGGAACCATCCCGGGCGGCACCCCGGCGGGTGGGCCCCGGCGCCCGCTCAGGCCTCGCGCACCCCGACGCCGAGGTCGCGCAGCGCCGTACGCAGGCCTGCGGCGTCCTCGAAGTGCAGGGTCCGGAAGCCCAGCGCCCGGGCGGCCGTGACGTTCGCCACGGAGTCGTCGACGAACAGGGTGCGCGCGGGGTCCAGGGCGAAGCGCTCGGTCGCGGCCTCGAAGATGCGCGGGTCCGGCTTGACGAGCCCCACGCGCCCCGAGACCAGGACGTCCTCCATGAGGCCGATCGCGGGCGCCGCGGGCTCGGCCTCGTGGAACATCTCCGCGGACCAGTTCGTCAGGCCGTACAGCCGCACCCCGAGCGTGCGCAGCTCGCGCACGACCTCCTCGGTACCGGGCACGGGACCCACGAGGCTCGCCGCGAAGTTCTCGGTGTACACGTCGAGCGTGCTCACGTGCTCGGGGTGGTGCTCGGCGAGCTCGCGGCGAGCGTCGGCCCAGGACCGGCCCGCGTCCTGACGCGCGTTGAACGTGGGGAAGTCCACGGCTTCGAAGAACGCCTCGACGTCGGCCCGGTCCATGCGCCCGGCATAGGCGGCGTAGGGGTCCCAGGTCACCAGGACGTTCCCGAAGTCGAACAGGACCGTGTCGATCCGGGCCGGGGTCGCGCTCTCGGACGGGGTCTCGCGCGGGAGGGTGCTCACAACATCTCCTTGGGGTCGAGCTGGACGCGTACGCTCCCACCCTCGCGCTTCGCGGAGCGGACCGCCAGGGAGGCCGAGAGCTCGCGCGCGAGCCCGCGTCCCTCGCGCAGCGGGACGCGCACGATCGTGCGCACGGGTGGTTGCAGCGAGGGGTCTCGCCCGGCCCCGCCCCGTGCGGGGCGCACCGCGGCCTCGGGGACCTCGACGGGCCCCAGGGTCGTCGAGGCGTCCGCGAGGCCCACCCGGGCCACGACGGCGTCCACGGCCTGCCGGTCGCCCGTGATCGCGGCGACCCGCACGGCAGGTGGCAGGTCGAGCTCGCGACGCTCCGCGAGCTCGCGGTCCGCGAACCCGGCCGGGTCCCAGCGCACCAGGGCGTTGGTCGGCCCGGGGGCCGCGTCGCCCACGAGCAGCACCTGCCCGCCCTCTCGGGCCGAGCGCACCAGGCCCGCGGCCGCGAGCCAGCGGTGCAGGGCGTCCTGGGCGACCGCGAGCCCCACGTGCGCGGTGCTCAGCGCCGCGTCGAGCAGGAGCGCGGCGGCGTAGCCGCCCTCCGCGACGGGCTCGGCGCCCGGGGTCGCCACGATCACGGCCGGGCGCGGCCCGACGGCGGAGATCACCCCGCCCGGTGCGCTCGCCCCCGAGACGCGCACCGCGACGCCCGGGAAGGCCCGCCCCAGCTCCTCGGCCGTGCGGCCCGACCCGACGCGCACCGAGCGCAGCCCCGTCCAGTGGCACTCGTCGCACGACCACGCCCCGGCCAGGGCCCCGCACCACGCGCACTGCGGCGGCGCGCCCGGACCGGGCAGCATGAGAGGACCGTGGCACGAGCCGCAGCGCGCGGCCGTCCGGCAGCGTGCGCACGCCACGACCGGCATGTACCCGGCCCGCGGGACCTGCACCAGGACGGGCCCGGTGCCCAGGGCGTCCCGCACGGCCCGCCACGCCGCGCTCGGCAGGCGGGCGGCGGCCCCGGCGCCCTCCGCCGCGAGCTCGACCGACGTCAGCGCCCGCACCCGAGGGGCACGCGCGCGCAGCACCTCGCGGGGGGCCGCGACCTCCCGGGCCCACCCCGACTCGAGGAGCGCCTGGGCCTGCACCGTGCGGCTCACCGAGCCGAGCAGGAACGCGGCCCCCTCCTGCTCGCTGCGCAGGGCCAGGACCTCCCGGGCGTGCGGGTAGGGCGAGCGCGGCTCGGCGAGGGTCTCCTCGCCGTCGTTCCAGCAGGCGACCAGGCCGAGGTCCTGGACGGGCGCGAACGCCGCGGCGCGCGTCCCCACGACGATCCGCACCTCGCCCCGCAGCGCCGCGAGGAAGCTGCGGTACCGGGGAGAGGGGCCCTCGTCGGCCGTGAGGCGGACGAACTGCCCTGCACGGCGCGCGGTGTGGGGGACGTAGCCCGCGAGCTCGAGGGCCAGGGACATCTGGTCGACGTCGCGTGCGTCGGGCAGCACCACGAGCGCGCCCCGCCCGCCCGTGACCGTGGCACGCACCGCCTCGGCGAGCGCCAGGGCCCAGTGCTGGACGGCCTGCTCGGCGCCCGCCTCCCCCGTGCCGGACCCGCCCGCGGCCCGGGCACCTTGGACGGGCACGCCGTCGGCCACGCGGCCCGGCAGGGCCGTCCAGACCGCACGCGGCGCCGAGCCGCCGACCAGGTGGTTCAGGAACGCGGCGCCGCCGCGATAGGGAGCCCACTCGGAGGGACGCGCGGGCACGGCCCCCTGGGCGCTGGGGGCGCTCGCAGGCCCCTCGTCGTCGGTGCTCGGGTCCGCCGGTGCGTCCGGTGCGGTCGCCTCGCTGCCCGACGGCGCCGCCTCGGCCCGCGCGTGACGCGGCGGGATCGCAAGGCGCAGCACGTCCGAGAGCGTGCCCGCGTAGTGGTCGGCGACCGTGCGGCACAGCTGTGCGACCTGAGGGGTGAGCACCCGCTCGGGCGAGACGAGGCGCTTGAGCGGGACGAGCCGCCCGTCGTGGTCGCTGTCCTCGGCCCGCGCCAGGACGTAGCCGTCGACCTCCTGCGGTCCGAAACGAGCCTTGACCCGGACGCCGGGCTGTGCGTCGTCGGCCATCGAGGCCGGGACCAGGTAGTCGAACGTCTGGTCCAGGTGGTGCGGCACGAGGTCCAGGACGACGCGCGCGACCGGCAGCTCGCTCGCGATCTCAAGCGCACCCACGGGCCGCGCGGCCTTGCCGCCCGCGCGGCCGCCACCCGGCACCGCGGGCGCGGGCAGCAGCGTGAGCTGCTCCCCCGCGTCCTGGGGCACGGCGTCCTGGCTGGTCATCGCCCTATCTCAGCACGCGCCACCCACGCCGGGCGAACACGGGCGTCGTCGCTCAGATCGCGGCCTGGAGGGCCGCCACGCGATCCGTGCGCTCCCACGTGAAGTCGGGCAGCTCGCGCCCGAAGTGCCCGTACGCCGCGGTCTGGGAGTAGATGGGCCGCAGCAGGTCGAGGTCCGCGATGATCGCCGCGGGACGCAGGTCGAAGACCTCGTCGATCGCGGCACGGATGCGCTCGACCGGGACGGTCTCGGTGCCGAACGTCTCGACGTACAGGCCCACGGGGTGCGCCTTGCCGATCGCGTACGCGACCTGCACCTCGCAACGGCGGGCGAGGCCCGCCGCGACGACGTTCTTGGCGACCCACCGCGTCGCGTAGGCGGCCGAACGGTCGACCTTCGAGGGGTCCTTGCCCGAGAACGCGCCACCACCGTGACGAGCCATCCCGCCGTAGGTGTCGACGATGATCTTGCGGCCCGTCAGCCCCGCGTCGCCCTGCGGGCCGCCGATGACGAACTTCCCCGTGGGGTTGACCAGCAGCCGGTGGTCCGCGACCTCCAGGTCCAGGCCCGCGACCCCTTCGACCACCGGGGCGACCACGAGCTCGGCGACCTGGGCGCGCAGCGACTCCTGCAGGACGTCCTCGTCGTGCTGGGTCGAGAGCACCACGGTGTCGAGGCGGACCGCGCGGTCGCCGTCGTAGCCGATGGTGACCTGCGTCTTGCCGTCGGGGCGCAGACCGGGCAGCGCCCCGTCCTTGCGGACCAGGGCCAGGCGCTCGGCCAGGCGGTGCGCGAGGAAGATCGGCAACGGCAGGAGCGTGGGGGTCTCGTCGCTCGCGTAGCCGAACATGAGGCCCTGGTCGCCGGCACCCTGGGCGTCGAGCGGGTCCCGCGAGACGCTCGGGCCCGACGAGTCGTCCCGTTCCTCCAGGCTCTTGTCGACCCCCTGGGCGATGTCCGGGGACTGCTGGCCGATCGAGACCGAGACGCCGCACGAGTCGCCGTCGAAGCCGATCGCGGACGACGTGTACCCGATCCCCCGGACGACCTCACGGATGATCTGCGGGATCTCGACGTACGCGTTGGTCGTGACCTCGCCCGCGACGTGCACCAGGCCCGTCGTGACCATGGTCTCGACCGCCACACGGGACGTGGGGTCCTGCTCGAGGAGGGCGTCGAGGATAGCGTCGGAGATCTGGTCGCAGACCTTGTCCGGGTGGCCTTCCGTCACGGACTCGGACGTGAACAGGCGCAGGTCGTCAGAACTCATGGGATCCAGCGTACTGTCCCGCTAGGTGATACGCGGCATCCGACCACTGAGACGTGAACGAGATCTCAGTCCGTGGTCGGCGCGATCGGCGGGCGAACCTTGAGGACCGTGTCCCACACCGCGTCCGCGACCTCGCGCTTGGAGCCCTGCGCACTCGCGACCGTCTCACCCTCGGCGTCGACGATCACGACCTCGTTGGTGTCGGTCCCGAAGCCCTTGCCATGACCCACGGGATTGATCACCAGCAGATCAGCGCCCTTGCGGCGCGCCTTGGCACGCCCGTGGTGCCAGACGTCCCCCGTGTCGTCGCCCGTCTCGGCCGCGAACCCGACGACGACCTGACCCGGGCGCTCGCGCTCGCGCGCGAGCTCCGCCAGGATGTCGGGGTTCTCGACCAGCTCGATCGGTGCGGGCCCCTGACCAGGGACCTTCTTGATCTTCGAGGACGGCGTGCGGGCCGGGCGGAAGTCCGCGACCGCGGCCGTCATGACCAGAACGTCGGCCTCGGGAGCCAGCGAACGCATGGCCTCGCGCAGCTCGGCGGTCGAGCCGACCCGGACGACGTCCGCGACGTCCCCGACGGGCTCGGTCAGGTTCGCCCCGACGAGCGTCACGTCCGCGCCCCGGTCCTGGGCGGCGCAGGCCAGGGCGATGCCCTGGCGTCCGCTCGACAGGTTCCCGATGAAGCGCACCGGGTCGATGGGTTCGCGCGTGCCACCGGCCGAGACGACCACACGCAGGCCTGAGAGGTCCTGGGCGGCCACGGGCGCGACGCCCCGCGCGGCGACCTCCAGCGCGACCCGCGCGATGTCCTCGGGCTCGGGCAGCCGGCCCGGGCCGGAGTCCTTGCCCGTCAGCCGACCGCTGGCCGGCTCGATCACGTGCACCCCGCGCGAGCGCAGGGTCGCGACGTTGGCCACCGTCGCCGGGTGCTGCCACATCTCGGTGTGCATGGCCGGGGCCATCACGACCGGGCACGACACGGTCAGCAGGGTCGACGTGAGCAGGTCGTCCGCCCGGCCTGCGGCGGCCCGCGCGAGGAGGTCGGCCGTGGCCGGGGCCACGATCACGAGATCCGCACCCTGGCCGAGCGCGACGTGCGCGACCTGCGGGACGTCGTCGAACACCTCGGTGCTGACCTTCTCGCCCGACAGGGCCTCGAACGTCGGCGCCCCCACGAAACGCAGGGCGGACGCGGTGGGGACCACCCGCACCTGGTGCCCCTGCTCACGCAGGAGCCGCAGCAGGAGGACGGCCTTGTAGGCCGCCACTCCCCCGGAGACCCCGAGAAGGATCCTCATCGGTACGAACCCTCCCTCAGTGCGGTGCACGCCGCGCCCACCCGGACCGCGGAGCCGCCCGCAGGCGGCCCGGCGGTCAGGAGGCGGGGGCCTCGACGGTCTCGATCGTGAGCAGGCCCTCGTTGATCTCGCGCATCGCGATCGACAGCGGCTTCTCCTGGTTGCGGGTCTCGACGAGCGGGCCCACGTTCTCCAGCAGGCCCTCGTTGAGCTGCGAGTAGTACGCGTTGATCTGGCGCGCGCGCTTGGCGGCGTAGATCACGAGCGCGTACTTGGAGTCGGCGCGCTCCAGCAGGTCGTCGATCGGCGGGTCGGTGATGCCCTCGGGGGCGGCGATGGTTCCAGACACAGTCTCACTCCGTGAGTCAGGGGGGCCTGCGGCGGCTCAGACGGTCGCCCGCAGGATGGATCAAAGAGGTTGCGCGCGCTCATGACGCACACGCCTGACGACCAGTCTACTGGGCAGGCACAAATCGTCGTGGTGCCCACGCCCGGGGTGCCGACACCGCGACGGTCACGCGACGGGCGTCAGGCCCATCGCCTCGACGAGCGCGTCGGTCGCCCGGTGCACCTCGTCGTTGACGATCACGACGTCGAACTCGGGCTCGGCCGCCAGCTCGACGCGGGCCGTGGCGAGGCGACGCTCGCGCTCCTCGGGGCCCTCGGTCCCACGGCCGACGAGCCGGCGCTCGAGCTCCTCCCAGCTGGGCGGGGCGAGGAACACGAACCGGGCCTCGGGCATGGACGCGCGCACCTGGCGCGCGCCCTGCAGGTCGATCTCGAGCAGGGCAGGGACCCCCGCCGCGAGCTTCTCCTCGACCGGCCGGCGAGGGGTCCCGTACCTGTTGCGCCCGTGCACCACGGCCCACTCCAGCATCTCGCCCGCCTCGACCAGCCGGTCGAACTCCTCGGTGCTGAGGAAGTGGTAGTGGACGCCGTCCACCTCGCCGGGACGAGCGGCACGGGTCGTCGCGGACACGGACAGCCACACCTGCGGGTACCGCGCGCGGATGTCCGCCGACACGGTCCCCTTCCCGACGGCGGTGGGTCCCGCCAGGACGGTCAGGCGGGCAGGGGGCGGCGGTGCGGCAGGCGCCGGGGCGGCCTGCTCGGCGGGCGAAGCGGAAATGTCAGCCAAACCTCTCGATGAGCGCCGCGGACTGGTGGGGTCCCAGCCCGCGGACACGACGTGTCTCGGCGATCCCGATCTCCTCCATGATCGCCCGGGCCTTCACCTTACCCACGCCGGGCAGCGACTCCAGCAGCGCGACGACGCGCAGCTTGCCGATCACGTCGTCCGTGCGCCCCTGCTCGATCACCTCGGCGAGGGAACCCTGGGAGTGCTTCAACCGGTTCTTGACCTCGGCCCGCACCCGTCGGGCCTCGGCCGCCTTCTCGAGTGCCGCCGCGCGCTGCTCGGGGGTCAGGGATGGTAGTGCCACGCAAGTCACCTACTTGTCCTCAGACGGATGGGCCCACACGTGCACCGGGGCCGCCGACCGGATCTGATGCCCCCGGCGTCGACCTCGACACTCTCGAAACTAACCACACCTGGCAGGTCAGGCAACGTTCACACGCCCTGAGCAGCGAACTTCCTCGCGATCTTCGCCCTGGTCGCGGGCCCGGCACCGCACGCGTCGAGGTAGCCGTCGACGCTCCCGAACTCCTGCTCGGCCAGCGCCCAGGCGCCCTGGAGGTACTCCGGCTCGACGCCCAGGAGAGGGGTCAGGGCGTCCTTGTCGAGGCCCGGGATCGGGGGGATCAGCGCCTCGAGCCCGGCGACGGCCGCACCGCTCGCGAGGTACTCGGCGAGCCGGTCCTCCTCGCTCACACCGCACACGTGCTGGACGAGCGCGACGATCCAGCCGGTCCGGTCCTTGCCCGCGGAGCAGTGCACGACCACGGCGCCGTCTGCGTCGCCGACGTCCTCGAGGGCCTCTCCGACCGTCCGGCGGATGGTCGGGTCCGTGACGAACGTCGCATAGACGCCGTGCATCATGGCCCGTGCGAGCGCCTGCGGGTCCTCGGCACCGATCAGGCGCCCGATCATCGCGGCCGTGTCCGCGGAACGCTCGCCGGTCGCGGCGCCCTCGGCCCCCGGGGTGCCTGCGTCGTCGGGCTCGTCGCCCCCGCCCAGGGCATGCCCGACGCCGACGCCCGGGTCCATCCGTCGGGGCACCACCCGCGTGGTCGCCGGGACGACGTCCTGCCCGTCGCGCTCGACCTCGTCCTCGCCCCGCAGGTC
Organism: Oerskovia turbata; assembly: GCF_000718325.1. Lineage (GTDB taxonomy): Bacteria > Actinomycetota > Actinomycetes > Actinomycetales > Cellulomonadaceae > Oerskovia > Oerskovia turbata. Next base: position 95,862 of record NZ_JOFV01000007.1, read on the forward strand.
CAGGTCGAGCGTCACACCCAGCGACTCGAGCGCTGCGACGCCCCCCGGCGTCAGCCGCGACAGGCTCGCGGTCCGCACGAGCACGCCCGTGCGCAGCGGTGTGCTCGCACCGCCCGGGACGGCTCTGCCGCCGACGTCGCGCGCGTTCCACGTGCCGGGGATGTCGAGGGCGTCAGGGTTCTGCCGGTCCGAGGCGGTGAGGGAGGAGGTCATGGGACGAGTCTGACAGGCCGTCGCACCGAGGGGGCGCCCACCGGCTCGGTGGACGCCCCCTCGGGTCTGCCGCGTGCGCTGTCGGCTCTCAGCCGCGCAGCGCGTCGACCGCCTCACGCGAGGCCGCGCGAGCTGCCGTGAGCAGCGCCCCGGCGTCCGGTCCCGCGGCGAGGACACCGCGCGACGAGGACGCGAGCACCTCACGGCGAGCGTCGCCGAACACGGCGGCGAGCTCGGCCGCGCCCGCACCCTGCGCACCGACCCCGGGTGCCAGGAGCGGGCCGTTGACGGCAGGCAGGTCCACCCCGGTGTTGCGGGCCGCGTCTCCGATGGTCGCGCCCACGACCAGGCCGATCGACCCGAGCGGCTCGATCCCCTCGTTGAGCGCAGCGGCCTCCGCGGCGATGCGCGCGGCGACCGAGCGGACGTCGACGCCCGCGCCCGTCCGGGCGTGCTGGACCTGCGCGCCCTCCGGGTTGGACGTCAGGCACAGCACGAACAGCCCGCGCCCCGTGGCGAGCGCGGCCTCCACGGCCGGGGTCAGGGACCCGAAGCCCAGGTACGGGGACACCGTCAGGGCGTCGCCCGCGAGCGGCGAGCCGTCCCGCAGGTAGGCGTCGGCGTACCCGGCCATGGTCGAGCCGATGTCCCCGCGCTTGGCGTCGACGATCGTCAGCGTCCCCGACGGGCCCGCCGCCGCGGCGGCCGCGAGCACCTCCTCGAGGACCGCGACGCCGCGCGACCCGTGCCGCTCGAACAGGGCCGACTGCGGCTTGAGCGCCGCGACCTGCCCACCCACGGCGTCCACGACCCGCAGGCCGAACTCCCGGAGCCCCGCGGCGTCGTCGGGCAGGCCCCAGGCCGCGAGCAGACCCGGGTGCGGGTCGATGCCCACGCACAGCGGCCCGTGCGCGTCCATGGCCTCGGCGAGCCGCTCCCCGAAGGGGCGGCGCGCCGCGCTCACAGCGCTCACGCGGTCGCCTCGGCCTTGCGCGCGGCCGTGGCCGCCGTGTGCTCCTGCAGGCTCCACACGTCGAACGGGCCCGCGAGGACCGCCTCGATGCCCTGGACCGCGGCCGCGAGCTGCTGGGTCGTCGTGACGATCGGCTTGTCCGCCGCGGTCGTGGCCGCACGGATCTCGTAACCGTCGGCGCGCGCCCCCTGGCCCGACGGCGTGTTGATGACCATGTCGACCTTGCCCTCGGTGATGAGGTCGACGATCGTCGGCTCGCCGTCGGCACCACGGCCAGCGGAGAACTTGCGCACGATGGTCGCCGGGATGCCGTTGCGGCGCAGCACGCCCGCGGTGCCCTGGGTCGCGAGGATCTCGAAGCCCATCTCCGTCAGACGCTTGACCGGGAAGACGATCGAGCGCTTGTCGCGGTCCGCGACCGACACGAAGACCGAGCCCGAGGTCGGCAGACCGCCGAACGCCGCGGCCTGCGACTTCGCGAACGCGCGCGGGAAGTCGCGGTCGAAGCCCATGACCTCACCCGTCGAACGCATCTCCGGGCCGAGCACCGTGTCGACCACGACGCCGTCGGTCGTGCGGAAGCGCTTGAACGGCAGCACGGCCTCCTTGACCGCGATCGGCGAGTCGAGGTCGAGGTGACCGCCGTCGCCCTCGGCCGGCAGGACGCCGCTGCGGCGCAGGTCGGCGATCGACTCGCCGACCATGACGCGCGCCGCGGCCTTGGCCAGCGAGACGCCCGTCGCCTTGGACACGAAGGGCACGGTGCGCGACGCGCGCGGGTTCGCCTCCAGGACGTACAGGACGTCCGAGACGAGCGCGTACTGCACGTTGAGCAGGCCGCGCACGCCCACGCCCTTCGCGATGGCCTCGGTCGAGCGGCGGATGCGCTCGATCTCGGCCTCGCTCAGCGACACCGGGGGCAGCACGCACGCCGAGTCGCCCGAGTGGATGCCGGCCTCCTCGATGTGCTCCATGACGCCGCCCAGGTACAGCTCGGTGCCGTCGTAGAGCGCGTCGACGTCGATCTCCATGGCGTCGTCGAGGAAGCGGTCGATGAGCAGCGGCGCGGGCAGCGAGCCCGTCGTCGTGCGGTCGTCCGTCGCGGCGGCGTGCAGCGCGCGCTCGACGTAGCCCGTGAGCTGCTCGGCCGAGTACACGATCTCCATGCCGCGCCCGCCCAGCACGTAGGACGGGCGGACCAGCACGGGGTAGCCGATGCCCTCGGCGACCTCACGGGCCTGCGCGAGCGACGTGGCCGTGCCGAACGCCGGCGCGGGCAGGCCCGCCTCGGCGAGCACGCGGCCGAAGACCCCACGGTCCTCCGCGGCGTCGATCGCCTCGGGCGAGGTGCCCAGGATCGGCAGGCCCGCGTCCGCGAGGCGCTGCGCGAGCCCCAGCGGCGTCTGGCCGCCGAGCTGCACGATGACGCCCGCGACCGGACCCGCGGCGAGCTCGGCCTGGTACACCTCGAGCACGTCCTCGAACGTCAGCGGCTCGAAGTACAGGCGGTCCGAGGTGTCGTAGTCGGTCGAGACCGTCTCCGGGTTGCAGTTGACCATCACGGTCTCGTACTCGCCCTTGAGGGCGAGCGTCGCGTGCACGCACGAGTAGTCGAACTCGATGCCCTGCCCGATGCGGTTCGGGCCCGAGCCCAGGATCAGGACGGCCGGGCGCTCGCGCGGGGAGACCTCGGTCTCGAGGTCGTACGTCGAGTAGTGGTACGGGGTCTTCGCCTCGAACTCAGCCGCGCACGTGTCGACCGTCTTGTAGACCGGGCGCACGTCGAGCGCGTAACGGACCTCGCGGACCGTCGACTCCCCCGCCGCGCCCATGCCGCGCAGCTTCGCGACCTGCGCGTCGGACAGGCCGTGACGCTTGGCCTGGACCAGCACGTCGCGCGTCAGGGCGTCCGCCTGGGCGACCTCGGCCGCGACCTCGTTGACGAGCTGGATCTGGTCGAGGTACCACGGGTCGATCTTGGTGGCCTCGAAGACCTGCTCGATGCTCGCCCCGGCGCGCAGCGCCTGCTGGGTCGCGATCAGGCGCCCCTCCGTGGGACGGGCGATCTCGACCAGCAGCGCGTCGAGGTCGTCGCCCGAGACCGGCTCGCCGTCCCAGTGGAACACCGCGCCGCCCTTGTCGATCGAGCGCAGCGCCTTGCCGAGCGCCTCGGTGAAGTTGCGGCCCATCGCCATGGCCTCGCCCACCGACTTCATGGTCGTCGTGAGCGTGTCGTCCGCGGCGGGGAACTTCTCGAACGCGAACCGCGGCACCTTGACCACGACGTAGTCGAGCGTCGGCTCGAACGACGCGGGCGTCGAGCCCGTGATGTCGTTGGGGATCTCGTCGAGCGTGTAACCGATGGCGAGCTTCGCGGCGATCTTCGCGATCGGGAAGCCCGTGGCCTTCGACGCGAGCGCCGAGGAGCGCGACACGCGCGGGTTCATCTCGATGACGATGACGCGCCCGGTCTCGGGGTGCACCGCGTACTGGATGTTGCAGCCGCCCGTGTCGACACCCACCTCGCGGATGACCGCGATGCCGATGTCGCGCAGCTTCTGGAACTCACGGTCCGTGAGCGTCAGCGCGGGAGCCACCGTGATCGAGTCGCCCGTGTGGACGCCGACCGGGTCGACGTTCTCGATCGAGCAGATCACGACGACGTTGTCCGCCGTGTCGCGCATGAGCTCGAGCTCGTACTCCTTCCACCCGAGGATCGACTCCTCCAGGAGGACCTCGGTCGTGGGCGAGTAGTGCAGGCCCTGGCCGACGATGCGGCGCAGGTCCTGCTCGTCGTACGCGATGCCGCTGCCGAGGCCACCCATCGTGAACGACGGGCGCACGACCATGGGGTACCCCAGGGACTCCGCGGCCGCGACGGCCTCCTCGATCGTGTGGATGATCTCCGAGCGGGCCGACTCGCCGCCGCACTTCTCGACGACGTCCTTGAACTGCTGGCGGTCCTCGCCCTTCTCGATCGCGGCGATGTTCGCCCCGATGAGCTCGACGCCGTACTTCTCGAGCACGCCGGCCTCGTCGAGCGCGATCGCCGCGTTGAGCGCCGTCTGCCCGCCCAGGGTCGCGAGCACCGCGTCCGGGCGCTCCTTGGCGATGATGGTCGTCAGGACCTCGGTCGTCAGCGGCTCGACGTACGTCGCGTCCGCGAACTCCGGGTCCGTCATGATCGTGGCCGGGTTCGAGTTCACCAGGACGACCCGCAGGCCCTCCTCCTTGAGCGCCCGGATGGCCTGGGTGCCCGAGTAGTCGAACTCGCAGGCCTGGCCGATGACGATCGGGCCGGACCCGATGACCAGGACGCTGTTGATGTCAGTTCTGCGAGGCACTGGTCAGTTCTCCTTTGCGGACGCCTGCGGCGTGGCGGCCGAGAGGCCGGCGGCAGAGGCCGCGCCGGACGTCATGAGGTCGAGGAAGCGGTCGAAGAGGTAGGCGGCGTCGTGCGGGCCGGCAGCTGCCTCCGGGTGGTACTGGACCGAGAACGCGGGGATGTCGAGGCACTCGAGCCCCTCCACCACGTCGTCGTTGAGCCCGACGTGCGAGACGACGACCCGGCCGTAGCGGCCACCGTCGTGCGGCGCGGTCGCCTGCTCCCCGATGGGGGCGTCGACCGCGAAGCCGTGGTTCTGGGACGTGATCTCGACCTTGCGCGTCGCGAGGTCCATCACGGGCTGGTTGATGCCGCGGTGCCCGTACGCGAGCTTGTACGTGCCGAAGCCCAGCGCGCGGCCCAGGATCTGGTTCCCGAAGCAGATGCCGAAGTACGGCAGGCGGCGGTCCAGGACCTCGCGCAGCAGCGTGACCTCGTGCGTCGCGGCGCTCGGGTCGCCCGGGCCGTTCGAGAAGAACACGCCGTCCGGGTCGAGCGCCGTGATGTCCTCGATCGTCGAGGACGACGGCACGACGTGCACACGGATCCCGCGCTCCGACAGGCGCTGCGGCGTCATCGACTTGATGCCGAGGTCCACCGCCACGACCGTCTTGAGCGGCTCCTTGCCGGCGAACTCCCCCGAGGGCTCGACCACGTAGGCCGTGGGGGTGCTGACCTCGCGGGCCAGGTCCGCCCCGGCCATCACGGGGGCCGAGCGGACGAGCTCGACGAGCTCCTCGGTCGGGCGCCGGTAGCCGTCGCGCACGAGCGCATCGCCCGAGAAGACCCCGGCGCGCATCACGCCGCGGTCGCGCAGGTGACGGGTCAGCGCACGCGTGTCGACGTCGCTGATCCCGACGACGCCCTGCTCGACGAGCTCGTCGGTCAGGGAGCCGGCCGAGCGCCAGTTCGACGGGCGGCGCGCGGGGTCGCGCACCACGAAGCCGCTGACCCAGATCTTGCGCGACTCGGGGTCGTCGTCGTTGACCCCGGTGTTGCCGATGTGGGGCGCGGTCATGACGACGATCTGCCGGTGGTAGGACGGGTCGGTCAGCGTCTCCTGGTAGCCGGTCATGCCGGTGTTGAAGACGATCTCGCCGAACGTCGTGCCGCGGGCCCCGTAGGCGCGACCGGTGAGGGTCGTCCCGTCCTCGAGGACCAGGACCGCGGTCCGGTCGGTGTCCAGGGCGTCCGTGCTGGGGGTCGAGATGCTCACTGCTGCGGCTCCTTCGAGTCGTCGTTCGGTGCGCTGTCGGCGGCGGGAAGAAGCTCGCGGACTGCGTTCAGGAGGGTGGCACGGTCCGGGGCGAGCTGGGTCCGGAGTCCAGTATCCAAGCGGGTGGCCGGGGCGTCCCCGACCGCGGGCACCGTCCACGTCAGCACGACCAGGCCGTCCTTGCCGACGTACTTGCCCGCCATGCCCGGGGCCAGCGTCACGGCCTCGAGGGCGCTCGCTGCCAGAAACAGGTCCGGGGCGCCCTGTCGGGTGATGAGGACCCCGCCGCGGTGCACGGTCACTGTCGCGTTCGACCGGAAGCCGAGGCGGTGGGCACCGACGCGGGCGAGCCAGTCCCCCGCGAGCGTGCTGGACACGTAGACCGCGGTCAGCGGGCCCGCGACGACCTCGCCGAGGTCGCCGTCCGGGACCGCCGGCGGGGCCGGGACGGACTGGGCCGTGCGGGTCGTCAGGCGCTTGAGACCCACGAAGACGACGGCGAGCAGGACCAGGCCGACGACGACCCAGATGCCGACCGCGACGGGCAGGGGGAGATTCACGAGCGGACCCCCGCGACCTGCTCGACGGGCGCGCCGTCCAGGACGGTCGCACGACCGCGCAGGAACGTCGCGACGACCCGGCCAGGGAGCTCGTGGCCGTGGAAGGGCGTGTTGGTGCTGGCCGTGGCCTGCGAACGCCCGTCGACCACGCGGCGGGCCGTCGGGTCCACGAGGACCACGTTGGCGGGCTCGCCGACCTCGAGGGGGCGTCCCTGCGCCGTCGGGCCCTCGTCGATGCGGCCGATGCGCGCGGGCGCCGCCGACAGGACGCGCGCCACGTCGGCCCAGGTCATGCGGCCCGAGTCGACCATGGTCTGCTGCACGACGCTCAGCGCCGTCTCCAGGCCCGTCATCCCGAACGCGGCCGCGGCCCACTCGCAGTCCTTGTCCTCGCGCGTGTGCGGCGCGTGGTCGGTCGCGACGATGTCGATCGTGCCGTCGGCCAGGCCCTGGCGCACGGCCTCGACGTCCGCCGCGGTGCGCAGCGGCGGGTTGACCTTGAACGTCGGGTCGTAGTCCCGCGCGAGCTCGTCCGTCAGGACGAGGTGGTGCGGCGTGACCTCCGCCGTGACGTCGATCCCGCGGCCCTTGGCCCAGCGGATGATCTCGACCGAGCCGGCCGTGGACAGGTGGCACACGTGCAGGCGCGAGCCCACGTGCTCGGCGAGCAGCACGTCGCGCGCGATGATCGCCTCCTCGGCGACCGCGGGCCAGCCCGCGAGGCCGAGTTCCGCCGAGACGACCCCCTCGTTCATCTGGGCGCCCTCCGTGAGGCGCGGCTCCTGCGCGTGCTGGGCCACGACGCCGTCGAAGGCCTTGACGTACTCCAGGGCGCGGCGCATGAGGATCGGGTCCCAGACGCACTTGCCGTCGTCGGAGAAGACGCGCACGCGCGCGGCCGAGTCCGCCATCGCGCCGATCTCGGCGAGCTGGTGGCCCTCGAGGCCGACGCTGACCGCGCCGACCGGGTGGACGTCGACCCAGCCCGCGTCGCGCCCGATGCGCCAGACCTGCTCGACGACGCCCGCAGTGTCCGCGACCGGGGTCGTGTTGGCCATGGCGTGCACGGCCGTGAAGCCGCCCACGGCCGCGGCGCGCGTGCCCGAGACGATGGTCTCCGCGTCCTCGCGGCCGGGCTCGCGCAGGTGCGTGTGCAGGTCGACGAGGCCGGGCAGGGCGACCAGGCCGGTCGCGTCGACGGCCGTCTCGTCGTCCGCGACGGGGCTGTGCGCCGCGCGGACCTCGGTGATGACGCCGCCGGCGAGGACGAGGTCCACCGGGTCGGCGCCCAGCGGGGCCGCGCCCTGCAGGACGTAGGTGGGGTTCGTGGTCTGCTCGCTCATTCGAGTCCAGCCCTTTCCTTCGATGCGTCGCCCGCGAGGAGCAGGTAGAGGACGGCCATGCGGACCGCCACGCCGTTGGCGACCTGCTCGACGATCACCGCGCGCGGTGAGTCGGCGGCCTCGGCGGAGATCTCCAGGCCACGGTTCATGGGGCCGGGGTGCATGACGATCGTGTGGTCCGGCAGGAGCGCCAGGCGGCGCCCGTCGAGGCCGTAGTTGCGCGTGTACTCGAGCGGGTTGGGGAAGAACGCTCCCCCGCCGGCGCCCGAGCCGCTCATGCGCTCGCGCTGGACGCGGAGCATCATCACGGCGTCGGGGGCGGTCTCGGCGAGGACCTCGTCGAGGTGGTACGACACGTCGCACGGCCACGTCTCGACGCCCACGGGCACGAGCGTGGGCGGCGCCACGAGGGTGACCTGCGCGCCGAGCGTGTGCAGCAGGTGGACGTTGGAGCGCGCGACGCGCGAGTGCAGCACGTCGCCCACGACCGCGATCCTGAGGCCCGCGAGGTCCTGACCGGTCGGGTCGCCGACGATCGACGCCCCTGCGGCGCCGCGTCCCACGAGGTGGCGGCGCATCGTGAAGGCGTCGAGCAGCGCCTGCGTCGGGTGCTGGTGCATCCCGTCGCCCGCGTTGACGACGGCCGCCTCGACCCAGCCCGCGTGCGCGAGCGTGTGCGGCGCGCCCGAGGCCTGGTGGCGGATCACGACCGCGTCGGCGCCCATGGCCTGGAGCGTGAGAGCGGTGTCCTTGAGGGACTCGCCCTTGGAGACGCTCGAGCCCTTGGCCGAGAAGTTGATGACGTCGGCCGACAGGCGCTTGGCCGCGGTCTCGAACGAGATGCGGGTGCGTGTCGAGTCCTCGAAGAACAGGTTGACGACCGTGCGACCGCGCAGCGTCGGGAGCTTCTTGATCTCCCGCGACTGCGTGGCCGCCATCTGGGCTGCCGTGTCGAGGATGCGGATGGCGTCTGCGCGCGCGAGGTCCGCGGTGGACAGCAGGTGCTTCATCGGGTGCCCTCGCTGGAGGTGGAGGTGGGCCGCTGGCTGATGACGACGGCGTCGGTGACGGGCTCCCCGGTCGTGTCGCCGGGCGTGCCGTCGGTCTCGACGAGGCGCACGCTCACGCGCTCGGACAGCGACGTGGGCAGGTTCTTGCCCACGTAGTCCGGGCGGATCGGCAGCTCGCGGTGGCCGCGGTCGACCAGCGCAGCGAGCTGGACCGCGCGGGGGCGGCCGATGTCGCTGATCGCGTCGAGCGCGGCCCGGATGGTGCGACCTGAGAACAGCACGTCGTCGACGAGGACGACGACCTTGCCGTCGATCCCGGAGGCAGGCAGGCGCGTGGCACCGATGGTCCGCACGGGGTGCCGGTGGAGGTCGTCGCGGTACATCGTGACGTCGAGCTCGCCGACGACGTCCGCGGGCACCAGGCCGGGCTCGATCGTCGCGAGGCGTTCGGCGAGCCGCTCGGCCAGGGGGACGCCACGCGTCGGGATGCCCAGGAGGACCACGTCGTGCGCGCCCTTGTTGCGCTCGACGACCTCGTGGGCGATGCGGGTCAGTGCCCGCGCGATCTCGGCGTCGCCGAGAACGGTGGTCACGCCGTCCGAGGGGTCCTCGGGGGTGACGGTCGGTTCAGAAGATGGCACAGCAGGCCCAGAACTCATTCTGGTGACCTCCTTCCCCGCCTCACTGGACGGGCCTTAAAGGAAATCTGACGCCTTCACCCTACCCCTCGCCCGGACCTGGCCCGGGGGCTTCTCACAGGCTGGGCGGGCGTCGTTGGTCACAGTCCGCGCAGACGCGGACGCCGGCCCCGCCACGAGGGCGGGACCGGCGCACGACGGCACGCGTCACGACGACGGCGCTCAGGCCAGGATCGTCGGCTTCATCTCCTCGATGCGGGCCAGCAGACCGTTGACGAAGCTCGGCGAGTCGTCCGTCGACAGCTCGCGGGCCAGGTCGACGGCCTCGTCGATCGCGACGGCGTCGGGGACGTCGTCGTTGTAGAGGATCTCCCAGCTGCCGATGCGCAGGAGCGCACGGTCGACCGCGGGCATGCGGTCGAGCGTCCACCCGTGCGAGTAGGTCTCGAGCAGCTCGTCGATCCGCTCGCGGTGCGTCAGGACGCCCTCGACGAGGTCCACGCTGTACTGCGGCAGGGGCGTCTGGGTGCCCGAGTCGACGACCCGGTCGGCGAGGAGGGTCTGCGGGTCCAGCTGGCGCTGCTCGGCCTCGAAGAGGACGTCGAGGGCGCGCTTGCGTGCCTTGGTTCGTGCACCCACGTCAGTCGTTCACGCGCCCCAGGTAGGAGCCGTCGCGGGTGTCGACCTTGACCTTGGTGCCCTGCTCGAGGAAGAGCGGGACCTGGATCTGGGCGCCGGTCTCGAGGGTCGCGGGCTTGGTGCCACCGGTCGAGCGGTCGCCCTGCAGGCCCGGCTCGGTGTAAGTGATCTCGAGGACGACCGACGGGGGCAGCTCGATGTAGAGGGGGACACCCTCGTTGGTCGCGACGAGCGCGCTCTGGCTCTCGAGCATGTAGTCGGCGGCGTCGCCCACGGTCGCGGCCGGGACGGTGATCTGGTCGTACGTCGAGGTGTCCATGAAGACGAAGTCGTCGCCGTCCTTGTACAGGTACTGCATGTCACGCTTGTCGACGTTCGCGGTCTCGATCTTGAGGCCGGCGTTGAAGGTCTTGTCGACGGTCTTGCCGGACAGGACGTTCTTCATCTTGGTGCGAACGAAGGCGCCACCCTTGCCGGGCTTGACGTGCTGGAACTCGATGATGGTCCACAGCTGGCCGTCGAGCTTGAGCACGGTGCCGTTCTTGATGTCGTTGGTCGTCGCCACGTTCGGTCTTCCTGTCGCGTTGTCATGGTGCTGCCGTCGGGGTGCCTCGCCGCGTGATCCGCGTGCGAGCCACTGATGCGCACACGTTCGGGTGCGCGCCCTGGCGGTAGCGGGCCTTCCCTGGCGGGCTCCCCGGGGCTTCGCTGGACGCACGTCGGTGCTGCGAGTTCTCAGGGGCCGCGAAAGGCCCGGTCCAGTCTACCGGAGGAGTCCCAGGATCGCTGCGCCCAGCAGTCCGGCCGCCGCGGCCCAGATCGTCGAGGCGAACGTGCCGATCAGGAAGCGCTCGGCGCCGACCGGGTGCTCGCGCAGCTCGGGGTAGCGTCCGAGGCCCTTGATGGCGACGACGACAGCGATCCCGGCCGGGTACCCGGCGAGCAGGCAGCCCGTGATCGCGAGGCGTTCGAGGATCCCGATCCAGGTCCCGCCCCGCAGCGTCTGGACGGCTTCGGCGCCCACGGGCCCGCCAGGGTCCGACGGCGTCGCACCGGTCGCCGGGTCGGGCGCGGCAGGCACAGGGGCCGGGACGGGCGGCCCTGCCGGAGGTGGCGGTGGCACGGGAGCGCTCGTCGCCGCGCCCGCGCCTGGGCCCGCGGCCGGGACGACGCGGCCGGGAGGCGGGGGGACGGGCCCGGGGTCGCGGACAAGCGGCACCTCCCCCTCCGCCTCGGACCGGCGGGCAGCGGCGCGCAGGACCCACGGCGTCACGAGCATGCCGCCCAGCACGCTCAGCACGAGCGTCGCCAGCACGACCCCTGCGACGGCCAACCCTGTGGTGAAGCTCATGCGTCTGCCTCCTGGAGGAGCCTCGTCACGACCGGCCGGACGGCCGCTTCCTCGGACCACAGGCTCGCGCGCAGCCGCTGGCTCACGGCCTGCTCGCTGACCCCGAGGTCTCGGGCCACATCCTTCTGGGTGCCACCCACGCGCGCCAGCGCGTCCACGACCTCCCACCCCGCCGGGGTGCGGCGGGAGCCCACGGCGAGCAGGAGCCGCAGGAGGGCCTCGACCTCTCCCGCCGCTGCCGGGTCCGACCCCTCGACCGCGAGCGGGACGGGGGCGCCGCGGGTCTTGGCCCGCTCGACCGCGGCCCGGGCGTGCACGAACGCCGACCCGGACGCCTCGCGCGAGGCCGCGGGCAGTCGCCCGTCCGGGCCGGGCAGCACGTCGCCGAGGCCGAGGCCCGTGCTCCATCCTCCCCACCTGCCCAGGGCGAGGACGATCTCCACGACGAGCGCGGCGTCGTCGAGCACGGCCTGGACCTCGTCGCCGACGGTGCGGTCGAAGCCGATGACAACCCCGTCGCGCGCCTCGAAGGGCGCGAGGGCCGCCAGGAGCTCCGGCACGAGGTCCCCTCGGCGGGTGCTGGCCCTCTGGTCCACGGTCAGGACGAACATCCCTCCACGGTAGACCCTTGACACTCCTTGATCAAGTCTCCAGCGTTGATAGGCAGGAATCAAGGCTGGAGACTTGATGAGCGGATGTCTAGGGCGCGAGCCTCGACGCGATCGCGAGCACCGCCAGGCGGTACGAGTCGAACCCGAACCCGGCCACCGTCCCCGTCGCGACCCCACCGATGACCGAGTTGTGGCGGAACTCCTCGCGCGCAGCCGGGTTGCTCAGGTGCACCTCGACCAGCAGCAGACCCGCCTTGGTCACCTGCGCCGCCGCGTCGCGCAGCGCGTACGAATAGTGCGTGAACGCCGCCGGGTTGAGCACCACGTGCGCACCGTCGTCGACCGCGCCGTGCAACCACCCCACCAGCTCCGACTCGTCGTCCGTCTGACGCACCTGCACCTCGAGGCCGTTCTCCACCCCCCACCGCTCCCCCGCCGCGACCAGGTCGGCGTACGACGCCGCGCCGTAGACGTCGGGCTCACGGACGCCCAGGCGACCGAGGTTGGGACCGTTGAGGATCAGGACACGAGTCATGCGGCAGAGCCTAGCGGGGAGGGCGCGGCCGTGGCCGTGACCGTCCATGCCCGGCCGGCTCACGAACGGGCCAGGAACGTCCAGCGAACGTCGCGATGGCGCCAGATCTCGCGCCGAGCCAGCACCTCCACGGACAGCTCGACCCGGGGACGGGGGCCGAGCAGCATCTCGAGCTCGTCGACGATCTCCTCGAGATCTTCCTGAGCCTTCACGGTCCGTCGCTTGAGCACGCCGAGGAGCGTGAGGTCGTACCCGTCGACCCGGACGCCCAGTGCGACCGCGTTGCGAGGAACCAGCCCGAGCGACGCCTGCGCCACCTGCGCGACGACGTAGTTCTCCCAGACTGGGGCTCGGCCCGGGTCCTCGGGCGTCGGCATGGCCAGGGCACGTCCGCCGGGGCCGTCGCCCTCCGCTCGATCTCCCACGAACGCCACCCTTTCTGCACGGGGCACCGGCCGCCGCAGCGCGGCCGGGCAAGGTGCCCCGACCGTACAGCAGGCCCCGTCCCCTGAGCGTTCACCGTCGCGCCCGCCGCACGGTCTACGATGCGCGCGTGCCAGATCACACGAACGTGACTCCCGCCACATCCGACGGCGACGCCCCCAGCGCCCCCGACACGCGCGGCGGGTCCCCCACGACACCGCCAGCCGTCGGACGGCGCCAAGTCCTCGCCTGGTCCCTGTGGGACTGGGGGTCGGCCGCGTTCAACGCCGTCGTCACGACCTTCGTCTTCACGCGCTGGATCACGAGCGACGCGTTCGTCGAGGCGGGCGCGGCCGACCCCCAGGCCGTCATGGCGGACCACACCGCGTGGCTCGGCTGGGGGCTCACCATCGCCGGAGCCCTCATCGCCCTGCTCGCGCCCGCGCTCGGGGCGCTCGCGGACGCCTCGGGCCGGCGCAAGGTCTGGCTCGGGGTCAACACCGCGGCGACGGTCGCGGCGATGGTCGCGATGTTCTTCGTGCAGCCGACCCCCGGGTCCCTGTCCGACGCCGTGATCCTGGGCGTCGTGCTGCTCTCGGCGGGCAACGTCTTCTTCGAGCTGGCCTCGGTCGCGTACAACGCGCTGCTGCTCGACATCTCCACGCCGCGCACGATCGGGCGCATCAGCGGCATCGGGTGGGGCGCCGGGTACGTCGGCGGGATCGTGCTGCTGCTCGTGCTGTTCGTCGGCTTCATCAACCCCGAGGTCGGCTGGTTCGGGATCACGGGCGCCGACGGCATGGACATCCGCGTCAGCGTCCTGCTGTCCGCCGTGTGGTTCGCGGTGTTCGCGATCCCCGTGCTCCTCGCGGTCCCCGAGTCGCCGCGCCGCGGAGGTGCGGCCCCGATCGGTGTCGTGGGCGCGTACCGCAAGCTCGGCCGAGACCTCGTCCACCTGTGGCGCACGCGCCGCTCGACCCTCGGATACCTCGTCGCGAGCGCCGTCTACCGCGACGGCCTGGCGGGCGTCTTCACGTTCGGTGCCGTGATCGCGTCGGGCACGTTCGGCTTCAGCGCGAGCGAGGTCATCGTGTTCGCGATCGCGGCGAACGTCGTCGCGGGCCTGTCCACGATCGCGGCCGGGTGGCTCGACGACCGGATCGGCCCGCGCCGGGTGATCCTCGGCTCGCTCATGGGCCTCGTGATCTCCGGCACCGCGGTCTTCGTCCTGCACGACGGCGGCGCGAGCGTCTTCTGGCTGTGGGGCCTGCTGCTGTGCGCGTTCGTGGGGCCGGCGCAGTCCGCGAGCCGCGGGCTCCTCGGACGGATCAGCGACGAGGGCCGCGAGGCCGAGGCGTTCGGCCTGTACGCGACCACGGGGCGCGCGGCGAGCTTCCTGGCCCCCATGGCCTTCGCGACGATGGTCGCCGTGTCCGGTCAGCAGTACTGGGGCATCCTGGGGATCGTCGCCGTGATCCTCGTGGGCCTCGTGCTCATGCTCTTCGTGCGCTTCCCCGCCGGGGACGGTGTGGACGGCGGCAAGGACCTCGCGGTGGTACCCGCGGGGGTGGCAGGGTCGAGCACGGAGGTCTGAGGATGGTGGAGCCGGTCATGACAGGTACGGCAGGCATGACCGGCACGGTGCTGCCCTGGGAGCCCGACCGGCTGCTCGCCGGGTTCGAGGCCGCGACCCTGCCCACCGGCGGACCCCCGCCCGCTGGACGGAACGGCCTTCTCTCGCTCGTCCCTCCCCTGCCCCGACGGGCCGCGAGCGCCGTCACGGACCGTGACGCGGACCCCGGGGTCGCGACGGCCCCTGAGCTCGTGCCGGCGCCCGTCGCGACGCTCGTGCGGCGGACGCCGGGCACGGGCACAGGCGCCGCCTCAGGCGCGGTGGCCGTCGAGGACGGCGTCCTGCGCGGGGTCTTCCTGCACGTGCACGGGTACAACGACTACTTCTTCCAGGAGCACCTGGCGCGGGCGGTCGAGGATGCGGGCTACGTGTTCTTCGCGGTGGACCTGCGCGCGGCGGGTCGGTCGTGGCGCCCGGGGCAGGTGCCGCACTTCGTGGAGGACCTGCGGGAGCCCGCGACGGACCTGTCGGTGGCGGTCGCTGCCGTCCGGGGGCTGCACCCAGGTCTGCCGGTGGTGGTGCACGCGCACTCGACGAGCGGCCTCGTGGCGTCGTTGTGGGCGCACGCCCACCGCCGCCGGCGGCTGGTCGAGGCGCTGGTGCTGGACTCGCCGTTCCTCGACCTCAACTCGAGCTGGCTGAACCGGACGATCGCCACCCGGGTGCTCGACGCCGTCGGGCCGTGGTCTCCGCACGCGGTGCTGAGCGCTGCGCCGTCGGCGTACGCGGCGCACCTGCTGGCCGCGAACGGGGGCCGGTGGGAGTTCGACCCGACGCTCAAGCGTCCCGAGGGTCTGCCGGTGCGCGCGGGGTGGTTGCGTGCGGTGCGGCAGGGGCAGGCGCGCCTCGCCCGTGGGCTCGACGTCGCGTGCCCGGTGCTGGTCGCACGCTCGGCGGCCTCGGGGCCCGACGACCTGGACAACCCGCTGCTCGACGCGCAGGACACGGTCCTGGACGTCGCCCAGATCGAGCGGCTCGCGCCGCGCATCGGTGCCGACGTGCGCGTCCGGGCGATCCAGGGCGGGGTGCACGACCTCACGCTGTCGGCGGACGGCCCGCGGCGTGCCTACCTGGACGCGGTGCTGGGCTGGTTGGGCGACCGGGTCGGGCAGGGCGACGGCCAGAGCGACGGGCACGCTGCGGGCGCCGCCCGGTGAGCCGTCCCGAGGCCCGTGGCGGACGCCCGGGCACCTGGCACCACCCCTACCTCGACGCCCCCACCGGGTTCGTCGCGCTCGCGCACCGCGGCTTCTCCCGGGACGGGCTCGAGAACTCCCTCGCGGCGTTCGCCGCGGCCCGCGACCTGGGATTCCGGTACGTCGAGACCGACGCGCACGCGACGTCCGACGGCGTCGCGGTCGCGCTGCACGACGCGAGCCTGGACCGCACGACCGACGGCACGGGCCTGGTCGCGAACCTGCCCTGGGAGACCGTGCGGCGGGCGCGGATCGGCGGGGTCGAGCCCGTGCCGCTCCTCGAGGACGTCCTGGGGGCCTGGCCGGACCTGCGCGTGAACGTCGACGTCAAGGCCGACTCCGCGGTCGGGCCCGTCGCGGCGGCGATCGAGCGCACGCGTGCGCACGAACGCGTGTGCGTGACGTCCTTCTCCCGGGCACGGCGGCGCCGGACGGTCGCTCTCCTGTCGCGGCCCGTGGCGACCTCGACCGGGACGAGCGAGGTCGCGACGTTCCTGCTCACCGCCCGGGCGGGGGCTCCCCGGGGCCCGTTCGGCGCCGTGGCCTCGTGGGCGCTGCGGGGCGCGGACTGCCTGCAGGTGCCCGTCGCGCAGGGGCGCGTGCGGGTCGTGGACGCACGGACCGTGGCCGCCGCGCACGCCGCAGGTCGTCAGGTGCACGTGTGGACGGTCAACGACCCGGTCGAGATGGTGCGGCTCCTGGACCTGGGCGTGGACGGCATCGTGACCGACCGGGCGGACCTGCTGCGCGACGTGCTGGCCGCGCGAGGCCGCTGGGGCTGACGGCGCCGCGTCACAGGGCGATCGGGCCACCCCGGGGGGCGTCGATCGAGATCTCTGCGTACGCGGCTGCGAGGAGCGCCGGGTCCGGGCCCTCGAGGCGCCCCGGCTTGGCCAGGCCGTCGAGCACGACGAAGCGCAGCATGTCGCCGCGCGACTTCTTGTCGCGCCGCATCGCGGACAGGAGCTGCTCCCACCGGTCGCCGCGGTAGGTCAGCGGCAGGCCGAGGCTGCCGAGGATCGCGCGGTGGCGGTCCACGGTCTCGTCGTCGAGGCGGCCCGCGAGTCGCGCGAGCTCGGCCGCGAAGACCATCCCGACCGACACGGCCGCGCCGTGGCGCCACGCGTAGCGTTCGGTGAGCTCGACCGCGTGCCCCAGGGTGTGCCCGTAGTTGAGGATCTCGCGCAGCCCGGCCTCCTTGAGGTCCTCGCCCACGACGCGCGCCTTGACCGCGACCGAACGCTCGATGAGCTCGACGACCACGGCCCACGTCGAGGCCGGCACCTCGGCGCCGCCCCAGGCCTTGAGCTCGTCGACGTTCTCCTCGACGAGCTCGAGGATGCGCGGGTCGGCGATGAAGCCGGTCTTGACGATCTCCGCGAGCCCGGCGACGAAGTCGAACCTGGGCAGCGACTCCAGGGCTGCGACGTCGCACAGCACCCCGGCGGGCGGGTGGAACGCGCCCACGAGGTTCTTGCCCTCGGCCGTGTTGATGCCCGTCTTGCCGCCCACGGCCGCGTCGACCATGGCGAGCAGCGTCGTCGGGACGTGCACGACCTTGATGCCGCGCAGCCAGGTCGCGGCGACGAAGCCCGCGAGGTCGGTCGTGGCGCCGCCACCGACCGAGACGATCGCGTCGCTGCGCGTGAAGTCGGCCTGCCCGAGCACCTGCCACAGGAATGCCGCGACCTGCGCGGTCTTGGCCTCCTCGGCGTCCGGCACCTCGGCGATGTACGCCTCGTAGCCGACCGCGAGCAGGTCCTCGCGCACGGTGTCCGCGGACGTCGCGAGCGCGGACGGGTGGATCACGAGGACGCGGCGGACGTCGGGACCCAGCATCGAGGGCAGCTCGCCGAGCAGGTGGCGCCCGATGAGGACGTCGTAGGGCTGGGTGCCCTCGACCCGGACGCGCGCCGGGGTCGCCGGGGTGCCCTGCGGGGAGCCGCTGGTCGTGGCGCTGACGGACGGCCCGTCGGTCCCGGTCGTCTGCTGGTCGTTCACTGCTCGCTCCTCGTCCGGTCGGCCGCGGCGTCCTGGGACGTGCCGCCGAGTGCTGCTTCGATCTCCCCCGCCACCTGGCGGGGGGTGCGCGCGTCCGTCACGACCCGCACGGTGGCGAGCCGCTCGTACACGGGACGGCGCTGCTCCATGAGCGCCTGCCACCTGGCCCGGGGGTTCCCGAGCAGCAGGGGCCGCGCCTGGTTGAACCCGACCCGCGGGCCCGCGTGGGCCAGGGACACGTCGAGGAAGACCACAGTTCCCCCTGCGGCCGAGTAGGCCTCGAGCGCGACCTGGGAGTGCTCGTCGAGGACGGCGCCGCCGCCCAGGGCGAGGACTCCCTCGTGGACCGCGAGCGCCTGGGTCACGGCCTCGCGCTCCAGGTCGCGGAAGTGCGGTTCGCCGTCCTCGAGGAAGACGTCGGCGACGGTCTTGCCTGCGAGGACCTCCACGTCGGTGTCGGTGTCGCGGGCCGCGAGGCCCAGTCGTTCGGCCAGGACGTTCGCGACGGTGGACTTGCCGCTGCCGGGAGGGCCGATGAGGACGACGCGGGGGCCGGTGCTCGTGGTCATCTCAGCGCAGCAGCTCGGGAACCGACGCCAGGTAGCCCTCGACGTTGCGGCGGACCTCGGTGACCGAGTCCCCGCCGAACTTCTCGAGGACGGCCTCGGCGAGGACGAGCGCGACCATGGCCTCGGCGACGACGGCCGCGGGCGGCACGGCGCACACGTCCGAGCGCTGGTGCTGGGCCTTGGCGGGCTCGCCCGTCGAGACGTCGACCGTCGCGAGCGCGCGCGGCACCGTCGAGATGGGCTTCATGGCGGCACGCACGCGCAGCACCTCGCCGTTGGACATGCCTCCCTCGACACCGCCCGCGCGGTTGCTCAGGCGGTGCAGGTGCCCGTCCTCGCCGCGCACGATCTCGTCGTGGGCCTGCGAGCCGCGGCGGCGTGCGGTGCGGAAGCCGTCGCCGACCTCGACGCCCTTGATGGCCTGGATGCCCATGAGGACGGCCGCGAGGCGCGCGTCGAGCCGGCGGTCGGACTGCACGTAGGTGCCCAGCCCCGACGGGACACCGTACGCCAGGACCTCGACCACGCCGCCGAGGGTGTCGCCGTCCTTGTGGCACTCGTCGATCTCGGCGACCATCGCCGCGGAGCTCGCGGGGTCGAAGCAGCGCACCGGGTCGGCGTCGAGGCGCGCGACGTCGTCGGGCTGCGGGAGGGCCGCGCCCTCGGGGACGTCGACCGTGCCGATGCCCACGACGTGCGAGACGAGGCGGATCCCGACGGCCTGCTCGAGGAACTTGGCGGCGGCCACGCCGAGCGCGACGCGGGTCGCGGTCTCGCGCGCCGAGGCGCGCTCCAGGACGGGGCGGGCGTCGTCGAACGCGTACTTGCGCATGCCGATCAGGTCCGCGTGCCCGGGACGCGGGCGCGTCAGGGGGCGGTTGCGGGCGATCTCCCGCACGTCGCCCGTCCCGGCGTCGACCTGCAGCGCCTCGGCGGGCACGGGGTCCGCGCTCATGACGTCGACCCACTTGGGCCACTCGGTGTTGCCGATCTCGATCGCGAGCGGGCCGCCCTGCGTCAGGCCCAGGCGCAGCCCCGCGAGGATGCGGACCTCGTCCTGCTCGAACTTCATGCGCGCACCGCGCCCGTACCCGAGGCGGCGGCGCGCGAGCGCGTCCTGCACGTCCTTCGTCACGAGCTCGACCCCTGCGGGCAGCCCTTCCAGGATGCCGACCAGCGCCGGACCGTGCGACTCACCCGATGTCAACCAACGAAGCATGAGCAGAATCCTCCCACGTCACCCGGCACGTCCCCGAACCCGACCGCAGTGCGGACCGCGCCGACGTGCACGGTCGCTCGGGCGCCTGCACACCGGGCAGGAGCGTCGGGCATGGACGGAGCCGGCGCGACTCCGCCTGTGGACGACGACGCACCTGCCCGGGCCCGCTGCGCTAGGTTCGCCCGGTGAGCGACGCAGGGGGCAGGGGCCCGGTCAGCGTGCCGGGTCGGGACGGTGCCGGAGGGGCCACGCGGAGCCCGGTGGACCCGCCGGACCCGCGGGCGTCACTGCTGCCGGTCCGAACCTGGCACCGGGCCGGGGCGGAGGTGCGGCCGCACCGTCGTGCGGTCCTCGCGGTCGCGGCAGTGGCCCTGCCCGCGACGGTCGTCGGGGTGGTGGGCGCGGGCCAGCCCGTCGCGCTGCTGCCCGCGGCCTGCTACCTCGCCGTGCTGGGGTCGGCGCTCGCCGTGATCGACGCCCGCACGCACCGCCTTCCGGACGCCCTGGTCCTGCCGTCCTACCCCGTCCTGGCGGTGCTGCTGGGTCTGGCGAGCGTCGTGGTGCCCGACGGCGGCGCGTTCGTCCGCGCCCTGGCCGGTGGTCTGGCGCTCTACGGCGCGTACTTCCTGCTGGCCCTGGCCCCTTCGGGCCTGGGTTTCGGCGACGTGAAGCTGGCCGGGCTGATCGGCGCGGTGCTCGCCTGGTGCGGCTGGGCCGAGCTCGCCGTGGGGGCGAGCGCGGCCTTCTTCCTGGGCGGCGCCTGGTCCGTCGTCCTGCTCGCCGCGGGGCGGGCAGGACGACGGACCGCGATCCCGTTCGGCCCGTTCATGCTCGCGGGCGCGCTCGTCGGTGCGGCCGGAGGTCCCGCGGTGCTCGGTGAGGCGCTGCTGCTGGGCTGAGCGTGGGCGACCACCGGGGCCGCGGCCCCGGGCTCAGGTCCTGGCGGCGCTCGGCGCGAGGGCCGCCTCGAGCGCCTCGGCCATCGCGGTCACCGGCACGACCAGCCCCGTCATGAGCCGTACCTGCTCGGCGGCCTGGTGCAGGAGCATGCGCTCGCCGCCCACCACCGTGGCGCCGGCGGCCGCCCAGGCCCGGGAGAGCGCCGTCGGGCGGGGGTCGTAGACCACGTCGAGCAGCACCCCGCGCGGGCGCGGGCAGCCCTCGCCGACGCGTGCCGCGACCGCCTCGGCCACCGGGTCGGCGGCCCGGGAGGGCAGTGTCGAGACGAGGACGTCGGCCTGCGTCACGAGCGGCGAGGAGGGGTCGAGGACCGCGAACCGCGGCGCGACCCCCATGCGGTGCGCGGCGCGCTGCAGGCCGCCCGTGCGCCCGAGCGAGCGCACCAGGACGGTCGGCGTCGTGCAGCCGAGCTCGGCGAGCGCTGCCAGGGTCGAGGCCGCGGTGGCCCCCGCCCCGAGCACCACCGCTGAGCCGACCGGACGGTCGCCCAGGCCCTCCCGCAGCGCCGCCACCAGGCCGTGGACGTCGGTGTTGGCGCCCACGAGCGTTCGTCCCGAGCCCGTGGGCTGGAACAGGACCGTGTTCACGGCCCCCACGACCTGGGCCAGCGGCTCGACGTGGTCGAGGAGAGGCAGGACGACCTGCTTGAGCGGCATGGTCAGGCTCAACCCGGCCCAGCTCTCGTCGAGCCCCTCGACGAAGCCGGCCAGCTGCTCCTCGGTGACCTCGATGGCGGTGTACTCCCACCCGTCCAGACCCAGCGTCCGGTAGGCGGCCGAGTGCAGGACGGGTGAGAGCGAGTGGGCGACGGGGTGGCCCAGGACGGCGGCGCGACGCACCGTGCCCACCGTCACGGGTTCTCCTTCTGCCATGCACGCAGCTCGTCGACGTACTTCTGGTGTTCGGGCAGCGTCGAGGAGAACTTGGTCTCACCGGTGTCCAGGTTGACGGCGACCCAGAAGATCCAGTCACCCGGCTCCGGGTTCAGCACGGCCTCGATCGACTTCATCCCGGGCGACGCGATCGGGCCGGGCGGCAGCCCCTTGTGCCTGTACAGGTTGTACAGGTTGTCGGTGTTCGCCTTGTCGGCGTTGGTGATCTCGGTGCCCGGCTTGCCCAGGCCGAACGCGACGGCCGCGTCGATGTCGAGGGTCATCTCCCGCGTCAGACGGTTCTCGATCGCCTGCGCCATCTTGGGGCGGTCCTCCTCGGCCTTCGCCTCACGCTCGATGAGCGAGGCCTTGACCAGGACCGTCTGACGGTCGGCCGGCTGGATGCCGAGCGAGTCGAGGTTGGCGACGGTCGTGGCGATCATGTTGGCCACGATGGTGGCCGCCGAGTCGTTGGGCTCGAGGACGTACGTGCTCGGGAAGAACCACCCTTCGAAGTTGCCGCCCGCCTCGGCCGGCAGGCCGACCGCGGCCGGGTCCGCCATCGCGGCCTGGAACTCCTCCTGGGACTTGCCCGTCACGGAGACGGCGCGCTCGATGACCTGCGCCGCCGTGAACCCCTCGGGCACGGTCAGCTTCATCTCGTTCTTGCTCGTCTTGGCCAGCAGCAGGGTGACCGCCGCGGACGCCTTCATCTCGGTGAGCATCGTGTAGTTGCCAGGCTGGATCTTGCCGGCGTCCGGGTTCGCCTTGAAGGCCTTGACGAACGCGTTGGCCGACTTCACGACCCCCGCCTCGACGAGCGTCTGGCCCATGTCCGCACCCGTCGACTGCGGCTCGATCGTCACGTCGACGGGGTCGACCCCCTGCCCCTCGTAGTCCGAGGCGCTGAAAGGGTTCTCGAAGCCCAGCAGGCTCGAGGCGTTGTTGACCAGGTAGTACCCGGCCCCGCCCACGAGGACCAGCGCGAGCACCACGATCAGGGTGCGCCGACGCCGGCGCTGCGCACGCTTCTTCGCGGCGCGACGGTCTCGGTTCCCCGAACGGGTCGCCCGCGACGGTGGTTGGTGCTGCACCGGCGGGCGGTCGAATAGGTCGGTCACGGGAGGCTGCCTCCTGACGGGTGTGCGCGCGGCGGTCCTTGCCGCGACGCAACGATCAACGTTCTACGAACTCTCCAGCGCGCGCCCCCGCGCTCCGCTCGCGGTCCAGAGCGGTCTGGAGGATGATAACTGCCGCCGCCTGGTCGACGACAGAGCGCTGCTTGCGCCCGGCACGCCCCGACGCCCGCAGCGCCTGGTGGGCGCTCACGGTCGTCATGCGTTCGTCGACGAGGTGCACCGGGACCGGTGCGACGGCACGTGCCACCAGTCCAGCGTACGCACGTGCGGACGCGGTGGCGGCACCTTCCGCGCCGGAAAGGTGTCGAGGAAGCCCGATGTACACCACACGTGCACCCCGTTCCTCCACTTCCGACGCGATCCGCGCGACGTCGCTCGGGAAGGTCGCCACCGCGTCGTCGGGGGCCGAGGGCGTCGTCCTGGTGTCCCGGGGAAGGGTCTCGACGGGGGTCGCGATGAGGCCGTCGGGGTCGCTCGCGGCGAGCCCGACGCGCACGCTGCCCACGTCGACGCCCAGGCGGGCGCCCCTCGGGAGAGGGGTGCCCGCCTGGTGGCCGTCGACCGTCATCGGGGGCGCGCTCAGAGCGCCGAGGCGACGTCGTCGCGGATGCCCGCGAGCGCGGCCGGGAGGGCGGACACGTCGGTGCCGCCGCCCTGGGCCATGTCGTCCTTGCCGCCGCCGCCGCCGCCGAGCACGCCCGAGGCCTTCTTCGCGAGGGCGCCTGCACGCAGGCCGGCCTCGCGGGCCGGTGCGTTGGTCACGATGACGACCTGAGGACGGTCCTTGCTGACACCTCCGACGGCGACGACGCTCGGCGCCGAGTCCGCGAGACGGCCGCGCACGTCGAGCGCGAGGGCGCGCAGGTCGTCCGCGGAGGCGACCTCGCCCGCGTCGTGCACCACGACGCGCGTGGTGCCCACGGTCTGCGCACCGGCCGCGAGGTTCTCGGCCGCAGCCAGGAGCTGGGCCTGGCGCAGCGCCGCGAGCTCCTTCTCGGCGTCGCGCAGTCGCGCCACGAGCGAACCCACCCGGTCGGGGAGCTCCTCGGTGCGCACGTTCAGCAGGCCCGTGAGCTGTCCGACGAGCGCGTGCTCCTTGGCCTGGAAGCCGTAGGCCCCGTCGCCGACGAGCGCGTCGACGCGGCGCACGCCCGAGCCGATCGAGGACTCGCCGAGCAGCGTGACCAGACCGAGCTGACCGGACTGCTTGACGTGCGTTCCCGCGCACAGCTCACGCGACCAGTCGCCGCCGATCGAGACCACGCGCACCTGGTCGCCGTACTTCTCGCCGAACAGCGCCATGGCGCCCAGCGCCTTGGCCTCAGCGATGGGCATGACCTTGTCCGTGACCTCGAGGTTCTCGGCGAGCTGGGTGTTGACGCGCTCCTCGACCTCGGACAGCACCCCTGCGGGGACCGCGCTCGAGGCGCGGAAGTCGAAGCGGATGCGGCTCGGTGCGTTCTCCGACCCGGCCTGCGTCGCGTCCTTGCCCAGGGCCTCCTGGATGGACTTGTGGATCATGTGCGTCGCGGTGTGGGCGCGGCTGATCGCCTTGCGGCGCGCCGTGTCGATCTGCGCGGTGCCGGGGTCACCCAGCGCCACGACGCCCTCGACGAGGCGCCCGCGGTGGACCGAGAAGCCCTTGATGGGGCGCTGCACGTCGTCGACCTCGATGGTCGCGCCGCCGTCGAGCACGATCGTGCCGTGGTCGGCGAGCTGGCCGCCGGCCTCGGCGTAGAACGGCGTGCGGTCGAGGACGACCTCGACGTCGGCCGGGGCCGTCGCGGCCGGGGAGGGCACGCCGTCGACCAGGAGGCCCACGACGTTGACGGACGCCGAGGCGTCGGTGTAGCCGAGGAACTCGACCGGACGGGCGAGCTCGCCCTGCAGGGCCTCGTAGGCCGCGGTGTCGACGCCGCCCGTGCGCTTGGCGAGCGCGTCGGCGCGCGCACGGGTGCGCTGCTCCTGCATGAGGGCGCGGAACGCCTTCTCGTCCACCTGGACGCCCTGCTCGGCGGCCATCTCGAGGGTCAGGTCGATCGGGAAGCCGTACGTGTCGTGCAGTGCGAAGGCCTGGTCGCCGGGCAGGACCGGGGTGCCGCCCGTGCCCGCGTTCGTCTTGGCAGCCGCGACCGCGGTGTCCAGGATCGTGGTCCCCGAGGTCAGGGTGCGGCGGAACGCCTCCTCCTCGGCGTAGGCGATCTGCGAGATGCGCTCGAAGTCGGCGCCGACCTCCGGGTAGGAGGCCTGCATGGCGTCGCGCGAGACGGGGAACAGCTGAGGCAGCGCGGGGTCCTCGACGCCCAGCAGGCGCATCGCACGCACCGAGCGGCGCAGCAGACGACGCAGCACGTAGCCGCGGCCCTCGTTCGAGGGGCGCACGCCGTCGCTGATGATCATCAGGGCCGAGCGGACGTGGTCGGCGACCACGCGCATGCGCACGTCGTCGTCGGCGTCGGCGCCGTAGCGCTTGCCCGAGAGCTCCTGGGCCGCGGCGATGACGGGGAAGACCTCGTCGATCTCGTACATGTTGTCGACGCCCTGCAGGACGAACGCGACACGCTCGAGCCCCATGCCGGTGTCGATGTTCTTCTTGGTGAGCTCGCCCAGGATGGGGAAGGACTCCTTGGTCCCGCCGTCACCGCGCTCGTACTGCATGAAGACGAGGTTCCAGATCTCCAGGAACCGGTCGCCCGCGAGGTCGATCGCGGGACCGCCGTCGGGGCCGTAGGCCGGGCCGCGGTCGTAGAAGATCTCCGAGCAGGGACCGGCAGGCCCGCGGGCCCCCGTGGACCAGTAGTTGGGTCCCATGCCGAGGCCTTGGATGCGCTCGTCCGGCAGACCGGCGATCTTCTTCCAGAGCTGGCGCGCCTCGTCGTCCTCGTGGAAGACGGTGACCCAGATCTTGTCCTCGGGGATGCCGTACCCACCCTCGTCCTGGGACCGCGTGATGAGGTCCCAGGCGTAGGTGATCGCGCCTTCCTTGAAGTAGTCCCCGAACGAGAAGTTGCCGTTCATCTGGAAGAACGTGCCGTGGCGCGTGGTCTTGCCCACGTCGTCGATGTCGAGGGTGCGCACGCACTTCTGCACGCTCGTCGCGCGGGCCCACGGCGCCGTCTGCTCGCCCGTCATGTACGGGATGAACGGCACCATGCCCGCGATGGTGAACAGCGTCGAGGGGTCCGGCGAGACGAGCGACGCCGAGGGCACGACGGTGTGGTCCTGGGCGGCGAAGTAGTCGAGCCAACGCTTGCGGATCTCGGCGGTACGCATGATGTCCTTCGGAAGTCGGAAGAGGGAACGGCCCGGGCGCACCGCTGGAGGCGGGCGGCACCGGCTAGAACAAGTATGTTCCCGGCGTGCTTCCCCCCGGTGCGCGCGACGCTCGTCGCGCGGGCGGAAGCAGGCCCGGGGGGTGGATCAGTAGAACGAGTACCCGAGCAGGTCCTCGTCGTCGTCGACGCCGGGTTCCCCCGCGCGCGCACGGCGCGCCGCACGGGCCGTACGCACGTCGTCGGGGTCCGGCTGGCCCTCGGCGAGCAGGGACGCGAGCAGCTCGGCCTCGCGCGCGTCACGCGCGGTGCGGAACTCCTCGCGGAAGACGGACACGAAGCTCGTGGCCTTCTCCCCGATCGAGTTGACCTGGTCGGTGGCCTGGTCGACGAGCGAGGCAGGCGCGTAGCGCGCGATCACCTGCCGCCCCTTGACGACGACGACCACGGTGATGGCGACGCCGACGCCGACCCAGAAGACCCGACGCATCAGCGACCGGTCCGAGGCCCGGACGAGCGGCCCGAGGCCCGGGCGAACGCCTGGCGCACGCCGTACGTGAACGCCGCGACCTTCACGAGGGGCGCCCCGAAGGTCGCCGCGTACAGGCCCGTGAGGGCCGAGACGTTCTCGCTGACCTGCGCCGCGGACGTCGTGATCGTGTCGACCTTGACGAGCTGGCTGTTCGTCGTGGCCACGGTCGTGGCGGCCTCGTCGAGGATCGGCACCGAGTGGTCCGTGACCTCCTTGATGCTCACGCGGGCCTCGTCGAGCACCCGGCCGAGCTTGACCAGAGGAACCGCGAGGACCCCCACCAGCAGCACGAATGCGATGGCGGCGATCAGCCCGGCCACATCTCCTACGGACATCTCCTGCTCCTCCTTCGACGGCGCGACGCGACGGACGGCACGCCTCGCGAAACCTTACCCGGATGCACGAACGCCCCGCTCCCCGTCGAAGCGGTGAGCGAGGCGTTCGTGCACGGCGCGCGGCAGCGGCCGCGCTGGAGGATCAGCGAGCGTAGTACTCGACGACGAGCTGGACCTCGCAGGTCACGGGGACCTCGACGCGCTTGGGGCGACGCACCAGGACGGCGCTCAGCTTCTCGAGCTGGACGTCGAGGTAGGCCGGGACGGCCGGCAGGACGTCGCGGTGCGCACCGGCAGCGGCGACCTGGAACGGCGTGGTGGCCTGGCTCTTGGGCTTGACCTGGATCGTCTGACCCGGCTTCACCTTGAACGAGGGGCGGTCGACGATCTTGCCGTCGACGAGGATGTGGCGGTGGCCGACGGCCTGGCGCGCCTGCAGGATGGTGCGGGCGAAGCCCGAACGCAGCACGAGCGCGTCGAGACGCATCTCGAGGTTCTCGACCATGGCCTCACCGGTCAGACCGGCGTCCTTGCGAGCGTCCTCGTAGGCGCGAGCCATCTGCTTCTCGCGGAGCGCGTACTGGGCGCGCAGACGCTGCTTCTCGCGAAGACGCACCGCGTAGTCCGACTCGGTGCGGCGACGGGCGCGGCCGTGCTCACCGGGCGGGTAGGGGCGCTTCTCGAAGTGCTTGACGGCCTTGGGCGTGAGCGCGAGGCCCAGCGCGCGGCTCAGGCGAACCTGGCGGCGCGAACGAGTCACTGAAGACACAGTGTGTTCCTGTCCTGTCGTGTGTACTTGACGTCACACCCGTGCGGATTGCCGGGTGCGGGACCAGCCGATGAGCCGCCGCCGTGATCCGTGAGGATGCGACTCCCCTCGACGTGCGTCGAGGGTGTCCTGCGGGGCTGCGGGGCCGAGGTCCCAGGCGGTCGCCCCTGCCCTGACGGGCGGAGACAACCTGAGAAGTCTACCGCACGGTGCGCCATGGCCCGTCCGGGACGGGTGGGTGCCCGGCTCAGTCCCCGAGGATCTGCCGGATCCGGTCGAGGCGCTCGGTCACGGACCGCTCGAACCCGCGGTCGGTCGGCGTGTAGTAGCGCGTGCCCTGCAGGACGTCGGGCAGGTACTGCTGGCGCGCGACCGCGTGCGGGGCGTCGTGCGCGTACCTGTACCCCTTGCCGTGCCCCAGCTCCTTGGCGCCCGCGTAGTGCGCGTCGCGCAGGTGCGCGGGCACCGTCCCGACCTTGCCCGCGCGCACGTCCGCGAGCGCCGCGTCGATCCCGAGGTAGGCCGCGTTGGACTTGGGCGCGGTCGCGAGGTGCACGACGGCCTCCGCGAGGATGATGCGGGCCTCGGGCATGCCGATGAGCGCGACGGCCTGGGCCGCGGCGACCGCGGTCTGCAGCGCGCTGGGGTCGGCCATGCCGACGTCCTCCGCAGCCGAGATGACGATGCGCCGGGCGATGAACCGGGGGTCCTCCCCCGCGGCGATCATGCGCGCGAGGTAGTGCAGCGAGGCGTCGACGTCGGAGCCGCGCACCGACTTGATGAACGCGCTGGTGACGTCGTAGTGCTGGTCGCCGTCACGGTCGTAGCGCACGGCGGCGACGTCGATCGCGCGCTCCATGGTCTCGAGGTCGACGACCACGGCCTCGGCCACCGGAGCGGGTTCGTCCGTGGCCGCGGCCTCGGTCTCCTCGTCGGGCGCCCCGGCGGTCTCGCCCTCCCCGGGCGCCTCGCCCTCCCCCGGTGCGTCGCCCCGCCCGACGGCGTCGCTCGCGTCCGTCGCGTCGTCGTCGGGCAGGGCGGTGGTGCGGACGGGGGCGTCCGGGACCTCGGAGAGCGCGGCCCCTGCCGCGGCCTCGAGGATGGTCAGCGCCTTGCGGGCGTCACCGCCCGCGAGGCGGACCAGGTGCTCCTCGGCCTCGTCCGCGAGGGTGACGGCCCCGCCGAGCCCGCGCTCGTCGACGAGCGCCCTGTGCACCAGGGCGCGCACGTCGCCCGACGTGAGGGGCTTGAGGGTGAGCAGGAGCGAGCGCGAGAGCAGCGGGGAGTTGACCGAGAAGCTCGGGTTCTCGGTCGTGGCCGCCACGAGAGTGACCCAGCGGTTCTCCACGCTGGGCAGCAGCGCGTCCTGCTGGGACTTGGAGAAGCGGTGGACCTCGTCGATGAACAGGACCGTCTCCTCGCCGCCCGTCGCGAGGCGACGGCGCGCGTCGTCGATGACCTGGCGCACGTCCTTGACGCCCGCGGTCACGGCCGAGAGCTCGACGAAGCGCCGGCCCGAGGTCGTCGCGATGAGGTACGCGAGCGTCGTCTTGCCCGTGCCCGGCGGGCCCCACAGGATGACCGAGCCCGGCGCCGCACGCGAGGCCCCCGGACCGTCCACCTCGATGAGGCGGCGCAGCGGCGACCCGGCGACGAGCAGGTGCTCCTGGCCGGCGACCTCGTCGAGCGCGGCCGGACGCATACGCACCGCCAGCGGCGCACCCGGTCCCGGTCGAGGAGTCCCCTGGGTGCCTGAGGTCGCGGCGTCGAACAGGTCCATCCCGGGAAGCATGCCCCGAGCCTACGCACCCCCACCCACACGGTGCGCGCGGCTCGGCGCCGCACCGCGCGAGGTGCCATGCTGACGGGGTGTTCGAGAGCCTTGGCCGCGCCGTCGCCCACCGTCCCCGCCTGACCGTCGCCGTGTGGGTGGTGCTGACCGCCCTGGGGTTCGCCCTCGCCGTCGTGGGCGTCCACGGCGAGAGCCTGTTCGACCGCCTGACCACGGGCGAGCCGGCGGTCCCCGGCTCGCAGAGCGAGCGCGGCACGCAGATCCTCACCGAGCAGACCGAGACGGGCCAGACCGTCTCCCTCCTCGTGAGCGGGGTCGACCCCGCGGACCCGGCCCTCGCCGAGGCCATGGACCCCGTGCACGCCGAGCTCGCCGCGGTCGCCGGCGTCGAGACGGTCGTCGACCCGTTCGTGGTCCCCGGCGGCGTCGCGACCGAGGCCGCGCAGTCGCTCGTCGCCGCCGACGGCGACGGGTTCGTGCTGTCCGTGACGCTCGAGCCGGGACTCGACGAGGACGCCGGGGCCGCGGCGGCGAGCGACGTCGTCGAGATCCTCGAGGCCGTCCCCGCGGACCTCGCCGACGTGGCCCCGGACGCGACCGGGCTCGTGTCGAGCGACGACCTGATCGTCGAGGCCATCACGTCCCAGGTCGAGAAGGACCTCACGACGGGCGAGATGATCGCCCTGCCCATCGCGCTGCTCGTCATGGTCCTGGTCTTCGGGGGGTTCCTCGCGGCCGCCATGCCCATGGCCGGGGCCGTCGCCTCGATCGGCGCCGGGCTCGGCGTCCTGCTCGTCCTGTCCTACCCGCTGACCATCGACGCGTCCGTCGTCAACGTCGTCACGCTGCTGGGCCTGGGACTCTCGATCGACTACGGGCTGCTCATCGTGTCCCGCTTCCGCGAGGAGCTGCACGCCCTCGACGACGCGGCGCCGGGGCGCGCGACGTCCCCCGACGCCACACCGGCCGCGGCGGCCGGGCCCGACACGGCGGCTGCGTCCCGGACGACCCGCAGGACCCGACGCTCGCGACGTCACGACCCCGACGTGACGGTCGCCGTCGTGCGCACCATGGCCACCGCCGGGCGCACCGTGGCCTTCTCCGCGCTGACCGTCGCGATCTCGATCGCAGGCCTCATGGTCTTCGAGCCCGACATCCTGCGCGCCATCGGCGCCGCCGGGCTCGCCGTCATCCTCATCGCCGTCGCGACCGCCATGACCCTCGTGCCCGCCCTGCTCGCGCTCGCGGGCCACCGGCTGGTCCGGCCCGGCGTCCTGAGCAAGGTCCCCGGGCTGCGCGCCGTCCTGGCCCGCACCGCCGACGTCCAGT
Source organism: Oerskovia turbata (assembly GCF_000718325.1). Lineage (GTDB taxonomy): Bacteria > Actinomycetota > Actinomycetes > Actinomycetales > Cellulomonadaceae > Oerskovia > Oerskovia turbata. The sequence continues at coordinate 126,377 of NZ_JOFV01000007.1, forward strand.
CCGACGAGGGCTTCTTCTCCCGGCTCACCGGCCGCGTCCAACGCCACCCGATGTGGGTCATGCTCGCCACCGTCGCCGTCCTGGTGGTGCTCGCGCTGCCCGTCCTCGGCCTGCAGATGCGCAACTCCGGCATCGAGCTGCTCCCCCAGAGCTCCCCCCAGCGCGAGTTCGTCGACGAGCTCTCCGCCCAGTTCCCCGCGTCCGCGAGCGCCGACGTGCGCGTCGTGACCGACTCCACGACCGAGGACGCCCAGGCCTGGGCCGACGAGACCGCGGGCCTCGACGGCGTCGAGCGGGTGGACCCCGCGGTCCCCGTCGGCGACGACCACGCGCTCGTCGGGGTCCACCTCGACACCGCCGACGCGGGCAGCCCCGAGGCGGTGGCCGTCGTCGAGGAGCTGCGCGCCCAGGACCCCGGGTTCACGTTCTACGTCACCGGGCAGGCCGCGGGGCAGGTCGACTTCCGGGCGGCGCTCGCGGACCGGGTGTGGTGGGCCGTGGGGATCGTGGTGGTCGCGACGTTCGTGCTGCTGTTCCTCATGACAGGGTCCGTGCTCATCCCCGTCAAGGCGCTCCTGACGAACGCCCTGTCGTTGGCCGCGTCGTTGGGCGTGCTGGTGTGGGTGTTCCAGGAGGGGCACCTGGAGGGGGTGCTGAACTTCGCGTCGGCGGGCGGCATCGAGACGTACGTCGTGGCCCTGGTCATTGCGTTCGCGTTCGGGCTGGCCATGGACTACGAGGTGTTCCTGCTGTCCCGCATCAAGGAGCTGCACGACGCTGGCGCGACGAACGACGAGGCGGTCCGCCTGGGGCTGCAGCGGTCGGGGCGCATCATCACGTCGGCCGCGGCCATCATCATCGTGGTGTTCGCGGGCTTCGTGTTCGGCGAGCTGCTGGTCATCAAGGAGGTCGGGTTCGCGCTGGCCGTGGCGGTCTTCATCGACGCGACGATCGTGCGGATCCTGCTCGTCCCAGCGACGATGACGCTGCTGGGGAGCGCGAACTGGTGGGCGCCGCGGCCCATGCGGCGCGTGTACGAGCGCTTCTCGATCACCCACTGACGCACGCCCCCGCTCCCCACCCCCGCTCCCGTCCGCTGAGTGCGGAGTTCTTGCGCGACACGCCCGGCGTGTCGCGCAAGAACTCCGCACTCGAGGGGCGGCGTGGGTGGCGGACCGGGGTCAGTGCCGGCTCTCGAACTCCTGCACGACGGCGTAGCCCAGGCGCGTGTAGACGCGGCGGGCCGCGTCGTTGTCGGCGTACATGCCCAACGTCACCCAGTCGGACTCGGTGAGCCCGGCACGGGTCACGACGGCCGTGGTCGCCGCGGCGATGCCGTGCCCGCGCCACGCCGGGTCGGTCGCGACGCTGCCCAGCGACCACGGCGCACCCGGTGCTGCCTGGCGGGCGCCGACGACCCCGCGCAGCACGCCCTGAGGGTCCCGCCAGCCCCACCATCGGACGAGCGGGTCCTCGGGGCTCGTCTCGGCGAGCGGGTTCGCCACGTCCAGGCACGCCCGGACCTCGGCCGCGACCGAGGGGCCGGTCAGCGCCTCGACGTGCTCCTCGCCCGGCTGGGCGGCGGGGGCCTCACGGGTCGCGAAGAAGTCCCACGTCGAGACCGAGCGCTCACGCTCAGGGTCGCTCAGGATCGCCGGCAGGTCTCCGCGCCGGTCCCTGCACCGGTCCCCCAGGACCGCGAGGGTTCCGCGCGGCAGGCCCGCGCTCACGACGTGCTCACCGAGCTCGCCGTCCTGCGCCACGCGCGCCAGCAGGTTCGCGGTCGCCTCGGGCGAGCCCATGCCCCACAGGCCGAGGCGCTGGTGGTGAGCGCCGCCGTCGGGCACCCCGCCCTCTCCCAGGGGAGCCGACGCCGCCACGCTCAGCACGCACGCGTGCTCGTCCTGCCACACCCCGCGCACGTCCCACTCGGGGAGGTCCACCAGGACAAAGGGGTGGGAGGCCCACCGGTCCCTCAGACCGGTCGAGCCTCCCAGCGTCCTTGCCTGCGTGCGGGTGTCCGGGGCGCTCACGCCTTCCCGGCGGCGGCAGCGTCAGCCGCGGCGACCGGCTCGTCGGTGGGCGCGGCCTTGGGCTTGGCGTCGACGCCCGCCTCCTTGCGCTGCTGCGCCGTGATCGGCGCGGGCGCCTGCGTCAGCGGGTCGAACCCGCCGCCCGACTTGGGGAACGCGATGACGTCGCGGATCGAGTCCGACTTCGTCAGCAGCGCCACGATGCGGTCCCAGCCGAACGCGATGCCGCCGTGCGGCGGGGCGCCGAACGCGAAGGCGTCGAGGAGGAAGCCGAACTTCTCCTGCGCCTCCTCCTCGCCGATGCCCATGACCGCGAACACGCGCTCCTGGACGTCGCGGCGGTGGATACGGATCGAGCCGCCGCCGATCTCGTTGCCGTTGCACACGATGTCGTACGCGTACGCGAGCGCCTCGCCCGGGTTCTGCTCGAACGTGTCGATCCACTCGGGCGTGGGCGAGGTGAACGCGTGGTGCACCGCGGTCCAGGCCGAGTTGCCGAGGGCGACGTCGCCCTCGTCGGCGGCCTCACCCGTGGGCTTGAACAGCGGGGCGTCGACGATCCAGACGAACGCCCAGGCGTTCTCGTCGATCTGCCCGGTGCGCTTGGCGATCTCCTGGCGGGCCGCGCCCAGCAGGGCGCGCGACTCGTTGGTCCGGCCCGCGGCGAAGAACACCGCGTCGCCCGGCTGCGCGCCGGTCGCGTCGCGCAGGCCCTCGCGCTCGGCGTCGGACAGGTTCTTGGCGACCGGGCCCGCGAGGGTCCCGTCCTCCTGGAACGTCACGTACGCCAGGCCCTTGGCCCCGCGCTGCTTGGCCCACTCCTGCCAGGCGTCGAACTGGCGGCGCGGCTGCGAGGCCCCGCCCGCCATGACGACGGCGCCCACGTACTCGGCCTGGAACACGCGGAACGGGGTGTCCTTGAAGTAGTCCGTGAGCTCGACGAGCGGGTTGCCGAAGCGCAGGTCCGGCTTGTCCGACCCGTACAGGCGCATCGCGTCGTGGAACGTCATGCGCGGGATCGGCGTGGGGATCTCGTACCCGATGAGGTCCCACAGCGCAACGAGGATCTTCTCGCCGAGCGCGATCACGTCGTCCTGCTCGACGAAGCTCATCTCGACGTCGAGCTGCGTGAACTCGGGCTGACGGTCCGCGCGGAAGTCCTCGTCGCGGTAGCAGCGGGCGATCTGGTAGTAGCGCTCCATGCCCGAGACCATGAGCAGCTGCTTGAACAGCTGCGGCGACTGCGGCAGGGCGTACCAGGAGCCGGGGGCCAGGCGCGCGGGCACCAGGAAGTCACGGGCCCCCTCGGGCGTCGAACGCGTCAGGGTCGGGGTCTCGATCTCGACGAAGTCCTGCTCGTCGAGCACGCGGCGCGCGGCCTGGTTCGCCTTGGCGCGCAGGCGCAGGGCGTGGGCCGGGGTGGGGCGGCGCAGATCAAGGTAGCGGTGCTTGAGGCGCGCCTCCTCGCCGATGACCTCGGTGCCCTCGAGGGCCGTGGAGACCTGGAACGGCAGGGGCGCGGACTCGTTGAGCACGACGACGTCGCTCACCACGACCTCGACCTCACCCGTGGGGAGGTTCTTGTTCTCGTTGCCCTCGGGGCGACGGGAGACCACACCGGTGACCTGGAGCACGAACTCGGCGCGCAGCGGGTGCGCGATCGACTCGTCGCGGATGACGACCTGGGCGATGCCCGAGGCGTCGCGCAGGTCGATGAAGGCCACCCCACCGTGATCGCGGCGACGATCGACCCAACCGGTGAGGGTGACGGTCTGACCGATCTGCTCGGCCCGCAGGGAGCCGGCTGTGTGGGTGCGAAGCACGGAGAGAGTCCTTCCGGAACATGCCGGGGCGCACAGTGGCGTCCCGGGATGGGAGTGGGGGGTGCGCAGACGACGCACTCGGACGAGTCTAGTCTGTGGGCGGACCACGTTCAGGAGAACCCACCGGGAGGCACGCATGGCCAGGCGGATCGCGACCACCGAACGGCTCGGGCGCGCCGAGCTCGTCGAGTTCCTGCGCGCCGACCGGCGTGCGGTGCTGCTCACCCGGCGCGCGAACGGCGCCCCGCAGATGAGCCCCGTCACGTACGGGGTCGACGGCGAGGGGCGCGTCGTCGTCTCGACCTACCCCGACCGTGCCAAGGCCGTGAACCTGCGGCGCGACCCCGCCGCGTCGCTGTGCGTCCTGGGCGAGGACTTCGACGACGCCTGGGTGCAGGTCGACGGCACGGCCGAGGTCATCGACCTGCCCGACTCGGTCGAGCCCCTCGTCGAGTACTACCGGTCGGTCGCCGGGGAGCACCCCGACTGGGACGAGTACCGCCAGGCCATGGTCGCGCAGGGCAAGTCGCTGCTGCGCGTGACCATCACGGGTTGGGGGCCCGTGGCCACGGGCGGCTTCCCGGCACGGCTCGCACAGGACTGAGCGCCGAGGACCACGCCCGAGGCCTAGAAGAGCAGCTGCTCGGCGCTCGCGGCTGCGTTCGGGCTCGTGCGTCCGGACGCGAGCGCCTGCGCCCGGTGACCGGCGCTCGCGAAACCGCGCTCGACGAGCAGCGGCCGCACCCGCTCCCACAGCCAGTCGCGGTACGCGCGGCTCGCGTACGACCCGCCCGCGTAGACGCGCTCGTAGCCCGCGACCCGCTCGGGGTGGTCGCGGCGCAGCCAGGCCATGAACCATTCGCGGGTGCCGGGCTTGAGGAAGAGCGGGAGCACCGTGGCGCCCGTCGCACCCGCCTCGTGGACCGCGTCGAGCAGGCGCGTGAGGTGGTCGGTCGAGTCCGTCAGCCACGGCAGCACGGGGGCGATCATGACCCCGCACGGCAGCCCTGCCGCCCGGGCGGCGCGGACGAGGTCGAGGCGGGCGCGCGGCGTGGGTGTGCCGGGCTCGACGGCCTGCTGGAGGTCCTCGTCGACGAAGGCCAGGGAGACGCCGATGCCGACGTCGACGCGCTCGGCCGCCTGCGTCAGGCGCGGCAGGTCGCGGCGCAGGAGCGTGCCCTTGGTGAGGATCGAGAACGGCGTGCGCGAGGCCTCGAGCGCGTCGATGATCCCCGGCATGAGCCGGTAGCGACCCTCGGCGCGCTGGTACGGGTCCGTGTTGGTGCCGAGCGCGACCGCGTCGCCCGCCCAGGACGGCTTGGCGAGCTCGGTGCGCAGCACGTCGGCGACGTTCATCTTGACGACGATCTGACTGTCGAAGTCCTCGCCGGGGTTCATGTCGAGGTAGCGGTGCGAGGGGCGCGCGAAGCAGTAGGAGCACGCATGGGAGCATCCGCGGTACGGGTTGATCGTCCAGGTGAACGGCATGCGGGACTCCCCCGGCACCTTGGACAGCGCACTCTTGGCGAGCACCTCGTGGAACGTGACCCCGGCGAACTCCGGTGTGCGCACCGTGCGCACGAGCCCCGCGATGCGGCCGAGCCCGGGCAGCGCGCCGTCGTCCGCCGTGATCGCCTGCCCGTCCCACCTCATCGCACCATTCGAACACATGTTCGATCAGATGGTCGACGCGGTCGCCAGCGGCACGGCCTTGGGCCGCCGGGAGATCCCCGAGGCCTGAACCGTCGCCCGCACGCCCCGGCGCGCACGCATGAGGCCCGGCAGGGAACCCCCTGCCGGGCCTCACGTCCGTCCGGGTCAGCGCCCGGGCTGCGGGCTCACTCCCCCGCGGGGACCACGCGCGGCCACAGGTCCTCCGCCGACGGCGCCCACACCGCCGGGTCCGCGGCGACCTGCTCGCCCGATCGGATGTCCTTGACCTGGTGCGGCACGACCTCGCCGTCCGCGCCGATCCCCGCGGGGAACCACACGAACGGGATGCCGCGGCGGTCCGCGAACTTGATCTGCTTGCCGAACTTCGCCGCGCTCGGCGCGACCTCGACCGGGATGCCGCGCGAGCGCAGCGCGACCGCGACCGCGTCCGACGCGGGCCGCGTCTCCTCGCTCGTCACCGCGACCACGACCGCGCTCGGCACCGACCGCGTCGAACGGACCAGGCCCGCGCTCAGCAGCCGCGAGACGAGGCGCGAGACCCCGATCGAGAGCCCCACGCCCGGGTAGGTGTTCGCGCCGTCGGAGGCCAGGGTGTCGTAGCGCCCGCCCGAGCAGATCGACCCGAGCTGCTCGTGCCCCACCAGCACCGTCTCGTAGACCGAGCCCGTGTAGTAGTCCAGGCCGCGCGCGATCTTGAGATCAGCGACCACGACGCCCGGCGCCCGCACGGCCGCCGCGTCGATCAGCGCCGACAGCTCTCCCAGTCCCTCCTCGAGCAGCTCCGACGTCACACCGTGCTCGTCCGCGAGCGCCCGCACCCGCTCCGCGACGCTCGCGTCCGAGCCGGAGATCGCCGCGAGCGCCAGGCACGCGGCCGCCTGCTCGGGCGTCGCGCCGGTCTCTGCGACCAGCAGCGCCGCGACCTTGTCCGGCCCGACCTTGTCGAGCTTGTCGATGCTGCGCAGCACGCCCTCGACGTCGCCCAGGCCCAGCCCGCGGTAGAAGCCCTCGGCGACCTTGCGGTTGTTCACCAGGATGCGGACCTCGGGCACGCCGATCGAGCGCAGCTCGCCCAACGCCTCGGCCATGACCAGCGGCAGCTCGACCTCGAAGTGGTAGGGCAGCTCGCCCGCACCCACGACGTCGATGTCCGCCTGCACGAACTCGCGGAAGCGCCCGTCCTGCGGGCGCTCACCGCGCCACACCTTCTGGATCTGGTGCCGCTTGAACGGGAACGCCAGGTGCCCGGCGTTCTCCAGCACGTACCGGGCGAAGGGCACGGTCAGGTCGAAGTGCAGACCGAGCTGCTTGTCGCCCTTGCCACCCCGGTCCCCCGCGGCTCCGTCCGACGGGTCGCCCTCCTCCTGGAGGCGGCGCAGCACGTACACCTCCTTGGAGGTCTCCCCCTTGCGCAGCAGCTGGTCCAGGGGCTCGACGGCCCGCGTCTCGATCCCCGCGAACCCGTGGAGCTCGAACGTGCGACGCAGCGTGTCGAGCACGTGCTGCTCCACGACGCGTCCAGCAGGGAGCCATTCAGGGAAACCGGAGAGAGGTGTAGGTCGGGCCATGGGACCCGATCTTTCCAGACTCCCGGACCGGACGAGCAATCGGTTCACAGACCGCGCAGGTACGGGTTGGTGCGGCGCTCGCGGCCGACCGTGGTGAGCGGGCCGTGGCCGGGGACCACCTGGAGGGCGTCGTCGAGGTGCCCGACGACGTCGCGCAGGGTGCGCTGCATCGTCTCGCCGTCTCCTCCGGGCAGGTCGGTCCGCCCCACGGACCCGGCGAACAGGACGTCGCCCGCAAGGACGACCCCGGCCACCTGTCCGTCGCCCGCGCCGCCGCCGTCCTCGTCGCCAGCGACGACCGGGAGGTAGAGCGTGGACCCCTGGGTGTGGCCCGGCGCGTGCAGGGCGTCGACCAGGACGCCGCCCAGGTCGAGCCGGACGCGCGGGTCGGCCACCGAGGCGCCACCGGGACCGGGGGCCACCGAGGCGCCGGACCCACCGCCCGAGCCGAACGTGCGGACCTCGCCCGGTTCCCGGTAGTCCTCGGCACGGGCGCCGCCTGCCGCGAGCGCGGCTGCCAGCGGCCCGCTCGTGAGAGGTCCGTCCGCCGAGGTCCCGTGCTCGATCGTGCCCAGCGGGTCCACGAGCCGGTACGCGTCGGCCGCATGGATCCACAGCGGCACCCCGTAGAGGTCGCACAGCTCCGCGGCGTCCCACGTGTGGTCGGCGTGCCCGTGCGTCGCGAGGACCGCGGTCGGTGACAGGCCGTGCTCGCGCACGAGCGCCGTGACGCCCGGGACGACCCCTGCCCCCGCGTCGACGATCACGCACGGGCGCGCGACGCCGTCGGGCAGGGCGTCGCGCGACCCGGGCGCGACGATCGTGCAGTTGGTCCCGAACACGGGGGCGACCACGAGGAAGATGTCCATGAGCACCGACAGTACCGACGTCACAAACAGGACACCTGATACCGGACCGTGACCTGAAAGGCGGAAAGTCACCGCGCCGGACCGCTCCCGATGCCTAGACTGTCCTCTGAAACCGTGGATCACCCGTGCGAGTACGCGCCTTCGCGCCGGCACGCGGACCTGCCCGTGGCGTGAGACGAAGGAGTTGGGGTGTCAACGAGCAAGCGCGACCGCGAGCGTGCCCGCCTGCGTGAGCAGAAGTGGACCCAGCGCCAGGCCGGCGCCCGCGCCCGCAGACGTCGGGCATGGACCGTCGCCGCGGCGGTCTCCGGGGTCGCGCTCGTCGCCGGCGTGACCGCGCTCGCCGTCAACGCCAACCCCCCCGAGAAGACGTACACGCTCGCCCCGGCCTCGGCCGCCCAGGACCGCGAGTGGACCGGCGAGCTGCGGACCAGCGCGGGAGACATCGCCTTCACGCTCGACGGGAAGGCCGCCCCGCAGGCCGTCGCGAACTTCGTCTCGCTCGCCCGCGAGAAGTACTTCGACGGGACCGACTGCCACCGCCTGACCACGGCGAACATCTTCATCCTGCAGTGCGGGGACCCCACAGGCACCGGCACGGGCGGACCGGGCTACGAGTTCGGGCCCGTCGAGAACACCCCCGAGGACGGGTTCTTCCCCGCCGGCACCATCGCCATGGCCCGTGCACAGACCACGGACTCCCACGGCAGCCAGTTCTTCCTCGTCTACGAGGACACCACCTTGCCGACGAACACCGGCGGGTACACCGTCTTCGGCAAGATCACATCCGGCTTGGACGTCGTCCGAGCAGTCGCTGACGCGGGCACAGCGGAGGGAACCGGCAACGGCTCCCCCGCCACCCCGGTCACCATCGAAGGAGTTGAGACCCAGTGAGCGAGAGCACCGAGAACCACGCGAACTCTCCGGCGCAGGCATCCGAGGAGGCCCCCGCGACGGAGCAGGTCGAGGTGCCGGCGGTCGCTGAACCGACCGAGGCAGCGCCCGCGACCGACGCGCCCGAGGCCACGACGGACGCGCCCGCAGCGAGCGACGAGGACGCCGCGCCCGTCACGGACGAGACTCCTGCCGAGACGCCCGACGCCCCGGCTCCCGCCGGGACCGAGGCCGCACCGACCCCCCAGCCGGCCGCCGTGCCCAAGCCCTCGGCCGCACCCAAGCCGCGCGCGATCCCGGTCCCGCGTCCCCCCAAGCCCGGGACCCCGGCCCCCGCCGCCCCTGCCGCGGCGACCATCGCCCCGGCAGCGGCCGCCGCCGTCATCCCCGACGACAGCGCGGCCGCCAAGGCCGCCGCAGGCTTCGGCCGCGTCGACGAGGACGGAACGGTCTACGTGACCGAGGCCGCAGGCGAGCGCAGCGTCGGACAGTTCCCCGGCGTCACCCCCGAGGAGGCGCTCGCGCTGTACGTGCGCCGCTACCTCGACCTCCACGCCAAGGTCGCGCTCTTCGAGGCACGACTGACCGGCACGGACCTGTCCGTCAAGGAGATCGACTCGACCCTCGCCAAGCTCACCGAGGAGACCACCGAGCCGTCCGCCGTGGGCGACCTCGACGGCCTGCGCGCGCACGTCGAGTCCCTGCGCACCGTCGCAGCCTCGCGCCGCGCCGAGCTCGAGGCCGAGCGCAACGCGGCCAAGGAGGCGGCGCTCGCGGCACGCACCGAGATCATCGAGGCCGCCGAGAAGATCGCCTCGACCGACCCGTCGCGCATCCAGTGGCGTCCTGCGGGCGAGGAGCTGCGCAAGCTCCTCGACCAGTGGAAGGACGCCCAGCGCAACGGCCCCAGGATCGACCGGACCAGCGAGGAGGCGCTCTGGAAGCGCTTCAGCCACGCCCGGACGGCCTTCGACCGCGAGCGCCGGCACTACTTCGCCGAGCTGGAGCAGCGCAACTCCTCGGCCAAGGAGGTCAAGGAGAAGCTGGTCCAGCGTGCCGAGGCCCTGCAGAACAGCACGGACTGGGGTGCGACGGCGGGTGCTTTCCGCGACCTCATGACCGAGTGGAAGGCTGCGGGGCGCGCCAACCGTCGCGACGACGACGCCCTGTGGGCTCGTTTCCGTGCGGCCCAGGACGCGTTCTTCCAGGCTCGTGACGAGCTCAACGCCGCCACGGATGCCGAGTACGCGCAGAACCTCGTGGTCAAGGAGGCTCTGCTGGAGCAGGCCGAGAAGCTCGTGCCGGTCACGGACCTGGCCCAGGCCAAGGTCGCGCTGCGCGACATCCAGGAGAAGTGGGAGGACGCGGGCAAGGTGCCGCGTGCCGACGTCCAGCGCGTCGAGGCGCGCCTGCGTGCGGTCGAGACCGCGGTCCGTGACGCCGAGCAGTCGCAGTGGTCCCGCTCGAACCCCGAGACGCGGGCCCGCGCCGAGGGGGCTGCTGCTCAGCTCGAGTCCGCGATCGCGGGGCTCGAGGAGGACCTGGCTGCCGCGACGGCCAAGGGCGACAAGCGCAAGGTCGCCGAGATCGAGTCGGCGATCACGGCTCGTCGTGCGTGGCTCGAGCAGGTCGTGAAGGCTGCCGAGGACTCGCGCGGCTGATCCGCGTCACCCGAGGGGTCCGTGCAGGCCTGTGGACGAACGCCTTGTCCACAGGCCGGCGCGGGCCCCTCGCGCATGCCTGTCGGGCACGTCAGGCTGCTTCCGTGACGACGCCGCCCCCTGTCGAGTCCCCCGCCGCTCCCCCGGTCCGTGCGCGCACGCCTGCGGACCTCGCCATGGACGTGCACGTCGAGGACGCCCCGCTCCTGGTCCGCCCCGAGCACGTGGGTGGTCGTGTCGCCTGGACGGACCTGGTCCGGTGCGGTGCCCTCGTCCGGGTCCGGGGTGACGTCGCGGTCCGCCCGACGACGATGCTCACCCCCGTGCTCCGCGCGCTCTCCCTGGCTCCCCTCGTTCCCCCGCGCACCGTGGTCGGTGGGGTGAGCGCCGCGTGGGTCCACTGCGGGGTCCCGGTCGATGCCGTGGTCGAGGTCGTCCACCCGCTCGGCGTGCACCGTCCGCCGCCGCGCCACGGCCGGGTCGCGCGCCAGAGCGCCCTGCTGCGCCCCGAGACGGTCGAGCTCGGGACCGTCCTCGTGACGACCGTCGAACGGACCGCGGTGGACGTCGCGTGCCTGACGGACCCGGGGCTCGCTGTCCCCGTCCTGCGGGCCCTGGTGGAGCAGGCCGGCCTGGACGTCGGGGCGGCTCTGCGTGTCCTGGACCTGCGTCACCGGCGCACGGGGCGCCCACGGGCGCGGGCGCTCCTCACGGACCTGTCGGTCGCGTCCGCAGCGCAGGGTGCCGGATCGTCGGCGGGCGCCAGGGCGGCCTCGCGCCTACCGTGAGGGGATGCCTCGTTCCACGACCCCGGCGGTCGAGCTCGACGTCGACGGGCGCACCGTGCGCGTCACGAGCCCCGACCGTGTCGTCTTCCCCGGCCGCGGGCTGACCAAGCTCGACGTCGTCACGTACTTCCGGTCGGTCGGGCCGGGCATCCTCGCGGCGCTTCGCGATCGTCCCACGACGCTCGAACGCTGGCCCAAGGGCGTCTTCGAGGGTGCACGCCTGAGCACCCGCACGGACAGCAGCGGCGACGCGTTCTACCAGAAGCGCATCCCTCAGGGGGCCCCGGACTACGTCGAGACGGCCCGGATCGCGTTCCCGAGCGGCCGCACGGCCGACGAGGTGTGCCCCACCGAGCTCGCGGTCGTGCTGTGGGCGGCCAACCTCGGCACCCTGACCTTCCACCCCTGGCCCGTGACGGGCGCGGACGTGGAGTCCCCCGACCAGCTCCGCATCGACCTGGACCCGCAGCCCGGCACCGACTACTCCGACGCCGCGCGCGTCGCCCCGCACCTGCGCGAGCTGCTGGGAGAGCTCGGGCTGGAGGGCTTCCCCAAGACGTCGGGCGGCCGCGGGCTGCACGTGTTCGTCCCGGTCGAGCCGCGGTGGAGCTTCGTGCAGGCGCGCCGGGCGACGATCGCGATCGGGCGCGAGCTCGAACGCCGCCTGCCCGACCAGGTCACGACGAAGTGGTGGAAGGAGGAGCGCGGGGTCAAGATCTTCGTCGACTACAACCAGATGGCGCGCGACCGCACGATCGCCTCGGCGTACTCGATCCGTTCCAACGCCCGGGCCACGGTCTCGGCGCCGCTGCGCTGGGAGGAGGTGCCCGACGTCGGGCCGGACGACTTCGACGTGCTGACCATGCCTGCGCGCTTCGCGGACGTGGGCGACCTGCACGCGCGCCTCGACGCGGCGGCCCCCGAGCCACGGTGCTCGCTCGACCAGACCCTCGAGCTCGCTGCGCGCGACGAGCGCGACCACGGCCTGGGCGACCTGCCCTACCCGCCCGAGCACCCCAAGATGCCCGGCGAGCCCAAGCGCGTGCAGCCCAGCAAGGACGCCTCACGGCACGACGAGGAGACCCAGGACGCCTGACCCCTGCCCGGCCCGGTCGGGCCGAGAAGGGGGCCTGGAGCGCCTCCTGCGGCGCGCGCATCGCCGTCGCGGGGTGATGTCGCGGGCCGTCGGTCTCGGGTGCCCGCTCACGCCACGCCCGGCGCCCCCGGCAGCAGCTCGTCGAGGCGGTAGCTCACGGGCTCCTCGAGCTGGTCGTACGTGCACGACGACGGCTCGCGATCCGTGCGTCGGCGCCGGAGCTGGACGGTGTGCCGGAACCGGCTGCCCTCCATGTGGTCGTACGCAACCTCGAGCACCTGCTCGGTCCGCAACGGGACGAACGACAGGTCCTTCGTGCCGCTCCACCGCGACTGTGCGCCGGGCATGCGGCCCGTGCCGGGGCTCTCCCACCCGGCCCAGGGGTGCTCGGCCGCCCCTGCGCTGTCCGGGTCGACCACGAGCGGGGCCAGCTCGGTGACGAGCTCGGCGCGGCGCGCCCGGGGGAACGACGCCGCGACCCCGACGAACTGCAGCACCCCCGCGTCGTCGTACAGCCCCAGGAGCAGCGAGCCCACGAGAGGTTCCTCGGGGGTCGAGGTCTTGTGCAGGCGGTACCCCGCGAGCACGACGTCGGCCGTGCGCTCGTGCTTGACCTTGAGCATGACGCGCTTGTTCGGCTGGTAGGGCGCCGCGAGCGGCTTGGCGACGACCCCGTCGAGGCCCGCCCCCTCGAAGACGGCGAACCATTCCTGGGCCACCGCACGGTCGGTCGTGCGCGGGGTCAGGTGCACGTGCGGGCCGCCGAGCCGCAGGCCCTCGAGCAGCTCCTGGCGACGGCTCAGGGGCTCGGCCGTGACGTCGTCGTCGCCCAGGGCCAGCAGGTCGAACACCACGAGGCTCGCCGGGGTCTCCTCGGCCAGGCGTCCGACGCGCGAGGCTGCGGGGTGGATGCGCTGCTGGAGCGCCTCGAAGTCGAGCCGCCCCGCTTGCGCGAGCACGATCTCCCCGTCGACGACGCACCGCTCGGGCAGGGCGTCGAGCACGGCCGCCACGACGTCCGGGAAGTACCGCTCCATGGGCTTGGCGCTGCGGCTGTCGAGGCGCACCTCGTCCCCGTCCCGGTAGACGATCGCCCGGAAGCCGTCCCACTTGGGCTCGAACACCAGGCCGCCCTCGACCGCGACGGGGTCCGGGATGCCCGAGACGGACTTCGCGAGCATGGGCAGCGTGGGCGGCAGCACGGGCAGGTCCATCCCCCGATGCTGCCACCGGGGGCGCCCGGGCACCTGTCGAGCCCGGCCGGCCCCGCGCACTGCTCCTCAGGGCAGGAAGGGTTCACGCCGGGAGCTGCGGCCGCTCCTCGGCCTTGGAGCCCGTGATGCGGTAGACGTCGAACACGCCGTCGACCTTGCGCACCGCGGACAGGACCGTGGCCAGGTGGCCCGGCTCGGCCATCTCGAACACGAAGCGGGACATCGCGACCCGGTCGTTCGAGGTCGACACCGTCGCCGAGAGGATGTTGACGTGGTGGTCCGACAGGACCCGCGTCACGTCCGAGAGCAGGCGGGCTCGGTCGAGCGCCTCGACCTGGATCTGCACCAGGAACAGCGCGTTGCTGCCCGTGGTCCAGTCGACGTCGACGATGCGTTCGGGCTGGTTGCGCAGCCCCACGACGTTGGCGCAGTCCGCGCGGTGGACGCTGACGCCCTGCCCGCGCGTGATGAAGCCGATGATCTCGTCGCCCGGCACCGGGGTGCAGCACTTGGCGAGCTTGACCCAGATGTCTTCCACGCCCTTGACGACCACGCCCGGGTCGCCCGTGCGGGGGCGGCGGGCCGTGTGCCCGGGGCGCGTGATCTCCGCCAGGTCCTCCGACGCGCCGTCCTCGCCCCCGAGGGCGTGCACGAGCTTGCTCACGACGCTCGCGGCCGAGACCTGGCCCTCGCCGATCGCCGCGTAGAGCGCCGAGACGTCGGGGTAGCGCATCTCGTTCGCGAGACCCACGAGGGACTCGTGGCTGAGCAGGCGCTGGATCGGCAGGTTCTGCTTGCGCATGGCCTTGGCGATCGCGGTCTTGCCGTGCTCGACGGCCTCCTCGCGGCGCTCCTTGGAGAACCACTGGCGGATCTTGTTGCGGGCGCGCGGGCTGGAGACGAACGCGAGCCAGTCACGGCTGGGGCCCGCGGTCTCCGACTTGGACGTCAGGACGTCGACGACGTCGCCGTTCTCCAGCGTGGAGTCGAGCGGGACGAGACGCCCGTTGACGCGCGCACCCATGGTGCGGTGGCCGACCTCGGTGTGCACCGCGTAGGAGAAGTCGACGGGCGTCGAGCCCGCGGGCAGCGCGATGACGTCGCCCTTGGGCGTGAAGACGTAGACCTCCGCGCCGCCGATCTCGAAGCGCAGCGAGTCGAGGAACTCCGAGGGGTCCGCGGTCTCGCGCTGCCAGTCGACGAGCTGGCGCAGCCACTGCATGTCGGTCGACGCGGTGTCTGGAGCGCCGCTCGACTTGGCGACCTCCTTGTACTTCCAGTGCGCCGCGACCCCGTACTCGGCGCGGCGGTGCATGTCGTGCGTGCGGATCTGGATCTCGACGGGCTTGCCGCCGGGGCCGATCACCGTGGTGTGCAGCGACTGGTACATGTTGAACTTCGGCATCGCGATGTAGTCCTTGAACCGCCCGGGGACGGGGTTCCATCGCGCGTGCAGCGCGCCGAGCGCCGCGTAGCAGTCGCGCACGGTGTCCACGAGGACGCGCGCGCCGACCAGGTCGTAGATCTCCGCGAAGTCGTGCCCGCGCACGATCATCTTCTGGTAGATCGAGTAGTAGTGCTTGGGGCGCCCGGTCACGGTCGCCTTGATCTTCGCGGTGCGCAGGTCCGCGGTCACCTGCTCGCGGACCACGGCGAGGTACTCCTCGCGGGCCGGGGCGCGCTCGGCGACCAGGTGCACGATCTCCTCGTACACCTTGGGGTAGAGGGTCGCGAACGACAGGTCCTCGAGCTCCCACTTGATCGTGTTCATGCCGAGGCGGTGCGCGAGGGGTGCGTAGATCTCGAGCGTCTCGCGTGCCTTGCGCTCGGCCGACGACGAGGGGACGAACTTCCACGTCCGGGCGTTGTGCAGGCGGTCGGCGAGCTTGATCACCAGGACACGGATGTCGCGGGCCATGGCCACGACCATCTTGCGGACCGTCTCGGCCTGGGCCGCGTCGCCGTACGTCACCTTGTCGAGCTTGGTGACTCCGTCGACGAGCATGGCGATCTCCTCGCCGTACTCCTGGGTCAGGTGGTCGAGCGAGTACTCGGTGTCCTCGACCGTGTCGTGGAGCAGGGCGGCGGCGAGCGTCGCGCCGTCGAAGCCGAGGTCGGCGAGGATGGTCGCGACGGCCACGGGGTGCGTGATGTACGGGTCGCCGCTCTTGCGCATCTGACCGCGGTGGGCCTTCTCCGCGGTCGCGTAGGCGCGCTCGATGACCGACAGGTCGGACTTGGGGTGGTTGGTGCGCACGGCCTGGAGCACGGGTTCGAGCGCCGGGATGCCTCCTTGGCTCCCCCGGACCCCGAACCTCACCAACCGCGACCGTACCCGTGCTGCCGAGGACTGCCCGCTGTCGCTCGTGGACCGACCGGTCCGTGTCTCTTCGCTCACGCGTGCCTCCTCACCCTGATCGCCGGAGAATCTCGACGTCCGTCGGAGTGGCAATCCTACGACTCCACGCGCAGGAGCGTGTCGACCTGACGGCCCGCGAGCCGTTCGCGGCCCCCCAGGCCGTCGAGCTCGAGCAGGAACGCGAGGCCGACGACGACGCCGCCGCAGCGTTCCACGAGCTCGGCACCGGCCGAGGCGGTCCCGCCCGTGGCGAGCACGTCGTCGACCACGAGGACCCGTGCCCCGGGCGCGAGCGTGCCGGTGCGCAGCTCGATCGAGGCGGTGCCGTACTCGAGGTCGTAGGTGACGGTCTCGGTGGGCGGCGGGAGCTTGCCCGCCTTGCGCAACGGCAGGAAGCCGACGCCAAGGCGGGTCGCGAGCGGGGCGCCGATGAGGAAGCCGCGGGCCTCCAGACCGGCGACGAGGTCGACGCCCCCTGCGGCGAAGGCCGCGAGGGAGTCGACCACGTCGCCGAGTGCCCTGCCGTCGGCGAGCAGGCCGGTGATGTCACGGAACGTGACACCGGGCTGGGGGTAGTCCGGGACGTCACGGATCAGTCCGAGGACCTCGGCGGCGCGCTCGTCCCCCAGGCCCGTCAGGCCGACGGGAAGGATGCTGCTGGTGCTCA
Organism: Oerskovia turbata; assembly: GCF_000718325.1. Lineage (GTDB taxonomy): Bacteria > Actinomycetota > Actinomycetes > Actinomycetales > Cellulomonadaceae > Oerskovia > Oerskovia turbata. Next base: position 143,023 of record NZ_JOFV01000007.1, read on the forward strand.
TGAGAGGTCAGTGCCCCCGCTTGCGGCGCGGCTGAGCCTTGTTGCCCTGGTGGGATCCGGGCTGGAGCTGGCCGGCTCCCTGGACCCCTGCGGCGGCCAGGACGGCGTCACCCGCCGCGTCTCCCGTCGACTGGGCAGCCTGCGCGACGAGCGCCGCACGCTTCTCGAGGACCTTCGTGGTGTGTTCCTTGATGGCGGGCTCGCGCTCGCGCAGCGTGACCTCCAGGGGCGTGGCCAGGAAGATCGAGGAGTACGCGCCGACGGCCATGCCGACGAACAGTGCGAGCGAGATGTCGCGCAGCGTGCCCGCTCCGAGGAGGAAGGCGCCGATGAACAGGATGGCGCTCACGGGCAGCAGGGCCACGACCGAGGTGTTGATCGACCGGACCAGCGTCTGGTTGACCGCGAGGTTCGCGCGCTCGGCGTACGTGCTGCGGGTCTGGTCGAGGATGCCGTGCGTGTTCTCACGGACCTTGTCGAAGACCACGACGGTGTCGTAGATCGAGTAGCCGAGGATCGTCAGGAAGCCGATCACGGTCGCCGGGGTGACCTCCCAGCCGATCGCCGCGTAGATCCCGACCGTGATGATGAGGTCGTGGAAGAGCGCGATGAGCGCCGCGGCGGCCATGCGCCAGTTGCGGAAGTAGATCGTCATGACGAGCCCGACGAGGGCGAGGAAGACGATGAGGCCCGTGATGGCCTTCTGCGACACGTCCTTGCCCCAGCTCGGGCCGATGAACGCGGTCGTGACGTCGTCCTCGGTCACGGAGTAGGCGCCCGCGAGGGCGTCCCGGACCTCGGTGACCTCCTCCGTGGTCAGGCGGTCGGTCTGGACGCGGATCGCGGCGCCGCCGACGGTCGTGACGCGCGGGACCTCGGCCGGGGCGACCTCGGCCACGGCGTCGATCGCGGGCTGCTGGCTGGTGTCGCTCACGTTGGAGACGACGAACTCGGAGCCGCCGCGGAAGTCGATGCCGAGGTTGAACCCCTTGGTGAGCAGGACCCCGAACGACAGGACGACCATGACGATCGCGACGATGTAGAAGCGGCGGCGGTTGCCGACGATCTGGTAGGACTTGCGTCCGGTGTAGAGGTCGTTGCCCCACTGGGCGAATCCCTGCGCCATCAGAGGTTCTCCTCGTTCTTGTCGCCCTCGGTCGAGGAGTCGGTGGTGGTGGCGTCGGGCCCGGCCGCACGTCGGGCCGCGGCACGACGCTCGGCGATCGTCATGCGTGAGCCGTCGCCCGTGGAGGCGGTACCGAGGCTGGCGCCGGCGCCCACCTTTTCGCGTGCGGGGCTGGCGAAGGGCTCGTCGAGCGGCGCGTCGGCGGTCGACGCGTCCTTGTCGGAGGCGTCTGCGGGGCGGCTGACGCGGCCACGTCCCGCGTAGCGGGCGGTCGCACCGAGGCGGCGGGGGTCCAGCCCCGAGGCGGGGTGCCCGTTGGCGAAGAACTTGGTCTTCGCGAGGAGCTGCATGACCGGGTGGGTGAACATGAACACCACGACCAGGTCGATCAGGGTCGTCAGCCCGAGCGTGAACGCGAAGCCGCGGACGCCGCCCACGGCCAGGAAGTACAGCACGACCGCGGCGAGGAAGTTGACCGCGTCGGAGGCCAGGATGGTGCGCCGTGCACGGTCCCAGCCCTTCTCGACGGCCGAGTTCAGGGTGCGGCCGTCACGCAGCTCGTCACGGATGCGTTCGAAGTACACGATGAACGAGTCCGCGGTGATGCCGATCGCGACGATGATGCCGGCGACGCCGGGCAGCGAGAGCCGGTACCCGATCGTCCAGGACAGCAGCAGGATCACCCCGAAGGTGAGCACCGCAGCGATGCCGAGCGAGGCGACGGTGACCATGCCCAGGGCCCGGTACTGGAAGAGCGAATAGACGACGACCAGCAGGAGGCCGATCGCACCGGCGATGAGGCCCTTCTCGAGCTGCTCGCTGCCGAGGGTCGCGGAGATCTGCTGCTCGCTCTGGACCTCGAACGTCAGCGGGAGCGAGCCGAAGTTGAGCTGGTTGGCGAGCAGCGCGGCGCTCTCGCGGGTGAAGCTGCCGGAGATCTCGGCCTTGCCGTCCGTGATGGCGTCGTTGGCGGTCGGGGCGGAGATCACGAGACCGTCGAGGACGAGCGCGAACGCGTTCTGCGGTGCGGGCAGGGAGACCAGGCGCGTCGTCGTGTCCCGGAACGCCTCGGTGCCCGCGTTGTTGAACTCGAGGTTGACGACCCACTGGCCGGTGCTCACGCCCTGGGCCGTGGTGCCCATGCCCGAGCTGGCGTTGGCGATCTCGGTTCCCTCGATCTCGACCGGCCCCAGGATGTACTTCGCGGTGCCGTCGTCGGCACACGTGACCAGGGGCGCGTCGGGGTCGTCCCCGAGGCCGCCGGTGAGGTTCGTGGGGGCGGTGCAGTCGAGCGCGTCGAACTCGGCCTGGATCGCGGGGGTGATCTGGGCGAGGTCGCTCGGGTTGGCCGGGACGACGGGGGTCTCGGGCTCCGTGGGTGCCTCGGCCGGGGTCTCGGACTCGACCGGGGTGGGGGCGCCGACGGTCAGGACGGGCCGGAACCGCATCTGCGCGGACTTGCGCACGAGGTCGAGCGTCTCGTCGCTCGGGGTGCCGGGCAGCCCGACGACGATGTTCTTGCCCTGGCTCGTGATCTCGGCCTCGCTCACCCCCGAGGAGTCGACGCGCTGGCGGATCACGTTGATCGCCTGGGTGATCGTCTCGTCGGTGACCTCACCCTCGGAGGCGATCGGCGTCAGGATGATCTGCGTGCCGCCCTCCAGGTCGAGGGCGAGCCCTGGCGTGGTGCTCGCGTCCGACCACTTGGTGCCGGCGAAGATCGACGCGAACAGCGCGAGGATCAGTACAGCGAGGGTCACCAGGGTGCGTACGGGCCTGGCGCGTCGTGTGTTGGAGGTGGCCAACTATCCGTCTCTTCTCGTGCGCGCGACATCGCGAGATGGCGCGGGTCGACGTCGCACCCCGGGATCGGGGTGCGACGTGATGTCACTTGCTGTCGGTGCCGTCGTCCCGCTTGTCACCCGGCTTGTCCGTGAGCCCGGACAGGTCGTCCGGGACGTCGAGGACGTCGTCCACCGACGAGGTGCGGGCTGCGTCGCCGTGGACCGCGTCCTCCTCGGTGCTCTCGCCCTGCTCGTCGGTGCTGTCGTCCTCGACGGGCGGCTCGACGAGCTTGGCGATCGCTGCACGCAGCCAGCGTGTCTGGGTGCCGGGTGTGGACTCGATCGTGATGATGTCCTTCTCCTCGTCGACGTCGACGATGGTGCCGAACAGGCCCGACCCGGTCATGACCTCCTGGCCGGGGGCCAGGTTGGTCCGGAAGGCAGCCGCTTCCTTCTGTGCCTTGCGCGACCGGTTGGTCATGAGGAACATCGCTCCGGCGGCGAGAGCGAGGATGAGAATGAGGCTGAAGTCCATGACGGGGTAACCGGTTCCTGTTCTGTGCTGGGATCTGCGCGGCAGTCTAGGCGCACGCGTACGGATCAACAACGAACCGTCCGGCCGTGGAGTTCCGCCGCTCAGATTCCCTCAGTCTAGGCCCCCGTGTCGAACAGGGTTCCGCCCGACCGCCCGGAGCCGGCCCGCTGCCCGTTCCCGGCCCCGAGCCCGGCGCCGGGACCGCGGGGCGTCAGGGGGTCGGGCGGGGTGAGCCCGAGGTGGGCCCAGGCCGCGGGGGTGGCCACGCGCCCGCGCGGGGTGCGCCCGATCAGGCCCTCGCGCACGAGGAAGGGTTCGGCGACGGTCTCCACCGTCTCGGACTCCTCGCCCACGGTCACGGCGAGGGTGCTCAGGCCCACGGGCCCTCCCCCGAACCGGGTGCACAGGGCGCCGAGCACCGCGCGGTCGAGGCGGTCGAGGCCCAGCTCGTCGACCTCGTAGACCTCCAGGGCTGCGCGTGCGGCCCGCAGGTCCATGGTCCCGTCGCCGCGCACCTGCGCCCAGTCGCGCACGCGGCGCAGGAGACGGTTGGCGATGCGGGGCGTGCCGCGCGAGCGGCCGGAGATCTCGTGGGCGGCGGCGTGCTTGATCTCGACGCCGAGGAGCCCGGCCGAGCGGATGATGACGCGTTCGAGCTCTTCGGCGGAGTAGAAGTCGAGGTGGCCGGTGAACCCGAAGCGGTCGCGCAGCGGGGCGGGCAGGAGGCCTGCGCGCGTGGTGGCGCCCACGACGGTGAAGGGCGGCAGGGACAGCGGGATGGCGCTGGCCCCGGCTCCCTTGCCGACGACGACGTCGACCCGGAAGTCCTCCATCGCGACGTACAGCAGCTCCTCGGCGGGGCGTGCGAGGCGGTGGATCTCGTCGATGAACAGGACCTCGCCCTCCTCGAGGGAGGACAGGACGGCGGCGAGGTCGCCCGCGTGCTGGATCGCGGGGCCCGACGTGACGCGCAGCGAGGTGCCGAGCTCGGCCGCGATGATCATCGCGAGGGTCGTCTTGCCGAGCCCGGGCGGGCCCGAGAGCAGGACGTGGTCGGGGGTGGCGCCGCGGGCGAGCGCGGCCTGCAGGACGAGGGAGAGCTGGTCGCGCACGACGAGCTGCCCGACGAACTCTTCGAGGCGGCGCGGTCGCAGGGCTGCCTCGGCGGCACGCTCGAGGTCGTCCGCGGTCGAGGTCACGATGCGCTCGGACGTGAACGGCTCGTGGCCGGGTGCGTGGTCCGGCCCGAAACCCACCCTGTCGAAGTCAGCCACGGGGGCCGCCCAGGACACGCAGCGCGGCTCGCAGGGCGCCGGCGATCTCGTCGGGGGCGACGGCGTCGGCCCCGGCCTGGGTCAGGACCGTGGCGAGGGCGTCCTCGGCGGCCTTGGGGTTCCATCCGAGACCGACGAGCGCCTGGACGACCTGGTCGCGCTGGTCGTCGACCACGGGGGTGCCCGGGGTGCCCGGGGTCTGGTCCGGGTCCGTGCCCGTGGGGGCGCCGAGCCTGTCGCCGAGCTCGAGCGCGATGCGTTGGGCGCCCTTGCGGCCGATGCCGGGCACGCGCATGAGCGCGGCGATGTCCTCGCCTGCGACGGCGCGGCGCAGGGCGTCGGGGGTGTGGACCGCGAGCATGGCCAGGGCCAGGCGCGGGCCGACGCCGCTGACGGTCTGCACGGCCTCGAACACGGTGCGCTCGTCGTCGTCGGCGAAGCCGAACAGCGTGAAGGAGTCCTCGCGGACGACCATGCTCGTGGCCAGGCGGGCGGGTTCGCCCACGCGCAGCGCGGACAGGGTCGCGGGGGTCGCGTGGACGAGGTAGCCCACGGCTCCCCCGGTGCCTCCCACGTCGATGACGGCGCGGTCCAGGCGGACGTCCGCGACCGTGCCCGACAGCGAAGCGATCACTGTGCCTCCATGCTTCCTCGCGGGTCCCGGCCGCGCGCGGCCGGCCCCGAACACCTGTACGAACCTCGGGTCACTCTAGCAACGGGCGGCGGGGGTCCCGGGCGAGCCTCGCCGTGGGCACCGGCCTGGGGTCAGCGGCGGGGGCCGCGCGAGGCCTGCTCGGCCGCGGCCCACGCGCGCTGTGCGGGGGTGAGCTGGTGCCGGTCGCCGCCCTGCAGGGCGCCCGCGGGGCGCCACAGGTGGCAGATCGCGAGGGCCAGGGCGTCGGCGGCGTCGGCGGGCTTGGGCAGCTCCGCGAGCTCGAGGATGCGCGCGACCATGCGCTGGACCTGGATCTTGTCGGCGCGCCCGGTGCCGGTCACGGCGGCCTTGACCTCGCTCGGGGTGTGCATCGCGACGGGCACCCCGCGGCGCGCGGCGGCGACCATCGCGAGGCCCGCGACCTGGGCGGTGCCCATGACGGTGCTGACGTTGTGCTGGGCGAAGACGCGTTCGACGGCCACGACGTCGGGGACGTGCTCGTCCATCCACGCGTCGAGGCGTTGGGAGATGGTGAGCAGGCGCAGGTCGACGGACTGGTCGGGCGGGCTCTGCAGGACCCCGACCGCGACCATGCGGGCGCGCCGGCCGGGCAGCGAGTCGACGACGCCGATCCCGCAGCGGGTCAGTCCTGGGTCCACTCCGAGCACGCGCACGCGCTCACCTTCTCACGGGCCGCCCACGGCGAAGGGCTCCCACGCGTGCGTGCGCGCCGGAGCCCTTCGTCACACCGGGGTGGGTCAGTCGTCGTTCTCGAGCTCGGCCATGACCTCGGGGCTCGCGGTGAAGTTCGCGTAGACGTTCTGCACGTCGTCGCTGTCCTCGAGGGCGTCGATGAGGCGCAGGATCTTGCGGGCGCCCTCGGCGTCGACCTCGACCTCCATGGAGGGGTGGAAGACGACGTCGGCGGAGTCGTACTCGATGCCGGCGTCCTGCAGCGCGGTGCGGACCGCGACGAGGTCGGTGGCCTCGGTGAGGACCTCGAACGTGTCGCCCTCATCGGTGACCTCCTCGCCGCCCGCCTCGAGGACGGCCTCCATGACGTCGTCCTCGGTGGTGCCCTCCTGGGGGACCACGATGACGCCCTTGCGGGAGAACAGGTAGGACACCGAGCCGGGGTCGGCGAGCTGGCCGCCGTTGCGCGTGAACGCGATGCGGACCTCGGCGGCGGCGCGGTTCTTGTTGTCGGTGAGGCACTCGACGAGGACGGCGATGCCGCCCGTGCCGTAGCCCTCGTACATGATGGTCTGGTAGTCGGCCCCGCCGGCTTCCTGGCCCGAGCCGCGCTTGAGGGCGCGGTCGATGTTGTCGTTGGGGACCGAGGACTTCTTGGCCTTCTGGACGGCGTCGAAGAGCGTGGGGTTACCGGCGAGGTCCCCGCCGCCCGTGCGGGCCGCGACCTCGATGTTCTTGATGAGCTTGGCGAACAGCTTGCCGCGCTTGGCGTCGATCACGGCCTTCTTGTGCTTGGTCGTAGCCCACTTGGAGTGTCCTGACATACCCCTGTTACTCCTTCACGATTGCGACGAAGAGCTCGTGCACCCGCGCATCGCCCGTGATCTCGGGGTGGAAGGAGGTGGCGAGCAACGTTCCCTGACGTACTGCGACGATTCTACCTGCGGCGTCACCCGTCCCCGCGGCACCGGCGTCCGGCCCGTCGCCGGAGCGTGCGCGCGCGGCCGCGCCGCGGTGGCGGGTGCGGGCCAGGACCTGGACGCCGGGGCCGGTCTCCTCGACCCAGGGGGCGCGGATGAACGCGGCGGGCACGGGCCCGCCGGGGACGCCGGTCATCTCGACGGACGACTCGAACGAGTCGACCTGGCGCCCGAACGCGTTGCGGCGCACCGTGACGTCCAGCCCGCCGAGGGTCTGCTGGTCGTGCGTGGCGCCCAGGACGCGGTCGGCGAGCAGGATCATGCCGGCGCACGACCCGTACACGGGCAGCCCGGCGCCGATCGCGGTGCGCAGCGGGTCGAACAGCTCGAAGATCCGCAGCAGCTTGTCGATCGTGGTCGACTCCCCGCCGGGGAGTACGAGGCCGTCGAGGCCGCCGAGCTCGGTGGGGCGCCGCACGGTGACGGCGCGGGCGCCGGCCACCTCGAGGGCGGCCACGTGCTCGCGGACGTCGCCCTGCAGGGCGAGGACTCCAATGACCGGTTTCACGATCGCCCATCGTACGTGCTGCGCGTGGGCGGGGTGCGAGGTGCCCGACGGCGGTGCCCGGCTCGCGGGGGCCGGGGCGCCATGGGCCCGGGCAGGGCTGGGCCGGGGGCTACTCGGGGCTACTCAGGGCCTGTTCGGTGGCTTCGCCGAGGTGCCGGGTCTGCCCGTCCCACCCGTCGAGGAGGGGTGCGAGGAGGTCGGGCAGGGCGGCGGGGAAGACCTCGATGGTCACGGTGCGCAGCTCGGGCAGGGTCCACCAGCGCATCTCGTCGACGACGTCGTGCTCGATCTCGGTCCAGCCGTCGCGGGTCAGGGGGCGGCTCGTGTGCTCGTCGGTGAGGCGGGCGAGGTAGAAGACCTCGTCCTGGCGGCAGCGTTCGCGGTAGAAGTCGAAGATGGCGGAGCGGGTCCACACGGGGCCCTCGAGCATGGCGGGGTCCAGGTGCAGCCCGGTCTCCTCGAGGACCTCGCGCACCGCGGCGTCGAGGTCGCTCTCGCCGGGCTCGATGCCGCCGCCGATGGTGAACCACCAGGAGCGGTCGGGCTGGTCGGAGTCGTGGCCGCGCGCGAGCAGGACGCGGTCCGCGGCGTCGAGGAGCAGGACGCGGGCGCCGCGCCGGTGGCGCAGGCCGTCGGGTCCGAGGACCCAGTCGGGGCCGAGCGCGCCGGGGGCCTCGGGCGTGGGGTCGGCAGGACCGGCAGGTGAGGCCGTGGCCGGGGCGGGCGCAGCGGGTGCGTCCACCCCGGCCGGGGTGTGGCCGAGGGACCGGCCGGGGGTGCTCGTCATGAGGAGGTCACAGGGGTGTGCCCCCGGGCTCCGGGACGCCTCGACCGGCCCGCGGGGTCACCAGCCGCGCTCGGCGAGGCGGTGCGGGACGGGGATGTCGTCGACGTTGATGCCGACCATGGCCTCGCCCAGGCCGCGCGAGACGTCCGCGAGGACGGCCGGGTCGTCGTAGAACGTGGTGGCCTTCACGATCGCCGCGGCACGCTGGGCGGGGTTGCCGGACTTGAAGATGCCCGAGCCGACGAACACGCCCTCGGCGCCGAGCTGCATCATCATGGCGGCGTCGGCCGGGGTCGCGATACCGCCCGCGGTGAACATGACCACGGGCAGCTTGCCCGTCGCGGCGATCTCCTTGACGAGCTCGTACGGCGCCTGGAGCTCCTTCGCGGCGACGAACAGCTCGTCCTCGGGCAAGGACGTCAGGCGGCGGATCTCGGCGCGGATGGTGCGCATGTGCGTCGTCGCGTTCGACACGTCGCCCGTGCCGGCCTCACCCTTGGAGCGGATCATGGCGGCGCCCTCGGTGATGCGGCGCAGCGCCTCGCCCAGGTTCGTCGCCCCGCACACGAACGGTGCGTCGAACGCCCACTTGTCGATGTGGTTCGCGTAGTCGGCCGGGGTCAGGACCTCGGACTCGTCGATGTAGTCGACGCCCAGGGCCTGCAGCACCTGCGCCTCGACGAAGTGGCCGATGCGCGCCTTGGCCATGACGGGGATCGACACGGCCGCGATGATGCCGTCGATCATGTCGGGGTCGCTCATGCGCGAGACCCCGCCCTGGGCGCGGATGTCCGCCGGGACGCGCTCGAGGGCCATGACGGCCACCGCGCCGGCGTCCTCCGCGATCTTCGCCTGCTCAGGGGTGACGACGTCCATGATGACGCCGCCCTTGAGCATCTCGGCCATGCCACGCTTGACCTTGGCCGAGCCGACGACGTCGGTCACCTGGGGGCTGTTCTCGCCGGAATTCTCCACGGACACCGCGAAACCTCGAATCTTCACGTTGGGACGCACGAGCAGGGGTCACGCTCGTGCCGCCGACATGCTTGCACGTCACCCCCAGTCTACGGAGGCCCGCTCACCCCTCGGGCACCAGAGAGCCCCTCAGGGGTTGCGGTCCAGCGCCGGAGGCCACGCGTCGTCCAGCTCGACCGTGACCGGCATGGGCGCGTGCCCCGCCAAGGAGAACGCCCGCGCGTACCAGGTCCGGCGCAGGCGCTGCGTCTGCGCGACCGCCTCGTTGTGGAACCGGCGGGCGATCTGCGCCCGGTACCAGGCCCCCGCCAGCGCAGCCAGCAGCTCCGCGCCCGCCGGTGACGCCCGGATCTCCGCGACCTCCTGCGGGTCCTCGAGCGCCGCACGCAACGTCGCCGACAGGTCGCTCTCCGCCATCGCCCGCTGCATCCCCAACCCCGCCAGGAGGCGAGGAGCCCGCACCACGGGCGTACCGCCGTCGGGCCTGCGCACCCCCTCCGGGGCCGCGACCAGCTCCGCCAGACCCGGCACCGCCGCCGCGACCTCCCGCATGCGCAGGTCGTCGTCCAGGACCGCGTACGCCGCCTCCGCGACCAGGACCGAGCTCGCCGGGTCCAGCTCCCCCGCCCCCGCCAGGTCCAGCGCCGACGACGCCCGCCGCTCGAGCTGCGCGTCCAACGCCAACCGCGACGCCATGACCTTGCGGTGCAACCGGTCCAGGCGCGAAGCCGCGACCCACAAGGCCCACCCCGCCACCAGCACCACCGCCACCACGATGATGGCGATCTCCGACCACGTCACGACGGGCTCCTCTCTTGCTCCGGGCGGGGCCACAACCCCAACCGGCGACCGCCACGCAACGACGCCGGATCCTCGTGCACCGGGATCACCGCATCCGACGCCGCCAACGCCATCTCGTACACCGCGAGCACCTCCGCCGTCACCGTCGACCAGTCGAACCGGCGCACGAACGAGATCGCCCGCTCGCAGTACCTCTCCCGACCCGCCGGGTCCGCCAGCACCCGCACCACCGTCTCCGCCAACGCGACCGAGTCCCCCACCGGGAACAACGCCCCCGCCTCCCCCTCGTCCAGGACCCGGCGGAACGCCCCCAGGTCGGAGGCCACCACGCACGCCCCCGCGCTCATCGCCTCCACCAGCACGATCCCGAAAGACTCCCCACCCGTCTGCGGTGCGATGTACAGATCCACCGACGACAGCAGCGACGCCTTCTCCTCGTCCGAGATCGACCCCAGGAACTCCACGGCGCTCGCGGCCTCGCCCAGAGCCTCCAGCGCGTCCGCACGCCCCTGGTCCCCGCGCCCCGCGACCAGGAAGCGCGCCCCCGGGACCTGCTCCAGGATGCGCGGGATCGCGGCCGTCAGGACCGGCAGTCCCTTGCGCGGCTCGTCCAGACGGCCCAGGAACGCGATCGTCGGCGCGTCCGGGGTCCCCTGCCACGTCGCGGACGGCTCCGCGTCGGCGAACGTGTCCACGTACACCCCGTTCGGGATCACGACCGCGTCACCACCCATGTGCTCCACGAGCGTGCGCCGCGCATCCTCCGACACCGCGATGCGCGCCGAGATCTTCTCCAGGCTCTGCCGCACCAACGGGTACACCACCTGCAGCGCCCGCGAACGGATCAGCGCCGTGTGGAACGTCGCCACGATCGGCCCCTGCGCGATCCACAGCGCCAGCATGCTCAAGCTCGGCGTCACCGGCTCGTGCAGGTGCAGCACGTCGAACTGGCCCGCGTCCAACCACCGGCGCACCCGCGCCGCCGTCACCGGGCCGAACGTCATGCGCGCCACCGACCCGTTGTACTTCACCGGCACCGCACGACCCGCAGACGTGATGTAGTCCGGGATCGGGGTGTCCTCGTCCGCAGGGGCCAGCACCGACACCTCGTGCCCCTGCGCCATGAGCGCCTCCGCCAGGTCCCGGATGTGGAACTGCACACCCCCCGGGACGTCGAACGAGTACGGGCACACGATCCCGACCTTCAGGCTCATGCCGAGCCCACCGCCCCTCCACCAGTCGAACCCTGCGCGTCCTTCGCCCGCGTCCGGGCGTACCGGTCCGGGTCCAGGTCCGCCACGAACACCTTCTGCAGCATGTGCCAGTCCTCCGGGTCCGCCGCGATGCCCTCCGCCAGCTGATCCACCCACGCCTGCGTCACCGCCGCCACCCGCTCGCTGCGCGGCACCCCCTCCGGGACGACGACCGGCGGGAAGAACCGGATCACGATCCCCCACGGCGTCCCCGCCGCCCGCCGCCGAGGCCCCGTCAACCGCTCGTACCGGATCGACGCCGTCAACAACGGCGCACCCGTCGAGACCGCCAACGCCGCCGGCCCCGCCGCCACCCGGGCCCGCTCACCGAACAGGTCCACCTCCACGCCCCGCTCCGTCAGGTCACGGTCCGCGAGCAACGGGATCAACCTCCCCGGCCCCCGCGCACCACGCATCAGCTCACGGAACACGTCCCCGTCCCCCAACGCCAGGATCTCGATCCCCAACGAGTTGCGGAACGCCAAGAACTCCTGGAACAGCTCCTCAGGCTTCAGCCGCTCCGCGACCGTCAGCACCGGCGCGATGTGCGGCGTCGCGAACGCCCCCGCCAGGTCCCAGTTACCCATGTGCCCCAACGCCAACAACGGCGTCACACCCTGCGACGTGAACCGCAGGCAGTTCTCGAACCCCTCCAGCCGCACCCGCGCCTCGACCTGCGCAGGAGACGCCGCCGGCAACGTGAACGCCTCACGGTAGTACCGCATGTACGACCGCATGCCCGCACGGCTCAACCGGCGCAACCCCCGCGCATCCAGGTCCGGACGCACCCGCGCCAGGTTCCTCTCCAGCTGCGGCACGCCCCCCTTGCGCGACGCCCACACCACGTCCGCGATCACCGTGAACACCCCACGCAGCACCGGCTCCGGCACCTTGTGCGCGTTGCGCCACGCGAACGTGAACGCCTTGTCCGCACTCACCCCCACCTCACGCACCACCCTCGGACGCTGCAGCGCCCTCCGACGACGACCCCCCCGCAGCAGCAACCGCCTGACGACGCACCGTCGCCATCCGCTGCACCACCGTCACGGCGCTCGCGGCCCCGAGCAGGCCCAGGACCACGACCAGCACCGTCACCGGCAGCCCCAGACCCACGAGACCCGCCGCGACGAGCGTCACGACCAGCCGGTCCGCACGCTCCGCGATCCCCACGGCAGCCGTCATGCCCAGCCCCTCGGCCCTGGCCCGCGCGTACGGCACCACCGACCCCAGGACCAGGCACGCGAGCCCCACCGTGATGCCCCACGTGTTCTCCGTGCGCACGAACCACACGATCAGCCCCGTGAAGATCGCGGCGTCGGCCAGCCGGTCCAGCGTCGAGTCCAGGAACGCCCCCCACGGACCCGAGCGCCCCGACAAGCGCGCCATCACACCGTCCAGAGCGTCCGAGAACGCGAAGACCATGATCGCCATGGTGCCCGCGAACAGGTGCCCCGTCGGGAACAGCCACAGCGCGGACGCCACGACCCCGAGCGTCCCCACGACCGTGACCGCGTCCGGGGACACCCCGACGCGCAGCAGGAACGCCGCGATCGGCGTGAACAACCTCGTCACGACGGCGCGCAGCCGACCGAACATCTAGCTCTCCTCGGAAGTGGGCGCCACCGGCGCCACGTCGTTCTCGTCCGCCACGGCGGCCTGGTCAGGCACAGCGGGCGCCGCACCCCACGCTGCCGCCAACCGGGCCCGCGTGTCCCCCAACAGCTCCGGCACCGCCTTGGTGTGCGCCACGATCGGCAGGAAGTTCGCGTCCCCCGACCAGCGCGGCACCACGTGCTGGTGCAGGTGCGCCGCGATACCGGCCCCCGCGACCGCCCCCTGGTTCATGCCCAGGTTGAAACCGTCAGGCCCCGACACCGCACGCGTGACCCGCATCGCCTGCTGCGACAACCGCGCCAGCTCGTCGGTCTCCTCGGGCGTCAGCTCCGTGTAGTCCGACACGTGGCGGTACGGGCACACCATCAGGTGCCCCGGGTTGTACGGGTACAGGTTGAGCACCACGAAGCACCACGTGCCCCGCGCCACCACCAACCCGTCCTCGTCGGACAGCGCAGGAACCCGGCAGAACGGGCACGACGACGACCGGTCGTCGACCGGCTTGTCCTGCCCACCGATGTAGACCATCCGGTGCGGAGTCCACAGCCGGTCCATCCCGTCGTCGAACCGAGGATGCCCCTCCGGGCCCTCGACCGAGTACCCGGCCCCTGCGCCGTCCGACGTCACGCGTCAGACCTGGCTGCGCTCGCGGACCGCAGACACGATCCGCTCGATGGCCTCGGCCACGGGCACGCCGTTGTCCTGGCGCCCGTCGCGGTACCGGAACGACACAGCGCCGGCCTCGACGTCCTCGCCGCCCGCGATGAGGACGAACGGCACCTTCTGGGTGCTGGCCGTGCGGATCTTCTTGCCGAAGCGGTCGTCCGAGTAGTCGACCTCGGCGCGGATCCCCTGGGCCCGGAGCTGGGCGACGACGTCCGCCAGGTAGTCGTTGAAGGGCTCGGCCACGGGTACGGCCACGACCTGGACCGGCGCGAGCCAGGCCGGGAAGGCGCCCGCGTAGTGCTCGGTGAGCACCGCGAAGAAGCGCTCGATCGAGCCGAAGAGCGCACGGTGGATCATGACGGGGCGCTGGCGCGTGCCGTCCGAGGCCTGGTACTCGAGGTCGAACTTCTCCGGCAGGTTGAAGTCGAGCTGGATGGTCGACATCTGCCAGGTGCGGCCGATCGCGTCCTTCGCCTGGACCGAGATCTTGGGGCCGTAGAACGCGGCGCCGCCCGGGTCCGGCACGAGGGCCAGGCCCGACTCCTCGGCGACCTGACGCAGCGTCTCGGTCGCCTCCTCCCAGGCGTCGTCGGTGCCGACCGACTTCTCGGGGTCGCGGGTCGAGAGCTCGAGGTAGAAGTCGTCGAGCCCGTAGTCCTTGAGCAGGTCGAGGACGAAGGTGAGCGCGTCGGTCAGCTCGGACTTCATCTGGTCGCGCGTGCAGTAGATGTGCGCGTCGTCCTGGGTGAAGCCGCGGGCCCGGGTCAGGCCGTGCACGACGCCCGACTTCTCGTAGCGGTAGACCGTCCCGAACTCGAAGAGCCGCAGCGGGAGCTCACGGTACGAGCGGCCGCGCGCGTCGAAGATCAGGTTGTGCATGGGGCAGTTCATGGGCTTGAGGTAGTAGTTCTGCCCGGCACGGCGCAGCGTGCCGTCGGCGTCGCGCTCCTCGTCGAGGTGCATGGGGGGGTACATGCCCTCGGCGTACCAGTCGAGGTGCCCGGAGACCTGGTACAGCTTCTCCTTGGTGATGTGCGGGGAGTTGACGAACGAGTAGCCCGCCTCGATGTGCCGCTTGCGCGAGTACTCCTCCATCTCGTTGCGGATGATCCCGCCCTTGGGGTGGAAGACCGCGAGGCCCGAGCCGATCTCGTCCGGGAACGAGAAGAGGTCGAGCTCGACGCCCAGGCGACGGTGGTCGCGGCGCTCGGCCTCGGCCAGGCGCTCGGTGTAGGCGCGCAGCTCGTCCTTGGTGGGCCAGGCCGTGCCGTAGACGCGCTGGAGCTGGGGGTTCTTCTCGCTACCGCGCCAGTAGGCGGCGGCGCTGCGCATGAGCTGGAAGCCGTTGCCGATGAGGCGGGTGCTGGGAAGGTGCGGGCCGCGGCACAGGTCCTTCCAGGCCACCGAGCCGTCACGTCGCAGGTTGTCGTAGATGGTGAGCTCGCCGGCGCCGACCTCGACCGACACGCCCTCCCCCGCGGCCTCATCGGCCGAGCCGGAGCCCTTGAGACCGATCAGCTCGAGCTTGTAGGGCTCGTTCGCGAGCTCGGCGCGCGCCTCGTCGTCGGTCACGACGCGACGCTTGAACGTCTGGCCGTCCTTGACGATGCGCGCCATGGCCTTGTCGAGGGCCTTGAGGTCGTCGGGGGTGAACGGGGTCTCGACGTCGAAGTCGTAGTAGAAGCCGTCGCGGACGGGCGGGCCGATGCCGAGCTTGGCGTCGGGGTTGACCTGCTGGACGGCCTGGGCCAGGACGTGCGCGGCGGAGTGGCGCAGCACGTCGAGCCCGTCGGGCGAGTCGATCGTCACGCCCTCGACCTCGTCGCCCTCGGCGACGGTCGTGTCGAGGTCCTTGAGGTGGCCGTTCACACGCAGGACGACGACGTCGCGGCGGCCCTGGAACAGGTCCACACCGGTCGTCCCCGTCTCCACCGTGGTCCGTTCCCCGTCGAGAGTGATGGACAAGGGTGACGAGAGAACGTCTGACACGGTGCGCGCTCCTAGCGGCTCGACAGGGCAGTGGAAAGGGCGCCACCAGACGGCGGCGCCCCTCGATGTTACCGACCTCGGCCGGTCGCGTGCGTACCGCGACCGATCAGTCGTTCGCTTCCTTGGCCTTCTCGGCCAGGGTGTCCACGTGCCCGTCGACCGTGTCCGGCGTGAATCCCTTGATCGTGCCGGCGACCTCGTCGATCTTGTCGTCGGTCAGGAAGCCCTTGGCCTTGTCGACCAGTCCCCCCAGGCCCTCCTTGGCGTCGTCGCCTGCAGCAGCCGCCTTGTCCTTTGCGTCGTCGATTCCCATGCTCGTCCCTTCGCACCGGGTCGGTCGCGAGACGGGTGTCCCGCCCCAGCGAAACTACCGCCGTCCGGTGCTTCCTTCCACGGGAGGACGACGACGGTTCGCCGTCCGGGACGAGACCCCGTTCTTCCCTGCTGGTCGGTGAGTCGGGTACGGGAGGTCGGGTGCAGATGACATGTCCGCTTGGCACACTATTTCTGCCCCAGAGAGGCGGGCCCGAAAAGTGTGAGATGTCCGACGCTTGGGCGAACCGTCCCGGGCATGGACCGACCGACCGCCCCTGCTGGGCCGCTGCCATGATGTGCCGCGTGCCGTACACCCCCGTCCACGCCCTGGTGTCCCTCCCCCTCGCCGGTCGCCGTGCGCGGCGCGCGCTCCCCCCGGACCTGCTCCTCTGGGCCCTGCCCGCCTTCGCGGTCGGCGCGATGGTGCCCGACGCCCCGCTCTTCCTCGACGTCCTGGTCCCCGGCACGGACGAGCTGGCCCGTCCCACGCACCGCCTCCTGGGCGTGGTGACCGTGGACCTGGCGCTCACGCTCGCGTTCACCGCGCTGTGGGTGCTCGTCGTCCGGGGTCCGTTCCTGGCCGCGCTCCCCCGCCGGTCCGCACCGGTGCCCGACGCGTCGACCCGCGCGGCGCACCCGCTCGCTGTCGTGGGGACAGTCGTCGGGTTCGCCGTGGCCGGCACGCTCACGCACATCCTCTGGGACGACTTCACGCACCTGCGCGGCACCGCGGTCCAGACGTGGGACGTCCTGCGTACACCCGTCGCAGGCGTGACGGCCTACAAGTACCTCCAGCACGGGAGCTCGCTCGTCGGCTTCGCGACGATCGCGGTCCTCACGGTGCGCTGGTGGCGACGCGCGGAGCCGGTCTCCCCGCCGCAGCACCTGCGCTCCGCGGTGCTCGCCGTGGGCGCAGGGGCGGCGGTCGGGACGGTCGGGGCGGTGGTGCGCCTCGTCGCGACCGACCATGCCGTGACCGTCTTCTCCCTCGCACGTCTGGCCGCGACGCACCCCGTGCTCGGCGCGGGGCTCGGCCTGGTCGTGTGGGCCGTCGCCTGCACGACCGTCCGACACAGGGACGGACGCCCCTCGGCCGCCCTCGGCGCGGCGCCCGTCCAGCCCCCGGGCTGACCGGCCCGACGGCGTCGCGCACCCATGCGGGAGCGCTTCCACTCGCGAGGTCCCACCCGGGTAGGGTGTCGGCGTGACGAAGATCTCCCTCCCCCCGCTGCACTGGTTGTCCCACGAAGGCGCAGGTCAGGTCGCCGACGACGCCGTGACCCTGACCGCCCCGGCCGGCACCGACTGGACGAACGACGCCTTGGGCGCACCGCCGCAGCACGCTGCCCCGGCGCTCGTGTTCGACGCACCGGCCGAGCTCGCGCTGTCCGCCCGGGTCCGGGTGACGACCGGACGCACGACGTTCGACGCAGGCGCCCTGGTCCTGTGGGCCGACGACTCGCACTGGGCCAAGCTCTGCTTCGAGCAGGCACCGGACGGCCGGACCATGGTCGTCTCGACCGTCACGAACGAGTACACCGACGACTGCAACTCCTGGGACGTCGACGACGAGACCGTGCACCTGCGGGTCGTGCGGACCGGACCCGCCTGGGCGTTCCACGCCTCGCGCGACGGCGAGACCTGGGAGTTCGTCCGCCTCTTCCGACTCTTCTCCGACCTGCCGGTCCGGGTGGGCTTCCTCGCGCAGGCCCCCCTGGGCACGACGTGCACCGCGGTCTTCGACCGGATCGCGCTCGAGGACACCGCGCCCGGCGACCTGCGCGACGGGAGCTGACCGCGAGCCGACCTCAGCGCCCGCCCACCGGCCCTCGGCCTCTCCGCGTCGTCACCGCCGCAGGCCGCCTGGCGCCGACCTCGGGCGCGGTCCGACCGGCGCTGTCCGTCAGGTGGGCCAGTAGGCCGAGTCCGGGACCGCGCGGGGCCCGAAGACGGCCTGCCCGACACGGACGCACGTGGCTCCCTCCATGACGGCGAGCTCGTAGTCGCCGGACATGCCCATCGAGAGATCGTCGAGCCCCACGCCGTCGGGCGCCGAGTCGCGGAGGCGGTCCCGGAGCACTCGCAGCCGGGTGAAGCATCCCCGCACCCGCTCGCGGTCCGTGGTGAGCTCGGCCAGGGTCATGAGTCCGCGGACCCTCAGCGCCGTGAACGTCGGCAGCGTCCGGACGAAGGAGGGCACCTCCTCGGGGGCCAGGCCGTACTTGCTGGGCTCGTCCGAGGTGTTGACCTGCACCAGGACGTCGAGGCCACGCCCCAGTGCCTGGAGTCGCCGGTCGAGCGCCTGCGCGACGCGCAGCGAGTCGAGGGCCTGGAACTCGGTCGCGAAGGCCGCGACGTCCTTGGCCTTGTTCGTCTGCAGGTGCCCGACGAGCGACCACTCGACGTCGAGGTCCGCCAGGTTCTCGGACTTGCGGCGGGCCTCCTGGACCTTGTTCTCGCCCAGCCGGACGAGCCCCGCGGCGACGGCCCGGCGGATCCGGTCCTCGGGCACGGTCTTGCTGACCGGCAGCAGCCGCACGGCAGCCGGGTCGCGCCCGACCTCCGCGGCGGCGGCCGCGATCCGTGTGCGCACGGCGTCCAGCGCGCTGGTGAAGTCCGCGACGGTGCGTGCCGTGCGGTAGGGCTGGTCGAGGGGGCGAGCGGTCACAGGTTCTCCCACGGGTCGGAGGCGGTCGGGGTGGGGTTCTCCTGCCCCTCGGCGGTGCGCTGCTCCTCGTCGCCCGTCCTGGTACGGACCGGCGCGCTCCGGCGGTGCGCCCGGTCCCCCGGGACGCCCTGGGGCCGGAGGACCGCGGCCAGGTCGGTCGCGAACGCGACCGCGCGCGGGGCGTCCAGGGTCGAGGTCGTGACGCGGATCGCTGGGGCGCGTCCCGTGCCGAGGCTGAAGTCCTCCCCGGCACGGACGGCCCACCCGCGGGCCGCGAGGTCGTCCACCACCCGCCGGGCGGCACCTGGCACGGGCAGCGGCACCCACAGGTTGAGGCCGTCCCCGCGTCCCGGTACGGGGATGCCCTGCTCCGTGAGCGATGCGGCGAGCCGGTCGCTGCGGCGCGCGTACGTGGCGCGAGCACGGTCCAGGAGGGCGTCCGTGCCGGGGTCGGTGAGCAGGTGGGCGACGACGCGCTGAAGGACGTGGCTGACCCACGTGGTGGACGAGCTCAGCCGGGTCTCGAGGCGTGCTGCGGTCGTGACGTCGGCGAGCACGAAGGCCACGCGCAGGTCGGGCCCGAGGAACTTCGACACCGACCGCACGAGCGCCCACCGGGGCGCCCCCGGCGGGGTGATCCGCACGTAGGGACGGGTGGACACCGCCGAGAAGTGGTCGTCCTCGACGACCAGCACGTCCGGGTGCTCCGCCAGGACCTCGCGCAGCGCAGCGGCACGCCGGGGCGTCAGGCTCACCCCGGTGGGGTTGTGCGCGCGGGGCGTGCACACCACGGCACGTGCGCCCGACGCGAGCGCGTGGCGCAGGGCGGCGACGGTCATGCCCTCGTCGTCGACGGGGACGGGAGCTCCGCGGTACCCACCGAGCCGGAGCGTGCCGATGCTCGACAGGAAGCACGGGTCCTCGACCGCGACCAGGTCTCCATGCGTCAGGTGTGCGGCGAGGAGGCGCTCGACCGCGTCGACGGCCCCGTGCGCGAGGACCACGCGGTGCTCGCGGTCGACGTCCGGCGCGAGGTGCTCGAGCGCCCACCGTGCGAGGTCGGTGTCGACCGGGGACCCGCCGTACAGCGAGGGGACGTAGCCCGCGTCGAGGGCTCCCGACAGGTCTGGGAGCAGGGTCGGGTCGGGGTTCCCGCTCGACAGGTCCACGAGGTCGGTGGGCACCAGGCCTTCGCGGTCGAGGACAGGGACGCCGAGCACGACCGTGCCCCCACGCCGGCGGCTCTCGACGACGCCGGCGGCCACCAGCTGGGCGTACGCGGCGGCCACGGTGTTGCGGTTCACCCCGAGGTCGACCGCGAGCGCCCGGATGGGCGGGAGCGACTCCCCGGCGGCCAGCACTCCTGTGTCCACGAGCGCACGGACGGACGCGACCACCTCGTCAGCGCTCGCCCCGTGGATCCTGTCGATCGCGGCCATGCTCCCCTCCCTGCCCCTGCGACGGCGCCCGCGTCGCGCGGACGACTCGGCAGCAAACATATGTCCTAGGACATATGTTTGGCCAGCCTTCCCCGACGCAGGCGCGGACGTGCACCCGGCTCCACGCCCGCCGCCCGGCGGCGGGCGGCGGGCGGCGGGCGGCGGACGGCGGACGGACACACCCCCCGCAGGAGCTCGTCGCGCCACGCCGGGCCCGAAGGTCCGTCGGCGGAGTGACCAACGTCCCGACCTCAGGGAGGAAGGTCCCGGCGCGCCCGAGTTTGGCCACTACATGTGGGCCACGCGGGTGTAATTGCTACTACATCTAGTTCTTCATCGACGCCCCGGCTTGCCCTTCGCGGCAGGCTCGGGGCGTCACGCAGAGAGGTCGTGGTCGCATGGGTCCGGTCGGGGTCGAGCAGAGCGAGGACGTCACGTCGGGGGCGGTGAGCGGCCTCACGGTGCTCAAGCGTGACGGGCGAGCGCTCGCGTTCGACGACTCACGGATCCGCGCCGCGCTGAGCAAGGCGTACGAGGAGGTCCACGGGGTCGCGACGCCGTTCCACGAACGCGCTCTCGACGCGGTGCTCGAGCGGGTGGTCGCAGAGATCTCGGTGCGCTTCACGGACGTCGTGCAGATCTACGAGATCCAGGCCGTGGTCGAGCACGAGCTGCTCGCCTCGCGCGAGTACGACGTGGCACGCGCCTACATCGACTACCGCGTCCAGCGGGACTTCGCACGCAGCCGCTCGACCGACCTCAACCACTCGATCGTGGGGCTGATCAGCAAGGACTCGGCCGTCGTCAACGAGAACGCGAACAAGGACTCGGACGTCTTCAACACCCAGCGCGACCTGACGGCCGGCGCGGTCGGCAAGGCGGTCGGCCTGCGCATGCTGCCCCCGCACGTCGCGAACGCCCACCAGAAGGGCGACATCCACTACCACGACCTCGACTACCACCCGTACGCGCCCATGACGAACTGCTGCCTGATCGACTTCCGGACGATGCTCTCCGAGGGGTTCCGCATCGGCAACGCGCAGGTCGAGCCGCCCCGCTCGATCCAGACCGCGGCCGCGCAGATCACGCAGATCATCGCGAACGTCGCATCCAGCCAGTACGGCGGCTGCTCGGTCAACCGGATCGACGAGCTCCTGGCCCCGTACGCCGAGCTCAACTACGCCAAGCACCTGGTCGAGGCCGGGCACTGGCTCCCCGACGCCCGGGCCCACGACGCGTACGCGCGGGCCAAGACGGCCAAGGACATCTACGACGCGATGCAGAGCCTCGAGTACGAGATCAACACGCTCTTCACGTCCAACGGGCAGACGCCGTTCACGTCGGTCGGCTTCGGGCTGGGCACGCACTGGCTCGAACGCGAGATCCAGCGCGCGATCCTGCAGATCCGCATCAAGGGCCTGGGCGCGGAGGGCCGCACCGCGATCTTCCCCAAGCTCATCTACACGCTGCGCCGCGGGGTCAACCTCGAGCCGGGTGACGAGAACTACGACGTCAAGGAGCTCGCCGTGGAGTGCGCGACCAAGCGCATGTACCCCGACGTGCTGAGCTACGACAAGATCGTCGAGCTCACGGGCAGCTTCAAGATGCCCATGGGCTGCCGCTCGTTCCTCCAGGGGTGGCGAGACGCGGACGGCAACGACGTGGTCGAAGGCCGCATGAACCTCGGCGTCGTGACGCTCAACCTGCCCCGCATCGCCCTGGAGGCCCGTGGCAGCCAGGAGGTGTTCTGGGACCTGCTGACGGAACGTCTGGCCACGGTCCACGACGCGCTCGTCTACCGCGTCGAACGCTGCAAGGAAGCCGTCCCGGGCAACGCACCGATCCTGTACGTGCACGGCGCGTTCGGCGAGCGCCTGGCCCCGGACGACGACGTCGACCAGCTCTTCCGCGACGGGCGCGCGACCGTCTCGCTCGGGTACATCGGGCTCTACGAGGTCGCGGCCGCGTTCTTCGGCGGCGCGTGGGAGACCGACCCCGAGGCCAAGGAGATGACGCTGTGCGTGCTGCGGACCCTCAAGGAGCACACGTCCGCGTGGACGGCCGAGCACGGCTACCAGTTCAGCGTCTACTCGACGCCGAGCGAGAGCCTCACGGACCGGTTCGCGCGGCTCGACCGGGAGAAGTTCGGGGTGGTGGCCGACATCACCGACAAGGAGTACTACACGAACAGCTTCCACTACGACGTGCGCAAGGACCCGACGCCGTTCGAGAAGCTCGACTTCGAGATGGACTACCCGCAGTACGCCTCGGGCGGTTTCATCCACTACTGCGAGTACCCGGTGCTCCAGCAGAACCCGAAGGCGCTCGAGGCCGTGTGGGACTACGCCTACGACCGGGTGGGGTACCTCGGCACGAACACCCCGATCGACCGGTGCTACGCGTGCGGCTACGCCGGCGACTTCACCCCGACGGCGCGCGGCTTCGCGTGCCCGGGGTGCGGGAACACCGACCCGCGGACGTGCGACGTCGTCAAGCGCACGTGCGGGTACCTCGGGAACCCGCAGCAGCGCCCCATGGTGCACGGGAGGCACGTCGAGATCTCCTCGCGCGTCAAGCACATGGCGGGGTCCGTGAGCCTGAGCGCACCGCAAGGCACCGGGTCCGCGAGCGCCTCGGTCGACGTCGGCCCCGCGGAATCCTGAGGGCGTCGTGTCCAGGGACCCGCAGCCCGACTGGCTCGCGGAGCGTTTCAGCCAGGGTCACGTCGCGGACTACAAGCCGTTCGTGTTCGTCGACGGCGAGGGCGTGCGCTGCAGCCTGTACGTGAGCGGGTGCCTGTTCGCGTGCGAGGGCTGCTTCAACGAGGCGACGTGGAGCTTTCGCTACGGGTCCCCGTACACCGACGAGCTCGAGGAGCGGATCCTCGCGGACCTCGCGCACGAGTCCGTGCAGGGGCTCTCGCTGCTCGGCGGCGAGCCGTTCCTCAACACGGGCGTGTGCCTGCGCCTCGTGCGGCGCCTGCGTGAGCAGCACGGACGGGGCAAGGACGTGTGGTGCTGGACCGGCTACACGTTCGAGGAGCTGGCCGCCGGTTCGGGCGACAAGCAGGAGCTCCTCGCCGAGGTCGACGTCCTGGTCGACGGCCGGTTCGAGATCGCGCACCGCGACCTCACGCTCCCGTTCCGCGGGAGCACGAACCAGCGCGTGCTGTCGGTCCCGGCCTCGCTCGCCGCGGGTCGCGCGGTCCCGTGGACGGCAGCGAGCAAGTCCCGGTCCACCTGACCTGCCCGACGGCGGGGCGCGCCTTCCGTGCGAAGGTGCGCCCCGCCGTCGGGCACGGTCCGTGGAGCGGGCGCGCGGACTCGCCGCCCGAGGGAGCTTGGTCCCGGGCACGCGCCGGGGTACATCTAGGGGATGCGCACGAACCCCCACGAAATCACCCACCAGGTCCTGGCCGCCCGCGGCGTCGGCGGGCACCGCCAGTACCGCATCCCCGCCCTGGCCGTCTCGACGCGCGGAACGGTCCTCGCGGCGTACGACGGACGCCCCAACCTCGACGACCTGCCGAACACGATCGACCTCCTGGTCCGGCGCAGCCTCGACCACGGCCGCACGTGGGGCCCGCAGCAGGACGTGCGCGTCGGCACGGGTCTCCAGGGGTTCGGCGACCCGAGCCTGCTCGTCGACCGCGTCACCGGGCGCATCTTCTGCTTCCACGCCGCGGGGACCCACGCGGGGTTCTTCGAGGCGGGCCCGGGCCTCGAGCCCGAGGACGACGTCCAGCACGTCGACCTGTCGTTCTCCGACGACGACGGCCTGACCTGGACCCACCGGCGCGTGACGGCCGCGCTCAAGCCGCAGGGCGTCACCGGGCTCTTCGCCGCGGCCGGCGCAGGGATCCAGCTCGAGACCGGCCCGTTCGCGGGGCGCCTGCTCCAGCAGATGGTGCTGCTCCTGCACGGCGAGATCCGCGCGGCGTCGGCCTACTCGGACGACCACGGCGACACGTGGACCCTCGGTGAGCCCACGGGGCCCGGGGCCAACGAGAACAAGGTCGTCGAGCTGAGCGACGGCCGCGTCCTGCTGAGCTCGCGCGCCACGGGCGCCCGGGTGCAGGCCGTCTCGACCGACGGCGGCCACTCCTACGGGCCGCTGACGCCCGTGCCGGACCTGCCCGACCCGAGCGACAACGGCAGCATCCTGCGGCTCGGGGACGTCACCGACGCGGCGGCTCCTCTGCTCGTGACCAACAACCGCGACACCGACCTGCGCCGCAACACCGTGCTGAGCGTCTCGCACGACGAGGGCACGACGTGGCGGCCCGCGCTCACGATCTGCGCAGGATCGAGCGCCTACTCGACGGGAGCCGTGCTCGCCGACGGGTCGCTCGGCGTGCTCTACGAACGCGACGGGTACCGCGAGATCGTGTTCGCCCGCATCGAGGCCGAGGCGCTGTCCCCCGCGGCGCTCGCCGAGGCCGCCGAGACGTTCGTCGACGACGACGGCGGCGCCTTCACCATGGTGCTGCGCTCGATCACCCCGGGGCGCCCCGCCGAATGGGTCACGGTGGGCGCGTCGCACGTCATCTCGGCCGAGGGCGGCGGGTGGGGCGTGCACACCTGGAAGGAGATCGGGCAGGGGTACGACGGCGACCAGGTCCTCGGCACGCGCGAGGCGCAGGACGTCAACTACGGTCCGCCCGCGCCGGGGCTGCGGGCGGGCGACATCCTCGCGTTCACCGGACGCTTCCGGCACCGTGGCACGGAGCCCGTCACGGCCGCGCTGAGCGGCAGCTTCGACGGCGACGTGGCGGCCGGGTTCCCGGCCGTGCACCTCGCGCCCGGTGAGGGCACCCTGTACTTCACGCCGACCTACACCGTGACCGCGCAGGACGTGGCCGCCGGCTTCGCGGTCGTCAGGTGCGCGGTCCAGGCGGGCACGGAGCGGTTCGAGCGGGCGTTCCGCGCGGACACCGTGACCGGGGAGGTCGTGCCGGTCGCGTGACGCCCGACGGATGACCGCGGCCTCGTGTGGCGGGTGCGCTCCGCCGTCGGGCACGCGGACCGGACAGGTTAGCGGTGTCAGGCGGCTCGCGGCGTCAGGTGCCGACCTCCTCGCGCGACGCTCGCGCAAGGCGTTCGACGAGGTCGTCCGGGATCGGCTTGCGGGGCGAGAAGGTGATGCCGGTCTTGGTCACCTTGAGGCCCGCGGCCGCGATCTCCTCGGCGTGCCCGGAGATGGCGCCCGGCAGCACGTACAGCCCGCACTGCTTGCTGAACGCCGCATAGCTCGCGACGACCGAGCCGCCGATCGCGAACCCCGGCATGTCGTACGCCACGATCTCGTCGGCGTCCGGCAGGGCGCCGGAGAGGAGCGCGTGCAACCGCCTCAGCGCGGGCTGAAACGCCTCGGACGCTGCGGCGATGTAGGCGTCGTGGTCGGCTGTCGTCGCCATGGGTGCCTCGCTCGAGCTCCTCGTCGGGTCAGGTTCTTCGCCCACCGTGCCCGACGGCGGACCGCGACCTCGTGCGGGGGGGCGCTCCGCCGTCGGGCCGGGGGCGGGAACCGCTACGCCTGGGCCTGGCGCCGGACGATCTCCGCGATCCACGTCGGCGCGAACGGCGACGTGCAGCCCGGGGGCGTCGGGTAGTCCTTGAGGACCTCGAGCCGCTCGCCGATCTCGACCGCGCGGGCGCGGAGGTCGGGGTGGTGGATGCCGATGTTCGCGAGGCACTCGTTCATGGCCCACTGGAGACGCTCGGGAGCGTCCTTCATGTCGGCCTCGACGCGATCGAGGAGCCCGGGCAGGTCGAGGCCCTCAGGGGACTTCGCGACCCGGTCGGTCGTCAGGGCCCACCCGGCGCTCGCGACGACCGGGTCGGGGTCCGCGAACCACGCGACGCGCAGCTCCTCGACGTGCGGGTTCTTCTTGACGACATAGCTGACGAGCCAGCCGTGCACCTTGGGGACGCGCGCGCCACGCAGCATCGCGTCGAGCTCGTCGGCCGACCAGGCCTTGGGGCGGCAGATCAGTATCGCGACGAGGCGCGCCGCAGTGTCGCCCGTCCCCCAGAGCTGCCCCGCGAGCTCGTGCTGCGTCTTCAGGGACTTCGCGACCGCACGCAGCCTGGTGAGGTTGACGCCGTGGTCGTCCCCGTGGCGCTCGTTGACCGCTCGGATCTTCGGGTCCTCGAGGGCCGCCAGCTCGGCCAGCACGTCGTCGACGGTCGCCTCGGCCACGCCTGTCGTCGCCACGTCGGTCTCCTCTGCTCGTCGGTCTGGTCGGTCTCGTCGGTCTGGTCGTCGCGCGTCGATCCCACCCTACGTCGCGCGTCCCGTCGCCCGCCCCGTCCCCGTGGCGATCGCCACGGTGGTCCCCCGGTGGTCCCCTGGGGGTCCCCTGGGAGTCCCCTGCTGGAACCACGGGCCGGACGCTGCGAGAATCGGTGCGGGATTCCGGGAACGTCCAGGCGCGCTTCCGCGTTGACCTGACGGAATCCACCCGCGATCTGAGAGAGACATGGACGCAGACAGTACGAACCCCCTTGTGCCGGCCACCGATGCTGCGACGAGGGGGTGCAGAATCTGATGTGGGTGTTGACACTGCTGCTCGGCGTCGTCGTGATCGTCGCGATCACGGCCGTGACCGGCTACTTCGTCGCCCAGGAGTTCGCGTACATGGCCGTGGACCGGTCGCGCCTGAGCGCGCGCGCCGGCACGGGGGACGCGGGCGCCAAGCGTGCCCTGGCCGTCACCAAGCGCACGTCCTTCATGCTCTCGGGCGCCCAGCTCGGCATCACCGTGACCGGGCTGCTGGTCGGCTACGTCGCCGAGCCGCTCGTCGGTGAGTCCCTGGGCACGGCCCTGGGCGGGGTCGGCGTCCCGACCGGCGTCGGCATCGCCGTGGGAACCGTCCTTGCGCTCGTGTTCTCGACGTTCGTCCAGATGATCTTCGGCGAGCTGTTCCCCAAGAACCTCGCGATCGCACGGCCCGAGCCGGTCGCCCTGTGGCTCGCCCGCTCGACGACCATCTACCTGGCCGTGTTCGGCTGGCTCATCAAGGTCTTCGACCAGGCCTCGAACCTCCTGCTCAAGGCGCTGCGGATCGAGCCGGTGCACGACGTCGAGCACTCGGCGACGGCGCGCGACCTCGAGCACATCGTCGCCGACTCGCGCCAGAGCGGCGACCTGCCGGGCGAGCTCTCGGTGCTCCTCGACCGCATCCTCGACTTCCCCGAACGTGACGTCGAGCACGCGATGATCCCCCGCGCCCACGTGGACGTCGTGCACGTCGACGACACCCTCGGAGAGGTGCGGGCGCGGATGGCGGCCGGCCACTCGCGCTACCCGGTGCTGGCCGACGACGACCAGGTCGTCGGCGTCGTCCACCTCGTCGACGTCCTGACGACGACGCACGGCGACGACGTCCGCGCCCAGGACTTCATGCGCCCCGTCGTCGTGATCCCGACCGCGATGAGCCTGCCCGACGCCCTGCGCGAGCTCACCGAGACGCACAACCAGCTCGCGTGCGTGATCGACGAGTACGGCGGCTTCGCGGGCGTCCTGACGGCCGAGGACCTGGCCGAGGAGCTCGTCGGGGAGATCACCGACGAGCACGACCCTGCGACACCGACCATCGCCCCGCGCGACGACGACGGGATCTGGGTCATGCCCGGCGACACCCACATCGACGAGGTCGAGCGCGCGATCGGCCGCGACCTGCCGCGAGGCGACTACGAGACGATCGCCGGCCTCGTGATCGACCAGCACGGCTCGCTGCTCGAACCCGGCGAGGGCATCGTCGTCGAGCTCCCGCTCGACCCCGCCGACCTCGCTCTGGCGGCCGAGCCCGAGCCCGCCTGGATGCGCGTCGACGTGATCGAGGTCGAGCGCCACGTCCCGTCCCTGGTCCGCGTGACCTTCCCGACGGACGACCGCCCGGTCCCCGCACCCGACACCCCGCCCGCTGCGGCGCCTGCCGCTGCGCCCGAGACCGAGGAGGGCGACCGATGAGCAACCCCTGGGTCGTCGTGGTCATCACCGTCGTCATCATCGCGCTGAGCGCGTTCTTCGTCGCCGTCGAGTTCGCACTGCTCGCGGCCAAGCGGCACCGTCTGGAGGACGCCGCCCCGAACAGCCGTTCGGCCCGTGCCGCGCTGCGCAGCTCGACCGAGCTGACCGTGCTGCTCGCCGGGTCCCAGCTCGGCATCACGGCCTGCACCCTGGCCCTGGGCGCGATCACGAAGCCGGCAGTCCACCACTGGCTCACGCCCGCGTTCGAGGCGTGGGGCGCCCCGCTGTGGGTCGCGGACGCCGCCGGGTTCGTCCTCGCCCTGATCATCGTGACGTTCCTGCACCTGGTCGTCGGCGAGATGGCGCCCAAGTCGTGGGCCATCGCCCACCCCGAGACGTCCGCCACGCTGCTCGCGATCCCCATGCGCGGCTTCATGTGGCTGACCCGCCCCCTGCTGACGGGGCTCAACGACATGGCCAACTGGTGCCTCGTCAAGGTCGGCGTCGAGCCGACCGGTCAGGTCGCCTCGGGCCAGAGCGCGGACGACCTGCGCCACCTCGTCGAGCACTCGGCCAACGTCGGCGCCCTGGACCCGTCGTACTTCGCCCAGCTCTCCGGCGCCCTGGACCTGCAGACCCTCACCGTGGGCGACCTGCTCACCGGTCGGGGCCGGCCGACCATGGTGCCGCTGAGCGCCACGGTGCACGACGTGCAGGAGGCCACGCGCACGTCCGGCCACCTGCGGATCCTGCTCGGCGACGACACCGCCATCTCGGGCGTCGTGCACGTGCGCGACACGCTCGACACGGACGCCGACCGGCCCGCGGCGGACCTCATGCGCCCACCGTTCACGCTCGAACCGTCCGTCCCCGTCTACGCGGCCCTCGCGCAGATGCGCGAGACCCGCAACCACCTCGCGGTCGTGACCGACGGCGTCACGGTCGCCGGGGTCATCGCGCTCTCGGACGTCATGGCGCGCCTCTTCCCGCGGGAGGTCGCTGCAGCGTGACGTGTGCAGGCCGATGACGCCCCGGCCTACCGACGACGGCGCCCCACCCGGTCGATCGACCGGGTGGGGCGCCGTCGTCGTGCTCAGGGCTGCCGGTGCGGCTCGGCCGTCGGCGGGTCGTGCGCGCTGCACGCGGCAGATCAGTCCGCGTCGGGCGGTTCGCCCGCCTCCTGCTCGAGAGAAGCCTGGCCGAGCGAGGCCTGCATCCTGCGCAGCCGCGCCCTCGTCCAGCGGAACACCAGGTAGTCGGCGACGTTCGCGACGACGACGATCGCCAGCACCAGCCCGACGACGGGCCACCAGTCCCGCACATCGCCCTGCGGTCCCGCCCCCGCCCCCGTTCCGGCGGCCAGCCCTACGAGGCCCAGCATGATCGCGGCCGTCGTCACGAGCGCGACGAGCCCGTTGAGGAGGAAGTAGGTGCGGGGGCGGGCGAGCCGGATCGGCAGCAGCGACGTGAGCCACTCCGTGACCAGACCCACGAGCAGCCCGATGCCACCGCTCGCCAGCACAGTCAGCGCCCACGGTCCCGCGTCGCCCGCGCCCGCGCTCGCGACCACCACCACGACGCCGATCCCGAGGCCGAGGAAGAACGAGTTCACGACGTTCCGGAAGTTCATGCGTTCCTCCTCACATCTTCAGCGCGCTGCGCAGGCGCTTGGCGTAGGTCTTGGACACCTCGAGCTCGGCGCCACCGGTCAGCCGGAGCACGTAGCGCGAGTTGAACCAGGGCACGATCTCGATCACGTGCAGGAGGTTCGCGAGCTGCGACTTGTTGACGCGGAGGAACCCCAGCCCGGCCCAGGCCGACTCGTAGTGCGCCAACGTCTCGCGCACGCGGTAGCGCCCGGTGGCGGTGCACGCGACGATCCCGTCGGCAGCGGCCTCGAAGTAGCGCACCTCACGCGGTGCGATGACGGTGAACGATGTGCCGCTCTGGCCCGTGAGCATCCGGGGCGGGCCCGTGGTCCCCCCGCGCAACCCTGTCGTGAGCATCCGCACGACCTCGACGTGGTCGAGCGGGTCGAACACGACGGCGGGTCTGCCCGCCGGGACGTCGAAGCCACGCTCGACGAGGGCCCACCCGTCGTCGTCGACGGCGATCTGGACGGCGGCGAGCTCGCGACGGAGCCGCTCCGCCACCGCCTGCGAGCAGACCAGCTGCACCATGGATCGTCCTTGCCCCGTCGTGGTCCGACTAGTCCCGCAGCCGGTCGACCAGCAACCGGACCTGCACGAGCTCCTCGATCGCCTTCTGGCGGTGGTCGAGCGAGCCGAAGTTCGCGATGTAGTACGTGTCGCCGCTCGGATCGTACAGCGCGTACGTCCCCGTGGCTCCGACCGCGCCGTGCACGTCGGACATCGCGAACAGGAGCGGTGAGAGCTCCGAGAACCGGAGCTGCATCATGCCCATGCCGTAGCCGATGCCCGTCTCGACGTCGTGCTCGAAGGTGGTCAGGGTGGCGAGCGTCTCGTCCGAGACGAGATCACCGCCCGTGAGCGCCCGCAGGAAGACCAGCAGGTCGTCCATCGTGGTCACCACTCCCCCGCCCGCCCAGTCGACGGAGAGCGCGTTCCGCCGACTGATGTCGACCCCGTCGGCCGTCAGGGACAGGATGTCGGTGCCCTCGCCG
The DNA here is from genome assembly GCF_000718325.1 of Oerskovia turbata. GTDB lineage: Bacteria > Actinomycetota > Actinomycetes > Actinomycetales > Cellulomonadaceae > Oerskovia > Oerskovia turbata. The sequence goes on from NZ_JOFV01000007.1 coordinate 173,703, forward strand.
AACTCGGTCAGGAGGTGGCTGTGAGCCATGTCGAGAGGGGTGAACAGGCGGTCGTCGAGAACCTGCGCGTAGGGCGCGCCCTCGATGTGCTCCAGCGCGAGGCCCAGGAGCACGTACCCGGTGTCGGAGTAGGCGAACGTCTCGCCCGGGCTGCCGACCGGCTCCTGATGGTCCCTCGAGAACGCGACCAGCTCCTGGGGGGTGAAGAGGTGGTCGGGGTCGGCCGTGACCTGCTCCAGGACCGGCGTGCCCGACGTCACGGGCCCGTCGAAGTAGTCGGCGACGCCCGAGGTGTGCGACAGGAGCTGCCCGATCGTCACCTCGGACGCGTGGTCGGTGCCGTCGACGACGAACAGACCGGCGAGGGTCTGTTCGTCCAGCCAGGTCGCGACAGGGTCGTCGAACGTGAGCACGCCCTCGTCGACGAGCTGCCCGTAGACGGTCGCGAGCATGGTCTTGCCCACGCTCGCCGAGTGGTACGGGCTGTCGGTCCGCGCGGGGGCGTCGCTGCCCGCACGCTCGGTGCCGACCGCGTACTGCAGGAGACGGTCCTCGGGTCCCGAGTACACCGTGAGCAGCGCGCTGGACAGCGTCGGGTCCCCCGCGACGGCGTCGCGCAGACGTTGCTCGATGGCCTGGTCCACCTGCGCCCGCGAGAGCGGACGGTTCGCGTGGGCCAGGGCTCCGGCTCCCGCCAGGACCAGCGCCGTGACGCCTCCCGTGATCCCCCAGGCGATCTTGCCGCGCCGTCTCATGTCTTCTCCTCGTGCTGGTGGAGGACCCCGGTGAAGCCCTCGGTGACACGACGAACGTACGGAGGGTGCGGGGCGGCGGGGAACGGTTCCGGGCCGAGAGGACGCCGAGGGACGTCAAGTGGTCGTCAGGGAGAGATCACCGACCACGCCGTGGTGCGCGTCGGTCGGCCGGCGTCAGGTTCTCGTCCCGAGCGGATCGAGGGTCGGCGACGCGGGCCGCGACGAGGCTTCCGTCGGGCTGCGCAGGGTCTGCGCCCCGCGGCTCGCGCGCAGTGCCCAGAGGATCGCGACCAGATCGACGACCTCCTGCATCCACGCTCCGGCAAGGGCCGGAAGGAGGCCGAACGCGGCGACGAGCATGAGGGCGATGCTGAGGCCGATGCCGACCCAGATGCTCTGGAGCGCGATGCGCAGGGTGTCCTTGCTGACGCGCACGGCCGTCGCGACGGTCGACACGTCGTCGCGCAGGACGACCGCGTCCGCCGACTCGCTCGCGGCCGTCGCCCCCCGGGCTCCCATCGCGATCCCGACGTCGGCAGAGGCCAGGACCGGTGCGTCGTTGACGCCGTCGCCCACCATGACCACCGGGCGACGGGCGGAGTTCCTGACGGCCGTGACCTTGTCCAGCGGCAGACACTCGGCGTGGACGTCGTCGATGCCGAGTCCGGCGGCGATGTGGTCGGCGGTGGCCCGCTGGTCACCCGTGAGCATCATGACGTGCTCGACACCCAGGGCGCGCAGCGCGGCCACCGTTCCCGCTGCGTCGGCACGGACCGCGTCGCGCAGGACCAGCGCCCCGGACGGGACGCCGTCGACCGCGACGTACACCGCCGTCTCCCCCGGCAGCAACGTGGTCGTCACGACGCTGCGCCCCGTCGCGGCCTCGACGTAGGAACGCTTGCCGACCACCACCACCCGACCCTCGACGTCGGCCTGGACGCCGTGCGCCGGGACCTCGTGCACGTCCTTGCCGTGCACGGGCACGAGCCGCCGCTCGCGGGCACCGTCGACGATCGGAGCCGCCAGGACGTGACCTGAGTACTGCTCGGCGGATGCGGCCAGCCGCAGCACGTCATCGCCGTCGAGGGGTCCGGTGGCGTCGACGCGGGTCAGGACGGGGTGGCCGTAGGTCAGGGTTCCGGTCTTGTCGAAGGCTACGGTGCGAGCCCTGTCGAGCTTCTCGAGGGTCTGGCTCGACTTCACGATCACACCCTCGCGCGCGGCCCTGCTCATCCCTCCCATGAACGCCACGGGGGCGGCGATGAGCAGAGGGCACGGGGTGGCGACGACCAGGACCTCTGCAAAGCGGACGGCGTCACCGCTCACCCACCAGGCCACGCCGGCGATCGCGAGCGCGACGAGCGTGAACGGGACGGCGTAGCGGTCCGCCAGCCGGACCGTTCGTGACCGGCTGGCCGTGGCCTGCTCGACGAGCGAGACGATCTGCTGGTACTGGCTGTCGTGGGCCGAGCGGGTCGCGCGGACCGTGACGGCGATCTGCCCGTTGACCCCGCCCGAGGGGACGTCGTCGCCCCGACGACGTTCGACGGGCAACGACTCACCCGTCAGGGACGACTCGTCGAGCTCGGCAACGTCGCTCATCAGGATCCCGTCGACCGGGACCACCTCCGCGGGACGCACCACCACGGTGTCGCCCGGACGGACGTCGTCGACCGGCACGACGCGCAGCACCCCGTCATCGAGGACCTGTGCGGACGCGGGAGCCTTGGCCAGGAGAGCGGAGAGATCTCTCCGCGCCCGGTTGGCCGCATAGTCCTCGAGCGCTTCTCCGCCCGTCAGCATGAGCACCACGACGAGAGCGGCCCAGTACTCGCCGACGACGACCGCCGCGGTCACGGCTGTCACCGCAAGAACGTCGATCCCGGCGTGCCCGCGCCACAGGTCACGGACCATCCCCACGGCCGTCCACCCCGCGACGGCCAGGGCGTAGCCGGAGACCAGCCACGCCACCCCGGGGGCCCACGGCGTCATGGACAAGATCCCGGCGACGGCCGCGACCGCGACCGTCGCCACGACCAGCGGGTACCTGCGAGAGACGTGACCTGCGACCATGCCTCAAGGTCTACGCCCGTCCCTCGCTGCGCGCCAGCAAGGAAAGGCTCGCCTCGACGGTGTTCTCCGACGCGCCGGCACCACCGCGACAGCGCGCACCCGGTCCTCGACGTCGGTCAGGCAGGCCGTGCGTTCGCCGGCACGGCCGCCGTCATGTCGAGGTCACGACGAGCGAACCGCAGGAACGTCCGGCTCGCAGGTCGTCGAGCGCTGCCCGGGTCTGCTCGAAGGTGTACCTGGTGATGGTCGGCGACACCCCCAGCGCGTTCGCCACCCGCAGGAAGGAGCTGCCGTCCGCCCGGGTGTTGGCGGTGACGGAACGCAGGTCGCGTTCGTCGAACAGGTGGTCCCGATAGGTCATGGTCGGTATGTCGCTCATGTGGATCCCGGCCAGGACGACCGTTCCTCCGCGCCGCGTGGCTTCGAGTGCGCGCGGCACGAGCTCCCCCGCGGGAGCGAAGACGATGGCCGCGTCGAGCGTGACCGGCGGAGCATCGGTCGCCGCACCGACGAAGACGGCGCCGGCGGTCCGCGCCAGCTCTCGGTCGGCGGCACCGCGAGTCATGACGAAGAGCTGGGCTCCTCCTGCCGTCGCCAGCCTGGCAGTGATGTGAGCGCTGGAACCGAAGCCGTACATGCCCAGTCGCCCACCCGGCGGGAGATGTGCCCGGGACAGGGCCCTGTAGCCGATGATTCCTGCGCACAACAGCGGTGCAGTCGTCACGGGATCGACGGTGAGCGGAAGCTGGTAGACGTACGCCTCGGGGGCGGCCGTGTACTCGGCGAACCCGCCGTGGGCGTCCCAGCCTGTGTACCGGGAGTCCGGGCACAGGTTCTCGCGGCCTTCGCGGCACCATGAGCAGGCCCCGCAGGTGCTGCGAAGCCAGGCGACGCCGACGCGGTCGCCGACGTGGAGTCGTCGGACGGCCGGTCCGACGGCGTGGACGATCCCGACGACCTGGTGCCCTGGGACGACGCCAGGCCGGTGGACGGGTAGTTCCTGGTCGATGACGTGCAGGTCGGTTCGGCACACCCCGCACGCCTCGACCTTGACGAGCACCTCACCGGGCTCGATCGTCGGCAGCGGGAGATCTGAGGCGACCACCTCGCCGGCCCGGTCGCTGGTCGTCCACGCCTTCATGGCAGCGGTCCTGCCTGCACCGCGCGCCGTCCGGCGGTCGGCCGGGCGGCCCCGGGCACGGTCGGCATGCCCATCTCGTCCTCCTTCTCGTCCTCGCACCACGGGCGCTGCAGGACCGCGCTCACGTACGGGACCTCAGCGACTGTGCGTGACCAGGACCGGCCATCTGGCATGGCGAAGGACACCTTGGCTCACCGACCCCAGGACCGGGCCCCGGAGCTCGCCGTACCCCCGAGACCCCACGACCACGAGGGACGCGGCGACCGCGGCCCGTGCGATCTCACGAGCCGGCGGCCCCTCGACGACCTGGGTGCGCACGGCCAGCGTCTGGTTGATGCGTCGGACCTTCTCGGCAGCCGCTGCTGCGGCCTCTTGCGCACGCAGCCGAAACGCCGTGCGAAACTCGTCGACCGAGGGTGTGAGCGAGGTGACGAGAGGGTCTGCCGGGACCGTGTAGGCGACGACGACGTCGAGCGGGGTGTGCCGGCGAGCCGCTTCGTCGGCGGCCTCGACGAGCGCGACGTTGCTCGCGGGAGAACCGTCGACGCCGACCACGACGGGGCCCACGGTCGAGAACTTCGACTCGGCCGGCACCACGACCACCGGCACGGGCGCCTGCGCCGCGAGCTGCACGCTGACCGAGCCGAGGAAGACCGCCCCGAAGGCCCCCAGACCGCGCGAGCCGACCACGACCAGGCCCGCGCCCTCGGCAGCGGCGTCCGACAACGCCAGGGCTGCGGGGCCGGGGCGGGCCGAGACCTCGACGTCCAGGCCCGGCTCGATCTGCTCGACGACCTCGGAGGCGACACGCAGGACGTCGTCGGTCCCGTCGCTGTCGGCGGCGATCGGTGGCAGGTAGAAGCCCCCCGCGAAGATGGGGTCGTAGACGGGGCGAAAGCGCGAGTGCACGACGAGCAACGGAACGTCTCGCAGACGCGCTTCGTGCGCGGCCCAGACGAGTGCTGAACGACTGCTGGTCGATCCGTCGACCCCGACGACGACCCGGGTTCCAGACATGGCACTCGTCCCTCCGCAGCTCGCGATCCTCGGGCCCGCACGATGCTCGGAACGCAGGAGACGGTGGACGATGATCCACCGGACCGGGCCCTGACCCCAGTCTTGGCCCGCCGCGTTCGTCGGGCAACCGGTGCGGACGGGGTCCAACGGCTGCCGGTCCAGGGGCCATCTCGCCCTGGCCCGCCTCAGGACGGACGTGATGTCCTGGGCTGGAGCCCCGTGTCCGGAGCTGCCACGACCGGTGCCAGGTGGAAGGAAGAGCGACATGGACGTCATCGACGCTCGCCTCGAGCGAATCATCACAGCGGCGACGCATGCCCCCAGCGTGCACAACACCCAGCCGTGGCGGGTCCGGCTCACGGGCAACCGGATGCTCGTCCACGCCGACCCGTCGAGGCAGCTACGGCACTCCGACCCCGCAGGACGCGAGATGCTCATCAGCTGCGGTGCGTTCCTCTTCAACGTCCGCACCGCCGCACGGCGAGAGTCGTTGACGGCCCAGACCACGATCTGGCCGAACCCGGACGACGAGCTGCTCGTCGCCTCGATCGAGTTCGCCCCCGCCCTGGGACCCGACATGGACGAGCTGGAGCTGTCGGTCGCGATCGATCGGCGGGCCACCTCCCGCACTCCGTTCGACGACCAGCCGCTGGACTCCGACGTGCTCCAGGAGATCCAGGCGGCCGCCCGGAACGAAGGCGCCGACGTTCGCCTGATCCACCCCTCGGACCCGACGCGGTCGCAGGTGCTCGCGCTCGTGCGCCGGGCCGAGTTGCTCGCCGGGGAGGACGCCGTCGCACGCGGCGAGGAGGCGGCCTGGACCGCGACGACGCCGGCTCGGCACGACGGCATCCCTCAGGACCTCCTCGGCCCGTCCTCCACGGACGAGGAGGCACCGGTGCGGCGCTTCCTCTCGAGCGACGGTGCCGCCGAGTTCGAGCACCGCTCGACCTTGGCCGTCCTCTCCACGCCGAGCGACTCCCGCCAGGACTGGATCGCCGCCGGGGAAGCGCTGGAGCACCTCCTGCTGGTGGCGACCACCTACTTCGTGCACGCCTCGTTCGCCACGACGGTCCTGGAGAACCCCACCACCCGGCACGACCTGCGCCGCGTCCTGTCGCTGGGCGGGTGGCCGCAGATGCTCATGCGCCTGGGATACAGCGCGACCCACCCGCACACCCCGCGGCGCACGCTCGAGGAGATCGTCACACCCGGTGAGCCGGGGACCCTCGAGGACTGACACGAGCCCTGGGGCTGCGGACCGGAGCGCCGCAGGTCGGGTCAGGTCGGGGCGCCTCAGGCTCAGGGCCGAACGGCACGGGACTCAGGGGGCCTCCCGGCCCTGCCTCGGCCGCGGTCCGTGGACGAGGGTGGGGGGTGGAAGCCCGCATCCCTGCGCCACGGAGGTCATCATGCGCACCCGACTCGACCGACCGATCGTCGTCGGTCTCGATGGATCCACCGACTCTGCACGGGCGCTGCGCTACGGCGTCCAGGAGGCGCGACGCGCCGGGTGCGGGCTCTGGCTCGTCAACGTGATCCACGAGATCGTCCCTGTCGCCCCGATGTGGCCGCTGCTCACGAGCGACACGCTCGTCGACGTCGGGCACGAGCTGCTCGCCGACGCCCGGCTCGTGGTGGAGGAGCTCTCCCACTCAACGGTGCCTGTCGAGGTGGAGACCGCGCTCGGTCCAGCGGTGCAGATCCTGGCGACCGCGAGCGAGAGAGCCCGCATGGTCGTGCTCGGCCACAGGTCGGCAGGGTTCGTCGAGCGTCTGTTCACCGGCAGCACCACGTTCGGCGTCATCGCCCGCTCCGCGTGCCCGGTCGTCAGCGTCCCCCACGACTGGGACGAGAACCGTGCGGAGCAGCGGGTCGTGGCCGCGGTAGACGGCTCGTCGGTCTCCTCGACGGTCCTGGCGTACGCCTTCGCTGCCGCCTCCGAACGTTCTGCCCGACTCGAGGTCGTGCACTGCTGGCGCCTCGACCCGTTCTACAGCTACCTGGTCGACGAGTGGTCGGTCGAGCAGGAGTGGGACGCCCAGACCCACGGAACGATCCGGGGGTTCATCGACGAGTGGTCCGGACGCTACCCGACCGTGCCCGTCGAGACCCGACTGGAGTACGCCCCCGTCGCCGACACCCTCGTCCGCTGCTCCAAGGACGCGGACCTGCTCGTCATGGGCCGGCACGGCCACGGCGGGCTCGGGCTGCGGATGGCCATGGGGGCGCCCGGCAGCGTCACCCGCGCAGTGCTGCAGCACGCTCGCTGCCCGCTCGCGGTCATCCCCGTGGGCGGCCCTGCCGAGCCTGACGACGACCTCGTCGCGGCCACCTCCCACGCCGGGGGTGCGGCAGAGGTCGACGCCCCCGAGAGCCGATGACCCGTCAGCCGTCCCGGACGGACGGCACGTCCCACAGGAGGCACACCATGAGCACGACCCACGAACCGCACCCCACCGACCGGTCGGGGACGGCTTCGGCACACTCCCTGCCCGACCCGGACTTCGTCCACCCCGAGCTCGTCCGACCTGAGACACGTGCCCAGCGCACGCTGCGCTACGTCGGCGCCGTGATCCGGCTCAGCCTGGGCTGGGTGTTCCTGTGGGCGTTCCTCGACAAGACGTTCGGGCTCGGCTACGCGACACCGGCGGAAGGTGCGTGGATCAACGGTGGCCACCCCACGTCCGGGTTCCTCGAAGGGGCCACCACCGGGCCGTTCGCCGACTTCTACCAGGGCCTCGCGGGCCAGGCCTGGGTCGACTGGGTCTTCATGATCGGTCTCCTCGGGGTCGGCCTGGCACTGATCCTCGGCATCGGGATGCGCGTCGCAGCGGTTGCCGGAGCGCTCATGCTCGTCCTGATGTGGACCGCGGTCCTGCCACCGGCGAACAACCCCTTCATGGACGACCACCTCGTCTACGCGCTGGTCCTGGTCGCGCTCGCCCTCGGCAACACGGGCACGACCCTCGGGCTGGGGACCTGGTGGCAGCAGACCCGCCTCGTCCGACGCTGGCCCTGGCTCACCTGACCCACCAAGGTCTCGCCGCACCGCACGAAGGCTCCGGCGCGACGACAGCGAAGGCCCCGGGCGCCGAACGCAGACCCCGGGGCCTGACGCCCGCCCAGACCAGGAGGCCACCGTGGATCCGGCATACGCTCATGACGTGGACAAGACCTCCGCCGAGGTGCAGGACGCGATCCTGCGAGCCGTCAGCGGCTTCTCCTCCGACTTCGACCTGCGTGACCTGCTCGTGGGCGTGGTGCGCGCCGCGTGCACCCTCTCCGGTGCCCGGTACGGTGCGCTGGGTGTCATCGGGCACTCCCGCCGACAGCTCGTCGAGTTCGTCGCCGAGGGCATGAGCCCCGCCGACCGTGAGCGGATCGGTCACCTGCCCACCGGGCACGGCCTCCTCGGTCACCTGATCGACCACCCCGAGCCACTCCGCACCGAGGATCTGACCGGTCATCCGGCATCGACCGGCTTCCCCCCGGGACATCCCCCCATGAAGACCTTCCTGGGCGTCCCCGTCCGCGTGCGCGGTCGCGTGTTCGGCAACCTGTACCTCACCGAGAAGGCGACCGGTCCCACCTTCACGTCCGAGGACGAGAAGGCGATCGTCGCCATGGCCGCGCTGGCCGGGCTCGCCATCGAGCACGCGAACCTCCTGGTCATGGCCGAACGCCGAGCACGCTGGCTCGAAGCAGCGGCCACCATGCCCTCGGACGTCCTTCGCGCCGCGACATCTCGCGCGGCGCTCCACGCAGTCCTTCATGGTGCTCTGATCGCGTCGCAGGGCACGACGTGCCTTGCCATCGCCCCGGACGAGACCGGGCGGTTCACGGTCCGGGCCACCGTCGGCGACCTCCGCGACAGCCCCGACGACCTTCTGGCGACCCTTCACCCGGCGCTCATGCTCTCGATGGCGACCAGCACGACCCGCTGGGCCGACCTCGAGACCGGCGGAGCGGTCATGACCCGGCTCGCGCTCGACCCGCTGACCCGTGGTGCGATGGTCGTCGTCCTCCCGGCCGGACGGCTCACGGCGAACGTCACCGAGGACTCGGACCTCCTGGAGAACTACGCCTCCCAGGCCTCGCTCGCCCTCGAGCGCCACCACACCCGAGCAGTCCACGAGCAGCTCGCCGTGCTCGCAGAACGCGACCGCATCGCCCGCGACCTGCACGACGTCGTGATCCAACGCCTGTTCGCCCTCGGTCTCCAGCTCAAGGCGCTCAGCACGAGCGTCGATCCGGGCGCCCGCGAGCGCCTGCGCGTGGTGATCGACGACCTCGATGCCACGATCGGGGAGATCCGACGCTCGATCGCGGACCTGCGCCCCGCGCGCCAGCAGCACTCCCTGCGCTCGAAGACCAGGGCCCTGGTCGCCGAGTACTCCCATGTCCTCGGCTACACCCCGTCGGTGACCGTCACCGGCCCCTTGGACACCCTCGTCGACCCTGCCCTGCACCACCACGTCCTCGCCGTCCTGCGGGAAGGGCTGTCGAACAGCGCCCGCCACGCCGCGGCAGACAGGGTGTGGCTGGACCTCGACGTGACCACGACCCGGCTCACGTGCACCGTCACCGACGACGGCACCGGGATCGACCGGTTCGACATCCGCAGCGGGCTGCGCAATCTCGCTGATCGTGCCGCCGAGCTCGGCGGGACGCTCGACGTCGCAGACCATGCACCGCACGGCTGCCGTCTCACGTGGCAGATCCCCCTGCCCACCGGTTCCGTCCAGGGTGAGGACGCCTAGCCCTGGAGCTTCGTCGCCAGCACCGCCGCCTGGGTCCGCGACTCCAGACCCAGCTTCATCAGGATGCTCGACACGTAGTTCTTGACGGTCTTCTCAGACAGCACCATCTGTGACGCGATCTGCCGGTTCGTCAGCCCCTCGGCGATCAGGGTCAGGACGTTGTGCTCCTGCTCGCTCAACGACGCGAGGGCGGGCTCCTCGCTCGGTCCGGACCGCACCCGCTCCAGCACCCGGGCGGTCAGCGCCGGGTCGATCAACGACTGCCCGTCGGCCACGCGTCGCACCGCCTCCACCACGTCGGACCCTGCGATGACCTTCAACAGGTACCCGCACGCGCCGGCCATGATCGCCGCGAACAGGGCCTCGTCGTCGTCGTACGACGTCAGGATCAGCGAACGTACCTCGGGTGCCGAGGAGTGCAGCTCCCGACACACCTCGATCCCTGACCCGTCCGGGAGCCTGACGTCGAGCACCGCGACGTCGGGGGCGAGGCTCGGAAGCACACGTGTCGCCTCACGCGCAGAGCCCGACTCGCCCACGACCACGACCTGACCGTCCGCCTCGAGCACGCCCTTGAGCCCGCGCCGCACGATCTCGTGGTCGTCCAGCAGGTAGACCCGGATCGGCTCCATCCTCCCGTTCTACTCCTCTTCCTCCCACGGCACCATCGCGCACCCCGCACGTCCGCGCTCCCCCGCTCGCGAGAGCCGAGAGCCGAGAGCCGAGAGCCGAACAGCCCTACCGGGTCGCGCCGAACGGACCTGGTGCGAGGTGGCAGGTCCGACGATGCTGGAGACGACCCCAGGAGGACTCCATGGAAGCCGTCGTCATCTACGAGTCGATCTTCGGCAACACCGCGGCGATCGCGCACGCCATCGCGGTCGGCCTCGCGCAGAGCCTGACCGTGCGCACCGTGCAGCTCCCCTCGGACTCTCCGGCGCGTGACCTGGGTGCAGCCGATCTCGTGGTGCTCGGTGGCCCCACCCACGCTTTCGGCATGTCGCGACGCACCACCCGTGAAGAGGCGGCCCACCGGCAGGGCGAAGGCCACCCCGTCGAGGCGAGCGGCCTCCGCGAGTGGCTCGAAGCCCTGCCCGACGAGGCCGACGGTCGGAGCGCCTGCGTCTTCGACACCCGCGCCAAGTCCTTCCGCTACCTTCCTGGGAGCGCCGCCGGGTCGGCCTCACGCCTCGCGAAGCAGAAGGGACTGCGGCTCGTCGACCGGCCTCGCTCCTTCTACGTCACCGACATGGAGGGCCCGCTCGCCCCCGGGGAGCTCGACCGCGCCACGCGGTGGGGCGCCCACCTGGGCCGGCTGGTGCCCCTCTCCCCGCAGCGTGACTGACGCTGTCGGCTCCCGCACCGGGTGTCCGACCCCGCCCCGTCCAACGAGACCATCCCCCGACGAGAGGACCGGCACGTGCCTATCGAGGTCTACCACCAGGACGACGAGTGGCACGTACGACGCCAAGGCACGGCCGAGGTGCTGTCGAACCACCCGACGAAGGAGGCTGCCGTCTCCGCAGGGCGCGCGGCCGCAGAGCACGAGGGCACCGAGTTCGTGATCAACGACCTCAAAGGGCGGGCTGACCCGTCGGGCCCGAACCCACCGCACCCTCTGAGGTGATCGAGCGTGGGGACGGGCCCGCGGGTGGCCGGGGGCAGGAAGCGGCACCGGCAGCGGCACCGGCGCGGCACCGATGGGGGCAGGTACGACTCAGGGGCCGTTCCCCGACGTGCGGGAAACGGCCCCTGAGCTCGACGAACATGGTGGGCGATACTGGGTTCGAACCAGTGACCTCTTCGGTGTGAACGAAGCGCGCTACCACTGCGCCAATCGCCCGCTGCGACTGAACCTCTCGGTCCGGCCGTGCGTCCTGGAAGATATTAGCCGTACTTTGACCCAGATCGCGAACTGGCCTGCGGACCCGCCTGGCGACCCGTCGCGAAGGGACTCCTCCAGCGTAGCGCCGCGCGCTCCCCAGTCGCGCGATCCCGGGCCTCGTTCGCCCCTCAGGGGTCGATGCGCTCCCGTCGCCGCCGGTCGAACAGCTCGCGCGCAGCGATCGACAGCTCACCCGCGCGGACGGGGACGCCGTCGAGCGAGACCACGGGCTGGATGTTGCGCACGCTCCCCGCGAGGGCGAGGTGCGCGTCCGAGGAGGCTCCGCCGTCGGGCCCTGGGGCGACGCGGTCGAGGACGGAGAACGGCAGGTCTGCTTCGCGGACCGGCAGCCCGTCCTCCGCGGCCCACTCCAGGAGGAGCTCGCGCGTGATGCCCGCGAGGCAGCCCGACGACAGCGGGGGTGTCAGGAGCTCGTCGCCGACCTCGACGAACACGTTGGCGCCGGTGCCCTCGCACAGGTCCCCGACGGTGTTGGCGAGGATCGCCTCGTCGCCCCCGCGCGCGGTGGCGTCGGCGAGGGCCACGACGTTCTCGGCGTACGAGGTCGTCTTGAGCCCGGCCACGGCCGAGCGCTCGTTGCGCACCCAGGGCGAGCGCACGGCCCGCGACGTCGGTCCGGGCGACGCGGGGCCCGCGGCGATCACGATCGTCTCCTCGCCGCCGTCGCGCCCTGACCCCATGGGCCCGAAGCCCCCCGTGACCGTGATGCGCAAGCGCCCCGCGCTCCCCCCGGCCGCAGCGAGCACCTGCGCGACGCCGTCGCGGACGCGCGCCTCGTCGGGCGCGGGCAGGCCCATGCCGGCCGCGGACCGTCCCAGGCGCCGCAGGTGACGCGTCAGCGCGAACGCCTGGCCGCCGTACACCGCGCACGTCTCGAAGATCCCGTCCCCCACGGTCACGCCGTGGTCGAGCGCGCTCAGTGCGCGCTCCCGCGGCTCGACGAAGGACCCATCCACCCACACGACGATCGACATGACCTCAGTCTGCCGCAGGCCCGCCCGACGCGAGCGCGACGAGCCGCGCGGCCTTGAGCTCGGTCTCGGCCCACTCCTCGGCCGGGTCGCTCCCCCACGTGATGCCCGCACCGGTCCCGAAGCGCAGCTCGTCGTCGGTCCACCAGAACGTCCGGATCCCGACGGCGAGCTCTGCCTCGCCCGTGTCGCCGTCGATCCAGCCGACCGCCCCGCAGTACGGGCCGCGGGGTCCGCGTTCGAGCTCGCGGATGATCCGCAGCGCCGACGACTTGGGCGCCCCCGACACCGACGCGGGCGGGAACGTCGCGTCGAGCACTCGCCCCCACAGTCCCCCCGGGGCGCCCTCCTCGGCGGTGAGGCGCCCCTGCACGCGCGAGACGAGGTGCACGAGCCCCGGGTGCGCCTCGACGGCCAGGAGGTCGGTGACCTCGACCGACCCCGGTGCGCTCACGCGCTGCAGGTCGTTGCGCACGAGGTCGGTGATCATGACGTTCTCGGTGCGGTCCTTGTCCCGCAGCCCGGCGGCGGTGGGCGCGGTGCCCTTGATGGGCCCGGACGACAGCACGCCGCCCTCGAGCCGCAGGAACAGCTCGGGGGAAGCCGTCACGACCCACACAGGGTCGACGCCGCTCGTCGCGGGGACGTGGATCGCGCCCGCGTAGGGGGCCGGGTTGCCGGCTGCGAGGACGCGGGCGAGGGCCCGGGCGTCGGGCTCACGGCCGTCTGCGGGCAGGGGCGCGGACAGCACGCGGCAGATGTTCGCCTGGTAGACGTCGCCCTCGTGCACGGCGTGGCGGACGGCCGCCACGGCGGACTGGTACTCGTCACGCGACAGCGAGCTGCGCCAGGCGTCGGGCGCGGGCCCCTGCCAGTCGCTCTCCCCGCCCGACGGCGTCGCGGAGGCGGGCAGGTCGGCCTCGGTCCTCCCGTGGTGGGCGAAGCGCCACGCGCGAGCCCGACCACCGTGCGCAGGGCCCTCGAAGTCCGCCACGACGAACCAGAGCCCCTCGGCGAGGCGTGCGGCGTCGACGGTGAGGTCGATGCACTCGACGACGCCCGCGCCGTGACGGTCGGCGAACGACGCGAAACCGGTCCCGGCGCGGGCGGGTGCGTCGGCGGTGAGGGCGGCGGGTCGGGCCGTGTCGGCGGTGCCGGCCGTGTCGTGGTCCCCGTGCAGGTCAGAGGGTCGGCGTCCGCGCCGTCCGTCCGCCTCGCGCCGGGCTTCGAAGCGTGACCCGCGCCTCATTCACCCCACCCGCCCCGAGTCGACGGTTCGTCAGGAAGCCGCGGAACTTCGCGGGTCCTGGGGTTCTGGCATCGCTGAGCTGGCACGTGCCAACGCTACCGATCTCTGACGGGAGGCCTGCCCGGTTGGACGCCCGGCGCTTCGGTCCACTAAAGTCTGTGACGCGCCGAAAAACGCCGGAGAGATCCGGTCGAGGTCGGTCGCGCGGACGTGGCTCAGTGGTAGAGCATCACCTTGCCAAGGTGAGGGTCG
>NZ_JOFV01000008.1 GCF_000718325.1 Oerskovia turbata
GCCGGTGTGTCCGGTGGAGGCGATCTACTACGAGGACGACGTGCCGTCGGAGTGGAGTGACTACTACCGGGCGAACGTGGAGTTCTTCGATGATCTGGGATCGCCGGGTGGTGCGGCGAAGATGGGCATGATCGACAAGGACGACCCGATGATCGCGGCCCTGGGCCCGCAGGCCTGAGCGCGGGCCGCGGAGCATGGGATTCGCCGACCTGGGTGGCCTCGCCTACCCGTGGGACTCGCTTACACCGTTCGCCGAGCGTGCGCGCGCACACCCGCGGGGCATCGTCGACCTGTCGATCGGCACGCCGGTCGACCCGACCCCTGCCGTCGTCCGTGACGCGCTCGCAGCAGCCGGTGACGCCCACGGCTACCCGACGACGCACGGGACCCCTGCGCTGCGCGAGGCCGTCGTCGGCTGGTTCGACCGCCGTCGCGGTGTGCCGGGGCTCGACCCGGAGGCCGTCCTGCCGACGGTGGGCTCCAAGGAGCTCGTCGGACTGCTGCCCTCGCTGCTGAGGCTGGGGCCGGGGGACGTCGTCGTGCACCCGGCCACGGCCTACCCGACGTACGACGTCGGCGCGCGCCTCGCCGGGGCGACCCCGCTCGCGACGGACCGGGTCGAGGACTGGGCCGGGCGCAGCGACGTGCGGCTCGTCTGGGTCAACTCGCCCGGGAACCCGACGGGCGAGGTCCTGGGGGTCGCGGAGCTCGCGCGGATCGTCGCGGCGGCCCGCGAGATCGGGGCGCTCGTCGTGAGCGACGAGTGCTACGCCGAGCTCGCGTGGGAGGAGCCGTTCGCGAGCCAGGGGGTGCCGAGCATCCTCGACCCGCGTGTGAGCGGGGGATCGCCGCACGGCCTGCTCGCGGCGTACTCGTTGTCGAAGCAGTCGAACCTCGCGGGGTACCGGGCCGCGTTCGTCGCGGGCGACCCGGCGGTCGTCGCGGACCTGCTGACGACGCGCAAGCACCTGGGCTTGATCGTGCCCGCGCCGGTCCAGGCGGCCATGGTCGCGGCTCTGACGGACGACGCGCACGTCGCGGCGCAGCGCGAGGTCTACCGGCGTCGTCGGGACGTGCTGCTGCCCGCGCTCGGTGAGGTCGGGCTGCAGGTCGACGGCTCCCAGGCCGGGCTCTACCTGTGGTCGCGCCCCGCGGGCGCGGTGGACGAGCAGGGGGACTGCTGGTCGGTCGTGGGGGACCTCGCCGACCTCGGGATCCTCGTGGGCCCGGGGGCGTTCTACGGCCCGGCGGCCGCGGGGCACGTGCGGGTCGCTCTCACCGCGAGCGACGAGCGGGTGCACGAGGCTGCGGCCCGGCTCTCCGGCCGGTAGCGGCACCGCGACCGTTGCGGCGACCGTGCGCTCGTCGCACGGCGATGCACGGCGACCCCGTGGCTACGGAGAGATTGTTGGTGCAATCCCTGCACGTTCTCGCCTGTGACTCGCATCACACCCGCGTGACGGTTTTGTGACCGTTCCAGATTGGTCACGTGTGGGTGAAGCGAGTACCGTCGACCCAGGCCAATGCTGTCCGACGTTCTCGGCCGTCCCGTACCTGGCCGAACTGGTGACGATCTCGCAGCGACACCACGAAAGACACGTGCAGCCACCCGCAGGGGGTACGGCAGCGCGCAAGGAAGGAAGACATGACCACCACCCAGCAGGCGACCGTCCGGCTCGTCGTGAACGAAACGAGCCAGGACCTGCCCGTGGTCGCAGCGTCCGAGGGCAACGACGGCATCGTCGTCTCCTCGTTGCTGAAGTCGACCGGGCTCGTCACCGTGGACCCCGGGTTCATGAACACCGCCTCGTGCGAGTCGGAGATCACGTACATCGACGGCGACGCGGGCATCCTGCGCTACCGCGGCTACCCGATCGACCAGCTCGCCGAGAAGTCGACGTTCCTCGAGGTCGCCTACCTCCTGATCCACGGCGAGCTCCCCGACGCTCCCACGCTCGACGCGTTCGTCGAGCGCGTCAACCGCCACACCCTGGTGCACGAGGACTTCCGCACGTTCATGGGGACGTTCCCCCGCAACGCGCACCCCATGGCCGTGCTCTCCTCGGCGATCAACGCGCTGTCGACGTTCTACCCCGACTCGCTCGACCCGTTCGACGACGACACGGTCGAGCTCGCGACGGTCCTGCTCCTGGCCAAGACGCGGACCATCACGTCCTACCTGCACCGTCGGGCCGTGGGTGAGCCGCTGCTGTACCCGGACTACTCGCGCGGCTACGTCGACGACTTCCTGCGCATGACCTTCGCGACGCCCTACGAGAAGTACGAGTCCGACCCGACCGTGGTCGACGCGCTCGACAAGCTCCTCATCCTGCACGCGGACCACGAGCAGAACTGCTCGACCTCGACCGTCCGCGTCGTGGGTTCGAGCCACGCGAACCTCTACGCCTCGGTCGCGGCCGGGGTCAACGCCCTCTCGGGCCCGCTGCACGGTGGCGCGAACGAGGCCGTCCTGTCGATGCTGGACAAGATCCAGCACAGCGACTTCGACGTCGACACCTTCATGAGGAAGGTCAAGGACAAGGAGGACGGCGTCCGGCTCATGGGCTTCGGGCACCGGGTCTACAAGAACTACGACCCGCGCGCCGCGATCGTCAAGGCCAAGGCCGACGCGGTCCTCTCGACCCTCGGCAAGAAGGACGAGCTGCTCGACATCGCGCTGCGTCTCGAGGAGATCGCGCTCAACGACGACTACTTCATCGAGCGCAAGCTCTACCCGAACGTCGACTTCTACACGGGCCTGATCTACAAGGCCATGGGCTTCTCGCCGGCCATGTTCACGCCGTTGTTCGCGCTGGGCCGCATGCCCGGCTGGATCGCGCAGTGGCGCGAGATGATGAAGGACCCGCAGACCAAGATCGGGCGCCCGCGCCAGGTGTACACGGGGGCGACCGAGCGCCCGTACGTGCCGGTCGACGGTCGCTGACCTCACCACCCATCCGCCCGACGGCGCCTCGCACCTCACGGTGCGGGGCACAGTCGGCGTCTCTCGGCTCGTGCGGCCGGTCCTCGACGAGGACGCTGTGCGGTCGGGTCAGGGCGCGTCGGTCGTCGCGACCGTGATCCGGACCTGGCCCGGGCCGGGGTGCGGCGAACCGTCGGTGGCCTCGGCGGCGGCCCACTCGGGTGACTCGCGGGACCACGTCCGGTCTCCGACGTCGACCTGCACGACGTCGGTCGCGTCGGCGCTCGCCACGGCCCACTGTGCGACGGCCCACCCGGCCCGGTCCGCCTCTGGAGGGTTCCCCGCGAGGGGCAGGGCGTCGACCGTGACCGCTGCTCCGTCGGCGATGACCGGCAGGTCGCCGAGATCACGCTGCACCCGCGCCCCGAGACCGGAGACCGACTCCTCGGTGCTCACGAGCGTCGCGGGGTCGACGGGGGCCAGGTCGCACGTCAGCGTGCCCTGGGAGTTGCCCGTGAGGGCCGAGGCCCAGGCACGGGAACGGGACTCGTGCTGGGCGTACGCGTCGGGGAACCCTGATCGCTGCACGGCCTGGGCCGCCACGGTGACGGGCAGCTCGGTGTAGCCGTCGACCTTGTCGAGCCCGTCGTAGAACGCCGTCGTCGAGTACACCGGGTCCATGATCTGCTCGATCGTGCCCCAGCCCTGCGAGGGGCGCTGCTGGAACAGGCCGATCGAGTCACGGTCGCCGTAGTCGATGTTGAGCAGTCTCGACTCCTGCAGGGCGGTCGCGAGGCCGATCGTGGCGGCGCGTGCGGGCATCCCGCGCCGCACGGTCGTCACGGCGATGAGTGCGGCGTTGTCGGACTGTGCGGGGGACAGGTGCCAGGCCTGCCCGTCTGCCGTGGCGGCGCACCGTTCGGCGACCGGGCTGTGGTCGTCGAGCCGGTTGAGGGCCAGGACGACCCCCGTCGTGGCGACCGCGAGCACGGCGACGACCGTGACGGCGAGACGGAGCGGGCGTCGTCGCCCTCGGACGCGTGGTGTGCGCGGCCCCGGGCCCTCCGGTCCGAAGAGGGGCGTGGTGCCCTGCGGACCGGAGGAACCCCTGGTGGCGGACACGTCAGTTGGCGTGCAGCGCGGCGTTGAGCTCGATCCCGACGCCCGTGCGCGAGACCGCCTCGACCCCGCCCGTGAGCGAGTTGCGACGGAAGAGCAGGTTGGCCTGTCCCGAGAGCTCGCGCGCCTTGACGACGACCGGGGCGCCGTCGGGGCCGCTGCGGCCGACGAGCGTCACCTTGGTCCCGGCGGTCACGTAGAGGCCGGACTCGACGACGCAGTCGTCCCCGAGCGGGATGCCGAGCCCGGCGTTGGCGCCGAGCAGCGAGCGCTGGCCGATCGAGATGACCTCGCGGCCGCCGCCGGACAGGGTGCCCATGATGGACGCGCCGCCGCCGATGTCGGACCCGTCGCCGACGACGACTCCGGCCGAGATGCGGCCCTCGACCATCGAGGTGCCGAGCGTCCCGGCGTTGAAGTTGACGAAGCCCTCGTGCATGACGGTCGTGCCCGCGGCGAGGTGCGCGCCGAGGCGGACCCGGTCGGCGTCGGCGATGCGGACGCCCGAGGGGACGACGTAGTCGACCATGCGGGGGAACTTGTCGACGCCGAGGACCTGGACCGGCTGGCCCGTCGCGGCGCGCAGGCGCAGGCGGGTCTCCTCGAAGCCCTCGACCGCGCACGGTCCGTGGTTGGTCCACACGACGTTGGTCAGCGCCCCGAAGACGCCGTCCAGGTTGAGGCCGTGCGGGGTGACGAGGCGGTGCGAGAGGAGGTGCAGGCGCAGGTAGGCGTCCGCCGCGCCAACGGGGGCCGCGTCGAGGTCGATCTCGGTGCGCACGACCACGACGTCCACGCGGCGCGCGTCGTCGCGCTCCGCGAGGGCGTCGAGAGAGGCAGGTGCGGTCTCGTCCGCCGGGGCCTGCCCGAGCGCGGGGGACGGGTACCAGACGTCGAGGACGGTGCCCTCGTCGGTCACGGTGGCGAGGCCGAAGGCCCAGGCGGTGCGGGGGCCGGGTGCGGCGCCGGTGGGAGTCGCTGAAGTCATGCCTTCACCCTATCCGTCGCTCCCGGCCGGACGGTGAACCGTCCGGGTAGGGTCTGCGTGTGACCAGCGACGAGACTCCCGACCAGACCGCAGACCAGACCACGGGCCAGACTGCGCCACCTGTGCCGTCAGTGCCCTCGGCCCCGGCGATCCAGCTCGACCTCGACGGCGACCTCGTCGCGCTCTTCCGCGCGGTGTGCGACGTGCCGTCCGTGAGCGGCGACGAGAAGGCCCTGGCCGACGCGATCGAGACCGCGCTGCGACCGCTCGCGCACCTCGACGTCGTGCGCGACGGCAACGCGATCGTCGCCCGCACGCACCTCGGGCGCTCGCGCCGCGTGGTCATCGCGGGACACATCGACACCGTGCCGCTCACCGACCCGCCGAACCTGCCCACCCGCCTGGTCGGCGAGGGCGCCCAGGCCGAGATCTGGGGGCGCGGGACGGTCGACATGCTGGGTGGTGTCGCGATCCAGCTCGCGCTCGCGGCCTCGCTCACGGCCCCCACCCAGGACGTCACCTGGGTCTTCTACGACCTCGAGGAGGTCGCCGCCGACCTCAACGGCCTGGGTCGCCTCGCGCGCAACCACCCCGAGCTCCTGCAGGGTGACTTCGCGATCCTCGGCGAGCCCACGGCCGCGGGCATCGAGGGAGGCTGCAACGGCACGCTGCGGGTCGAGGTCAGGGTCCCCGGGATCACGGCGCACTCGGCGCGCGCGTGGATGGGGTCCAACGCGATCCACTCGGCGTCGGTCGTGCTCGACCGCCTCGCGGCCTACGAGCCCGCGTCGATCGAGGTCGAGGGGCTCGTCTACCGCGAGGGCATGAACGCGGTCGGCATCCGTGGCGGCATCGCGGGGAACGTCATCCCGGACGAGTGCGTGGTCACGGTCAACTACCGTTTCGCACCCTCACGCTCGCTGCCCGACGCCGAGGCGCACGTCCGCGACCTCTTCTCCGGTTTCGAGGTGGTCGTCACCGATGCCGCTCCTGGTGCGCGGCCGGGGCTCGACGACCCGCTCGCCGCCGACTTCGCTGCCACGGTGCTCGAGCTCACGGGTGGGGCGCCCGCCCCCAAGTACGGCTGGACCGACGTCGCCCGCTTCGCCGAGATGGGGATCCCGGCCGTGAACTTCGGCCCCGGCGACCCGGTGCTCGCGCACAAGGACGACGAGCGCTGCCCGGTCGGTCACCTCGCGCTGTGCCACGACGCGCTGCGTGCGTGGCTCACCCGCTGATCGTCCCCGTCGCGGGTGCCAGGACGGCTTAGGCTCGATGGCATGAGCGACGACGGAGTTCCCCAGGCAGGCACCGGGTACCGCAAGGGACCGGTGCTGCTGCGGGGCGAGCAGATCCCCCGGCAGACGACCGACCAGCGCTTGCTCGACACCGCGGGCAGTGCGGACTGGGTGCACAGCGACCCGTGGCGGGTCATGAGGATCCAGAGCGAGTTCGTCGAGGGCTTCGGAGCCCTTGCCGAGGTCGGCCCGGCCGTGTCGGTCTTCGGGTCGGCTCGCACGAGTCCCGACCACCCGGACTACGCCGTGGCAGAGCAGGTCGGCCGTCTCCTCGCCGAGCGTGACCTCGCGGTCATCACGGGTGGCGGCCCGGGGATCATGGAGGCCGCGAACAAGGGCGCCAACGAGGCAGGAGGCCTGTCGATCGGCCTCGGCATCGAGCTGCCGTTCGAGCAAGGCATGAACAGGTACGTCAACCTCGGCGTGAACTTCCGGTACTTCTTCGCCCGCAAGACGATGTTCGTGAAGTACGCGCAGGGCTTCGTCGTCCTGCCGGGCGGGTTCGGCACGTTCGACGAGCTCTTCGAGGCGCTGACCCTGGTCCAGACGCACAAGGTCACCGAGTTCCCCATCGCGCTCGTGGACACCGAGTACTGGCAGGGCCTGCTCGACTGGGCACGGACGACCGTCGCGGGACGCGGCATGATCAGCGCGCACGACCTCGACCTGCTGTACCTGTGCGACGACCCGGCAGAGGCCGTCGAGTACGTGTGCGAACGCGGCGCGGAGCTCCGCGCCGAGGAACGGGAGTCCGTCGAGGAGGCCGCGGCCGCCCAGCAGCGGGCGTCCGGCGACCGGTGACGCACGCACGCCGCCCGGAGGAGCGAGCCGGTGCGCCCGGGGTCCCGCCGCAGAGCGCGCCGCTCGTCCTGCGGGGGCGGGAGGTCGGTGTCGACGAATCGGCTCCCGGGCGCCCCGGGCGTCCCGTGGTCATGGCGATCGTCAACCGCACGACCGACTCGTTCTACGCCCCGGCACGCCAGCTCGACGACGGCGCCGCGCTCGAGGCCGTCGGGCGGGCGTGGTCCGAGGGGGCCGCGATCGTCGACGTCGGAGGAGTGCGTGCCGGCACGGGGCCCGAGGTCACCCCGGCCGAGGAGATCCGACGTGTCGTCCCGTTCGTCGAACGGGTGCGTGCGGAGTTCCCCGACCTGCTCGTGAGCGTCGACACCTGGCGGGCCGAGGTCGCCCGCGAGGCGGCCCTGGCCGGGGCCGACCTGATCAACGACACCTGGGCGGGGCACGACCCGGCCCTGGTCGAGGTCGCCGGCGAGCTCGGCGTGGGCGTCGTGTGCTCGCACACGGGCGGGGCCGTGCCGCGGACCGACCCGTTCCGCGTCGCGTTCCCGCCCGCGGAGCAGGACGGGGCGACCCGGCCGCACGACCCTCGCGACGCCGTCGTGCAGGACGTCGTGGCGACACTGACGGCCGCCGCAGCGCGTGCGGTCGCGTGCGGCGTCCCGCCCGCGTCCGTCCTCGTCGACCCGACGCACGACTTCGGCAAGAACACCTGGCACTCACTCCACCTCGTGCGCAGGACGCAGGCGCTCGCGGGCCTCGGGTACCCGCTGCTCATGGCGCTCTCGCGCAAGGACTTCGTGGGCGAGACGCTCGACCTGCCCGCCGACGAGCGGCTCGAGGGGACGCTCGCGGCGACCGCGGTCGCCGCGTGGCTCGGCGCCCGCGTGTTCCGTGCGCACGACGTCGCCGCGACCCGTCGCGTCCTGGAGACGGTCGCGGCGATCCGCGGTGACGCACCGCCGGCACGCGCGCTGCGCGGTCTGGCGTGAACCGGGACGTGGCCACGGGCGGCACGAGCGGCGCGAGCGGCACGGACGCACCCGTTCCGTCAGCGACCTCCGGTCCTCGGCACCTGCCCATGGTGCTTGCCCCCGGGCGATGGCCCTGGTGGTGCCGCGTCCTCGCGGTCTACGTCGCGGCGCGGCTCGTGACCACCGTGATCCTCCTGGTCGTCTCGCGCTGGCAGGAGGCCAACCTCTGGACCGAGGCCGCGCCGTCGTACAGCGCGTGGACGGGGCGGATGTGGGACGCCTCGTGGTACCAGCAGATCGCCGAGAACGGCTACCCCGCCGAGCTGCCCGTGGGGCCCGACGGGGCCGTGCAGCAGAACGTCTGGGCCTTCTACCCCCTGTTCCCGTTCCTGGTGCGCGCGGTCCAGCAGGTCACGGGGCTCGGCTGGGACGTCGTGGCGCCTGCGATCTCCCTGCTCTGCGGTGCCGGGGCCATGCTCGTCATCCACCGCCTCGTCGAGCGGGCCGGGCACCGGGCGGTCGCGCGACGACCCGGCCTGCCGCTCGCGACGGTCGCGCTCGTGAGCGCCTTCCCGTCCTCGGTCGTCCTCCAGGTCGCCTACACCGAGGCGCTCGCGCTGCTGCTGGTCGCCGCGGCCCTGTACCTGCTCTGGTCGCGACGCTACGAGTGGGCCGGGGTCGTGATCGTGCTCCTCGGGTTCACGCGTGCGGTCGCGCTGCCGCTCGCGCTCGTCGTGGCGTGGCACGCCGTCGTGCGGTACCGGGAGTGGCGGCGTGCGCACCTGGCGGGTACTGCCCCCACCGGCACCGGAGCTCCCGCTGGCGCTGCGCCCACCGGCACCGCGCGCACCAGGGCCCGTGACCGGTCGCCCTTCCCGTGGCCGGATGCCGTGCGGATCGCCGCCCTGCTCGTCGTCTCCGTGCTCAGCGGGCTGCTCTGGCAGCTCGTCTGCGGGATCGCGACGGGGCGCTCGGACGCGTACTTCCTGACGCAGGGTGCATGGCGGGGGACCGGTCCCGTGGTGCCGTTCGTCCCCTGGCTCGACGTCTCGCACGCGCTGTTCGGCGGCGCCGGGCCGTGGGTCCTGGCGGCCGTCCTGGCGGTGGTGGCGGCTCTCGGGCTGAGCCCGGTCGCGCGGCGGCTGGGCCCGGAGCTCCAGGCCTGGCCGCTCGCCTACCTGGGATACCTGGTCGCCGTGATCGAGCCCTGGACGAGCATCGTGAGGTTCCTGCTGCTCGCGTTCCCCCTCGGGGCCGTCACGCTCGGGTGGACCCGGTCACGATGGTGGTTCTGGGGGTGCCTGGCCGCCGGGGTGGCCGGTCAGGTCTGGTGGGTCTGGGCGTTGTGGCGGCTCACACCACCGAGCGGTTGGCCGCCCTAGCGAACCCGGGTGCCCAGGCAGTCGAGGGCGGGCTCGTCCTGCCGCGTCCTGGTGCGTCCCGCACGGCCCAGGTCACGATCTGGGCATATGCGGCCACGGCGTGTCGTATCGGTGAACTAGAATGGTACCTGGACGTCCTCTGGACGGTCGGCGCGGAGACGTGCCACCGACCTGCCGGGACGTCGACCACAGCAGTACTGGACTACGGAATGGAGAGCCCACAATGGCTGCGATGAAGCCGCGTACGGGGGATGGCCCGCTCGAGGTCACCAAGGAAGGTCGCGGCATCGTCATGCGCGTCCCGCTCGAGGGTGGCGGTCGACTCGTGGTGGAGCTCAACGCGACTGAGGCCAGCGAGCTGGGCGAGGCTCTCCAGGCCGTCGTGGGCTGAGACGCCTTGACCGCGCGCGCAGCCCAGGCAGCCCAGCCAGTCCCGGATCTCCCGCCCGTCGGCGGTGCTCCTCGACACCTCCCCGAGGTCGTCGAGGAGCCGGGCACGGTCCTGGACTGTCCGTTCCTCACCGACGACGCGGTCGCCGCGCTCGTGGTGGCCGTCGCTCCTCCGCTCGAGGAGGAGGACGGCCTGCAGCCGCGTGCCGGGACCGTGGACGCGACCGCGCGCTACGGCATCGACCTGGCCGAGCTCGCGGACCGCTCCGGCGGCACGTCCTTCCGCGGCGTGGCAGGGCAGGTCGCCACCGTTGACCTGCCGCGCACCCACACGGGCTCCACGTACCGCCTGCCGTGGGCCGGGCTGCCGTCCACGATCGTGCTGCTCGGGATCGGCAGCGGCACGGACGTCGAGCTGCGTCGGGCCGGCGCCGCGCTCGCCGGGGCCACCCGCGGCCTCGAACGTGTCGTCAGTGCCGCGACCGCCGACGCGACCGAGGCAGGCGTGCGGGCCTTCGTCGAGGGCTACCTCCTCGCGGCCTACCGCATCCCACGCTTCGGCCGCCCGGCCGCGGCGCGGTCGGGCGAGGGGCCCGTGCAGGACTCCCAGGCCGAGCAGCTCGTGCTGCTGGGCGAGAGCCACGAGACGCAGCTCGAGGCCGCCCGTGTCGCGGCCACCGCGACGTGGCTCGTGCGAGACCTGGCCAACACGCCCTCCAACGTCAAGGACCCCGAGTGGGTCGCCGAGCAGGCCTCGGCCCTGGCCGGAGCCGCCGGCCTGACCGTCGAGGTGCTCGGCCCCAAGGAGCTCGCGGCCCAGGGCTTCGGTGCCCTCCTGGCCGTCGGTGCCGCGTCGGCCAGCCCACCCCGCCTCGTGACCGTCACGTACGAGCCCGAGGCAGCCGAGCGCCACGTCGTGCTCGTCGGCAAGGGCATCACGTACGACACGGGCGGGCTCTCGATCAAGCCCCGTGAGGCCATGGTGCCCATGAAGACGGACATGGCGGGGGCCGCCGTGGCCCTGGCCGCCGTGCTCGGGGCGGCGGAGTCCGGCGTGCGGCACAAGGTCACGGCCGTCCTGCCCCTCGCCGAGAACCACGTCGGCGCCGACTCCTACCGCCCGGGCGACGTCCTGCGGACCTACTCGGGCACGACCGTCGAGATCGCGAACACGGACGCCGAGGGGCGCCTGGTGCTCGCCGACGCTCTCGGGTACGCGGTCGCCACGCTCGCACCGGACCTGCTGGTCGACGTCGCGACCCTCACGGGTGCGGCCGGCGTCGGCCTCGGGCGGGGGCACGCGGCCCTGTTCGCCACGAACCCAGGGCTCGTGAGCGGCTTCGAGGCGGCGGCAGCGGTCACGGGGGAGAGGGTCTGGCACATGCCGCTCGTGGAGGACTACACGAGCGCGCTGCGCTCGGACGTCGCGGACCTGCGCCACGTGCCGCTCGAGGCGCGGGGTGGTGGGGCGATCACCGCCGCACTGTTCCTGCGCGAGTTCACGGACGGCCTGCCGTGGGTCCACCTCGACATCGCCGGACCGGCGCGCGCCACGGCGTCGCGTCACGAGGTCACGGAAGGTGCGACCGGCTACGGGGCGCGCCTCCTGCTGCAGTTCCTGCGCGACCTCGACTGACCCCGACATGCCGAGGAGGGCCTCTCACCGTTCCCGGTGGGAGGCCCTCCTCGTGTGCGTGGCTACCGCCGGACGTGTGCGTGGCTACCGCCGGACGTGTGCGCGGCTACCGCCGGACGCCCAGCAGGAGCCCGTCGCCGCTGGGGATCAGGGCAGGCAGGACCCGCTCGTCGGCCCGCAGGGAGCGGCCGACCTCGCGGACGATGGCCGTGACCTCGTCGCGACGCGCCGGGTCAGCGACGCGGTCACCCACGAGCGCACCGTCGACGGCCACGATCCCGCCCGGTCGCAGGAGCCGCAGCGCCTGCTCGACGTACTCGGGGTAGCTGTGCCGGTCGGCCCCGACGAGCACGAGGTCGTAGGCGCCGTCGGTGAGCCGGGGCAGCACGTCGCTCGCCCGACCGGGGATGGTCCGGGTGCGCGTCGCGCGGATCCCGGCCTCGGCGAACGCGTCCTTGGCGGCCCGCTGGTGCTCGACCTCGACGTCGATCGTGGTCAGGACACCGTCCTCGGGCATCCCCCGGAGCAGCCAGAGGGAGGCGACCCCCGTGCCCGTGCCGATCTCGACGACGGCGCGGGCGGCGAGGGCTGCGGCGAGGGCCTGGAGGACGGCGCCCACGCCGGGCAGGACGGCGGGGCAACCCAGCTCGGCGGCGCGCTCACGAGCGCGCAGGAGGACGTCGTCCTCCGGCACGAACTCCTCGCAGTAGGTCCAGCTCGACGCCTTGGCGTTGGTCCGGCCGATGTCGGTGGTGATAGGGCCCTCCTGGTCTTGGGCACCGCGTGTCTCCGGTGACCCGGACGGACTGGCGTGGTGCGGCGGCCGTGCGCGGTGCAGGTGATGCGATCGTACCGGTCGACGGGCCTCGAAGCGCTGGCTGGAGCGCGTTCGCGGGGAGGTTTCGTGCACGTCGTGTCGACGTCCCCGTGCGAGCGGGAACGGATGCGGGTCCCGCGACGTTGAGAGGGGACAATGGACCGTGTGAGCAGTGACGTGAGTGCCCAGCCCTGGACGCCCCCCTCGTGGGACCAGATCGTGCGGGAGCACTCCGCGCGCGTGTACAGGCTGGCGTACCGCCTGACGGGGAACCAGCACGACGCCGAGGACCTGACCCAGGAGACGTTCATCCGGGTGTTCCGTTCGTTGTCGAGCTACACGCCCGGGACGTTCGAGGGTTGGCTCCACCGCATCACGACCAACCTGTTCCTCGATCAGGTGCGGCGCAAGCAGCGCATCCGCATGGAGGCGATGGGTGACGACTCGGCGCAGTACCCGGCCACGGGCGAGATGACCCACCCGGAGCGCGGGTACGAGCACACCCACCTGGACCACGACGTGCAGCGGGCTCTCGACGCCCTGTCCCCGGAGTACCGGGCGGCGGTCGTGCTGTGCGACATCGAGGGGCTGAGCTACGAGGAGATCGCGGTCACGCTCGGGATCAAGCTGGGCACGGTACGCTCGCGCATCCACCGTGCCCGCACCCAGCTCCGCGCGGCGCTGCCTCATCGCGACCCGTCCGAGCGCCCCGGGAGCGGTGCTGGTCCCGTGCCCTCGGTGGACTCGGCCGTCGACGAGCTCGCCGTGCTCGCGGCGCACACGGCACCGGGGGGACCATGACGCACCTCGGGACCCTCGTCAGCGCCCTTGCCGACGACCAGCTCTCACCGGCCACGCGCGAGCGAGCGCTGACGCACGTCGCGGGCTGCGACCAGTGCGCCGCGGAGCTCGCGGTGGCGCGCGCGGTGCGCAAGCGGTTGTCGTGCGCGCGCGACGTGCTGCCCACCACGGACCTGACCTCGCGCCTGCTGGCGCTCTCGTCGGAGATCCCGGCAGCGCAGGGGGACCCCCTGCGACAGGGACCGCCCGCGCGCGACCCGTGGGCCGCGTCGCCCGAGGTCGGTGCGCTCCGGGGCGCCCTCACGGGGGACTTCGTGGCGCACGCCCGACGACGGCGCTCGCGTCGGACGCTCGTCGCGGCGTCGAGCGGGCTCGCGGTCCTCGCGGTCGCGCTGTTCACGCTCGGCGACCGCCCGGTCGTGGTGCCCGACCGGCACGTCGCGGCCCCGCTGACGCTCCTCGCGCAGGCCGGCGACAGCGCGCAGGACGCCGCCGACCCCGGTCTGGTCCCGGTGCGTCCCGTGGTCGGCGGGTCGGGGACAAGCGCCTCGGGCGCAGCCTCCACCGACTCGATGGACCTGACCGACTCCGCGGCGCTCGCGTGGATGGCCGACCACGGCTGGACGAGCCCCTCGGGGATCCTCGACGGGTTCGACGTGACGGGCGTCCACCTCGTCGGCGACGACAGGGACGTCCTGCAGGTCGATCTCGCGGGGCCCGAGGGGACGGTCGTGGTGCGTGAGCAGGTGGGTCGGTTG
Organism: Oerskovia turbata; assembly: GCF_000718325.1. GTDB lineage: Bacteria > Actinomycetota > Actinomycetes > Actinomycetales > Cellulomonadaceae > Oerskovia > Oerskovia turbata. The sequence goes on from NZ_JOFV01000008.1 coordinate 13,885, forward strand.
GACACCACGTCGCTGACGCGGTCCGAGGGGTTCGACGGGCGCGCCGTCTACGTGCTGTCCGACGAGCCGTGGCACGTCGTGTGGCAGGCTGGGGACACGGTGATCGACGTGGTGGCCGAGGCTCGCAAGGAGGTCCTCGCCGCGTTCGTGGCGACGTTCCCGGCGCACGACTTCGACGCGGGGGTCCCGGCCCGCATATCCCGGGGATGGACGACCATGACAGGAGCCTTGGGCACCCCATGACCGCACACGACTCACCGCCCGGACCCGCGGAGCCGCAGGAGCCCAGGAACCCGTTCGCGCCACCGTCGTCGTACCGGCCGGCCCCTGGCGCACCGACGGCACCGGTCGAGCGGAGCGCCACCGTGCCTCCTGTCCCTGCGCCCGGGCAGCACGACACTCGGCCGTACGGTGCGCCGCTCGGCCCGCTGCCGCCCGCACGCCCTGGTCTCGCGGGCTACGGGGCCCACGGGGCTCCCGGCGGCCCGCAGTCACCGGTACCGCCGCCGCCCTCGTACCAGGTCGCCCGGCCCGGGTCGTACCCGCCGGAACCGCACCCCCAGCAGCCAGGCCACGCTGCGCAGCAGTCGCAGGGCGGGCAGCCATCGCTCCCCGTCGAGCCCTGGGGAGAGCACCAGGCGCCGCGGACCCCGTCGCGACGGCGCCGTTTCGGCGTGGGGACCGTCGCCGGCATCGCGGCCCTCGCCCTGGTCGCCGGAGCGGTCGGAGGGGTCGCTGCGGACAGGATCGTGGACGGCTCGGACCGTCGGCCCGTGGACGTCTCGCTCCCCGCCGCGGGCACGGCGCCCGGTGAGGAACGCCCCGCGGGTTCGGTCGCGGCCGTCGCGGCGAGCGTCCTGCCGAGCGTGGTCTCGCTCCAGGTCGTGGGGGCGGACGGTGTCTCGACCGGGTCGGGCTTCGTGATCCGTGAGGACGGCTTCATCCTCACGAACAACCACGTCGTCGCGGGTGGAGCGTCCGGTGGTGAGGTCACGGTGCTCTTCGCCGACGGCAGCGAGCGACCGGCCGAGATCGTCGGACGTACCGCCGACTACGACCTCGCGGTCGTGAAGGTCGACGAGACGGGACTGACGCCTCTCGTGCTGGGGGACAGCGACGCGGTCGTCGTCGGGGACCCCGTGGTCGCGATCGGTGCACCGCTCGGGCTCAACGGCACCGTCACGACGGGGATCGTGAGCGCGCTGCACCGGCCGGTCGCGGCGGGCGACTCGGCGGAGACGGCGTTCATCGACGCCATCCAGACGGATGCCGCGATCAACCCCGGCAACTCGGGAGGGCCGCTCGTCAACGGTGCGGGGGAGGTCGTCGGGGTGAACTCGGCGATCGCGCAGCCGCCCGGTACGGGTGGGGCGACGGGGAGCATCGGGCTCGGCTTCGCGATCCCCTCGAACCAGGCCCGGCGCACCGCGCAGGAGCTCATGGCGAGCGGTACGGCCACGTACCCGGTGATCGGTGTCCTGCTCGACTCGCGCTACCAGGGCGAGGGCGTCCAGGTCACGACCGAGCCGCAGGGCGGGCAGGCCCCCGTGACGGCGGACGGCCCTGCCGCCGTGGCAGGGATCCAGGCCGGTGACGTGATCCTGTCGATCGACGGACGGCCCGTGAGCCTGAGCGACGAGCTCATCGTGGCGATCCGGGCCAAGGCGCCCGGAGACACCGTGACGTTGCGTGTGCGCACGGGGGACGAGGAGCGCGACGTCCGTGTCGTGCTCGACGAAGCCACGAGCGAGTAGTCTGACCGCGTGTTCGGAATCAACGGCTGGGAATTCGGGATCATTCTGGTGGTCGCCGTGATCGTCATCGGTCCGGAGAGGCTGCCCCGGTACGCCGAACAGCTCGGTGCGTTCGTCCGCACGGCTCGCGGCTTCCTGAAGGACGCCAAGGAGCGGGTCGACGACGAGCTCGGCGACCAGGTCGGTGACGTGGACTGGTCCAAGCTGGACCCGCGCCAGTACGATCCCCGACGCATCGTCCGCGAGGCGCTGCTCGACGACGACGTGCTCGGTACGTCGGCGCGTCCGCGTGCTGGTGGCCCCGTCCCACCCCCGCCGCCGCCCACCGGAGGCCGTGCCACCGAGGTGCCCGTGCCCGAGCGACATGCACCGTTCGACGACGAAGCCACCTGAGTCCGGACCGTCCGGCCCGGACGGTGGCACCGGATTCGGCCATGGCACGGTGACCTGTCAGAATGGGGCAATGGTCAACGAGGTTCCCGGTGTACGGCGTCCACGCATCTTCTCGGGGATGCAGCCCACGGAAGATTCGCTCCAGCTGGGCAACTACATCGGGGCTCTGAGCCAGTGGGTGGCCCTGCAGGAGTCGTACGACGCGATCTACTGCGTCGTCGACATGCACGCCCTGACGGTCAACCCGGAGCCGGAGAAGCTGCGGGAGCGCACGCGTCGCACCGCGGCCCAGTACCTGGCTGGTGGCGTGGATCCCGAGGGGTCGACGCTGTTCGTGCAGTCGCACGTCCCGGAGCACGCGGAGCTCGCCTGGGTGCTCTCGTGCCAGACGGGCTTCGGCGAGGCCGGCCGCATGACCCAGTTCAAGGACAAGTCCGCCAAGCAGGGGACCGACGGCACCACGGTCGGACTCTTCACCTACCCGGTGCTCATGGCCGCCGACATCCTGCTGTACGACGCGGCGCTCGTGCCCGTCGGCGAGGACCAGCGCCAGCACCTGGAGCTCGCCCGCAACCTCGCCGAGCGCCTGAACTCGCGCTTCGGCGAGGACACCGCGGTCGTCCCCGAGCCGCACATCGTCAAGGCCGTCGCGAAGATCTACGACCTGCAGGAACCCACGGCCAAGATGAGCAAGTCCTCCTCGGGAGGCAAGGGGGTCATCTGGCTCCTCGAGGACCCCAAGGTCGCTGCCAAGCGCGTGAAGTCCGCAGCGACGGACTCGGGGAACGAGATCCGCTACGACCCGGTGGCCAAGCCCGGCGTCTCGAACCTCCTGACGATCTTCTCCGCGCTCACGTCGCGGCCCGTGGACGAGATCGCGGCGGACTACGACGGCAAGGGCTACGGGCACCTCAAGGTGGACCTGGCCGAGGTCGTGGTCGACTTCCTGACCCCGTTCCAGGCGCGGGCGAACGAGTACCTGTCGGACCCGGCAGAGCTCGACGCGGTCCTGGCACGCGGCGCCGAGCGCGCTCGTGGCCTGGCCCAGGACACCCTCGACCGGATCTACGACCGGGTCGGTCTGCTGCCCGCTCGTCGGACGCGCTGATGAACCTCCCGGAGCGGGGTCCGCACCAGGTGCGGATCGGTATCGCGATCGAGATCCCCGAGCCCTACGGCACCGCGCTCCAGGAGGCGCGGGCTGCGTTCGGCGACCCGTTCGCGGGAGACATCCCTCCGCACATCACGCTGCTCGGGCCGACCGTCGTGGACGAGTCCGACCTCGGCGAGGTGTACGCGCACCTGGAAGGGGTCGCTGCGCAGGCGGCCCCCTTCCGGGTCATCCTGCGGGGGTCGGGGACGTTCCGTCCCGTCTCGCCCGTGGTGTTCGTGATCGTGGCGCAGGGCATCGCGGAGTGCGAGGGGCTCGAGGGGGCGGTACGGACGGGCATCCTCGACCAGGAGCTGCGCTTCAACTACCACCCGCACGTCACCGTCGCTCACGAGGTCGACGACGAGGCGCTGGACCTCGCGTTCGACGAGATGGCGGGGTTCGAAGCGGCGTTCGACGTCACGGGTATCCACCTCTACGAGCACGGCGACGACGGTGTGTGGCGACCGGCCCGCAGGTTCGAGCTCACCGCGTCGTCGGACGGGTGAGCCGGGCCGTCCTCTTCTAGGCTCGGGCGATGACCCAGGCAACCACCCCGGCGCCCGTCCGCAGGGCCGGGACCGCACGTCCGGGCCGTGACGGCCCCTCCTCCGACGCACAGAAGACCAGCACGTCGCACGTCCGCACGCCCCGCACCGCGACCGGCTCCATGCCCGGCGGCAGGGGCCCGGACGCCCCCGACGCCCCTGACACGCACGACACCCTGCTCGCCCGCCTGACCGGCCGCGCCAGGGCGATCCAGGCCTGGTGGAAGACGACCCGACCGGCTCGTGCGCTCGCGCAGTACGGGGTCCAGCGCGGGGCGCTCCTGTGCGGTGGCATGGCCTACTCGGCGCTGTTCTCCCTGTTCGCCGGGCTGACGATCTTCTACACGGCCTTCATGGCCTTCCTGGGCAACCGGGAGGAGCTGCGCGACGAGATCTTCGCGCAGATCGACAAGGCGATCCCGGGGCTCATCGACACCGGGGACGGCAGCGGCGGGATCATCTCGCCCGACCAGCTGATCCTCGAGCGTGGCTTCGACCTGTCGAGCATCATCGCGGTGTTCGTGCTGCTCTTCAGCGCGATCTCCTTCATGGCGGCCCTGCGCACCTCGACCCGAGCGATGTTCTCGCTCACGAACGTCGGTCAGAACCCGGTGCTGTCCAAGCTGCGGGAGCTGGGCGGGTTCGCCGTGCTCGGGATCAGCGTGGTGATCTCCGCGGCCGCGACCGTCGTCGTCCAGACCCTCGGGGCGACGATCTTCGGCGACGGTGTCCTGGCGGGAGTCATGGTGCCGGTGGTCGGCCTCCTCGTCGGGCTCGTCTTCGACGCGATCGTGGTGCTGCTCATCATCCGCTTCGTCGCGGGCGTACAGCCACCACGCAAGGACCTGTACATCGGCGCCGTGGTGGCCGCCACGGCCTTCGGCGTGCTGCGCTACCTCGGGACGAGCATCATCGTCGGGAGCTCGTCGCGCAACGCGTTGCTGGGCTCGTTCGCGACGTTCGTGACGATCCTCCTGCTGGCGAACTTCGTCACCCGGATCCTGCTCATCGTCGCGGCGTGGATCGCGGACCCGCCCGCGCAGCCGACCGCGGACGAGCTGCGCGAGCAGGCCGAGGCGGAGCAGGACGCACGGCTCGAGGCCCGCGTCCGCCGAGGCGCCGGGTACGGCTACCCCTGGAGCCCCGTGGTGCGCGGTGTCCGCCGGGGCCGCGAGCCCAGGGTGTCCGTCAAGATCTGAGCCACGAGACGCCGACGGCGGCCCACCGGCCGAGGCCGGGGACCGCCGTCGGGCAGTGCGGGAAGGGGGTCAGAACGCGCGGGTGATCATCGCGCGCTTGACCTCCTGGATCGCCTTGGTGACCTCGATGCCACGAGGGCACGCCTCGGTGCAGTTGAAGGTCGTGCGGCAGCGCCACACACCCTCCTTGTCGTTGAGGATCTCCAGACGCTGCGTCGCTCCCTCGTCACGCGAGTCGAAGATGAAGCGGTGCGCGTTGACGATCGCCGCGGGGCCGAAGTACTGCCCGTCGGTCCAGAACACGGGGCACGACGAGGTGCACGCGGCGCACAGGATGCACTTGGTCGTGTCGTCGAACCGCTCGCGCTGCTCGGCCGACTGCAGGCGCTCCTTGCTGGGCTCGTTCCCCGAGGTGATGAGGAACGGCATGATCTCACGGTAGGAGGCGAAGAACGGCTCCATGTCGACGACCAGGTCCTTGATGACCGGCAGACCCTTGATGGGCTCGACGGTGATCGGCTTGTCCGGGTTGACGTCCTTGAGCAGCGTCTTGCAGGCCAGGCGGTTGCGGCCGTTGATCCGCATCGCGTCCGAGCCGCAGATCCCGTGCGCGCACGAGCGACGGAAGGTCAGCGAGCCGTCGTGCTCCCACTTGATCTTGTGCAGGGCATCGAGCACGCGGTCCGTGCCGTGGGCCAGGACCGTGTACTCCTCCCAGTACGCGTCGTCCCCGTGCTCGGACTCGGGGTTGTAGCGGCGGAGCTTGATCGTGACCTCGAAGGAGGGCACGGCGCCGACCTCGGTCTTCTCAGAACCGGCGGGGGCTTCGAGTGTGGCAGTCATCAGTACTTACGCTCCATGGGCTCGTACCGGGTCTGGGTGACGGGCTTGGAACCCAGCACGATCTTGTAGGAATCGAACTCCTCGACGTGGTCGAAGTAGCCGTCGACGTGACCGTCGGCGGTGTCGCCGGCGGAGGTGGGGCGACGGTAGGCCATCGTGTGGAGCATGTAGTTGGCGTCGTCGCGGTCCGGGTAGTCCTCACGGTAGTGACCGCCGCGCGACTCCTTGCGGTTGATCGCGGCGATGACCGTGACCTCGGCGATGTCGAGCAGGAAGCCCAGCTCGATGGCCTCGAGGAGGTCCGTGTTGAACAGGCGCCCCTTGTCCTGGACCGAGACGTTGCGGTAGCGGTCCTGGAGGGTGCGGATGTCCGAGAGCGCCTGGTCGAGCGACTCGCCCGTGCGGAACACCTGGGCGTTGGCGTCCATGGTCTCCTGGAGAGCCTTGCGGACGTCGGCCACACGCTCGCCGTCGGGGCGGTTGCGCATCTCGTCGAGCTGCGCGATCACCGCGGCCGCGGGGTTCTCGGGGAGCTCGCGGTACTCGGCGGTCGCGGCGTACTTCGCGGCCTCGCGGCCGGCGCGCTTGCCGAACACGTTGATGTCGAGGAGCGAGTTGGTGCCCAGGCGGTTGGACCCGTGGACCGAGACGCACGCGACCTCGCCGGCCGCGTAGAGCCCGCGGACGACGTTGTGGCCGTCGCGCAGCACCTCGCCGCCGACGTTGGTCGGGATGCCGCCCATGGCGTAGTGCGCCGTGGGGTACACCGGGACCGGCTCGGTGTAGGGCTCGATGCCGAGGTAGGTGCGCGCGAACTCCGTGATGTCCGGCAGCTTGGCGTCGATGTGCGCGGGCTCGAGGTGGGTGAGGTCGAGCAGGACGTAGTCCTTGTTCGGCCCGGCGCCGCGCCCCTCGCGGACCTCGTTCGCCATCGAGCGGGCGACGATGTCACGCGGCGCGAGGTCCTTGATGGTGGGGGCGTAGCGCTCCATGAAGCGCTCTCCCTCGCCGTTGCGCAGGATGCCGCCCTCGCCGCGGGCAGCCTCCGACAGGAGGATGCCGAGCCCCGCGAGGCCTGTCGGGTGGAACTGGAAGAACTCCATGTCCTCGAGCGGCAGGCCGCGGCGGTAGGCGAGCGCCATGCCGTCACCGGTGAGGGTGTGCGCGTTCGACGTCGTCTTGAAGATCTTGCCCGCGCCGCCTGTGGCGAAGATGATCGCCTTGGCCTGGAAGACGTGGATCTCGCCCGTGGCGAGGTCGTAGGCGACGACGCCCGTCGCGTTGACCTGCTCGCCGTCGGGCACGTCCTCGGCCGCGAGGTCGTGGTCGGTGATGAGGTCCAGGACGTAGAACTCGTTGAAGAACTCGACGTTCTGCTTGACGCAGTTCTGGTAGAGCGTCTGGAGGATCATGTGACCCGTACGGTCCGCGGCGTAGCACGAGCGGCGGACCGCGGCCTCGCCGTGGTTGCGCGTGTGCCCGCCGAAGCGGCGCTGGTCGATCCTGCCCTCGGGCGTGCGGTTGAACGGCAGACCCATGCGCTCGAGGTCGAGGACCGCGTCGATGGCCTCCTTGGCCATGATCTCCGCGGCGTCCTGGTCGACGAGGTAGTCGCCACCCTTGACCGTGTCGAACGTGTGCCACTCCCAGTTGTCCTCCTCGACGTTCGCGAGGGCGGCGCACATGCCGCCCTGCGCCGCGCCGGTGTGGGACCGGGTGGGGTAGAGCTTCGAGATGACCGCCGTGCGGACCTTGCCGGACGACTCCAGTGCCGCGCGCATGCCGGCGCCGCCTGCTCCGACGATGACGACGTCGTACTGATGGGTTTGCATCGGTGTCGATGCCTCCTGTGACGAGTGGGAAGGGGGGACGGGGCGTCAGGCGACGGCTGGGGGAACGCCGCCGGGCGAGTCCGTCAGGCGGTGCAGAACGACGGGAGCTGGTAGTCCAGGGCGTTCGGCGGGCACGGGTCGAACGTGAAGATCACGAGGGTGCCGAGCACGGTGACGACCACGAACGCGAGGTACAGCGCGAGCTTGAGCACGAGGCGCGTGCCGTCGCGCTGCGCGTAGTCGTTGATGATCGTGCGTACGCCGTTGGTCCCGTGGAGCATCGCGAGCCACAGCATCAGCAGGTCCCAGATCTGCCAGAACGGTGAGGCCCACTTGCCGGCGACGAAGCCGAAGTCGATCGCGTGGACGCCTTCGCCGACCATGAGGTTGACGAACAGGTGCGCGAAGATCAGGACGATCAGCACGACGCCCGAGGCTCGCATGAAGATCCAGCTGTACAGCTCGTAGTTCGAGCGCGTGGACTTCTGCCGCTTGTACGGGTCGCGGGGGGCCGCGAGGGGAGAGCTGGTGCTCGTGGTGCTCATCAGTGCCCACCTCCGAAGACGTTCATGAGGTGGCGGGGCAGGAAGCCCGCCATCGTCACCGCGAACAGGCCGACGACGACCCAGAGCATGGTGCGCTGGTACTTGGGCCCCTTGGCCCAGAAGTCGACGAGGATGATCCGGACACCGTTGAAGGCGTGGAACACGATGGCGGCCACGAGGCCGGCCTCTCCGAGTCCCATGATCACGGTCTTGTAGGTGCCGATCACGGCGTCGTACGCCTCGGGCGAGACTCGTACAAGCGCTGTGTCCAGCACGTGCACGAGGAGGAAGAAGAAGATGAGCACGCCGGTCACGCGATGCGCGACCCACGACCACATGCCTTCACGGCCGCGGTACAGCGTGCCAGCAGGTGCACTGGGCACTTAGGGGCCTCCTGTGGCGAGTTCAGGGGTGAGATATCGAGCTGGACGACGTCGTCCGCCGGTGGCCGTTCACGACCGCTCCGCGCCGAGGCTCTGGCGAGTCGGTGGGAGCGGCAGATCCAGGGCTCGCCGGAGTCCGCCGATATCCGTCTCTGGGGTTCCACCATAGTGATACCGGCATCGTGGTGCGGACCGTGGCACGTTCCCAGCGGCCCGGGCACCCCTGTTTGTGACCCATTCCACACTGTTCCCGGGGCCTCGTGGACCCCCATCCACGGGGCGTCCTCCGGGCGTTCGCGGGCCCACGGCCACGCGGCGGTCATTATGCTTCGAGGATGTCGACGCTCCCCGTTCCTGCGCCCAGCCCTGACTCGTCGCCGGACGGGTCCGCCCCGGCGACCCCGGTGATCCCCGGCTTCTACGCCGTGATCCCCGCAGGGGGTGCGGGGACGCGGCTCTGGCCGCTCTCGCGCCGTGGCAACCCGAAGTTCCTGCTCGACCTGACGGGTGCCGGGCGGTCGCTGCTGCAGGCCACGGTCGACCGGCTCGCGCCCCTCGCCGGCCAGGACGGCATCGTCCTCGTGACCGGTCGTCAGCACGTCGCCTCGGCGCGCACCCAGCTCCCGGGCCTGCGCGACGACGCCGTGCTCGCCGAGCCCTCGCCCCGCGACTCGATGGCGGCGATCGGGCTGGCCGCGGCGGTGCTCGAGCACCGCCACGGCGACGTGGTGATCGGCTCGTTCGCGGCGGACCAGGTCATCACGGGGCAGGCCGCGTTCGAGCAGGCGGTCCGCGAGGGTGTCGAAGCGGCCCGGGCGGGCCACGTCGTCACGGTCGGGATCGCGGCGTCGCGCCCGTCGACGGCCTTCGGCTACGTCCGCAGCGGCGCCTCCCTGGACCTGGCCGGTGCGCCCACGGCGCTGCACGCGCAGGGGTTCACGGAGAAGCCGGACGCGGTGACGGCCCAGCGCTACGTCCGGTCGGGGGAGTACCGCTGGAACGCGGGCATGTTCATCACGCGCACGTCGGTGCTGCTCGGGCATCTCGCGGACCAGCGCCCCGAGCTGCACGACGGGCTGCGCACCGTGGCCGCGGCGTGGGACACGCCGGACCGTGACCGGGTCCTGGCGGAGGTCTGGCCCGGGCTGGAGAAGATCGCGATCGACCATGCGGTCGCCGAGCCGGTCGCGGCCGTGGGCGGGGTCGCGGTCGTCCCGGGGAACTTCGGGTGGGACGACATCGGCGACTTCAACTCGCTGGCCGTGCTGCTGCCCTCGGCCGACGAGTCGGGCTCCAAGGTGCTCGGCGACACCGACCGCGTCGTGCGCCGCGAGAGCGCCGGGTCGGTCGTCGTCCCGGCGAGCGACCGCGTCGTGACGATCCTCGGGCTCGACGACGTCGTGGTCGTCGACACGCCCGACGCGCTCCTGGTCACCACGCGTGCCCGCGCGCAGCAGGTCAAGGCCATGGTCGACCTCGTGCGCGAACGCGGTCTGGACGAGCTCCTCTAGCGCGACGCGCGGGGGCGCCGCGGAGGCCCGTGGCGCGCGACGCCGTCGGGCAGGGCAACGGCCCGACGGCGCCGCTCACGCCCGCAGGTCTCGCGCCGTCCCGGTGCGTGGCACGAGCGCCCGCGTCGACGGGGCCGGGGATAGTCTCGGCTGGTGAGCAGTCCTGAGGAGAGCACCGAGAGCAGCACCCCGTCGGACCGCGCCCGGACGGGGGCCAGGTCTCCTGCGTCGGCGCACGTGCCGGTGCGCACGGCGCTCGGTGACACGGTCGTCGACCTGGCGGCGGCCTTCGCGGACGAGCTCGTCGCGATCCGGCGTGACATCCACGCCCACCCCGAGGTCTCGCGCGCCGAGACCCGCACCACGGCACTGATCGCCGACCGGCTGCGCGCGGCGGGTCTCGAGCCCAGGCTCCTGCCCGGCACCGGCCTCGTGTGCGACATCGGCGGCGCCGACGGGCCCGACGGCGGTGCGGCCGGGCGGGTCGCGCTGCGCGCCGACATCGACGCGCTCCCGGTCCAGGACCGGTGCGAGCTTCCCTGGGCCTCGACGACCCCGGGGGTGGCGCACGCGTGCGGGCACGACGTGCACGCCACGGTCGTGCTGGGCGCCGGGCTCGTCCTGGCCGCGCTCGCCGAGAGAGGCGAGCTGTCCCGTCCGGTCCGGCTCGTCTTCCAGCCCGCGGAGGAGGTCCAGCCCGGCGGCTCGCTCGACGTGATCGCGGCGGGTGGGCTCGACGGGATCGAGGAGATCTACGCGGTCCACTGCGACCCCAAGGTCGACGCGGGGCAGATCGGGACGCGCATCGGTCCCATCACCTCGGCGTCCGACGAGGTCTCCGTGACCATCACCTCGCCGGGCGGTCACACGTCTCGCCCGCACCTGACGGGCGACGTGGTGTACGCGCTCGGGCAGGTCATCACGCAGGTCCCCGCGGTGCTCGGACGGCGTCTCGACCCGCGCTCAGGGGTCAACCTGACGTGGGGCGCGGTGCACGCCGGGTCGGCGCACAACGCGATCCCGAGCACCGGGACGGTCCGTGGGACGCTGCGCTGCCTCGACGTGCGTGCGTGGGAGTTCGCGGGGCAGGTGCTGCACGACGCGGTCGAGCAGGTCGTCGCGCCCTACGAGGTCGAGGTCACGGTCAACCACACCCGCGGGGTGCCGCCGGTCGAGAACGCCGAGGACTGCACGGCCTCGCTCGAGGCCGCGGCGCGCGACGTGCTGGGGCCGGCCTCGGTGCTGCTCACGGAGCAGTCGCTCGGCGGCGAGGACTTCGCCTGGTACCTGACCAAGGTGCCCGGTGCGATGGCTCGGCTGGGTACCCGGACTCCGGGCGGTCGGTCGTACGACATCCATCAAGGGGACCTGCGGGTCGACGAGACCGCGATCGGGGCGGGCGTCCGCCTGCTCGCGCGCGTCGCGCTGGGCTGACGAGCCTGCCTGGGCTGGACCCGCGAACTGTTGCCCTGTGCAACCAAGTGTCCGATCGCTGGAACGGTAGCGGTCACGGCTGAGACGTCAGATGACGCTTCCATAACGAAGCGTCCGCGTTACCCGCAAGTAACGTCCGACGTCCCCGGACGTGGCTAGTGTTCGATCCATACAGGCCGACGGACCCCGTGACCTACCCGTGCAACGACGCGCGGGCAGGTCCCGGTTTTCTCCCGGGGGCCATCGACGAGATCGACAGGAGCTCAAGGTGAAGAGAGCAACGCAGATGACAGCGCTCGCGGCCGTCGCCGCGCTGGCGCTGGCTGCATGTGGGAGCGCACCCGAGGAGGGCGGCGACTCGGGCACGGCCGGGGGCTCGAAGTCGAGCTTCAAGGCGTGCATGGTGTCCGACGCGGGCGGCTTCGACGACAAGTCCTTCAACGAGTCGGGCTTCAGCGGCCTCATGGCTGCCGAGGAGAACCTGGGCATCCAGACCGCCACGGCCGAGTCGAAGGAGGAGTCGAACTTCGCTCCGAACATCGACAACCTGATCTCGGAGAGCTGCAACGTCATCGTGACGGTCGGCTTCCTCCTCGCGACGGCCACGGGCGACGCCGCCCAGGCCAACCCGGACGTCGACTTCGCGATCGTCGACTCGACGGCGCAGGACGCTGACGGCAACCCGATCGAGCTCGACAACGTCAAGCCCATCAGCTTCGACACCGCCCAGGCCTCGTTCCTCGCGGGCTACCTCGCCGCGGGCATGAGCAAGACCGGCACCGTCGCGACCTACGGCGGCCTCGAGGTCCCGTCCGTGACGATCTTCATGGACGGCTTCGTCGACGGCGTCGCGAACTACAACGAGACGCACGGCACCGACGTCAAGACGCTCGGCTGGAACAAGGAGACCCAGGACGGCTCGTTCGCGGGCGGCTTCGAGGACCAGTCCCAGGGGCAGCAGCTGAGCCAGACCTTCATCGACCAGGGCGCGGACATCATCATGCCCGTCGCCGGCCCGGTCGGCGTCGGCACGCTCGCCGCCGCCAAGGACGCGACCGGCGTGTCGGTCATCTGGGTCGACGCCGACGGCTTCGAGACCAACCCCGACAGCGGAGACCTGATCCTGACCTCCGTGCTCAAGGAGATCGGTGCCGGCGTCGAGGACGTCATCACCGCAGCCTCCGAGGACGAGTTCTCCAACGAGCCCTACGTGGGCACGCTCGAGAACGGTGGCGTGGACATCGCGCCGTACCACGACTTCGAGTCGCAGGTTCCTCAGGAGCTCAAGGACGAGATCGACCAGCTCCGCCAGGACATCATCGACGGCACGATCGTCGTGGAGTCCCCGAGCTCGCCGTGACCTGACGCAGTACATCGTGGTCGAGCCGGCCCGGCACCTCGCCGGGCCGGCTCGACCAGTCTTGGGCTACCGTCGCAGGCAAGGCTGCCTGTGCATCGAAGGAGACCGTACGTGAAGCTGGAGCTCCGCGGAATCACCAAGTCGTTCGGACCGCTCGTCGCCAACGACCACATCGACCTCGTCATCGAACCGGGGCAGATCCACGCCCTGCTCGGGGAGAACGGCGCGGGCAAGAGCACGTTGATGAACGTGCTGTTCGGCCTCTACCAGGCCGACTCGGGCGAGATCCTGCTCGACGACGTCGAGCGCACCTTCCGCGGTCCGGGCGACGCCCTGGCAGCCGGGATCGGGATGGTGCACCAGCACTTCATGCTGGTGCCCGTCTTCACCGTCGCCGAGAACGTCATGCTGGGCCACGAGGACACCAGGGCCGGAGGGTTCCTGGACCTGGAGGCGGCCCGCAAGCGCGTGCGCGAGCTGTCCGCCCGGTTCGGGTTCGGGCTCGACCCGGACGCCGTCGTCGAGGACCTCCCCGTCGGCGTGCAGTAGCGCGTCGAGATCGTCAAGGCGCTCGCCCGCGAGGCGAAGGTCCTCATCCTCGACGAGCCCACCGCGGTGCTCACGCCGCAGGAGACCGACGAGCTGATCGAGATCATGCGCCAGCTGCGCGAGTCCGGCACCTCGATCGTGTTCATCACGCACAAGCTGCGCGAGGTCAAGGCCGTCGCCGACATCATCACGGTCATCCGCCGGGGAGCCGTCGTCGGCAGCGCGGAGCCGACCGCCTCCGAGAGCGAGCTCGCCTCGCTCATGGTGGGACGTGCCGTCTCCCTCGGCCTCGACAAGGCCCCGCCCCAGCGCGGCGAGGAGACGTTCGTCGTCACCGACCTCACGGTCCTCGCGCCGAACGGCCAGGCCGTCGTGGACCGTGTGTCGTTCACCGTCGCGCAGGGCGAGATCCTCGCCGTCGCCGGCGTGCAGGGCAACGGGCAGACCGAGCTCACGGAGGCCATCCTCGGGCTGCTGCCCTCCGCGGAGGGGTCGATCTCCCTGGACGGGCGGGAGCTGCGCGGCCTGACACCTGACGCGACGCTCGAGGCCGGGATCGGCTTCGTCCCCGAGGACCGCAAGGTCGACGGGCTCGTGCTCGACTTCTCGGTCGCCGAGAACCTCGTGCTCGACCTCTACGACAAGCCGCCCTACGCCAAGGGCATCGGGCTCGACCTGGGGGCGATCCGCCGCAACGCCGAGCAGCGCATCACGGAGTTCGACATCCGTACCCAGGGCCCTGGCCAGGAGGTCGGTCGGCTCTCGGGCGGCAACCAGCAGAAGGTCGTGCTGGCGCGCGAGCTGTCGAGGCCGCTCAAGCTGTTCATCGCGAGCCAGCCGACGCGAGGCGTCGACGTGGGCTCGATCGAGTTCCTGCACCGGCGCATCGTGCAGGAGCGCGACAACGGCACGCCCGTGATCATCGTGTCGACCGAGCTCGACGAGGTCGTCGAGCTCGCCGACCGCATCGCCGTGATGTACCGGGGAGGGATCGTCGGCGTGGTGCCGCCGACGACGTCGCGAGAGGTGCTCGGACTCATGATGGCCGGCGTCCCGCACGACGAGGCCATCGCACAGGTGCACGACCAGACCGACACGACGGGAGCAACCCAGTGACCGACCAGCAGCCCGCCCCGCCACCGACGGGAGAGCCGGCGCCGGAGCAGGCCGGCGCGGCGAAGCCTCAGCCCGCGGGCTCCGACTCCGCTCGCTGGGCCGCGACCTTCCGCGAGATCACGACCGGCCCGTTCGGCGTGACCGTCCTGGCGTTCGTCCTGGCACTGGTCATCGGCGGGCTCCTGATCATCGTCACGGACCCCGACGTGACCGCCGCCGCGAGCTACTTCTTCGCCAGGCCGGCCGACTTCTTCAGTGCGGCCTGGACCGCCGTGAGCGAGGCCTACGCGGCCATGTTCCGCGGAGCGGTGTACAACTACGACGCCCCGACGTTCGCGCGCGGCATCCGGTCGCTCACCGAGACCATGACGGTCTCGACCCCGCTCATCATCGCTGCGCTCGGCGTGGCCGTCGGGTTCCGCGCCGGGCTGTTCAACATCGGTGCCCAGGGCCAGGTCCTCATGGGGGCCGCGATCGGCGGCTACGTCGGCTTCGCGTGGAACCTCCCGCCCGTGCTGCACCTGCTCCTCGCCCTCCTGGGCGGCGTCCTCGCCGGTGGCTTCTGGGCAGGCATCGCGGGCTTCCTCAAGGCGCGCACCGGCGCGCACGAGGTGATCGTGACGATCATGCTGAACTACGTCGCGCTCTACCTCGTGGCGTGGTTCCTCACGACCAACGCCTTCACGCGGCCTGGTTCCAACCAGCCCAAGAGCCCCGGGGTCAAGGACACCGCGCAGCTCCCGCTGCTCCTCGGTGACCAGTTCCGCCTCAACGCGGGCTTCCTTGTCGCTATCCTCGCCGCTGTCTTCGTGTGGTGGCTCATGACGCGCTCGACCTGGGGCTTCCGCTTCCGTGCCGTCGGCTCGAACCAGCAGGCCGCGCGGACCGCGGGCATGGGCGTCGCGTCGTCGTTCGTCCTCGTCATGGTCGTCTCCGGTGCCCTGGCCGGGCTGGCGGGTGCCGTGCAGATCCTCGGTACCGAGAAGGCCCTCACGGGTGGTATCGCGGGATCGATCGGGTTCGACGCGATCACGGTCGCGCTCCTGGGGCGGTCCAAGCCGCTCGGCATCTTCTTCGCCGGTCTGCTGTACGCAGGGCTCAACGTGGGTGGGCGTGCGATGGAGGCCTCGACCGGGACCTCGATCAACATCGTCCTGGTCATCCAGTCGCTCGTCGTGCTCTTCATCGCGGCGCCGCCGCTCGTGCGGGCGATCTTCCGTCTGCCCGCCCCGAACCCCGTCGTCATGAAGGGAGTCAGCGCATGAGCGCCGTCGCTGCACCCGCTACCCAGGTCGCCGCCGTCACCGCGGCCCGCAGCTGGAAGCTCCCCATCACGCTGGGCGTCTTCGGGCTCCTCTCGTTCGTCCTCTTCGGCCTCCTGGGGCCGGCGGGTTCGGTCACGACGTTCGGTGTCTCGACGGGCGCCGACCTGCTCCAGTTCGACCCGGTGGCCGTGCCGACCCGGGCGACCGCGATCGTGCTCTCGGTCCTGTGCCTCCTGCTCGCGGGCTACGCCTACGTCCGGGTCCGCGCGGACCGCCCGGTCGGTCGCTGGGTGCTCGCGGTCTTCGGCGTGCTGTGGGTCCTGACGTTCCTGGTCTGGGCCGTCGCGGACAAGAGCACGTCGATCGTGAGCCTCCTCCAGGGGTCCCTGCTCCTCGCGGTCCCGCTCGCGTTCGGTGCTCTCGGCGGTCTGCTCAACGAGCGGGCCGGTGTCGTGAACATCGCGATCGAGGGGCAGCTCCTGACGGGCGCCTTCGGCGCAGCGGTGCTCGCCTCGGTCGTGGGCAACGCCTACGTCGGGCTCGTGGCCGCCCCGCTCGCCGGTCTGCTGATCGGTGCGATGCTCGCGCTGTTCACCGTGAAGTACCACGTGAACCAGATCATCGTCGGTGTGGTGCTCAACGTGTTCGCGGTCGGTCTGACGAGCTTCCTGTTCAGCTCGGTGCTCAAGAACGACGCGGCCACGCTCAACTCCCCGCCGCGCCTGCCGACGATCCCGATCCCGCTGCTGTCCGAGATCCCGGTCATCGGGCCGGTGCTGTTCCGCCAGTCGATCATCGTCTACCTGCTGTACGTCGCGGTGATCGTCATCAGCATCGCGCTGTTCCGCACCCGGTGGGGCCTGCGGGTCCGTTCCGTGGGCGAGTACCCGCAGGCCGCGGACACGGTCGGCATCGACGTGAACCGCACGCGCTGGGGGAACGTCCTGCTCGGGTCGATGGTCGCGGGCCTGGGAGGCGCGTTCTTCACGATCGGCTCGGTCGGTGCCTTCGGTCAGGAGATGACGGCCGGCAAGGGGTACATCGCGCTCGCCGCGATGATCCTGGGTCGATGGAGCCCCTGGGGCGCTCTCGGTGCCGCGCTGCTCTTCGGCTTCGCCGACAAGCTCCAGCAGGTGCTCGGGGTCCTCGAGACGCCGATCCCCAACCAGTTCATGCTGATGCTGCCGTACGTCGTCACGATCTTCGCGGTGGCGGGACTCGTCGGCCGCGTCCGTGGTCCTGCGGCCGCGGGCCAGCCGTACGTGAAGGGATGACGACGTGAGCGAGAACAGCGCCACGGACGTCGACGCAGGGGACCGCTTCGACTGGGAGACCCTGCGCGTCGCCGCTCGGGCTGCCATGGAGAAGGCCTACGCGCCGTACTCGTCCTTCAAGGTCGGTGCGGCCGCGTTCGTCGACGACGGCCGCCTGGTCACGGGCGCGAACATCGAGAACGCGGCGTACGGCGTCACGCTGTGCGCCGAGTGCTCGCTCGTGAGCGACCTGATCGGGAGCGGGGGCGGTCGCCTCGTGGCGTTCGCGTGCGTCGACGGTCACGGCAACAGGCTCATGCCGTGCGGTCGGTGCCGCCAGCTCTTGTGGGAGCACGGCGGTCCCACGCTGCTCGTCGAGACGACCCGTGGCATCAAGCCCATGAGCGAAGTGCTGCCCGACGCTTTCGGGCCCGAGGATCTGGTGGAGCGAGCATGAGCACGAAGAGCATCCCGGCGGGCGCCTCGGGCGCGCTGCCCGACAAGGCGACCGAGTCGTTCGACGCGGTCGACGTCATCCGCACCAAGCGGGACAAGGGCCGGTTGTCGGCCGAGCAGATCGACTGGGTCATCGACGCCTACACCCGTGGCGTCGTGGCCGAGGAGCAGATGGCCGCGCTCAACATGGCGATCCTGCTCAACGGCATGGACCGCACGGAGATCGGCCGCTGGACGGCCGCGATGATCGCGTCGGGCGAGCGCATGAACTTCTCGGCACTCTCGCGGCCCACCGCGGACAAGCACTCGACCGGTGGCGTGGGCGACAAGATCACGCTGCCGCTCGCACCGCTCGTCGCGGTCTTCGGCGTGGCCGTGCCGCAGCTCTCGGGGCGCGGTCTGGGGCACACGGGCGGCACGCTCGACAAGCTCGAGTCGATCCCGGGCTGGCGTGCGGCGCTGACCAACGAGCAGATGATGCGCCAGCTCGAGCACGTGGGCGCGGTCATCTGCCAGGCGGGCTCGGGCCTGGCGCCCGCGGACCGCAAGCTCTACGCGCTGCGCGACGTCACGGCGACGGTCGAGGCGATCCCGCTCATCGCGTCGTCGATCATGAGCAAGAAGATCGCCGAGGGCACGGGTGCCCTGGTCCTGGACGTCAAGGTCGGCTCCGGGGCGTTCATGAAGGACCTCGACCAGGCGCGCGAGCTCGCGCGCACCATGGTGGACCTGGGTACCGACGCGGGCGTGCGCACGGTCGCGCTGCTGACCGACATGTCGACGCCGCTCGGTCTCACGGCGGGCAACGCGCTCGAGGTCCGCGAGACCCTCGAGGTGCTCTCGGGCGGTGGCCCGCGCGACGTCGTGGACCTCACGGTCGCGCTCGCGGTCGAGATGCTCTCCGCTGCGGGGAAGCCCGTTCCCGAGGACGAGGTGCGGCACGCGCTGTCCAACGGCCGGGCCATGGACAAGTGGCGCGAGATGATCGCGGAGCAGGGCGGCGACGCCCGCGCGCCGCTGCCCGTCGCGCGCGAGAAGGAGCACGTGGTCGCGGACCGCGACGGCGTGCTCTCGCACCTCGACGCGTTCGGCGTGGGCGTCGCGGCCTGGCGCCTCGGGGCGGGCCGCGCCCGCAAGGAGGACCCGGTGCAGGCGGGCGCGGGCGTCGAGATCCACGCCAAGCCCGGTGACGTCGTGACCAAGGGCCAGCACCTGCTGACCCTCCACACGGACACCCCCGAGCGTTTCGACCGCGCGGTCGAGGCTCTCGACGGGGCGTGGGGCGTCGCGGACCCGGGCACGGTCGTCGAGACCCCGGCCCTGATCCTCGACCGCCTGAGCTGAGATGTCGGCGCAGGCGGGGGAGCCCTCGGACGACGCGGCGACGCGCAGCCACGGGGCGCCACCGGCCGACGACCGTCGTCCGCGCTCGGTGTACGGCGTGGGCGAGGAGCCCGACATCCGCTTCAGCCTGGCCAACGAGCGCACCGCGCTGGCCTGGGTGCGGACGGGGCTCGGTCTGGTGGCGGGTGGTGTCGCCCTCACGTCGTTCGCGTCGCTCGCGAGCATGTCCGGCTTCGTCGACGTGATCGCCGCGGTCGCGTGCCTCGCGGGGGCGGGCTTCGCGGCCTACGCACTGCTCGCGTGGCAGCGCAACGAGCGGGCCATGCGGCGGGGCGAGCCGTTGCCCGCACCGACGGGCCTGCCGGTGCTCGTCGCGGGCGTGCTCGTCCTCGCGCTGCTCGTGGCCGGGTACGCGGTCACGGAGGTCTGGCGGGCGTGACGCGTCCGGCCCGCGACCCTGGCCTGCAGCCCGAGCGCACCGCGCTCGCGTGGCAGCGCACGGTCCTGGGGGTCGTGATCGGGTCGGTCCTGCTCGCTGCCGTGAACCTGCGGGTGGGGCAGCCCGTCCTGTGCGTGCTCGCGGGGGTGCTCGCGGTCGCGACCCTCGTGCCGGCGGTCCTGCGGCCGCCGTCGGGTGGTCTCCCGCGCGACGGCCGGCTGCACTCCTGGGGCTTCCTCGTGCGGGTCGCGTCGCTCGTGGGAGCCCTCGGGTTCCTCGGTGCGGCGAGCGCGGTCGTGAGCCTGCTGTGAGGGCGGGTCGTCGTCCGGGGGGAGGGGATGGCAGGCTGTCGGGATGATCCTCGCCGACCTCCAGCTGACCCGGGTCCTGCGTGCGGTGGGAGCGGGGCGGGGGCCGTTGCCGCCCGTGCCGCCGTCGGGCCGCTACGTCGTCCCGGGGCCCGACGGCGCCGCGTCCCTGGTTCGTCGGCTCGTCCGCCGCGCGGGGCACCCCGAGCAGGTCGCCGACCGCCTGGTCGACGCCCTCGCGACGCTCCGGCCGTGGGAGCGGGCGCACGTGCTCGACCCGCTGCACCGGGCCGCGTCCGGCCCGTCGCAGGGGGACGGTGCGCCGGGACACGTCTCGTTCCCTGCGGGCCCTGACGCGCGCTTCGGCGAGCCGCTCGTGCTCGGCAGCGCCCGGGCGGTCCAGCTCGACGGCACGACGTGCGGCTCGGCAGTGCTCGCGGTCCTCGCCGCGGCGGGCGACCCCGTGGTCGGGCTGTGGCTCGTCGCGGGCACCGACGTGTCCCGGGGGGAGAGCGCGCACGTGGTGACCGCGGGAGAGGCCGAGGCGACCGCCCGAGAGCTCGAGACGTCGTCGGGCAGGTTCGCGGCGCTCCAGCGCCTCCTCCAGGCGCGCACGGCGCACGCCGCGCTGGGCCCTCTTCCGTGGCCCACCGGGCTCGGCACGCCGCCCTGGACAGCCGCACGTGACGCCCGCTACGCCGACGTGCGGTACACCCACCGCATCGTGGCGGGCCACGGCACCGCGGACCGCGTGCTCGCGAGCGCGCTGCGCTCGGCCGCCGCGGGCGTCCCCGTCCCGCTGTACGCGGGCGGGGACCTCGGGACGGGGTGGTCGACGGCCGTGCCGCGCCACGTCGTGCTGCTCGCGGGCGTGAGCGCTCCTGCGGAGCCGCAGAAGGAGGCCGCCGTGCCGTTCGGCGGCCGGTGGTGCTCGGTGTACGAGCCGTCGACCGGGACGATGCACCGGCTGCGCGTCGCCGACCTCCTCGCCGGGACCGGCGACGACGGCGAGCCCGGCAGGGGCGTGCGGCGCGCGCTCGGCGGGTGGCCGCACGTCACCTGGGCGGTCCTGCCCGCGGGACGGGCTGGCGGGTCGCGCCGCGTCGGGTGACGATGGGGAGAGACGAGAGGAGCTCACCATGAGCACGGTCCCCGGCACCGACTCCTGGCGCGACGCAGGCCTGGTCGCGCCCGACGACGACGCCCCGAAGAACCTGGTCGAGGAGGGGCTGGCGCCCCCGGACGTCCCCTCCGACGCCGACGACGTGGAGGAGTACAGCCCGCGGACGCCGCGCCCCGACCTCGACGGCGAGGCGGACGAGGCCGACGTCGTCGAGCAGGCGTCCGTCGTGCCGCTCGACGAGGGCGCCGACGCCGACGGGGACTGAGCCGGGCGGTGGCGGGCGTCGCGCACCCGTGACGCTCCCGTGACCTGGGACCCGCACCGCCGTCGCGTGCGCCCGCCCCGCGCCCGGTAGCGTGAGCCCATGACCTCCACACCCTCCTCCGTGAGCGAGACCGTCGCGGCGATCGCCGCGCTCCCCAAGGTCGTCCTCCACGACCACCTCGACGGTGGGCTACGGCCTCGGACGATCATCGAGCTCGCCGCCGAGATCGGGCACGACCTGCCCGCGACCGACCCCGACGCGCTGGGCGCCTGGTTCGTCGAGTCGGCCGACTCGGGATCGCTCGTCCGTTACCTCGAGACCTTCGACCACACGATCGCCGTGATGCAGACGCGCGAGGCGCTCGTGCGCGTCGCGCGCGAGTCGGTGCTGGACCTCGCAGCCGACGGTGTCGTGTACGCCGAGCAGCGGTGGGCCCCCGAGCAGCACCTGCGCGGCGGGCTGAGCCTGCAGGACACCGTGGACGCCGTCCAGGCGGGCCTGGAGGAGGGCGTGGCCCTCGCCGCCGCGCAGGGGCGCACGATCCGCGTGGGCCAGCTCGTGACCGCGATGCGGCACGCCGACCGCTGGCAGGAGATCGCCGAGCTCGCCGTGGCCAACCGGGGCAACGGCGTCGTCGGGTTCGACATCGCGGGCGCCGAGGACGGCTTCCCGCCCTCGCGCTTCCCAGGTGTGTGGCAGTACCTCGCCGACCAGAACTTCCCCGTGACGATCCACGCGGGCGAGGCGTCGGGCGTCTCGTCGATCGCGGAGGCCGTCCACCTGGGCCAGGCCTCGCGCGTCGGGCACGGCGTGCGTCTCATCGAGGACATCTCGTTCGACGAGCACCACGGCACCGCGGCGCTCGGCCGGCTCGCGCACTGGGTCCGTGACCACCAGATCCCGCTCGAGCTGTGCCCCGTCTCCAACCTGCAGACCGGCGCGGCGGCGACCTCGATCGCGGCGCACCCCATCACGCGCCTCAAGGAGCTCGACTTCGCGGTCACGCTCAACACGGACAACCGCCTCATGTCGGGCACGTCCATGACCCGCGAGATGACGCTGCTCGTCGAGCAGGCCGGCTGGACGCTCGAGGACCTCTACGACGTCACGGCCACGGCCGCGTGGAGCGCCTTCATCCACCACGACGAGCGCCGCGCGCTGGTCGACGACGTCATCCTTCCCGGTTACCAGGAGATCCAAGGAGCACAGCTGTGAGCACCCCCGGCACGTCCTCGCTCGACCGCGCGGCCCTCGCGCAGTTCGTCGACCACACCCTGCTCAAGCCCGAGGCGACCCGTGCGGACTTCGAGGCGCTCGTCGACGAGGGCGTCGCGCTCGGCGTCTACTCGGTGTGCGTCTCGCCTTCGGTCCTGCCGCTCGACGGCAAGGGTCTGAAGATCGCGACCGTGTGCGGCTTCCCGTCCGGGACGCACCACAGCGACGTCAAGGCCGCCGAGGCCGCGCGGTCGGTCGCCGACGGTGCCGACGAGGTCGACATGGTCATCGACCTGGGTGCCGCCAAGGCGGGGGACTGGGAGTACGTCCGGGCGGACATCGCGGCCGTCCGTGCCGCGGTCCCGGCGCCCAAGGTCCTCAAGGTCATCATCGAGTCCGCCGCGCTGACGGACCACGAGATCGTCGAGGCGTGCCGCGCCTCGGAGGCGGCGGGCGCCGACTTCGTCAAGACCTCCACGGGCTTCCACCCGGCCGGCGGAGCCTCGACGCACGCGGTGTCGATCATGGCCGAGACGGTCGGCGGACGCCTCGGGGTCAAGGCCTCGGGGGGCGTGCGAACGCTCGCCGACGCGCTCGCGATGATCGAGCACGGCGCGACGCGCCTGGGCCTGTCCGGCACCGCTGCGGTGCTCGCGGGCTTCGACGGCGTCGAGCCGGCCGAGGGGGGCGCAGGGGGCTACTGACCCGCACCCGACGGACCGAGGGGTGGCCGTGCCCGGACGGGCGGTCACCCCTCGGTGCATCCGGGGTTAGGCTAGCCTCACTTCGCCATCGCGGGCGGAGCGCACCTTGGAGGACCGTATGACCGACCCTGCCCCCCGCAAGCCCGAGCGCGTCGCGACCCACGCAGTCGTCGTGCGCACCGAGCACCTCACGCCGCACATGATCCGTGTGGTCCTCGGGGGAGAGGGGCTCGAGGGCTTCGACGCCGGCCCGTACACCGACCGCTACGTCAAGCTGCTCTTCCCGGCCGCGGCCGGCCCCGAGGGACGCGTGCCGATGCGCACCTACACGATCCGCTCGTGGGACCCCGTCGCCCGTGAGCTCGCGATCGACTTCGTGGCGCACGGCGACGAGGGCCTCGCGGGCCCCTGGGCGGCCGCCGCCCGGCCCGGTGACGCGATGTCCTTCTTCGGCCCCGGCGGCGACTACGCGCCGTCAGGTGCCTATGACTGGCACCTGCTCGTGGGTGACGAGAGCGCCCTGCCCGCCATCGCGGCAGCCCTTGAGGCAGTGCCCGACGGCGCGCCCGTCCTCGCGGTCGTCGAGGTCGCCTCCGCGGCGGAGGAGCAGGCCCTCACGTCGCCGGGGGCGCTCGACCTGCGCTGGGTCCACCGCGACGCCTACCCCGGCCGGGCGCCCGGCGACGTCCTCGTCGAGGCCGTCGAGGCGCTCACGTTCCTGCCCGGGCAGCCCCAGGTGTTCCTGCACGGCGACGCCGGGTTCGTGCGCACGCTGCGCCGCCACGTGCGCCTCGACCGGAACGTGCCCGTGACCGCGCTCTCCGCGTCCGGCTACTGGCGCCGCGGGCGGACCGAGGAGGGCTGGCGCGCCGAGAAGTCCGACTGGAAGGCCGCCGTCGCGCGCGACGAGGAGCCTGCGCTGCGATCCTGACGGGCCCGGGCCCCTCGGTGGGCCTGCTCAGCGGGCGCGGAGACGCGCTCGACCCCGGCGTCTCGATCCAGGGTGTGGTGATGCAGCCGGGAGCGCGTGCCGTACGGACGACGAAGGCCGTCGCCCGCTCCAGGTGGAGCAGGCGACGGCCTTCGTCGTGTGGCGCCGGACCGGCCAGCTGGTCCGCCCGCCCTCAGATACCGAGCGCGGCCGCGACGTCCTGGCGCACGTGGTCGAGGCGGGTCCGGGCGAAGGCACGGGCCGCGGTGAGGTCGTCGTGGCTCGCGTCGGGCGCGACCGGGACGATCACCTCGAGGTAGCACTTGACCTTGGGCTCGGTGCCGCTCGGACGCACGATGACCCGGGTGCCGTCCGCAGACAGCAGCCGCACGCCGTCGGTCGGCGGCAGCCCGTCGAGCCCCTCGGACAGGTCGACGACGTCGCTCACCCCCGAGCCTGCGAGCGTGCGCGGGGGCGCCGCCCGCAGCCGGGACATGGCCGCCGGGATCTGGTCGAGGTCGGTGAACCGGGCCGAGAGCTGGTCGGTCACGTGCAGGCCGTGAGCACGGGCAAGGTCGTCGAGCGCATCGACGAGAGTCCGCCCCTCGGCCTTGAGCCGGTTCGCGAGCTGCGCCAGGAGCAGGGCCGCACTGATGCCGTCCTTGTCGCGCACGACCTGCGGGTCGACGCAGTAGCCGAGCGCCTCCTCGTAGCCGTACACCAACCCGTCGACACGCGAGATCCACTTGAAACCCGTGAGCGTCGCGGAGTAGCCCAGCCCGTGGCTGTCGGCGATCTTGCGCAGCAGCCGCGAGGACACGATCGAGCTCGCGAAGAACGGGGTCCCGTCCGCGCGTCCCGTCGCGTCCGCACGTCGGCCGATCTCCTCGCCGAGCAGCGAGCCCACCTCGTCCCCGTGCAGCATGCGCCACCCGTTCGACCGGGCCGTCTCGGCCCCCTGGTACGTCCCGACGCGCGGGTCGTACACGGCGAGGGCGCACCGGTCCGCGTCGGGGTCGTTCGCGATCACCAGGTCCGCCGTGGCGTCCTGCGCGTACGCGAGCGCGAGGTCGATCGCGCCGGGCTCCTCCGGGTTGGGGAACGCCACGGTCGGGAACAGCGGGTCCGCCTCGAACTGCTCGGCGACGCTGATGACGTCGGTGAAGCCCGCGTCCGCCAGGACCCGGGCGAGCACCTCACCTCCCACGCCGTGCAGCGGGGTGGCGACGATGCGCAGGTCGCGCGCGGCGCCGTCGGACAGCCGGCCCACGGACTCGACGTAACCGAGCGCGACGTCGCGACCCAGGACCGTCCAGCCGTCGGTCGCGCGCGGGACCTGCGCAGCCACGGGCGAGCGGTCGATCGCGGCCGCGATCTCGGCGTCGTACGGCGGCACGATCTGCGCCCCCTGGCCCGAGTCCGTGACCACACGGCCGCCGAGGTACACCTTGTAGCCGTTGTCCGCCGGGGGGTTGTGGCTCGCGGTGACCATGACGCCCGCGTCGGCACCCAGGTGGCGCACCGCGTAGGCGAGCACGGGCGTCGGGAGCGCGGACGGCAGGATCGACGCCTCGACGCCCGCAGCCGTGAACACCGCGGCGCTGTCGAGCGCGAACGTGTGCGAACGGTGCCGGGCGTCGTACCCGATGACGACGCGCGGCGTGCGCCCCGGCAGGGCGTCGCGCAGGAACGACGCGAGGCCCGCCGCGGCCCGGATCACGACCGCCCGGTTCATGCGGTGGGGGCCCGCCGCCATCGCGCCGCGCAGGCCCGCGGTGCCGAACTGGAGCGTGCCGACGAAGCGGTCGCGCAGCTCGGCCCGAGCCCGGGCGCGCACCGCGTGGTCGCGCGGGTCGGGCGAGTCGGCCTCCGCGAGGAGCGTGCGCAGCTCGGCCTGGTCGGCGGGCTCGGGGTCCGCCGCGATCCAGGCCTCGACCTCCGCCAGGAAGGACGCGTGGCTGCGCCCGGCCTCGTAGCCGGGGTCGTCCACGTCGAGGTGGTCCTGTGGGTCCGTCATGTCACACCAGCTTCGCGATCTCGGCGAGCAGAGAGCTGATCCGGGGGCCGGCCGCCTGGCCGGCCTCGATGACCTCGCCGTGCGAGAGCGGCGTGGGGCTGATGCCCGCGGCGAGGTTCGTGACCAACGAGATGCCCAGCACCTCGAGACCCGCATGCCGCGCGGCGATGGCCTCGAGGGTGGTCGACATGCCGACGAGGTCCGCACCCAGGACGCCCGCCATGCGCACCTCGGCAGGGGTCTCGTAGTGCGGCCCGGGGAACTGGGCGTACACACCCTCGCCGAGCGAGCCGTCGACCGACCGGGCCAGGTCCCGCAGGCGCGAGGAGTACAGGTCCGTGAGGTCGACGAACGTCGCACCCTCCAGGGGCGAGGTGGCGGTGAGGTTGATGTGGTCGCTGATGAGCACCGGGGTCCCCGGTCCGTGGTCGAGGTTCAACCCGCCGCACCCGTTGGTGAGGATCACGGTCTGCGCGCCCGTCGCCGCCGCGGTCCGCACGCCGTGCACGACGTGGCGCACGCCCTTGCCCTCGTACAGGTGGGTGCGCGAGCCGAGCACGAGCGCGTGACGGACCGAGCCGTCGACGCGCTCGATCCGGATCGAGCGCGTCGTGGCGACGTGGCCGGCGACGGCGGGCTTCGAGAACCCGGGGATCTCGTTCGTGGGGATCTCCGCGACGACGTCGCCCAGGAGCTCGGCCGCCCCGCCCCAGCCCGACCCGAGCACGAGGGCGACGTCGTGCCCCTCGATTCCGGTGGCTTCGGCGATGTGGTCCGCAGCGGCGCGGGCCACGAGGAACGGGTCGGTCGTGGGGTCGTCGAGAGACAAGGTCGTCGTCATAGGACGAGGCTATCCGTTCTCACGCCACGCGCCCCGCGGAACGCCCGTCGTCGCCCCAGCGCGTCGTCCTGTCCGCATGCTGACACGAATGCCCCTCGGATGCTGACAGAATGGCACCTGTGACGAACGAGAACCCCGACCTGCAGGCCAGCCGCATCGTGATCCTGGGCGGTGGACCCGGAGGCTACGAGGCGGCTCTCGTCGCCCGTCGGCTCGGCGCCGACGTGACCGTCGTCGAACGCCAGGGGCTCGGCGGAGCCGCCGTCCTCACCGACGTGGTGCCGTCCAAGACCCTCATCGCGACGGCCGACTGGATGACCATCGCCGACCGCGCCGCCGACCTCGGCATCCGCCTGCCCGTCGACACGGCCAAGGCCGCGCACCCCGCGATGCGCCGTCACATGGTCGACCTCGACGCCGTCAACACCCGTGTCATGGCGCTCGCGGCCGCGCAGTCCGCCGACATCCACGCACGTCTCGAGCGCGAGGGCGTGCGCGTCCTGATCGGCGAGGGACGCCTCGACGGCCCGTCGCGCGTGCACGTCACGCTCCAGGAGGACGCGGCCGAGGTCACGGTCGACGCCGACGTGATCCTCCTCGCGCTCGGTGCGACGCCCCGCGTCCTGCCGACCGCGATCCCCGATGGCGAGCGCATCCTCACCTGGACCCAGCTCTACAACCTCAAGGAGCTCCCCGAGCGCCTGATCGTCGTGGGCTCGGGCGTCACGGGAGCCGAGTTCGCGGGGGCCTACAACGCGCTGGGCTCGGACGTCGTGCTCGTCTCGAGCCGCGACCGCGTGCTGCCCGGCGAGGACGCCGACGCCGCCGAGCTCATCGAGGGGGTCTTCCGCTCGCGCGGCATGACGGTCATGTCCCGCACGCGCGCCGAGGCGGCCGTGCGCACCGACGAGGGCGTCGAGGTCACGCTCGCCGACGGGCGTGTGGTCAAGGGCTCGCACGTGCTGCTGGCCGTCGGGTCCATCCCCTCGACCGCGGGCATCGGCCTCGAGGAGGCCGGTGTGCGCCTGACGGCGAGCGGTCACGTGCAGGTCGACAAGGTCTCGCGCACCTCGGTGCGCGGCATCTACGCGGCCGGCGACTGCACGGGCATCCTGCCGCTCGCCTCGGTCGCGGCGATGCAGGGCCGCGTGGCCATGTCGCACGCCCTGGGCGACGCCGTGAGCCCCATCAAGCTGCGCACGGTCGCCGCGAACATCTTCACGGCCCCCGAGATCGCGACCGTCGGGTACAGCGAGGAGAAGCTCAAGGAGCAGGGCTCCAAGTACGTGACCACGACGCTCCCGCTGGCCCGCAACCCGCGCGCCAAGATGCTCGGCATGCGCGACGGGTTCGTGAAGCTGTTCGCGCACCCCGAGGCGAGCGTCGTCCTGGGCGGTGTCGTCGTGGCCCCGCGCGCGAGCGAGCTCATCTTCCCCATCACGCTCGCGGTCGCGCACCGCCTCACGGTCGACGACGTCGCGGAGGCCTTCACGGTCTACCCGTCGCTGTCCGGGTCGATCGCCGAGGTCGCGCGCATGCTCCACCACCGCGAGGACTGAGGCGCAGGCGGGCCCGCGCCTACCCGGCCGGTGCGGGCTCCTGCTCCTGCGCGGGGCGCACCACGGTCACGAGCGGACGGTGGTCGGACGAGACGTCGTCCAGGACCCGGAAGCGCTCGAAGCCGAGGCCCGCGCCGAACATCCAGTCGATGCGGTGGCGTGGTGCGTCCGCGGGGGACGTGAGGTCGTCCGCGTCCCCCGCCTGGTCCTGCCCGCTCACGAGCCCCTGGGACTCGACGAGGGTGATCTCGTCCCAGTCGGGCTCGGCGTTGAAGTCACCCGCGAGCAGGTAGGTCCCCTCGACCGGCTCGGCCGTGAAGAGCGTGTCGAGCTGGTCGAGACGGGTCGGGGTGTTCTCGCGGCGGTGCTGCAGGTGCACGGAGGTGACGCGCAGCCCGTCGGCCCAGGCGGCGCGCAGGTCGGCCCCGTCCGCAGGCGTGACGGTCGCGGAGATCGCGGACCGGTGCTGCGGGCCCGCTCCGAAGGGCAGCGACGTCCGCGACACGTCGGAGACCGTGACGGTGTCCGGGTCCCAGAGGATCGCGTTCCCGAACTGGCGGTCGGCCGCCCCGACGAACGCGACCTCCATGTCGGTGGCGCGTGCGAGGTAGCTCGCCATGTCGATGCCACCGCCCAGCACCCAGCCGCGCGAGACCTCCTGGAGCGTCACGACCTGGGCGCCCGCGTCGCGGATCGTCGCGGCGACGTCGTCGAGCTCGACCGACGGCGTCGCGCTGACCCCGTAGTGCAGGTTCCAGTCGAGGACGACGAGGCCCTGCTCGTCGGCGGTCGCCGCACCGCTCGCCGTCCGGTCCCCGGCCGGCAGGTCGACGAGCTGCACTGCGGCGCCGCCTGCAGCCAGGGCGGCGACCGCGGCCACGACGGGCAGCGCGACGCGCACGCTCGGCGGGGCGACGCGGGCGGCTGCCGCGGTGCCCGCGGCGGCCTGCGGCAGGGGGCGGGTGCGACGCAGTCCCGCGACCCCGATCACGAGGGCGACCAGGACCGGCACGGACGCGTTGGGCACGGGCAGGGGCACGTCGTAGTCGAGCTGGTAGACCAGGAGCGGCAGGATGAGCCCCAGTCCGACGGCGGTGCTCGCCCCGGCCAGGCGCAGCCAGCCGATCTCACGGGCAGGCCGGGTCAGGGCGTGCACGACGGCGTCGGTCGAGGCGACGGCGAGGCCGACGACGCAGACGAGGAGGGCCCAGGCGAGGAGGTCGTCGAGCACCTCGGTCCGGCCGGGCACCACGAAGACGACCAGGGCGAGAGCGACGAGCGCCACGAGGTCGGCCCACCGACCCAGGACCGACAGGACGACGTTGCCCCCGGGACGGCTCGACCGTGCGGTGCCCCGGACGGTCGTGAGCCCGACCATCAGGGCCATGAACGCGACGGCTCCCGCCGCGGCGGTCAACGGGAGGCCCGTCTGCGACGCGATGAAGGCCGGGTTGCCGAAGACCATGACGCCCAGCGCGAGGTACGGGCCGAGCACCCAGAGCCCGCGGGCGCCGGGGGCGGCGGGGTCACCGCGCAGCAGCCAGGCCGAGACCGCGGCCAGCCCGCCGAGCACGAGCGGAGCCACCCAGGAGAGCAGGCCGGTGCGCCAGTACGCGTCCCACGTCCCGTGGAGCAGGCTCACGCCCGCGGCACCCAGGACACCCAGGGAGATGCCGAGCGCGACCATGCGCCCGTTCGCGAGAGGCGTCCAGGTGTCTCCTACCCGCTCAGGGGAGTCGTCAGCGGGTGACGGCCGGACACCGCTCACGAACGCGACCACGATGACGAGCGTGGCCACCGCGAGCGCGGCACCCCCGAGCCCCAGCCCGTAGCGGGCCGACCCGAGCGCGCCGTCCGAGCCGGCGGCGATCCCGAGGCCCTGCAGACCGAGTCGCCACGCGACGAGGGCGAGCACCGCACCGAGCGTGACCCGCCCCGAGATCGGCAGCCGCGCGGCGATGATGGTCACGGCCAGCGCGGGAGCCGCGTACGTGATCAGGGCCGTGCCGGCGGCGACGGTCACGCTCGCGGCGAAGGCACGGTCGAGCAGGGGTCCGCTCGCCCGGATCATCTCGACTGCGAGCGCCGTGACGACGGTCAGCAGGAGCAGGCGGGCGGCGTTGCCGCGGCCGAGCCGTGTCACGTGCCGGGCCGCGTGGGAGAGCTGTCGACGGGTCGGGAACGGGGTCGACGAACCGGACGAGTCCCGGGGGTCGACGACCAGGGTGTCGGCAGCGTCGGCAGTGTCGGAGCCGTCGCGGCCGAGGTGATCCTCGGCAGCGTCGGTGGTGTCGGCAGCGTCGGCAGTGGCCGGCTCGACCGTGGTGGGTGCGCCGGGTGCGCCGGGTGCGCCGGGCGCCTGGGAGAGGTGCGGGGCGAAGCGGGCTGCGCGCTCGCGCCATGCCGTCGGTGCCGTCGGTGCCGTCGGTGCCGGCGGGGTCTCGGCCGAGACCGCGACGCGCTCCCAGGCGGAGGCGCCGAAGGTGGTCGGTCCCGATGCTGCGGCCGACGTGTCGCGGGCCGCGGTCGTGGAGGGTCCTGCTGCCGGGTCCCCGACCGGTGCCACCGGTGCGGGCGAGGGGTGCGGCGCCGTCGGGCCGCCTGCCGTGGTGGGCAGGGCGGAGGTCCGGGGGCGTGCGGTCGGCAGCGCGCCGGTGGCGGGGGACGAGTGCCACGCGGTGTCCGCCTGGCGCTCCAGGGCGGCCTGCTCGGCGGCACGTCGCTCGGCGCGGGTCATCGGCCGTGCGGGAGCGGGGTCCGGTCCGGGAGGAGGTGGGCCTGCCGGGGTGCGCCGGTCGCCCGGGGCGTGGCTGCTCGTGCGGTGCTCGTCGGTCACGGCCCGACCGTACCCGGGCCCGGTGGCGCGACGACAGCGGCACGCACGGTGGGCGGGCGCTCGACCTCGCTTCACCCCTGCAAGCTCCGGTCGGTGTGATCGACATCACATGACGGGCGTCCTCGTGCCACACTGAGACTCAGTCGTCGACGACCCCGGCCGCCGCCCCGCGTGCCGCGCCCGGGAGGGAGGCCAGCATGACGAGCAGCACCCCCGAGCGGACCCCACGGGTGATCGGACACGTCGTCGGTGGTCGCCGCGTGGAGGAGGCGCAACGCTACGGAGCCGTCCACGACCCGGCCACCGGACGGGTCACGGGCCGAGTGGCCCTCGCCTCCGCGGCCGACGTGGACGCGGCCGTCGCGGCGGCGCTCGCGGCCTTCCCGGGATGGTCCCGGACGGGCCTGTCGCGGCGCGTCGAGATCCTCTTCGCGTTCCACGAGCTGCTGCGCGGGCACCGGGACGAGATCGCCCGTCTCGTCTCGGCCGAGCACGGCAAGGTCGTGTCCGACGCCGAGGGGGAGGTCGCGCGGGCCCTCGAGAACGTCGAGTTCGCGACCGGGATCCCGCACCTGCTCAAGGGGGGCTTCAGCCAGCAGGTCTCGACCGGGGTGGACGTCCACGAGGTCAAGCAGCCGCTGGGCGTCATGGTCGGCATCACGCCCTTCAACTTCCCGGCCATGGTGCCGCTGTGGATGATCCCGACGGCGATCGCGTGCGGCAACACGTTCGTCCTCAAGCCGAGCGAGCGCGACCCGTCGGCGTCGTTGCTGGTCGCCCGGCTCCTGGCCGAGGCCGGGCTGCCCGACGGCGTCGTCAACGTGGTGCAGGGCGACCGGGTCGCGGTCGACCGGCTCCTGGAGCACCCCGACGTCGCCGCGATCAGCTTCGTCGGCTCGACCCCCGTCGCCCGTCATGTCTACGAGACGGGCACGCGCCACGGCAAGCGGGTCCAGGCGCTGGGCGGGGCGAAGAACCATCTGGTCGTCCTGCCCGACGCCGAGCTCGACGCCGCGGCGGACGCGGCGGTCTCGGCGGGGTACGGGTCCGCGGGGGAGCGGTGCATGGCGATCTCGGTCGTGGTCGCGGTGGGCGACGTCGCCGACGCCCTCGTCGAGGCGATCCGCACCCGCGTGGCGGGGCTCGTCGTCGGGCCGGGGAACGACCCCGCCTCCCAGATGGGGCCGCTCATCACGGCCGAGCACCGCGACCGGGTCGCGGCGCGCGTGGGCAGCGCCGTCGACGAGGGAGCGGTCCTGGTCCTGGACGGGCGCGACGGGCCGCCCGTCGGGCCAGGGGCGGACGGGCAGGACACGAGCGGCGGGTTCTTCCTGCGACCGAGCCTCGTGGACCACGTGCGGCCCGAGCACACGGTGTACCGCGAGGAGATCTTCGGGCCCGTGCTCTCGGTCGTGCGGGTCGAGACGTTCGACGACGCCCTGCGGCTCGTCGACGAGAA
Organism: Oerskovia turbata; assembly: GCF_000718325.1. Taxonomy (GTDB): domain Bacteria; phylum Actinomycetota; class Actinomycetes; order Actinomycetales; family Cellulomonadaceae; genus Oerskovia; species Oerskovia turbata. The sequence goes on from NZ_JOFV01000008.1 coordinate 46,517, forward strand.
CCCGTACGGCAACGGCGCCGCGATCTTCACGCGCGACGGGGGAGCGGCCCGACGCTTCGAGGTCGAGGTGCAGGCAGGCATGGTCGGCGTCAACGTCCCCATCCCGGTGCCCGTCGGCTACTACTCGTTCGGCGGGTGGAAGGGGTCGCTGTTCGGGGACTCGCACATGTACGGCCCCGAGGGCATCCACTTCGCGACCCGGACCAAGGTCGTGACGTCGCGGTGGCCGGACCCCGCGACCAGCAGCATCGACCTGGGGTTCCCCCGGACCCGGTGACGAGGCGGACGAGCCGACGGACGAAGGGACGGCGATCCGATGACGGACGCAGTGCAGGGCACGGCCCGGGCCGGGCGCGACGACGCCCACGTCTTCTACTCGTGGTCGGCGCAGGAGCTGATCCGGCCCGTGACGATCGCGGGCGGGCAGGGCGCCTGGTTCTGGGACGAGAAGGGCACGCGCTACCTGGACTTCGCCTCGCAGCTCATCAACCTCAACCTGGGGCACCAGCACCCCGCGCTCGTGGGCGCGATCCAGGCGCAGGCCGGACGCCTCGCGACCGTGGCGCCGTCGTTCGCGAACCCGGTGCGCAGCGAGCTTGCGCGCCTGATCGTCGAGCGCGCGCCCGGCGGAGCCGACGGCGGGCTGAACCGTGTGTTCTTCACCAACGGGGGCGCCGACGCCGTGGAGAACGCCGTGCGGCTCGCCCGGCGCCACACGGGCCGGCAGAAGGTCCTGGCCGCCTACCGGTCCTACCACGGCAACACGGGCACGGCCGTGACGGCCACGGGCGACCCGCGGCGCTGGCCCAACGAGGTGGACCCGGGCGTGCGGCACTTCTTCGGGCCCTACACCTACCGGTCGTCGTTCGGGGCCAGGACCGACGCCGACGAGTGCGTCGCGGCGCTGCGCCACCTGCGCGAGGTCGTCGAGCTCGAAGGGCCCGCGACGATCGCCGCGATCCTGCTCGAGACCGTGGTCGGGACCAACGGCGTGCTCGTGCCCCCCGACGGCTACCTCGCAGGGGTGCGCGAGCTGTGCGACGAGCACGGCATCCTGTACGTCGCGGACGAGGTCATGGTCGGCTTCGGTCGCGTCGGCGAGTGGTTCGCCGTCGACCACTGGGGCGTCGTGCCGGACCTCGTGGTCTTCGCCAAGGGCGTCAACTCGGGATACGTCCCGCTCGGCGGGGTGATCGTGTCCGAGCGTGTCGCCGCGAGCTTCGACCGCACCCCGTTCCCCGGCGGGCTCACCTACTCGGGTCACCCGCTCGCGTGCGCGCCCGGCGTCGCGAGCATCCACGTGCTCGAGGAGCAGGGCATCCTCGACCGGGTCCGGTCGCTGGGCGAGCGGGTCCTCGGCGAACGACTGCGCGACATGGCCGCCCGGCACCCCAGCGTGGGCGAGGTCCGCGGGCTCGGTTTCCTCTGGGCGATCGAGCTCGTCCGCGACCCCCTCACGCGCGAACGCCTCGTGCCGTTCCAGGGCACGCCCGAGCAGAACGCCCCCATGGCCGAGGTCGTCGCGGCGGTCACCGCGGGCGGCGTCTGGCCCTTCCCGCAGGTCAACCGGCTGCACCTCGCCCCGCCGCTCGTCACGTCGGTCGAGGACCTCGAGCACGGCCTCGACGTCGTCGACGCGGCCCTCGACGTCGCCGACCGGTACGTCGTCGAGCCCGCTCCTCACGGGCGAGGCGCAGCACCGGGGCCGCCGTCGGGACCCTCGGCGCCGTCGGTGCACCCGCCGTCGGCCGAGCACAACGGCCACCGCCCCCGTCCCACCGCACCACCCGAGGAGACCCCATGATCGTGCGCGCCGCCCTCACCCAGGTCCGCTGGACCGGCGACCAGGAGTCCATGGTCGCGGCCCACGAGCGGTACACCCGCCAGGCCGCCGACCAGGGGGCCCGGGTCATCTGCTTCCAGGAGGTGTTCAACGCGCCCTACTTCCCCCAGGTCGAGGACGCCGCGTTCTACTCCTACGCCGAGTCCGTCCCGGGACCGACGACCGAGCGCTTCGCGGCCCTCGCCCGGGAGCTGGGCATCGTGGTCGTGCTGCCCGTGTACGAGCTCGAGCAGCCCGGGATCCTCTACAACACCGCGGCCGTGATCGACGCCGACGGCAGCTACCTCGGCAAGTACCGCAAGACCCACATCCCGCACCTGCCCGGGTTCTGGGAGAAGTTCTACTTCCGCCCCGGCAACCTGGGCTACCCGGTCTTCGACACCGCGGTCGGGCGCATCGGGGTCTACATCTGCTACGACCGGCACTTCCCCGAGGGGTGGCGGGCCCTGGGTCTCGCCGGAGCGACCATCGTCTTCAACCCGAGCGCCACGAGCCGCGGCCTGTCCAACTACCTGTGGCGGCTCGAGCAGCCCGCAGCGGCCGTGGCCAACGAGTACTACGTCGGTGCCATCAACCGGGTCGGGTTCGAGGAGCTGGGCTCGAACGACTTCTACGGCACGAGCTACTTCGTGAACCCCGAGGGTGCGTTCGTCGGCGAGACGGCCGACGCCTACGAGGAGGAGCTCGTGGTGCGCGACCTCGACCTCGACCTGCTGACCGAGGTCCGCACCCGGTGGCAGTTCTACCGCGACCGCCGACCTGACGCGTACGGCCCGCTGACCGCGCCCTGAGACCGACGAGACGAGAGGACGCACACCATGGCACTGACCCTCATCACGGGTGGCACCGTCGTCGGGCCCACCGGGCGCTCGCGCGCCGACGTCCTGCTCGACGGCGAGCAGGTCGCCGCGCTGCTGCGCCCGGGCGACACGTCGCTCGGCGTGGACCTCGCCTCGGTCGCGCAGACCGTGATCGACGCGACCGGCAAGTACGTCATCCCGGGCGGCGTGGACCCCCACACCCACATGGAGCTGCCGTTCGGCGGCACGGCCGCGTCGGACACGTTCGAGACCGGGACGCGTGCCGCGGCCTGGGGAGGCACGACGACGATCGTCGACTTCGCGGTCCAGCGCACCGGCGAGCGCGTCCAGGACTCGCTCGCCGCCTGGTTCGCCAAGGCCGAGGGGAACTGCGCCGTGGACTACGGGTTCCACCAGATCCTCGGCGGGGTCGACGACGACTCGCTCAGAGCGATGGACGAGCTCGTGGCCGAGGGCATCACGAGCTTCAAGCTCTTCATGGCCTACCCCGGGGTGTTCTACAGCGACGACGGGCAGATCCTGCGGGCCATGCAGAAGGCCGCGACCAACGGGTCGCTCGTCATGATGCACGCCGAGAACGGCATCGCGATCGACGTCCTCGTGCGCCAGGCCCTCGACCGCGGCGAGACCGCCCCGTCCTTCCACGGCACCACGCGCCCCTGGGAGACCGAGGAGGAGGCCACGCACCGCGCGATCATGCTCGCGCGACTCGCGGGCGCACCGCTCTACGTGGTGCACATGTCGGCCAAGCAGGCCGTGGCCACGCTCGCCCGGGCCCGCGACGACGGCTGGAACGTGTTCGGCGAGACCTGCCCCCAGTACCTGTACCTCTCGCTCGAGGAACAGCTCGGTGCGCCCGGCTTCGAGGGCGCCAAGTGGGTCTGCTCGACCCCGCTGCGCTCGCGGGCCGAGAAGCACCAGGACGAGCTGTGGCGCTACCTGCGCACGGGCGACCTGTCGGTCGTGAGCACCGACCACTGCCCGTTCTGCTTCAAGGAGCAGAAGGAGCTGGGGCTCGGCGACTTCTCCAAGATCCCCAACGGGATCGGCGGCGTCGAGCACCGCCTCGACCTCGTCTACCAGGGCGTCGTCGACGGACGGATCTCGCTCGAACGCTGGGTCGAGCTGTGCTGCACGACGCCGGCGCGCATGTTCGGCCTCGGCGACCGCAAGGGCGTGCTCACCCCGGGCGCCGACGCCGACGTCGTGGTCTACGACCCCGCCGGGCACACCTCGATCGGCTACCCCACCGACGGCAACGGCAAGACCCACCACATGAACATGGACCACTCCGCGTGGGAGGGGTTCGAGATCGACGGGCACGTCGACGTCGTGATCTCGCGCGGGAAGGTCCTGGTCTCCGGCGGCGAGTACCACGGGCACCCCGGGCACGGCCGCTACCTGCGCCGCAGCCACTCGGCATACCTGAGATGAAGGGGACCGGCCATGACCGCGACCGGCACGGCCGAGCGACTCGACCTCGGCGTCGTCCTGCAGACCGACCCGCCCGCGTGGCGCGTCGTCGACCTCGCACGACGCGCCGAGCTCCACGGGTTCAGCCACGTGTGGACGTTCGACTCGCACCTGCTGTGGCAGGAGCCGTACGTCATCCACTCCCAGATCCTGTCCGCGACCCACCGCGTGACCGTCGGGCCCATGGTCACCAACCCCGCGACACGCGACGTCACCGTGACCGCGTCCACCTTCGCGACCCTCAACGACATGTTCGGCAACCGCACGGTCTGCGGGATCGGTCGCGGAGACTCCGCCGTCCGGGTGACCAACGGCAAGCCCGTGACCCTCGCCGAGCTGCGCACGGCCGTCACGACCATCCGAGGGCTCGCCGGCGGGCAGGCGGTCGAGCACCACGGCTCGACGCTCCACCTGCCCTGGGCCCCCGACAGCCGCACCCCCGTGTGGGTCGCGGCCTACGGCCCGCGGGCGCTGGCGCTCGCGGGCGAGGTCGGGGACGGCTTCATCCTCCAGCTCGCCGACCCCGACATCGTGGCCTGGTCGATCGACGCGGTACGCCGTGCCGCCGAGCGCGTGGGGCGCGACCCGGCCGAGGTGACCATCTGCGTGGCCGCGCCCGCGTACGTGACGGACGAGGCGTCGTCGGGCACGGGCGGGCGTACCCTCGCCCACGCCTACGACCAGTGCCGCTGGTTCGGCGGCATGGTCGGCAACCACGTCGCGGAGATCGTCGCGCGCTACGGGGCGGGGGACAGCACGGGGACGGACGGCGACGGGGGACCGAGCATCCCCCGGGCCCTGACCGACTTCGTCGCAGGTCGCGTCGACTACGACTACAACGAGCACGGGCGCGCGGGGAACACGCACACCGCGTTCGTGAGCGACGAGATCCTGGACCGGTTCTGCCTGATCGGGCCGCCCGCGCGGCACGTCGAGCGGCTGCTCGAGCTCAAGGCGCTCGGCGTCGACCAGTTCGCGCTCTACCTCCAGCACGACGCGAACGACGAGACGCTCCAGGCGTACGGCGAGCTGGTCCGCCCGGCGGTGCAGGAGGCCGGCCGTGTCCGCGAGTGAACGGGCCGCGCGGCGTGGCTGCTAGGGCAGCGGCCGGTCGGCCACCACGAGGAAGAGGGTCACAGACGCGAAGAACGGCTGCGTCGCGAGGTGCTCGGTCCAGCGTGCCTCCGCGCGCTCGCGCAGGTAGCCCGCCTCGACGGCTCGGCGGGCGACTCGGGCCAGGCCCAGGACCTGGTCCGCCTCGCGGACGTCGCGGAAGACGGCGGTCACGGGGATGACGCGCTCGACCACGAAGCCGGTCCATTCGGCGAGCCTGGTGAGCCCGCGCCCGATCCTGCCGTTGCGGACGACCTGCTCGACGACGAAGCGCCCGTAGGCGTCGCTCGTCGCGGCGTCGGGGCCGTCGACGACGAGCGTCCCCCAGTCCGGTTCCGCGAGCACCGCCCGACCTCCGGGACGCAGGACCCGGAACGTCTCCGCGAGGACCAGCGCGGGGTCGGCCACGTGCTGGAGCACCCGGTCCGTGTGTGCGCGGTCGACGCTGCCGTCGGAGAGGTCCAGTCGGTGGACGTCCGCCTCCTCGACCCGGACGGTGGCCAGGTCGTGCACCAGCGCGCGGGCCCGGGTCACGGCCCCGGCGTCGTGGTCGAGCCCGAGGACGCTCCCGGACGGCCCGACGGCTGCGGCGTACGCGGGCAGGTCGGCACCAGGGCCGCAGCCCAGGTCGAGCACGGCGTGGCCCTCGTGCAGGTCGAGCTCGGTCGTGGCGAGGGTCTTGTAGCCCCTGCCCAGATCGGAGGCCGCCAGGCGCACCAGGTAGTCGTCGGGACGGGAGAGCTCGAAGAGTTCCGGCATCCGACGATCCTGGCGGGGTCGTCGCGCCCGAGGGTGGTGTCGGTCGGGAGCGGCGGGGTGGATCGTGTGAAGACTGGGTCGTCGACGTAGCGACCCCTGGCCGGTGCGCCGTGATGTTGGTACGCTCGTACCAAGTTCCTCCGACGAGGGACGCGCGGACGAGGGAGCAGTACCCGCACGGACAAGACTGACTCAGAGGGGTTACTTGTCATGGCTTGGGTCGTCCTCGTCCTCTCCGGGATGCTGGAAGCCGTCTGGGCGACGGCTCTGTCCGCCTCGGAGAACTTCACGCGCAAGCGGCCGACGGCCGTCTTCGTCCTCTCCCTGACGCTGAGCATGGTCGGTCTCGCCTGGGCGATGACCTCCCTGCCCACCGGTACCGCGTACGCGGTGTGGGTCGGCATCGGGGCCACGCTCACGGTCGTCTGGGGCTTCATCACCGGTTCCGAGACCTTCACCTGGCTGCGCGGGCTGCTCCTGGTCCTCCTCGTCGGATCCGTGGTCGGCCTCAAGGTGGTGAGCTGACATGCCGTGGATCGTCCTGCTCGTCAGCGCCGTCTTCGAGGCCGTCTGGGCCACGGCCCTCGGCCAGTCCGACGGGTTCTCACAGCTCGTCCCGTCGATCGTCTTCGTCGTCGCGCTCGCCGTCTCCATGGGCGGGCTCGGCTGGGCCGTCAAGCACATCCCGATCGGCACCGCCTACGCGGTGTGGGTCGGCGTCGGCGCAGCCCTGACCGTGTCCTACGCGATCCTCACCGGCGACGAGTCCGCCTCGGCCGGCAAGGTCGTCTTCATCGCGGGCATCATCGCCGCGGTCGTGGGGCTCAAGCTCGTCCCGCACAGCACCCCCAAGGACCCCACGGCACCCTAGGGGCGGCTCTCAGGCACGCTCGGCGAAGCGCCCCACGAGCTCGGGCCACGCGTCCCGGAACGCGTCCAGCAACGGGAGCGAGAGGACGTTGACGACCGGGACCCACGCGATCTCCAGGCTCTCCGCATCGGTCGCACGGGCTTCGAGGTGCGCACCGGGCAGGACCTCCGCGAGGACGGTCGTGTACCGCCACGGCCCGTGGTCCAGGACCCGGTCGCCCACGATCGTCACGAGCGCGGGATCGACGCCCGCCTCCTCGTGCGCCTCGCGCAGCGCGCCCTGCTCGGGCGACTCGTCGGGATGGATCGCGCCGCCCGGCACGCCCCACGTGCCGCCCTGGTCGCTCCAGGGAGCGCGGTGCTGGAGCAGCACGTGGCTCACCCGGCCGTCCTGGCCCCGCCGGGCGACGAGCAGCCCTGCGGCGCCCGCCAGCCCCCAGTGCCGCCTGCCGCACGTGCACTCGACCCAGCCGTCCCCGGGCTGGAGGTGGCGCGCCGCGCGCGGGGTGTCGGTCACGTCGTGGGGAGGTGTGGGCTCGGTCGGGATCGTCACGGTCCCACCCTGCCATCCGGGGGAGTCTCGGGACAGCGCCTCCGTCCTGCTCGCGCCACGCAGAGCGGGCCGGTGCCGTCGTCGCTGACGTCGTCGGGACCGGGCCGGTGGGACGATCGACGGCTCATCCGCGGAACGCGTTCTTCGGATCCGCGTCGCACTCGGCGACTCGTGGATCCTCCGCAGGAACGACGCCGGGGTCGGCGAGGAAGTCGTCCGCGTCGACGCTCTCGTCGAGCAGGTCGGCCCGCTGGAGACAGTCGACCAGCAGAACCATGCGGTCCTCGTTCTGCGGGTTCTCCCGCAGCTCGTGGTAGAATGGCTCGACGTAGCCCAGGTTCTCGTCCTGGCAACGCAGGAAGACATCGTCGGCCGCAGCCTCCTGCCCGTCCTGGATGCCCTCCATCCGCGTACCGTCGGCCTCGAGGAAGAGCGTGTATCCCTCGTTCTCGACGCACGCCTTGAACCTGGTGCGAGCCTCGGAGTACTCGGCGTCGGTGATCTCGTAGTCCTCGAGGACGCTGCGCTGAAACTCGGTCGTCCTCGTCATCGCCTGATCGAAGTCGGCCTGGAAGGGGCTCCGTGGCGCGTCCTCGCCGGCAGCGCATCCCGTGAGCACGAGGACCAGCGCGGAGAGCCCGCTCGAGACGAGGACGCCGACGCCGTGACGGTCGCCGTGCCTGCTCACGCGAACCGCATCCAGCCGCTCGTCTCGGTGAAGCCGGGTACGTCGTAGTATCCCCGAGCCTCCACGCGGACGACGGTGAGGGGAGACGACACCGACGGTGACGTCGAGACCCCGGACTTGAGGGTGCCTGCGGCGTAGCCGATGCTGCCCCCTGCTGTCCGGTACACGATGCGCGGCTGCGCCTTGTCGCAGTGGACGGAGGAGGTCTTGGCGCGTGGGTACGGGTAGCTCGCTTCGAACCCGCAGTAGCTCATGCTCATCCAGACGGCACCGGCCGGAGGGGCGACGACCTGCAACCCTCCCACCGCTACGGCGACCGCGACCAGCATCCTGAGAATCTTCTTCATCGTGCGTCCCCCCTCGGGACCATCGCCAAGCAGCGACGGTCGGCGTGGGAGAACATATCGGGTGGACCGTGCGGGCGCAACGGATCGCTGACCTGCGGGGCGATGGCGATCCGATGCCTGGGCAGGTGCGACAGGGCGCACGAATCTCCTGGACGTGCGCCGTCCCGGCCCGCACCATTGTCAGGTGAGTCATCCCGAGCAGCACACCGTGTCCGACCCGACCGCAGAGGATGCCACCCCCGGCGACACCTTCGACGACACCGCCGACAAGCCGCGCTGGCGGCGCGACGCGACGATCTTCCTGGGCGGCCAGACGGTCTCGCTGTTCGGGTCGATGCTCGTGCAGTACGCCATCATGTGGCACCTGACCCTCGAGACGAAGTCCGGGTCGGTGCTGGCGCTCGCCTCGGTCTTCGGCTTCCTGCCGCAGGCGCTCGTGTCGATCTTCGGCGGCGTGTGGGCCGACCGGCTCAACCGCAAGGTCCTGATCATCGCGGCCGACGCCTCGATCGCCGTGACGACGCTCGCCCTCGCGCTGCTCATGCTCTCGGGCACGGACGACCTGTGGCTCATCTACGCCGCGCTGGCGATCCGTTCGGTCGGTGCCGGGATCCAGATGCCCGCGGTGTCCTCGCTCCTGCCCCAGCTCGTCCCGGTCAGCAAGCTCATGCGGGTCAACGGGATCAACGGGTCGATCCAGTCGGCCATGACGCTGCTGGCGCCGGCGGTCGCGGCAGCCGTCTACGCGAGTGCCTCGATCGTCGCGATCTTCTTCGTCGACGTCGTCACAGCCGTGATCGGGATCGGGCTCCTGGCCCTGATCCCCGTGACCAAGGTGCTCCGCACCGACGTGGTCGAGGGCGAGAAGGTCGGGTACTTCGACGACCTCGTGGGCGGCCTGCGCTACCTGCGCGGCCACGCGTTCGTCCGATGGGTCCTGGGGCTGTACGCGGTCGTGTTCCTGCTCATCGTGGCACCGTCCTACCTCACGCCGCTCATGGTCGTGCGCACGTTCGGCGAGGAGGTCTGGAAGCTCACGGCCAACGAGCTGGCGTTCTCGGTCGGCATGATCCTGGGTGGTGTCCTGCTCGCGACGTGGGGTGGCCTCAAGAACCGGGTCGCGATGATCATCGGGTCCACGTTCGTGTTCGGCGGTCTGTCGATCGGCCTGGGGCTCTCGACCAACATGTGGGTCTTCTTCGCCTTCATGTTCCTGGTCGGCCTCGCGGTGCCGTTCTTCTCGACGACCTCGATGACGATCCTGCAGGAGACGGTCGAACCCGACCGGCAGGGGAGGGTCTTCGGGTTCGTCGGCATCGTGATGGCGCTCGCGATGCCGCTCGGGATGCTGATCTTCGGCCCGCTCGCGGACCGCTTCTCGGTCGAGTCGCTCCTGGTCGTGTCCGGCGCGCTCATGTTCCTCGTGATCGCGATCGCGGTGCTGGTGCCCTCGGGCCGCCGTGCGATGCACGCGGCCGACGCGCACACGTCGGGGTCCTGAGACGGGCCGAACCCGAGGTTCGTCGGGCGGCTCGCGCGAGCTGTCCGACGAACCTCGGGTTCGAGGTACCAGGGTCAGACGGTGACGTCCGTGATCTCGCAGATCGCGGTGCCCGAGCTCACGCTCGCACCGACACCGGCCGACAGGCCCGTGACGCGGCCTGCGCGGTGCGCGACGAGAGGCTGCTCCATCTTCATGGCCTCGAGGACCACGATGAGGTCGCCCTCGGCCACCACGGCACCGTCGGCGACCGCGACCTTGACGATCGTGCCCTGCATGGGCGACGCGAGCGTCGTGCCGTTGCCCCCGTTGGTCTTGGCGGCCGTGCGACGCGCGGGTCGGCGTGCGGCGTTGGCCGTCCGCGCACGGCCGGCGGCCATGCCGAGCCCGGCGGGCAGGACGACCTCGAGGCGCTTGCCGCCGACCTCGACCACGACGCGCTCGGTCGCGGGGGCCTCGTCCTCCTCGGAGGTCGGCGCGGGCGTCACGGGGGCGAGCTGCTTGAGCTCGTCCGCGAACGACGTCTCGATCCAGCGCGTGTGCACCCGGAACGCCGAGTCGTCGGCCGGGACGAAGTCCTCGGCGTCGAGCACGGCCCGGTGGAACGGCAGGACCGTGGGGATGCCCTCGACGACCGTCTCGCGCAGTGCGCGGCGTGCGCGCTCGACGGCTTCGCGGCGGGTGGCCCCCGTGACGATGATCTTGGCGATCATCGAGTCGAACGCCCCCGAGATGACGTCGCCCTCGATCACGCCGCTGTCGACGCGGACGCCCGGGCCGCTGGGGAAGTGCAGGCGCGAGATGCGGCCGGGTGCCGGCAGGAAGTTCGCGGCGGGGTCCTCGCCGTTGATGCGGAACTCGAGCGAGTGGCCGCGCGTGGCCACCGAGGAGTAGCCGAGCGGCTCGCCCGCGGCGATGCGCAGCTGTTCGCGCACGAGGTCGATGCCCGAGACCTCCTCGGTGACGGGGTGCTCGACCTGGAGCCGCGTGTTGACCTCGAGGAAGGAGATCGTGCCGTCGGCGCCGACGAGGAACTCGCACGTCCCCGCACCGACGTAGCCGGCCTCGCGCAGGATGGCCTCGGAGGCCTTGTAGAGCTCGGCGCGCTGCTCGTCCGTCAGGAACGGTGCGGGTGCCTCCTCGACGAGCTTCTGGTGGCGGCGCTGGAGCGAGCAGTCGCGCGTGGAGACGACGACGACCGTGCCGTGCTCGTCGGCGAGGCACTGGGTCTCGACGTGTCGCGGGGTGTCCAGGTAGCGCTCGACGAAGCACTCGCCGCGACCGAAAGCGGCCGTGGCCTCACGGACCGCAGAGTCGAACATCTCGTCGATCTCGTCGACCGTGCGCGCGACCTTGAGGCCGCGCCCGCCGCCGCCGAACGCCGCCTTGATCGCGATGGGCAACCCGTGCTCCGCGGCGAACGCGTGGACCTCGGTCGCGTCAGCGACCGGGTCGGGCGTCCCGGGCACCAGGGGAGCGCCCGCACGGTGCGCGATGTGCCGTGCGCTGACCTTGTCGCCCAGCGCGTCGATCGCGGCGGGCGGCGGGCCGATCCACACGAGGCCCGCGTCGATGACCGCCTGCGCGAACCCGGCGTTCTCGGCGAGGAACCCGTAGCCGGGGTGCACGGCGTCGGCGCCCGAGCGGCGGGCGACGTCGAGCAGCTTGGCGATGTCGAGGTACGTGTCCGCGGCGCGTGCACCGTCGAGCGCGAAGGCCTCGTCGGCGAGACGCACGTGCAGGGCCTCACGGTCGGAGTCCGCGTACACGGCCACCGAAGCGATCGAGGCGTCGGCGCAGGCGCGCGCGATGCGCACGGCGATCTCGCCGCGGTTGGCGATGAGAACCTTCGACAGGCGTCGGGTCGGGCTGGTCGCGGGGTTCGTGGAGTTCTCGGGCACGGCTCACGGTAGCGCGTCGGGCGCCCTGGGTTCACGCTGCGACGGGTGGTACTGGACAAGATTGGAGATCGGGCCAAGGCGCACCGGGACCGTTTGTAGGAACCCTCCATGGTCGGCGGGGTCGATCGACCCGTCGTGCGCCGTGGTTGTGCGCCCTCGACAAGCGGACGGCCCGCCTGCTCCCCGTCCCGGTGCCGGAGGCACGGGTGGGGGAGCAGGCGGGCCGTCAGGCGGACCAGGGCCCCGGGGTCGCGGGGCCGGACCGTCTCAGGACCAGAGGTCGGTCCAGGTCACGCCGATCTCGCCGAGCAGCTCGCGCACGAGCGGCAGGCTGATCCCGACCACGCCGTGGTGGTCGCCCTCGATGCTCTCGACGAACGCACCACCCAGGCCGTCGACCGTGAACGCGCCGGCGACCGCGAGGGGTTCGCCCGTCGCGACGTACGCCGCGATCTCGGCGTCGGAGACGTCGGCGAAGTGGACCGTCGTGGAGCTCGTGGCCCCGAGCGTGGCGCCGCTGCCGCCGTCCTGCGGGTCCCGCAGGTCGACGATCCAGTGCCCGGTGTGGAGCACGCCCGTCCTGCCGCGCATCGCGCGCCAGCGCTCGGTCGCCTCGGCGGCGTCCCGGGGCTTGCCGTGGACGGACCCGGCGAGCTCGAGCATGGAGTCGCAGCCGACCACGACGGGCGCGACCTGGTCGGGCCCGACGGCGTCGCTCACGTCGTCGCGCTCGCGTGCTTCGCGCGTGAGGACCTGGGCGACCTCCTCGGCCTTGGCCTGGGCGAGGACGAGCACCGCGTCGGCGGGGTCGAGCGTGCCGAACCGGGCTGCAGCCGCCTCGAGGACCGCGTCCTCGTCGAGGCCCGAGACACGGACCTCGGGTGTGACCCCGGCGGAGCGCAGGGTCGCGAGGCGGGCCGGGGACTGCGAGGCCAGGAGCAGGCGGACGTCCGGGACCGACGTCGCAGCCGTCACTGCAGCGCCTCGCGCAGGACGTCGAGGCCGACGGACCCGAGGTTCAGGGCGCGCTCGTGGAACGCCTTGACGTCGAACTCCTCGCCGCGTGCCTCGGCGGACGCGCGGGCGGCGTCGCGCGTCTGCTCCCACAGACGCTGCCCGACCTTGTAGGACGGAGCCTGGCCCGGCCACCCGAGGTAGCGGTTGAGCTCGAAGCGTACGAACGACTCGTCCATGTTGACGTTGGCCTTGAGGAACTCCCAGGCCTTGTCGGCGTCCCAGCGCGGGTCCTCGGAGCCGCCGCGCCACTCCTCGGGTGCGTCGAGCCCGAGGTGCACGCCGATGTCGAGCACGACGCGGGCCGCGCGCATGCGCTGGCCGTCGAGCATCCCGAGCCGGTCGCCCGGGTCGTCGAGGTAGCCGAGGTCGGCCATGAGGCGCTCGGCGTACAGGGCCCAGCCCTCGCCGTGGCCCGAGACCCAGCAGGCGAGCCGGCGCCACGAGTTGAGGGTGTCGCGCGCGGCGACGGCCTGGCCGCACTGGAGGTGGTGGCCGGGGACGCCCTCGTGGTAGACGGTCGTCTTCTCACGCCAGGTGTTGAACTCGGTCACGCCCGGCGGGACGGACCACCACATGCGACCGGGGCGCGAGAAGTCGTCGCTCGGCGGCGTGTAGTAGATCCCGCCGGTCTGGGTCGGGGCGATCATGCACTCGAGGTCCAGGACCGGGGTCGGGATGTCGAAGTGCACGCCGTTCAGCGCCGCGATCGCGGCGTCCGAGGTCTCCTGCATCCAGGCGCGCAGCGCCTGCGTGCCGTCGAGCTTGCGGCTCGGGTCGGCGTCGAGGACCGCGACGGCCTCCTCGACCGTGGCACCGGGACCGGCGATCTGTGCCGCGACGGCCTCCTGCTCGGCGATGACGCGTGCGAGCTCCTCGAGTCCCCAGCGGTAGGTCTCCTCGAGGTCGACCTCGGCACCGAGGAACGCGCGCGAGGCCAGGGCGTAGCGCTCGCGCCCGACGCCGTCGGCCTCGGGGGCCTGCGGTGCGAGCTCGTTCTCCAGGAAGTCGGCGAGCCTCGCGTACGCGGCCAGGGCGCCCGCGGCGCCGAGCTCGAGCTCCTTGCGCACCAGGGAGCAGGCGGCCGACTCGTCGAGCACGGCTGCGGCGGCCTCGCCCCGGACGAGCTCCAGGAAGAACGAGGACTCGGGGTCGGCGAGCTCGCGGGCCTGCTTGACGCCCTCGCGGACCTGGCGGATCGCGGCGACCTTGCCACGCTCGGCGGCGCTGGTCAGCGAGGCGATGTACCCGTCCATGGCGCCGGGCAGGGCCGCGAGACGGGCCGCGACGTTCTCCCACGCCTCGAGCGTGCCCATGGGCATCATGTCGAAGATGTCGCGCAGCTCCTGGAGCGGCGAGGCGATGTTGTTGAGCGTCGCGAGGTCCTCGCCCGCCTCGTGCAGCTCGAGCGAGAGCCCGATGCGCTCGCGCATCGCGGCGAGCGTGACCCGGTCGACGTCGTCGACGGGCTCGGCGTCGGCGAGCTGGGCCAGCACGGCGCGGTCCGCGGCCGCGAGGGCCTCGTACCCGGCGGGCGACAGGTCGGTCATGAGGTGGTCGTAGCCGGTGAGGCCCATGGCCGTGGCGGCGAGCGGGTTCAGGTCGGCGACCGTGCGCACGTAGGCGTCGGCGATCGCGTCGATCGCCGTGGGTGTGCGGGGGGTCCGGGCGGTGGGGGTGCCGGGCTCGGCCGGCGAGGTGGGTGAGGTCACCCGGTAGAGGTTACTGCGCGGTACCCGCGGGGGCGTCGTCCGCGAGGATGATCAGTCGGTGCGCAGGAGCCGTTCCGCGAGGTCGAGCACGGCCGACGGGGCGGTCGGGTCGAGCGACTGCGCACCGCCCCCGTCCGGTCCGATGTACACGAGCTCGTCGTTGTCCTCGAAGACGAGGACGGATCGCGTGCTGCCCGGGAGCGAGAGCTCGACGCGGACGCTCCGCCACGCCCCGGTGGGCGGGACCTGCTCGACGTCCAGGTGGGGGTGCTCGGCCCCCGCGCGGCCCAGGGCCACGAGGAAGTCCTGGTTCGTGGCCGCTGCCGTCGCGGACGCCGCAGACTCTGCCGACAGGGTCGGGGCGTCGTCGGGGGACGCGCCGGTGGTCGGGGCCACCGAGGGATCGGCCCCGTCGCCGGCCGGTGACGGGGGCATCGCACCCAGGAGGTCGTCGGCCCACGCGCGCTGGTAGCGCACGAGCACGACGCGCGGTCGACCGTCGGTGGCGCGGGGGTACCAGACCGCGACGGGGTCGCCCGACCGCGGGCCGTGCGTCCCCGCGGGGACGGGCACGGTGAAGGGCGTCCGGACGGGGAGGTGGTCGACCGAGAACGTGAGCCGACCGCTCACGCGCGCGGCGCCGTCGGGCAGGAGGCTCGGGGTGGCGGCCTCGCCGGACCCGGCCGTGCCGTCGACGAGCACCGAGCCCGTGGTGCGCTCTGCGTCCACGAGCAGGGCGTCGCGGGCGCGTGACTCGCGCTGCGCGTCGCGGTCGTCGAGGTAGCGCGCCAGCGCGAGGACCGCGACGAGCAGGAGCAGCACGGCCAGGACGCCCAGGACGGCCGCAGGCAGCGGCCAGCCCTGGGAGGGCGCGAGCTGGCGGTAGGCGACGAGCACCACCGCGGGGACGGTCGGCACGAGCCACGCCCACCGGCGCCAGCCGGTGCGCGCCGGGAGCGGAGGCAGGGACGACCCGGGGTCGTCCGCCGCGAGCGGCCGTTCGACGGCCCCGGGGTCTTCGGCGAGCTCGACCAGGACGGTCGTGGTCTGGCTCACGACTGCAGACTCCACCGCCAGGCGTCGGCGTTGTGCCGACCCGAGCGTCCGCCGAAGCTCTTGGCCGTCGCGCCCGCGCCGGTGCCGCGCAGGCTGCGCGCCCGGTTGGTCCACTCGGGCAGGGGAGCCTCGTCGTCGGGCACGTGCGAGGCCGCCGCCGCGGCGGCGAGCCCGGCGACGAGCGCCGCGACCTCGAGGTCGTCGGGTGCGCCACGCACCACGCGCAGCTCCCGGCCCGACGACGCAGCCCCGGTCTCGCTCACAGGGCGCCGCCCTGCGCCTCGTCGTCCGCGTCGCCGTAACCGTCGAAGTCCGCGGCCTCACCGCGCGACGCGGCCCACTCGGGGACGTCGAAGCCCGACTCGACGAGCGCGGCCACGACCTGCTCGCCCGCGTTGTCGAGGAAGTCGATCACGGCGTCGAGCGACGTGTCGGGAGTCCGGCCCGGGCCCACGACGAAGCCCAGGTAGAACGGCTCGGCGACCTCGGGTGCGGGCGGCGCGTCGGCGTCCGCCCCGGTCCCGAGGTCCTCCTCCGCACCCCACACGAGCGAGCTCAGGTCCGGGTGCATGCCCAGCGAGTCGTGCAGCGCGTCGTACAGGCCGGCGTTGAGCGCGCCGATCGCCGCCTCGAGCGCGAGGACCCGCGGGTCCTCGTCGGCCTCGGCCGCGCCGAACTCGGCGCGCACCCCCACGGCCGTGCCGACGTACTCGTGCAGGGCCGCGGCCAGGGCGTCCACGGCCGCGTGCATCGGGGCGTCGTCGACCGGGCCGATCGGCTCGGCGCCGTGCGACGCGCCGTCGTGGCCGTCGACGGGGTGCTCGTGGCCGTGTCCTGCGTGGTCGTCGCCGTGCTGCTCGTCGGGCATGTCGTCCTCGCGGTGGGTCTCGTCGTTCGGTGGCGGTATCGGGGGCAGGGCCGGTGGCGACCCGGGTGTCATCGCGTCCCCAGGATCACAGCGGGATGTTCCCGTGCTTCTTGGGGGGCAGGCTCGCACGCTTGGTGCGCAGGGCGCGCAGCGCACGCACGACCTGCACGCGCGTCTCCGACGGGCGGATGACCGCGTCGACGTAGCCGCGCTCGGCCGCGTCCCACGGGTTCACGATGGCCTCCTCGTACTCGGCGACCAGACGCGCACGCTCGGCGTCCACGTCCAGCCCGGACTCCGCCGCGGACCGCAACGCCCCGCGCTGGAGGATGTTGACCGCGCCACCGGCCCCCATGACCGCGATCTGGGCCGTGGGCCAGGCCAGGTTCACGTCCGCGCCGAGCTGCTTGGAGCCCATGACGATGTACGCGCCACCGTACGCCTTGCGCGTGATGAGCGTGACGAGCGGAACCGTGGCCTCGGCGTACGCGTAGATGAGCTTGGCGCCGCGGCGGATGATGCCCTGGTGCTCCTGGTCGACGCCCGGGAGGAAGCCCGGGACGTCGACGAGCGTCAGGACCGGGATGTTGAAGGCGTCGCACGTGCGCACGAACCGCGCGGCCTTCTCGGCCGCGTCGATGTCGAGCGTGCCCGCCATCGCGAGGGGCTGGTTCGCGACCACGCCGATCGACTGGCCCTCGACGTGCCCGAACCCGACGATCACGTTCCTCGCGAACAGCGGCTGGACCTCCAGGAACGCCCCGTCGTCCAGGACGTGCTCGAGCACGGCCCGCATGTCGTACGGCTGGGTGTCGGAGTCGGGGATCAGCGTGTCGAGCTCGAGGTCCTCCTCGGTCACGTCGAGCTCGGTGTCCTCGGGGGTGAAGGTCGGCGCGTCCGAGAGGTTGTTCTGCGGCAGGTAGCCGATGAGGTGGCGCACGTAGTCGATCGCGTCGTCCTCGTCGGTGCCCATGTAGTGCGCGACGCCCGAGCGCTCGTTGTGCGTGCGGGCCCCGCCGAGCTCCTCGAAGCCCACGTCCTCGCCCGTGACGGCGCGGATCACGTCGGGGCCGGTGATGAACATGTTCGACGTCTGGTCGGCCATGACGATGAAGTCCGTGAGGGCGGGGGAGTAGACCGCGCCGCCGGCGCTCGGGCCCAGGATGAGAGAGATCTGCGGGATGACGCCCGAGGCCGCGACGTTGCGGCGGAAGATCTCCGCGAACTGGGTCAGGGCCGCGACGCCCTCCTGGATGCGCGCGCCGCCGCCGTCCGAGATCCCGATGAGCGGGACGCCCGTGCGCAGCGCGAGGTCCTGCACCTTGGTGATCTTCTGGCCGTGCACCTCGCCGAGGCTGCCGCCGAAGACCGTGAAGTCCTGCGAGTAGATGCAGACCTGGCGGCCGTCGACCGTGCCGTGCCCCACGACCACGCCGTCGCCCGCGAGCCGCTTCTTCTCGAGCCCGAAGTTCACCGAGCGGTGCTTGGCGAACGCGTCGAGCTCGACGAAGCTGCCCTCGTCGAGCAGGGCCTCGATCCGTTCGCGGGCGGTCTTCTTGTTCCGGGCGTGCTGCTTGGTGCGCGCTGCCTCCTCGGGCGCGACCGAGGCCTCGGCGCGCCGACGGTCGAGGTCGGCCAGCTTCGCTGCGGTGCCGATGAGCTGACCGGTGGGGGCCGGGGTGGTGCCGGCGACAGGTTCGTTCACGCAGCCGAGCCTAGTTGGTGGGTGGGACCAAGAGGGTGCGGGGGATCGCACCGGCGTGGCCGCGCACGTTGGAGGGTTCCCACAACGTCGCGTCCTGGTGGGTGCGACTGCGACCGCGGCCTCTGCCGCACTTGGGGTGCACGCGTGCATGATGGGCACATGACGACTGTCGACCATCCCGCGCTGCGTCCCGGCTTCCTGGCGGACCTGCTCGTGGTCCCGCACGGCCCGCTCGCCCGGCTCGAGGTCGTGCAGGAGTCGGCCTCGACGAACACCGAGCTCGCGGCTGCCGTGGCTGCCGACCCGCAGGCCTGGCCGGCGCCCGCCCTGCTCGTGGCCGAGCACCAGGTCGCCGGGCGGGGCCGCTCGGGCCGCGGGTGGGACACGCCCGCGCGGACCGCGTTGACGGGATCGCTCCTGGTGCGCCCCGACGTGCCGCGCGATCGCCTGAGCTGGTTGCCGCTGCTCGCGGGGCTCGCGACGGTCCGGTGCCTGCGCGCGACGGCCGGGGTCGAGGCCGTGGTCAAGTGGCCCAACGACGTCCTGGTCCCGGCGCCCGGTGCGGGCGCAGGGGCGGCGCGGGAGGAGGCCGGGTGGGGCACGTACCGCAAGGTCGCGGGCATCCTGTGCGAGCTGCTGCCCGACGGCGGTGCGATCGTGGGCGTCGGGCTCAACGTCCTGCAGAGCGAGCGTGAGCTCCCCGTCGCGTCGGCGACGTCGCTCGCCCTGGTCGGCGCCGCGACGACGGATCGCGAGGTGCTGCTGACCGCTCTCGAGGAGTCGTTCGCGCAGACCCTGGGCCGGTGGCAGGCGGCGGCGGGGGATGCCGTCGAGGCCGGGTTGGCCGAGGAGTGCGCCGAGGTCAGCGCGACGCTCGGCGCGCAGGTGCGGGTCGAGCTCACGGGCGGCGGTCAGGTGGTCGGGGAGGCGTACGGGTTCGGTCCGGACGGTTCGCTGCTCGTCCGTGAGGCGGACGGGACGGGCCACGTGCTGCACAGCGGCGACGTGCACCATCTGCGGCTGCGGGACGGCGCTCGTGCGGGCGCCGCCGACGGCACGTCCGCCGGTGTCCCGACCGTGGACGGCGGCGGGGTGCCGGGTCCTCTGAACTAGGATCGGTCTGTGACGCACGACATCCCTGGGGCAGCCGACGAGACCGACGAGACGACCGTGGCTGCGGGGGAGAGTCGGCGGGAACGTCGAGCGGACGCGGCTGCGCTGTCCGCGCTCGCGGGGGCCGCCAGGCCCGACGGTCCGCCCTCGGCGCCGTCGCCGGTCGAGGCCGACCTCGACGAGGCGCTCCTGGGTGGTCCGCGTGCGCTGACGGTCGAGGGGCTCGCCGAGCGTGCGGGGCTGACCGAGCGGCAGGTGCGTTCCTACTGGCAGGCGCTCGGGCTGCCCATCACCGAGCAGCAGGAGCAGATGTTCACCGAGGACGACGCCGTCGCCCTGGAGGAGATCTACTCGGTCGCGGAGCACGAGAAGTTCGACGACCGGTCGCTCACGACCCTGATCCGGTCGATGGGCCACACGACCGAGCGGCTCGTGCTGTGGCAGGTCGAGGCGCTCGTCGAGCACATGACCAAGCGGTTCGACCTCGACGACACGAGCGCCCGTCTGCTCGTCCTGGACCGGTTGCCGGACCTCGCGCCCGTGCTGGAGACACAGCTGCGCCATGCGTGGCGGCGGCAGCTCGCGGCGGTCGCCGCGCGGTTCACGGTCGAGTTCTCCGAGGCGCGCGCCGGGGACGTCACGGACTCGCAGGCGCTGCCGCTGCCGCGGGCCGTGGGTTTCGCGGACATCGTGTCGTTCACCAAGCGCACCGCGGGCCTGGGGTCGAGCGAGCTCGCGGAGTTCGTCCAGCTCTTCGAGACCCGTGCGCGTGACATCATCACCGCGGCGGGCGGTCGGGTGGTCAAGACGATCGGCGACGCGGTCCTCTACGTCGCCGACGACGTCGCGACGGGGGCCAGGGTCGCGCTCGGCCTCGCCGAGGAGGGCGAGCGGGCCGGTGGGGGCGTGGAGGTGCCGCCGGTCCGGGTCAGCCTGGTGTGGGGCCGGGTCCTCTCGCGGTTCGGTGACGTGTTCGGGCCGTCGGTGAACCTGGCCTCGCGGCTGACCGAGATCGCCGAGCCGACGACCGTGCTCCTGGACCGTGAGACCGCGGCCCTGCTGTCGCGGGACTCGCGTTTCGCCCTGACCGCGCAGCCCGAGCGAGAGGTGCAGGGGCTCGGGGTGATCGAGCCCGTGCGCCTGCAGTGGGCGTACACGGGCTGAGGTCGGTTCTCAGACCGCCTGTACGAGCTCCGGTCCGTCGTTCGCGACGCTGTTGACGAGCCGTGCGACCTCCTGGGCCTTCATGCGGATCTCGGGTGCGACGAGCAGCCCGGCGGCCTCGTCCTTGCCCACGGCAGGATCGAGCCACGCGTCCCACCGGTCAGGGGGGAGCGTGAGCGGCATGCGGTCGTGGATCGAGGCGAGGGCTGGGGCCGCGGCGGTCGTGATGATCGTGGTCGAGACGAGCCAGCGGGTGAGGTCGTCGTCGGCCTTGGCGGGGTCCCGCCAGAACTCGTAGAGGCCTGCGAACGCGGCGACCGCTGGTCCGTCCGGGTGGATGAAGAACGGCTGCTTGGTCACCTGGGGCTTGCGGGCGGTGGATCCGGGGGCCGGAGGCGTCTCGATCTTCCGCCACTCGTAGTACCCGTCGGCCGGGACGAGGCAGCGCCGGGCTGCGAACGGCTTGGCGAACGCCGGCTTGTCGAGCAGCGACTCCGAGCGCGCGTTGATCATGCGAGCCCCGACCCCCGGGTCCTTGGCCCAGCTGGGCACGAGCCCCCAGCGTGCCACGCGCAGGGACCGGCGGACCTCGCCCGTGTCCTGGGCCGCGCGCTCGACCACGATCCGCACGGGATCGGTGGGGGCGACGTTCCACGACGGCGGCAGGAGGCGCGCGTCGTCCGCGAGGTCGGCGATCGCGAACTCGTCGGCGAGGTCCTGGGCGTCCCGGAAGGAGGCATAGCGTCCGCACATGTCTCCCAGGATGCCTCGTGCCACCCACGCCGCGCGCTGCGCGGTGAGAGCGAGGGGCGAGCGACGTCGTCGGGCCTCGATCGTGGCTAGGTTGACAGGCTGACTAGTTAGCGACACGATCTAGCCATGCCCGAGCACACCTGGCCCAGCGAGTGGCTCCGCGGCGTCCTCGACGTCTGCGTGCTGCGCATCCTCGCGGACGGCCCCACGTACGGCTACGCGATCGCCGCGCGCCTCGCCGACGGCGGCCTCGGGGTCATCAAGGGCGGGACGCTCTACCCCCTGCTCGGGCGCCTCGAGTCCGGCGGTCTCGTCACGGTCGACTGGCGAGCCGGCGACGGCGGCCCCGGGCGCAAGTACTACGACCTCACCGACGCGGGCCGCGCCGCGCTCGCGCAGCGCGCCGCGCTGTGGGAGGACTTCACGCGCACGACCGGTGACCTCGTCACCGGCGCGGACGCCGGGGCCGAGCGCCCCGGGACCGCCGACGACCCCGCCCGTCGACCCACCCCGACCGAGGAGAACCGATGAGCCGCACGAGCGAGAAGCGGACCGCCACGCGCTACGAGATCGAGAGACGCCTCGCGCCGCACGTCGAGGAGGAGTGGGCCGAGGCCTTCGTCATCGAGCTGAGGCTGCTCGACGTGCCAGGAACCGCACTGGGAGCGGCGCTCGCCGAGGTCGAGTCCCACTGCACGGACAGCGGCGAGCCCGCCGCAGAGGCGTTCGGGGACCCCGTGGCGTACGCGCGCAGCCTCGACCTGCCCGTCGAGCCCGACGGGCGGTGGGAGGTCGTGACGGTGCTCGGGCCGTCCTGCGCGCAGTTCCTGGGGCTGCTGCTCCTCGGGTGGGGCGGGTCGGCGGTGCTCCTGGCCGGGCGGGCCGGCGAGGTGGCGCCGAGCGTCGACGTGACGGCCGGGATGCTCGCGATGATCCTGGCGTTCGGGGCGGGGATCCTGCTGTTCTACCGGCACAGCGCCGCGATGCTGCGACTGATCATGGAGCGACCCGTGGTGTCGTTCTTCGCCCTGGCGGGGTGCATGGCGGTCCTCGTCGCCGTCCCCGTCCTGCTGGACGGCGTCCTCGTCGCGCTCCCGGCCTGGCCCGTGGCGGTGGGCGGTGGTCTCGCACTGGCCGCGGGCACGGTGTGGAGCGCGGTCCAGGCCAGGAGGGGCACGCTCGACGACCCGATCGTCTCGCCGCTGCCCGGCGAGCCGCAGGGCGCCCCGGACCGGCGGACGCGCCTGCTGTCGGCGACCGTCACGTGGATCGTCCCGGTGTTCGCGCTCGCGTCGCTCGGCGTCACGTGGCTCCTCCTGGGGCGCTGACCGTGCGGTGAGGCCCGACGGCGCAGGAGGCTGCGCCGTCGGGCACGTCACGTCGCGGTGGGCGTGATTCCGGGGTCCGACGGTGCGTCGAATCGTTATGATCGACGGCATGGAGACACCCCCGGCAGGAACTGCACCCACCCCGCCGGCGTCGTCGAAGGACGGCGAGGGGCGTGCCGCCACCCGACGCCCCGGCCGCTCGACCGTCAGGTGGGTCCTCCTGCTCGGCGCCCTCGCCACGCTCCCGGCGTTCACGGTCGACATGTACCTTCCCTCCCTGCCCGACGTCGCCGCGGACCTCGACGCCAGCCCCGCCCTCGCGCAGCTCACCCTGGCCGGGATGCTCGTCGGCGGTGCGTTCGGGCAGCTCGTGATCGGCCCCCTGTCCGACCGGTACGGCCGCCGGGCGCCCGTGATCATCGGTCTCGCGCTGCACGTCGTCACCTCGGTCCTGTGCGCGGTCGTGCCGACGATCGGCTGGCTCATCGTCCTGCGCGTCCTCCAGGGCTTCTTCAACGCCTCGGCCCAGGTCGTCTCGATCGCCGTGATCCGCGACCGGTTCACCGGGGCGGACGCCGCCAGGATCCTGTCGCGGCTCATGCTCGTCATCGGGCTCGCGCCGCTCCTCGCGCCGACCATCGGCTCGTTCGTCGCCGGGCACGGCGACTGGCGCTGGGTGTTCTGGGTCCTCGCGGCCCTCGGCCTCGTCCTCGGCCTGATCGTGCTGCGCTTCATGCCCGAGACCCTCGAGACCGAACGCCGCCAGTCGGGCGGCGTCGGCAGCGTCTTCCGCGGCTACGGTGCGCTCCTCAGGGACCGCCACTTCGTCGCCCTGGCCGTGCTCCCCGGGCTCGGCATGGCCGTCCTGATGAGCTACGTCGTCGGGTCGCCGTTCGTCCTGCAGGAGGGCTACGGCCTCACCCACCAGCAGTTCGCCGCGCTGTTCGCGGTCAACGGGATCGGCCTCGTGATCTCGGCCCAGGTCAACGCCTCGCTCGTGCGGCGCGTCGCCCCCGTGCGGATCCTGCGGGCCGCCCTGGTCCTCCAGGGCGTGTTCGCGGTAGGTCTGTTCGTCGTGGCGCTCACGGGAGCCGGCGGCCTGATCGGCCTCCTGGCCGCGCTGTGGCTCACGCTCGCGCTCCAGGGACTCATCCCGGCCAACGCCTCCGCACTGGCCCTGACCCGGCACGGCGAGAGAGCCGGCACGGCGGCCGCGGTCATCGGAGCCTTCCAGGCCGGCGTCGCGGGGCTCGTGAGCCCCCTTGTCGGGGTGCTCGGAGGCGACGCGGTCGCCATGAGCACCGTCATGCTCGGGGCCGTCGTCGCCTCCCTCCTGGTGCTCGGGCTCGCGACGCCCGCGTTCCGCAAGGGCGGCTGGCACCTGCCCGCCTGAGGCCACCCAGGGGTGCTGCAGGCACTGTCGGGCGGGCGATCGAGCAGGACACTTCACATTTCCTTTGCACGACACGAAGGCCTTGGCCCTGACGTGCATCTAGGCTCATCACATGCCCAGCCCGAAGACCGCCTCGAAGAGCGGCCCTCATCACGCGCGCTCGCAGCGCACGCACAAGGTCCTTCGAGCGGTCGGCATGCTGACGACCGCTGCCTTCGTCTTCGTCGGCTCAGCGGCCGTCGCGACGTACGTCGACTTCCAGAGCGCCCTGGACGTGAGCGACGTCTCGGACCTCGTCGTGGGCGCCTCGCCCGAGCCGCCCCGCGACCCCGACGACCCGTTCGCCGGGCAGGCGCTCAACATCCTCGTGATGGGCACGGACTACCGCGACGCCGAGAACGCCGCGATCGCGGGCGAGGAAGAGGGCATGCGCTCCGACACGACGTTCGTCGTGCACGTCTCGGGCGACCGGACCCGCATGGAGGTCGTCTCGATCCCCCGCGACTCGCTCGTCACGATCCCGTCGTGCAACCTGACCGACGGGTCGACCACCAAGGCGCGCAAGAACGCGATGTTCAACGAGGCCTTCCAGATCGGTGCGGGCAACGACGACGACATGATCGGCGCCGCAGCCTGCACCATCTCGACCGTGCAGTCCCTCACCGGGCTCACGATCACCGACCACGTCGTGCTGAAGATGAACGGGGTCGTGGGCGTCGTCGACGCGATCGGCGGGGTGACCATGTGCCTGCCCGAGCCCATGAAGGAGAGCCCCCGGTACGGCACGCTCGACCTGCCGGCCGGTCGGACCACGCTCGACGGGAACCAGTCGATCAGCTTCCTGCGAGCACGGCACGGCACGGGCATGGGCCTCGAGATGGGCAGCGACCTGTCCCGCATCCCGCGCCAGCAGGCCTTCATCGACTCGATGCTGCGTGAGGTCCTGTCCAAGAACCTCATCACCAACGCGCCCCAGCTCTACTCCATGATCAAGGCCGTGCTGTCGTCGGTGAGCGCGAGCCCGAACCTCGCCGGCCTCGACTCGCTCGCCGGGCTCGCGTTCTCGCTCAAGGACATCGACACCAACGAGATCGTCTTCACCGAGCTGCCCGTCGTCGAGGCGCCGACCGACAAGAACCGTGTCGTGTGGACCAAGGACGCCCAGGCGATCTGGGACCGCATGGCCGCGGACACCCCGCCACCCGGCCACGAGACCCCCGCACCGACCGACCCGCGCGACGACGCGACCGTGCCGGACGTGCCGGACGCGGGCGCCGGCACCGACACCGGGACCGACCCGGGGGCCGGTGGCGACACCGGAGCCGGGACCACGGGCGGCGACGCCCCGGTCGCCCCGGCGGAGCCCGCGCAGGACCCGCGTCTGCCCGGGGTCTGCTGACCCGTCCGAGTCGCTAGCCCGGACGCAGCGCACCGAGCCGGCGCACCGCCTCACGCAGCACGTCCTCGCGCTTGACGAACGTGAACCGGACCCGCGAGGCCAGGGCCTGGGCCGTCGTCGGGCCGGCGGAGTCCCCGCTGCCCGGCGGCGCGGCGCAGAACGCGCTCACGGGCACGCCCACGACGCCCGCGAGCCCGGGCAGCCGGCGGCACAGCTCGGTGCCGTCCTCGAAGCCCAGCGGCGCGCCGTCGGCGACCACGAAGTACGTGCCCCGCGGCCGGACGACCTCGAAGCCCGCAGCCACCAGGCCCTCGCACAGCAGGTCGCGTCGGGCCGCGAGCGACGCGGCCAGGGCGCGCGGTGCCTCGTCGTCGGCCAGGGCCTGCGCGATCGCGGGCTGGAACGGCGACCCCGAGGTGTACGTCAGGAACTGCTTGACCGTGCGCACGGCCTCCACGAGGTGCGCCGGGCCGTGCAGCCAGCCGATCTTCCAGCCCGTGAAGGAGAACGTCTTGCCGGCCGAGGAGATCGTGATCGTCCGCTCGGCCATGCCCGGCAGGGTCGCGACGGGCAGGTGCACCGCGTCGTCGTACACGAGGTGCTCGTAGACCTCGTCCGTCACGACGACCGCGTCCACGGCCCGCGCCGCCTCCGCGACCACCTCGAGCTCGGCGCGCGTCAGGACCGTCCCGGTCGGGTTGTGCGGCGTGTTGACCAGGACCAACCGCGTCCGCGGCCCGACGGCGGCGCGCACCTGCGCGGGATCCAGGCGGAAGCCGTCCGGGGTCGGGTGGAGCGGGACGCGCACGTGCGTCGCCCCGGCGAGCGCGATGCACGCCGCGTGCGAGTCGTAGAAGGGCTCCAGGGTCACGACCTCGTCGCCCGGTCCCGCGAGGGCCAGGATGGTCGCGGCCAGCGCCTCGGTGGCGCCCGTGGTGACCAGGACCTCGGTGTCCGGGTCCAGGTCGAGACCGTAGCGCCGGCGCTGGTGGTCCGCGACCGCCGCACGCAGCACCGGGATGCCCGTGCCCGGCGGGTACTGGTTGTGACCGTCCTCGATCGCCCTGATCGCGGCCTCCTTGATCGCGCGCGGGCCGTCCACGTCAGGGAAGCCCTGGCCCAGGTTGATCGCCCCCGTGCGCAGCGCGAGGTTCGTCATCTCGGCGAAGATCGTCGACGCGACCGACCCGTCAGGGCGCAGCAGGCCCGTCGCGGCGGCCGCGGCGCGCCACCGGCCGGGGACCGGGGCCGGGCGGGACGGGGGACGGCAGGGTTGCTCGCGGACATGCGCCGACCCTATGCCGGGCGGGTGCCCGCTGGGGCGTCCCGCGCTGCTGCCCGACCGGAGCGCGCGGGGACATGACCACGATTCGGACGTTCACCGCGGCGTGATCCGCTGGATCGTGCCGATCACGAGCAGTTTTCCACAGGGGTAGGTGCGGACCCGGCCGGTCGTGCCCTAGTCTCGGCGCGCAACCACCCCGCCGGGTGGTCGACTGCGCGGGGGGCGCGCAGGGACGCAGGGGAGCGTGGCACGACGATGAGCACCGCAGGCGTGGCGATCCTCGAGCGCGAGGTCCGCGAGCTGATCCGCCGCCGAGGCGTCGACCCGCTGCGCGACAAGGCGGGCATCGACCAGCTCGTCGCCGACGCCCTGGCGGACTACGACACGAGGACCGCGCTGGGCGTCGTGCCCCCGCTCGCCGATGTCCCGGGCGCCGTACGGGCCGTGCTCGACGCCGTCGCGGGGCTCGGCCCCCTCCAGAAGTACCTCGACGACCCGGAGATCGAAGAGGTCTGGATCAACTCGCCCGCACAGGTCTTCGTCGCACGCGGCGGGAACGCCGAGCTCACCTCGACCATCCTCACGAGCGCCCAGGTCCGCGACCTCGTCGAGCAGATGCTCAAGTCCTCCGGCCGGCGCCTCGACCTCTCGAGCCCCTTCGTCGACGCCGCGCTGCCCGGGGGCGAGCGCCTGCACGTGGTGATCCCGGACGTGACGCGCGAGCACTTCGCGGTGAACATCCGCAAGCACGTGGTGCGCGCCTCGCACCTGGAGCACCTGGTACGCCTCGGTTCGCTGACACCGCACGCCGCGGCCTTCCTGCACGCCTCGGTCAGGGCCGGTCTCAACGTGCTCGTGGCGGGCGCCACGCAGGCAGGAAAGACCACCATGCTCAACGCGCTCGCCGGGTCGATCCCTTCCCACGAGAGGGTCATCACGTGCGAGGAGGTGTTCGAGCTACGGTTCGCGGTGCGCGACATCGTCTCGATGCAGTGCCGCCAGCCCAGCCTCGAGGGCACGGGGGAGATTCCGCTGCGGCGCCTGGTCAAGGAGGCGCTGCGCATGCGCCCCGACCGGATCGTCATCGGCGAGGTGCGCGAGGCGGAGAGCTTCGACCTGCTGATCGCCCTGAACGCCGGAGTTCCGGGGATGTGCACGATCCACGCCAACTCGGCCCGCGAGGCGATCGCCAAGATGTGCACCCTGCCCCTGCTGGCCGGGGAGAACGTCTCGGACCGTTTCGTCGTACCGACCGTGGCCGGCGCGGTCGACGTCGTCGTCCACCTGGGGGTGACCGCGGACGGCCGGCGCCAGGTCCGGGAGATCGTCGGCGTGCCGGGCCGCGTGGAGCAGGGGGTGGTCGAGACCTCGGACCTCTTCCACCGGGTCGGGGGGAGCCTCGTGCGCGGTGACGGCTTCCCGCCGGCGCAGGACCGGTTCGCCCGGGCCGGGATAGACCTCGCGGCGTTGATGGTCGGCCCACGACCGGGCGAGGTCCGCTGACATGGGCGTCATGGTGGGCCTGCTGCTCGGGGTCGGGGCGTTCTGCGTGTGGTGGGCCTGGTGGGAGCCGACCCCTCGCCCGCCCCGTCGGACCGACGGCTGGTCGGCGAGGACGCAAGACCTCCTGGTGCTCGCCGGGGCACCGACCGTCACGCCGCGTGCGTTGGTCGCTGCAAGTTCGGCGCTCGGTGTGTTCGTCCTGTTGGCGGTGGTCACGCTCACCCGTGCACTGCCCGTCGCGGTGTGCTTCGCGGCGATGGCGGCCGCCGCACCCTCTGCGCTCGTGCGCTCGCGTGCCCGACGACGACGCTCGAGCCTGCGGGACGTGTGGCCGGAGGTCGTCGACCACCTCGCCTCGGGGGTCCGTGCCGGGCTCTCGTTGCCGGAGGCGGTGGGGCAGCTCGGAGAGCGGGGCCCGGTCGAGCTGCGCGAACCGTTCGCTCGCTTCGGCCAGGACTTCCGGGCGACCGGTCGGTTCAGCGACTGTCTCGACACGCTCAAGGCGCGGCTGGCGGATCCCGTCGCGGACCGCATCGTCGAGGCCCTGCGCATGACGAGAGAGGTCGGCGGCTCGGATCTCGGCAAGCTCCTGCGCACGTTGGCGACGTTCCTGCGCGAGGACGCCAGGACCCGAGGAGAGCTCGAGGCGAGGCAGTCGTGGACCGTGAACGGCGCCCGCCTGGCGGTGGCCGGACCGTGGGTCGTCCTGGCTCTCCTGGCCACGCGACCCGAGACGGCCCAGGCCTACAACTCCCTCCAGGGCGCAGTCGTGCTCGGAGCGGGTGCGCTCACCTCTCTGGTCGCCTACCAGGTCATGCGACGCATCGGGCGGCTGCCCGAGGAAGTGCGGGTCCTGCGATGAGCGGCGGTGGGGTCGAGGTGTCGTGGCTCGGTGTCGTCGCAGGAGCGGCTCTCGGGTGCGGACTCCTCATGGTCGTCTCCCGTCTGCGGGCGAGGCGGATCCGCCTCGACGAACGCGTCGGACCGTACCTGCGGGTGCTCGGCACGACGTCGGCCCTGCTGCGGGAGCCGACCGCGCCGTCGCCCTTCCCTGCGCTCGACCGTTTCGTGGGCCCGTGGCTCACCGAGGTCGGGAGGACCCTCGAGCGGTTCGGGTCGACGCGCGCGGTGCTCCGCCGACGCCTCGACCAGGCGGGGCGAAACGAGAGCGTCGACCAGTTCCGCGCGCAGCAGGTCGTGTGGGCCGTGCTCGCCCTGGTCGGTGGGCTGCTCCTCGCCCTGCTCCTGGCCGCGACCCGGGGCTCGTCGCCCGTGGTCCTCGCGGTGCTCGTCGCCTTCTGCGGGCTCGGCGGCTTCCTCGGCTGCGATCACCGGCTCTCGCGCCAGGTCGCGCGGCGCGAGGAACGCATGCTCATGGAGTTCCCCACGGTCGCCGAGCTTCTCGCACTGTCCGTCGGGGCAGGGGAAGGGCCCGTCGCGGCGATGGAGCGTGTCGCGACCATGGCCCGCGGCGAGCTGTCGGCGGAGCTGGCGTTGACGCTCTCGATGGTCCGCTCGGGGGTGCCGTTGGCGCGCGCACTCGAAGCGTTGGCCGATCGGACCGCGTTGACGAGCCTGACCCGCTTCGCCGAAGGCGTCGCCGTGGCGGTCGAGAGGGGAACCCCGCTCGCCGACGTCCTGCGTGCTCAGGCGCAGGACGTGCGAGAAGCGGGCCGTCGGGCCCTCATGGAGTCGGGCGGGCGCAAGGAGGTCCTCATGATGGTCCCCGTGGTCTTCCTGATCCTCCCCGTCACCGTCGTTTTCGCGATCTATCCGTCGATCGCGACGCTGCGGATCGGCCTGTGAGCACGCGGCCGAGACCCGTTCACCCGACGGACCCTGCCCATGACCTGCCCATGATGTGGACGTACGACCTGGACCACGGCCGCGCACCGACGACGCGGTCGGCCGACCGAACGAGGGAGCACGATGACGAGACGACCGACGATCCTGAACGGCCGGGTCCGGCAACGCCTGGGGGCACCGGAGCGTGGCGACGTGCCGGGCTGGGTCCTGGTGACCTTGATGACCGCAGGCCTGGTCATCGCCCTGTGGGCCGTCGCGGGCCCTGCGCTCACGGACACGTTCACGAAGGCGATCAACAGCGTCGGCGGTCCGTGACCCACGTGCGCCGACGCGTCCGGGCCGCCGGTCGGGACGTTCCCGTGCACGAGGGCGGTTCGGCTGTCGTGGACTTCGTCCTGGTCTCCGTGATCCTGCTCGTGCTGTTCCTGGGAGTCCTGCAGGTGGTTCTCGCGTTGCACGTGCGGGCGATCGTGATCGACAGCGCGGCCGAGGGCGCCCGGCTCGCTGGCAGGGCGGACCGGACCCCTGTGGACGGCGCGGCGCGCACACGCACGCTGATCGACGCGGCCTTGTCCGAGCGTTTCGCGCAGGACGTCTCGGCCCGGGAGGTCGACCACGACGGGCTGCGTGTCGTGGAGGTGACGGTGACCTTTCCGTTGCCCGTCGTCGGGCTGCTCGGCCCTTCGGGAGCCGTCACGGTGGACGGGAACGCTCTGGAGGAGGAGCAGTGAGCAGGCGCGGGGGATCGGCCGCTCCGCGGCGCGACAGGACGGATCCGACCGGTCCGTCGCTCCGGACGTGGCGCGTCGCGGCTGGTGCCCTTGCGGGACGTCGCGGCGGCCAGCGCCCCCTCGGCGAGGAGGGCAGCGCGATCGTCGAGTTCCTCGGGGCCGCGCTGCTCCTCCTGCTGCCCGTGATGTACCTCGCGCTGACGCTCGGACGGATCCAGGCGGCGACCTTCGCGGTCGAGGGCGCCGCGAAGGAGTCGGCTCGTGCCTTCGTGACCGCCGACTCGGTCGCGCAGGGCGAGGCCCGCGCGGGCGTCGCGGTCTCCCTGGCGCTCGCCGACCAGGGGTTCACCGACGTCCGACCCGCCGACGTGCTGTCGATCGCGTGCTCGGCGTCCCGCTGCCTGGACCCCGGCAGCGAGGTGGGCACGATCGTGCGCTACGACGTGCCGCTCCCGTTCGTGCCGCCAGGAGTGCGGTCGTGGGTGCCGTTGTCCGTCCCGGTCGAGGCGGCCCACGTCTCGTCCGTGGACCGGTACGCGGGGGCGCGCCCGTGAGGGGCCGGAGCCGTCGGTCGCTGCCGACGGTGCGTGGGCTCTGCGGAGCTGTCGTCGCCGCCGTACGAGGACGCGGCGACCGCGGCCAGATCCTGCTCCTCACGAGCGCCTTCGTCGCGTTCGCGCTCCTGCTCGTGACCGTGGTGGTCTCGGCGACGGGGGTCCACCTCGACCGCAAGCGACTTCTCGACGTGGCGGACGCCGCCGCGATCGACGCGGCCGACTCCATGGGCGAGGACACCTTCTACGAAGGGCAGGTGCCCGTGCCCCAGGAGCAGGCGGTGCTCCGCCTGAGCGACGAGGAGGTGCAGGCCTCGGTCGAGGAGTTCCTGGCAGCTCATCCCGGGATGCTGGACGACCTGCATGCTGTCACCATCGTCGAGGCGTCGACGCCCGACGGACGGACCGCGCAGGTCCGGCTGGCCGGGACGTCCCGTCCCGTCCTCGTCAGCTGGGTGACGCAGCTGTGGTCGGACGGCATCCTCGTGCGTGCAGAGTCCAGCGCGCGAGCCTGGTGATGCGGTCCGCTGCCGAACGAGTGGCGGACGGAGGTGTCGAACGAGTGAACATGATTGAGTTATCGCTCACATGATCGTTAACTTTCTTAACGAAAGATGCGACTTTTGACGGGGGGCTGCCAAAACCGCTGGTTCGCCGCTATGGTGATCCGGTCCGACACCCTCCAACGACGGAGACTTACATGAACGCACGTGCAAGGAAGCAGTGGATTGCCGGCGGAGCACTCGGTGCGATGCTTCTCGGAACAGTGGCGATGGCCTCCGGGGCCGCCGCCGACGAGGTGACCCACGGTGAGGAGGACGTCCAGATCGAGGTCGCCGTCACGCCGGTCGGAGCGCTCGCGCTCAACGTCGCCAACCCGTCCGTCACGCTCGGCGAGACGACCGACACCGACATCTGGGCTGCCGGGAACCGTGAGTTCACGGGTCTCCTCGACGGCATCAGCGTGACCGACGACCGCAACGACGTGGGTGCGGACGCCAGCTGGACCGTCACGGGCCAGGTCAGCAGCTTCACCGCTGCGGGGCTGCCGGAGATCTCCTCCGACAACCTCGGGTGGGTCCCCGAGCTGGCGAACCCGATCCCCGGTGACTTCAACGTCACGCCCGGCCAGCCGGTCGCCGGCGAGCTCCAGGAGGTCCCGGAGGGGGAGGGTCCCGGGGGCGACTGGCTCACGGGCGGCGTCCAGGTCGGTGACCTCCTGGTGTCGAGCGGCTCGTCGCTCGAGGCCAAGGGGCAGTCGTTCGGCGTCAAGGCCGGCCTGAACCTCACGGTCCCGAAGGGCACGCCCTCCGGTGCGTACGCGTCGACGCTGACGCTCACGCTCATGGAGAGCTGACAGCTCCTCGGGATTCGAGTCACGGACGGTGACGACGCAGGGCCGGCGGATCTCCGTCGGCCCTGTACCGTCTCCGGAGCAGCAACCCGTTCGAGGAAGACCGGAAGTCGTGGTGAGCAAGGACATGAAGAACGCACGTGAGGCAGGACCTCGACCGACGAGGTGGACCATCGCCGGGCACCGCACGGCACTCGCAGCACTGGGAGCCCTGGTGCTCAGCCTGGTCGGCGCCGTCGGAACGGCCCACGCGAGCGCACCCGACCCCGACAGCTTCAGGTTCTCGGTCACCACGGCCTCGCCCGAGGGGCCCGACGACCGCAGGATCTTCGACTTCGTCGCGGAACCAGGTGCCCAGATCCAGGACCAGGTCGCGGTCTCCAACCACGGTCCGGCCCCCGTGACGTTCGCCATGGTCACGAACGACGGCATCTTCACCCCCACGGGAAGCTTCGACATCCGTACCTCCGACCAGGAGCCCCAGGACTCCGGCGGCTGGTTCGAGGTCCAGCCGAGCGTGGAGGTCCCCGCGGGGGAGACCGTGATCGTGCCGTTCACCATCACGGTGCCCGAGAACGTGACGCCCGGCGACCACCCCGCCGGTATCGTCGCGACCGTCACGACGGCAGCCTCCGCCTCAGGGCCGGGGGTCGGCGTCGAGAGCCGGGTCGGCGTGCGGGTCAACCTGCGGGTCCCGGGGGAGGTCGTGCCCTCGATCGCGCTCGGCGACGTCAGCGCGACCTACACGCCGTCGTGGAACCCCTTCGCCCCCGGCGACGTCCGGGTGTCCTACGAGGTGACCAACGACGGGAACCTGCGGGTCGCCGGGGATCAGACGATCACGGCGTCCGGACCGTTCGGCATCGGCGCCGCCACCCTGGACCGCGGAGTCGAGGGGATCAAGGAGCTCATCCCCGGCACCTCGCGCTCGACCGCGGCGACGATCGGTGGGATCTGGCCCGTCGGGCCCGTGACGACCGAGATCGTCGTGACACCCGCGCTCGTCGAGACCGAGGGCGAGACCGGTGGGGCGATCGACGTCCCTGCGGCAGACCTGCGACCCGTCACCGTCACGGTGACGACCTGGGCGGTCCCCTGGGTCCACCTGCTCCTCCTCGCGGTGGTCGTGCTCGTCGTGATCGGGGTGCGGGACAACCGTCGTCGGCGCACGCAGCGTCTGGAGGCTCTCCTGGCGAGGGCGCGTGCCGAGGGCCGCGCCGCGGCAGCCGGAGAGCCCAGTACCGGAGCGGCCACCGCGCCCGGCGACCCGGCACCCACGGCACCCACCGCGACCACGGCACCCGACGCCCTCGCCGAGCCTGCCCGGGGGACCCGAGCGCCGTCGTCGGGCGACTGACGGAGACGCCGCGGGCGCGCACCCGCGGGACCGGGCCGTGCGGGTCGCCGTCGTCGCGTAACCTTGAGGACCGTGGCCACCATCGACTTCCCGCACGAGATCCGCGCCCTGCGATCGACGCTCGACACCATCAGCGCCGTGAGCGACCCCGACGCCCTGCGCGTCCAGATCGCCGAGCTGTCGGACAAGGCGTCGGCGCCGGACCTGTGGGACGACCCGGACGCCGCCCAGAAGGTCACGACGGCCCTGTCGCAGACCCAGTCCGAGCTCGACCGCATCACCAACATGAGCGACCGGATCGACGACCTCGAGACGCTCGTCGAGATGGCCAGCGATGCTGACGTCGGCGACGCTGACAGTGCAGCGACTCTTGCCGAGGCGGGCTCCGAGCTCGAGCTGATCCGCAAGGACCTGGGCGTGCTCGAGGTCAAGACCCTGCTCTCGGGCGAGTACGACGCACGCGAGGCCGTCGTGACGATCCGCTCCGGTGCGGGCGGCGTCGACGCCGCCGACTTCGCGGAGATGCTCATGCGCATGTACCTGCGCTGGGCCGAGCGTCACGGCTACCCGACCCAGGTGCTCGACACGTCGTACGCCGAGGAGGCCGGGCTCAAGTCCGCGACGTTCGAGGTCAAGGCGCCCTACGCGTTCGGACACCTGTCGGTCGAGGCCGGCACGCACCGCCTGGTGCGCATCTCGCCGTTCGACAACCAGGGCCGGCGCCAGACGTCGTTCGCGGCGGTCGAGGTCATCCCGCTCATCGAGCAGACCGACTCGGTCGAGATCCCCGAGTCCGAGATCAAGGTCGACGTCTTCCGCTCGTCGGGCCCCGGCGGACAGTCCGTCAACACGACGGACTCGGCCGTGCGCATGACCCACATCCCCACGGGGATCGTCGTCTCGATGCAGAACGAGAAGTCGCAGATCCAGAACCGCGCCGCGGCCCTGCGCGTGCTCCAGTCGCGCCTGCTCCTGCAGCGCCAGGCCGAGGAGAGCGCCGCCAAGAAGGCCATGGCGGGCGACATCAAGGCGAGCTGGGGCGACCAGATGCGCTCCTACGTCCTGCACCCGTACCAGATGGTCAAGGACCTGCGGACCGAGTACGAGGTCGGCAACACCTCAGGGGTGTTCGACGGCGACATCGACGGCTTCATCGAGGCCGGGATCCGGTGGCGACGCAGCGCTGACCAGGCCTGACGGTGCGGCCGGGACCTCGTGTCCCGGCCCCGTCCGTCACCCGGGGTGAAACCTCCCACCAGGGCGCCGGATACGGACGTACCCGGCGTGTCAGCGGTGTCAGGCGTTTCGGGCGTGCCTACTCTCGTGGGCGACCAGCGAACACTTTTCGCTTCCCCCCACGAGAGACTGGTCAACCCCTGTGATCCGTTTTGAGAACGTCTCGAAGGTCTACGCCCGTGGCGCCAGACCTGCCCTGAACGGCATGTCCGCCGAGATCGAGCGCGGCGAGTTCGTCTTCCTGGTCGGCGCCTCCGGCTCCGGCAAGTCGACGTGCCTGCGGCTCGCCCTGCGCGAGGAGCGGCCCACCCAGGGCAAGGTCTTCGTCGCCGGGCGCGACCTGTCGACCCTGTCGAGCTGGAAGGTCCCGTCGCTGCGTCGGCAGATCGGCGTCGTGTTCCAGGACTTCCGGCTCCTGCAGAACAAGACGGTCTTCGAGAACGTGGCGTTCGCGCTCCAGGTGACGGGCAAGCCCCGCCACATGATCGCCGTGACGGTCCCCGAGGTCCTCGAGACGGTCGGTCTGCAGGGCAAGGAGAAGCGCCGCCCGCACGAGCTCTCGGGCGGTGAGCAGCAGCGCGTCGCGATCGCGCGTGCCTTCGTCAACCGGCCCTCGATCCTGCTCGCGGACGAGCCCACCGGGAACCTCGACCCCAACACCTCGCTGGGGATCATGAACCTCCTCTCACGCATCAACGCCACGGGCACGACGGTCGTCATGGCCACGCACGACTCCGGTTTCGTCAACCAGATGCGCCAGCGCGTCATCGAGCTCTCGAACGGGGTCGTGCTGCGCGACCAGAAGGACGGTGTCTACGGCGCGGGGGTCCCCATGCCCGACGACGACGCGCTCCGTGCGCCCTCCGGCCACCTCGCGGCGCGACCGTGGTCGCCCCCGGTCGAGGTGCGCCCTGTGCCCGCGATCGAGCGCCCCGCGCAGGTCGAGGCGGCCTCGGCGAGCACGACCCAGGGGTCGGCCGCGAGCTCGACGCAGATGCAGCAGTCCGGCCGGGGGGAGTGGTAGCAGGTGCGTGCCCAGTTCATCCTCGCCGAGATCGGTGCAGGCCTTCGTCGCAACCTCGCGATGACCATCTCGGTCGTCCTCGTGACCTTCGTGTCCTTGACCTTCGTGGGGGCGTCCGCGCTCCTCCAGCTGCAGATCGACAAGCTCAAGGACGACTGGTACGACCGGGTCGAGGTCTCCGTCTTCCTGTGTCCTATCGACTCCCCGAACCCGACGTGTGCCGGCGGCGAGGCGTCGCCCGAACAGATCGACTCGCTCGAGACGCTGTTCGCGAG
The DNA here is from genome assembly GCF_000718325.1 of Oerskovia turbata. GTDB lineage: Bacteria > Actinomycetota > Actinomycetes > Actinomycetales > Cellulomonadaceae > Oerskovia > Oerskovia turbata. The sequence continues at coordinate 83,016 of NZ_JOFV01000008.1, forward strand.
CGAGCTCGGTGACGAGGTCCAGACCGCCTTCTTCGAGTCGAAGGAGGACGCGTTCGGGGCGTTCCAGGAGCGGTTCCCCGACGGGTACAACGGGACGCAGCTCACGGTCGACGACATGCAGGCCTCGTTCCGCCTCAAGCTCACCAACCCGGAGAACTACGAGGTCGTCAACGACGTCGTCACCGGACGTCCAGGCGTCGAAGGGGTCGAGGACCAGCGTCGGATCTTCGACTCGCTCTTCCTGGCGCTCAACCGCGCCTCGCTCATGGCCGGTGGCCTCGCCGTCGTGATGATGCTCGCCGCGGTGCTCCTGATCACCACGACGATCCGTCTGTCGGCCATGAGCCGTCAGCGCGAGACCGAGATCATGAAGCTCGTCGGGGCGTCCAAGCTGTTCATCCAGCTGCCGTTCATCCTCGAGGGGGCGATCGCCGCGGTGGTCGGTGCGTTCCTCGCGGTCGGGGGCCTCTGGCTCGGGGTCAAGTACCTCGTGACGGACTGGCTCCAGAGCTCCGTGAGCTGGATCGCCTACATCTCCGAGGCGGACGTGCTGCGCATCGCGCCGCTGCTGCTTCTCCTCGCATTCGTCCTGGCGGCCATCTCCTCGGTCGTCACGCTCAGCCGATACACGAGGGTGTGACATGTCCCAGCTGACCCGACGCCTCGCAGCGGGCGGAACCGCGCTGCTCCTCCTCCTGGGAACCGCTGTCGTCGCGACCGCGGACGACCTCGACGACCAGCGCGCGGCCGCAGAACGCCGCCAGAGCCAGGCGCTCAAGGACCGCGAGGGTCTCGAGTCGGAGCTCGAGGGCACCGACGCGGCGCTGGCTCAGGCGATCCTCGACCTGCAGACGATCGAGGGTCGTCTCCCGGTGGCGCAGGCAGAGCTCGACACGGCGACGGCCGAGCTCGAACGCACCCAGCGCGAGGCTGCGCAGCTCGAGGTGCGTCTCCAGGACGCACAGGCCGAGGAAGAGGCCATCAGCCTCGACATCCAGGAGTCCGCGGGCAAGGCGAGCTCGGCGAAGTCCAGCATCGCCGAGATGGCACGACAGGCCTACCGGGGGCAGGGGGAGGTCAGCGGGCTCGGCATCGTGACCGGTGCGCAGAGCACCGAGGACTTCATCGAGCAGTACGCGATGTCGACGACCGCCGCCCGCACGCAGGCCCGCACCCTCACGGACCTCCAGGAGGCCGAGTCCATCGCGCGCAACCGGGAGGCCCGGTTGACCGCGATCCGCGAGACGATCGCGGACCTGAAGGTCCAGGCCGACGAGAACGTCGTCGCGGCTGACGCTGCGCGCACGGCGGCGGCGGACCGCAAGGCCGAGATCGAGGGCCTGATCGTCGAGCAGCAGGCGAAGCAGGCGACGATCGAGTCGCGCAAGGAGGCCGCTCTCGCCCAGATGGCGGCCAACGAGCAGGCGCAGGCGGCTCTGACCGCCGAGCTCCAGGGGATCATCGCGGCCCAGACCGAGCGTGACCGGAAGGCCGCCGAGGAGGCGGCCAAGCAGCCGCCGCCCGCCACGGGCGGCGGGTCCGGTGGCGGTGGCGGCTCCGGCGGTGGCTCCGGAGGCGGCGGGGGTGGCGGTGGCGGCGGCGCATCGACCGGCAAGTTCCTGTCGTACCCGACCGCCGTCCCGCACATCACCTCTCGCTACGGGATGCGCCAGCACCCGGTGCTGCCGGACACGTACCGGCTGCACGCGGGGACCGACTTCCGCGCGTACTGCGGCACCCCGATCTATGCGTCCGCAGGTGGCACGGTCCTGTTCGCCCGGGCGTACGGTGGCCTCGGCAACCAGGTCATGATCAACCACGGCACCGTCAACGGGTCCAACCTCATGACGAGCTACAACCACCTGTCCAGGTTCGCGGTCCGCGCCGGCCAGAGCGTCTCGAAGGGCGCCCTCGTCGGGTACTCGGGGACGACGGGCACCAGCCAGGCCTGCCACCTGCACTTCGAGGTGTACGTCAACGGCGCGACGGTCAATCCGGAGAACATGCTCTGAGGTAAAGACCTACGGGTCGCGGGCCGAACTCGCGTAACCTGGGACGTCGCGTCGCACGGCGCGGGTGGGCCCGTCCTGGGCGCACCACGGAGCTCGAGCAGATCGGAAGATGCCCTCATGGCGAAGGAGACTGGCCGCAAGATCATCGCCAGCAACCGCAAGGCCCGCCATGACTATCTGATCGTCGACGTGTTCGAGGCCGGGCTCGTCCTGAGCGGCACCGAGGTCAAGGCGTTGCGTCAGGGCCGGGCCTCGCTGCTCGACGGCTACGTGGCCGTCGACGGTGGCGAGGCCTGGCTCGAGAACGTGCACATCCAGGAGTACTCGCAGGGGACGTGGAACAACCACGCTCCTCGCCGCAAGCGCAAGCTGCTGCTGCACAAGGACGAGATCTTGCGGCTCGAGGCGAAGTCCCGCGAGAAGGGGTACACGATCGTGCCGCTCTCGCTCTACTTCCTCGACGGTCGCGCGAAGGTCGAGATCGCGCTCGCGCAGGGCAAGCGGGAGTACGACAAGCGTCAGGCGCTGCGCGAGCAGCAGGACAACCGCGAGGCGCAGCGCGCGATGCGCCACCGGCAGAACCGGTGACGTGCGCGCGCGGGTGAGCGCCGTCGTCGTGCCTCCGGCCGGGGGCGGCCTGCGGCGGGTGAACGTGCATCCGCCTGCCCGACGACGTAGCGTCGCAGGGTAGTCGTCGTCACCTTGTCGAGGAGGCCCCGTGGTCAAGCTCCGTCAGTACATCCCGCGCGTCGCAGCAGGCGCGTTCATCCTCAACTCCGGGCTCACCAAGCGCAGTGCCGACGAGGCGACCGCGCAAGGAGTCCACGGGATGGCCGCAGGGACGTTCCCGTTCCTCGAGGACCAGGACCCCGTGCAGTTCACCAAGACCCTCTCCACGACCGAGATCGCGCTGGGCACGGCCCTGCTCGTACCGTTCGTCCCGACCGGCGTGGTCGCCCTGGGCCTGGGCGCCTTCTCGGCAGGCCTCGTGGCGATGTACCTCAAGACGCCGGGGATGACCGAGCAGGACGGGATCAGGCCGACCCCGCAGGGGATCGGTCTCGCCAAGGACGTCTTCCTGCTGGGTATCGCCGGCGGGCTGCTGGTCGACGCGCTGAGCCGCAAGAAGTAGCACCGGAAATACGTTCGCCCGCGGTGGTGTTGATCCCGTAGGCTGGTACCACTGACCCGGTGTCGAACCGGACGGACGCCCCAGGCGGACGGACGGGGTGGTGCTCGGTCGGTGATTGACAACTGCACAGGGGGTGATCGGTTTCGACGGTGGTCGTGCTTCGAGGAGAAGCGGGCCGAGGATGCAGACTTATCTCGTAAACGACGTCTGCAAACCAATAGGTGCCGATTCCAAGCGCACCGACTTCGCACTCGCCGCCTGAGCGAGTCTTCGAAGTCCGTCAGCCCGGGGTTGCTCTCGCCCCGGTTCCTGGCGTCAGCTAGAGAGCCACTGCTTACGTCGTTCGTCATCGGCGGCGTAGGGACTCTTAGATGACTGAGCCCGTCAGCACCTTGTCTGTGTGAGTGCTGGGGCCGAGAAAATCAACAGCAGACTGCGCCCGGAGAAGTCCTGGATTTGCGCCACCGGACCGGGGTTCGATTCCCCGCACCTCCACCACGTCGCCCGCGGGCGGCGCATCACCCCAGTTGTCACGACGAAGGGCCGCCCCGCGGGGCGGCCCTTCGTCGTCGCGTTGCGCGGCGGCTGCTGCGTGCCGTTCACGACCAGCCGTTGGCCTGCCAGGCCGCCGCCGCGTCGTCGCCGTCGAGCCACTCGATGCGCAGGGTGTGGTCGGCGAGCTCGAGGCGGCCGGCCTCCCAGGCGTCGATCTCCCGCCCGCGGAGACCCGCGACGTGCCGGTCCTGGTCGTCGCTGAAGGCGTCCGTGCGGTCGGGGTCGTCGAAGTGGACGCGCCACTGCAGGCGCTCCTCCGGGTTGACGTAGGTAGGGAACGAGTGCGGGCCCACGGTCTCCCAGTGGGTGCAGACCCTGGTCACGAGGTGCCCGACGGGGGCGGCGCCGTCGTACAGGCGACCGACACGTCGCCGGTAGGTCTCCAGGCGCCGCTCGTGCTGCTCGACCGCCGACGGCTCAGCCACGGTGACCCCTCGATCCGACGAGGCGCGCGTTCTCGTCGCTGCCCCCTCCGCCGCCGTCCCCGTCCCCGCCGCCGTCGGACGGGGGCCCCTCGTCGGGGCCGGCGAGCGGGGGAGCGCCGGGGCGCTTGGCCCGCACGGCTCGCAGGACCGCGCGCACGACGAGCAGCACGAGCGCCGCGGACACGAGCCAGGGAAGCAGTGCACCGGCGGCGACGACGACCGCGTTGAGCGCGACGAGCAGCGCGCTCCACCCGGCCGCGAGCCCACCGAGGAAGCCCGCCGGGCGGATCGTCGTCTCCGGCGCCTGCGAGAGCACCTGGATGGTGAGCGTCGACATGTCGACGCGGTCGGTGAGCGACGAGCGTTGCGACTGGAGGCTCTCGAGCTCCGCCTGCCGTGCCGTGAGCTCCTGCTCGGCAGCGAGCAGGTCGGCGGTCGTCGTGGCCTCGGACATGAGGGTCTGGAGGCGGGTGACCGAGGTGCCGAGCGCCTGGATACGAGCGTCCAGGTCGATCGCGGTCGCGGTGACGTCCTGGGCGTCGAGGGTCACGTCCTGCACCTCGCCGATCCCGTCCAGCGCGTCGACGGTCGCCGTGACCTTGTCCGCGGGGACGCGGACGGTGAGGCTCCCGTAGGCCTGGTCGTCCTCGCCTGCGTGCTCGGCACGACTCTCGACCCGGCCTCCGGCGGCCTCGACGAGCTCGCTGATGGCCTGGACGGCGGCTCGTGGGTCGGCGGCCACGACGGTGAGGTCACCCGTGGTGATCACCTCGCGGTCCTCGTCAGGGACCGATGCGCCGACCAGCCCGGACCCGCCGTCAGAGGCGTCCTGGGCGACGCTGTCCTGGCTGAACGCGTCGGCGGCGCCCGACGCCTCGGTGCCGCCGTCCGTGGCGGAGCACCCGGCGAGCAGGAGGCCGCCGAGGAGGGCGATCGCGACGATCGACGGCGTGCGGGGCGAGGTGCGCATGCGACGACCCTAGGTGGGGGTTCGCCCGGAGAGCGTCGGTTCGGGCGGATCGTGACCGTGTTGTGAACTCCCCGTCATCGCACCGAGACACGGCGTGCTGCGGGGGCGGGTGGCGCGCGGGGTCGACCGCATCGTGCCCCCGACCTGCGGGAACGCTTCCATCCGCGACGACCCGCCCTGCGCCTCGGCCCGGCGCAGAGCGGGTCGTCGGGGTCTAGCCGAGCGCCTCCCGGACCAGGGGCGCGACCTCGGTGCCCAGCAGCTCGATCGCTCGCAGCGACTCCTTCTGGGGGACACCGGACAGATCCATCTGGAAGATCTGGCGGTCGTGGCCGAGCGCGCCGTGCAGCTCGACGATGCGCTCCGCGACCTCTTCGGGAGCGCCGATGAAGTAGGCACCGCCGCGCGCGGCCGTCGCCTCGTACGAGAGGCGGTTCGGCAGGGGGAAGCCGCGCTCCGCCGAGATCTTCTTCATGTTCTGCAGGTAGTAGGGATAGAAGAAGTCCCGCGCCTGCTTGCCGTCGTCCGCGAGGAACCCCATGGTCGACACCGACACCTCGAGCGCGGCGGCGTCGTGCCCGGACTGGGTCGCGGCACGACGGTACAGGTCGACCAGCGGAGCGAACTGCGCGGGCTTGCCGCCGATGACGGCGTAGTTGACGGGGAGGCCGAGGACGCCCGCCCGCACCGAGGACTGCGGGTTGCCGCCCGTGGCGATCGCGATGTCGAGGTGCTCGCCGCGCCCCGGCTTGTCGAACGGGCGGGGCAGGATCGTCGCGTCCTCGAGCGGCGGTCGGAACCTGCCCGACCAGGTCACGGGCCCACCCTCGTCGAGCAGGCGCAGCAGGACGATCTTCTCGTCGTAGAGCGCGTCGTAGTCGTCGAGGTCGGCCCCGAAGAGCGGGTAGGACTCGATGAAGGAGCCGCGACCGGCGAGCAGCTCGACGCGTCCGCCCGAGTACTGGTCCATCGTCGCGAACTGCTGGTAGACACGCACGGGGTCCTCGGTCGAGAGGACCGTGACGGCGCTCCCGACCGTGATGCGCTCGGTCTGGGCGAGCGCCGCGGCGATCATCGTGGAGGGGGAGGAGATCGCGTAGTCGGGCCGGTGGTGCTCGCCGATGCCGGCGTAGTCGAGCCCGACCTCGTCCGCGAGGCGGATCCGCTCCAGCACGTCGCGCAGTCGCTGGGAGACCGGCATCTGCTCGCCGGTCGTGGGGTCGGGGGCGTTGTCGCCGAAGGTGTAGAAGCCTAGTCGCATGTAGATGCAAACGTATGGAGTAGGAAGATATTCCCCGCCGCATGGGCGAGGATGAGGCGTGCTGATCTGCTGCGGGCTCACGACGTTGGACATCACCCAGGTGGTGCACGTGCTGCCCCGTCCCGACGAGAAGGTCGTCGCGACCTCGCAACGCGCGACGTTCGGCGGACCTGCGGCGAACGCCGCCGCGACGGCCGCGGCGCTCGGGGTGCCCACGCGTCTGGTCACCGCCATCGGCACAGGAGCGCTCGCCGAGGTGGTGCGCGCCGACGTGGTCGCGGCCGGGGTCGAGCTGATCGACGTGACCGCGGACGGTCGCGCCGTACCCGACGAAGAGGCCAGAGGGCCCGCGGTGTCGACCGTCCTGGTGACGGCCGGGACGGGCGAGCGGGCCGTCGTCAGCACGAACGCCACGGACCGTCCGGTCGCGGCGGGGGGCGGGCGCGCGGTGAGCAGCGTCTTCGATCCGGTGGGGCAGGGGGATGTCGGCGGACGCGAGCGCGACGTGCTGCTCCTCGACGGACACCATCCCTTCCTCGCGCACGCTCTCGCGGTGCGGGCGCGCGAACGTGAGGTCCTCGTGGTGCTCGACGGCGGCTCCTGGAAGGACGGCACCGCCGAGCTGGTCGCGCTGTGCGACGCGGTGGTGCTCTCGCAGGACTTCCGGATGCCTGGCGGCGACGTCAGCCGGGTGCTCGAGGACGTGGCGGCTCTCGGCCCGCGCTTCGTCGCCCGCTCTCGCGGGGGCGCTCCCGTCGAGGTGCTCGACGGCGGGGCTCGCTCCGACCTTCCGGTGCCCGCGGCGGGCGTCGTGGTCGACACCTTGGGGGCGGGGGACGTGCTGCACGGGGCGTTCGCCGCGGGGGTGTCCCGAGGGCGGTCGTGGGGGAGCGCGCTGCGGGAAGCCGTGGCCGTCGCGAGCCGTTCGGTGTCCTACGAGGGTGCGCGCGGCTGGATCGGGCGCTGAGGCCGCCAGCGCCGCCAGGCGCCGCCGGATCGTTGGTGTCCTGCGGCTCTGCTGTGGTCTGACCTCGACCTCGACCCCAGGTGAAACGCAGCGGCCCGAACGAAGTACAACGGTTTGGTCTCGACGGCTCGAACGGGTTGACATGCGCTTAGTAAAGGAGGTCTACTAACAAACATGACAACGGCAGTCACGCGAAGCGCAGTCACCAGGAGAGGTCTGAGCACAGGTCTCCGACCCACCTCCAAGGTGCTTCCCGAGCACGCTCGCGCGCACAACCGTTCACTCGTCCTGCAGCACCTCTTCCACGAGGGGCCGACGTCCCGCGCGGACCTCGCACGAGCCACCTCTCTGACCCGGGTCACCATCTCCGACCTGGTCTCGGTGCTCATCGCCGAGGGGCTCGTCGAGGAGCTGGGCATCCGACCCGGCCAGCGTGTCGGCAAGCCCGCCATCCTGATCGGGATGCGGACGAGCGCCTATCAGATCGTCTCCGTCGACCTCACGGACGACGCCCTCATGCGCGGTGCTGTGATGTCCCTGACGGGCGACTTCGTGGTGCGGCAGAGCCTGCCGATCGAGGGGCGGGCCGGCACAGAGCTCGTCGACCTCCTGACGCGCTTCTGCCGTGGGCTCATCGCCGTGGCGACCCGCCCCGTGCTCGGCGTGGGCATCGGCTCACCGGGTGTCGTCGACAGCGAGGGACGAGTCGTCGAGGCGCCGAACCGCCGCTGGTACGACGTCGCGCTCGCGGAGCAGCTCAGCGAGAGCCTGGCGCTGCCCGTGCACGTCGCCAACGACGCGAACATCGCGGCCCTCGGTGAGTTCACGTTCGGCGGCGCGGACGGCACGGGCCTCATGGTCCTCACCGTCGGTGAAGGCGTCGGTGCGGGCATCATGCTCGACGGCTCCCGCGTGCGCGGCGCCGCCGACGCCGCAGGCGAGCTCGGCCACGTCACCGTCGTCGACGACGGGCTGCCCTGCGCCTGCGGGCGGTCGGGTTGTCTCGAGACCGTTCTCTCGGTGCCGGCCCTGCGCCGCGCCGTGGACGGCCTCGACAAGGAAACTTCCGATGCCGTCCTGGCCTCGGTCGGCAGGCTCCTGGGCATCGCCCTCGCGCCTGTTGTGTCAGCGCTCAACCTCGGCGAGATCCTGATCAGCGGTCCGGCGGACCTGCTCGACGGTCCTCTGCGCGACGCAGCGATCGACACCATCAACGCTCGAACCATGCCGGCCATCAACTCCGGCCTCGAGCTCCGGATGGCTTCTCTCGACGAGGACGTCGTCCTCGCCGGGGCAGCGGTCCTGATCCTGTCCGGCCAGCTGGGCGTCTCATGAGCACCGCTCCTGAGTCCCCGACGGGCTGAACGGTCCTGCAGTAATCCCAGTAGCAGTACCGCAGTACCTCCCGTATCACCTCAGGTGGTGTCATCGACGCCGCCACTTCGAATTACCGAGAGGAAGTACCCCAGTGAAGAGGAACCGCCTCGTCGCCACCACGGTGGCTTCGACGATCACCCTGGCGCTCGCGCTGACCGCTTGTGGCTCCGGCGACTCCGGATCCGGCTCAGGCGAGTCCGCTGACGGCAAGGGCGACATCCGCGTCTGGCTCGTCGGCACGGACACGCCCGCCGAGGCTCGCGAGTACCTCAAGACGACCTTCGAGGCCGAGAACGAGGGCTCCACCCTCACCATCGAGGAGCAGTCCTGGACCGGTCTGGTCGACAAGCTCACGACCTCGCTCGCCAGCTCCGACAGCCCCGACGTCGTCGAGGTCGGTAACACCCAGGCAGCGGCCTTCACCTCGTCCGGCTTCTTCACGGACCTGACGGACAAGTACGAGGCGCTCGGCGGCGACGACCTGCTCCCCGGCTTCGTCGAGGCCGGCAGCTACGACGACAAGTTCTACGCGGCGCCGTACTACTCCGGTGCGCGCGCGGTGTTCTACTCGCAGCAGATCGTCGGCGACGGCTTCGTCGCCCCCGAGACGCTCGACGACTACGTCGCCCAGGGCAAGGCCCTCACGACCGACACGCGCTCGGGCATCTACTGGCCCGGCCAGGACTGGTACAACGGTCTCCCCTTCATCTGGGAGAACGGTGGCTTCATCGCCGAGAAGAAGGGCGACAAGTGGGAGGCCGGCTTCTCCTCCGAGGGCGGCATCAAGGGCCTCGAGCAGATCCAGGACGTCATGCTGACGGCCTCGAAGGCTCCGAAGGACGGCCAGGAGACCGACCAGCAGATCCCCTTCTGCGCGGGCGAGATCGGCTTCCTCTCGGCTCCGACGTGGGTCCAGTGGTCGATCAAGGCTGAGGAGACCGCCGAGGCACCGGGCTGCGCCACGACCTACGGCTCCGACCTGCACGCCTTCGCCCTGCCGGGCAAGGAGGCCGGCAAGGCTGCTCAGGTCATGGCCGGTGGCTCGAACATCGCCATCGCGTCGAAGTCGAAGAACCAGGAGCTCGCCCTCAGCGCTCTCGAGATCATGCTGAGCGACGGCTACCAGGAGATCATGGCCACCAACGGCCTGATCCCGGCCAAGGTCTCGCAGGCCAAGTTCCTGCCGGACGACGAGATCACGCAGGCTGGTGCGAAGGCAGCAGAGGCCGCCAAGCTGACGCCGGCATCGCCCAAGTGGGCCGACGTCGAGGCCAAGCGCTACCTCCAGGACGCGTTCGTCCAGCTCGCGCAGGGTGGCGACGTCAAGGCGATCGCGACGAAGCTCGACGAGCAGATCGAGTCGACGCTGAACAGCTGACCCTCGGGTGACCCTCTCGTGAGGGAGGGCCACCGCCCAGGTGCCGCAGGGGTGGGAGTTCCGCGGAGCTCCCACCCCTCGGCATGACTGGAACCCTCGCACCACCTGCACTCGCACGGTCCTGCTCGAACCGTGCAACCCCTCGACGGAGTGAGAAAATGAGCTCATCCACCCTCGAGTCGTCCTCAGCGGTCGAGCTGAAGGACACTCTCAAGCCCCCGAAGAAGCCGTCGGTCAAGATGCCGTGGCTGCTGCTGGCGCCCAGCCTGGTGGTCCTGGCCATCATGGTCGGCTACCCGCTGGTCAACCTCTTCATCATGTCGTTCCAGAAGTACGAGCGCGCACAGCTCATGGGAGTCCCCGCCGAGTGGGTCGGCTTCCAGAACTACACGGACACGCTGACCGACCCGGTGTTCTGGACGGTCCTCGCGCGAAGCTTCGCCTTCATGGTCGTCTGTGTGTTCCTGACCATGGCGATCGGCATCCTGCTCGCCCTGCTCATGATGCGCCTCAACAAGTTCTTCCGCCTGCTCGTGTCGATCGGCCTGCTGCTGGCCTGGGCCATGCCCGCCCTCGCGGCCGTGATCGTGTGGGGCTGGATCTTCGACACCCAGTACGGCATCGTCAACAACGTCCTGACGTCGATCACGGGTGAGAACTGGATGGGCCACTCGTGGCTCATCAACCCGCTCATGTTCTACATCGTGGCCACCCTGATCATCGTGTGGCAGAGCGTGCCCTTCGTCGCGTTCACGATGTACGCAGGCCTGACCCAGGTGCCCGGTGAGGTTCTCGAGGCCGCGTCGCTCGACGGCGCGACCCCGGCGCAGCGCTTCCGCCTGATCATGGTCCCGTACGTGCGCAGCATCATCGTCGTGCTCATCATCCTGTCGATCATCTGGGACCTGCGCGTCTTCACCCAGATCTTCGTGCTCCAGGGCATCGGCGGCATCGCCGAGAAGACCAACACCATCGGCGTGTACATCTACCAGATGGGTATGGCCCAGGGGCACTACGGCACGGCCAGCGCCATCGCCGTCATCCTGGTGTTCATCATGATGGGGATCTCGTACTACTACGTGCGCCAGACCGTCAAGGAGGAACAGCTGTGAGCACCCTCAACCCCACCGTCGCCGGGACGGCCAGCGCGGCTCCCCGGTCCTCGGGGAGCGGCCCGCGCAAGACCCGTGAGGGTCAGCGCAAGAAGGTCTCGAACGTCGTCTACAGCGTGATCGCCGTGGTCGTGTTCGCCTGCTCCGCCTTCCCGGTCTACTGGATGATCAACTCGTCGTTCCTGCCGACGAACCTCATCCGCAACAAGGACCTGACGTTCTTCCCGGGGGACTCGTTCACCTGGAAGAACTACGAGGACGCGATCTTCAACCAGGAACGCGCACCGTTCCTGCCCGCTCTGGGCAACTCGGTCATGGTCACGTTCTTCGTCCTGATCGTGTCGATGATCCTGGCGTTCATGGCGTCGCTCGCCGTGACCCGGTTCAACTTCAAGGGGCGCAAGGCGTTCATCATCGCGATCCTCGCGGTCCAGATGATCCCGGGCGAAGCCATGATGATCTCGATCTTCCGGATCGTCGACGGCTGGCAGCTGCTCAACACGATCATCGGCCTGGGCATCGTCTACCTGTCGGGGGTCCTCCCCTTCACGATCTGGACGTTGCGCGGGTTCGTCGCCGGCGTTCCGGCCGAGCTCGAGGAAGCCGCCATGATCGACGGTTGCTCGCGTTCCAAGGCCTTCTGGAAGATCACCTTCCCGCTGCTCGCACCGGGTCTCGTGGCGACCGGCGTGTTCGCGTTCATCCAGGCGTGGAACGAGTTCGTGATGGCGCTGATCATCATGACCCGCCCCGAGTCGATGACGCTCCCGCTCTGGCTGCGTACCTTCCAGCAGGCGACCCAGGCCACGAATTGGGGTGGGTTGATGGCAGGTTCCGTCCTCATCGCGATCCCGGTCGTCGTCTTCTTCCTCATCGTTCAGGGGCGCATGACCGGTGGCCTCGTCTCAGGTGCGGTGAAGGGCTGACGTGAGTGAGGTGAGCACGGCTGCCTCGTCGCTCGACGAGGCAGCCGCACTGCCCGGCGGTCATTCGGTGGGTCTGGACGTCGGAGGGACCAAGGTCCTCGGCGTCCTGCTCGGACCGGACGGCTCGATCGAAGGGTCGGTCAAGCTGCCGACCGTTCGGGGCCCGCAGGGTGTGGTCTCCAGCGCTGCTCGGGCGGTCCGTTCCCTGGCGGACGCGGCAGGCCTCGAGCCTGCCGCGCTCGCGGGGCTCGGGCTCGGAGTTCCTGGGCTCGTCGACCCGCAGAGCGGTTCGGTGATGCACGCGGTGAACCTGGGGATCGAGGGGGAGCCGTTCGCGCTCGCCCACGAGCTGTCGTCGATCTTCGGGGGGATCCCCGTGGACGTCGACAACGATCTCAACGTGGCCGCGCTCGGCGCCTCGCACGCGATGGGCGCAGAGGGGCAGGACCTGGCCTTCCTCGCTCTCGGTACGGGGCTGGCCGCAGGCATCGTGCTGGGAGGACGGCTTCGCCGCGGCGTGAGCGGGGCCGCAGGTGAGATCGGCCACATCCCGATCAACCCCGACGGCCCGCTGTGCGCGTGCGGACAGCGGGGGTGCGTCGAGACCTACGCCTCGGGCACCGCGCTCAGTGCTCGCTGGCCCTCGCAGTTCGGACGTCCGGCTCCGCTCGAGCTCTTCGAGGCTGCTGCGGCAGGCAACCCCGAGGCGCTCAGGATCAAGGGCGAGTTCGCTGCCGCCGTGGCGAGCGCGGTCCGTATCCTCGAGCTGACGGTCGACGTCCGGCACGTCGTCCTCGGAGGTGGCGTGACCGGTCTCGGTCAGCCTCTCCTCGACGCCGTGCAGGAGGCCCTGGTCGCCCAGGCGAGCACGTCGCCGTTCTTGTCCTCGCTGGAGCTGGAGAAGCGTGTCTCCCTGGCCCCCAGTGATGTGCCCGTTGCCGCGGTGGGAGCAGCCATCGCCGGCCGTAGGAAGGTGTCCTGATGGAAGTTGTGATTGCGCCCGCCGATCAGCTCGCGGTGCTCGCCGCCGAGGCGATCGACAAGCTGCTTCGTGCCAAGCCGACCTCGGTGATCGGTCTCGCGACGGGGTCGAGCCCGCTCAAGGTGTACGACGAGCTCGCTCGTCGCCACACGGAGGAGGGGCTGTCCTTCGCGCAGGCGAAGGCCTTCATGCTCGACGAGTACGTCGGGATCGACGCGGACCACCCGGAGCGCTACCGCAACGTCATCGAGAAGGAGATCGCCTCGCGCGTCGACTTCGCCCCGGACGCCGTGCAGGGTCCCGACGGGAACGCCGAGGACCTGGTAGCGGCGTGTGCCGACTACGAGCGCAAGATCGTCGACGCCGGCGGTGTCGACCTGCAGATCCTCGGGATCGGCACCGACGGACACATCGCGTTCAACGAGCCGGGCTCCTCGCTCGCCTCGCGGACGCGCATCAAGACGCTGACCGCGCAGACCCGTGAGGACAACGCCCGCTTCTTCGGCGACGAGCTCGCGCAGGTGCCGCAGCACTGCCTCACCCAGGGGCTGGCGACCATCATGTCGGCCAAGCACCTCGTGCTCCTCGCCTCGGGCAAGGGCAAGGCGGAGGCCGTCCACCAGCTCGTCGAGGGTCCGGTGTCGGCGATGTGGCCTGCGACGGTCATGCAGATGCACCCCCACGCGACCGTGCTCGTGGACGACGCCGCGGCCTCGCGTCTGCAGCTCGGCGACTACTACCGCCAGACGTTCCTCTCGAAGCCGGAGTGGCAGGGTCTCTGACCGACCCACCTCGGCGGGCCCCGCAGGCCCGACCCACGACCGCCCGTCGGTTCCGATCACGCCCCTGGTCGGAGCCGACGGGTTTCTCCTTCCCCCCGACGTAGACTCGAGATCATGATCGAACCCTTGACCCTCCCCACCAACGGACCGACAGGCAGCCCGTCCGGTCCGGATCCGATCGTCCCGGACAGCGACCCGAGCAGCGGGACGTCGACGAGCGTCCTCGAGCGCACGGAGACCACGGCGGAGGTCGAGCCCGGGGATCACGAGCGTTTCGCGCACTACGTGCGCAAGGAGAAGATCATGCAGTCGGCGCTGTCCGGCAAGCCCGTGATCGCGCTCTGCGGCAAGGTGTGGGTGCCGGGTCGCGACCCCAACAAGTTCCCCGTGTGCCCCACGTGCAAGGAGATCTACGACGGCCTTCGCGCGCCGCAGGACGGCGAGGGTGATTCCGGCAAGTGAGCGGGCAGCCTCTCTCGAACTCGTCCGCTCGCTCGTCCTCCAACCTTCCTCCCTCGGCTCCGCTGGGGGCGTCGTCTGCTGCCGCGTCGCACCTGTCGCCGGCCTTTCCTCGTCGTGCCCCGTGGGGCACGGCGTCCAAGCTGCGCGCCTGGCAGGCCGAGGCGCTCGAGCTCTATCGCACCCGCGCACCGCGTGACTTCCTCGCGGTCGCGACCCCTGGCGCGGGCAAGACGACGTTCGCGCTCCGTGTCGCGACCGAGCTCCTCGAGCAGGGGGTCGTCCGTCGTGTGACCGTCGTCGCCCCGACCGAGCACCTCAAGCACCAGTGGGCGGACGCCGCCGCTCGCGTGGGTGTGCGCATCGACCCGAACTTCCGCAACAGCCAGGGCCGCCACGGTTCCAGCTACGACGGCGTCGCGCTCACGTACGCCCAGGTGGCGGCCAAGCCCGCGCTGCACACCGCGCGGACCGAGGCAGAACGGACCCTGGTCATCCTCGACGAGGTCCATCACGGTGGTGACGCCCTGTCGTGGGGAGAGGCCGTCCGGGACGCGTTCGAGCCAGCGACCCGGCGCCTCGCCCTGACGGGCACCCCGTTCCGGTCGGACACCGCGGCGATCCCGTTCGTGACGTACGAGCGGGGTGCCGACGGCATCCGTCGGTCGGCCGCGGACTACACCTACGGCTACGGCGACGCGCTGCGCGACCACGTCGTGCGTCCCGTGATCTTCCTGTCGTACTCGGGTCAGATGCGCTGGCGCACCAAGTCGGGTGACGAGGTCAGCGCGCGTCTCGGTGAGGCGCTCACCAAGGACATGACGGGTCAGGCCTGGCGCACGGCTCTCGACCCGGACGGCGAGTGGATCCCGTCGGTGCTCGCGGCGGCGGACAAGCGTCTGACCGAGGTCCGCCGGGCGATCCCCGACGCGGGCGGCCTGGTCATCGCGACCGACCAGACCGACGCGCGTGCGTACGCGGGCCACCTGGCCCGTATCACGGGCAGGTCGCCGACCGTGGTCCTGTCCGACGACGACGGTGCGAGCGGTCGCATCGACGAGTTCTCGGACGGTGACGGTCGGTGGATGGTCGCCGTCCGGATGGTCTCCGAGGGGGTCGACGTGCCGCGGCTCGCCGTGGGTGTCTACGCGACGTCGACCGCGACCCCGCTGTTCTTCGCCCAGGCCGTGGGTCGCTTCGTGCGTGCTCGTCGGCGCGGCGAGACGGCGTCGGTGTTCCTGCCGAGCGTGCCGCACCTGCTCGCGCTCGCGAACGGCCTGGAGCTCGAGCGTGACCACGCGCTCGACCGGCCGCTCACGGCCGAGGAGCAGGGGGACATGTACAACCCCGAGGACGCTCTGATGGCCGCCGCGAACAGGGAGGACAAGGCGTCCGACGACCTCGCCGACGGCATGCAGGGATCCTTCCAGGCGCTCGAGGCGCAGGCGTCGTTCGACCGTGTGCTGTTCGACGGTGGCGAGTTCGGCACGGAGGCGGACGTCGGCTCGGACGAGGAGCAGGACTTCCTCGGGCTGCCGGGCCTGCTCGACGCGGACCAGGTGACGAGCCTGCTGCGCCAGCGGCAGGCCGACCAGATGTCCGCCCGGTCCAAGAAGTCCCGGGTGGCCGAGGTCGATCGCAGCGAGCTCGACCACCGTCGGGCCGCCGAGCTGCGCAAGGAGCTCTCGCAGCTCGTCGGTGCGTGGGCTCGCCGGAGCGGGCAGCCGCACGGCACGGTGCACACCGAGCTGCGCCGCCGGTGCGGTGGGCCGGAGGTACCGCTCGCGACCGTCGATCAGCTCGACGCGCGGGTAGCAGTGCTCCGAGGCTGGTTCGTCGGCAAGAAGTAGGGGCCCGTCGGCACACGGGCTCGTTCTCCGAGCCGGAGGGCCCGCACGCTCGACGAGCGTGCGGGCCCTCTGCCGTCCTCTCAGACGCCCTGGGGCTCACTCCAGCAGGCGGGTCACGGTCGGCAGTGCTGGGTCTCCCGCAGAGAGGCGTCGCGCGCCGCGGGGCAGCTCGGCCCGGGCCTCGGCGTGCCGCAGTGCAGCGTTGTGGACCCCGTAGGCGCCGATCCAGCGCGAGTCGACGGCGCCGTCGACCACGAGGGGGACGTGCAGCGGGCGCAGGTCCTCGTCGTCACCGGGCTCCCAGGCGGCGACGACGTCGTCGGGGCCCGTGACGAGGACCTCGGCGACGGCCCTGCCGTCCTCGCCGTACTGCCGTGCCGCCGCCTTTCGCCCTCCCGTGCTCGTCTTGAGCGTCGAGGCCTTGGCGACGGGCTGCAGGACGCCGTCGGCGTCGGAGCGGGCGACGAGCTTGTAGACCATGCCGCACGTCGGGGCGCCCGAGCCGGTCACGAGCGAGGTGCCCACGCCGTAGGCGTCGACGGGGGCGGCGGCCAGGGCGGCGATCGCGTACTCGTCGAGGTCGGACGTGACGGTGATGCGGGTGCCGGTCGCGCCGAGCCCGTCGAGCTGCTTGCGCACCTCGACGGCCTGGATGCCGAGGTCGCCCGAGTCGAGGCGGACCGCGCCGAGACCTGTGCCGGCCGCGGCGACGGCGTTCCTGACGCCCTGGCGGACGTCGTAGGTGTCGACGAGGAGGGTCGTGCCGACCCCGAGCGAGGCGACCTGCGACGCGAACGCGGACTGCTCGTCGTCGTGCAGGAGCGTGAACGCGTGCGCCGCGGTGCCGATCGTCTCGATCCCGTACCGGCGCCCGGCCTCGAGGTTCGACGTCCCGGCGAAGCCCGCGACCGCGGCCGCGCGGGCCGCGGCGACGGCGGCGAGCTCGCTCGCCCGGCGCGAGCCCATCTCGAGGCACGGGCGGTCGACGGCGGCGCTCGTCATGCGTGAGGCGGCGGACGCGACCGCGGAGTCGTAGTTGAGGATCGACAGGATCAAGGTCTCGAGCAGGACGGCTTCGGCGAACGTGCCTTCGACGACCATGACGGGGGACTGCGGGAAGAACACGTCGCCCTCGGCGTACCCGGTGATCGAGCCGCTGAAACGGTAGCCCGCGAGGTAGTCGAGCGTGCGGTCGTCGACGACGCGAGCCTCCTGGAGCCAGGAGAGCTCGAGATCCGTGAAGCGGAACGTCGCGAGCGACTCCAGGACGCGGCCGGTGCCCGCGAGGACGCCGTAGCGCCGACCCGCGGGCAGCCGCCGCGTGAAGACCTCGAACAGGCAGTGCCGGTCGGCGGTGCCGTCGGCCAACGCTGCCTGCAGCATGGTGAGCTCGTAGCGGTCCGTGAGCAGCGACGTCTGCGCGGACGGTGCGAACGGGGCGGTGCGGGCGGCCGGGGCGTCCGTGCCCGGGAGGTCTGCGGGACTCATGAGCCCAACCTAGGGCAGACGGTGGCCCCGTGGCGTGCACCGGCTGCTCGTGGACGCGGCGCAGGCCCCTGACCGGGTGGCGCGGGCACCCCACCTGGCCGTGGACCCTCCCACCTGGCCGTGGACGTGGCGTGGCCGGACTTCACCCACCACATAGAGTGGGGGAGTGACTGGAACGGCGACCGCGGGGCCCCGCCTCGACGAGGAGATCGACACGCGGGAGGGGCTCTCCCTCGCCGACACCTGGGTGACTCTCGTGTGGAACGACCCGGTGAACCTGATGAGCTACGTGACGTACGTCTTCGAGAGCTACTTCGGGTACTCGCAGCAGAAGGCGAGGACGCTCATGCTCCAGGTGCACCAGGAGGGGCGTGCGGTCGTCTCGTCGGGTGGCAGGGAGAAGATCGAGGTGGACGTGCAGGCGATGCACGAGTTCGGGCTGTGGGCCACGATGCAGCGGAGCGGGGAGTAGTGCGACCGTTCCGGCGGGCGCGGCGTGGGTACGTCGCGGAGCTGAGCGCCTCGGAGCGTCTCGTGCTCGCGCACGTCGTGGGTGACGTGGTGGAGCTCCTGCAGGAGCAGACGGGCACGGTTCCCCCGGAGGATCCTGAGGCGTCCCGGATCGAGGGGGTCGCACCGTTGTCGGCGCCTCCCGAGGACGTGCTGGCCCCCACGGACCCGGCGGTGCGTCGCCTGCTGCCGGACGCCTCGCGCGAGGACGGCGAGGTCTCGGCGGAGTTCCGCCGCTTCACCCAGGGCGACCTCGTGGCGGAGAAGGCCCAGCGGCTGCTGCTCCTCGCGGACCTGCTGCTCGCCACCGACCCGCAGGGCGGGGAGGTGTCGACTCCGCTGATCGTCCGGCCCGACGACGCCCGTCGTGTCGCGGGGGCGCTCACCGACATCCGGGTCGTCCTCGCGGAACGACTGGACCTGCGCACCGACGACCAGGTCGAGGACCTGCACGACGAGCTGATGGCACGTGAGGAGTCGGGGGCCGAGCCCCCGGAGGAGGCGCCGGACGCCGCGCGGCGCTTCCTCGCGAGCGTGTTCCTGCTGTCGGGCTGGTTGCAGGAGTCGTTGGTCGAGCTGATGCTCGCCGAGGTGCGTCGCGCGCCCCGCTGAGCCCGACCGCGCGCCCATCTATCACGCTTATAAGCCACTCGCGAGATGTGTGTCAAGATGCGAAGCGGATGAAGTGGTGCCACGATCGTCCTGGTTGAACCGGGGCGTCCGCGTCCCGGCCGAGAGAAAGAGGGACAACATGCCTACGTGGCTCATCATCCTGCTCGTCGGAGTCGTGCTGCTCGTGTTCGGTGTGGCGGTCGAAGCAGCGAAGTTCCTGATCTGGCTCGGCATCATCGTGCTCGTCGTCAGCCTCGTGGTGGGGCTGATCGGACGGGGCAAGGCGAGGGTCTAGGAGACCCGGGTCGCCGCCTGACGGCAGCGACCCGGGGCCGGGACCGAGGGCGTCGCACATGCGTGCGGCGCCCTTCGTCGTGCCGCGAACGCATGCTTGTGGTCGGTCCCACAGGCCTGCGTGGGCAGCGCGACCGCCCTTTCCGGCGACCCGGCACTAGGCTCGTCCCCGTGAACGACGCACCCATCGGCATCTTCGACTCGGGAGTCGGGGGCCTCACGGTCGCCCGCTCGATCCTCGACCAGCTGCCGAACGAGTCGCTGCTGTACATCGGTGACACGGCGAACAGCCCCTACGGGCCCAAGCCGCTCGCCGCGGTCCGCGCCATGGCGCTCTCGATCATGGACCAGCTGGTCGACGAGGGCGTGAAGATGCTCGTCATCGCGTGCAACACGGCGTCCTCCGCGGTGCTGCGCGACGCCCGCGAGCGGTACACGGCGCGCTACGGGCTCCCGGTCATCGAGGTGATCCTGCCCGCGGCCCGCCGCGCGGTCGCCGCGACGCGCACGGGCAACATCGGGGTGATCGGGACGCGCGCGACCGTCGAGTCCCGCGCGTACGACGACGCGTTCGCGGTGGCCCCGGGTCTGCGGCTGACCTCGCAGGCCTGCCCGGAGTTCGTCCGTCTCGTCGAGGCGGGCGTGACGTCGGGCCCCGAGGTCCTCGAGATTGCGCACGAGTACCTGGCGCCGATCCGTGCGGCGGGGGTCGACACCTTGGTCCTGGGCTGCACGCACTACCCGCTCCTGACCGGCGCGATCTCCTACGTCATGGGTGAGGAGGTCACGCTCGTGTCGAGCGCCGAGGAGACCGCGAAGGACGTGTACCGCACGCTCGTCGCGCACGGTCTGGAGCGCTCGCGCGAGGCGGGCGCCCCGCAGCACCGGTTCCGGGCGACGGGCAGCGCCGAGCCGTTCGACCAGCTCGCGCGCCGTTTCCTCGGTCCTGAGGTCTCGCTGGTGGAGGCCGTCTGATGCGCCTGGTCGTCATCGGCTCGTCGGGGTCGTTCGCGGGTCCCGAGTCCCCGGCCTCCTCGTACCTCGTCCAGGTGCCCGACGACGTCTCACCGGACGGGCGCGAGTGGAACCTTCTGCTCGACATGGGCAACGGCGCGCTGGGCGCCCTGCAGCGGTTCGTCGACCCGCGCCGGCTCGACGCGATCGGGCTGTCCCACCTGCACCCCGACCACTTCGTCGACGTGTGCGGGCTGTACGTCTACCTCAAGTACCACCCGGACCGGGCGGCCGCGGCGGCCGTGGTGTCTCCTGCGCGGCCCGATGACGCACCCGCTGCGGGGGCGCTGCCCGTCTGGGGGCCGTCGAACACGGCCGAGCGCATCGGGGCGGCCTACGGCCTCGAGGCGGGGGAGTCCATGGAGTCGCAGTTCGCGTTCCGGTCGTGGGTGCCGGGGCAGGTGGTCACGGTGGGGCCGCTCGAGATCGAGCCGTTCCGTGTCTTTCACCCCGTCGAGGCCTACGGCGTGCGGGTCACGGGGCCTTCGAGCCTGGTCCCGGGGAAGCGGGTCACGCTCGCCTACACGGGGGACACCGATGCGTGCGACGCCGTGGTCGAGCTCGCACGCGACGCCGACCTCCTGCTGGCGGAGGCCGCGTTCCAGGAGGGCCGGGACGACGCGGTCGACCGCGGCATCCACCTGACGGGCAGGCGCGCGGGCGAGGTCGCGACGGCGGCCGGTGCCCGACGGCTGGTCCTGACGCACCTGCCGGCCTGGAACGACAAGCAGGCTGCGCGCGAGGAGGCCTCGGCGGTCTACGCCGGGCCGGTCGATCTCGCGGCGACGGGGCGGGTCTTCACGCTCTGAGGCCCGGATAGGCTGGCTCCATGACTTCAGCATCCACCTCCCAGACCGTCCGCGCGGACGGTCGCACGCCCGACGAGCTCCGCCCCGTCACGATCACCCGGAACTGGCTCGACGCCGCCGAGGGCAGCGTGCTCGTCGAGTTCGGGCGCACGCGCGTGCTGTGCGCGGCCTCGTTCACCGAGGGCGTGCCACGCTGGCGCAAGGGCTCGGGGCAGGGCTGGGTCACGGCCGAGTACTCCATGCTGCCCCGCGCGACCAGCACCCGCAGCGACCGCGAGTCCGTCAAGGGACGCGTCGGTGGGCGCACGCACGAGATCTCGCGTCTCATCGGGCGTTCCCTGCGCGCGGTCATCGACGTCTCGGCGCTCGGCGAGAACACGATCGTGCTCGACTGCGACGTCCTGCAGGCCGACGGTGGTACGCGTACTGCGGCGATCACGGGCGCGTACGTCGCGCTCGCGGACGCCGTGAGCTGGGGCAAGAAGCACGGGGCGATCAAGGGCGGCAAGAAGGTCCTCACGGACTCGGTCTCCGCGGTGAGCGTCGGCATCATCGACGGTACCCCCATGCTCGACCTGCCCTACGTCGAGGACGTGCGTGCGGACACCGACATGAACGTCGTGGTCACGGGCTCGGGCGACTTCGTCGAGGTGCAGGGCACGGCCGAGCACGCGCCGTTCAACCGCACCGAGCTCGACGTGCTCCTGGACCTCGCCCTGCGCGGCACGTCCGAGCTCGCGATCATCCAGCAGCTCGCCCTCGACGAGGCGTCGCGGTGATCGCTGCGTCCGGCGTGAGCGTCCCCGCGGGGGCCCGGCTCGTCCTGGCGACCCACAACGTGGGCAAGCTGGGTGAGCTCCGGGCGATCCTGGCCGCGCAGCCCGGCCTGGGCCTGCCCGCGGAGGCTGTGGTCTCGGCGCGCGAGGTCGGTGCACCGGAACCCGTCGAGGACGGTGTGACGTTCGCCGAGAACGCGCTCATCAAGGCCCGTGCCCTGGCTGCGGTGACCGGCCTGCCGGCCGTGGCCGACGACTCGGGTCTCGCGGTCGACGTCCTGGGAGGGGCGCCGGGGATCTTCTCCGCGCGCTGGTCCGGCCGGCACGGCGACGACCGGGCGAACCTCGACCTGCTGCTCGCGCAGCTCGGCGACGTCCCGGCCGAGCATCGCGCGGCGGGCTTCGTGTGCGCGGCCGCGCTCGTGACGCCCGACGGGGGCGAGTGGGTGCGCACGGGCGAGATGCGCGGCACGCTCCTGACCGCCCCGCGTGGTGAGGGCGGGTTCGGCTACGACCCGATCCTCCTGCCCGACGGCGAGTCCCGGTCCGCCGCCGAGCTGTCGGCCGAGGAGAAGAACGCGATCAGCCACCGCGGCCAGGCGTTCCGTGCGCTCGCGCCGCTGGTCGTCGCGGTGCTCACGGGCGTCGCGATCGACGAGCCGCAGGCCGTCCGGTCCGCCTGACGCTCCCCGTGCCGTCAGCCGGGCCGTCAGACGGCGCGGCTTGTCAGAACGAGCGTGACCTCGAGGTCACGCTCGTTCTGACAACCCGAAGCACCAGGAGCGCGACGAGCCGCCAGCCCACGAGCGTCGCGAGCAGGAAGGCCGCCGACACCACGAGGAACGCCGTCGCGAGACCCTCGCCCGTGGCCCAGCGCAGCGCCATGCCCACGACCCACGTCGTGACCCACAGCACCAGCCCGGTCGACCAGGCCGACAGGGGGCGGCGCCAGGCGCGCAGCAGGACCCATCCGACGGCCAGCCCCACGAGGAACGGCCACGCGATCGTCAGGACGGCTGCGAGCGGGCTGCCCGCCGAGTGGGCCGCCTGACCACCGGCCGCGAACGCGAGGACCGCGACGACGTCGAGCACGAGCGCCAGGGCGACGACGCCCGTCCGGGCGGACGGGCGGGACGTGGTGGTGGCGGTGGCCGGTGTCGAAGGCATGCCACGACGCTACCGGAGGCGGGCCCGAGCACGGTCGCCCACCGGGGGTGCGCGGACGTCCACGGGACGAGGGGCGCGGCGCGCGGTGGGGCGTCCGTCCTGTCGGTCCCCGTAGGGTTGACCCGTGCACCTGGCTGTCGACGACCTCTCCTTCTCCTACCCCGGACGCCCCGTCCTCTCGGGCGTCTCGCTGCGCGTGGGCGCGGGGACGCGGCTCGGCGTCGTGGGGGAGAACGGCACGGGCAAGTCGACGCTCCTGGGGGTCCTCGCCGGGACGCTGGCCCCGAGCGGGGGAGAGGTGCGCCGCCAGGGCTCGCTCGCGGTCGTCGAGCAGGAGCTCGTCCCGCAGCCCGGGCAGACGGTCGGCGACCTGGTCCGCGAGAGCCTCGCGACCGTGCGCGCCGTGGGCGCCGAGCTCGACGCCGTGACGCGCGACTTCGACCACGAGCACGGCAACCTCGCGGAGCTGTCGGACGTCCTGGCCCGCGCCGAGCACCTGGCCGTGTGGGACGCGGACCGGCGCGTCGAGGTCGCGCTGTCCCGCCTGGGGGCGTGCCGCGACCCGCACCGCGAGCTGGAGACGCTCTCCGTGGGTGAGCGCTACCGCGTGCGCCTCGCGTGCCGCCTGGCCGAGCGCAGCGACCTGCTCCTGCTCGACGAGCCGACCAACCACCTCGACACGAGCGGCATCGACTTCCTCACGGGCGAGATCGTGGCGTGGGGCGGCGGGATCGTCATGGTCACGCACGACCGCCAGCTGCTCGACGACGTCGCGACCGAGATCCTGGACCTCGACCCCGCGATGGACGGCAGGCCCGTCCTGTACGGGCAGCCCGGCTACCTCGCCTACCGCTTCGCCAAGAACCAGGCCCTGCACCGGTGGCGTCAGCGCTACCGCGCCGAGCGCAAGCGCGCCGAGAAGCTCGCCGAGCGGCTCGACGCCTCCTACGAGGGGCTGTCCGACGAGTGGCGGCCGCCCAAGGGCAGCCAGAAGCACCGTCGTGCGACGCACGCGCGCATCCACGTGAAGGCGGCCGACCGCCTCGTGCAGAAGCTCGAGGCAGAGGCCGTCGAGGTCCCGGTCCCGCCGCTCGAGCTGCGCTTCCCGGACCTGCTGGCCATGTCGCCCGGCTGGTCGCCCGACACCCCGCTGCTCGAGGTGCGCAGCCCGCGCGTGGACGCCACGCCGCGCGAGCAGGGCTCCACCCCCGCAGGCCTGCCCGACGGCGCCACCCCCGCAGCATCCGCGGCCCTGCCGACGGGGGCTCGGCTCGACCTGCCTGGGACGCGCATCGCGATCCCGCCGTCGGGTCGGCTGCTGATCACAGGGCCGAACGGCTCGGGCAAGTCGACCCTGCTCGCGGCGCTCGCGGGCACGGTCGGCCTGGACCGGGGAACCCGGACGGTCGCCGACGGTGTGCGGGTCGGGGTCGTCGCGCAGGAGGGCCCCGCGCTGCCGCCGGGCGCCGAGGAGCGCACGGGTTTCGAGGAGTACGCGCAGGAGGCGCTCGACCTGCTCTCGGCGGGCACGCTCGACCCGGACCACCTGGTGCCGGTCGCGTTCCTCGGGCTCCTGACGGAGGAGGACCTGGACCGGCCGTTGCGCGAGCTGTCCGCGGGGCAGCGTCGCCGCTTCGACCTGGCCCGTGCGCTGCTCGCGGTGCCGCACGTCCTCCTGCTCGACGAGCCGACCAACCACCTCTCGATCGACCTGGTCGACGAGCTGACCCAGGCGCTGCGCGTCACGCCTGCGGCCGTGGTCGTCGCGACGCACGACCGCAGGATGCGCGAGGACTTCGCCGACTGGCCGACGCTCGAGCTCTAGCCGGCGCCCGGCCTCAGAACCCGTTCTCGGGGTCGCCCAGGAGCTGGGCGACGTGGTCCGGGACGTAGTTCGCGAGCTCGCGCGGGGGACGCACGTAGTCGCCCGACGCCGGTGGGCGCTCGGGCAGGACGACCTTGTCGTGCGGCACGTCGACGTAGGGGATCGTCGAGAGCAGGTGCGAGATCATGTTGAGCCGGGCGTTCTTCTTGGAGTCCGACTCGACCACGAACCAGGGGCTCTCGGGCACGTCGGTGTGCGCCATCATGTCGTCCTTGGCACGCGAGTAGTCCTCCCAGCGGTGGATCGACTCGAGGTCCATGGGGCTCAGCTTCCACTGGCGCACCGGGTCCGAGAGCCGGGACCGGAAGCGCTTGAGCTGTTCGCCGTCCGAGACCGAGAACCAGTACTTGCGCAGGATGATCCCGTCGTCGACGAGCATCTGCTCGAAGACGGGGGTCTGGCGCATGAAGCGGTCGTACTCCGCGGGGGTGCAGAAGCCCATGACCCTCTCGACGCCTGCCCGGTTGTACCAGGACCGGTCGAACAGCACGATCTCGCCCGCTGCGGGCAGGTGGGCGATGTAGCGCTGGTAGTACCACTCGGACCGTTCGCGCTCGGTCGGCGTCGGCAGGGCAGCGATGCGAACGACGCGGGGGCTCAGGTACTGCGTGATGCGCTTGATCACGCCGCCCTTGCCGGCCGCGTCGCGCCCCTCGAAGATCACGACGACGCGCGCCCCCGTGGCCTGGGTCCACTGCTGGAGCCTGACGAGCTCGGCCTGCAGCCGGAACAGCTCGGCCTCGTAGACCTCGCGGGGCAGCGAGCGGCGCTCCTGCTTGTTCGACTTCTTCGTCGTGCTCGACTTCTTGGACGTCTTCGACATGGCGTCACGCTACCGCTGGGGCGCGACGAGTCGGGCGGGACGCGCTCGACGCCCGTGGGCGCCCCACGGGCTGTGGTCGTCCGCCTGTCCGTGCCGTCCGTGCTGTCAGTGCTGTCAGTGCCCCACGGCGGAGGGCGCGGGCCTCATGCGCCGGTCGACCCAGCCGAGCCCCGCCGCGAGCAGCAGGAACACCACGGCCACGACGCCCGTGTTGAGCAGCGCCTGCGGGTAGCCGATCTCGGTCACGTCCATGAAGGGGTACGGGTACCACTGCGTGAAGGCGCCCTGCACGAAGACGTAGACGATCCAGGTGAGCGGTGCGAGGACCGACCACCAGATCGTCGCGGCGTCGATGCGTGGCCGCGGCCCGACGACGAGCCACCCGGCGACCGCGAGCAGCGGTCCGGCCTGGTGCAGCAGCAGGTTCGTGAACATCCCGGCGACGCTCAGCTCCTGGAGCCCGGCGAGGACCGTGTTGTAGACGATGCCGGTCACGGCGATGCACAGCAGCGCGTCGAGCCGCGCGACGCGGAACACGCGTCCGTCCCGCAGCGGGTCCACGAGCAGCAGCGCGCACGTGACGCCGACCAGGACGTTCGACAGGATCGTGAAGTAGCTGAAGAAGTGGACGACGAGATCCGTCGTCGTGTCGCCCGGGAGCGGTCCGCGCCCGAGCGTGCCGAAGAGCTCCCAGACGACGCCGACGAGCGCGATGGCCGCGACGACGCCGTGCCACCAGCGGGCCGCGGAAGTTCCACGCAGGCGGTCGCCCACGCCGCCGCCCGACGACGCCGTCACGGGAGCCGACGTCACGAGAGGCGGCCGACGTACGCCATGGCCTGACGCAGGAGCGTGCCCTGCCCGCCGTGCATCTCGAGCTGCACCTGGTCGCTGCACGCCTGCTCGGGCGTGAGCCACGCGAGCTCGAGCGCCTGCTGCTGCGGCTGGCAGTCGCCCGAGACCGGGACGACGTACGCGAGCGAGACCGCGTGCTGGCGCGGGTCGTGGTACCCGGTGATGCCGGGCGTGGGCAGGTACTCGGCGACCGTGAAGGGCTGCGGGGACGCCGGGACGTGGGGCAGGGCCACGGGGCCCAGGTCCTTCTCGATGTGCCGCAGCAGCGCGTCGCGGATCCGCTCGTGGTACATCACGCGCCCCGACACGAGCGCCCGGGTCATCTGCCCCTCGGGCGTCACGCGCAGCAGCAGCCCGACGGCGACCACGTCGCCCGAGTCGTCGACCCGGACCGGGATCGCGTCGACGTAGACGAGGGGCAGGTGGGAGCGTGCGGCCGCGAGGTCCTCCGCGCTCAGCCACCCGGCGGGCTGGGGGATCTCGCGGGAGAAGTCGTCGGGCGGGAAGTCGGCGGTGTCCGTCACCTGACTGTTCTACCACCGGGACGCGGACTCGTGCTGAACCCGGTCGGCGGCGGGACGGGCTCCGCGAGGCGCGCGATGAGCTCGACCAGGAGGCGCTCGCTCACGGGGGCGGGCAGAGCCTCGACCAGGGAGAGCAGCGGTGCCATGGGCCCCGTGCCCGGCTCGGGGGCGTCACCGCCCCGCGGGTCGGAGCCGCCGAGCACGGCGGCCTGCACGAGGTCCCACGCCGCGCGCGAGTCGAGAGCCCCCAGGGCGGCGAGCACCTCGGGCGCGGGCACCCCGGGGGCGAGCGTCGAGACGAGGGCGCCCAGGACGTCCTGCGGGTCGGGGCGCGGTACCCCGCGCACGGCCTGCGCGGCGGTGACCAGCGCGGCACCGAGCTCGTCGACCACGCCCGCCGTCACGGGGGTCACCGTGAGGTGCGTCGTGTGCGGCAGGCGTGTGCCGTCGGGCTGGGTGTAGCCGGGTTGCGGCTGGAGCACGAACCCGCTCGCCCGGACCGCGTCCGACCACACGTGCGGGTCGACCTGCCGGTCCGCGGGCACCGACTCGTCGGTCGCGACGGCCACGAGCGGCCCGACCGGGTCACCGACGACGCGCAGGCCCTCGATCGTGTCGAGCACCTCGCGCAGCGCGAGCGTCGCGACGGCGCACCGTGCCGTCACGGCCCGGTAGCCCGGTACGCCGAGCGCCTGCGTCACGGCCCACGCCGCAGCGAGCGGCCCCGCCGACTTCGAGCCCATGATCGTCGAGTTCACGACCGGGTAGCCCGGCCAGCGCGTCGTCGCGAACAGCTGGTGGCGCTGGCGGTCACGGTCGCGCGTGAGCAGGATCGACGCGCCCTTGGGGGCGTAGCCGTACTTGTGGACGTCGGCCGAGATCGAGGTGACCCCCGGCACGCGGAGGTCGAAGGGCGGGACGTGCGCGGCGTCGTCGGGCCAGAAGGGCAGGACCCACCCGCCCACGCACGCGTCCACGTGGACCGGGACGCCCAGGGCGCTCGCGGCCGCCGCGACCTCCTCGACCGGGTCCACGACCCCGTGCGGGTAGGACGGCGCCGAGACGACGACGAGCGCGACGTCGCTCCCGTCTCCCACGGCCGCAGCCATGGCGGCCGGGACCGCGCGGCACGACGTGGGGTCCACCGGGACCAGCACGAGGTCGAGACCCAGGTACGTCGCGGCCTTGTGGAACGCCGCGTGGACGGTGCTCGGCGCCACGAGCCTGGGCGCGAAGCCGAGCGTCGCGAGCGTGTGCGGCGTGCCGTCGGCCCGTGGCGGCTGCGCGGCGAGGAACGCGTCACGTGCCGTCTTGACGGCGAGCAGGCAGCTCTCGGTCCCGCCGGACGTCACCGTCCCGACGACGCCGCTCGCGTCCTGCGCGCCCGTCCCGCCGAGCATGTCGCGCGCGAAGGCCACGAGCTCGCGCTCCATGACCGCGACCGACGAGAACGTCGTGGGGTCCAGGGCGTTGAGCGGCTGGACCGCGCGGATCGCGTCGCCGGCGAGGGCGTCGAGCTCGGCCAGGTCCGGGTCGTAGACGTACGAGAGCACGCGGCCCCCGTGCGTCGGGGCGTCGGCCGCCCGCAGCGCTGCGAGGCGGTCGAGGATGCCGCCGGTCCGCAGGACGGGCGGGGCGGGCAGGGGGGTGTCGTCACGGGCGCTCATGCGCTGCGGGCTCCTCGGTGGGCACGTCGATGTCGCCCCTGCGCAGTCGATAGCGTACGAGGGCCAGGAGGCTCAGCGCGACCAGGACGGCCGGGACGAGCGAGAACGAGAGCGCGATGCCGTCGACCGCCGCGGCGGACTGCTCGGGCGTGACGCCCGCGCTCGACGACTGGTAGCCCGAGACCCACTGCACGAGGCTCAGCAGCCCGGCACCGAACGCCATGCCCGTCGTCTCGCCCGCGGTCCACACCCCGCTGAACGCCCCGCCACGGTCCGAGGGGCCCTGGCCCGTGACGGGGACCGTACGGGCGTCGTGCGCGATCACGTCGGGCAGCATCGCGAGCGGCAGCGCCTGCATGCCCGCGTACCCGACGCCCGCGAGCGCGGTCGGCAGGTACACCCAGTCGCCGGGCGCCCACGCGAGCGGCACCATGCACAGCGTCGCGACCGCGAACAGCGAGCTCGCGAGGACGAAGCCGCGCTCCTTGCCGACCCGGCGCGCGAGCCGGTACCAGAGCGGCATGACCAGCAGGGCAGGGGCGATGAGCGCCGCGAACAGCAGGCTCACCGCGAGGTCCGACTCGAGGACGTAGGTCGCGACGTAGTTCGCGGCCGCGAGCATGAGACCCGTCGCGAGGGCCTGGAGGAAGAACGCCGTGAGCAGGACCCGGAAGGGCTGGCTGCGGCGAAGCGTCGCGACGGCCTCCGTGACCGCGAGGCGGAACGCGCCCACGGCTGACGTGGCCGCCTGCGGGGCCGCGGCCTGCGCGCCCGGGGGGAGCGACGCCGTCGGGCCGGTCGCTCGTGCGCCGCGCGGGGCCACGCGCGACGCGACGAACATGCCCGCCCCGATGACCAGGCCCGCGACCACGCCCAGCGTGAGATACCCCGACAGCGAGCTCGACTCGCCGCGCAGCACCGGGCCGCCGGCCCCGAAGAGCAGGATCGCGAACGCGAGCGCCGCCACGCGCCAGCTGATGAGGCGGGTGCGCTCGTCGTACGTGGGCGCGATCTCGGCGGGCAGCGCGATGTACGGCACCTGGAACAGCGAGAAGGCCGTGGCCGCCAGCAGGAACGCCACGAGCACCCAGATCGAGGCTGCGACCGTCGACGTCCCGCCGGGCACCGCGAACGTCAGCGCGAAGAACACGGGGATCGTGCACGCGCCGATCGTCATGAAGCGTCGCCGCGAGCCCGTGCGGGCCAGGTCGCGGTCGCTGCCGTACCCGATGAACGGGTCGATCACGACGTCCCAGACCTTGGCGCCCGTGACGACCAGGCCCGCGACCGCGGCCGGCACGGCGAGCGCGTCCGTCAGGTAGTACAGGAGCATGAGGCCGGGCAGGGTGCCGAAGCCGCCCGTGCCGACCGAACCGATGGCGTATCCCGCGATCGTGCGCGGCCTGAGGCGTTCCACGCGCCACAGCCTAGACGTGACCTGGGTCACTGTCGGGGAGGTCGGTGACGGTCGGCGCTCCGTGGCTCCGGCGGGCGGCCGACGGCAACCCGGCGTATGTTCGCCCGCGGGCCGGGAATACCTCTCGGGAACCCGTTGCTGCACCTGGTGAACCCCTCAGGAAGGACCTTCATGGCAACCCAGGAACTCACCGGCGCCACGTTCGAGCAGACCATCAAGGACAACGACATCGTCCTGGTGGACTTCTGGGCGTCGTGGTGCGGCCCGTGCCGCCAGTTCGCCCCGGTGTTCGAGGCGTCCTCGGAGACCCACCCCGACGTCGTGCACGGCAAGATCGACACCGAGGCCGAGCAGGCGCTCGCTGCCGCCGCGAACATCACCTCGATCCCGACGCTCATGGCGTTCCGCGAAGGCGTCCTCGTCTTCTCGCAGCCCGGCGCGCTCCCGGCACCGGCTCTCGAGCAGGTCGTCGAGGCCGTCAAGGGGCTCGACATGGACGACGTCCGTGCGCAGATCGCCCAGGCCTCGGCCGCGGACTCGAACGGCCAGGCGAACGCCTGACCCGTCGACCGCCCCGTACCACCGAAGGACCCCGGCTCCGGCCGGGGTCCTTCGTCGTGCCGGGGCGTCAGGGGGCGTCAGGGGGCGGGGCGTCAGGCGGCGGGGTGCCGAGCGGCGGGGCGTGCGGCGGTCCGGCGGGCCGCGCGCTCGCGCGCCCTGTCGGAGGGCTCGGGGAGGGTTGCGAACCGGCGCTCGAGCGCGGTCAGCCACCGTGCGCGTCGGGCCGGGGAGACCTCGGCGACGCGGGAGTGGTTGACCCAGCGGACCCGCGGCACGCCGAGCTGGCCGAAGACCCCGCGGGCGACGACGCGGTGCACCGGGGCGCCGAACCACAGGCGGTAGAGCGGCCCGGGGGTCGTCATGGTCGTCACGAGCGTGACGCCCGTGAGCCCGAGCCGGCCCTGGAGCGTCCCGACCCGGCTCTCGGTGTACGCGAAGCCGGGGACCAGGACCTTGTCGAAGAACCCCTTGAGGCGCGCGGGCATGACCTCCCACCAGACGGGGTGGACGAGGACGAGGTGGTCGGCGGCGGCCAGGCGGTCCTGGTACTCCTCGGCCCGTGGGTCGACGGTCCGTCCTTCGCGCCACGCGCCCAGGTCCGCGCGTCGGACCACGGGGTCGAAGTCGTCGAGGTCGAGGTCGATCACGTCGACGTCGTGCCCGGCGCTCGTCGCGCCGCGGATCGCCGCGTCGGCGAGCGCCCGGCTGTAGCTGCCCTCGTAGGGGTGGTCGATGACGAGGAGGATGCGCACCGGACTCTCCTTAACGTTGTTCGATCTAACAACGTCAGAGTTGCCGAACATTGTTAAGGTGTCAAGGTGAGGGCGTGCGGCCGACCCTGTGGCCGCCGACGATCCGAGGAGGACGGGCGATGGCCGAGCGGCTGGACCGGGAGCGCGTCGTGCGCGCGGCGCTCACGCTGCTCGACGAGGTCGGGCTCGACGGGCTGACCCTGCGCAGGCTCGCCCAGGACCTCGGCGTCAAGGCGCCCGCGCTCTACTGGCACGTCGCGAGCAAGACCGACCTGCTCCACGAGATGGCCGTCACGATGCTGCGCGACCTCGTCGACGGGGACGAGTGGAGCGAGGCGACGGTTGCCGGGATGCCCTGGCCCGACTGCGTGCGCGACTCTGCGTCGAGCCTGCGCCGGATGCTGCTCGCGCACCGCGACGGTGCCCGGGTCTTCGGCGGCACCCTCGTCACGGACGAGGCCCTGCGCGATGCGGTCGAGTGCCCCATGGGCGTCCTCACGTCGGCAGGGTTCACGCCCGACGACGCCGCGCACGCCTGGGGGACCGTGCTCAGCTTCGTCCTGGGTTCCGTCGTCGAGGAGCAGGCGGTCGGCAGGTCCGTCGCTGCCGGTGGAGCTGGGGGTACGGACCGTCCTGAAGGTACGGGCGGTGCCCCTGGTGCGGACGGCTTCGACGAGCGGTTCGCGTTCGGCGCCGACGTGATCGTCGCGGGACTGGCGGCGCGGCTGCGCTGAGGGCGAGCGGCTCGGCGACCGCGAACTGGCGTACTGACGCCTCGCGGGGGATCGTGGAGGGGAGCGCGGACGCGACGAGGCGTCCGCCCCGGACGGCGGAGGACGTCATGAGCGGCTCGGTAGCTCGCATCACCCAGATCAGTGCACGGTCCGACGTGAGCTTCGACGACGCGGTGAAGACCGGGATCGAGCGGGCGAGCGAGACGCTGCGCAACCTCACGGGCGCGTGGGTCAAGGAGCAGAAGGTCGAGGTCAGGGACGGGCGGATCGTCGCCTGGCAGGTGGCGCTCGAGGTCACGTTCGTCCTCGACTGACGGAGGTCCGGGCGGGCGCGTCGGCTTGACCCGTGGAGGGGCGGGCGGCTATTTGACCCTGCCTCCGGGATTCCCGTACCCTTGAACGTCGGTGCGCTCGGTGCGCACTGGTCCCGTGTGCCCATGGTCCGGTCGCACTCGCACGCCACGGTGTGTTGAGTCCTGCCAAGACGACCAGACATGGCGAGCACGCCAAGACTAGAAGAGATGAGCAACAACGTGGTGTACGCGATCGTCAAGGCCGGTGGCCGCCAGGAGAAGGTGTCCGTCGGCGATATCGTCGTCGTCGACCGTCTGTCGGCTGGTGCCGGGCAGTCCGTCGAGCTTCCTGCGATCCTGCTGGTGGACGGGGAGAAGGTGACCCACGACGCTGCGGCGCTCGCGAAGGTCAAGGTCACTGCTGAGGTCGTCCGGGACGAGAAGGGCCCGAAGATCACGATCCTCAAGTACAAGAACAAGACCGGCTACCGCAAGCGCCAGGGTCACCGTCAGCAGCTGACCCGCCTCAAGGTCACCGGCATCAAGTGACTTCCCTCGGTGGCTCGTGAGAGTTGCCGCAGGTGATCCCACCCCCTCTTCTTCCAGCACGAAAGCAGGTTCGACATGGCACACAAGAAGGGCGCGAGCTCCTCGCGCAACGGTCGTGACTCCAACGCCCAGCGCCTCGGCGTGAAGCGCTTCGGTGGCCAGGTCGTCAGCGCCGGCGAGATCATCGTCCGCCAGCGCGGCACCCACTTCCACCCGGGCAACAACGTCGGCCGCGGTGGCGACGACACGCTGTTCGCCCTGACCGCCGGTGCGGTTCAGTTCGGTACGCGCCGCGGGCGCAAGGTCGTCGACATCGTCTCGGCCGAGGCCTGATCCACGACGCAGCACGCTTGACAGGAGGGGCGCACCGACGCGGTGCGCCCCTCCTGGTGTTCTTCCCCCCTGCTTGAGAGGACCATTTCCATGGCCACGTTCGTCGACCGCGTCGTCCTGCACGCCTCCGGCGGTGACGGCGGCAACGGTTGCGCCTCCATCCGCCGGGAGAAGTTCAAGCCGCTCGCCGGCCCTGACGGTGGCAACGGGGGGGACGGTGGGACCGTGCGGATCGTCGTCGACTCCCAGACCACGACGCTCCTCGAGTTCCACCACTCGCCGCACCGCCACGCGACCTCGGGCACCCAGGGCATGGGCGACCACCGCGCGGGCGCCAACGGCGGGGACCTGATCCTGCGCGTGCCCGACGGCACCGTGATCAAGGACACCGACGGCAACGTCCTGGCCGACCTCGTCGGCGAGGGGGCCGAGTACGTCGCCGCAGCCGGTGGCCGTGGTGGCCTCGGCAACGCCGCGCTCGCCTCCCAGCGCCGCAAGGCGCCCGGGTTCGCGCTGCTCGGCGAGCCCGGCGAGGAGGCCGACTTCGTCCTCGAGGTCAAGTCGATCGCCGACGTCGCGCTCGTCGGGTTCCCGAGCGCCGGCAAGTCCTCGCTCGTCGCCGCGATCTCCGCGGCCCGGCCCAAGATCGCCGACTACCCGTTCACGACCCTCGTCCCCAACCTGGGCGTGGTCCAGGCGGGCGACTCGCGTTACACGGTCGCCGACGTCCCCGGCCTCATCCCGGGCGCGAGCCAGGGCAAGGGGCTCGGCCTGGAGTTCCTGCGTCACATCGAGCGCACCGCGGTGATCGTGCACGTGCTCGACTGCGCGACGCTCGAGCCCGATCGTGACCCGATCTCCGACCTCGAGGCACTCGAGGCAGAGCTCGACGCCTACGCGGGCGACCTCGACATCGAAGGGGCCCGGCTCCCGCTCAACGAGCGCCCGCGCCTCGTGGTGCTCAACAAGATCGACGTCCCCGAGGCCCGCGAGCTCGCCGAGCTCGTGCGCCCCGACCTCGAGGCCCGCGGCCTGCGGGTCTTCGAGATCTCGACCGCGAGCCACGAGGGCCTGCGCCCCCTGACGTTCGCGCTCGCCGAGCTCGTCGACCAGGCCCGCCGCGAGGCCCCAGCCCCCGCCCCAGCCCGCACGATCCTGCGCCCCAAGGCCGTCGACGACGCAGGCTTCACCGTGACCCGCAAGGGCGGCGTCGAGACCGGCTTCTACTTCGAGGTCCGCGGCTCCAAGCCCGAGCGCTGGGTCCGCCAGACCGACTTCTCGAACGACGAGGCCGTGGGTTACCTCGCGGACCGCCTCGCACGCCTGGGGGTCGAGGAGAAGCTCTTCAAGGCCGGCGCCGTCGCAGGCGACGAGGTGCGCATCGGCTCCGACAAGAACGCGGTCGTGTTCGACTGGGAGCCCACGCTCATCACGGGCGCCGAGCACCTCGGTGGTCCCCGCGGCTCCGACCTGCGGCTCGAGGACACCTCGCGCCCCACGCGTACCGACAAGCGCCGCGAGTACACCGAGCGCATGGACGCCAAGGCCGAGGCCCGCGCCGAGCTCTGGACCGAGCGCGAGTCCGGGCACTGGACGGACCCCGACCAGGACTGACCCCCGCACGGGTCGACGGGCTCGTCGACGGTGCACGTCCGCCCGCAGGGCGGGTACGGCCCTCGGGTCGTGCCCGCCCTGCGGCGTCCCCCGGATGGTGCCGACCCAGCGGGCGGGCGGGACGAGCGCCCGCAGGGGAGCGGCGCCGTCGGGCAGGCGGGGGAGCGGGTGACCACGCCGTCCCACCGTGAGGTGTCACACGCTGACACGGCGCCCCGCCCGGGCGCCCGGCGCGGGATGATGGGCCCGTGAATGCGCTCTCCGCACGCTCCCAGGTCGCCACGGCCCACCGGGTCGTCGTCAAGATCGGCTCGTCCTCCCTCACCGGACCGGACGGGCACCTCAGCGTCCCGGCCCTCCAGGCGCTCGTCGACGTGATCGCTGCCCGCCACGCGGCGGGCGGGCAGGTCGTGCTCGTGACGTCGGGGGCGATCGCCGCGGGGATCGGACCGCTCGGCCTGAGCGCGCGACCTCGCGACCTCGCGACGGCCCAGGCCGCGGCCTCCGTGGGCCAGGGGCTCCTGGTCGCCCGGTACGCGCAGGCGTTCGCGGGGTACGGCATCCGCGTGGGCCAGGTGCTCCTCACGGCCGAGGACACCATCCGCCGCGGCCACTACCGCAACGCGCAGCGCTCGCTCGAACGGCTCCTGGACCTGGGGATCGTGCCGGTCGTCAACGAGAACGACGCGGTCGCGACGGACGAGATCCGCTTCGGCGACAACGACCGCCTCGCCGCCCTGGTCTCGCACCTGGTCCGCGCCGACGCGATGGTCCTGCTGACCGACGTCGACGGCCTGTACGACGGCCCGCCCTCGCGCCCCGGCACCCAGCGCATCCGGGAGGTCCGGTCCGCGCTCGACCTCGAAGGCATCGAGGTCACGGGCCGCGGCAGCTCGATCGGGACGGGCGGCATGCTCACCAAGCTCGAGTCGGTGCGCATCGCGACGGGCTCGGGCATCCCGGTCGTCCTGACCAAGGCCGCGCACGCCGAGGGCGCCCTCGCGGGACGCGAGGTCGGCACGTGGTTCGCGGTGACCGGCAAGCGCACGACGCGCCGGCGCCTGTGGCTCGCGCACGCCGCCCGCACGCGCGGGCGCCTCGAGCTCGACGAAGGAGCGGTCACCGCGGTCCTGGGCGGACGCGCGTCGCTGCTGCCCGCGGGCGTGGTCGGCGTCACGGGCGACTTCGACGCGGGCGACCCCGTCGAGCTCGTCGCGCCCGACGGGCGCGTGATCGCGCGCGGACTCGTCGCGTTCGACTCGAGCGACATCCCGGGCCTGCTCGGACGGTCGACGCACGAGCTGCGCGACAGGCTGGGCGAGGGGTACGACCGCGAGATCGTGCACCGCGACGACCTCGTGCTCGTGGGGCGCAGGCGCAAGGCGTCCTGAGCGGTTCCGGGCACTCGCACGCCCGCCCAGGGCCAGCCCGACGGCGGAGCGTGCGCGGCGTCGTCGGGCCGCCTCGGTCCGCGGACGCCGCAGACACGCACGACCCGCGCGACGTAGGCTCGTCGCATGACCGCGCTCAGCCCCACCTCCGCCCTCGACCCGACCGCGACGACCGCGACGAGCGGCCCGCAGACGCCGCCCGCCGTGGCCACGGGCCCGTCGACCGCGCCGGACGTCTCGGTCACGCAGGACGTCGAGGCGACCGCCCGTCGCGCCAAGACAGCCTCGCGCAGGCTCGCGACCGCGACGCGCGCCACCAAGGACGCCGCGCTGCATGCGCTCGCCGACGCCCTGGTCGCGGCCACCGCCGAGATCGTCACGGCCAACGCGCAGGACCTCGAGCGAGGACGGGAGAACGGCACGTCCGCCGGGCTCCTCGACCGTCTCGCGCTCACGCCCGAACGGATCGTCGCGATCGCCGACGCGCTGCGGGAGCTCGCGGCGCTGCCCGACCCGGTCGGGGAGGTCGTGCGCGGCTCGACGCTGCCCAACGGCCTGCGCCTGCGCCAGGTGCGCGTACCCATGGGCGTCGTCGGCATGATCTACGAGGCGCGCCCCAACGTGACCGTCGACGCCGCGGGCCTCGCGCTCAAGAGCGGCAACGCAGTGATCCTGCGCGGAGGCTCGGCCGCCGCGCGCTCGAACGAGATCATCGTCGACGTCCTGGGCCGTGCGCTCGCCGCCCAGGGGCTGCCCGCAGACCTCGTCCAGTCGATCGACCGGCACGGGCGCCCCGGCGCCGTCGCGCTCATGCACGCGCGCGGCCTCGTCGACGTGCTCGTCCCGCGCGGGGGAGCGGACCTCATCCAGACCGTCGTCCGCGAGTCCACCGTGCCCGTGATCGAGACCGGCGTGGGCAACTGCCACGTGTACGTCGACGCGTCGGCCGACCAGACCAGCGCGCTGGAGATCCTGCTCAACTCCAAGACGCAGCGCGTCGGGGTCTGCAACGCTGCCGAGACGCTGCTCGTCCACGCCGACGCCGCGCCGCAGTTCCTGCCCGCAGCGCTCGCCGCGCTCGACGAGGCAGGCGTCGTGCTGCACGGCGACCCCCGGACGGCCGAGCTCGCGCCCGACGGCATCGAGATCCTCGCCGCGACCGACGACGACTGGGCCCGCGAGTACCTCGCGCCCGAGATCGCGGTGCGCGTCGTCCCGGACCTGGACGCGGCGATCGAGCACATCCGCACCTGGACCTCGGGGCACACCGAGGCGATCGTGACACGCGACCTGGCCTCCTCGGAGCGCTTCGTCGCCGAGCTCGACTCCGCCGCGATCATGGTCAACGCCTCGACCCGGTTCACCGACGGGGCGCAGTTCGGGCTCGGCGCCGAGATCGGCATCTCGACCCAGAAGCTCCACGCGCGCGGCCCCATGGGGCTCGCGGAGCTCACGACGACCAAGTGGGTCGTGCACGGCGACGGCCACGTGCGGCCCTGATCACATGCTGCTCATCGCCCGGCACGACCGTGAGAGACTGGACGACGATCAGCGCCCGGCGCCGATCACCCGCCGACCACGCACCACGCTCAAGAACCCGTAGGAGGACATCGTGCTCGCTGCTGCCGCACAGGTTGCCCAGGAGAACGCCGAAGCCGTCACCCACCTGCCGATCCCGCCCGTCGGGTTCGGGGTCGTCGCCTTCGGGGTGCTCGTCGGCCTGCTCCTCGTGACCTACGCCTTCCGCAGCGTCGGTACCCGCCACTGACCCCGGCCCTGGTGGATCCTTCGGAGATGACGGCGAGCAGACGGCCCCGGCTCGGGGTGATGGGTGGCACGTTCGACCCCATCCACCACGGTCACCTCGTCGCTGCGAGCGAGGCCGTGGCACGCTTCGAGCTCGACGAG
The DNA here is from genome assembly GCF_000718325.1 of Oerskovia turbata. Classification (GTDB taxonomy): domain Bacteria; phylum Actinomycetota; class Actinomycetes; order Actinomycetales; family Cellulomonadaceae; genus Oerskovia; species Oerskovia turbata. Next base: position 121,180 of record NZ_JOFV01000008.1, read on the forward strand.
GTCGTCTTCGTCCCCACCGGCAAGCCCAGCTTCAAGCAGCACCAGAAGGTCACCGCACCGGAGCACCGGTACCTCATGACCGTCATCGCGACGGCCTCGAACCCGCGCTTCACCGTGAGCCGGGTCGACATCGACCGGCCCGGGCTCACCTACACCGTGGACACGCTGCGCGACCTGCGCGAGCAACGACCCGAGGCCGACCTCTACTTCATCTCCGGTGCAGACGCGATCGAGCAGATGCTGACCTGGAAGGATGCCGACGACCTCTGGAAGATGGCACACTTCGTGGCGGTCTCCCGTCCGGGACACCGGCTCAGCGTCGACGGCCTGCCGCCCGGGGTCGTCTCCACGTTGGAGATCCCGGCGCTCGCCATCTCGTCGACCGACTGTCGGCAGCGGGCGCAGTCCGGTCAGCCGGTCTGGTACCTGGTGCCGGACGGAGTCGTCCAGTACATCGCGAAGCACGGCCTGTACAGAGGATCAGCATCATGAGTGATCAGCACGGGAGCATGCAGCCCGTCCGCCCGTTGACGCGCCGAGAGATCCGCGAGCGTGAAGCCGCGGCGGCCGAGCAGGCGGCTGGAGGTGCGCCGTCCGCGCCGGGCGGCTACGCACCGCCGCCGACGCAGGCCCAGGCCTCGCCCCCGGCAGGCCCGCCGCCGTCGCGACGGTCGATGCGCGACGTGTCCGCGCCGACGCCCGCCGAACCGCACTCCGCGCAGGCACCGGTCGTCCGCCCACCCTCGATGACGGGGGGCATGCGCGGCGTCGACGAGACCGGTCGGCTCACGCCGATCCAGGAGACCGCCGAGCGGGTCGCGATCCGCCCCGCGCAGACGCCGCCTCCCGGGATGACACCTCCGGTCCGCCAGAGCATGCGAGCCCCGTCGACGGCTCCGTCGCCCTTCGCGACGCCGGCGCGCCCTGCCGCTCCTGAGCCGGCGCCCCAGAACACGCCGTCGCCCTTCCCCCCGGCGCAGCCGCCCTCACCCTTCCCGCCTGCGCGGGAGTCGGTGGCCTCGCGGACCCCGGCGCCCGAGACGCCGCGTGCCGCTGCGACACCGGCCCCCGCCCCTGCGGGGCTGCCGTGGGAGCAGAGCACGCCGAGCGGGCTCGCGCAGCAGTCCCCGGAGCCTGCCCGCGCCGCGCTCCCGTGGGAGACGCCGGCCCCGGCCTCTGCCCAGCCGCCGGTCCAGGCCTCCCCGTTCCCGGGGGCGCCGAGCAGCTCGGCGCAGGGACCTGACGAGGGCTCGCCGTTCCCGGTCGCCGGGAGCGCCCGCCAGAGTCCCGCGGGCCGCGGCGCGGACGACGGCGAGGACGACGCGGTGGACGAGCGGCCCCCCGGCCACGCGTACACCTGGCTGCACTACCTGATCCTCATCGCCGTGGCCTTCGTCCTCGGGCTGCTGATCTGGAAGCTCCTCCTGGGTGAAGGGCCGAGCATCGCCGAGTCCGTCGCCCCGGTCGGCGTCGAGGCACTGGCCTCGAACACCACGTACCACCACGGCCCGTCCTCCTGACGGGCCCCGAGACAAACACACGGAGAGTCGTGACTGCAACGGAACGCGCTGTCGAGCTTGCGGTGATCGCGGCTCGCGCCGCATCGGACCGCAAGGCCGAAGAGATCATCGCCCTGGACGTCAGTGAGCAGCTCGTGCTCACGGACGTCTTCCTGATCGCGTCGGGATCGAGCGAGCGGCAGGTGTCCGCCATCGTGGACGCCGTCGAGGAAGAGCTGCACAAGGTCGGGGTCAAGCCCATCCGCCGTGAGGGCAAGTCGGAGGCTCGCTGGGTCCTGCTGGACTTCGGCGACATCGTCGTGCACGTCCAGCACTCGGAGGACCGCGTCTACTACGCGCTCGAGCGCCTCTGGAAGGACTGCCCCGTCGTCGAGCTGCCCGAGGACGCACGTGGCGGAGACGGCGCCTCGTCCGAGGACGCCGTGTCCGACGGTTCGATCCACCTCGCGGAGGACGCGCAGGCGTGAGTGCTCGTACCGTCGTCTTCCTGCGCCACGGGCGCACCGAGTACAACGCGGCCATGCGCCTCCAGGGACAGGTCGACATCCCGCTCGACGCGGTAGGCCACTGGCAGGCAGAGCAGGGGGCACGGTCGCTCGCGGCCGCGCACGCCGCGACGGTCGTCGTCGCGTCCGACCTGACGCGTGCCGCGGAGACCGCGAGGTATTACGGCAAGGCGACGGGCCTGCCCGTCTCGCTCGACGAGCGTCTGCGCGAGCGCGGGTTCGGCGAGTGGGAGGGCATGACGGGCGAGGAGCTCTCCGAGCGCTGGCCCGACGAGTACGCGGCGTGGCGCCGTGGCGAGGAGCCCGCACGCGCGGGGGCCGAGTCACGGTCCGACGTCGCGGCCCGCATGGTCGAGGCTGTGACCGAGCACGCCGACGCCCTGGACGAGAAGGACACGCTCGTGGTCGTCTCGCACGGTGCGGCGATCACGCTCGCGATCACCGCGATGCTCGGCCTGGATCCGTCGGGCTGGCGGGGGATCTCCGGGCTCAACAACGTCCACTGGTCGCAGCTCCAGCGCTCGGGGGCCAACGCGCACCCGGCGTGGAGGCTCGTCGCGCACAACGTCGGAGCCGACTTCTCGCTCGACGAGTGGGCGTCCGGACCCGATTGGATTTTCCAGCCGACTTCGGCATAAACTAGCGATGCTTCCGAGGGGGAAAACCTCACGGAAGCACGGGGCCAGCAATGGTTCTGGGGCTGTGGCGCAGCTGGTAGCGCACCTGCATGGCATGCAGGGGGTCAGGGGTTCGAGTCCCCTCAGCTCCACCCGACACGAAGGCCGTCTCCCGCGAGGGAGGCGGCCTTCGTCGTTGTTCGCGGCCTGTTCTCACCCGCTAAGGGTCGAATGTGTCGCACGTCACCGGTGGGCGTTTCGCCCTCTCACGGGGGCCTTCGTCGGGTGCCGCCGAGGCTCGGCGAACGGGCTGAGCCGGCTCGACGCAGATCACCGCCGCTCGTTCCCCCGTCGGTAGTTCCCGGTCGCCCGCGCCAGGAGGTGCTGCGCCCGGTCCTCGTCAGCCGTCTCCAGAGCGGCGATCAGTCGCGCCGCCTGGGCGCCGGAGATCGTCGCCACCAGCCGCCCGCCCCGGTAGGCCAGGACGGTCCCGGACGCCGTGACCCGATGGTCGAAGGGGTCGTCGACGAGTCGCCCGCGTGCGTCGGGCGGGCCGGATGCGCTCATGACGCGACCCTAGCCAGCGGCGAGTGGCAGATGCCAGGTGATTGGCGCCGTCGGGCAGGGGCAGGCCGGCGGCGCACGCACCCGTCTCGTACGCCGGACCGTGATCCGCGTGGACGACATTCGTCCACGATGCGTGCCTTGCGGCGCTTTCTTTGCCGTGCCGATACCGTGCAGCCATCCGAGCAAGGAGGTCAGCATGCGCATCGGCGTGCCCAGAGAGACCCGTCCCGGCGAGCGGCTCGTCGCCGCGACGCCCCGTACGGTGGCCCAGCTCGTGGGCCTGGGGTACGACGTCGTGGTCGAGCACGGCGCCGGTGAGCGCGCGAGCTACCCCGACGAGGCGTACACCGAGGCGGGTGCGACCCTGGGGGACGCGGCGCTGGCGTGGGGTGCGGACGTCGTCACGGCCGTCAACAGCCCGTCGGCCGAGCAGGTCGCGGCGCTGAGCGAGGGTGCGACGCTGGTCGCCATGCTGGCGCCCGGTGCGAACGAGGCCCTCGTCCAGCAGCTCGCGGACCACGGCGTCACGGCGCTGGCCCTCGACGCCGTGCCGCGCATCTCCCGTGCCCAGTCGCTCGACGTGCTGAGCGCGATGTCGAACGTCGCGGGGTACCGCGCGGTGATCGAGTCCGCGGAGGAGTACGGCGGCATGTTCGCCGGTCAGGTCACCGCGGCGGGCAAGACGGCGCCCGCGAACGTGTTCGTGATCGGCGCGGGTGTCGCAGGTCTCGCGGCGATCGGCACGGCCGCGAGCCTCGGCGCGCAGGTGCGTGCGTTCGACGTGCGGCCCGAGGTCGGCGAGCAGATCGAGTCGATGGGCGCGGAGTTCGTCCAGGCCGAGGGCGCGCGCCAGGAGGTCAGCACCGACGGGTACGCGAGCGCGCTGACCGCCGAGCAGGAGCGCCTCACCGCGGAGATGTACGCGGCCGAGAGCGCGCGCGCCGACATCGTCGTCACCACAGCCCTGGTGCGGGGCCGCGCGCCGCGCACGATCAGCGCCGAGATGGTCGCTGCGATGCGCCCCGGCAGCGTGATCGTGGACCTCGCGGCCTCGGGCGGCGGCAACTGCGAGCTCACGGTGCCGGGGGAGCGCGTCGTCACGGAGAACGGCGTCGTGATCCTCGGGTACACGGACCTCACGAGCCGCATGCCCAAGCACACGTCGCAGCTCGTGGGCACGAACATCGTCAACCTGCTCAAGCTCCTGACTCCGGGCGGCGACGGACAGGTCGTCCTCGACCTCGACGACGAGGTGCTGCGCGGCATGACGGTCGCGCGCGCGGGCGAGGTCCTGTGGCCGCCGCCCCCTGTCGCGGTCTCGGCCGCCCCGGCCGCACCCGTGGCTTCGGTGGTCGACGAGGCGCAGGCCGCGCGCGACGCCGCGACCGCCCTCGACGAGGCCCGACGACGTGGCACCCGCCGAGCGGTCGGGTACGCCCTGGGAGCGGTCCTGGCAGCGCTCGCCATCACGTTCTCGCCGCCCGCGTTCGTGGGGCACTTCACGGTGTTCGCGCTCGCGGTGGTCGTGGGCTACTACGTGATCTCGAACGTGAGCCACTCGCTGCACACCCCGCTCATGGCCCAGACGAACGCGATCTCCGGCATCATCCTGGTCGGCGCGCTCCTGCAGATCGGCGACTCGAGCTGGGTGGTCACCACCATCGCTTTCGTCGCGGCCGCCCTGGCCTCCATCAACATCTTCGGTGGGTTCCTCGTGGCCTACCGCATGATCGGCATGTTCCGGAAGGAGGCCTGACCCGTGCTGACCTCCCTGGTCCAGGCTGCATACGTCATCGCAGCCGTCCTGTTCATCCTCAGCCTCGCGGGCCTGTCCAAGCAGGAGACCGCCCGTCGCGGCTCGCTGCTCGGCATGACCGGCATGGGGCTGGCCCTCGTGGCCACGGTCGCGCTCGCGCTGCAGGACAGCGAGCGTCCCGTCATGGTGACGCTGCTGCTCATCGCCATGGTGTTCCTGATCGGTGCGGTCGTCGGGACGTGGCGGGCGCACAGCGTCGAGATGACGCAGATGCCTGAGATGATCGCGCTCCTGCACAGCTTCGTGGGGCTCTCCGCGGTCCTCGTCGGCTTCAACTCGTACCTGACCGAGCAGGGCGACGTGGTGCACCTGGTCGAGGTCTTCCTCGGCGTGCTCATCGGCGCCGTGACGTTCACGGGCTCGATCGTGGCCTACCTGAAGCTGTCGGCCCGCATCCGGTCGAACCCGCTCATGCTGCCGGGTCGCAACTGGTGGAACCTCGGGGCGCTCGTCGCCTCGGGCGGCCTCATGGCCTGGTTCATCGCGGGCCACGGGTTGCTGCCGCTGATCCTCATGACGGTGGTCGCGCTCGCGCTGGGCTGGCACCTGGTCGCCTCGATCGGTGGCGGCGACATGCCGGTCGTCGTCTCGATGCTCAACTCGTACTCCGGGTGGGCCGCGGCCGCGGCGGGCTTCATGCTCAGCAACGACCTGCTCATCATCACGGGAGCCCTCGTCGGCTCGTCGGGTGCGATCCTGTCCTACATCATGTGCAAGGCCATGAACCGGTCGTTCGTGAGCGTGATCCTGGGCGGGTTCGGGGCCGAGGGCGGCACGGTCGTCGTCTCGGACCAGGACTACGGCGAGCACCACGAGATCCAGGCGGCCGAGGTCGCGGACCTGCTCAAGCACGCCCGCTCGGTCGTGGTGACGCCCGGCTACGGCATGGCGGTCGCCAAGGCGCAGTACCCCGTCGCGGACCTGGTCCGCCGGCTGCGCGAGCGCGGCGTCGAGGTCCGGTTCGGGGTGCACCCGGTCGCGGGTCGCCTGCCCGGGCACATGAACGTCCTGCTCGCCGAGGCCAAGGTGCCCTACGACGTCGTCCTCGAGATGGACGAGATCAACGGGGACCTGCCGGACACCGACGTCGTGCTCGTCATCGGGGCCAACGACACGGTCAACCCGGCGGCCCTCGACGATCCCGGTTCCCCGATCGCCGGCATGCCCGTGCTGGAGGTCTGGAACGCGAAGCAGGTGATCGTGTTCAAGCGGTCGATGGCCACGGGGTACGCGGGGGTCCAGAACCCGCTGTTCTTCAAGGACAACACCGCGATGCTCTTCGGAGACGCCAAGGACCAGGTGGAGAACATCATCCAGGCGCTCTGAGGCCCGGCGCGGGAGTGCGAACCTGCGCGGGGCGAGGGAGGCTGAGGAGGTGGGCGACGTCGTCAGGCAGAGCGACGTGGCTCACCTCCTCGTCGTCCCTGCCCGACGGCGCCACGCACCGGGCGCGGTCGGGTCGCCCTCGCCCCGTCGTTCGTCTCGGAGGAACCCATGGACAAGGTCGACCTGCGCAAGGAGCATCGTGAGCTCTACGCGCCGCCCCGTGAGTTCGTCCGGGTCGTCGTGCCACCGCTCGCGTACCTGCAGATCGACGGCCAGGGGGACCCGAACACGGCTCCTGCGTACGCCGAGGCCGTCGAGGCGCTGTTCTCGCTCTCCTACGCCGTGAAGTTCGCGAGCAAGAAGGACCTGGGCCAGGACTTCGTCGTCGGGCCGCTCGAAGGGCTGTGGACCGCTCAGGACCCCGCGGCGTTCGTACGCCGCGACAAGGACGCGTGGAGCTGGACGCTCATGGTCCTGCAGCCCGACTGGCTCACCGACGCGTTCGTGGCCGACGTGGCCGAGGCGACGCGCCGCAAGAAGGGGCTGCCCGCGCTCGACCGGGTGCGCTTCGCGACGTACGACGAGGGGGACGCGGTGCAGATCCTGCACGTCGGGTCCTACGACGACGAGGCGCCGACGCTCGCCCGGCTGCACGACGAGTACCTGCCCGGGCACGGGCTGACGTTCAACGGCCCGCACCACGAGATCTATCTCAGCGACGTGCGCCGGACGGCTCCCGAGAGGCTGAGGACGGTGCTGCGTCAGCCGGTGCGCGCGCTCGATCGCACCGGCGCCGACGTGTCAGAGCGAGCGTGAGCCATAGGCCTCGCTGGTTCTGACACGCGCTGAGCAGGATGGGCTTGTCAGAACGAGCGTGACCTCGGCGTCACGCTGGTTCTGACAGATCGCGAGAGGAGGCTCAGACCTTGCGGAGCTGGTTGAACATGGGGCAGTCGAACGGGTCGCGGGCCGCGAGGCCGACGCGGTTCAGGTAGCGCACGACGATCGCGTACGACGTGAGCAGGTTGGTCTCGGTGTACGGCATGCCCAGGCGAGCGCAGTGCTCGCGGACCATGAGGCGGGCCTTGGCGAGGTGGGGGCGGGGCATGCTCGGGAAGAGGTGGTGCTCGATCTGGTAGTTGAGCCCGCCCATGAGGACGTTCATGACGCGCCCGCCCGTGATGTTGCGCGAGGTCAGGACCTGCTTGGACAGGAAGTCGAGCTTGCTGGTCGCGGGGATGATCGCCATGCCCTTGTGGTTGGGCGCGAACGACGCGCCCATGTACACACCGAAGACCGCCAGCTGTACACCGAGGAAGGCAAAGGCCATTCCCAGCGGCAGGAACCAGAACACGACGCCCACGTAGAGCGTGAGGCGGGCGGCGATCGTCACGAGCTCCAGGGTCCGCGCCCGGCTCTTCGCGGACGACAGCAGCGAGCGGATCGAGATCATGTGCAGGTTGATGCCCTCGAGCGTCAGCAGCGGGAAGAACAGCCAGCCCTGGTGGCGGGTGATGAGGGCGAGGAAGCCCTTCTGCTCGGCCGCGCTCTCCTCGAGGAACGAGATGGTGTCGGTCTCGATGTCCGGGTCCTTGCCGACGCGGTTCGGGTTCGCGTGATGACGCGTGTGCTTGTTCATCCACCACGAGTAGCTGATGCCGACGACGCCGTTGGCCAGGAACCGCCCGATCCGGTCGTTCGCGGGACCCGACGTGAGGATCGTGCGGTGCGCGGCCTCGTGCGAGAGGAACGCGAACTGCGTGAGGATCAGCCCCAGCGCGCCCGCGACGAGGAGCTGGAACCACGAGTCGCCCAGGAGCACGAAGCCCGCGACGGCGCCGCCGAGAGCGAGCGTGAGGACTGCCGCGACCCAGCCGTAGTAGCCGTGCGTCCGCTCGAGCAGCCCGGCCTCACGGATGCGCTTGGACAGCTCGGTGTAGGTGCTGGTGACGCTCGTCCCGTCGACGGTGCGGGGCTTGGTGGGGCGGAATCCGGGGCGGACGGCAGTGTCGGTCATACATCCCTCACAGGGGCTGGGTTCGACTTCCCAGCCGCGGAGGTGGGCGAGATGCCCGTTGTACAGATGGTCAGAGTCTACGTGTGACTCCGCGATGTGCGTGGAGGAAGCAGGGAGGTTGGGTGCGGGTTGGTCCTGAGCGAGGCACCCTCGCGCACAGGGCCCCGGTGGGCGTGGCAGGTTGTGGCGAATTGGTGAGGTGCGGGAACATTTGCCCATGGCCTCCCGACGACGTGACCATGTCCCTTCCGTTGCCCTCGTGCTGACCGCTGCGCTGCTGGTGATCGCGGCGTGCTCGGCGCCTCCTGAACAGGATCCGGCGATCGAGGTCGCCCCGCAGGACGGGGCGTTCGACCCGCTCGCGATCACGCTGACCGGGCTCGGCGCGGGGCGCGAGGTGCGGTTGGTCGCGACGACGGAGCTCGACGGGGCGGCGATGTCGTCGCGCGCGACGTTCGTGGCCGACGAGGACGGACGGGTCGACCTCGCGACGACCGCCCCGACCGAGGGGTCGTGGACGACGCCCGACGCGATGGGGCCGTTCTGGTCCATGACGGGCAGCAGGCCCGGCATCGAAGCAGGGCACGCGGACCACTCGGTGACCCTGTCGTTGAGCGCCGGCGGCGAGCCCCTCGCCGAGACGGTCGTCGAGCGGACGGGTTACGGGGCGGACGTCGAGGTCCGCGACGTGACCGACGACGCCATGGTGGCCGCGTACGCTGTGCCGGCCGGGCTCTCGGCTGACGAAGCGTCGCCGGCCGTGCTCGTGTTCAGCGGGTCGGAGGGCGGGCTCGAGAACGCCCGAGCCGACGCCACCTGGCTCGCAGGGCTCGGGTACCCGGCGCTGGCGATCAGCTACTTCAAGAGCCCTGGGCAGCCGACCGAGCTCGCGGAGGTGCCGGTCGAGACCTTCCTCACCGGGCTCGCCTGGTTGCGTGAGCAGCCAGGGGTCGACACCGACCGGGTCTTCACGTTCGGCGTCTCGCGAGGTGGGGAGATGGCCTTGTGGTTGGCGGCCAACCACCCCGACGAGATCCATGGCGCGTTCGCACCGACCGGTGCGGGCAGCCTGTACTGCGGCTACCCGAACTGGAGGGTGTCGGCCTGGACGCGCGACGGGACGGGACTGCCGTGCGCGCCGAGCAGCGCGGTCGGCACGCCGCCCGAGACCCGGGTGCCGGTCGAGGCGATCGAGGGCCCGGTCGTGCTGGCCTGCGGGACGGCCGACCCACAGTGGGACGCATGCGGCCGCCTGCGGGACGTGAGGCCGCGCTTCGACGACCAGGAGCTGGTCACGACGGTCGAGCAGAAGGAAGCCGGGCACTTCATCGCGGTCGCACCCTACCTGCCGCTCGGCCTCGACGAGACCGGGGCGACTCCGGCCGCCACGCACCAGGCCCGCGTCGACTTCTGGGACGCGGTCGACGAGGTGCTCGCGGAGGCGAAGCAGTAGTCCTGACCCGGGCGTGAGCGTCCAGATCCGACGTCGCCCGGCACAGCACGACGCCCCGTCCTCCATGAAGGAGACCGGGGCGTCGGTGCGTCGCGCAGGCGGGGTCAGCGGGCGCCGACCGACTCCTCCGAGGGGCCCGCGGACGCGGACAGCGAGTCGAGCTCGTCAGCCTCCCACGTGGCCTGGCCGAGGCTCGGGATCATGGCTCCGAGCGTGGGACGCCACGTGGCGAACTGCTGCGGGAAGCAGCGCTCGAGCACGTCGATCATCGCGGGGACCGCGGTCGAGGCTCCCGGTGAGGCGCCGAGCAGGCCGGCGATCGAGCCGTCGGCGGCCGCGATGACCTCGGTGCCGAACTCGAGCACGCCGCCCTTGGTCGGGTCCTTCTTGATCACCTGCACGCGCTGGCCTGCGGTGATCTTCTCCCAGTCCTTGGGGTGGGCCGTGGGCATGAAGGCCTGGAGCGCCGTGAACTTGGCCTCGGGGCTCGCGACGAGCTGGCCGATCAGGTACTGCGTGAGGTCGATGTTCTTGAGGCCTGCACCGAGCATCGAGCCGATGTTGTGGGTCCGCAGCGACGTGAAGAGGTCGAGCAGCGAGCCCTTCTTGAGGTACTTGGGGCTGAACCCGGCGTAGGGGCCGAACATCAGGTACGTCTTGCCGTCGACCACGCGCGTGTCGAGGTGCGGGACGGACATGGGTGGCGAGCCGACGTCGGCCTTGCCGTAGACCTTGGCCTGGTGCTGGGCGACGATCTCCGGGTTGTCGGTGCGCAGGAACTCGCCGCTGATGGGGAAGCCGCCGTAACCCTTGGCCTCCTTGATGCCGGCCTTCTGCAGCAGCGGCAGCGCGCCGCCGCCCGCGCCGACGAACACGAAGCGCGCGTTGACGGTGCGCGGCCCCTGGGCGGCGTTCCAGGACACGTCCTTGACGGTGACGTCCCAGGTGCCGTCCTTGCGCTTCTTGAGGCGGTTGACCTCGTGCTGCAGGTTGAGCTCGACACCGTTGGCGGTGAGGTAGTCGAAGAGCTGCGAGGTGAGTGCACCGAAGTCGACGTCGGTGCCGCTCGTCGCGCGGGTCGCGGCGACGGCTTCGTCGCCGTCCCGGTCGAGGACCAGCAGGGGTGCCCACTGCGCGATGACCGCGGGGTCGTCGGTGAACTCGAGCTCGCTGAACAGGGGGTGGGCGCTCAGCGCGGTGAAGCGGCGCTTGAGGTAGTCCACGTTGGCCGCACCGCGCACGAACGTCATGTGCGGGGTGTGGCTGATGAAGCTCGCGGGCTCGGGCAGGTGGCCCCCGGTGAGCAGGTGGTGCCAGAACTCGCGCGACACCTCGAACTGCTCGTTGATCGCGACCGCCTTGGAGATCTCGACGGTGCCGTCGGCCTTCTCGGGGGTGTAGTTCAGCTCGCAGAGCGCAGCGTGGCCGGTGCCGGCGTTGTTCCACGGGTTGGAGGACTCCTGGGCTACCGCGTCGAGGCGCTCGTAGACCTTGATGGTCCACGTGGGCTCGAGGAGCTTCAGGAGGGCGCCGAGGGTCGCACTCATGATGCCGCCGCCGATGAGGGCTACGTCGATGGTCTCCTGACCGGTTCTCGTCTTAGTCGCCACCGGTCGATCCTACGCTTGTGAAGGAGTGCACATGCTGTGCCGTCCGTCACGGTCGTGCGTCACACTTTTTCGGGACCAAGGTCCCTGGACGGCGCACCCTAGGTCCCCGCAACGCGCTGATCTCGCGTTTTGACCAGAAACCTCGTATCTATGCGCCAGGATGGTCACGACGGTCGCACTCGCCCCCCGCGACCCGACTCGCCCCGTCCCGCCCGACCCTTCTCGTGAGGCCCCCACATGAGCACTCCCACCCCCGGCCGCGTCGTGGTGGTCGGCGCCGGCATGGTCGCCCACCGGTTCGTGAGCCAGATGATCGCACGCTCTCCCGAGGGCGCGTGGCACGTGTCCGTCGTCGGGGACGAGGACCGTGCCCCCTACGACCGCGTGCACCTGTCCGAGTACTTCACGGGACGATCGGCGGACGACCTGACGCTGGAGCCCTCGGTCTGGGAGGACCCGCGCACCGAGCTCGTCACGGGCGACGCCGTGGCGACCGTGGACCGCGAGACGCAGACCGTCACGACCAGGTCCGGGCGCGTGCTCGCCTACGACCACCTGGTCCTGGCCACGGGCTCCTGGGCCTGGACCCCCCGCACCGAGGGCACCGACCTGCCCGGCGTCTTCAGCTACCGCACGCTGGCCGACCTCGAGGGCCTGCGCGAGTACGTCGCGCTGCGCACCGAGCGCCTGGGTCGCCCGCTGCACGGTGTCGTCGTCGGGGGAGGCGTGCTGGGGCTCGAGGCCGCGGCCGCGCTCCAGACCCTCGGTGCGGCCGCGACGGTCGTCGAGTTCGCCGACCGGCTCATGAGCGTCCAGCTCGACGACGCGGGCGGCGAGGCGCTGCGCGTGCTCGTGAGCGACCGCGGGATCGACGTCCGCACGTCGACCGGTGCCACGGGGCTCACCGCCGCGGGTGACGGCGCCGTGGGGACCATGGATCTCTCCGACGGGTCACGCATCCCGGCCGACGTCGTGATCTTCTCGACGGGAATCCGCCCGCGTGACCGTGTGGCGCGCGAGGCGGGCCTGGCGATCGGCGAGCGCGGCGGCGTCGTCGTGGGTGCGGCGTGCCACACCTCGGACCCGGCCGTGTGGGCCATCGGCGAGTGCGCGTCGTTCGAGGACCAGTGCGTGGGCCTGGTCGCGCCGGGCAACGCCATGGCCGACGTCGTCGTCGACCGCCTGCTGGGCGGTGTCGCGACCTACTCCCCGGCTCCTGAGGGGACCAAGCTCAAGGGCGTCGACATCGAGGCCGCGAGCTTCGGGGACGTGTTCGGGCTGACGCCCGGCGCGCTCGAGGTCACGTTCGCCGACCCGGTCGCGCGGACCTACCGCAAGCTCGTCGTCTCGGACGACGCGCGAACCCTGCTCGGTGGTGTCTTCGTGGGTGACGCCGCGCTCTACGCGTCGCTGCGCCCCTTGCTGGGCCGCTCGTTGGGCGCCGATCCGTCGGCGTTCCTCGCGCCGGAGGGCGGGGCGCCCGTGCTCGGCGGCGACCTGCCCGACGACGTCGTGGTGTGCTCGTGCGCGAACGTCACCGCCGGGACGGTCCGCGGGGCGGTGACCGAGCACGGCTGCACGAGCCTGGGCGAGGTCAAGGCCTGCACCAAGGCCGGGACGGTGTGCGGGTCGTGCGTCCCGGTGCTGACCAAGATCGTCAACACGACGCTCGAGGCGGCCGGCGTCACGGTGTCGAACGCGATGTGCGAGCACTTCACGATGTCGCGCGCCGAGCTCTTCGCGCTCGTGCGCCAGGACGGTCTGCGCACCTTCACCCAGATCGTCGCGGCGCACGGCACGGGCCGCGGCTGCGTGGTCTGCAAGCCGGTCGTCGCCTCGATCCTCGCGTCGCTGTGGGGCGGGTACATCCTCGACGGCGAGCAGGCCGCGCTCCAGGACACCAACGACCGCGCGCTGGCCAACCTGCAGAAGGACGGCACGTACTCGGTGGTCCCGCGCGTCCCGGCGGGGGAGATCACGCCCGAGAAGCTCCTCGTGATCGCCCAGGTGGCGCAGGACTTCGGCCTGTACACGCGCATCACCGGCGCCCAGCGCATCGGGCTCTTCGGGGCGCGCATCGACCAGCTCCCGGAGATCTGGCGCCGGCTCGTCGACGCGGGCATGGAGTCGGGGCAGGCGTACGGCAAGTCGTTGCGCGCGGTGAAGTCGTGCGTCGGGTCCTCGTGGTGCCGGTTCGGGGTGCAGGACTCGGTGGGCATGGCGGTGCGCCTCGAGCTGCGGTACCGGGGGCTGCGATCCCCGCACAAGTTCAAGGTCGGCGTCTCGGGCTGCGCGCGCGAGTGTGCTGAGGCGCGGGGCAAGGACGTGGGCGTGATCGCGACCGAGAAGGGCTGGAACGTGTACGTGGGCGGCAACGGCGGCTTCTCTCCCCGGCACGCCGAGCTGCTCGCGGAGGACCTCGACGACGAGACGCTCGTCGCGGTGATCGACCGGTTCCTCGCGTACTACGTGCGGACCGCGGACAAGCTGCAGCGCACGGCCCCGTGGGTCGCGGACTACCCGGGTGGGATCGTCGAGCTGCGCAAGGTCCTGGTCGAGGACTCGTTGGGCATCGCGGCCGACCTCGAGGCCGAGGTCGCGCGGCACGTCGAGTCCTACGTCGACGAGTGGGCGCAGACCTTGGACGACCCGGACCGCCTCTCGCGCTTCGTGTCGTTCGTCAACGCGCCAGACCAGCACGACCCCGACCTCGCCTACACGGGCGTGCGCGGCCAGGTGCGCCCCGCGCACCCCGGCGAGCCGTCCGACAACAACCCGGTGATCGCCCGCACGCTGGAGGTCCGCAAGTGAACGCCTCGTCCTGGACGACGGTCTGCCCCGTCGAGCGGCTCGTGCCGGAGCGCGGCGTGCCCGCGCTCGTCGACGGGGTCCAGGTCGCCGTGTTCCGGCTCGCCGACGACCGCGTGCTCGCGGTCCAGCAGCGCGACCCCTACTCGGGGGCGAACGTGCTCTCCCGTGGCATCGTGGGCTCGGCGGGCGAGACCCCGACCATCACCTCGCCCATGTACAAGCAGGTGTGGGACCTGGTGACGGGCGGGTGCCTCGACCCGAGCGGCAAGGAGCCGGAGGACCTGCGGACGTTCGAGGTCTCCGTCGTGGACGGCACGGTCCTGGTCCGCGCCTGACCGGCCCTCAGCGGCGCACGGGGACGCCCGACGGCCACGGCGCGAGCGGGGGCAGGTCCACGGGCGTCCCGCCGCGGTGTGCGACCGGGGCGGTGGCGGTCTCGCGTCCTGCGAGCCACGCGGCGACGTCCGCCGCGGAACCCGTCACGGTCGTGAGCGCGTCGTCGGCCCCGGGGCCCGCGACCTGCACGCCCTGCGGTCCGACGACGGAGCGCGCGCCGTCGTCGGACCGCACCACGAGCACGGGCTCGGCCAGGCGCAGGCCCAGGAAGTCGAGCAGGTGCTCCGTGAACGGCAGGCTCCAGGTCGCGGACGGTACGAGGCCCCGCGCGGTGCCGGGCTCGCCCAGGTCGGTCGCGTGGATGCGGACCTCGCGCCACCAGCAGTCGAGGACGTCGGCGACCGTCCCGTCGCGGTACGTCACCTGGGCGTCCCACCCGGTGCGGTCGGTCAGCGTCCAGGCGGCGTCGAGCCGCGCACCTGCCGCCCCGAGCGCGTCGAGGTGCTCGTCGCGCGAGCGGGTCGCGCCGTCCTCGATCCCGGCCGCGCGGCCCTCGGCCCCGCCCTCGTAGACCTCGGCCGTCTCGCCGCGGGCCGCGAGCTCGGCCTGGCGGGCGAGCGCGTCACCGACCATCGCGACGTGGGAGAGCACGTGCCCGACGGTCCACCCGTCGAGCGCGCTGGGGGAGCGCAGGGCGGCGTCGTCGAGCGTGCGGACGGTCTCGACGAGCCGGTGCAGCGCGGCGTCCGCGTCGGTGCGCGCGGCGCCCGTCGCGCCGGGGGTGGTGTGCGTGCTGGTAGTGCCTGTGGTGGTGTCCTGCGTGGTCCTCGTCATGGCCAGAGCAGCCCCTTCTCCCAGTCGTGGCCGACCGCGCGGTAGCGCAGCCGGGTCTGCCCGCGGTCGTCCGACGCCTGCCAGAACTCGACCGACGTCGGCGCGAGCGCGTACGCGGTCCAGGTGGGCTCGATCATCGTCGGGTCCTCACGGACCGCCGCGAGCGTGCACGCGAAGGCTTCCCGGTACTCCTGCCGGGACGTGAGCGGCTCGCTCTGGTGTCCCACGAGCGCGGCGGCCCGCGATCCCTCCGAGCGGGCGAGGAAGTCCGCCGTGCTCGTCGCCGGGGCGGCGGGCGTCACGAGGCCGATCACCCGGACCTGGCGTCCGAGCGCGGGCCAGAGGAACGTGAGTGCCGCGTGCGGGTTCTCCGCGAGGTCGCGGGCCTTGGGGCTCGACGAGCCGGTCGCGAACCACCATCCCGAGGAGTCGACGTCCTTGAGGATCACGGTGCGTGCGTGCACCTCGCCGGAGGACCCGGCGGTCGCCAGCGTCATGGCGTGGGGGAGCGGCACCCCGGCGTCGATCGCCTCCGCGATCCAGGCGCGGAACAGCGTCATGGGGTCCGACGGCGTCGCGTCCGGATCGAGGGTCGGCAGGCCCGGGGCGAAGGTCGGCAGCGCGCGAAGCCGCTCGCGGAGCGACGGAGACTCGCCAGCCGGCTCGGTCTCGGGGCGGGAGACGGGGCCGTCGGTGCGACCTGCGCCGGCGCTCATGGGCGCGCCGCCGTGCTCGGGTCCAGCGAGGGTTCGAGCATCGACACGAACCCCTCGACCGCGGCGCTCATGGCTGCCGGGTCGTCGAGGGCCCGCGCGAGCACGTACCCGCCCTGGACGATCGCGACCGCCGCGCACGCGCGGTCGTGAGCGGCGTCGTCGGGCAGGCCGGTCTCCTCGAAGACCGCCTGGACCCGTGCGACCAGGCCCGCGAAGTAGTCGCGGACAGGACCGCGCAGCTCGTCGTCCGACATGACCGACGGGTCGCTCGTCAGGCGCCCGACCTTGCAGCCCGCGAGCGCCGGACGGGGGCGTTCGAGGTAGGCCACGAGGCGTTCGGTGGGTGAGCGGTCGGCGTCGTCGAGGTCGGTCGTGACGGACGCGAGGGCGTCGCTGGTGGTGGCGCTGATCGCGGCGAGCGAGAGGTCGTGCTTGGTGGGGAAGTGGTGGTAGAGGCTGCCCTGCCCGACGCCGCTCGCTTCGAGGACCTGGCGCGGGCTCGTGCCCTCGACGCCCTGGGCCCAGAACAGGTCGCGGGCCGCGCGCACGAGGCGCTCGCGGCTCGGGAGGTCGGCGTCGCTCATGCCGACACCATACCTACCTCTAGGTATGGTGTCGAGCGATGGGCCGGCGCCAACCCGTGGGCCAGGTTCTTGGAGGAAGGCCACGACCCGCTGCCGTCCCACCCAACGAGCGGTCGGTCGCCTTGTGCAGGTCGGCCGGGGAGAAGGAGAGCCCAGGCGGGAAGGATCGTGGGTCGTGAACCCGCTCCCCGCTCTCCGCGCCGACCGCCTCGCGCAGGACCACGACGATCCCCACGAAGCCCGCGCACTGTTCGACGTGCTCGTCGCGCAGGGCCTGCGCGACGAGTCGCCGACCCGTGCCCAGGCGCTCGCGGTCCTGCGGACGGACGACGACGACCTGCTCGACCTCGTGGCCGCCGCCGGTCGGGTCCGTCGTCACCGGTTCGGCCGGCGCGTGCGCCTCAACTACCTGGTCAACCTGAGGTCGGGGCTGTGCCCCGAGGACTGCACGTACTGCTCGCAGCGCCTCGGCTCGACGGCCCAGGTCCTGACGTACTCGTGGCTGAGCACCGAGGACGCGGTCGCCGCAGCCCGGGCCGGGGTCGAGGGCGGCGCCCGTCGCGTCTGCCTCGTCGCGAGCGGGCGCGGACCGAGCGACCGCGACGTGGCACGGGTGTCCGCGATGGTCGACGGGATCAAGCGCGAGCACCCCGACGTCGAGGTCTGCGTGTGCCTCGGCCTGCTCCGTGACGGCCAGGCCGAGCGGCTGGCCGCCGCGGGAGCCGACGCCTACAACCACAACCTCAACACGTCGGAGGCGACGTACGCCGACATCTGCACCACGCACGAGTACGCGGACCGTGTCGAGACCGTCGAGCGGGCGCGGGGAGCGGGGCTCTCGCCCTGCTCGGGACTCATCGCGGGCATGGGCGAGAGCGACGAGGACCTCGTCGACGTGGCACTCGCCCTGCGCGACCTCGGCGCGGACTCCGTGCCCGTCAACTTCCTCGTCCCGTTCGACGGGACACCGCTCGCGGGGACGTGGGACCTCACACCCCAGCGGTGCCTGCGCATCCTCGCGATGGTGCGCTTCGTCTGCCCCACGGCCGAGCTCCGCCTCGCTGCCGGTCGCGAGGTGCACCTGCGCTCGCTCCAGCCGCTCGCGCTGGAGATCGTGAGCTCGATCTTCCTGGGCGACTACCTCACGAGCGAGGGGCAGGCGGCGCAGGCGGACCTCGACCTGCTCGCCGACGGAGGGTTCGAGATCGACGAGGGTCCCGGTGCCGCCGGGGCACGCGGCACGCCGGGCGACCGCTCCGAGGTCCGTGATCCCTCCGTCGTCGCGTCGAGCGAGCCCGGTGTGACGGTCCGTCGCCGTGGCCCCGGGACGGCCGTGGCGCCCAACGCCTGAGGCCCCGCCGCCCCCGGAGAGGTCCGTCGGCCCCGCAGGGTGGCCGTAAAGCACCGATGAGTTCGGGCGCCCGCGCCGGTCGGAGGGGGACGGGGTGGTCCCGGAGCCACCCGAGAGACGGAGGACCACCCATGGCCACAGAACCCGCCCAGCCGACCGCTCAGACCGACGAGCCCGCCGCCCAGACCGGCGCGCCCGTCGAGCCGGGCGGCGCGCCCGACGGAACCCTCATGACGGACTTCTCGTCCCCCGGTTCCGAGCCCACCCCGTGGGCCGACACCCTCGTCCTGCTCCAAGGCGCCGAGATCTTCTGGCTGTCCACGGTCCGCCCCGACGGCCGCCCGCACGTCACCCCGCTCATCACGGTCTGGGCCGACGGTGCGCTGCACTTCTGCACGGGCCGCACCGAGCGCAAGGCGCGAAACCTCGCGACGAACCCCGGGTGCGTCCTGACCACCGGGACCAACCTCATGAGCGAGGGACTCGACGTCGTGCTCGAAGGAGCCGCAGTGCGGATCACCGAGGACCACACGCTGCGGCGCCTCGCGGACCGGTGGGCGTGCAAGTACGACTGGCACTTCGAGGTGCGCGACGGCGCGTTCTGGGACAGCGAGGCGCCCACGGGCGGCTCCGAGCCCGGCGAGCAGGCCGCCGGTGAGGCGTACGTCTTCCGGGTGCAGCCCACGACTGTCCACGCGTACGGGCGCGGCGAGGACTACACCGCGACCCGGTGGCGCTTCGAGGACGGGGCTAGCGTGAAGGCGTGACACCCGCCCAGCGACGTGTGCTGCTCGTCGCGATCCTCGCCTCGTTCGTGTCGTTCCTCGACGGGACCGTCGTCAACGTCGCGCTGCCCGCGATCGCCGAGGAGCTGGCCGGGGGAGTGCTCGACGGGCTCGCGCTCCAGCAGTGGGTCGTCGACGCCTACCTCATCACGCTCGGTTCGCTCATCCTCGTGGCGGGTTCGCTGTCCGACGTCCACGGGCGGCGCCGCGTCATGTGGTGGGGGCTCGTCGGGTTCGCGATCACGTCGGTGCTGTGCGCGCTGGCCCCCACGGGCATCGTGCTCGTGGTCGCGCGCGGGCTCCAGGGCATCGCGGGCGCGCTGCTCGTGCCGAGCTCGCTCGCGATGATCATCTCGTCGTTCGCCGGCGCCGCGCAGGCCAAGGCGATCGGGACGTGGACCGCGTGGACCGGCACCGCGATGATCGCGGGCCCCCTGCTCGGGGGAGTGCTCGTCGACACCCTGTCGTGGCGCTGGGTGTTCGGGATCAACCTGCTGCCCGTCGCGGTGACCCTGTGGATCCTGCGCGGCATGGAGGAGGGCGACACCGAGACCGGTCGGCGCATCGACGTGCGCGGCGCCGTGCTCGCGGCCGTCGGGCTCGCCGGACCCGTCTTCGCGCTGATCGAACACGGGCGGTTCGGGTGGTCGAGCCCCGTCGTGTGGGTGCCGCTCGTCGTCGGGATCGCGGCTCTCGGGGCGTTCCTCGCCTGGGAGCGGCGCGCCCCCGACCCCATGCTGCCGCTGTCCCTGTTCACGGTGCGCAACTTCGCCGCGGGCAACGTCGCGACGGCCGCGATCTACGGGGCGCTCGCGTTCGGCGGGTTCGCCGTGACCCTGTTCGTGCAACAGGTCGCCGGGTACAGCGCGACCCTCGCGGGACTCGCCCTGCTGCCCGTCACGCTGCTCATGCTGTTCCTGTCCTCGCGCTTCGGGGCGCTCGCGGGCCGGTACGGGCCGCGCCTGTTCATGACGGTGGGCCCCCTGATCGCGGGCTGCGGATACCTGCTCATGCTCACCACGACCGCCGAGGCGAGCTACGTCACGCAGCTCCTCCCCGGGATCCTGCTGTTCGGCCTGGGGCTCGCGGTCACGGTGGCGCCGCTGACCGCAGCCATCCTCGGGTCGATCCCGGCGGCGGACGCGGGCATCGGGTCGGCCGTGAACAACGCGGTCTCGCGCATCGCGGGCCTCGTGGTGATCGCGTGCGCGGGGATCGTCATCGGACCCGTGCTCGACGTCGCCGGGTTCCACCGGGCGCTCGTCGTCACCGCCGCGCTGCTCGTCGCAGGCGGCCTCGTGAGCTGGGCGGGCATCCGCAACGAGCAGGTCGTGGCGGCGGGGGCCGGACCCGCGGAGAGCGCCGACGCGGCGGAGGCCTGACGCGGCGGGGGTGAGGGCGCCGGGGGCCCGCTGTGCGCTCGCTGGGCGGTGCCCACCCGTGGTCCACCTGTCGGGTGCCGACGGCCCGCCGACCTCACGACGAGGCGTCGGGTCCCGCGGCGCGGGCGCCGTCGCCGTGGAGAGCGCTCGGCGCGTCCGACTCGTCGACGGGGCGCCCCACCGCCGCGAGCAGCCCGTGCAGGAGCTCGACCTCGAGGATCAGGGCCTGCCGGCCCCGGGGGGTGATGCGAGCCCAGGTGCGTGCACGGCGCCCGTCGCTGCCCTTGCGGAGCTCGACGTACCCGCTTGTGACGAGGACCTCGAGGTGTCGCCCGAGGTTGCCGTCCGTGAGACCCAGCGCGCGCTTGAGGTGCGCGAAGTCGGCGTCGCGCGTCTCGGCGAGGATCGCGAGGATGCCGAGGCGGGCGCGTTGGTGGACCGTCTCGTCGAGGCGGGAGAGCGGGTGCTGCTCGGGCGGCGTGCTCACGCCGAGGCCGTTGAGACGGACGCGACGACGTGGCGCTCGCGCACGAACGCGGCGACCGTCAGGAGCAGCAGGAGGGCTGTGCTGATGATCAGTCCGCCCTCGCGACCGCCGAGGAACGGTGCGTGGTTGTCGAGCGTTCCGAGGGTGACGAGCGGGCTGACGACCATGAGCCCGAGCCCTGGTGCCCAGAGCCAGGTGTCCCGTGCCCGCCAGCCGAGCGCGACGAGCCCGGCGCCCAGGAAGAAGCTCGCCCCCACGAAGATCGAGAGGACGGGCCCCGGGAAGAGGGTCAGGAGGATCACGGCGAGCGCGAGCAGTCCGTACCGGTCGCGGCCCGTGCCGACGCCGAGCACCTGCCGCTGGACCCGCATACCGACGAACAGTGCTCCGAAGACGACCGCCGGGACGAGCACCTGCGGGAAGATCCACCACTCGGTGGCGATCTCGCAGTAGGCCAGGAACCCTACGCCGAGGGTCGTCACCAAGAGCGGGAGCGACGCGGCATGGCGCACGGCTCGCTGCTGAGCCTGGAGGTCGGCGACGTACTGGGCCGTTGTCGTCATGCGCGAACTCTGTCAGGCAGAGTGGACGAGGTCAACCATCGCCCCGGCCGCTGGCACGGACCGTCGACGAGTCCCCACGCGGCAGGGGATCCGAGCAGGACCAGGACCACCGTCGAGAGCACGCTCGCCGCGAGCACCGCACACCCGGCGACGACCCGCGGGGCGGGCACGGAGGTGCGCCGGGCCCGCGCGACGAACCTGGCGGGCGCTCGCGCGTTGCGGGCCACCCGGCCGCCCGGTCGACGCGAGGCGGCCCTACTCGACCACGTGCAGGTCGTGCGGTGCGTTGTTGAGGCGACGGGCGCCGTCGGGCAGGTCGTCCGGGAAAGCGACCACGATGTCCTCGATGCGGACCCCGAAGTTCCCCGGGAGGTAGATCCCGGGCTCGACCGAGAAGCACATGCCGGACACGATCGGCTGCTCCTCGCCCTCGATCATGTACGGCGGCTCGTGCGTCGTGAGCCCGATCCCGTGGCCCGTCCGGTGGATGAACTGCTCGCCGTACTCGGCCTCGGTGATGACGGCGCGCGCGGCGCGGTCGACGTCCTGGCACGTCGCGCCGGGCCGGACCGCGTCGACCCCGGCCTGCTGCGCGGCTCGCACGACCTCGAAGACCTCACGCTGCTGGCCCGTGACGTCGCCCCCGACGTGCACCATGCGCGTCATGTCCGAGCCGTAGCCGTCCTTGAGACCGCCGAAGTCGAGCACGACCAGGTCGCCCTCCTGGATGACCCGGTCGCCCGCCTCGTGGTGCGGGTTGGCGCCGTTGGGTCCCGAGCCGACGACCGTGAAGTCGACCTGCGAGTGCCCGTGGTCGCGCAGGAAGCCCGCGAGGTCCGCGGCGACGTCGAGCTCTCGGCGCCCGCTGAAACGGATCTCGACGATGTCCGCGAACGTCGCGTCGTTCGCCGCTCCCGCGGCCGCGAGGCGCTCGATCTCGTCGGGCCCCTTGACCGCGCGCAGCATGGGCAGGGCCTGCGTCATCGCCGAGTACGACGAGCCCGGCAGCGTGCGCTGGAGACCCAGCAGGTGCATGGCCCACGCCGAGTCGGAGATCGCGTAGTGCCCGGCGGCGTCGAGCAGGTCGGCCGTGACCGCGTACTCGTCGACGCCGTCCGTCCAGGCCGTGACGTGCAGGGCCGCGGCGCCGGCCGCACGGTCCAGGTCAGGGCGCTCCAGGACAGGCACCACGATCGAGGCCTCGCCCTCGGCCGGGACCACGAGCAGCGTGATGCGCTCGGTCATGGCCGTGGGCGTGTACCCCGTGAAGTACGTCATGTCCGGGCCGGGGGTGACGAGCACCCCAGCGAGGCCGGCGTCCCGGGCCTGGGCGGCCGCGCGGTCGATGCGCGCGGCGAAGTCCTGTGCGGTGAACTCCCTCATGGGGTCAGCCTGCCACCGCTCTCGCCGGTGCGCCGGGCGAGGTGCCCGACGGCGGTACGCGGCCCGGGTGCGCGGCCCGGGTGCGCGGCTCTGGGGGACGGAGGTCAGGCCTTGCGGTGCTCCGCCACCCCGCGCAGGGCCTCGCGGCGGGTCCGCAGCTCCTCGCGGCCCTCGCGCGTGATCTGCGCCCAGTTCCGGTTCTTCGTGATCCGGGCCTGGACCAGGCTCGCCTCGGTGAGGTCGTGGAGGCGGGCCGCGAGGTTGCGCTCCTCGATGCCGGTGAGGCGGGCGAGAGCGGGCTGGTCGGCCTCGTCGGCGTCCCCGAGCACCGCGAGCACACGCAGGTTGTCGGTCGCGGGGTCGCCGATGCTCGGGGCGCCGTCGTCGGCTGCGAGGGTCTCGCGCTCACCGCGCAGCGCGACCAGCGCGGCTGCCAGCAGGGCGAGGCCCAGGGTGATCGTCCCCGCGAGATACAGCACCGGCGATGCGCCACCCGGGCCGCCGGTGGTCACGAGCGCCAAGGATGCGGTCATCGCCACGAGCCCGGCCACCCACAGGAGGCGGTCCGAGGCACGCAGCCCCAGGACGACGAGCCCGAGGCCCAGGGCGAAGGGCACGCCCGTCGCGAAGAGGATCCAGGGGAAGAGGAAGGCGATCAGGGCGCTCAGGACGAGCGCGATCCCGTACCCGTCGCTCCCGACGCCCACTCCCGTGGGCAGCCGCAGGGCGAACGCCGCGACGTACGTCAGGAGGAAGGCGCCGAGGGGCAGGAGCACGATGAGCCAGAACTGGTCCCCGGCGAGCCGGCCCGTCCCGGCGAGGAGCACGACCGTGAGCCCGCAGACGGCGAGCGGCAGCGAGCGGGCGTGCCGGGCGGCCCGCGTCCGCAGGCGTGCGGAGTCGGCGGCGGCGAGGGCGGGGACGGTGGCGGGCATGGGCTTCACGCTACCGGCCCCGCAGTCCCGCTGAGTGCGGAGTCCTTGCGCGAAACGCCCGGCGAGTCGCGCAAGGACTCCGCACTCAGCACGGGGGGCTCAGACCGTGATCACGACCTTGCCGCGCACGTGCCCGGTCCGGCTCGCCTCGTGGGCCTTTGCGGTGTCGGCCAGGTCGTGGACCTCGGCGACGTCGACCGTGAGCTGTCCGGCGTCCGCGAGGCGGGCCAGCTCGGTCAACCCCTCGACGTCGGGGCGGACCCAGACGTAGTGCCCGCCGAGCTCGTCGCGGGCCGCCGCGTCGACGACCGAGGCGACCGTGCCGCCCTCACGCAGGACGTCGGGCGTGGCGGCCAGGGCCTCGCCGCCGATGTAGTCGAGGACGACGTCCACGCCGTCGGGCGCGAGGGCGCGCACGCGCTCGGCGAGGCCGTCGCCGTAGGCCACGGGCTCGGCGCCCAGCGAGCGCAGGTACTCGTGGTTGCGCTCGGACGCGGTGCCGATCACGCGCGCGCCGCGGGCGACCGCGATCTGCACGGCCATCGACCCGACGCCGCCCGCCGCCGCGTGCACGAGCACGGTCTGGCCGCTGCCCACGCCGGTGCGGTCGATCGTCTGCAGGGCCGTGAGCCCCGCGAGCGGCGCGCCTGCGGCCTGCTCCCACGTCCACGCCGCGGGCTTGCGGGCCAGCGTGCGGACCGGGGCCGCGACGAGCTCGGCGGTCGTGCCGCCGGAGACCACGTCCTTGCGCACGTACCCGAAGACCTCGTCGCCGACCGAGAGCTCGGGCGTGTCCAGGCCGACCTGCTCGACGACACCGGCGACATCCCAGCCGGGCACGACCGGGAAGGTGGCGTCCATGATCGCGTCGAGGTAGCCCTCGCGGACCTTCCAGTCCACGGGGTTGACGCTCGTGGCCTTGACCCGGACCAGGACGGTGTCCGGCCCGACCTTGGGCGTGGGGAGCTCGCTGAGCTCGAGGACGTCGGCTCCGCCGTAGCGGGAGTAGGTGATGGCTCGCATGAAGGCGGCAACGGGCGGCGGTGCCGAGGCATTCCCCGGCACCGTCGTGCGCCGTGCCCGCGCCGGTCAGCCCTCGATCGCGCTCGGGTCCATGTACATGACCTCCCACAGGTGACCGTCGAGGTCGGAGAAGCTGCGCGAGTACATGAAGCCCTCGTCCTGCGGCGGGTTGGTCTGGGTGCCGCCCGCGGCGAGCGCCCGGTCGGCAAGGTCGTCGACTCCCGTACGGGACCCGGCGCTGATGGCGTTGATGGTCTCGGTCGCGCTCTGGGCGTCGACGATGGTCTTCGACGTGAAGCGGCGGAAGAAGTCGTGGGTCAGGAGCATCACGTAGATCGTGTCGCTGATGACGACGCACGAGGCGTTCTCGTCGGTGAACTGCGCGTTGATCGAGAATCCGAGCTGCGTGTAGAACGCCTTGGACTTCTCGAGGTCCGCCACGGGCAGGTTGACGAAGATCTGGGTTCCGGTCATGACGTGCTCCTGGGGGGACGTGCCGCCGGAGTGCTGGTCCGGTCGGCGAGGACGGGGTGTCGTCGGTGTAGACCGGGCACCCCAGGAGAACTCATCGGCGCGCCGCCGACCTCGCGTCGCGAGATAGAGGGGACGCGTCGAGGTAGAGGGTCCCGGACCTCTATCTCGACGTGGGACCTCTACCTCGGCGGGCCGGTCGGGCCGAGTGGGTCAGACCAGGACCTCGCCGTCGCGGGCCACGACCTGTCCGCCCGCGACCACGAGCGCGCGGGCCGGCGCCCGGACGACGGCGTCCATGGTGTTCTCGGCGTCGACCAGTACGACGTCGGCGCGCGCACCCTCGACGAGGTCGTGCACCGGGCGTCCCACGAAGTGTGCGGCGTCGCTCGTCGCGAGCCTGGCTGCGCGCACGAGGTCCTCGTCGTGGCGGAAGCGCGCGAGCTGGGACAGGCGGGTCGTGAGGGCCAGCAGGTCGCCCGTCCCGTACGGCGCCCACAGGTCGCGGATGCCGTCGGTGCCCAGGCCCACGCGCACGTCGTGCTCGCGCAGCAGGTCGAGCGGGAGCGGGACGGCGCCGACGGGCGCGACGGTCGTCATGCTGATCCCTGCGTCGCCCATGGCCTCGACGAGGTCGGCCATGCGGGTCGGCGGGAGCTGCCCGACGGCGAAGCCGTGCGCCACGTTGACCTTGCCCTGGAGCCCGGCGCGGATCGTGCGCTCGATCATGAGCTCGATCTGGAACGCGCCGAGCTCGCCACCGTCGTGCAGGTGGACGTCGACGCCGACACCGCGACGTTCGGCGATCTCGAACAGCCCGTCGAGCTGGGTCACGGGGTCGCGGTCGATCGAGGCGGGGTCGAGACCGCCGATGTGCTCGGCCCCGGCGGCGGCGGCGGCATCGAGCAGCTCGAGCACGCCGGGCCGGCGCAGGACGCCGTCCTGGGGGAACGCGACGATCTCGGCGTCGACCACGCCGCCCAGCACGAACAGGGACTCGCGGACCACGTCGATGCCGCGCAGCCCGAGGCCCAGGTCGACGTCGACGTGGGTGCGGATCGCGGTCGTGCCGTGGCGCAGGAACTCGCGCAGGACGGCGACGGTGACGTCGACGCCGGGGATGCCGAGCTCGTCGCGGTGCTCGCGCTCGTGCGCGATGCGTCCCTGCGTGGTGGCCTCGCCGCCGTAGCTGACCCAGGGCTTGCCCCACCAGCTCTTGTCGACGTGCGCGTGCGCGTTGACGAACCCGGGCAGGGCCAGGAGGCCGCGCCCGTCGATCTCGCCGGGCGCGGTGCGGGCGCGGCTGGCCCCGGCCTCGGTGGGGGAGTGCGGCGTCACCCGGGTGATGTTCCCGTCCGTGACGTGGAGGTCTACGGGGTCGGCACCCCACGGCCGGACGTTGCGCAGAACCGACACGGCGACCTGGGGAGCGTTGGGGAACGGGGGCATCTGAGGTCCTTCTTCCGGTGGTGCTGGCTGGCCTGGCGTAGGCCCCACCCCCAGGGGCCCCTGCCAGCGCAAATGGTATACCATTTGCCGACGGGGTTTCCGGGAGGATGGACGGATGAGCGCAGACCAGCCGTTCGAGCCCGAGGCGGACCGGGTCGCCCGGATCGTGCGCGAGCAGATCATCGACGGCGACCGTGCGCCGGGCGACCGGCTCGTCGAGCGCGACCTCGCGGCCGAGCTCGGCGTGAGCCGCGTCCCCGTCCGCGACGCCCTCAAGGTGCTCATCGCCGAAGGTCTCGTGACACCGCGCCCCCGGACGTGGGCCGTCGTGCGGACCTTCACCGACGCCGACGTCGACGACCTCATCGAGGTGCGCTCCGCGCTCGAGACCCTGACCTTCCGCCTCGCCGCCGACCGCAGGACCCCCGACGCCGTCGCCGCGCTCGAGGCCGTCCTCGACCGCGAGGCACGGGCCGCACGCGAACACGACGCGAAAGCCGCCCACCGTGCCGGCGCCGACTTCCACGAGCTCGTCGCGACGACCGCCGCAAGCCCCCTCCTCGACGAGATCGGCGCGCTCACCGCGAGCCGCCTGCGCTGGCTCCTCGGGCAGCACCTCGACCTCCAGGAGATGGTCGACGAGCACCGCGCGCTCCTGGCCGCGATCCGCGCAGGCGACGGGCAGGAGGCGGCGCGCCTCGCCGTCGGGCACGTGCAGACCAGCCGCGACGCCGCCCGCGCCCGGCGTGCCGCCCGGGGCACGGCGCGACACTGACGCATCAGCCCTCCCGGCGCACGTCCTCAGGCGACCTGTCGGGCCGCCAGCCCCGCCACACCGCGTGCCGCAACCTGCCGTCCCCCTCGGCGGTGCTCGTCCAGTCCGCGTGGTCGACCTCGCCCACCAGGTGCGGCGTGACCCAGCGGGCGTCCGAGGCGTCCGCGGCCGGGACGTCGAGCGCCGGGTTCGTGACCCGCTCGATCCGGCCGAGCCGTGTCACGAGGTCGCGCCGGTCCTTCTCCGTGAAGCCCGAGCCGACGCGGCCCACGTAGCGCAACCCCTCGTCGTCGGGCACCGCGAGCAGCAGCGAGCCGACCAG
Organism: Oerskovia turbata; assembly: GCF_000718325.1. GTDB lineage: Bacteria > Actinomycetota > Actinomycetes > Actinomycetales > Cellulomonadaceae > Oerskovia > Oerskovia turbata. Next base: position 148,819 of record NZ_JOFV01000008.1, read on the forward strand.
GTGCGACCTGTCCCCGTGCCCCGGGCGCCAGCCCACCACCACGACCTCCTGGGAGTGCGAGTGCTTGACCTTGATCCAGCTCCGCGAGCGCCGCCCGGCCGTGTACGTGCTCGTGCGACGCTTGGCCACCACGCCCTCGAGGCCGAGCCGCCTGCTCGTCGCGACGGCCCCCGCGAGGTCACCGTCGAACGCGGGCGGCACGTGCACGATCCCCGACCCGTCGACCAGGCCCTCGAGGATCTCGCGACGCTCGTCATAGGTGCGGCGGACGACCGAGCGACCGCCGACGGACAGGACGTCGAACAGCATCAGCTCGACCCCGACCTTGGCGCGCGCCGCCGCGACGTCACCCGCCTTGGTGAGGTTCGCGCGCTGCTGCAGGCGGCGGAAGCTCGGCCGCCCGCGCGCGTCGAGCGCCACGATCTCGCCGTCCACGACCACGGGCAGCTCCTCGGCGCGGACGCGGGACGCGAGGTCCGCGAGCTCGGGGTAGGTCACCGTCATGTCCTTGCCGCTGCGGCTCACGAGACGGACCACCGGCCCGGCCGCTCCCGCCGTGACCTGCGCGACCACCCGGAAGCCGTCCCACTTCATCTCGTACGCCCAGTCGTCGGGGTCGCCCTCGGCCGTGAGCGCCTCCACCGTCCCGGCGGTCGCGAGCATGGGCCGGGGCAGGGCGGCGCTCGCGGGCTCGTCCGGCTCGGGAGGTTTCTGTGCGGGGGCACCGCTGCGGGACGGGTGCGGCGCCGCGAGCCCCGCGTCGCGCGGGGCCATGAGGTGGATGAGCCAGTTGTTCTCCTCTCCCTTGCCGCCGCCCCTGCCTCCGCCGTGGCCCCCCGTGCGGATGAGCGCGAGCCGCCGCGTCCCGTGCTGCTCGCCGTGCAGCGTGACGATGACCTCCTCGTCGTCGCGCCACTTCTCGAGCTCGTACGTGCCCGCGTCCCAGATGGTCACCTCCCCGCCGCCGTACTCGCCCGCGGGGATGGTCCCCTCGAACGCGCCGTACGCGAGCGGGTGGTCCTCGGTCTGGACCGCGAGGTGGTTCTGCTTCGGGTCGGTCGGCTCGCCCCGCGGCAGGGCCCAGCTCACGAGGACGCCGTCGTGCTCGAGGCGGAAGTCCCAGTGGAGGCGGCGCGCGTGGTGCTCCTGGATCACGAACGAGTTCCCCTGGCTGGTGGGGGCGACCTCCTCGGGGACGGGCTCGGGGGTCTTCGAGGCGTCACGCTTGGCGCGGTAGGTCTCGAGGCGGTCGCGGCGGGGCCCGCTGTCGGTGGGTTCGTCGCGGTGGTGGGGCTCGCCGTCGGGCCCCGTGCCCTGCCCGCCCGACGGCGCAGCACCCTTGCGCGCGAACGTCGCCATGCGCTCGGGGGTGGGTTCGAGCGAGGCGAGGTGGCCCGCGGTGAGCGCTGCGAGCGGGTCGCCCATGCGCTCCACGCGCTCGACGACCTGGTCCTTGTCGAGCTGCGCGAGGTCGGGGTCGTCGAGCTCGTCCCACGTGCGCGGGGCCGCGACGGTCGGGTGGGCGCGGCCACGCAGCGAGTAGGGCGCGATGGTCGTCTTGCTGCCGTTGTTCTGGCTCCAGTCGACGAGCACCTTGCCGGCGCGCAGCGCCTTCTTCATGTCGCTCACGACGAGGTCGGGGTGCTCGGCCTCGAGGTGGCGCGCGAGCTCGTGCGCGACCGCGCTCACCTCGTCGGTGGTCTGGCGGCCGTCGAGCGCGGCGTACAGGTGGATGCCCTTGGACCCGCTCGTCACGGGCAGGGGGTCGAGGCCCATGCCGCGCAGCACGTCGCGGGCCAGGCGGGCGACCTCGGCGCACTCGGGCAGGCCTGCACCCTCACCCGGGTCGAGGTCGAGGACGAGGCGGTCGGGGTTCTTCTGGATGCCGGTCCGCCCGAACTGCCACTGCGGCACGTGGATCTCCAGGGCCGCGATCTGGCCCAGCCACGTGAGCGTCGCGAGATCGTTGACGAGCGGGTAGTCGTTGGTGTGGTCCTTGTGCACGATCGTGCGTCGCCGGACCCAGGAGGGGGTGCCGGCGTCGAGGTTCTTCTGGAAGAACACGGGCCCCTCGACGCCGTTCGGCCAGCGCTTGCGCGTGGCCGGGCGGTTCGAGGTGTGGGGGAGCAGGGCGTCCGCGACCGCTGCGAGGTAGGCCAGGACCTCACCCTTGGTCGTGCCCGTGGCCGGGTACAGGACCTTGTCCAGGTTGGTGAGCTTGAGGCGGTGACCGCCGACGCTCACGGTCTGCGCCGCCGTCGAGGAGGCCATGGGTCCATGGTTGCCCGGGCTGTCTCAGCCCGCCTGCCGGAACGGCGAACGCCGGGTGCGGAGCAGTTGTCGCCGAGATGCTCGAACGGCGACAACTGCTCCGCACCCGGCGGAGGGACGGCGGGGCTAGACGGTCGCCGGGACCGGGTCCGGTGCCGGGCGGTCCTTCGCGAGCTCCTGGTAGGACGCGTGGTCCGTGAACAGCTCGTCGCGCAGCGGGTTGCGGCGCTTGGTCACGATCACCCTGACCTGGTAGACGGCGACCGCGACGTTGGCGAGCAGCGAGACCAGGCTGACGACGAACAGTGCCGTGGGGTTGTGCGACGAGTCGACCGCGAACGCCGAGTCCGAGACGAACGTCGGCACGGCCATCGTGAACATCATCCAGAACGCGAGCGTGTGCGCACGGTGCTGGAGCCAGGCGCCCTTGCGCAGGAAGAACGCCGGGATCGTGCAGCTGATGAGCAGCGCAGCACCCGCGTAGAACGCGTGGTCGCCCACGCAGTTGTAGACGTACGCGAAGTTCCACAGGTCGTACGCGATGATCCAGAACCACATCATGTCGGGCCAGACCATGTCCTTGAAGCGGTCGCGCGTGATGTAGATGCCGGCCCAGCCGCAGATCGTCAGCAGGTTCAGGATGCCCGCGATGCCGTTCATGATGTTCCACGAACCGCCGACCATGAACACGCCGTCGACCATGCCGTCCATGCCGGAGACCTGGAAGTCACGGATCACGGCCTCGGCGATGTTGAGCGCGAGGATCGCCGGGGGGAAGAGCAGGGCGTACTTCATCTGCCCGACGCGGGGGAAGTACCGGATGAGCATGAAGCCGATGCAGCCCGCGAGGGCCGAGTACACCTTGACCCAGTGGAACCAGGTGCCGGTCGAGGACCCGGCGCCCGCTGTGTAGGGCCAGACGAAGATCGTCAGCACGACGGGCAGGACGATGAAGATCCCGATCGCGGCGGTCTTCGACCAGCGGACGAGCTCGTTGAGGCCGACGAGGGCCGCGAGCACCACGAACCACATGACGGCTGCTTGCCAGGGGATGGAGTCGAACAGGAACACGTCGCTCCCTTTCTCAGGGACGGCTGGACGGCGGGTGCCGTCCGGGGGTGGGGGTGGTGCGGCTGGTGAGCGAGCGCGGTCCCGGCGCACCGTCGGGATCCGGGCCGTCGCGTCACTCGGTGTCGGAACGCGCCTCCTCCAGGTGCAGCACCTGCCGCACGATCGTCACGAGCACGGCGTCGTCGACCTCGGGGGTGTTCCGGGCGAGGCCGACGAGGCCGTAGACGAGGACGTAGAACGTCTCGGGCACGTGCTCGATGCCGATGTGGTGCCGGGCCGCGTACGCCTCGACCGTCGTGGCGCCGATGCACTCGACCACGGCCCGCACGGCCCGGTCGAGGAAGCGGTTGTACAGCCCGGCGCTCTCGGTGCGCTGCATGTCGTCGCGCAGCGGGGCGACCGCCCGCAGGTGCGTACGGAACATCGCGATGCAGTCGACGAGAGCCTTGTCGATGTTCCCGGGCTCGCGCGCCGCGTCCCACGCACGCACGGCCTCGACGAACTCACCGACGTAGCCCTCGAGCACCGCGTCGACGAGCGCGTCCTTGTCGGGGAAGTAGTAGTAGACGAGGCCCCGGGCGACGCCCGCGCGTTCCGCGACCTCCTTGGTCGAGGTGCGGGCGATGCCCTGCTCGGCGAACAGCCCGCGGGCGGCGTGCACGATCTCCTCGGCACGAACCTCGGGTGCTGAACGTCGCCTCCTCGGCGTCGTCGCGTCGGTCATCGGAGCCCCTTCCTGAGCTGATACCTGGACGCTAGATCCGCTATTGACACGGCGTCAACAGTGTTCGACCAGGTCAGGACGTAGGTCCCGACGGTCGGGGTCCTACGGCCCGTCGGCCCGGGCAGGTGGGGCCACGACCTGAGACGGGCCGCGGCCAGCGGCGGACGGGGGCGTCCTGCGGACCGCCGGTGTGCGACGGTGGAGGATCGACGTCGGCACGATCAGCGAGGAATCCATGAGCGGTGAACCCCAGGTCGGGGCGGAGCTGAGGGCCCTGCGGGAGCACTTCACGCGGCTGATGATGACGTACCGGTTCGGCATGGACGAGGTGATGACGAAGATCACCATCCTGCGCGACGAGTTCGCTTACGCTCACGAGTACAACCCGATCGAGCACGTGTCCTCGCGCCTCAAGTCGCCCGAGTCGTTGCTCGCCAAGGCCCGGCGCAAGGGCGTGGACCTGACGATCGACGCCCTGCGCGCGGAGATCTTCGACATCGCGGGCGTCCGCGTCACGTGCAGCTTCGTGTCCGACATCTACACGGTGCGCGACATGATCGCGGCCCAGCGCGACGTCGTCGTCCTCGAGGAGCGCGACTACATCGCGCACCCCAAGGGCAACGGGTACAAGAGCCTGCACCTCATCGTCGAGGTGCCCGTGTTCCTGTCCGACCGGGTGCAGCCCGTGGTCGTCGAGATCCAGATCCGGACCATCGCCATGGACTTCTGGGCCAGCCTCGAGCACAAGATCTACTACAAGTACGACAAGGCCGTGCCGCAGCGCCTCCTCGACGAGCTCAAGGAGGCCTCGCTCGCGGCCTCCGAGCTCGACGCCCAGATGGAGCGCCTGCACGAGGAAGTGCTCCAGCACTCGCGCGACACCGCAGACCTCCGCCCCGGGGCGGAGAAGACGGCGGGCCCGTTCACGCCGTCGTGGGAGCTGCTCGACTCCTACCTGCGGGGCAGGCCGGGCGCGGGCGGCGCGGAGCCGGCGAACTAGATCAGCGTCTCGACCGCGATCCGCACGGTGTCGCCCACGTCGATGCCCTCTGCCCGACGCACCGCGGCCTTGACAGGCAGGATGAACGTCTTGCGCCCGGCGTCCGGAAAGATCGACGTGGACCAGCGCGTCCTGCCGATCGTGACCTCGACCTTGACCGACCCGAACCCTGCCGGGGGCAGGGGGGAGTCGGCGATCTCGTCGCTGACGTCGTCGGGCAGCGACGCGAAGACCCACTTCTCGCTGCGCGCGGTCCAGCGCCACAGCTCCGCCTCGAACTCGTACCTGGTGCCGGCCATGCGCCCATGATGCCGGGCGCCGCCCACACCGTGCCCTGCTTAGCCTGGTCTGACGACTCGCCAGCCCCCGGCCCCGGGAGCACCATGGAGACATGAGGGCCATCTGGAAGGGTGCCATCACGTTCGGTCTCGTCAACGTGCCGATCAAGGTGTACTCGGCGACCGAGGACCACGACGTGCCGCTGCACCAGGTGCACGACAAGGACGGCGGCCGGATCCGCTACCAGCGACGGTGCGAGGTCTGCGGCGAGGTCGTGGCGTACGAGCACATCGACAAGGCGTACGACGACGGCGAGCGCACGGTCGTGCTCACGGCCGAGGACCTGGGGTCGCTGCCCGCCGAGCGCAGCCGCGAGGTCGAGGTCGTCGAGTTCGTGCCCACCGAGCAGATCGACCCCATGCTCCTGGACCGCAGCTACTACCTCGAGCCCGACTCGTCGTCGAACAAGGCCTACGTGCTGCTGCGCCGCACGCTCGAGGAGACCGACCGGACCGCGATCGTGAAGTTCGCGCTGCGCCAGCGCACGCGGCTCGCGGCGCTGCGCGTGCGCGACGACGTGCTCGTCCTGCAGACGCTGCTGTGGGCCGACGAGGTGCGCGAGGCCGCGTTCCCGACGCTCGACGAGCCCGCGAAGGTCAGTACCAAGGAGCTCGCGATGTCGTCGCAGCTCGTCGAGTCCTTCGCGGCAGACTTCGCGCCCGAGGAGTACCAGGACGACTACCAGGTCCAGCTCCGCCAGCTCATCGAGGCCAAGATCGAAGCAGGGGACACGTTCAGCACCGAAGAGACGTTCGGCGAGCAGGAGGAGAAGGGCGGCGAGGGTGCCGAGGTCATCGACCTCATGGAGGCCCTGCGCCGCAGCGTCGAGAGCTCGCGCGGCAAGAAGCCGGGTGACGCCACGGGTGAGAAGCCCGCGAAGGAGGAGGCGTCGTCGGGCGGCACGAAGAAGGGCGCCGCAGCCGTGAAGGAGAGCAAGGGCACGACGGCGCCGCGCGCCTCGAGCGGCAAGGGCGCCTCGACCAAGTCGGCGGCCACGACGAAGGAACCCGCGAAGAAGACGACGCGCAAGAAGGCCTCGGCATGAGCGTCCGCGTCGTGCCAGGCTGACGCCATGACCCACGACCAGCCCGAGAACCCCGACACGGCCCGCACCGCCCGCTTCATCGCGGAGGCCGAGCAGCACGAACGCGACCTCGTGCTCACGCGCTTCACGCACGACGACGCGTGGCGGCTCGGCTGCCTGCTCGTCGAGCTCGCGGCCGAGCGGTCGCTGCCCATCACGATCGACGTGCGCCGCGGACCGCAGCAGGTCTTCCACGCCGCGACCGAGGGCACCACACCCGACAACGACACGTGGGTCCAGCGCAAGGTGCGCGTCGTCGAGAGGTTCGGGGCGTCGTCGTACCTCATGGGCCTGCGTGCCAAGGCCCGGGGCACGACGTTCACGGCGCAGCACGAGCTCTCGCTCCAGGAGTACGCGGCCCACGGCGGGGCGTTCCCGCTGCGGGTCGAGGGCGTCGGGGTGATCGGCGTCGTGACCGTGTCCGGCCTGGCGCAGCGCGACGACCACCTGCTCGTGGTCGAGGCGCTGGGGACGTTCCTGCGGACGGCTGCCTGAGCCGCCCGGCGGGTCGCCACCCGACCCGGGGATCCATCGAGCCCGTGGGGAGCCGACCGATGAGTTCACCGGCCCCGGCCGGTCGGACCAGGAAAGCGTGACGCACGGCGCGCCGCGCGGGAGGAGGAGAGCGATGCGACCGATCGTCCCGAGCCTGTGGTTCAACGGAGGACTCGAGGAAGCCGTGGCCTACTACACGTCGGTGTTTCCCGACAGCACCGTCGGCGACTCCCTGAGGATGCCCGACGGCACCCTCGTCACCCTCGACTTCACGCTCCAGGGCCAGCCCTTCAACCTCATCAACGGCGGCCCCGACCACCTGTTCCCGTTCAGCGAGGCCGTCTCGTTCATCGTGCGCTGCGAGGACGAGGCCGAGGTCGACCACTACTGGGATGCCCTGCTCTCGGGCGGCGGCACCGAGTCGCGGTGCGGCTGGCTCAAGGACCGCTACGGGCTGTCGTGGCAGGTCGTGCCCGTCGAGTTCGAGGAGCTCGCGCAGTCCGACGACCAGGAGGCCGTGGCGCGCATGATGGGCGCCATGATGCAGATGATCAAGCTCGACATGCCCGCGCTGCGGGCCGCGTTCGAGGGAAAGCAGCCCGCGGACGCCTGAGGCCGCCGGGGGGAGAAGGTGCTCGGCCCCCGTCCCCGCCGGCACGGGGACGAGGGCCGAGGTCTGTGGTGCGTCAGCCGCCGATCAGCACGACGTGGCGTCGTAGGGTGCGACGAGGGTCGTCGTCGCGCCCCCGGTGGTTACGTCGAACGAGACCTGCCCGGCCCCCACGGAGGCGGATCGGGTCGCGAACCGCTGCGACGCGCTGCGCCCGGGGGCGAGCCCCGTGAACGCCTTGGTGCCCGCGGTCGAGCGGATCGTGATGTCGAGCGCCTCGTCCCCGGTGTTGACCGCGCGGCCCGTGAGCTGGACCTTGCCCGCGACGCACTGCGCACTCGCGGTCACCTCGACGGGGACGACGGGCTGCGCGGGCAGCTCGTAGGGCGCGACGTCGACCCGTCCGGTCACGGCGAGGTCGCCGTTGGACGCGGACACCACGACTGTGCGGCCCGCGAGCGAGCCCGCCGCGACGTCGGCCGCGGTGAGCGTCCGGCGCACCGTGCCGCACGAGGCCTCGGCACCCGCCGCGAGCTCGGGCAGCGTGCACTGGTCCTCGGCGCCCACGTCCGTGAGCCGCACGTTCCCGGTGTTGGCGACCGTGACCTGGTTGACCACGACGTCGCCCGCGTTCACGGTCCCGTCCGCGTCGGTGTCCTCGACCGTGGGCTCGCCCGCCGTGACGGCGAGCGAGGGGCGGCGGTCGACCAGGTCGACGGGCTCGCCCGTGACCGCGACCGACGAGGCCTGGTCCGCGTTCATGAACCAGCGGGTCTCGGGCACGAAGAATCCGTCGGCGAGGTCGCCCGCCGTCACGACGCGGTACGCGAGGGAGCACAGGTACGTGCCGCCCGCAGGCAGGCTGCTCCAGTTGCAGCCCGGCGACAGGTTCGTCAGGTTGCCCGTCGCGGTCGAGCGGTAGGCCGTGGTGCCGGTGTTGTAGACGCGGAACGAGTAGGGCACGCGCTCGCCCACGGCGTACGGCTGGGCCGCGACGTCACGGTCGGTCGTGTACTTGCCGAACACCGCGAGCGAGGTCACGGGCCCTGCGGGGCCGCCGGTCACGGTCACGTACCCGTAGGCGCGCGCCTGCGTGCCGTCGGCCGCGGTCAGGACGGTCTGGACCCGGACGGGGTTGGCGGCCGTGGTCGCCGCGGCCGTCGCGGACGCAGTGAGCGCGACCTGCACCGTGGCGGTCTGTCCGACCGCGAGCGCCGGCACGTCGACCGTGGTCGCGCTCCAGCCGATGGGGGCGTCGATCGTCAGGCGCGAGGCCGCGAGCGGTGCCTGGTTCTGGTTGGTGACCTGGACCGGCACCTGGACGGTGGCGCCCGTCGCGACGGTCGTGTCCGGCACGACGGTCGACGCGCACGTCGCGTTGAGCCACTCCTGGTCGAAGCTCGCGAACGAGATCGCGTTCATGCCCTGTGTCTCGTACAGGAGCCCGAAGCGCCCGTCGCCGATCGGCGAGAGCGTCGAGTAGGCGCCCGAGCCGGGGTTGACGACCCGGAATCCGGGCCAGGTCGCGCCGTCGTCGCACGAGAGGCGCACGGTCACGTTCTCGCGGCCCGTGGTGCTGTTGGAGTTGCTGAACAGCAGCATCTTGGCCTCGGCCGAGCCCTCGGGAGCGTCGGGGTACAGGCGCGAGATCGAGCCGTTGTTGGTCGGGTCGGGGAGCTGGCGGTCGAGCGTCACGGGTCCGTAGGTGTGCCCACCGTCGGTCGAGTACGCGACCTTGCGGTACTTGCTGCCCGCGGAGTCGCGCGAGTTCATCATGACGCGACCGTCGGAGAGCTCGACCGACTTGTTCTCGTCCATGCCCGTGCCGAACGCCTCGCCGTGCGCCCACGTGGCGCCGTGGTCGTCGGAGTAGACGCTGTAGGCCTTGTACGTCCCGCCCGTGCGGGCCGTGAACTGCTGGACGAGTCGTCCGGCGTGCTCGCCGTAGCGCAGCTGGATGCCCTCGCCCGAGGCCGCGAAGATGCCGGCCCACGACGGGTCCTTGGCGCCCTCGGTGATGACGCGGCCCTCCCAGGTCTCGCCTCCGTCCTCGGAGACGCTGACCGCGGCGTGCAGGATCTGCCGGTTGGTCGGGTCGACGCCCGTGGCCGACCCGCCGAAGCCCTGGTCGAACGACTTCACGTGGAAGTTGAAGATCGTGCCCGTCTCGCGGTCCACGACGTACGACGGGTCGGAGAACCCGTACTTGTCGGGGGACGAGTTCGTCCCGTACCCCGCGGCGACGACCGTCGCGGGCTCCCAGGTCACGCCGTTGTCCCGGCTGACCTGCTGGAGGATCGAGTTGGGCTGCGGGGCGTCGCCCGCGTGGAACGGACGTCCGTCGTACGACGCGAGGATCGTCCCGTCGTTCGTCGTCGTGAGGGCGGGGATGCGGTAGTTCGCGTAGCCGCCCGTGCCGCCGACCGCGAGGGTCTGCTCGGAGAACGTTCCCGGCCCGTCGGTCGCGGCGGGCGGGAACGGGTCGAACGCCTGGGCGCTCGCGGCCGGGGCCACGAGGAGCAGGGTCAGTCCGGCGGCGAGCGCGGCGCGGGACCCGCGGCGGGTGCACGCGGGCTGCGCTGGTGGCGCTGCGCTGGGTGGGGTGGAGGGGTGCAGTGGCATCAGATACTCCTGGCATCGTCGGGTCAGAGCTCTTGCTGTCGTGCTGCACGGTGCGGTCCTGCGGGGGCCGTGCTCGTCCCGGGCGCGGGACGGGCACGGCGTGGACCTCCGCCTCGGCACCGAGTCGGGTGCGGGGGTCCGGTCTGCGGGGCTCCTGGTGCGAGGTGCCCGACGGCGGAGCGGGCGTCGGGCGGGCGGGTGCGGGACCGTCGTGGTCGCCGCGGTGTGTGTGGGGGCCGGGCCGTCCGCGGCGGTGCGGACGGCCCGGGGCAGGCGGGTCAGGCTGTGAGGGCGTCGACGAACCAGCCGGTGATGCTCGTGGGGTGGGTGATCGCGGTCCCGACGACCACTGCCCACGCCCCGGCATCGAGCGCGGCGCGGGCCTGGGCGGGGGAGTGGACGCGCCCTTCGGCGATCACGGGCAGGTCGACGTGCTCGACGAGCTGGGCGAGCAGCTCGAGGTCCGGCCCGTCGGTGCGGGGACGTTCGCCCGTGTACCCGGACAGCGTCGTCCCGACGACGTCGACCCCTGCGTCGAGGGCTGCGAGCGCGTCGTCGAGGCTCCCGCAGTCCGCCATGACCAGCGCCGACGTGTGCTCGCGCAGTCCGGCGACGGTCTCGGTGAGGCTCAGGCCGTCGGGGCGTGGTCGCCGCGTCCCGTCGATCGCGACGATCGTCGCCCCGGCGTGGGCGATCGCCACCGCGTGCCGCAGCGTGGGTGTGATGAAGACGCCCTCGGTCCCGTCCTTCCAGAGCCCCGTGACGGGCACCGTGATCCCGAGCTCGGCGAACGCGTGCGTGACGTGCTCGACGTCCGCGACGCCCTGGACGCGGATGCCCACCGCGCCACCACGGACCGCGGCGAGCGCGACCTGGGTCATGGTCCGGGGGTCCCGCATGGCCTCGCCGGGGTAGGCCTGGCACGAGACGACGAGGCCGCCGCGCAGCGCGACGAGCGGGTCGGGGGGCACCGGTCCCGCGCTGGGCGCGGGGGCGGTCGGCGGACGGTCGGTCACGGGATCCTCCGGGAGGTGAGGGGGGACGCTTGTCGGAACGCGAGCCGGGCCGCCCCCAGGACGGCCGCGTCGCCGCCGAGGGTCGCGGTCACGACGGGCAGGCCGTCGAGGGCGGGCATGAGCTCGGACGCGACCGCGGCGGACAGCGTGTCCCACCACAGGCTCCCGGCTCCTGCGAGCCCGCCGCTGATCACGACGACCTCGGGGTCGAGCATGTTCGCGACGCCTCCCACGGTCCGGCCCAGGGCCGTGGCTGCGAGCACTACGGCCTGGTGGGCCACCGGGTCGACGTCGGTGAGCTGGCACACGACCCGAGCGGTCTCGACCGTGGGGTCGCCGCCGAGCCGCAGGTACAGGGCGTGCAGCGCGGGCCCCGACGCGATCGCCTCGAGATGACCCGAGCGCGAGCACGTGCACAGCAGGCCCGCTGCCTCGGCCGCGGGCAGGTGGCCCAGGTGCCCGGCCACGTGGCGCGCGCCGTGCTGCGGCGTGCCGTCGAGCAGGAGCGTCGCCCCGACCCCGGTGCCGGCCGCGACGACGAGCGCGGTCCGCGTCCCTGCGCACGCCCCCAGCCAGTGCTCTCCGAGCGCGTGCGCGTGCACGTCGTTGTCGGTGTGCACGGGCAGGCCCGCCGCGGGTCCGCCCGCGGTCGCGAGGCGGGCGGCGGTCCCGCCCGCGAGGTCGGCCCCCGCCCACCCCGTCAGGGCGTCGGTCGCCGCCACGACGCGGCCGCGGCCCGAGTCGATGACCCCGGCCGAGCCGATGCCCACCCCGACCAGGACGTCGGGCGAGCCGGGGGCCCCGGGGGCGTCGGCGCCGTCGGGCAGGAGGAGCGTGACCAGGCGCGCGACCGCGTCGAGGATCGCGTCCGCCCCCGCCCGGGCCGGGGTGGGGACCCCGGCCCGGGCGAGGACCGTGCCGTCGTCGCGGACGAGACCTGCGGCGATCTTGGTACCGCCCAGGTCGATCCCGACGGCGGTGCGGTGGGTCGGGAGGCTCACAGCAGCCCGGCCTCCGCGAGGATCGCCTTGATCTGGTCCACGACCTCGCCCTCCAGGGCGGGGGCCGGGGTCGTCATGACGTTGGACCCGATCACGCCGAGGAGCTGGAGCGACGTCTTGAACGCACCCAGGCCGCTCGCACCGCCGCTGTAGCCGCGGGGCTGGAAGACGATCTCGAACAGGGACGCGAGGCGGTCCTGCTCGTCGCGGGCCGTGGCCCAGTCGCCGGCCTGCGCCGCGTCCCACAGGCGGACGTAGCCCGCCGGGTCGACGTTGCCCAGGCCCGGCACGACGCCGTCGGCGCCGAGCAGGAGCATGCCGTCGACGACGACCTCGTGCCCCGTGAACAGGCGCAGCGGGCTGCCCGCCGCGCGGTTCGCCGCGACCAGGCGGCGGAAGCCCACGTCGTCACCGCTCGAGTCCTTGACCCCCGCGATGACGCCCTCCTCGCCGAGGCGGATCAGCATGCCCAGGTCGAGCTTCGAGTGCACGCACACGGGCACGTCGTAGGCGAACAGCGGCAGGTCGCTCGCTGCGGCGACGCCCCGGAAGTGACGCTCGATTTCGTCGTCGTTCGTGCGGATGTACAGGGGAGCCGTCGCGACGACCGCGTCGACCCCTGCGGCCTCGGCGCGGCGGACCTGGTCCGCGACGCGGTGCGTCGAGATGTCGATGACCCCCGCCATGACGGGCACACGGCCCGCCGTGATCTCGACCGCGGCCTCCATGACCTGGGAGCGGCGGGCGTCGTCGAGGTACGCGACCTCACCCGAGGAGCCGAGCACGAACAGACCGTGCACGCCCGCGTCGAGCTGGGTCGTGATGAGTCGCTCGAACGACGCACGGTCGAGCTCGCCGTCGGCCGTGAGCGGGGTGACGACGGGAGGGATGACACCGGAGAAGGTGGTCGTGGTGGGCACAGCGGACTCCAAGGATGGTGCGGTGGTGCCGGGCGGAAGAGCTCCGCCCGGCACCGGGGGATGGGGGGACCGTCAGAGCAGGGTCGGCGCGGCGCCGAGCAGGGTCCGGGTGTAGTCGTTCGTCGGGCGGTCGAAGACCTCCTCGGCCGTGCCCTCCTCGACGACCTTCCCGAAGTACATGACCGCGATGCGGTCCGAGACGTACCGGACGGTCTGGATGTCGTGCGAGATGAACACGAGCCCGAGGTTCAGGCGCGCCTTGAGGTCCGTCAGGAGGTTGAGGACCTGGGCGCGCACCGAGACGTCGAGCGCCGACGTGGGCTCGTCCGCGACGATCACGTCCGGGTCGAGCGCCAGGGCACGGGCGATCGCCACGCGCTGACGCTGACCGCCCGAGACCTGGCTCGGCAGCACGTCGAGAGCCGACTGCGGCAGGCCCACGAGGTCGAGGAGCTCGCTCACGCGACGCTCACGGTCCCGGGGCGAGCCGACCTGGTGCACGTCGAGCGGGTCGCGCAGGATGTCGCGCACCAGCATGCGGCCGTTGAGGGCCGTCGACGGGTCCTGGAACACGATCGAGATCGCACGCCCGAACTCCTTGCGGGTACGGGCGTTGCGCTTGAGCACGCTCCGGCCGTTGAACACGACGTCGCCGCTCGTGGGGGCCTGGAGGCCCACCATGACCTTGGCGAGCGTCGACTTGCCGCAGCCCGACTCGCCCACGATCCCGATGGTCTCGCCACGGCGCACGGCCATGTCGACCCCGGCGACCGCGTGCACGCGGTCCGGACGGAAGAGCTTGCCCGTGCGGGCCTTGTGCACCACGTGCACGTCCTTGAGCTCCAGGACAGGAGCGTCGTCGCTCATCGGGCACCTTCCTGGACCAGGAGACCGTTGCCGGTCGACTCCGTGTGGCTGGCGTAGCGGTGGTCGGTCCCCGGCAGCGTGCGCAGCGGGGGACGGGGCACGAACGCGTCCTGCGGCCGGGAGGACCGGGGTGCGAAGCGGTCGCCCGTCGCGAAGTCGCGCGGCGAGGGGACCGTGCCGGGGATCTGGTGCAGGCGCTCCGCGCCCGACTCGATCGACAGCACCGCCCCGAGGAGCCCGCGCGTGTACTCGTGCTGCGGGTTCATGAGCAGGCTCGGCACGGGGGCCGACTCGACGACCTGGCCCGCGTACATGACCGTCACGCGGTGCGCGAGCGACGCGACGAGCGCCAGGTCGTGGCTCACGAAGACCATCGCGAACCCGAGCTCCTCGCGCAGCTCGTCGAGCAGGTCCACGACCTGCTTCTGGACCGTGACGTCGAGAGCCGTGGTCGGCTCGTCGGCGACGACCAGTCGCGGGTCGCGCGTGAGCGCCATGGCGATGAGCACGCGCTGCCGCTGCCCGCCCGAGAGCTCGTGCGGGTAGCTCTTGAGCGTGCGCTGGGCATCGAGGCCCACGAGCTCGAGGAGCTCGACCGCGGTGCGCGTCCCGCCCCGCTTGACGAGCTGGGCCATCTGCGAGCGGATCAGCATGGACGGGTTGAGCGAGCTCAGCGCGTCCTGGTAGACCATGGCCATCTCGTGGCCGCGCAGCGCGTTGCGGCGGGCCGGGGTCGCCGTGAGCAGGTCCACGCCGTCGAGCAGGATCTCTCCCGTGACCTGCGCCGACGCGGGCAGCAGGCCCATGACCGCGAGGCTCGTGAGCGACTTGCCGCAGCCCGACTCGCCGACCAGCGCCATGGTCTCGCCGGGACGCACCGCGAAGCTGATGTCGTCCACGACGGCCACGTCGCCGTGCCGCTCGGGGAAGCGGATCGAGAGGTTCTTGACCTCGAGCAGGGGAGCGGCGTCGCCCGTGTAGACGAGGCGGTCGGTGCGGCGACGCTCGGCCACCCGCAGGCGCTCGAGCTGGACCGCGAGGGCCTCGCGCTGGGCGGCGGCCGCCGCGACCGCGAGCTCCGGGTCGGGGACGACCGAGGTGTCCGCGACGAGCTCGTCGAGCACGCGCGGCTCGCGCAGGTCGGCGCCGCCCGTGTACTCGAGGGGGGCGTCGGCGTCGTGCTCGGTGAGCGGGTCCGTGACGTGCGCGGCGTCCTCGGCAGCGGCCGACGTGGCCGCGGCCGCACTGAGCCCGGCGGCCGGCTTGCGGGCCGCGGGGCGGACCATCGCGTCCGTGAGGCCCTCGGACAGGACGTTGAGCGAGAGGACCGTCAGGAGGATCGCCATGCCGGGGAAGAAGGTCGCCCACCAGCCGCCGTTGAGGAGCAGGTTGCGGCCGTAGGCGATGACGTTGCCCCACGAGGGCTCGGGGTCCTGGACGCCCGCGCCGATGAACGACAGGCTCGCCTCGAACACGATCGCGTCGGCGACCAGGACGGTCGCGAACACCATGATCGGGGCGAGGCAGTTGCGGGCCACGTGCTTCATCAGGATCAGCGACGTCCGCGCCCCGATGACCTTCTCGGCCGACACGTAGTCCTCGCCGAACTGGCTGAGCACGTTGGCGCGGACGATGCGGGCGATCTGCGGCGTGTAGAGGAACGCGATCGTGAAGATGAGGACGGGCAGGGACTTGCCCCACACGGCCACGAAGACCACGGCCAGGGCGATGCCCGGGAAGGCCATGATGATGTCGAGGATCCGCATGAGGGTCTCGCTCACGGCCTTGTGGGCCGTCGCGGCGATCGAGCCGAGGATCGCCCCCGCGACCAGGGCGACCGCGGTGGCTCCCAGGCCGATCACGAGCGAGTAGCGGGCCCCGTAGACGATGCGGGAGAAGATGTCGCGGCCCGTGCGGTCCGTGCCGAACCAGTGCTCGCCCGACGGCGGCTGGGCCGGGGTGCCGGACTGCAGCGGGTCGTAGGCCGCGACGAGCGGGGCGAAGATCGCCAGGAGCGCGACCAGGAGCACGAAACCGAGGGCGATCTTGGAGCCCAGGGGGAGGGCCGCGAGGCGCAGCCCCGGGCGGGACAGTCGTTCTGTCAGCTTCCGACGCATGTCACACCGTCCGGATTCGAGGGTTGACGACGAGGTAGAGGAGGTCGACCAGGATGTTGACGACCACGAAGGTCAGGGCGACGGTCAGCGTCACTCCCTGCACCAGGGCGGTGTCGCTCGCTGTCACGCCGTTGAGGATGAGCTTGCCCATGCCGGGCAGGTCGAAGATGACCTCGATGATGACCGCGCCGCCCATGAGATAGCCGACGCGCAGGCCGAGCACCGTGATGGGGGTGATGAGCGCGTTGCGCAGGACGTTGCGCCCGACGACGACGCCGCGGGGCAGGCCCGAGCCGATCGCGGTGCGCACGTAGTCGCGGTCGAGCTCCTCGACCATCGCGGTGCGGACCACACGGGTCAGCGACGCGGCGACCGGGATGGCGAGAGAGAGGGCCGGCAGGAACATCGAGGCGAGGAACATCCCGAAGTCGTCCGAGGGGTTCGTGTACCCGCCCGACGGGAACCAGTCCAGGCGCAGCGAGAACTGCTGGATGAGGAGGATCGCGAGCCAGAACGACGGCGTCGCGACGCCCGCGATCGACAGGACGCGGATGGCCTGGTCGGGCCAGCGGTCGCGGTAGAGGGCAGCGGTCACGCCGAGCACGAGCGAGAGCACGACGGCGATCGCCAGGCCCATGAACGTGAGCTGGAGCGTGAGCGGGAACGCGTTGGCGATGAGCTCGTTCACGGGCTGGGAGGGCGGGACGGTCATGCCCATGTCGCCGCGCACGAGGCCGGCCAGGAAGTTGCCGTACTGCACGAGCATCGGGTCGTTGAGCCCGTTCGCCGCGCGGTAGGCCTCCTTGGCCGCGTCCGTGGCGGACTCGCCGAGAGCGTTGGTCGCCTGGTCGCTGGGCGCGAACTGCATGACGACGAAGACGAGCAGGGTGATGCCCAGGATCATGACGGGCAGGGCGACCAGGCGTCGTCCGGTCAGTCGTAGGAGCGCGGTCACGCGGTACTCCTCGGGGTCGGGGTGGGTGGCGGCGGCGCAGGGCGCCGCCGCCACCCGGAACACGGGGACGTCAGGCGGTGCGGGAGACGTCCAGGAAGGACAGGCCCGTGACGGGCAGGGGCTTGAACCCGTCGAGCGCCGAGTCCTCCCACGCGCTGGGGAGCTTGCGGTGCAGCAGCGGGTACAGCGGGACCTCGTCGGAGAGGATGTCGAACACCTCGCCCCAGGTCTTCTTCTGCTTGGCCGCGTCCTGCTCGGCGGCGCCCTGGTCGAGCAGGCGCGTGACCTCCGCGAACTCGGGCGTGCTCGCCCAGCGGTAGCGCTTGACCGGCCAGACCGAGCCCGAGTACCACCAGCGCAGCAGCAGGTCGGGGTCGTTGCCGAAGACCGACGGGTCGCCGGGGGCCACCATGACCTCGAGCCCGCCGTCGTCGACCTTCTTGTACTGTCCGCCGGACTGGCCGATGTCCAGCGTCGTGGAGATCCCGACCGCGTCGAGGTCCTCCTTGATGAGCGGGGCGACGTCCTTGACCCAGCTCGTGTCGGTCGTCAGGAGCGTGATCGCCATGCTGCCCACGCCCGCGTCGGCGAGGAGCTTCTTGGCCTTGGCCGGGTCGTGCGAGTAGACCGTCGAGGCCTTGACGTACGACGGGTGCTCCTTGTGCAGGAAGCTGGTCGCCGCGGTCGCGTTGCCGAGCAGGCCCGTGCTGATGATCTTGTCCATGTCGAGCGCGTGGAAGAACGCCTGGCGCACGCGCTTGTCGGTGAACGGCGCCTTGGAGCAGTCGAACATCATGAACAGCAGGCCGAACGACTGGACGGACTCGACGGTCACGGCGTTCGCGAGCCGGTCGGCGTCGAGGTAGGGCACGTCCTCGATAGCCTGGACGCGGCCCGACTCGACCGCGGTCACGCGGGCGGCGGCGTCGGAGAGCAGGTTCCAGGTCATGGCCTTGGCCAGGGCCGGGCGGGAGCCGTTGTAGGCGTCGAAGCGCTCGAACGTGATCTTGTCGTCGACGGTCGCGCTCGTGAGCTTGTACGGGCCCGAGCCCACGGGCAGCGAGTCGTAGGCCTTGGGGTCGGCCTCGACGATCGCCTGCGGGACGATCTTGACGACCGAGACGCGGTCGACGAACAGCCCGAACGGGTAGTTGAGCGTGAACGTGACGGTCTTGTCGTCCTTGGCGGCGACGGACGCGAGGAACGGCAGGAACTGCGAGTAGAGCGAGGCGTTCGCCGGGTCGAGGACGCGGTTGAAGCTGAACACGACGTCGTCGGTCGTGACGGGGGAGCCGTCGTGGAACGTCGCGCCGTCGCGCAGCGTGACCTCCCAGGTGGTCTCGTCGATCTTCTTGGGCAGCTCCTTGCCGAGCGCGGCGTAGGGCGTGCGGGCTGCGGGGTCGAGCTCGACGAGGCCTTCGAGGACGTGCCAGTTGGCGGCCATCGTCACGGCGCCGGACGTCGTCATGGGGTCGAACCCGGTCGACAGGGCGTAGGAGATGCCCGCCTCGATCGTGCCGTCGAGGTTGGGCTTGGCCCCGCCGCCGGCGGGGGTGGTCTGCGGGTCTGCCGAGGTGGACGCGGGTCCGCCGCAGGCGGCGATCGTGCCTGCGATCACCGCTCCTGCGCCGATCACGCCGGCGAGCTTGAGGAAGCTCCGGCGAGAGGTGTCGGTCGCGTTCGTGCTAGTCGCCATCGAGGTAGCCATGAACTCTCCAGATATAGGACGTCTGATGTCTGACGCTGGTAGGGTTGAACCGTAGAGGCAATTTCTGAGGAGGTCAAGGCGCATGACAGCTACCGAGCCCGGGGGACATCAGGGCTTCGGAGGTCAGGGGGTGCGTCCCCCGACGACTACCGAACAGATCAAGGAGTACATCCTGCGGGCCCATCTGCGGCCCGGAGACCTGCTGCCGACCGAGGCCGAGCTCTGCTCGCTCCTCGGGGTCAGCAGGTCGAACGTCCGCGAGGCGATCAGGACGCTCGCGGCCCTCGACATCGTCGAGGTGCGGCACGGCTACGGCACCTACGTGGGCCAGCTCTCGCTCAAGCCGCTGGTCGAGGGGCTCGTGTTCCGCGGGGTGCTGATCCCGGGCGACGACTTCTCGGCGCTGCGCGAGGTGGTCGAGGTGCGTCAGGCGCTCGACCTGTCGATGGCCGAGCAGATCGTCACCGAGATGGCGGGGACGTCGAACCCCGACCTGGAGAACCTCGTCGCCGCGATGGAGCGCAAGGCGCAGAAGGGCGAGGACTTCTTCGAGGAGGACCGCGAGTTCCACTCTCATCTCCTCGCGCACCTCGACAACTTCCTCGTCGCGCAGCTCGGCACCGCGTTCTGGGACGTGCACCAGGTGGTCTCTCCCAAGCTGGGCCTGCCGGCTCCCGAGCAGATCGACCTCACCGCGAAGGCGCACGGGGCGATGCTGCGTGCGGCCGAGGCGGGCGACGCCGAGGCGTACCGCGCCGCGGTCGTCGCGCACTATGCCCCGCTCCAGGACGCGCTGCGTCACGTGGCCGCCACGGTCGAGGCCGAGCACGCTGCTGCCCCCGTCGTGGCGGGGTCGCGGCCCGGCGTGCGACCGATCGCGGCCGTCTCGACGGTCGAGGCGGGCACGGCGTGAGCCGCGCGTCGCTGGCCCCGGGGTCGCGGGCCGTCCTGATCGGTGACTCGATCACGGACGCCGGTCGGCTCGCGGAGGGGGAGTTCGGACTCGGGCACGGCTATGCGGCCCGGGTCGCGGGCGTGTGCGGGCGCCACGGCGTCGAGGTGCTCAACCGTGGTGTGAGCGGCCACCGGGTCGTGGACCTGCGGGCCCGGTGGGACGCGGACGTCCTCGCGCTCGAGCCCGATCTCGTGTCGATCAAGATCGGGATCAACGACACGTGGCGCCGGTACGACGCCGGGGACGCCACGAGCGCCGAGGCGTTCGAGGCCGGGTACCGCGACCTGCTCGACCGCACGCGGGCCGGCGCACCGCAGGCGTCGATCGTCCTGGTCGAGCCCTTCCTGGTGCCGGTCCGCGCGGAGCAGTGGGGGTGGCGCGAGGACCTCGACCCCAAGATCCAGGTCGTGCGGCGGCTCGCGGCGGAGTACGGGCTGCCGCTCGTGGCGACCGACGGGCCGTTCGCGCAGGCCGTCGCGACGAGCGGGCTGGGCCCGCAGGCCTGGGCGTACGACGGCGTGCACCCCACCCCGGCGGGTCACGACCTGCTCGCGGAGGCGTGGACCGGCGTGGTGCGTCTGGGGTGACGAGCGGTCGTCGCCCGGTCTGGCGAAGGCGCGGCCGAGGGGGGACACTGGTCGGTGGGTGTCCCTGGGGCACCCCCTGACCGTCGTCGTCCTGGATGCCCCCACGCTACGGACCGTGGGACCGGGACGAGGTACGGGATCCCCCCGCACTGCTCGCAGCGCGGGGGGACCGCATGAGGTGTGCGGGAGGAAGAGGGGCGTCGGTTGCCACTGGGGGCGGCCGACGCCTCCCGCACGTCCGGGGTCCTTCGGTGTGGTCGGTCGCGGCCCGGTCCCGCGCGGTGCCCGACGGCGTCGCGCCGGTTCGCGGACCCGGGCGGCGGTCGAGCGGTCGCTGCCTGCGGGAGTCAGCGCGAGGAGCGCACGGCGATCATCTCGTCGATCAGGGCCAGGAGCTCGTCGATCGAGCCTGGCTGGTCTTGGCTCGTGGTCGAGGGGGCTTCGCCGCTCGCGAAGTGCTCGCTGGCCTGGGCGTAGAGCCCGTCGCCGTTGAGCATGATCGCCCGGGTGAGGACGGGGTCGCCGACGACCTCGAGCACGGCGCCGGTCCAGGCGTCGTGGGCGTCGTCGAGTGCGGCGCGGGCCTGCGGGTGGCTGCCCTGGGCGAGTCGTGAGACGGCGACGTAGACGAGCTCGAAGGCGCTGTCGGAGTCGGCGGACGTCCTGATGAAGTAGTCGACCGGGCCGGCGGGCCACGAGCGCATGGCCTCGACGTCCGCGGCGGTCAGCTCGCGCAGGAGGTCCATGAGCCCTTCGGCGAGCGCGACCTTGGAGCCGAAGTGGTAGAGCAGGCCGCCCTTGGAGACGCCGGCCTCCGCGGCGACGGCGTCGAGCGTGGCCGCGCGTTCCCCGTGCGTGACGAGAAGGGTGGCGAATGCCTCGAGGACCTTGGCGCGAGCGGCAGGGGGCGGCGGCATCTTGAAAGTGTACCGTCCGGTCGGTTACTGTACCGTCTGGACGGTTGGCAGTCCGGCGCCACAGCGCCGCCCCGACCGTCCTCGTACGTGAAAGGACTGCTCCCGTGACTCTCGTCCAGGACCACCGGACGCCCCGGGACCCGAACGGCCCCCAGGGTGCTCCGACGCCCCCCGCGACCTCCGGTACGCCGCTGACCCGCAACCGCCGGTGGGTCGCGCTCGCCGTGCTCATGCTCCCCGTGCTGCTCGTCTCGATCGACAACACGGTCCTCACCTTCGCGCTGCCGCAGATCTCCGAGGCGCTGCGCCCCACGGGCACCCAGCTGCTGTGGATGATCGACATCTACCCGCTCGTGCTCGCCGGGCTGCTCGTCTCGATGGGCTCGTTCGCCGACCGCGTCGGGCGGCGCAGGCTGCTGCTGGTCGGAGCCGTCGGCTTCGCCGCGATCTCGGTCGTCGCGGCGTACGCGCCCAGCGCCGAGGCGCTCGTCGCGTCGCGCGCGGGGCTCGGCTTCTTCGGCGCCATGATCATGCCGCCGACGCTCTCGCTGCTGCGCAACATCTTCACCGACCGCGAGGAGCGCCGGCTCGCGATCGCGATCTGGGCCGCGGGCTTCGCGGCCGGCAACGCGATCGGCCCGATCGCGGGCGGCTTCCTGCTCGAGCACGCGTGGTGGGGCTCGGTCTTCCTGCTCGCGGTCCCGGTGCTGGCGCTCCTCCTGGTTCTCGCGCCGATCTTCGTGCCCGAGTCGAAGGACGCGAACCCCGGTCGGGTCGACGTCCTGTCGATCGTGCTCTCGATGGCGACCATGGCGCCGATCGTGCTCGGCATCAAGACCCTTGCCAAGTCCGGGCCCGGTGCGCTCGCCGTGGGTGCGCTCGTCCTCGGGATCGTCGCCGGGTGGGTGTTCGTGCGTCGCCAGCTCGGGCGACCCGACCCCATGATCGACGTCCGACTGTTCCGCCGGGGAGAGTTCTCGGGCGCGGTCGTGATCAACCTCCTGTCCGTCTTCTCGCTCGTGGGCTTCCTGTTCTTCGTGTCGCAGGACGTCCAGCTCGTGATCGGGCTGAGCCCCATGAAGGCCGGCTACGCGCTGCTTCCGGGGCTGGCCGCGATGATCGTCGCAGGGCTGCTCGTCGTGCGGGTCGTGCGCCGGGTCCGCCCGTCGTACGTGGTCGCCGTCGCGCTGCTGTTCGCCGCGGCGGGCTACGCGATCGTGGCCCTGAGTGCGGGGGCGAGCACGCTCACGGTGCTCGTGGTCGCGTTCGTGGTCCTCGCGATCGGGATCGGCGCGGCCGAGACCGTGTCGAACGACCTGATCGTCTCGGCCGTCCCGGCCGACAAGGCCGGGGCCGCCTCGGCGATCTCGGAGACCGCGTACGAGGTCGGCGCGGTGCTGGGCACGGCAGTCCTCGGCAGCATCCTCACGGCGTCCTACCACCGCAACGTCGTCGTGCCCGACGGTGTACCGGTCGCGGACGCGACGGCGGCCGCCGAGACCCTCGGCGGTGCGACGCAGGTCGCGGAGACCCTGCCGGTCGATCAGGCCCAGGCTCTGCTCGCCTCGGCGCACGAAGCCTTCGGCAGCGGCGTGGGGACGACGTCGTGGATCGGGTTCGGCCTCATGCTCGTGGCGGCCACGATCGCGCTCGTGGCGCTGCGCTCCGCGCGGGCATGACAATCACCCGGATGCCGGCGAGCGTGCCCGCTGGCATCCGGGTGGCGGATCGGGAAGGGTGGGAGGTGATGGATCGCCCCTGCACGACCCCGCCCCGCCGGGTCCGCCACGCACCGGTCGGACGCGTGCTCGTGCGGGCCCTCGAGGGCCTCGTCGCCCGTGGGGCCTCACCCGCGTGCGCTGGTGGCGGCCTCCTGGTACGAGGGGAGAGGTGAGGGACACGTGAGCGATCCCGCCGGACCGGGTGAATCGGACGGACGCGGTCCGGACGGTCCCGAGCGGCACGGCAGAATACGGGGCATGAGCACAGGTGCCCGGTGGATCCTCGTCGCGGTCGTCGCGGCGCTGGTGATCGTGCTCGCCGGGCCGTACGTCGTGACCCGTATCTCTGCGGGCAACCCGCCTCCTCCGCTGGGCCTGCAGACGCCGGGGGAGAGTGCCCCGCCGTCCGAGTCCCCTTCCCCGGGACCCTTCGACCCGGACGGCACGTGGGTCGTGAGTCCCGGCTCGCAGGCCGGGTACCGGGTCGACGAGGTCCTCAGCGGCGAGAAGGGCACGGTCGTGGGCCGCACCGAGGCGGTCGGCGGCTCGCTCGTGGTCACCGACGGTGAGCTCGTCCGGGCCGACGTCACGGTGGACACCGCCTCGATCGCGAGCGACAGCGTGGTGCGCGACGACGCGTTCCGGCGCCTGCTGGAGACCGACGTGTTCCCGAACGCGGTGTTCATCCTCTCCGAACCGGTCGATCTCACGGGGGTCGAGAACCGGGACGAGCCGCTGACGGTCAAGGCCCGGGGGACCCTCACGATCCGGGACGTGACCGAACCCGTGACCGTGACGCTCGAGGCCCGGCGCTCGGGCGACGGGGTCCAGGTGAGCGGTGCGATCCCGGTCACGTTCGCCGACTACGGCGTGCACGTGCCGGAGCTGCCGTTCGTGACGCTCGACCCGACCGGAACCGTCGAGATGCTGCTCCAGCTCGAACGCGGCGCGCCCGTGCAGACCCCCGCACCCTGAACGACTCCTCCAGGCATCGCCCGCCCGGGCGGCCCTGCGTGTCCGCAGCGGAGGTGGGCTCGAGCGTCCTCCCGGCACTCGACGTGGAGCCTTGTTCCTGGTTAAAGTTCGGTATGCCGAACTTTCGACTTCGCACAGGGGTGAAACCTCTTCTCGGAGGACTCGCCGCACTGCTCCTCGCCGCCGGGTGCACGGTCGCCCCCGCCCAGGGCGAGCCCGCGCCCGGGGAGAGGCTCGTCGCCGGGACGAGCGACGCCGTCGGGCCGCTGCAGGTCCTGACCACCTTCACCGTCCTGGCAGACATGGCCCGCGAGGTCGGCCAGGACCACGTCGAGGTCGCGTCCCTGACCAAGGTCGGCGCCGAGATCCACGGGTACGAACCCACGCCCGCGGACCTGCGTCGCGCCGCCAGCGCGGACCTGGTCCTCGACAACGGCCTCGGCCTCGAGAAGTGGTTCGAGCCCTTCGTCGCACGGCTCGACGCCCCGCACGTCACGGTCTCCGAGGGAGTCGACGTGATCGAGATCGGCTCCGGGGCGTACGACGGGCGCCCCAACCCGCACGCCTGGATGTCACCCGTCAACGGCGCGATCTACGCGCGCAACATCGGCGAGGCCTTCGCGGCGGCAGACCCCGCGAACGCAGCCGACTACCGCGCGAACGCCGCCCGCTACGCCGAGCGCATCGAGGCCGTGGGCCGCGAGCTCACGGCCGAGGTCGACCAGGTCCCGGACGGTGCCCGCGCGCTCGTCACGTGCGAGGGGGCCTTCTCCTACCTGGCGCGCGACGTCGGGCTCGACGAGCAGTTCCTGTGGCCCGTCAACGCCGACCAGCAGGGCACGCCGCAGCAGGTCGCGCGCGTCATCGACTACGTCCGGCAGAACGACGTGCGCGCCGTGTTCTGCGAGACGACGGTCTCGGCCGCGGCCCAGCGGCAGGTCGCGGCCGAGACGGGCGCGACGTACGCGGGCACGCTCTACGTCGACTCGCTGTCCCTGCCCGACGGCGCCGTCCCCACCTACCTCGACCTGCTCGCCCACGACGCGCGCGTCATCGGCACGGGCCTGCGGGGCGGGGAATGACGAGCGTCCGCCGCGCGCCGGCGAGGGAGGCCACCGCCCGACCCGGTGCTCGACCCACCACCCGACCTGGTGCTCGACCCACCACCCGACCCGATACCCCGGAGCCGCACATGGACCCCACACCAGCCCTCGACGTCCGCGGTCTCACCGTCCGCTACCGCGAGGTCCTCGCGCTCGAGGACGTGGGACTGTCGCTCGCGCCGGGCGCCGTGACCGGCCTGATCGGGGCGAACGGGTCGGGCAAGTCGACGCTGTTCCGTTCCGTCATGGGCATGACGCGCGGCAACGGCGTGACCCAGGCCGGGGACGTGCGGATCTACGGCACGGACGCGGACGCGGCGCGCAAGGACGGGCTCGTCGGCTACGTACCCCAGTCGGAGGACGTCGACTGGTCGTTCCCGGTCGACGTGCGCGACGTCGTGACCATGGGCCGCTACGGGGGGCTCGGCCCGGCGCGCCGGGCGCGGGCCGAGGACCGCCGGGCCGTGGCCGACGCCCTGGAGCGGGTGGGGCTCGCGGACCTCGCGCACCGTCAGATCGGCCGGCTGTCCGGCGGGCAGCGCAAGCGGGTCTTCGTCGCCCGGGCGATCGCCCAGGGTGCGCGGCTGCTGCTGCTCGACGAGCCGTTCGCCGGGGTCGACAAGGTCTCGGAGGCGCAGATCACCGCGGTCCTGCGGAGCCTGGCGTCGGCCGGCTGCGCCGTCCTGGTCTCGACGCACGACCTGTCCTCCCTGCCGGACCTCGTCGACGACGCGATCCTGCTCCAACGCCGCGTGATCATGACCGGGCCGCCCGACGTGGTGCTGCGCCCCGAGAACCTGGCCCGCACGTTCGGGATCGACCCGCTCGCGGCGAGCCGGGGCCCCGCGACGACCGAAGGAGCCGTCCGATGAACCCGCTCGACCTGCTCGCCGCCGCGGGGACGTGGCTCGCCGCGCCCCTCGAGTACGAGTTCGTGCAGCGCGCGCTGCTCGTCGCGGTCGTCGCGAGCATCGTGTGCGCGCTCCTGAGCTGCTGGCTCATCATGATCGGCTGGTCGCTGCTCGGGGACGCGGTCTCCCACGCCGTGCTGCCGGGCGTGGTGCTGTCCTACATCGTCGGGGTGCCGTTCGCGGTGGGTGCGCTCGTGTTCGGGATCGGGGCGGTCGCGCTGATCGGCACGGTCCGGGACACGAGCAGGCTCAAGGAGGACGCGGCGATCGGCGTCGTCTTCACGACGCTGTTCGCGATCGGGATCGTGCTGGTCTCGGTCACACCGAGCCAGATCGACCTGGGCCACATCCTGTTCGGCAACATGCTCGGCATCACGGACACCGACCTGTGGCAGGTCGTGGTGCTCGGTGCGCTGACGACCGTGGTGCTCGTGCTCAAGCGCCGGGACCTGACGCTGTTCGCGTTCGACCCCGTGCACGCGCACGCGGTCGGCATCTCGCCCCGGCGCCTGTCCGCGCTGCTGCTGGGTTCGCTCGCGCTGACCGTGGTGGTCGCGCTCCAGGCGGTCGGGGTCGTCCTCGTCGTGGCGCTGGTCATCACGCCGGGGGCCACGGCCTACCTCCTGGTGGACCGCATGTCCCGCATGCTCGTGGTCGCGCCGCTCGTCGCGGTCGGGTGCGCGGTCGTGGGGATCTACGCGAGCTACTACCTGGACACCGCGAGCGCCGCGACGATCGTGGTCGCGCAGGGTGTGGTGTTCGCGGTCGCGTACGTGGTGCACCTGGCGCGCCGCCCGCGCGTGGTGCAGGCCGCACGCCCGACGGCGGAGCGCCGGCCGGCGGAGACGGTCGCCGGGTGAGGGGGCCGGGTCTGCGGGGCGGCGGGACGGTCCTCGGGGGTGCGCAAGGCGTCCGGTCCGCGGTCCGCCCGGTACCGGGGAGGGCCGTGAAATAGAGTGAGCGCCGTGGACCATCCCCTCGACCTGACCTCCGTCGCCCAGGACTACCTCAAGGTGGTGTGGTCGGCGCAGGAGTGGTCCGACGAGCCCGTGACCACCAAGCTCCTCGCGGATCGCCTCGGCGTCGGGGCCTCGACGGTCTCGGAGACCGTGCGGCGCCTGTCCTCGCAGGGTCTGCTGGTGCACGCGCGCTACGGCGCGATCGAGCTCACGGACCTGGGGCGTTCGCACGCGGTCGCCATGGTGCGACGGCACCGCATCCTCGAGACGTACCTGGTCTCGGAGCTGGGGTACTCGTGGGACGAGGTGCACGACGAGGCCGAGGTCCTGGAGCACGCGGTGTCGGACCTCATGCTCGACCGCATCGACGCGTTGCTCGGCCACCCGACGCGAGACCCGCACGGTGACCCGATCCCGACGGCCTCGGGCCACGTCCCGCGACCGGCGGCGGTCCGGCTCTCGGAGCTCGACGCGGGGGCGTGCGCGGTCGTCGCGCGGATCTCCGACGCGGACCCGGACGTGCTGCGGTACCTCGCGGAGCTCGGTCTGGGGCTCGATGCCGAGGTCTGCGTGCAGGAGCGGCGCGAGTACGCGGGCACCATGGCCATCACGTGGGGGAGCGACGAGAGCCCGGTGCACCTGGGGCTGCCGGCGGCGTCTCGCGTGTGGGTCGTGCCACGGGCCCTCGCCGCGGCCGGCGCTCCCGGTCTAGACTGACGTTCTTCCCACGACCTGCTGCCGACGGCGCCAGCGAACGTCTCGAATCGATTCGATCCGCAGCAGCCCGCCAGTGAACACCCTCGAAAGGGTCCCGCCTTGACCGTCGACAGCACCCGCCTGCCCGGCCCGACCGACCCCCTCGACGCGCCCGCCCCGGGCGCGCGACGTCGTCGGGCAGGCGACGGCGCACCCCGCGGCACCCGGACCACCGGGCTCGCGCTGCTCGCGCTCGCCGCGGGCGGCTTCACGATCGGCACGACCGAGTTCGCGACCATGGGACTGCTGCCCGACATCGCCACCGCGTTCGACGCCTCCATCCCGCTCACCGGGCACGCCATCACGGCCTACGCCGTGGGTGTCGTCGTCGGCGCGCCCCTGCTCACCGTGCTCGCCGCGCGCGTCTCCCGCAAGAAGCTCCTCATCGGGCTCATGCTCGCCTACACGCTCGGCAACGTGCTCTCGGCCGCGGCCCCCAGCATCGAGTGGCTCATCGCGGGCCGCTTCCTCGCCGGACTGCCGCACGGCGCGTTCTTCGGGGTCGGGGCCGCCGTCGGCGCAGCCGTCGCCGGACCCGGGCGGCGTGGCCACGCCGTGGCCATGATGATGACCGGACTCACGATCGCGAACGTCGTCGGCGTCCCCCTGTCGACGTTCGCCGGCCAGCAGCTCGGCTGGCGCGCGGCGTTCGTCCTCATCGGCGTCCTGGGCGGCATCACGCTCGCGGCCCTCTGGCGCTGGGTCCCCGCCGGCGCGGGCGACACCGGGTCGAGCGTGAGCCAGGAGGTCGCCGCACTGAGGAACGGCCCGCTGTGGATCAGCTTCGTGGGCGGCGCGATCGGCTTCGGCGGCATGTTCGCCGTCTACTCCTACGTCGCGCCCACCATGACCGAGGTCACGGGCCTCTCTCTCGGGGTCGTGCCCGTGGTCCTCGCGATCTTCGGCCTCGGCATGACGCTCGGGACGATCGTCGGCGGACGGCTCGCCGACAAGGACGTGCTGCGGACCGTGTGCATCGGCTTCGGGACGACGGCCGCGGCGCTCGTCGCCTTCGCGCTCACGGGCCAGAGCCCGGTCCCGGCCGTCGCGTCCCTCTTCCTGCTGGGCGTGACGTCACAGATCCTGGGCCTCGCGCTCCAGACCCGGCTCATGGACCTCTCGCCCGGTGCCCCGTCGCTCGGGGCCGCGCTGTGCCACTCGGCGCTCAACGTCGGCAACGCCAACGGCGCGTTCCTCGGCGGCCTCGTCATCGCCGCGGGCTGGGGCTACCTCGACCTCGCGTGGACCGGCCTCGCGCTCACGCTCGCCGGCCTCGCGATCATCGCCCTGTTCGGGCGTCAGCGCGTCGCGCACGTCCGGGACGACGCGCAGACCGAGCCGACGCCGACCGGCGCGGCCTGATCAGCCCGGTCCGTCGACGGGCCGCCGTGCGCGTCGCTCACCCGAGAGCGGCGGCTCAGGCGTTGAGGCCCAGCCCCTTGCGCCCCTTCGCGAAGTAGGCGATCGGCCCCACCCAGTTCGCGAGCATCGCCACGCCCCACGCGAGCTTCGAGCCCTCGACCTCGTCGGCGGACCGCCTCGCCAGGTCGCGGTAGCCCGCGACCGTGAGCGAGACCTGCACGATCGAAGCCACCACCATCATCGTCTTCTTGCCGCCGCTGAACTCGCTCCACGACTGCTTCTTGTGCGCCATGAGCACCCCTCCCGTGTCGGTACGACCTGTGCCCACGACGCTACGCGTGCTCGACCCGAAGCGCTCGGCGCGGGGTAGCGAGCCCGCGTGTACGTGGCGCGTTCAGCCAAGCCTCAGACATCGCCGGTACCTTGGGCCCACCTGTGTGCCGGAAGTGCACGCGCAGACCCTTCAGGAGCGGTTCGTGAGCGAGAGCCCCACCCGTCCTTCCCGCACCGGGCGCACCCCGGGCACCACCGGCGACGCCGCAGACCTCCTCGCCCCGGACGACGACGGAGGTCACCTGGTCCCCGGCATCGACGCCAAGAACCTCAGCCCCCGCGCGTTCGGGTGGGTGCTCCTGGTCGCGGGCGCGGTCGGGCTCGTCGGCGCCGCCTGGCTCGCGATCGAGCGCTACCTCAAGCTCATCGACCCGAACCACGTCGCGGCGTGCTCGCTCAACCCGTTCCTCGACTGCGGCCCAGCGATGGCGTCCTGGCAGGGGGCGATCCTCGGGTTCCCGAACCCGTTCCTCGGCGTCGCCGCGTTCCCCGTCGTCATGACGATCGGCGTCGTGGTCCTCACCGGCGCGCGGCTGCCCCGCTGGTTCTGGCTCACCCTGCTCGCCGTCACGACCCTCGCCATGGGTCTCATCGTGTTCCTCGTCTGGACCAGCCTGTACGTGCTCGTCGTGCTCTGCCCGTTCTGCATGGTCGTGTGGGCCGCGATGCTGCCGATCTTCTGGTTCCAGGTCGTGCACGCCGTCCAGGAAGGACACCTCAAGGCCTCCGAGGGGGTGCGCCGCGTGATCGTCGACAACAAGGGGACGCTCCTCGCGGTGCTCTACGTGCTCCTCGTGGCCTGGGTCTTCCTCGAGATGGGCCCCACGATCGTCGAGTACCTCCAGACGATCTGACCGGCACCCACCGTACCGACCCGCCCGTCCGCCCGGACCCGCCCCGGGCGGACGGGGCCCTCGGCGGCGCAGGTGAGAGGCGCCGTCGGGCCGGGCGGGACGTGGGCGCCCAGCCCGCGCCCAGCTGCCGGACGACGCCGCGCCGAACGGTAAACTCGCCGGGTGAGCACGCCTGAGAACCCCGCCCCCGAGACCCCCGCCGAGCCCGTGCACGACGCCCCCGCGTCCCCGCACGAGACGACCTCCCACCGCTACACGCCCGCGCTCGCGCAGGACATCGAGCTCCGGTGGCAGGACGCGTGGGAGGAGCGCGGCACGTTCTGGGCGGCCAACCCCTCGGGGCACCTCACCGACGGCGACGGCAAGCACGCCGACGGGCGCTCGCCCTACTTCATCATGGACATGTTCCCGTACCCCTCGGGCGCGGGCCTGCACGTGGGGCACCCCCTCGGGTACATCGCGACCGACGTCGTCGGGCGCTTCCGGCGCATGTGCGGCGACAACGTGCTGCACGCGCTCGGCTACGACGCGTTCGGCCTGCCCGCCGAGCAGTTCGCGGTGCAGACCGGCCAGCACCCGCGCGTCACGACCGAGGCCAACATGGCCAACATGAAGCGCCAGCTGCGCCGGCTCGGCCTGGGACACGACTCGCGCCGCTCGTTCGCGACCATCGACCCCGAGTACGTGCGCTGGACCCAGTGGATCTTCCTGCAGATCTTCGAGGCCTGGTACGACGAGGACGCCCCGCGTCCCGACGGCGGCACGGGCCGCGCGCGCCCCGTCACCGAGCTCGAGGCCGAGTACGCCGCGGGCGCCCGCCCGATCCCCGGCCACCCCGAGGGCACCCGCTGGGCCGACCTCGACCGCGTCGCGCAGCGCGCCGTGATCGACCCGCAGCGCCTGGCCTACGTGTCCGAGTCGCCCGTGAACTGGGCGCCGGGCCTGGGCACCGTGCTCGCCAACGAGGAGGTCACGTCCGACGGTCGCTCCGAGCGCGGCAACTTCCCCGTCTTCCAGCGCAGCCTGCGCCAGTGGAACATGCGCATCACCGCGTACGCCGACCGCCTGGCCGACGACCTCGACCTCATCGACTGGCCCGAGAAGGTCAAGTCGATGCAGCGCAACTGGATCGGCCGCAGCGAGGGCGCGAACGTGCGCTTCGCGATCACCGGCCTCGGTGCGGCGGCGACGCAGGACGTCGAGGTCTTCACCACGCGCCCCGACACCCTGTTCGGCGCGACGTTCATGGTCGTCTCGCCCGAGCACCCCCTGCTCGACGAGGTCCCCGCCGAGTGGCCCGACGGCACGCGCGACGCCTGGACCGGCGGTCACACGACCCCGATCGACGCCGTCGCCGCCTACCGCAAGGAGGCCGCGGCCAAGACCGCGGTCGAGCGCCAGGCCGACGCGGGCAAGAAGACCGGCGTCTTCACGGGCCACCTCGCCGTGAACCCCGTCAACGGCACGCTCATCCCCGTGTTCACCGCGGACTACGTCCTCATGGGCTACGGCACGGGCGCCATCATGGCCGTCCCCGGCGGTGACGAGCGTGACCACGCGTTCGCCGAGGCCTTCGAGCTGCCCGTGATCCGCACGGTCGCAGCCCCCGAGGACCACGAGGGCGCCTGGACCGGCGACGGCGAGATCGTCAACTCGTCGGGCGACGAGATCTCGCTCGACGGCCTCAGCGTGCCCGACGCCAAGCGCGCCATGATCGAGTGGCTCGAGGCCAAGGGCATCGGCACCGGCACCATCACCTACCGCCTGCGCGACTGGCTCTTCAGCCGCCAGCGCTACTGGGGCGAGCCGTTCCCCATCGTCTACGACGAGAACGACCAGCCCATCGCGCTGCCCGACGCGCTGCTGCCCGTCAACCTGCCCGAGGTCCCCGACTACTCGCCGCGCACCTACGAGCCCGACGACGCCGACTCCTCGCCCGAGCCGCCGCTCGGCCGCAACGAGGACTGGGTCAACGTCACGCTCGACCTGGGCGACGGCCCCAAGACCTACCGTCGCGACACCAACACCATGCCCAACTGGGCCGGGTCCTGCTGGTACTACCTGCGCTACCTCGACCCCGCGGACACCGAGCACATGGCCGCCCCCGAGCTCGAGACGTACTGGACCGGCCCCGGGCACAACGCCACGGCTGGCCCTGCGGGGGGCGTCGACCTGTACGTGGGCGGCGTCGAGCACGCCGTGCTGCACCTGCTCTACGCGCGGTTCTGGCACAAGGTGCTCCTGGACCTGGGGCACGTGACCAGCACCGAGCCGTTCCACAAGCTCTTCAACCAGGGCTACGTGCAGGCCTACGCCTACACCGACGCGCGCGGCGCGTACGTGCCGGCCGAGGAGGTCGTCGAAGAAGGCAGCGGCGACGAGGTCCGGTACCTGTGGAAGGGCGAGCCCGTCCACCGCGAGTACGGGAAGATGGGCAAGTCGCTCAAGAACGTCGTGACGCCCGACGACATGTACGAGGCCTACGGCGCCGACACGTTCCGCGTGTACGAGATGTCCATGGGGCCGCTCGACCTGTCGCGCCCCTGGGACACGCGCGCCGTCGTCGGATCCCAGCGGTTCCTGCAGCGGCTGTGGCGCAACGTCGTCAGCGAGGACACGGGGGAGACCACGGTCTCCGACGAGCCCGCCGAGGTCGCGACCCTGCGCCTGGTCCACCGCACCATCGCGGACGTGCGCGTCGAGATGGAGCACATGCGCTCCAACACCGCGATCGCCAAGCTCATCGCGCTCAACAACCACCTCACGGGGCTGGACCGCGTGCCGCGCGAGGCGATCGAGCCGCTGATCCTCATGGTCGCGCCGATCGCCCCGCACATCGCGGAAGAGCTGTGGTCGCGCCTCGGCCACCCGCGGTCGCTGGCCCACGAGCCCTTCCCGGTCGCGCTCGACGAATATCTGGTCGAGGACACCGTGACGTGCGTCGTGCAGGTCCAGGGCAAGGTCCGCAGCAGGCTCGAGGTCCCGCCGTCGATCGGCGACGACGAGCTGCGCGAGCTCGCCCTGGCCGACGCGAACGTGCAGCGCACGCTCGACGGGCGGGGGATCCGCACGGTGATCGTCCGAGCCCCGAAGCTGGTCAACGTGGTCCCGGCCTGACATCTGCGTCGCTGAGTGCGGAGTAGTTGTCGTCGATCGAGCCGATTGGCGACAACTACTCCGCACTCAGCGTTTCTGGAGGGCTGCGCGGACACGGGCCACGAAGCGTTCTGGATGGCGCAGGACGTCGTCGGCGGTGGCGGTGATGATGATCCAGCCTGCGGCCTCGAGGCGTTGGCGGCGTTCGACGTCGCGCCGCCAGGTGGCGGGGTCGGTGCGGTGGACGTCGCCGTCGTACTCGATCGCCAGCCCCTTCATCTTGCGGGTCGAGTCCGTGAGGGAGCGCAGCGCCTCGGGCGTGGTGGTCCGGTGCTTTCGCCGGAGCATCGCGTCGCCCAGGACGACGAGCTCGTCGGTCGTGAGCCGGTGAGACAGGTGCAGCCACGTCTGGGCGGCGGACGTCACGAGCAGCCCGTGGTGCCGCACGGTCGTGAGGTTCGGCTGACCACAGAAGTGCGAGACCACACCCCGGCGATCAGGGCGGTCCTGCCGTGAGGCGGACACGACGTGGATCCTCTGGTCCTTCGCGATGCGCCAGGGAACCTCGACGTCCAGGAGGTGCAGTGCCGTCGTGTGGCTGAAGGCCGTGTCGGGCCGCAGGACGAGCGACAGGGCACGACAGGCCCCGGTCAGGTCGGGCGTCGCATCGGTCAAGCGGACCCCGCGGGTCGGTGCGGTGAAGCGCAGGCCACGGAGAACGCCGGGGCTCACGCCCGCGGCAAGGGCGTCGGAGGTTCGGAAAGCGTCAGTATCCACGGACACGATGCTGCTGACGGGGAGGAGGTCGCGGAGCCCTGCCGAGGAATCTGTGGACAACCACGTCGCTGAGTGCGGAGTAGTTGTCGTCGATCGGCACATCTGACGACAACTACTCCGCACTCAGCGACGGCTGGGCGCCTAGCGCCGCCGCGTCCCGAACACCGTCCGTGTGATCTCCCGGCCGAGCTGCGTCGCCATCGACCCCAGGAGCTTGTCGAGGCTTGAGGACGCGGTCGACCGCCGGGCCGTGCCGCTCCCTGAGCCACCTCCCGAGCCGTTCCCCGCGCGGGCCGCGTCCTGCTCGAGCTTGGCGCGCATCCTCTCGAGCTCGTCGGCCTGCTTCTCGGCGAGCTCGGCCTGCTCGGCAGCAGCCTGCTGCGCGGCGATGCGCGCGGTGAGGAGCTCGTGGGCCGACTCGTTGTCGACCGCCACGGCGTACCGCGCGGTGAGCGGTGAGCCCGCGACGATCCCGTCGATCACGGCCTCCGGTGCGGGTTCCATCGACGACTGCGGCGCGCGGACCCGCGTCCACGCGACCGGTGTCGGGGCGCCCTTCTCGGTCAGCACCGTGACCACGGCCTCGCCCGTCCCGAGCGACTGCAGCAGCTGCTCCAGGTCGTAGGGGGACCGCGGGAACGTCCGGACGGCCGCGCGGAGGGCGGCGGCGTCGTCGGGCGTGAAGGCGCGCAGCGCGTGCTGGACCCGGTTGCCGAGCTGGGCCAGGACGTCGGCGGGCACGTCCTTGGGGCTCTGCGTCACGAAGAACACGCCCACGCCCTTGGACCGGATGAGGCGCACGGTCTGCACGACCTGCGCCACGAACTCCTTGGTCGCTCCCGTGAACAGCAGGTGCGCCTCGTCGAAGAAGAACACGAGCCGGGGCTTGTCGAGATCGCCGACCTCGGGCAGGTCCTGGAACAGGTCGGCGAGCAGCCACATGAGGAACGTCGAGAAGAGCGCGGGGCGGTCCTGGACGGCGGGCAGCTCGAGCGCCGAGATGGTGCCGCGCCCGTCGGCCGCGACGCGCAGGAGCTCGGTCGTGTCGAACGCGGGTTCGCCGAAGAACACGTCGGCCCCCTGCGCCTGGAGGGTCACGATCTCGCGCAGGATGACCCCGGCCGTGGCGGCGGACAGCCCGCCGATGCCCTTGAGCTCGGCCTTGCCGTCGTCCGAGGTGAGGTACGCGATGGTCGCCTGCAGGTCCTTGAGGTCGAGCAGTGCGAGCCCCTGCGTGTCGGCCCAGTGGAAGATGAGTCCCAGGCTCGACTCCTGCGTGCCGTTGAGCCCCAGCACCTTGGAGAGCAGCAGCGGCCCGAAGTCGCTCACGGTCGTGCGGATCGGGATGCCCTTGCCGAGCCCGCCGAGGGAGTAGAACTCGACCGGGTAGGTGGTCGGTTCCCAGTCCTGCCCGATGCTCGCGGTGCGCTCGAGGATCTTCTCCCCGCTGGTACCGGGCGCCGCGAGTCCCGACAGGTCCCCCTTGATGTCGGCGACGAACGTCGGCACGCCCGCGTCAGAGAGGCCTTCGACCATGCCCTGCAGCGTCTTGGTCTTGCCTGTCCCGGTGGCCCCGGCGACGAGCCCGTGCCGGTTGAGCATCGCGAGCGGGAACCCGACCTGGACGTCGGCGCGCGGCACGGGGTCGCCGGGGGCCTCGGGTGCTTCGAGCAGCGCGCCGAGCGCGAGCGTCGCGCCGCGGTAGGCGTAGCCCGCGGCGACCTCGGCGGGGTAGCCGTCCAAGGGGCCCGACGACGGAGCCTGCGTGGGCGGTGCGGCTGCCGGGTCCGGGACGGCCGGGTCGGGCGTGCTCGACGGCGCCGCGTCGGCGGGTGCGTCGGGCACGTCGTCATTGGGCTCGGCAGCGGAGTCTGCGTCCGTGGCCCCGGCGGCCGCGGCCTGGGCGGCCTCGAGCGCGGCCTGCGCGGCGGCTGCCCTGGCTTCGGCTGCCTCGGCGGCCGCCTGCGCGGCGGCAGCCTTCAGGGCGGCGAGCTCTGCGGGGGAGGGGGCTGCGTCGTCGGGCATGTCTCGGATACTAGGGCGGGGCTCCGAGGAGCGCGCGGCGCAGGATGCGACCGACCGGGCGCGCCACGTAAGGTGTCCCGGAGATGAGTCCTGCGAAGCCCCCGGCCGTCCACGTCGTCACGGACTCGACCGCCTCCCTCCCCTCCGGTGACCACCCGGCGCTGTCCGTGGTGCCTCTGCACGTGCTGGCCGGGGACGAGGTGTTCCTCGAGGGGATCGACGTGTCGCCCGACGACGTCGCGCACCGGATCGGCGCGGGCGAGCGGGTGACGACGTCGCAGCCGACGCCGCACGCCCTGGTCACGGCCTACGAGGCGGCGGCGCGGGCCGGTGCGCGGGCGATCGTGTCGATCCACCTGTCGGGCGACCTGTCGGGCACGGTGCACGCGGCGGCGCTCGCGGCGACGCGCTCCCCGGTGCCGGTGCGGGTCGTGGACTCGCGGACCGTCGCCATGGGCCTCGGGTTCGCGGCGCTCGCGGCGGCCGACGTCGCGGCGTCCGGCGGGACGGTCGACGAGGTGGCCCGCCGCGCGATCGCGGTCGCGGACTCGAGCCGCGCGATCTTCATGGTCGAGTCGCTCGACCACCTGCGTCGCGGTGGCCGGCTGGGCGTGGCGGCCGCGACGCTCGGCACGGTGCTCGGCGTGCGGCCGTTGCTCGCGGTGCGCGACGGGCGCATCGAGGTGATCCAGAAGGTCCGCACGCGCGGGGCGGCGGTCGACCGGCTGATCCAGGTGGCGGCCGACTCGGTCGAGCGCCGGACCGAGCCCGAGCTCGCCGTGCACTACCTGGGCGACGACGGCGCGGCGAGGGACGTGGCAGACCGGCTGTGGGACGAGACCGGCGTGCGGGCGGCGGTCACGCCCGTGAGCGCGGTCGTCGGTGCGCACGCGGGACCGGGTGTGCTGGCGATCGTCGTCGCGGACCGCGCACCCTAGGCCCTTCCTCAGTGGTTGGCCGTGCACAGGCCGGCCTCCGGTGCGTCGTGTCCACAGCGCTTGCCTGCTGCCCCGCGGGCGGCACGTCCCGGCGCCTAGCGTGCCTGCGTGACCTTCTCCCGGACGCGCCCACCGACCGCCGACGACGATCTGACGCGCCCCGGCGGAGGGGACCGTCTGCGGCGGCTGCGCAGCGTCGACCCGACACTCGACCAGGTGTCGGGCGACGCCGCCCCTCAGCCCGCGACCTCACGTTCAGGGTCGACCGCCGCGGAGGAGGAAGGTGTGCCGGACGAGCCGGTGCCCCGGCACGGCCCGTTGCATGCGGTCGCCGAGGCGTACACGGCGGCGAACGGTCACCCCACGACGCACTCGGGGTTCGAGCACGTGCCCGACGGCGGCCCGCGCCGCTGGTCCGTCGGGGCGAGGACCGCGGTGGTCGGCGCGGTCGCGGTGCTGCTGCTCGCGGCGGGCATGGGGATGTGGACCCTCGCCGACGGTGACGACCTGCGGCCGGTGGCGGCCCTCGGTGCCGCGAGTCCCGGGGCGGGGACCGGGGACCTTCTGGGGGAGGGCGACGGCCCTGTCGCGCGTGCGGACGAGGGTGTCTCCGGGGCTGCGTCCGGCACTGCTCCCGGTGCCGGGGGCGGGGCTGGGGACGCTGCGCCAGCGGTGAGCGACGTCGTCGTGCACGTGGTCGGGGCCGTGGCCGCGCCGGGGCTCGTGACCGTGCCCGAGGGATCCCGGGTCGCGGACGCGCTCACCGCAGCCGGGGACGCCACGACGGACGCCGACCTCGCAGGGGTCAACCTGGCACGCGAGGTCGTGGACGGTGAGCAGATCGTCGTGCCGAGGCCGGGCGAGGTCGTGGTCGCGGCCCCAGGACCGGCGACCGGGGGCGGGGCGCCGGACGGCCCGGTGGACCTCAATGCCGCCGACGAGGCTGCGCTCGACGGGCTGTCCGGGATCGGTCCCGTGCTCGCAGCCCGCATCGTCGAGTGGCGCGAGGCCAACGGCCCGTTCACGACCGTCGAAGAGCTGGGGGAGGTGAGCGGGATCGGGGACGCGCTGCTCGCGAGGCTGCGCGACCAGGTGAAGGTCTGAGAGGGTGCGCGACGACCCGGACTCCCCGGCTGTCCCGTCGAGCGAGCGGACTTCCGGCCTGACCGGCGGTGCCGGACAGGCCGACGGTGCCGGACAGGCCGACCGGCCGCTGTCACCGGTTGCCCCGGTGCGTCCCCCACGCGCGACCGCGACCGACCTCCGGCTCGTGCCCGCGGCTCTCGCGACCTGGGGGAGCGCGTGGTGGCTCACGGCGGCCGAACCCGAGACGGTCGTGACGGGGACCGTCGTGAGCACGGCGCTGGTGACCCTTCTCGGGGCGCTGCTTCTCGTCGACCGGCGTCCGCGCCGAGTCCCGGCCACGCGTGTCCCGGCGCTCGGTCCACCGAGAGTGCGTACCCGGGGGCCCCGTACCCCGGGACGCCGGTGGCTCGCGCAGGGTGCCCTGGTCGCTGCCTGCGTGCTGGCCGTGCTGCTCACCGGGACGGTGCACCTCGTCGAACGGGACCGTGGAGGTGGCGCCGACCTCGCCGCCCAGGGCGCGACGGTCGAGGTCGTGGGGCGGGTCGTGAGCGAACCGGAGACGGTCACGAACCCGTGGTCGGGGGCGGCGGACTCGGTCCGCACCACGCTGGCCCTGCACGCGCTCGAAGGTCGCGGTGCCGCGACCCCCGCTGGAGGGCAGATCGACGTCCTCGCAGGCCTCGCCTGGGGTGACCTGGCCTACGGGAGCGAGGTCCGGGCGTCGGGCACGCTGCTGCCTGCCGACCCCGGGGACAAGGCCGTGGCGATGCTCGTCGCGACCGGGCCGCCCGCGGTCACCAGTGCACCCACCCCCGCGCTGGGCGTCGTCAACACCCTCCGGGCCGATCTCCTCACGGTCTCGGACGGGCTGCCTGCCGACGCGCGGGCGCTGCTCCCGGGTGTCGCGGTCGGCGACACGTCGCGCATCGACGACGAGCTCGACGAGGCGCTCAAGACCACGGGCCTGACGCACGTGACCGCGGTCTCGGGCGGGCACTTCGCGATCGTCGTCGCGACCGTGACGGCGCTGTGCGCCACGGCCCGTGCACCGCGCCAGGTGCGTGTGGTCGTGACGGGCGCGGTCATGGCGGGGTTCGTGCTCCTGGTCCACCCTGACCCGAGCGTGCTCCGTGCGGCGGCGATGGGTGTGGTCGGGCTCGTGGGGATCGGGCTGGGGCGGCCGTCCAGGGCGCTCCCGGCGCTCGCGGCCGTCGTCGTGGTGCTTCTCGTGCTCGATCCGTGGCTCGCGCGGTCGTACGGGTTCGTGCTGTCGAGCGTCGCGACGGCTGCCCTGGTCCTCGGGACCCAGCCCGTCGCGCGGCGCCTCACCCCGTGGGTCGGCAAGGTCATCGCGTTCGCGCTCGCCGTCCCGCTGACGGCGCAGCTCGCGTGCGCGCCGGTTCTCGTCCTGCTGGATCCGTCGGTCGCGACGTACGCGGTACCGGCCAATCTGGTCGCCGCTCCGGCACTCGTCCCGGCGACCGTGCTCGGGGTGCTCGCGAC
Organism: Oerskovia turbata; assembly: GCF_000718325.1. Classification (GTDB taxonomy): domain Bacteria; phylum Actinomycetota; class Actinomycetes; order Actinomycetales; family Cellulomonadaceae; genus Oerskovia; species Oerskovia turbata. Next base: position 188,477 of record NZ_JOFV01000008.1, read on the forward strand.
CCTCGTGGCGCCGTGGTTCCCGGGGGCCGGGGTGGTGCTGGCGTGGCCTGCGGGGTTGGCGTCGTGGTGGATCGCCGCGGTGGCGCGCTTCTTCGCCGACCTTCCCGGGGCGCGGCTGCCGTGGCCGGGCGGGACCGGTGGCGCGGCGGCGCTCGCGGTGCTGACCGTCGTCGGGCTGGTCCTGGTGTGGCGCTGGCGGTGGGTCGCGGGCCTGGTCGGGGTGCGGGTGCCGTGGAGCCGCGGGAGCGGGTGGCCGCACGCGTGGCGCACGGCCGTGCGAGCGAACGTTCGGGAGGCGTTCGCTGCCCGACGGCGCCGCGCGACCCTGCGCCTGCTGGTGGCCTGGGCGGTGCTCGCCGCCCTGGTCGCCGGGTGCGTGGCGTCCGCCTGGCCGCGGTGGATCGCCCCCGCAGGTCGTGACGTGCCGGCCGACTGGGTGGTCGCGGCGTGCGACGTCGGTCAGGGCGACGGGTTGGTCGTCCGCACCGGTGCCGGGCGCGGCCTCATGGTCGACGTCGGGCCCGCAGGGCCTGCCGGAGGAAGGTGCCTCGACGAGCTCGGGATCGAGCGCATCGACCTGCTCGTGCTCACGCACTTCCATGCCGACCACGTCGGCGGGCTCGACGCCGTGCTCGACGGGCGCCAGGTCGACCGGGCGCTCGTAACCGGCCTCGGGGACCCCGCCGGCCAGGCCGGGCGGGTCCTCGACGACCTGGGCGACCGAGGGGTACCCGTCGAGGTCGCCCAGGCCGGGACCGGCGGCGTGCTCGGCGACGTGTCGTGGGAAGTGCTGCAGGCCGGGCTCGGTACCGCCTCCCACGACACGGCGCCGAGACTCGGACGGGGACGCGCCGCACTGGCCGAGGCCGACGGAGGAGCGAACGACGCGAGCATCGCCCTGCTCGTCACGACTCCCCAGCTCACGCTCGCCGCGCTCGGCGACCTCGAGGACGCCGGGCAGGAGGCCCTCGACCGGACGCTGCGGGCCCGCGCAGGTGGCGCCGCGGTCGATGTCGTCAAGGTCGCGCACCACGGGTCCCGCGTCCAGTCGGCCAGGCTCGCGGCGACCCTGAGCCCAGCGGCCGCGATCGTGAGCTCGGGCGAGAACACCTACGGCCACCCGACCGACGCTGCGCTCGACCTCTACGAGAGCGTCGGCGCTGCGGTCCTGCGGACCGACCGGTGCGGGACGTTCGCGCTCGTCGTGCGGGACGGGGCGCTCGCCGTCGCGGGCTGCGACGACGACTGACCGGGACGGGCTGCGCCGCTCGGCCGCCGAGCATGCGGTTGCTACTGCTCGACCATGCGGTTGTCGTCCGGAATCGGGCCGATCGTGACGCCGACCGCATGCTCGGCACCGGGCACCGGGCACCGGGACGTGAGGGGTGGGGCTTGCCCGGACGCGCCGCGTCCCTGGATAGGCTCGCGTCGTGAGTGCCGAACCACGGATCCGCAACGTCGCCGTCGCCCTCCTCGTGCGCGACGGGCACGTACTCGCCGAGGAGTACCCCGCCACGGCGAGGTCGGCCCGCTACCTGCGTGCTGTCGGCGGAGGCATCGAGTTCGGCGAGCACGCCGTCGATGCCGTCCGGCGCGAGCTTCGTGAGGAGCTCGGCGCCGAGCTCACCGACGTCGAGGCGCTCGCGGTCACGGAGAACCACTTCGAGATCGACGGCCGACGCGGCCACGAGATCGTCCACGTCTTCGCGGTGCGGTGCCCCGACCTGGAGGCGACGCGACTCGACCAGCGGCTGCCGGTCCTCGACGCCGAGACGACCGTCGGCTGGTACGACCTGGACGATCTCAGGGCGAGCGGGGTGCCCTTCTATCCAGCCGGTATCGCCGATCTGGCTGCTGATCCGCGGTGCTCGGTGACGAGCACGTCGTGGGGCACCGGCTAGGGGAACCCGGTCAGATCCAGCCCCGGCCGGCGCCGAGCATGCGGTGACGCTGCCCGAGCATGCGGTTGTCGTCCGGAATCGGGCCGATCACGACGCCAACCGCATGCTCGGCACCGGGGGCAGGCACCGGGGGCAGGCACCGGGCACCGGGCACGTCTCGGGATGTGCTCCGGGTGGGTGGGCCGTGGGATCGTTGAGCCCATGGCTGCCGCTCCTTCCCGTACCTCTGCCCGCCCGTCCGCGACGCTCGCCTGGAACGCGGTCGAGCTCGCGCCCGTGGTGCTGGTGCAGGGACCTGAGGGACTCCTCGCAGAGCGAGCCGTCGACTCGCTGCTCGACCTGGCTCGTGCCCGCGACCCGGAGGCGGAGAAGTCGGAGATCGAGGCCGCGACCTACGAGTCCGGCATGCTGACGGTCGCGGCGAGCCCGTCTCTCTTCGGTGAGCCCAAGTTCGTGGTCGTGCGGGGAGCGGAGGCGGCGGCCGACGCGCTCATCCCGGACGTCGTGGACTACGTGGCCTCGCCGGACCCGGACACGACCGTCGTGATCGTGCACGGCGGAGGGGTGCGGGGCAAGAAGATGCTCGACGCGATCCGGGCGAGCGGAGCCCCCGTCGTGGCGTGCGAGGCGATCAAGAAGGATGCCGACAAGCTCTCGTTCGTCGCCGCGGAGTTCAAGGCCGCGGGACGTCGGGCGGACGCCGGCGCGGTCAAGGCGCTCGTCGAGGCGCTCGGCAACGACCTGCGCGAGCTCGCGAGCGCCTGCGCCCAGCTCGTCGCCGACACCACGGGCACCATCAGCGCCGCGACCGTCGACCGGTACTACGGGGGCAGGGTCGAGGCCACGGGGTTCCGGGTCGCCGACGCGGCCGTCGCGGGCAAGGCCGGTGAGGCCGTGTCGTTGCTGCGGCACGCACTGGCGACCGGGGTGGACCCCGTGCCGCTCGTGGCGGTGCTCGCGATCAAGCTCCGCACGCTCGCCAAGGTCGCCGCGATGCGCGGCCGCGGGGGAGTGTCGGCCAAGGACCTGGGTCTCGCCCCCTGGCAGATCGACCGTGCGAAGAAGGACCTGTCGAGCTGGACCCCCGAGGGGCTGGCCGCCGCGATCACCGCGGTCGCGCAGGCGGATGCCGAGGTCAAGGGCGGTGGCCGCGACCCGGTGTTCGCGGTCGAGCGCGCGGTGCTGACGATCGCCGGGGCGCACGGCTCGGGGCGCTGAGCCCCCAGGAACGTGGGTGCCCGGCCTGGATGCCCTCCCGCGCCCGTCCCCGGACGCACGAGAGGCGCTGCCCCGTGGAGGGAGCAGCGCCTCTCGACGTTCACCGTGCGGCCCGAGGTGGATCAGGGGCGACGCACAAGGTCACGCGTGGAAGGGAGTGTCACGCTCAGAGAGCGTTGACGGCCTTCGCCAGAGCCGACTTGCGGTTCGCAGCCTGGTTCTGGTGGATGACACCCTTGGAGACTGCCTTGTCGAGCTTCTTCGACGCGGTGGCGAGGGCGCTGGCAGCGGCCTCCTTGTCACCGGCGGCGACGGCCTCGCGAACGCGGCGAACGTTCGTCTTGAGCTCCGACTTGACGGCCTTGTTGCGCAGACGAGCCTTCTCGTTCGTCTTGATGCGCTTGATCTGAGACTTGATGTTTGCCACGTGTGGACTTTCTGGTGTGTTCGCCGAAGCGATCGAATAGGTCGTAGAGGGCGATTCCAGCTCCGGGACTGGGGGTGGGGAACCCTTGGAGAGGAGCTGGAACTGTGCCCGCCGACCTGGGCGGACACGCAGCCACCAAGACTACCAGCCGACCGCGAGATCGGCCAGAATGCTCACCTCCGGCCCGCCATGGCCCGTGTCATCCGGCTCTCAAGGCCCGTCATCCCGCCGTGCAGCCGCACGCGAGGACGAACCTGCGTGCGAGCGGTCAGCCCTGGATCCGGCCCATCTCGCGGACGATCGTCTCGAACGTGCGGCGGTCCATGACGGCGCCCTCGCGGCGCACCGCGCCGGGGTCGACGCGGATCACCCGGTCGAGGCGTACCTCGCTGTCGCGGCCGCGGGAGTCCCACGGGCCGGAGCCGATGTCGAGCCAGTGTCGCCCCCATCGGGCCTCGTCGGCGGCGTCGCGCGAGTGGTCCTTGCTCGTGAGCATGGTCGCGAGCAGCCAGCCGCCGTCGCGTCCGACGAGCAGCACGGGCCGGTCCTTGCCCTGGGAGAAGTCCTCCTCGTAGGGCACCCAGGTCCACACGATCTCGCCGGGGTCCGGGTCGCCGTCGAGCTGCGGGGAGTACTCGGCCCGCACGCGGCCTGTGAAGTCGCCGGGGTAGGTGCCCGGGGGCTGGGCTCCGTGCGCGGTCGCGGTGCCCGCGCCGTCGGGCCTGCGGGCGCCGGCCTGCGGTCCGGGCTTCGGTGCGCCCGTGCCCGACGCCGTCGCTCCCGTCCGCGGACGGGGCGCCACTGCGCGCGGGGCGCCTGACGCCGTCGGGCCGGAGGGGGTGCGGGGCGACTCCCGACCGCCGGCCGGGCGGGACGAGCCGCCGAGCGCGCCGAGGATCGCGCGCGCCGCGTCCGTGAGCAGGGAGATCCACTTGTTCTGAGCCACGCCCGCAATCTACCCGGAGCGCCCGTGACCCCGTCCGGCGTACGGGCCCTGCGGGTCCGGCCGCCCGGGGCGGGTGAGCCTCGCGCGTGCGGGGTCGTGGGACAATGGTGGTTGCTGTCCGACCCTGCGTGCGACGACCAGCGACCTGCCGGGCCCGTCCCGGTGGCTCACGCTCCGTCGTCGAGCACCGATCCGCAGGGGCGGGCGCCGTCCGCCGCCCCGTCTTGACCCACCACAGGAGCGCACCCCCGTTGTCCCCGATCCCCAGCGCCCAGCTGAGCACCCGCATCCAGCCCGCGGCGACGCCGCCCGAGCTGCTGCGCAACTTCTGCATCATCGCGCACATCGATCACGGCAAGTCCACGCTGGCCGATCGCATGCTGCAGCTCACCGGCGTCGTCGACTCGCGCGCCATGCGTGCGCAGTACCTCGACCGCATGGACATCGAGCGTGAGCGTGGCATCACGATCAAGTCGCAGGCGGTGCGCATGCCGTGGGCGGTGCGGGAGGGGGGCGACCCGGACGACACGTCGGCGCCGCTGGTGCCGTACGCGCTGAACATGATCGACACGCCCGGGCACGTCGACTTCACGTACGAGGTCTCGCGCTCGCTCGCCGCGTGCGAGGGTGCCGTGCTGCTCGTGGACGCCGCGCAGGGCATCGAGGCGCAGACCCTCGCGAACCTGTACCTCGCGATGGAGAACGACCTCGCGATCATCCCGGTGCTCAACAAGATCGACCTGCCGGCCGCGCAGCCCGAGAAGTACGCCGAGGAGATCGCGGGCCTCGTGGGCGTCGACCCGTCGACCGTCCTGAAGGTCTCGGGCAAGACGGGTGTGGGGGTCACCGAGCTGCTCGACCGCATCGTCGAGGAGGTCCCGGCGCCCGTGGGGGACGCCGACGCCCCGGCGCGCGCCATGATCTTCGACTCGGTGTACGACACGTACCGCGGCGTCGTGACGTACGTGCGCGTGGTCGACGGCAACCTGAACCCGCGCGAGAAGATCGTCATGATGTCGACCAGGGCGACGCACGAGCTCCTGGAGATCGGTGTGAGCGCGCCCGAGCCGCACCCGACCAAGGGGCTCGGCGTGGGTGAGGTGGGCTACCTCATCACGGGTGTGAAGGACGTGCGTCAGTCGAAGGTCGGTGACACGGTCACCAACGCGGCCAAGCCGGCGCAGGACGCGCTGGGCGGGTACAGCGACCCCAAGCCCATGGTGTTCTCGGGGCTGTACCCGATCGACGGCTCGGACTACCCGGTCCTGCGTGACGCGCTCGACAAGCTCAAGCTCAACGACGCGGCGCTCAACTACGAGCCCGAGACCTCGGTCGCGCTCGGCTTCGGGTTCCGCGTGGGCTTCCTGGGCCTGCTGCACCTGGAGATCGTGCGCGAGCGTCTCGAGCGCGAGTTCGACCTCGACCTGATCTCGACCGCCCCGAACGTCGTCTACGAGGTGACCCTCGAGGACCGCTCGGTCGTCACGGTCACGAACCCGAGCGAGTTCCCGGGCGGCAAGATCGGCGAGATCCGCGAGCCGATCGTCAAGGCCACGATCCTGTGCCCGACCGAGTTCATCGGTGCGGTCATGGAGCTGTGCCAGGGCAAGCGCGGCGTGCTGGGCGGCATGGACCACCTTTCGCAGGACCGTGTCGAGATGCGCTACACGTTGCCGCTCGCGGAGATCGTGTTCGACTTCTTCGACCAGCTCAAGTCCAAGACGCGGGGGTACGCCTCGCTCGACTACGAGCCCTCGGGCGAGCAGGCCGCGGACCTGGTGAAGGTCGACATCCTGCTGCAGGGCGAGCAGGTGGACGCGTTCAGCGCGATCGTGCACAAGGACAAGGCGTACTCGTACGGCGTCATGATGACGGCCAAGCTCAAGGAGCTCATCCCGCGTCAGCAGTTCGAGGTCCCCATCCAGGCGGCCGTGGGCGCGCGCGTGATCGCGCGCGAGACGATCCGCGCGATCCGCAAGGACGTGCTCGCGAAGTGCTACGGCGGCGACATCAGCCGTAAGCGCAAGCTGCTCGAGAAGCAGAAGGAGGGCAAGAAGCGCATGAAGACGATCGGTACGGTCGAGGTCCCCAAGGACGCCTTCATCGCGGCGCTGTCCTCCGACGGTGCGGGCAGCAGCGGCGGCAAGGACGCGAAGGACAAGTCCAAGAAGTGATGTGCTGCTCTTCTCGTGAGCGCGTGGTCCTCGATGTGCTGGGGGCTGCGCGCTCCGCGGCGTCCGGGGGGCGGGCATGAGCCCGGCTCTCCCGGACGGCATCCCCGTGCCCGACGACGGCGCTCTCCCCGCGTGGGTGGGTGCGGGTCCGACCGGGGCGGGGTCGGACGACCACGCGGGTCGTGACTTCGGCGTGTACCTGCACGTGCCGTTCTGCACGGTGCGATGCGGCTACTGCGACTTCAACACGTACACGGCCTCCGAGCTGGGCGGTGGCGCGAGCCAGGCGTCCTACGCGGACACTGCGCTGCGGGAGATCGACCTCGCGGCGCGGGTCATGGAGCGTGCCGGGTTGGCCTCGCGCCCGGTCTCGACCGTGTTCGTGGGTGGCGGCACCCCGACGCTGCTGCCGGCGGGCGACCTGGGCCGCATGCTCGCGGGTGTGCGTGACGCGTGGGGCCTCGCCCCGGGCGCCGAGGTCACGACCGAGGCGAATCCCGACTCGGTGACCCCGGAGTCGCTCGCCGAGCTCGCGGCGGCGGGCTTCACGCGCGTCTCGTTCGGGATGCAGTCGGCGGTGCCGCGCGTGCTCGCGACGCTCGAGCGGACGCACGACCCGCGACGCATCCCCGACGTGGTGCGCTGGGCGCGTGAGGCGGGGCTCGCGGTCTCGCTCGACCTCATCTACGGGACGCCGGGCGAGAGCCTGGACGACTGGCGGACGAGCGTCGAAGCCGCGCTCGAGACGGGGGTCGACCATGTGTCGGCGTACGCGCTCGTCGTGGAGCAGGGGACCAAGATGGCCGCGCAGGTGCGTCGCGGGGATCTCGCGCTGCCGAGCGAGGACGATCAGGCCGAGAAGTACGAGCTCGCGGACGAGCTGCTCACCGCGGCTGGGCTCGAGTGGTACGAGGTGAGCAACTGGGCGCGGCGGGCGCGGTCCGGCGACGGCTCGGCACCGGGCGACGCCGTGCCGGACCCGGCGTTCGTGTGCCGTCACAACCTGGCGTACTGGCGTGGCGAGGACTGGTGGGGGATCGGCCCCGGGGCGCACTCGTACATCGGAGGGGCCTCGAACCGTACAGGCGATCCGGAGGAATCCTCCGACGTCTCCGACACGGTGGGCGACGCTCCGGACGTCGCGTCCGACGACGCGGCCGCGCCTGCGCCGGGCGGCCGCGAGGGCGTGCGATGGTGGAACGTGAAGCACCCGCGGCGCTACGCGGCGTTGCTCGAGGCGGGCAGCAGCCCGGCGGCCGGACGAGAGCTCCTGACCGTCTCGGAGGCTCACCTCGAGCGCGTGATGCTCGGTGTGCGGCTGCGTGAGGGACTGGACCTGAGCGTCCTTACCGAGGTGGGTCGGCGCAACGTGGCCGGCATGGTCGCGGCGGGCCTCCTCGACGGAAGAGCGGCGATCCGGGGGCGCGGGGTGCTGACCCTGCGGGGACGGCTGCTGGCGGACACGGTGGTACGGGAGCTGACTGACGGGTGACGACGGTAGGACAGTCGGCTCGGGCAGATGCCGGAGCGGCCAGGACGTCGACCGCGCACATCGACGTGTGGCAGCGGCTGCGACCTGCTGACCTCGACCTGGACTCGCCCGACAGGTCCCTCGTCGGGCCCCCGCCGGAGAGCCCCGCGGTTCCCGGTGGGCAACGTCCGTCGCGGCCCGTGCGTCCCACGGTCCGGTACCGGCGAATCGCCGGGCTCGACGGGCTGCGCGCGCTGGCCGTGCTCTCGGTCATGGTCTTCCACTTCGCCCCGCAGGTCCTCCCCGGCGGGTACGTGGGCGTCGACATCTTCTTCGTGCTCTCCGGGTTCCTCATCACGACGCTCCTGGTCCGCGAGTTCCGGGCGCGGCGGGCCGTGTCCCTGTCCCGGTTCTGGGTCCGACGAGCCCGCAGGCTCCTGCCCGCGCTGGGGCTGGTCGTGCTCGTGGGCACGGCCGCCGCAGGCCTGGTCGGCGGCGACCTGCTGGTGGGGATCGGTGCACAGGTGGCCGGGGCTGCCACGTTCACGAGCAACTGGGTCTACATCGCCCAGGGCAGCACGTACTCCGGGGGGCTGGCGCCCCAGATCTTCGCGAACCTGTGGTCGCTCGCCGTCGAGGAGCAGTTCTACCTGGTGTGGCCGCTCGTCGTCGTCGGGGTGCTCGCGCTGCGGATCACCCGGCGCAGGGCGCTGGTCCTGGCGGGGGTGCTCGCCGTGGTCTCCGCGGTCGCGATGGCTGTCCTCTACTCGCCCGGCACGGACCCGACCCGGGTCTACTTCGGCACCGACACCCACCTGTTCGGTCTCATGATCGGTGCCTTCCTGGCGTTCTGGCACCTGCGCACGGGGCGTCCGACCCTGGTGCGGGAGTCTCCTCGGACGACGACGCGCAGGGGCGCGGTGCTCGTCGTGGGGGCGGGGATCGTGGGCGCGGTCGTCCTCGCGGTCGCGATGTTCTGGATGCCGTGGGACGACGACCTCACCTACCGCGGTGGCCTGTTCGGTGTGTCGCTCGCGACGGCCGGGGTCGTCAACCTCGTGCTGCACGCACCGGGCCTCGGCAAGCAGCTGGACCGGGGGCCGGTGGGCTGGGTCGGCGCGCGCTCGTACGGTCTGTACCTGTGGCACTGGCCCGTCTTCGTCCTGGCCGCAGCGCTCGCCGGAGGCGGCGGGCTGCACGCGAGCCCCGGCCCGTGGGTCGCGCTCGCCGCGACGGTCGTGACGGTCGGTGCGGCAGCGCTGTCGTACCGGTACGTCGAGCGTCCCGTCATGGGGCGAGGTCTCGGGGGGTACGTGCGGACCGTCGTGGCGTGGCTCCGCCGGGGGGCGTCGGGCCGCAACCCCTTGCCGGTCCGCGGGTGGCTCACGGTCGGCGGGGTCGTGGTGGTCGTCGGGCTCGCGGTCACGGGCTTCGTGCGCGCCCCGGCGATGTCCTCGGTCGAGGCGCAGATCCGCGCGGGCGCGGAGGCCGCCGCGCTGACTCAGCAGCCCGGCGGTGGAGCGCCCGCGGCACCGGCTCCCGACGCGGCGCCCGTGCCCGCGGAGCCCGCGCCGGAGACCCCCGCCGTTGCCCCGACACCTCCACCCGGCGACCAGGTCACGATCATCGGGGACTCGGTCACGCTCGCGAGCGCGCCCGCGCTGACCGCGACGCTTCCGGGCGTGCTGATCGACGGTGCGGTGGCCCGGCAGATGAAGGACGCCGTCGACCTCGTCGATGCTGTCCGCGCGAACGGGAACCTCCGGCCCTACGTCGTGCTCTCGCTCGGCACGAACAGCACGGTCGATGCCGCGATGATGGACAGGGTCCTCGCCGCGATAGGTCCCGACCACTCGGTCGTGCTCGTCACGGGGTATGCCGACCGGTCGTGGGTGCCGGTCACGAACGCGGAGCTGGTCGGCGCGTCCCAGCGCTCCGGGAACGTCGTGGTCGCGGACTGGAGCGGTGCGATCTCGGCCCAGCCCGCGCTGCTCGGGCCCGACGGCGTGCACCCCACCTCCGAGGGGACGTCGCTCTACGCAGGGGTCGTCTCGGGTGGTCTCGCGCAGGCAGTCGCGCTCCGCGGTCCCTGACGCCTCGACGGTGTCTGCCTGAGGGGGCGCCGTGCGTGCCGTGCTTCCTGTGGCAGGAAGGGCCCGTACGCCCCATCGTGGAGGGTGATCTGTGAAATGTTCGATCGTCACAGTCCGTTCACAGTGTGGCTTGCCGCACCCCGACGACCCGAGGGATCACGATGAGCGACAACACCGCAGGCGGGCCGCCGCCGGAAGAGAACGAGCCGACCCCGCAGAACCCCGCTGCGAGCACGCCGGACCCCGGTGGCGCCGCGCAGCCGCCCTCCGAGCCGGTGCCGCCGAGCGAGCCGCCGGTCACCCCGCCCACGCAGCCCCCGGCTCAGCCGACACCGCCCGCCCAGCCGACACCGCCCGCCCAGCCGACGCCCCCGGGCGCGCCCCCGTACGGCGCACCGACCCCACCGCCGGTTGCGCAGGCCTACGGTGCTCCTTCAGGTGGGCAGCAGCCTCCGTACCCGCCGCCCGCCGGGGCCTACCCGCCGCCCGGCCAGCCGGCGTACGCGGGCGCCCCGGCGTTCTCGGTGGGTGACGCGATCGGCTTCGGGTGGAAGAAGTTCTGGGCCAACCCGGGGCCGTGGATCCTCGCGGCCCTGATCTTCCTGGTGGTCAACGCGATCTTCAGCTGGATCTCCGGCGGCTTCGACAACTTCACGGACTACCGCACCGACGGGTTCTCGGACACCGACATGGCCGAGGCGCTCGGGCTGAGCTTCGTCAGCATCCTGCTGACGATCGTCGGCGTGATCATCAGCTATCTGATCGCCGCGTTCTACTCCCGGGGTGCTCTCGACGAGACGCAGGGGCGCAAGCCCGACGTCTCGGCGTTCTTCCGGATCACCAACGTGGGCAACGTCCTGCTGGCCGCGTTCCTCGTGGCCGTCATGACGATCGTCGGTGTGATCCTGTGCGTCCTGCCCGGCATCGCGGTCATGATCTTCTCGGCCTTCGTCTACTACTTCACCCTCGACAAGGAGCAGGACGCGATCACCGCGATCAAGTCGAGCTGGTCGCTCGTCGCGAAGAACTTCGGGTCGGTCTTCCTGCTGCTCCTGGCGCTTTTCGGGATCAACATCCTGGGCTTCCTGGTCTGCTTCGTCGGCCTGCTGGTCACGATCCCGCTGTCCTACATCGCGGTCGCGTACGCGTACCGCCGTCTGGTGGACGAGCAGCCCGTCTGATCTCCGCACCTCTCCCGGCGACGGGCTGTTCCGCACCCCCACCCCGGGTGTGCGGGACGGCCCGTCGCCGTGCGTCCACGGGACCGTGCCGGGGAACGTGACGGGTGCGCGCCGGGTGCGCGCCGGGTGAACCGCCCGGTCGGGGCACGGACGCGGTGGCCGCGGGCGTGCCGGACCCGCTAGCGTGGAGCGCCCGGTCCGTCCTGATCGGTCCGGTCCGTCCGTAGAGAGGCCCCGATGAGCAGCCAGAACCCTTCCGACCAGGTCCCTGACTACGGGCAGTACGTGCCCCCGACGGATCAGCACGGCACGCCGGGCGGCCAGCCCGGTCAGCAGGGGTGGGCAGGTCAGCAGGCTCCGTACGGCCCTCCTGCAGGGCAGCAGGGGCAGCACGCGCCCCAGGGCCAGTACCCGCCGCCGGGCTACCAGGGCCACCAGGGCCACCAGGGTGGTCCCGCCGCCCCGCTGTCGCCCGCCGACACCAAGACCTGGGCGAGCCTGTCCCACCTCCTGGGTGGGATCCTCGGGTTCCTCGCTCCGCTCGTGATCTGGCTCGTCTTCCGCGAACGCAGTCACGTCGTGGACGTCGAGGCGAAGAAGGCGCTCAACTTCCAGATCCCCGTGGCCCTCGTCCTGCTCGCCGCGAGCTGGGTGCTCCCGGGCTTCCTGTCGGGGCTGGTGGTCTTCGGTGTCTGGGTGGCGTCGCTCGTGCTCGGCATCATCGCGTTCCAGGCCGTCAGCAACGGCCGTCCGGCGAGCTACCCGATCGACGTGAAGATCGTGAAGTAGCCCGGACCACGGCACGTCGAGAGGGGACGTCCCAGGCAGACCTGGAACGCCCCCTCTCGGCGCGTCACCGCGGGGCCTCTCAGCGCGTCACCGGGGGGCGGACCCTCAGTCGGCGGTCACGAAGTCGATGAGCTCCTCGACGCGCCCGAGCAGCGACGGCTCGAGGTCGGCGTAGGTGCGCACGGTCCCGAGGATGCGCTGCCAGCCGCGGGCGACGTCTGCCTGCTCGCTCGCCGGCCACCCGAGCTCGCGCAGGATGCCACGCTTCCACTCGGTGCCCCGCTCGATCACGGGCCACGCGTCGAGACCCACGCGCTCGGGCCGCACGGCTTGCCACACGTCGACGTAGGGGTGCCCCAGCACCATGACCGTGCCGGGGCGCACGCCGCGCAGGGCCTCCGCGACCAGGCGCGTCTCCTTGCTGCCGGGGACCAGGTGGTCCACCAGGACGCCCACCTTGCGCTCCGCCGTCGGGCCGAAGTCCTTGAGGGCCTCGCTGAGGTTGTCGACGCCCTCGAGCAGCTCGACGACGACCCCCTCGATGCGCAGGTCGTCACCCCACACCTTCTCGACGAGCTCGGCGTCGTGCTTGCCCTCGACCCAGATGCGGCTGCCGCGCGCGACGCGTGCCCGGACGTTCGCGACCGCGCGCGAGCCCGACGCGGTGCGCGTCGGGGCGACGGGCGCTGTCGACGTCACGGGGGCGGTCAGCTCGACCGGCTCGCCGTCGACCCAGAAGCCCGGGCCGAGCGGGAAGGTGCGCGTGCGGCGGTCACGGTCCTCGAGGACGACGACGTGCATACCGCCGGACTTCTCGACCCGGACCACGGCGCCGACCCAGCCGGTCTCGACGTCCTCGACGACGAGGCCGCGCTCGGCGGGCTGCGGGCGGGAGACCGGTCGCCGGCGGTGGGGGACCGGGGCGGGGGTCGCGCTGGACAGGACGTCGGAACCGTAGCGATCGAAGCTCACCGACGTCACCCTAGGCGCTCGTGGCCGTCGCGCCCGGAAGGGGCGCGCGGTGGCGCGCGAGGTCGTCACGGACCGCTCCGGGGCGGGGCCCGCCACCGGCCAGGCTCGCCGGGTGCCGACGCACGTGCCGTGGTACGACTGGCCGGTGAGCACTTCGACCGGTCCCGCCGCGCCCGACGCCCAGCGGTGGCGCGTCCTGGGGCTGTGCCTCGCCGTCGGGTTCATCACGATGCTCGACGTGTCGATCGTCAACGTCGCGCTCCCGTCGATCGACAGGGCGCTCGACGCGGGCCCGACCGAGCTGCAGCTCATCGTCGCGGGCTACACCCTGGCGTTCGGGCTCGCGCTCGTCCCGGCCGGTCGCCTGGGCGACGCGGGCGGGCGCCGCACGCTGTTCATCGTCGGCCTCGTGGGCTTCGCCCTCACGAGCCTCGCAGCGGGTCTGGCGCCGAACGACCAGTGGCTCGCGATCGCCCGGCTCCTGCAGGGCGTCAGCGCGGGCATGCTCAACCCGCAGGTCATCGGCCTCATCCAGCAGATGTTCTCCGGGTACGAGCGTGGCAAGGCGTTCGGCATGTTCGGCGCGACGATCGGCGTGTCGACGGCGCTGGGGCCGCTCCTGGGCGGGGTGATCCTCCAGGTCGCGGGCGAGGAGAACGGGTGGCGGTGGATCTTCGGGATCAACGTCCCGATCATCGCGGTCGTGCTGCCCCTGGCGGTCAGGTTCCTGCCCGTGACGGTGCGCAGGCCCGGCCCGCGCAGGCTCGACCCCGTGGGCCTCGTCCTCATCGCGGTCGCGACCGTCGCGGTCATGCTGCCGTTCGTCACGACGTCGGGCCAGGACGACGACCCCGGGCGCTGGTGGTGGCTCGCGCTCGGCGCGGCCGCGGTCGTCGCAGCGGTGTTCTGGGAGCGTCGCTACCAGCGCACCACGGGCGCCCCGGTCCTGGACCCGCGGGTCCTGTCGCTCACGTCGTTCCGCAACGGCACGCTGCTCGGAGTCACGTACTTCGCGGGGTTCACGGGGATCTTCCTCGTCGCGACGCTGTACCTCCAGAACGACCTGCAGTTCACACCGCTGCACGCTGGGCTCATCGGGATGCCGTTCGCGATCGCGTCGGGCGTGGCGTCGTGGCTCGCGGGCCGCGCGGTCGCGCGCTGGGGCCGTCCGCTCGTCGTCGCGGGTCTCGTGGTGGTGCTCGTCGGGCTCGGCGGCGTGATCCTCGCGATCCGTGCCACGGGGGACGACTCGTCGGCCGCAGGCTGGGGCATCGCCCTGACCATGATGGTCACGGGGATCGGCAGCGGGACCGTCATCTCCCCGAACCAGACCCTGACCCTGGCCCGCGTCCCGGTCGAGCTCGCGGGCGTCGCGGGCAGCATGCTCCAGCTCGGGCAGCGCGTGGGGTCGGCCATGGGCATCGCCGTGGTCCTCTCGACGTACTACTCGCTCAAGGCCGGTGGATCGACGGGAGCCGTCGCGGCGAGCACTGCGATGCTCATCACGGTCGCGCTGGTCGCGGTCTCGCTCGTGGTCGCGGTCGTGGACCTGCGGGCACGGCATGCGCAGGCCGCGCCCGAGGGCAAGGTGGCGTCCACGGCGTGAGCGCCGCCGTCGGGAGGACCCCGTGACGACCCTGTGCACGTCGCGCCCCGAGCCTCCGGCGACCGCGTAGAATTAGCACTCGACGGTGGAGAGTGCGAGAACGCGCGACGATCGGGAGGTGGCCATGAGCGAGGAACGACGGCTCGACGTGCTCCGTGCGATCGTCGAGGACTACGTCCTGACGAGGGAGCCGGTCGGTTCACGGGTCCTGGCCGAGAGGCACCGCCTGGGCGTGTCCCCGGCGACGATCCGCAACGACATGGCCGCCCTCGAGGAGGACGGCTACATCGCCCAGCCCCACACCTCGGCCGGACGCATCCCCACGGACAAGGGCTACCGCCTGTTCGTGGACAGGCTCTCGACGGTCAAGCCCCTGTCCTCGCCCGAGCGGCGGGCGATCGAGACGTTCCTGTCGGAGGCCGTGGACCTCGATGACGTCGTGGCCCGCGCGGGGCGTCTGCTCGCGCAGCTCACGGGCCAGGTCGCCGTGGTGCAGTACCCGTCTCTGCGTCGGTCGGGCCTGCGGCACCTCGAGCTCGTGCCCGTCGGCGACCGGCGGCTGCTCGTGGTCATCATCACGGACACGGGCCGCGTCGAGCAGCGCACCCTCGAGGTCGCGCAGGCGCCGGACGAGGCCACGCTCGCGGAGGTGCGGGCCCGGCTCAACGCCGTCGCGGCGGGCAAGCGTCTCGCGGAGCTCGGCAAGGGCTTCGCGGACGTCGCGCAGGAGTTCCGCCCCGAGCACCAGGACCTCGCGCGCTCCCTCGCGCTGCTCGTCGAGGAGACGCTGGCCGAGGAGTCGGAGGAGCGCATCGTGCTCGCCGGCACCGCCAACCTGGCCCGGGTCGGCATGAGGTTCGAGCACGCGCTGCGACCGGTCCTCGAGGCGCTCGAGGAACAAGTCGTGCTGCTCGGGTTGTTGACCGAGATGGCCGCGGAGTCCGGGGTGAGCGTGCGCATCGGTCACGAGACGCAGCTCGAAGGCCTCGTGGAAACGTCGGTCGTGACGAGCGGATACGGTAACGAGGGGGACTCGGTCGCGCTGATCGGCTCGATCGGACCGACCCGTATGGACTACCCCGGGACGATCGCCTCGGTCCGCGCGGTCGCGCGCTACCTGTCGCGCGTCCTGACCACATGAGTTCAGTTCTTGTGCCGGCGGGTGCCGCACGGGTCCTCGGGCCCTGGTCGTCACCGCACGGTGTTGTCGGAAGCCGCCGGTCCCCGGATCGGCGTGCGCGAGTAGAGAGTGACCTGTGAGCGACTACTACGAGATCCTGGGCGTGCCCCGGGACGCGAGCCAGGACCAGATCAAGAAGGCCTACCGCAAGCTGGCCCGTGAGCTGCACCCTGACGTCGCGGGCGAAGCCGCCGAGGACAAGTTCAAGGACGTGTCCCGCGCCTACGAGGTGCTGTCCAGCCCGGACAAGCGCCAGCAGTACGACCTCGGCTCGGACCCGTCGGCCGCCGGAGGGGGCATGGGCGGAGGCTTCGGCTTCCAGGACATCTTCGAGACGTTCTTCGGGGGAGGCCAGGCGCAGTCGGGCCCCATCCCGCGCGCACGCCGCGGCCAGGACGCCCTGGTGCGTCTCGACATCGACCTCTCGGAAGCGACCTTCGGGGCGCGCCGCGAGCTCCAGGTCGACACCGCGGTGATCTGCGGCACGTGCTCCGGCTCGTGCTGCCGCCCCGGCACGTCGCCCCGCACGTGCGACGTGTGCAACGGCCGCGGCACGGTCCAGCGCGTGGCGCGTTCGTTCCTCGGCCAGGTCATGACGACCGCTCCCTGCGCCGCGTGCCAGGGCTTCGGCACCGTGATCCCCGAGCCGTGCGCCGAGTGCGCAGGCGAGGGTCGCGTGCGCAGCCGCCGCACCCTGACCGTCAACGTCCCCGCGGGCGTCGACACGGGTACCCGCATCAAGCTCACGTCGCAGGGCGAGGTCGGTCCTGCCGGCGGTCCCGCGGGTGACCTGTACGTCGAGATCCGCGAGCGCAACCACGAGGTCTTCGTGCGCCGCGGCGACGACCTGCACTGCACGCTCCAGGTGCCCATGACGGCCGCGGCCCTCGGGACGGTGCTGGAGCTCGAGACGCTCGACGGCCCGCAGGAGATCGACCTGCGCCCCGGGACCCAGCCCGGTCAGATCGTCACGCTCAAGAACCTCGGCGTCGGCCACCTGCACACCGGTGGCCGCGGCGACCTCAACGTGCACGTCGAGGTCCAGGTCCCCACGGGCCTCGACGAGGAGCAGGAGGAGCTGCTGCGCTCGCTCGCGAAGGCTCGTGGCGAGGAGCGCCCGGACCCGCGCCTGTCCGCCGCGCACCCGGGAGTGTTCTCCCGCCTGCGCGACAAGCTCTCGGGGCGCTGAGCGTGAGCGCGCCGGTCTTCCTCGCGGACGCGAGCAGCTCGTCGGACGGCGGGGCCGCGGGCGGTCTCGCGGGCTTCCCGGCGGGGTCGCTCTACGTGCTCGACGGCGCCGAGGGGCGCCACGCGGGCGTCGTTCAGCGGCGCGGGGTCGGGGAGGCGGTCGACGTCGTCGACGGCGAGGGCCTGCGCCTGCGCTGCACCATCGAAGGCGTCGAGCCCTCCGGGGTCCACCTGCGCGTCCGTGAGGTCGTCGAGGAGCCGGCCCCCGACGTCGTCGTGACGCTGGTCCAGGCCCTCGCGAAGGGTGACCGCGACGAGATGGCGATCGAGGCGGCGACCGAGGTCGGCGCAGACGCCGTGGTCCCGTGGCAGGCCGAGCGCTCGATCGTGGTGTGGCGCGGCGACCGCGCAGCCAAGTCGCGCGCGCGCTGGCTCGCGACCGTGCGCGCCGCGACCAAGCAGGCGCGGCGTGCCCGCCTTCCCCGGGTCGACCTCGCGATCGACACGCGGGGGCTCGTCGAGCGCACGCGCCAGGTCGTCGATGCGGGCGGCGCCGTGGTCGTGCTGCACGAGGAGGCAGTCGTCCCGCTCGCCGAGGTGGCCCTGCCCGTCCCCGCGTCGCAGGACGCGGCCGCGGCGGGACGAGCGCCCGAGGTGCTCGTCGTCGTCGGGCCGGAGGGCGGGATCTCCGAGCGTGAGGTCGAAGCACTGACCGGTGCCGGTGCACGCACCGCACGCCTGGGCCCGCACGTGCTGCGGACCTCGACGGCGGGCCCGGTCGCGATCGCGATGCTCGTCCAGCGGCTCGGCCGGTGGGGCGGGGCGGACGACGAGCGGTGACCCCGGACCAGGTGCCGGCGCACGCCCCTCCTCCCGGGCCGAGCCGACGAGCCGGGGGTAGCCTGCCGTCATGACCAGCAACGACACCTCGCGCCCGACCGACCCGGACTGCCTGTTCTGCAAGATCGTCGCCGGAGAGATCCCCGCGACGATCGTGGCGACCACCGACCAGGCCGTGGCGTTCAAGGACATCAACCCGCAGGCCCCGCTCCACGTGCTCGTGGTGCCCCGTGCGCACCACGGCGACATCGCGCAGCTCGCGGCCGCGGACCCGGACCTCCTCGCGGGGGTCGTGGCCCTGGCCGACGAGGTCGCGAGCGAGCAGGCCGACGGACAGTTCAGGCTCATCTTCAACTCCGGGCCGCGCGCAGGGCAGAGCGTGTTCCACGTCCACGGGCACGTCATCGGCGGCACCGCGCTGGGGTGGAACCCGGCCTGACCGCCGCACGCTCGTCCGCCTGGTCCTGCGGGCCGCCCGGTGCGGCCGGTATTCGCCCTGACCCGGGCGGGCGCGCTCGATATCATGGACGCACCACGAACGACCAGACCTGCTGAAGGAGTGCCGCGGCGCAAGCCGGCTCATGCCATCTTCGACACCACCCACACCGAACGGCCCGGCGGCCGCGCACCCCTCCGGGACCAGGGTCGAGCACCGTGTCGTCGTGCCGCCCCACGTGCCGATGGTGGACCTGCTCGGCAGCGGTGACGTGGTCCTGCGAGCCATCGAGTCGGGGTTCCCTACGATCGACGTCCACGCCCGCGGCAACGAGATCGCGGTGACCGGCCCCGTCGGCGACGTCGCGCTCGCCTCCCGGCTGCTCGACGAGCTCGTCGAGGTCGTCGAGTCCGGCACCCGCCTCACGCCCGACGTCGTGACGCGCTCCGTCGCGATGCTCACCGCGGCGACCGCGACGCGCCCGGCCGAGGTCCTGACGTTCAACATCCTCTCGAGCCGTGGCCGGACGATCCGGCCCAAGACGGTCGGGCAGAAGCGCTACGTCGACGCGATCGACGCGAGCACCGTGACGTTCGGGATCGGCCCCGCCGGGACGGGCAAGACGTACCTCGCGATGGCCAAGGCCGTCCAGGCGCTCCAGGCCAAGCAGGTCAGCAGGATCGTGCTGACCCGCCCGGCCGTCGAGGCAGGGGAGCGGCTCGGGTTCCTGCCCGGCTCGCTCTCCGAGAAGATCGACCCGTACCTGCGTCCCCTGTACGACGCGCTGCACGACATGATCGACCCCGAGTCGATCCCCAAGCTCATCGAGGCCGGGACCATCGAGGTCGCGCCGCTGGGGTACATGCGCGGCCGCACGCTGAACGACGCGTTCATCATCCTCGACGAGGCGCAGAACACCTCGACCGAGCAGATGAAGATGTTCCTGACCCGACTCGGCTTCGGTTCCAAGATGGTCATCACGGGTGACGTGACGCAGGTCGACCTGCCGGGTGGGACGCCGTCGGGCCTGCGGGTCATCGAGGACGTCCTGACCGGCGTCGACGACATCGAGTTCTGCCGCCTGACCTCCACGGACGTCGTGCGGCACCGCCTCGTGAGCGACATCATCGACGCGTACGCGCGCTGGGACGTGAGCACCGCGCGACCTGCGCGCGACGGCGGAGGCCACGCGCACGGTGCCGGGCGCGGCGGGGCCTCCCGCCGGGAGCGACCACGAGACACACGAGACCAACGAGAGCAAGGGGCACGCTGATGAGCGTCGAGATCAACAACGAGTCCGGCTACGAGGTCGACGAGGCGGAGTTCGCGGCCCTCGCGCGCTACGTCCTGGACGCGATGCACGTCCACCCCCAGAGCGAGCTCGGCATCCGGTTCGTCGAGTCCGATGTCATGGCAGAGCTGCACGTGCGCTGGATGGACGAGCCCGGACCCACGGACGTCCTGTCGTTCCCCATGGACGAGCTGCGTCCCGGGCGCGACGGGGACGTGACGCCCGCGGGCGAGCTGGGCGACATCGTGCTGTGCCCCGAGGTCGCCGCGCAGCAGGCGGTCACGGCCGGCCACTCGACGGCCGAGGAGATGCTCCTGCTCACGACGCACGGCATCCTCCACCTGCTCGGCTACGACCACGCCGAGCCCGAGGAGGAGAAGGAGATGTTCGCGCTGCAGCGCAAGCTGCTCCTGACCTTCCTCGCCAGCCGATGACCGAGGTCCCCGTCGCGCTGCTGCTGGTCCTCGCGGTCGTCGCGGTCGTCCTCGCGGGGGCGCTCGGTGCGGGCGAGGCGGCGGTCATGCGTGTCACGCGTGCGGCGGTGGGCGAGGTGGCCGCAGAGGTCGAGGGAGCCGCGTCCGGCGCGCACGGCGGTGGGGCGGCCGGCCCGCTCCCGCCGCGCGTGGCCCGGGTGCGACGGGTCCAGGCGCTGACCGAGGACCCTCCCCGCACCGCGGCGTCGCTCGCGTTCGTGCGCGTGGTCGCCGAGATGCTGGCGGCCGCCTGCGTGACGCTGCTCGTCCTGGCGTGGCTCGACGACTGGTGGCAGGCGCTGCTCGCAGCTCTGCTGTTCTCGGTCCTCGTCGCGCTGGGCTTCGCGCGGGTCGCGCCGCGTGCCCTGGGGCGTCAGCACCCGGTGCGGGTGCTCGTGGCCCTGTCGGGAGTCCTGAAGCCGGCGGTCGCCCTGACGGGCTGGCTGGTACGGGCCTCGGCCTCGCGGGACGAGGCCGACGGGCCGTACGAGCGCGAGCTGCGGGACATGGTCGATCGCGTCAACGAGTCCGAGATCATCGAGGAGGAGGAGCGCGAGATGATCCGCTCCGTCTTCGAGCTCGGCGACACCCTCACGCGCGAGGTCATGGTGCCGCGCACCGACATGATCACGACCCCCGCGTCGACGCCCCTGTCGAAGGCGCTCGCCCTGTTCCTGCGATCGGGGTTCTCGCGGCTGCCGGTCACGGGGACGTCGGTCGACGACCTCGTGGGCGTCGTCTACTTCAAGGACGTCGTCAAGGTCGTGCACGCCTCGCCGGACGCGGCGTCGCGACGCGTCGAGGACGTCGCCCGTCCGGCGATCTTCGTGCCCGAGTCGAAGCCGGTCGACGACCTCCTGCGCGAGATGCAGGCCTCGGCGTCGCACATCGCGATGGTGGTCGACGAGTACGGGGGAGTCGCGGGTCTCGTGACGATCGAGGACGCGCTCGAGGAGATCGTCGGGGAGCTGACCGACGAGCACGACCGGACCGGTCCCGAGGTCGAGGACCTGGGGGACGGGACCTTCAGGGTGCCCGCTCGCCTTCCCCTCGACGAGCTCGGAGAGCTCTTCGGCCGCGACATCGAGGACGACGACGTCGACACCGTCGGGGGCCTGCTGTCCAAGGCGCTCGGCAAGGTCCCGCTGCCCGGGTCGACCGCCGAGGCTCAGGGCGTGCACATGACGGGTGAACGGGTCGAGGGGCGCCGCAAGCAGCTCTCGACCGTGCTCGTGTGCGCCGCCGTCGCCGACCGTGAGGACCGGGACGAGCCGGCGGCGTCGTCGAGCACCGAGATGAGCGAACGCACCGACCCGCGCGAGCGCGGCCACCGAGACCACCAGAAGCCCCCCGAGCGCGCGGAGCGTGCCGGGCGGACCAGTGACACCCCGCGTCGCGCGGGAGAGTCGAACGAGAGAGAAGCACACCGGTGACCCAGAACGACCACGCAGCAGCAGAGCACAAGGCAGGCTTCGCGTGCTTCGTCGGACGGCCCAACGCGGGCAAGTCCACGCTCACGAACGCCCTGGTCGGGCAGAAGGTCGCGATCACGTCCGGGCGGCCGCAGACGACCCGCCACACGATCCGTGGCATCGTGCACCGGCCCGACGCACAGCTCATCCTCGTCGACACGCCCGGGCTCCACCGTCCGCGCACGCTCCTCGGCGAGCGGCTCAACGACCTGGTCCGAGAGACCCTCGCGCAGGTCGACGTCATCGCGTTCTGCCTCCCCGCGGACCAGAAGGTGGGCCCGGGGGACAAGTACATCGCGGCCCAGCTCGCGGACCTGATGAAGGGCCGGCGGCCGACCCCGGTCGTCGCGGTCGTGACCAAGGCCGACCTGGTGGACCGGGAGACCCTGACGAAGCACCTTCTCGCGGTGGACCAGCTCGGCGAGTGGCAGGACATCGTGCCGGTCTCGGCCAAGGACGGCTTCCAGGTCGAGACCCTGGAGGAGGTGCTGATCAAGCACCTGCCGCCGGGCCCCGAGCTGTACCCCGGTGGCGAGCTGACCGACGAGCCCGAGGCCGTGATGGTCGCCGAGCTCGTCCGTGAGGCGGCCCTGGAGGGTGTGCGTGACGAGCTGCCGCACAGCCTGGCCGTG
Organism: Oerskovia turbata; assembly: GCF_000718325.1. Classification (GTDB taxonomy): domain Bacteria; phylum Actinomycetota; class Actinomycetes; order Actinomycetales; family Cellulomonadaceae; genus Oerskovia; species Oerskovia turbata. The sequence goes on from NZ_JOFV01000008.1 coordinate 210,767, forward strand.
GTCGTCGACGAGATCGTGCCGCGCGAGGGGTCCGGCAACCCGGAGACCGGCCGGCCGCCGCTCCTGGACGTGCGCGTCAACCTCTTCGTGGAGCGCGACAGCCAGAAGGCGATCATCATCGGCCGCGGAGGCTCACGCCTTCGCCATGTCGGGACAGAGGCCCGCAAGGGCATCGAGGCGCTGCTCGGCGCGCGCGTGTACCTCGACCTGCACGTCAAGGTCGCCAAGGACTGGCAGCGCGACCCCAAGCAGCTGCGCCGGCTCGGGTTCTAGGGTGTACCCCCGCCCGACGTCGGGCCATCCCCAGGGTGGGTGGCCTCGTTCGCGAGAGACGATGCCGTCGTGATCTTCCGTACCGCGGCGACGAGCGCCGCTCTCGCGATCGGCCTGGCCCTCGTGGGGGCCGTCACCGGACCCCAGTGGTCGCCCGTGCCGGTCACCGAACATCTCGAACCCACGACGTCGGACACGACGATCGGCGGGCAGGGGCCCGACGTCCAGCCCGTGGGGACCTACGAGGTCACGGAGACCCCGGTCGTCATCCGGCTCGACGGGACGAGCGTCGACGGGATCGTGCGCGAGCCGGTCGACGCCCCCGAGGGGCGCCCCGGCGTGGTGTTCGTCCATGGTGCGGGGACGGGGGCGGCGGACGAGGCGTTCGTCGAGGTCGCGACCGAGATGGCGAGCGCCGGCGTCGTGACCCTCGTGCCCTCCAAGCGGCTCGACACGTACACGACGCGGCACCGCGACTACGTCGACATGGCGTCGGACTACCAGCACTCGGTGGAGCTCCTGCGGACCCGGCCCGCGGTGGACCCCGGCCGGGTGGGGCTGTACGCCGAGTCGGAGGGCACGTGGATCGCGCCGGTCCTGGTGGACCAGGACCCGGACGTCTCGTTCCTCGTCATGGTCTCGGCGCCCGTCGTGCCGCCACGGCAGCAGGCGGGCTTCGCCGTCGACTCCTACCTGCGCAACACGGGGGTGCCGCAGGGCGTCTTCCGGGCGATCCCGCGGGCCGTGGGCATGGAGATGCCGGGGGGAGGGTTCGAGTACGCCGACTTCGACGTCACGCCCTATCTCGCGCGCCTCGACGTCCCGACCCTCGTGGTCTACGGCACGGCCGACCCGTCGATGCCGATCGAGCAGGGTGCGCTGCGCATCATCGCGGAGGCCGGTGCGAACGGGAACCACGACGTGACGGTGCGCTACTACGAGGGTGCGAACCACGGCATCAAGATCGACGACGTCCTCGTGCCGGAGTTCGCGCGCGACGTCTCGGCGTGGGTCCAGGGGCTCATGGGTACGGCGGACGCCGCCCCGACCGTGGCCGGGGGGCAGCCGAACCAGCTCTATCTCGCCTCGGCCGTGCCCAACCCGCGGTGGTACGGGAACGGTGACATCGTCATCGGTTTCGTGATCGTGGGTGGTGCGCTCCTCGTGGTCGGTCCGCTCGTGTGGCTCGTGACGGGCGTGGCGCGCAGGCTGCACCGCACGCCGCGCCCGGCGGGACGGCTCGCCGGGGGTCTTCGGTGGCCGCTCGTGGGCCTCGCGGTCGGGTCCGTCGCGACCATGGTGGGCCTCGTCGTGTACCTGGTCTCGGTCGCGAGGCTCGCGCTCGACTACCAGACGGACGCGTGGGTGGTCCAGGGCGGATGGGTCGCGGTGCGCCTGCTGGGCCTGGCGACCGTCGTCGCGGCCGCGTTCCTCCTCAACCGCCTGTCGGACCTGCGGACGGCGCGCAAGGCGGTCGACGCCTCGGGCGGGGGCGTCGTGGTGCGCCCGGCGACCGGTGTCGGCGCCCGCACGACGCTGTGGGCGACCGTCGCGGGGTCGACGATCCTGCTCGTGACGCTCGCGTACTGGGGCGTGTACCAGCTCGGCATCTGACGCCCGCCGTCTAGGGTCGTCCCATGGGACGACGTTCGCGGGACTCAGCGGCTTCGCGCGTGCGCGTCCTCGCGATCGAGGAGGTCGACGACCTGGAGGAGCCGGGGCCGTCCGGCCCGCCGGTCCGTCGTGAGGTGCCCGACGGCGGAGCGTACGCCCGGCGGTCGGCCGACGGTCTGGCGCCGCAGGGCTCGGCAGGTGACGCGCCGCCCACGGAGGAGCCGCTCGTGCGTCGACCGTGGTCGAACCGGACTCGTCTCCTCGTGGGGACCGGCCTCGCGGTCGTCGTCCTCCTCGTCGTCGGCTTCGTCCGTGGCTCGATGAACGAGTCCGCGCGCCTCGAACGGGTCGTCGTCGCAGGGGGCGTCAGGCCGCTGGGTCCGGACGCGAGCGTGCTGTGGAGAATTGAACCGGGCGCGGTCGGATCGGATGCGTCGGTGACGCCATGGTCCCCGCCCGTCGTGGTCGACGGGACCATCGTGGTGGCGGGTCCCGACGTGACGGGTTTCGACCCGGTGACGGGCGAGGAGCTGTGGCGCGCCTCGTCGTCGTTCGGGTCGGTGGCCCCGGGGACGAGGCGGACGGAGTGCGCGGGCAGCGGTCAGTGGCCGAGCATGACGGGGCCTTTGATCTGTACGACGTTCGTGCTCCGACAGACCTCGCTCTTCAGCGAGACGGCCTTCGAGGAACATCTCGTGGGCCTCGAGGTGCTGGACACGACGACCGGTGACGTCACGTCGTCCCACGTGTTCGGAGAGGGGACCTTGGGGGCCGAGGTCTTCGCGGACGGGCTGGTCACGGTGCGGTGGGGGAAGGGCGACCAGGTCGTGGTGGACCTGCAGGACCTGGCCACGGGGGAGCCGCGCTGGTCGAGGGAGGTCGCGGCGGTCCGTGACCAGGACGGCGAGCACGGCGACCACGTGGGGTTGTGGGGAACCGGGGACCTGCTCTTGCTGGACGGCGCGGGTGTCAGCACGACGCTCGATGCCGAGGGAGACGTGCAGCCGGAGGGCGTGCGCGACTCGTGGACCACGGTGCTGGGGGACGGCCGGTCGGTCGTCCACCGGCTCGACGGCACGTCGTCCGTCCTCGACCCCGACGGGAACGAGGCCTTCGTCGCTCAGGGACGGGTCCAGGAGTTCGGAGCGACGGACGGCACGCCGGCAGGCGCCCTCCTCGTGGCCGCCGGTGGAGGAGTCATGGACAGCTCCGGTGCGATCGACGCGCCGCGGCTGGCGGCGCTCGACGCGGAGACCGGTCGGATCCTGTGGGAGAGCGAGGGGAGGCTCGACGCCCCGCTCGCCCGGGTGGGTGACGTCGGCATCCTGTCGGACGCCGGTCGCCTGCGAGCGGTCGACCTGCGGTCGGGAGCCCAGCTCTGGGAGGCCCCCGGCGTACGGAGCTTCGCCTCGGCACACACGGACGGCACGGACCTGTACCTCGTCGAGAGCAGCCCGACGGGTGGGATGCGACTCACGGCGATCGCCGTGGGCTCCGGGCACGAGGTGTGGGTGAAGGACTTCGCGGACTCCGTGGTCTGGGCGGCCGGCGTCGACGGGACGCTCGTCGTCGGGACCTCCGACGGCGACGTGCTCGGCATCGGCTGACCGGTCCCGTCGTCCTGTGCGGCCCACCCCGTGTTCTGAGGCGCCTCCCGCCCCGCCCGGTCGGCGCATCGGGACTACCGTGGAGACGTGGCTCCACGACGTCGTGAGCATGACGCCCACGCCGTCGAGCTGGTCGAGGTGGCCGAGCTCGACGACGACTTCGACGCGGGGCGGACGGACGCCGTCGGACGGGCGACGAGGGGCGCCGGAGCGGACCGAGGGGACACGGCCGCCGCAGGGTCTGGAACACCCGGCGAGCGCGTCCGCGCGAGACGCCCGACGGGTCGCGTGGTCCTCGCCGTGGCCCTCCTGGTCGGCGGCGTGGGAGCGTCGTTCGCGGTCGGGGTGGTCGTGGAACGGGTGCGCGCCGACCGGGTGGCCGCGCAGGTCGGCGGGCTCTGGCCCGTGGCCTCCGAGCCCACGACCCTGTGGCGGGCCCCGACAGGAGGGGGGATTCCCGCGGCCGTCGACGGGCAGGTGGTGCTCACCGGACCCGAGGGGACGGTGACGGCGCGGGACGTCGCCACGGGCGACGAGCTGTGGACCGCCCGCCTCCCACCCGGGACGACGGTGTGCGGGCCCGACCTCCTCGACCCTGCCGTGCGCGGTGCGCCGCTCGTGTGCGTCACGGACCGGGGCGCGTCGGGCGGGGTCGGCCCCCACGACGACGGGTTCGGTTTCCTCGTGACGGTTCTCGACCGGGCCGGGCAGGTCGTCGGGACCCGGGTGCTGCCCGACGGTGTCGAGGCGGCCACGCCGCTCGCGGGAGGGCGCGTCGCGACCGCGGGCCGCGGGCCGGACGGCGTGGTCGTGACGTGGGAGGGCGCGCTCGACGGGGCCGTCGAGCGGGTCCGCACCGTCGACACGGCGCCGGCTCCCGGGGACGCGGTCCGGTCGACGGGGGTGGAGACCTCCTCGGGAGACACACCCGTCGAAGGTCTCGGCCTGGTCGCGACGCGCGGGCGGCTGCACGTCCGCTCCGGTGACGCGTCGGAGACCTTCGGAACGGAGGGGGAGCCGTCCGCCGAGCACGCCGGTGCGCAGGCACCCGGCTGGTTGCGCGAGGGCGGGCTCCCGGGAGGGTCGACGGCCAGGGTGGTCGACGACCGACAGGCCGGGCAGGAGGACCGGGTGGACGTGGTCGGGCCGGACGGTCGGCCGCGGTTCAGCATGGCTGGGGAGCCGTTCGTGCCCCACGTCGCCGACGGGGGGCCTCCTCGGGTGCTCGTGGTCCGGATGCCCGGCTTCACGGGGTACGACGCGAGCACAGGGCACCGGCTGTGGCACCGGGAGGAGTGGCCCGAGGTCCTCTGGCTCCAGACGGACGACGTCGTCGTGATGGAGTCGGGGTCGCGGTTGATCGCGCTCGAGACCAGGACGGGCCGCGAGGTGTGGCAGCGCTGGCTGCCCGCGGAGATCGTCCGGGCGTTCACCGACGGGGACTCCGTGCTGCTGGCGACCGTCGGCGACGAGCTCGGCGAGACGGACGGCGCCTCGACGAGCATCCTGTCGGTGAGTCTCTTCGACGGACGCACCGAGTGGCGCACGACGCTCGACGGGGACTACTACGAGGTCGTCTCCGCGCAGGGGGTGCTGTTCGCCGTGACGAGGACCGAGGTCGTGCGACTGGGGCGCGGGACGCGCAGGGGCAGAGTGGGAGACTTGAGCCATCGGTGATCTACCGGTAGAAACTGACGGGGCCGTCGTGGCCTGATCCGGTGCTCGACCGCCACCGAGCCCGGGGTGATCTGTAGGGAGAGCGCGATGACCAACGAGACCGACCCCGGGCCCGGCCCCGATCAGCTGCCACGGACTCCTGCGGAAGGGGCCGAGGAGGCCCCGTCGTCGGGCGGGGCCGCGAAGGTGTCCGTCGCCGAGCCGGCGGGTGGTGCCGCGCAGGGGCCGGGACCGGCTGCCGGGAGCAACCCGTTCGTCGGCATCCCTGTGAGCGACTACGTGCGGGACGGCGTGGCGGCACTGCTCCTCTTCGTCTCGCTCACCATGCCGTGGGACGCCGGGCACAAGGCGTCGGACAAGCTCGAGGTCATCCTCGTCACGGTCGTCTCGCTCCTCTCGCTCGCCCTGCCGTACCTGGCGCGGACCGGCGCTCTCCCCACGACGTGGACGGTGCACACGACCCGCCTCGCGCGCCTCGTCGCGAACGCCCCGTACGTGCTCCTGGCTGCGGTCTACGTCGTCCTGGACCTGGTGAACCGGTCGGTCGACAACGGGTGGGGCGGCGTCGGGACGGCGCTCTCGCTCGGCCTCGCGGGCGCGCTCCTCGCGGCTCAGCCGCGGCAGGCAGAGCTCGGTCCGGTCGAGCAGGACGGTGCGGCGTCACGACTGTGGTCGTCGATCCTGACGGTGATCGCCGGCGTGGCGGTCGTCGGTGCCCTGATCGCCTTCCTCCTGACCTTCTCCCTGGGGGTGTCCGCCCTGCTGACGCTCCGGTTCCTCGTCGCCGGGGCCGTGACCGTGGCGCTCGTCGGGTGGCCGGTGTGGGGGATCGTGCGACGTGACGAGGCCTGGCGTCTGGTGCTCGTCGGGCTGGGGGTCGCCCTGGTGGTCCTGTTCGTGCTCAACACCAGCAACGTGCTGGTCAGCTTCGACTCCTTCGCGCTCGGGCAGTTCGGGCTGCTGCTGGTCCCGGCCGCGGCAGCGGTCGCGTCGTCGCCCGCTCTCGCCCGCACCACGGCCTCGCCGTCGTCGCCCGTCTCGACCTGGGTCGCGGTCGCGGTGCACACGCTCGACCTCGTGGTGGTCGTCGCGGTCGGGACCGCGCTGTCCGGCGTCCTCACGCTCGCGGACGGCGGTCGAGGGTCGGTCCTGATCCTGTCGATCGTGTTCGGGCTGCTCTCCGCGGGTGCAGCGTTCGTGGCCCGTCGGTCGCTCGCGCGGGACGCGGTGTCCGGGCGGACGCTCGCGCTGGGGGCGGCGGGCGTCGTCGCGATCCTCGGCATCGTCCTGCTGATCGTCGCGACGAACCAGCCCGGTGCGGGGTTCGGGACGTCGCTCCTGCTGCTCGCCTACGGGCTGCCCCTCCTCGTGGTGTTCGCGCTCACGGTCCCGGCCGAGGTCAGGACTCACTTCGCGGAGAACCGGCCCGCGTCGCCGATCGGGTCGGACGCCGCCCCGAGCGCGTACGTCTGGCAGCCGCCCGCGCCGCGCCCGGCCCGCCCCAAGCCCGCGCGCGAGCCGGTCGCGGGTCCGTACGGCAGCGGCAGCTACGCGACCGGTCCGGACGGCTACGGTCCCGAGGCGGGCGAGCACGAGCCCGACCCGCTCGCTGCCCCGTCGCGCCCTACGCCCGCCCAGGCACCGGCCCAGGCGCAGCAGTCCCAGCCCGTGCAGCAGGTCCGGTACCAGCCGAGCCAGGAGCCGACGCAACCGGTCCGGCAGGACCCTCGGCCGCAGACGGTCCGCCCGGTCGAGCAGTACCAGCCGACGCAGGTCCTGCCCGCGCAGGGAGGCTCGTCCTCGCACCCGGTGCAGCCGGTCGTGCCCGAGCGCTCGGGCTACGCGGCCCGCCCCGGCTACGCGGCCCAGTCCGTGGGGGACACCGCGGTCCTGCCGCCGTACCAGGACCCGCAGCCGGCCGGCTTCAGCGCAGCGCAGGCGTTGGACCCGTCCACGCCGCTCGAGGTGCTCGCGCAGATCGTCCAGGAGGCGCCGCACCTGCGGCCCCAGGTCGCTGCGAACCCGTCGACGTACCCCGCGCTGCTCGAGTGGCTCGGCAACCTGGGCGACCCCGCGGTCGACGCGGCGCTGCGTTCGCGCCGCTGACCGCTCTGGTGGTCCCGCGCTGAGGCGGGCCGACGGCGCCACGCGAGTGACGCCGTCGGCTCGCCTCTCGCGTGTCGTCCACCGGGACGTCCCTGACCATCGCGCCGGACGGGAGTACAGTGGCAGCGTGCACGTGACTCAGCTGCTCCTCCTTCGTTGCCGCGACGAGGCCCTCTAGGCCGCATCCTCGTCGCGGTGGTCTGGTGTGCCGGCTGAACAGCACCGACGAAGAGATCGCGAAGGACATGATGAGCACCACGGCCCAGACTCCCGAGACCAGCACCCGTTCGGCACAGCAGCCGTCCGGTATGCCCGTGCACAAGTACGAGCCTTTCCACCAGCAGTTCGACGTGTCGCTGCCGGACCGGACGTGGCCGGACAAGCGCATCGAGAAGGCCCCGCGCTGGTGCGCGGTGGATCTGCGTGACGGCAACCAGGCGCTGATCGAGCCCATGAACGCCGAGCGCAAGCTGAAGATGTTCCAGCTGCTCGTCGACATGGGCTACAAGGAGATCGAGGTCGGTTTCCCGTCCGCCTCGCAGACGGACTTCGACTTCGTGCGCCTGCTCATCGAGGAGGGGCACATCCCGGACGACGTCGTGATCCAGGTCCTGACGCAGTCCCGCGAGCACCTGATCGCCCGCACGTACGAGTCGCTGCGCGGGGCGAAGCAGGCGATCGTGCACCTGTACAACTCGACGTCGCGGCTCCAGCGTGACGTGGTCTTCCGCACGGACCGTGAGGGCATCGTCGCGATCGCGGTGAACGGTGCGAAGCTGTGCCGCAAGTTCGAGGAGACCATCCCGGAGACCACGGTCTTCTACGAGTACTCGCCCGAGTCGTACACGGGCACGGAGCTCGAGTTCGCGGTCGAGATCTGCAACGAGGTCATCGAGGTCTTCGAGCCGACGCCCGACCGCAAGGTCATCATCAACCTGCCCGCGACGGTCGAGATGGCGACGCCCAACGTCTACGCCGACTCGATCGAGTGGATGAACCGCCACCTCGCCCACCGTGAGAACGTCGTCCTGTCGCTGCACCCGCACAACGACCGCGGGACGGCCGTGGCCGCTGCGGAGCTGGGCTACCAGGCCGGTGCGGACCGCATCGAGGGCTGCCTGTTCGGCAACGGCGAGCGCACGGGCAACGTCTGCCTGGTGACTCTCGGCATGAACCTGTTCAGCCAGGGCATCGACCCCGAGATCGACTTCTCCGACATGGACCGCATCCGTCGCACGGTCGAGCACTGCAACCAGATCGCCGTGCACGAGCGGCACCCGTACGCGGGGGACCTGGTCTTCACCGCGTTCTCGGGCTCGCACCAGGACGCGATCAAGAAGGGCCTCGACGCCATGGCCGCGGAGGCCGAGGCTGCGGGCAAGGGCGTCGACGACCTGGTGTGGGGCGTGCCGTACCTGCCGATCGACCCCAAGGACGTGGGCCGGTCGTACGAGGCCGTGATCCGCGTCAACTCGCAGTCGGGCAAGGGCGGCATCTCGTACCTGCTGCAGTCCGAGCGTCACCTGGACCTGCCGCGCCGGCTGCAGATCGAGTTCTCGCGCGTCGTCCAGGCGTTCACGGACGCGGGCGGGCAGGAGGTCACGGGCGACGACATCTGGCGGATCTTCTCGGACGAGTACCTGCCGGCCGCCCCCGAGTCGGGCCTGGAGCAGTGGGGCCGGCTGGCGCTGCGCGGGACCCGTGCGGTGTCGTCGGAGGACGGCCCGGACACCCTGGCCGTCGACGTGCTGGACCGTGGCGAGCTCCTGACGCTCGAGGGGTCGGGCAACGGACCGGTCGCGGCGTTCGTCGACGCGATCGCGCACGTCGGCGTCGAGGTCCGCGTGCTGGACTACGCCGAGCACGCGCTCTCGGAGGGCGGCGACGCGACGGCTGCCGCGTACGTCGAGTGCCAGGTGGGCGACGACGTCCTGTGGGGGGTCGGCATCGACCCGTCGATCACCACGGCCTCGCTCAAGGCGATCGTCTCGGCCGTGAACCGTGCGGAGCGCTCCGCGGTCTGACCCTGCCCTTCCGCTGAGTGCGGAGTTCTTGCGCGACACGCCGGGCGTGTCGCGCAAGAACTCCGCACTCAGCGGGCACGAGACGTGCACCGGGACGTCGGTGGCATGACGGACAATGGGGGTGTGGTCCTCTACCGAGACGAAGCGATCGTCCTGCGCGCCCAGAAGCTGGGTGAGGCGGACCGCATCGTCACCCTGCTCACGCGCGAGAACGGCAAGGTCCGGGCCGTGGGCAAGGGGGTGCGCCGCACGTCCTCGCGTTTCGGGGCGCGCCTCGAGCCGTTCATGTTCGTCGACGTCCAGCTCCACGTGGGCAGGTCGCTCGACGTCGTGACGCAGGCGGAGACGGTGGGGCCCTACGCGCGTGCGATCTGCGAGGACTACGGTCTGTACACCGCGGGAGCCGCGATGCTGGAGACGGCCGAGCGCCTCGTCGAGGCCGAGAGGGAGCCCGCCGTCCAGCAGTTCTGGCTGCTCGCCGGAGCCCTGCGGTCGCTCGCCGGGCACGTGCACGCACCCGGCCTCGTGCTCGACTCGTACCTCCTGCGCGCCTTCGCGGTCGCGGGGTGGGCACCGAGCTTCACCGACTGCTCGCGCTGCGGCGAGCCCGGCCCGCACCGGTCGTTCGCGGTGGCCCTGGGCGGGGCGGTCTGCTCGCGGTGCAGGCCGCCGGGATCGACGTCCCCGGCTCCCGAGACCTTCTCCCTGCTCGCGGCGCTGCTCGCGGGCGAGTGGGACGTGGCGGACGCCTCGGACGTGCGCCACCGCAAGGAAGCCAGCGGCCTTGTGGCCGCCTACAGCCAATATCACCTGGAGAGAACGTTGCGATCACTGCGGATGGTGGAACGAGACGACGCGGGTACCTCGCGGGCCGGGGGAGAGGCCTGATGGGGCGACCGATCCAACCGCCGCCGCCGCACCCGTCGGGGGCCACGGCGCCGAACATCCCGGCCCGGTTCGTGCCGAACCACGTCGCGATCGTCATGGACGGCAACGGCCGGTGGGCCAACGAGCGGGGGCTCCCGCGCACCGAGGGGCACAAGGCGGGCGAGGCCGCGCTGCTCGACGTCGTGGCGGGCGCGATCGAGATCGGTGTCAAGCACGTCTCGGCGTACGCGTTCTCGACCGAGAACTGGAAGCGTTCGCCCGAGGAGGTCCGCTTCCTCATGCAGTTCAACCGGGACGTGATCCGCCGCCGCCGCGACGAGATGAGCAGCTGGGGCGTGCGCATGCGCTGGGCGGGGCGTCGCCCGCGCCTGTGGGGCTCGGTCATCAAGGAGCTCGAGGACGCTGAGCGGCTGACCAAGGACAACGACACGTGCACCCTGACGATGTGCGTGAACTACGGCGGGCGTGCCGAGATCGCGGACGCGGCGCAGGCGATCGCCCAGGAGGTCGCGGCGGGCCGGCTCGACCCGAGGAAGGTCTCCGAGAAGACGGTCGCGAAGTACCTCGACGAGCCGGACCTGCCGGACGTGGACCTGTTCGTGCGGTCCTCGGGGGAGCAGCGCACGTCGAACTTCATGATCTGGCAGGCCGCGTACGCCGAGATGGTCTTCCTGCCCGAGCACTGGCCGGACGTCGACCGGCGCAGCCTGTGGCGCGCGGTCGAGGAGTACGCGAGTCGTGACCGGCGCTACGGCGGGGCGATCGACAAGTCGACCGAGATCCCCTGACACCCTCTGACGCGCGGGCCTCGACGGTCTGCGCGTGTCGGTGTCCCTCGCTACCCTGCCGGGTATGACACTTTCGATCGGTATGGTCACGGTGGACTCGACCGACCCGCGCCCTCTGGCGCAGTGGTGGGCCCGGCAGACGGGCGGGAAGGTGATCGACGAGGCCGACGGCTGGTTCCTCGAGGTCGTCCCCCCGCAGGAGGGCAAGGGGCCTGTCCTGGGCTTCCAGAAGGTCGAGGACCCGACGCCCGGCAAGAACAAGATCCACCTCGACGCGTCGACCGCAGACCGCGCGGCAGAGGTCTCGCGACTGCTGGCCGACGGTGCCTCGCTGGTCGCCGAGCACACGATCCCCGGCTACCGGTGGTCGGTGCTCGCGGACCCGCAGGGCAACCAGTTCTGCGTGGGCGAGCCCGACGAGAGCGCGACCGAGATCTCCTGAGAGGGTCAGCCGCGCTCGGTGTCGGTGGGCGTGGCCGAGGGGTCCGGTGTGGTGTCGCCATGCGTGCGACGCACGTTCGTGTCCTCGTCGGGCGCCTCGAGCAGCAGGTCCGCCACGTCGCCGAACGGGTTGCTCCCGGTCGTCCGGGGCGGTGCGTCCGTCGCCTCGGTCGCGGCCGGGCCGTCGTCGCGGCCCGACGGCGACGCGAGGGTCGCGGCGTCCTGGTCGCCCTGCGCGGCACGGGCACGGCGACGCCGTGAGGCGACGAGGATCCACGCCACGAGCCCGACGACGAGCAGCACGAGCACGGCCAGGCCGACGGGGCTCCCGGCTGCGAGCAGCACGGCCGTGTTGAACGCCGCGATCCCGACGGTCGTCCAGATGGCGGCCCAGATGGCGCACCCCGGGAGCAGCGCCGCGAGGTAGCGCGGGAGCCGCATGCGGGTGTAGCCCGCCGTCAGGTTGATGACGGTCTGGACCCCGACCGTGAAGAACGACAACGTGACCGCGATGGGCCCCCACCTGTTGATCGTGGCGATCGCCCGCTGAGCACGTTCGCCCTCGAGGCGCTGGGCCCAACGGGTGTTGCCCGTGCCGCGGGCCACGCCGCGACCGACCCAGTACGTGGCCTGCGCGCGGACGAACACGATCGCGAAGGCCGCGGCGTAGATGATCCAGTACGGGACCCCGTCGATCGTGAAGATCCCCGTCGACCCGTCGGCTGCCGTGACGACCTCCTGCGCGAGGTGCGGCGCGGAGGCGAGCGACGCCGTCGGGCCCAGGAGGAGGGGGGTGCTCACGACGTCTGCTGGGAGCGGCACGCCTCGCACGTGCCGAACAGCTCGATCGTGTGCTGGATGTCCGTGAAGCCGTGGACGGCGCCCACCTGGGAGGCCCAGGTCTCGACGGTCGGGCCGTCGATCTCGACCGCCGTGCCGCACGAGCGGCACACCAGGTGGTGGTGGTGCTCGGTGCGCTCGCACTTGCGGTACAGGTTCTCGCCGTCCTCGGTGCGCAGGACGTCGACGTCGCCGCCGTCGGCCATGGTCTGCAGGGTCCGGTAGACCGTCGCCAGACCCACGGCATCGCCGCGAGCGCGCAGCAGCTCGTGGAGCTGTTGCGCGCTGCGGAAGTCGGGCAGGTCCTCCAGAGCCTCGGAGACCGCTGCCCGTTGACGGGTCATGCGCTGCATCGCTCGCCACCTTCCACGTGGACGTCGTCGGGGATGTCGGGGTGCGGGTCGTGCGCCGTGCGCGGCCTGCGCCGCACGAGCACGGGTCGCGCGACCGCCACGACCGCGTAGAGGGCGATCGCCAGGACGACGATCGTGGCCCCCGGGGACAGAGTCTGCCAGTACGTGACGGACAGCCCGACCACGCAGACCACGACGCCGATCACCATGGCCAGCGCCATGGTCCGCCGGAACGAGATCGTCACGAGCTGCGCGATCGCGACGGGCACGATCATGAGCGCGCTCACGAGCAGCAGACCCACCACGCGCATGGCCACGGTCACGGTCAGGGCCGCGATGACGGCGATCGCGATGTTCAGGGCCCGCACGGGCAGTCCCGAGGCCCGCGAGAACTCCTCGTCGTAGCTCACGGCGAACAGCGCGGCGCGCAGCCCCATGCCGACCGCGAGGATGAGCACGCCCAGGACCAGGGTCAGCCACAGGTCGGTCGGGGAGACGCTCGAGATCGAGCCGAACAGGTACTGCATGAGGTTGCCCGAGCTGCCCCCGGCGACGCCGATCAGCAGCACGCCGCCCGCGATGCCGCCGTAGAACATCAGGGCCAGCGCCACGTCGCCGCTCGTGCGGCCGCGCTCACGCACGATCTCGATGACCACCGAGCCGATCACGGCAGCGACGACCGCGCCGGGGATAGCGAGCGCGTCGTCGGGCACGACGCCCATGGCGCCGCCGACGAGCCAGCCCAGGGCCACGCCCGTGAGGGCGACGTGCCCGATCCCGTCGCCGAGCAGCGACAGCTTGCGCTGCACGAGGTAGGTCCCCATGACCGGCGCGGTCACGCCCACCAGCACGGCCGCGATCAGCGCGCGCTGCATGAAGGGGTCGGTGAGCATCACGACCAGCTCGTCGAGGGCGTTCACGAGGCGGCTCCACGGTCGATGCGGGCGGGGGTCGGGGTGTGGTGCGTGAGCGGGGCGTCGGTCAGGCCCATGTCGATCCCGGTGGAGGTGCCGCGTTCGGCGTCGTCCCCGTGCGGGTGCAGGTGCTCGTGGTCCGGTCCGGCGTGCGCGGCCGTGGCGTGCGGCGGTTCGCCGTCGTGCACCACGAGGCCGTGGCGCAGGACCACGCACCGCTGGATGAGGGGCGCGAGCGCGCCCAGCTCGTGCAGGACGACCAGGACCGTCATGCCACCGCGCGTGAGCTCGGTGAGCGTCGCGGCGAACGCCTCCTGGCTGGGCTGGTCGACCCCCGCGACGGGCTCGTCGAGGATGAGCAGCTCGGGGCTGCGTGCCAGCGCGCGGGCGATGAGCACCCGCTGCTGCTGGCCGCCCGAGAGCTCGTGCACGGCGCTCTGCGCCCGGTCGGCGAGGCCGACACGGTCGAGCGCCTCGCGCGCCGTGGCACGCCAGCCGCGCGGCAGGCGGATGCGGCGGCCGTGGAGCAGTCCTGAGGCGACGACCTCCTCGGCGGTCGACGGGACGCCTGTCTGCGCCGAGACGCGCTGCGGGACGTAGCCCAGGTGCGCCCAGGGGACCCGTGGGCCGAGGTCGGAGCCGAGCAGCCGGACGTGGCCCGCCGCGAGCGGGACGATGCCCACGAGCGACTTCACGAGCGTCGACTTGCCCGAGCCGTTCGCGCCGAGCAGCGCGACGACCTCGCCACGGGCGACCGTGAGGTCGACGCCGCGCAGGATGTCGCTGCTGCCGAGGCGCACGTGCACGCCGCGGGCCTCGATCGCCGGCGGCACCGCCGGGGGAGCCGTGGGGGTTTCCGGAGACGTCAGGGGTGAGGTGCTCATGCGCAGGTCAGGCCGGTGCGCAGCGCCTCCAGGTTGGTCTGCATGACGCCAAGGTAGTCGGTCCCGTCCGTGCTCAGGCCCTCGAGCGGGTCGAGCACCGCGGCCTGGACGCCGACGTCCTGCGCGAGGGTCTGGGTGACCTTGGGGCTCGTGAGGGTCTCGAAGAAGATCGTGGTCACTCCGTGGTCGCGGATGATGTCGGCGACCTCGCGCAGCCGGGCGGGGGAGGGCTCTGCCTCGGGGTCGATCCCCGTGATCCCGACCTGCTCGAGCCCGTAGCGCTCGGCGAGGTACCCGAACGCCTCGTGCGACGTGACGAGGTAGGGGCTCGCGCAGCTCGCGAGGCCGGCCTCGTACTCGGCGTCGAGCGCGGTCAGGTCGGCCGTGAGGGCGTCCAGGTTGGCCGCGTACTCGTCGGCGCCGTCGGGGTCGACCGCGGTCAGCTCGGCCGCGACCTGCTCGGCGACCGGGACCAGGCGGGCGGGGTCGAGCCAGAAGTGCGGGTCGAGGCCCCCCTCCGAGGAGTGGTCGTGACCGTCGTCGGCGTGGTCGTCGTGCGTGGCGTGCTCGTCCTCGGCGTCGCCGCTTCCGGCGGTGGTTGACTCGCCCGGGTGCTCCTCGAGACCCGCGGCCTGGGTCGCGTCGACGAGGTGCGCCGGGTCGCGCGCCTCGACGGCCTCGTCGACCGCTGCCTGGAAGCCGGACTGGTAGACCACGAGGTCGGCCGTGCCGATCGAGCGGGCCTGGGCGGGGGAGAGCTCGAGGTCGTGGGGTTCCGCGGCGGGCGGCGTGAGGTTGGAGACCGAGACCCGGTCGCCGCCCACGCGCTCGGCCACGAACTGCAGGGGGTAGAACGAGGCGAGCACCTGCGTGTCGCCCGTGGCGTCGCCGCCCGCGGTGTCGTCGGACCCGCCGCCGCCCGACGCGCCCCCGGAGCCGCAGGCCGTCAGGGTGAGGGCCGCCGCGAGGGCGACGGACGTGGCGAGGGCAGCGCGGGAGCGGGAGAGGTTGCGGGGCATGGCATCCATCGTCACTGATATTGATAACGAATGTCAACAAGGGTCGGTGTGGCCTGGCCGACACCCCGACCGGCCGCACCCGCCGGCCCGACGGCGCCGCTCGCCGTCGGGCCGGCGTCTCACCCCGTGCCGCCCGCCGCGCGCCGCCGCGCCGGGAAAGACCGAGTAGCCTGGGACGTTGGTGCCCAGGGCCCGTCCTCCTCGCAGCGACGACCGGGGCACCGGCGTCCCGCAACGTCCCGCACGAAGCCACGTGCGGGGTACGCACGATTCCCTGGAGTGATCAACTGTGGCCACTGCGCCTTCTCGACTCGATGCCGTCGTCTCCCTCGCCAAGCGGCGCGGGTTCGTCTTCCCCTCGGGCGAGATCTACGGCGGTACCCGGTCCGCCTGGGACTACGGGCCGCTCGGGACCGAGCTCAAGGAGAACATCAAGAAGCAGTGGTGGCGCACCATGGTCACGAGCCGTGACGACGTGGTGGGCCTCGACTCCTCGGTGATCCTCCCGCGCGAGGTCTGGGTCGCCTCGGGCCACGTCGGCGTCTTCACCGACCCGCTCACCGAGTGCCTCTCGTGCCACAAGCGGTTCCGCGAGGACCAGATGATCGAGGAGTTCGAGGAGAAGAAGGGCCGCGCCCCCGAGGGCGGCCTCGCCGAGATCGTGTGCCCCAACTGCGGCACGCGCGGCCAGTGGACCGAGCCCCGCGACTTCAACATGATGCTCAAGACGTACCTCGGCCCCGTCGAGGACGAGTCCGGGATGCACTACCTGCGCCCCGAGACCGCGCAGGGCATCTTCGTGAACTTCCAGAACGTCGTCGGCGCGGCCCGCAAGAAGCCGCCGTTCGGCATCGGCCAGATCGGCAAGTCGTTCCGCAACGAGATCACGCCGGGCAACTTCATCTTCCGCACGCGCGAGTTCGAGCAGATGGAGATGGAGTTCTTCGTCGAGCCCGGGACGGACGAGGAGTGGCACCAGTACTGGATCGACCTGCGCACCAACTGGTACGTCGACCTCGGCATCGACCGCGACAACCTGCGTCTCTACGAGCACCCGAAGGAGAAGCTGTCGCACTACTCGACCCGCACGGTGGACATCGAGTACCGCTTCGGCTTCAAGGGCTCCGAGTGGGGCGAGCTCGAGGGCGTCGCGAACCGCACCGACTTCGACCTCAAGACGCACTCCGAGCACTCCGGCAAGGACCTCACCTACCGTGACCCGGTCACGAACGAGAAGTACGTGCCGTACGTCATCGAGCCCGCCGCGGGCCTGACGCGTTCGCTCATGGCCTTCCTCGTCGAGTCCTACCACGAGGAGGAGGCGCCCAACGCGAAGGGCGGCACCGACGTCCGCACGGTGCTCAGGCTCGACCCGCGCCTCGCGCCCGTCAAGGCCGCGGTCCTTCCGCTCAGCCGCAACGAGCAGCTCTCGCCCAAGGCGCGCGACCTGGCCGCCGAGCTGCGCACGTTCTGGAACGTCGACTTCGACGACGCCGGGGCGATCGGCCGCCGCTACCGCCGTCAGGACGAGATCGGCACGCCGTTCTGCATCACGGTCGACTTCGACACGCTCGACGACCAGGCCGTGACGATCCGCCACCGCGACACCATGGCGCAGGAGCGCGTCGCGCTCGACCAGGTCACCGCGTACCTGGCAGCGCGCCTCCTCGGCGCCTGACGCACGGACTGATCTACCGCTGAGTGCGGAGTTCTTGCGCGACACGCCCGGCGTGTCGCGCAAGAACTCCGCACTCAGCGTTTTTCGGCATCCGGGGTGATGGTGGGAGGATGGGCCGGTGACCCTCCCCACCCTTTCCGACGCCACGCGTGCGCCCGAGACCCCGGCGCCCGCAACCGGACACGTGCTGCCGCCCCTGCGGATCGGGCCCCACGTCGTCGAGACCCCCGTGGTCCTGGCCCCCATGGCGGGCGTGACCAACGCCGCCTTCCGCCGGCTGTGCCGCGAGCACGGCGCGGGCCTGTACGTCGCCGAGATGGTGACCAGCCGCGCGCTCGTCGAGCGCAACGAGGAGTCGCTGCGCATCGTCACGTTCGAGGACGACGAGAAGACCCGCTCGGCCCAGGTCTACGGCGTGGACCCCGCGACGGTCGGCGCCGCGGTCACGATCATCGCGGGCGAGGACCGGGCTGACCACGTCGACCTCAACTTCGGTTGCCCCGTGCCCAAGGTCACGCGCAAGGGCGGCGGCTCGGCGCTGCCGTGGAAGCGGGACCTGTTCACCTCGATCGTGCGTGCCGCGGTCAAGGCCGCCGAGCCGTACGGCGTGCCCGTCACGATCAAGATGCGCAAGGGCATCGACGAGGACCACCTGACGTACCTCGAGGCCGGACTCATCGCCCAGCGCGAGGGTGTCGCGGCCGTGGCCCTGCACGCGCGGACCGCCGCCGACTACTACAGCGGCACCGCGGACTGGTCGGCCATCGCGCGCCTCAAGGAGACCGTGACCGAGATCCCGGTCCTCGGCAACGGTGACATCTGGTCGGCCGAGGACGCCGTGCGCATGGTGCGAGAGACGGGGTGCGACGGCGTCGTCGTCGGGCGCGGGTGCCAGGGGCGGCCCTGGCTCTTCGCGGACCTGGCCGCGGCCTTCTCCGGCTCGGACGCGCGCGTGACGCCCGGGCTGCGTGAGGTCGCCGAGACCGTCTACCGCCACGGCGAGCTCATGATCGAGTACTTCGGCGGGGACGAGGGCAAGGGCATGCGCGACCTGCGCAAGCACATGGCCTGGTACCTCAAGGGATACGCGGTGGGTGGCGAGGCGCGTCAGGGCCTCGCGATGGTCTCGACCCTCGAGGAGCTGCGCGGCAAGCTCGACGCGCTCGACCTCGACCAGCCCTACCCGGGCGAGGCCGCCGAGGGGCAGCGCGGACGCGCGGGGTCGCCCAAGAAGCCCCACCTGCCGTACGGCTGGCTCGACTCGCGCGAGCTCTCCGAGGAGTTCGAGGAGAAGCTGCGCGAGGCCGAGCTGAGCGTCTCCGGCGGCTGACGACCCGGCAGTCATGACGACGGCCCGGTGCCGGAGGACGTCCTCCGGCACCGGGCCGTCGTCATGCGGGCCGTCGAGCCGCCAGTGCTACCGGGTCACGCGCGGAACCACACCGTGGTGTCCGCTGGGACGCGGACCTGCGGGTCGGCGCTGCGGTCGGTGACCGTCGGGCCGCTCTCGACCAGGACCTGCGTGCCGCGGGGCAGGACGACGGGCTCGGAGCCCAGGTTCGCCAGGACGACCACGTCACCGTTGCGGAACGCGATGACGTCCGTGGAGTTCGCGTAGGCGTCGACCCAGGCGAGCGAGCCCGCGCCGAGGTTCTCGGCCTTGCGGATCTCGAGCGCGGCCTTGTACATCTCGAACGTCGAGCCGGCGACGCCGTACTGCGCGTCGGCCGCGAGGGTCCTGTACGACTCGGGCTGGGGGAGCCAGGTCTTGCCCGTGGGGCCGAACCCGAGACCCGGGGCCTCTGCCTCCCAGGGGAGCGGCACGCGGCAGCCGTCGCGACCCGCCTCGGCGCCCTCGGTGCGGAAGAATGCGGGGTCCTCGCGGACCTCGTTCGGGAGCGAGGTGTGCTCGGGCAGGCCGAGCTCCTCGCCCTGGTACAGGTACGAGCTGCCCGGCAGGCCGAGCATGAGCAGGCTCGCGGCGCGGGCGCGGCGCAGACCGAGCTCCTCGTCGGGCTGGGGCTCGTGCGCGAAGATCCCGTTGGGGCGCAGGCCCGGCTCGGCGAGGCCCAGGCGCGAGGGGTGGCGCACGACGTCGTGGTTCGACAGGACCCACGTCGTGGGTGCGCCGACCTCGTCGGACGCGTCGAGCGAGGCCGCGACGACCGCACGCAGCGGGGCCGCGTCCCAGGCCGTGGTGAGGAACGAGAAGTTGAAGGCCTGGTGCATCTCGTCGGGGCGCACGTAGCGGGCGAGGCGCGAGAGCGGCTCGACCCAGGCCTCGGCCACGAGGGCGCGGTCGCCGTCGTACTCGGCGAGGACCTTGTGCCACGCGCGGTAGATGTCGTGCACGCCGTCCTGGTCGAACATGGGGCCCGAGTTGCCGGCGCCGGTCGAGCCGTCCTCGGGGGCGCCCGTGTCGGTGCCCTCGACCATCGAGACGGTGCCGTCCCAGTCGGGCAGGCCGTCGGCCTTGACCATGCCGTGCGCGACGTCGATGCGGAAGCCGTCCACGCCCTTGTCGAGCCAGAAGCGCAGGACGTCCTCGAACTCGGCGCGGACCTCGGGGTTGGTCCAGTCGAGGTCGGGCTGGGTCGAGTCGAACATGTGCAGGTACCACTGACCGGGCACCTCGCCCTCGGCGCCGGTCACGACGTGCGCGTCGGCGCCCGCGGTCACGCGGGTCCAGGCCGGGCCGCCGAAGATGGACTGCCAGTTGTTGGGGGGCAGCTCGCCGTTCTCGCCCTTGCCCTCGCGGAAGAGGTAGCGAGCACGTGCGGGGGAGCCCTCGGGCGCGGCGAGGGCTTCGACGAACCAGGCGTGCTGGTCCGAGGTGTGGTTCGGGACGACGTCGACGATCACGCGGATGCCCATGCCGTGCGCCGTCGCGAGCATCTCGTCGAAGTCGGCGAGCGTGCCGAACAGCGGGTCGACGTCGCGGTAGTCGGACACGTCGTAGCCGGCGTCCTTCTGCGGGGACCGGTAGAAGGGCGAGAGCCAGACGGCGTCGATCCCCAGGGCCTTGAGGTGCGGCAGGCGGGCGGTCACCCCGGGCAGGTCGCCGATCCCGTCACCGTTGCCGTCCGCGAAGGAGCGCGGGTAGACCTGGTAGATCACGGCGTCGCGCCACCACTCGCCGGGGCCTTCGTGGGCCGCGTGGACGAGCTGGGTGGCGGTGAGCGCCGTGGCGGAGTCGACCTCGGTCGGCGCGGTCGAATCGATACGAGACATGGAGTACAGGTCCTCACTGTGCGGGGTGTGGCGGGGTGCTGCGAGCTCTGGGTGCCGCCGGGGCGTCGCACCGGCTGCGGTGCGACGGTCCGAGCGGGGATCCGGGCGCGAGGCGCCCCGGGAACACCGGAACGGCGACGAGGCACCGGAACGGCGACCGGGGTGCGACAGGAGGACTGCCGCGTCGAGCCGTCGTCCGAGTGTAAGCGCTTACGGCTAGGGGTTGTCGAGTCGAGCGCTCGGCGCGGCGCCCGTCGATCCGCGCACGATCAGCTCCGGCTGGAACAGCAGCTCCGAGCGCGGGGCCCGCTCTCCGGAGATCTCCGTGAGCAGCGCGCTGATGGCCGCCTGTCCCATCGCGGCGACCGGCTGGCGCACGGTCGTGAGCGGCGGGTCGGTGAACGCGATGAGCGGGGAGTCGTCGTAGCCGACGACCGACACGTCCTCGGGGACGCGCAGCCCGCGCGACCGTGCGGCACGGATGGCGCCGAGCGCCATGAGGTCCGAGCCGCACACGATCGCGGTGTGCCCCGAGTCGATGAGCTCACCGGCCGCGGCCTGCCCGCCCTCGACCGTGAAGAGCGTGACCACGATGTGCTCGGAGGCCCGGTCGGTGTCCTCGATCAGCCCGTGCCGCACGAGGGCGTCCGCGAAGCTCGCGAGCTTGCGCTGAGCCGGGACGAAGCGTCCCGGACCGATCGCGAGACCGATCCTGCGGTGGCCCAGCGACTGCAGGTGACGGACCGAGAGCTCGACGCTCGCGACGTCGTCGGGCGAGACGAACGGGGCGTCCACGCCCGGCGCGTAGCCGTTGACCAGCACGATGGGCATGCCGCGGCTGCGCAGGCGCTCGTAGCGCTCGTGGCTCGCCTGGGTGTCGGCGTGCAGGCCCGAGATGAAGACGATGCCGTCGACCGCGTGGTCGAGCAGCATCTCGACGTACTCGTCCTCGGTGGTGCCGCCCGGTGACTGCGTGCACAGCAGGGGCGTGTATCCGTGCTCCGAGAGCAGCGACTCGACGACCTGGGCGAACGCGGGGAAGACGGGGTTCGTGAGCTCCGGGACGATCAGTCCCACCAGGCCGGCCGACCGGTTGCGGAGCTTCTCCGGGCGTTCGTACCCGAGGAGGTCGAGTGCGGCGAGGACGGCCTGGCGCGTCTCGCTCGCGACGCCGACCTTGCCGTTGAGGACGCGCGAGACCGTCGCAGTGCTGACGCCGGCCTGCTCGGCCAGATCTGTGAGACGGGTACGCACGTGGGGGAGTGTAGGGGACACCGGACCTCCTCGTCCTGGTTGCTCGCGGGCTGGATGTCGCAGTCCCGGAGGCGGTGCGCGATGAGCTGTTTCACCGTGATGTGCAATGCGTTGCATGAAAGTTACCGCAAGCGCTTGCATCATGGCTACCCGGCATCGTACGGTCGTCCCCATCAGGGCCGAGGACGGCAGGTTCGCCACCCTCGGCTGACATCTCGAATGCTTGGGAGTGACTCAGATGCGACGGAGCATCCTTCTTGCCGCAGCGCTCGGCACCACGCTGGCGCTCACAGCCTGCTCCGGCGGCGGTAGCGGAGACGACCCGACCACGGGGTCCGAGGACACGGCCGGCTCGACCGGTGCGCTGACGGTCTGGGTCGACGAGACCCGCCAGGCCGCGGTCACCGACGCGGCGAAGGCCTTCGAGACCGAGACCGGCACCACGGTCGAGGTCGTCCTCAAGAACTTCGACGACATCCGCGCGGACTTCCTCGCGCAGGTCCCCACGGGCAAGGGCCCCGACATCACGGTCGGCGCGCACGACTGGCTCGGCGAGTTCACGACCAACGGTGTCGTCGCACCGCTCGAGCTGGGCGACAAGGCCGCCGAGTTCGAGAAGGTCTCGATCGAGGCCTTCACGCAGGACGGACAGGTCTACGGCCTGCCCTACGCGACCGAGAACATCGCCCTCATCCGCAACACCGCGCTCGCACCGGCAGCACCCGCCACGTGGGACGAGGCCGTCGCCGCCGGTCAGGCCGCCGGGACCAGGTTCCCCATCCTCGTCCAGTCGGACGGCGCCGACGGGGACCCCTACACCCACTACCCCCTGCAGACCTCGTTCGGCGCCCCGGTGTTCACGCAGAACGACGACGGCTCCTACAGCTCCGAGCTCGCGATGGGCGGCCCCGAGGGGCAGGCCTTCGCGACGTGGCTCGGCGCGCAGGGCGCAGCCGGCACGCTCAGCCAGGACACGACGTACGACATCGCGGTCGAGGCCTTCAAGAACGGCGAGTCGCCCTTCATCGTCGGCGGCCCGTGGATGATCGAGTCGTTCGAGGGTCTGAACCTCGCGATCGACCCGATCCCCAGTGCCGGTGGCCAGGCCGCCCAGCCGTTCGTGGGCGTCCAGGGCTTCTACCTGAGCAACCAGAGCAAGAACGCGCTCGTCGCCAACGACTTCCTCGTCAACTTCCTCTCGACCGAGGAGGCCCAGACGGCCCTGTACAAGGCGGGCAACCGTTCGCCGGCCCTCACCGTCTCGGCCGACAAGGCCGCCGCGGAGGACCCGATCATCGCCGGCTTCCGTGCCGTCGGTGCCGACGCCCTGCCCATGCCCTCCATCCCCGAGATGGCGTCCGTGTGGAGCTTCTGGGGCGTGACCGAGGCAGCGATCGTCGGCGGCGCCGACCCGATCACCACCTGGGACAAGATGATCGCCGACATCCAGGCAGCGATCGGTTCCTGATCACCTGACACCCTGGCCGTGGCGCCCCACCGGGCGCCACGGCCGCGGGTCGTCGGCGCACCCCGCACGAGCGGCGCTGCGCCAGCCCCATGACGCGGGCCGGTACCCGTGTCGCACGACTACGGAGGCTCGATGTCCGCCCCACAGATCACGCCCACCGACACCGCCGTCGGCGCTCCGGAGGACTCCGGGCCGCCCGAGGGGCCGCGCAGGGCGCGCCCGCGCCGGGACCGCGACGGGTCGCACGCCCGGAACTACAGCCCCGGGTTCTTCGCCAAGCTCGCCCTCATGGCGGTCATCGACGCGCTGGGCGTGTACGTGGTCTGGTCCGCGTGGACGGCCGAGTCGTACGGCATCCTCGCCGCGTCGGCGGCCATGCTGGTCGCGGCCAACTGGGTCTACTTCTCCAAGCGCGCGCTGCCGCTCAAGTACATCCTGCCTGGCCTGATCTTCCTGCTGGCCTACCAGATCTTCGTGGTGGCCTACACGGGTTACATCGCCTTCACCAACTACGGCACGGGTCACAACTCGACCAAGGAGCAGGCGATCGAGGCCCTGCTCGTCCAGAACGAGCGCCGCGTCGAAGGCTCCGAGTCGGCCCCGCTCACGGTCGTCGAGGACGGCGGCACCCTCGCCTTCGCGATCGTCACGCCCGACGGCGACGTCGAGGTCGGCTCGGCCGAGCAGCCCCTGACCGTGGTCGACGACGCGACGGTCGAGGCCGGCCGCGCGACGGAGGTCCCCGGGTACACGGTCCTCGAGCGCGGTCAGGTGCTCCAGCGCCAGGAGGAGGTCACGAACCTCCGCGTTCCTGTGTCCGACGACCCGGAGGCCGGGTCCATCCGTACCCCGGACGCGATGACCGGGTTCGTGTACACGTCGACGCTCGAGTACGACGACGCGGCCGACACCATGACGGACACGACGACCGGCACCGTCTACACCCCCAACGACGACGGCCAGTTCGAGGCCGCGGACGGCACGACGCTCGCCGTCGGGTGGCGCGTGGCGGTCGGGTTCGACAACTTCGTCACCGCCTTCTCCGACGGGCGCTACGCGCAGCCCTTCGTCAAGATCCTCGCGTGGACGTTCGTGTTCGCGATCGGGTCCGTGGCGACCACGTTCCTGCTGGGCCTGTTCCTCGCGATCACGTTCAACGACGTGCGCATGCGCGGTCGCAAGATCTACCGCGTGCTCATGATCCTGCCGTACGCGATCCCGGGCTTCCTCGCGGCGCTGCTGTGGTCGGGTCTGCTCAACACGCGGTTCGGCTTCGTCAACGAGGTCCTGCTGGGCGGGGCGGAGATCCAGTGGCTCACGGACCCGGTGCTCGCGAAGCTCTCGGTGCTGTTCGTGAACCTGTGGCTGGGCTTCCCCTACATGTTCCTGATCTGCACGGGTGCCCTGCAGTCGCTGCCGTCGGACGTCATGGAGGCCGCGAAGATCGACGGCGCCGGCCGCTGGCGCACGTGGCGCTCGGTCACGCTGCCGCTGCTGCTCATCTCGACCGCGCCCCTGCTGATCTCGTCGTTCGCGTTCAACTTCAACAACTTCACGCTCATCTACATGCTCACCGGGGGTGGTCCACGGTTCGGGGACGCCTCGGTGCCGCTGGGGCACACCGACATCCTGATCTCGATGGTCTACCAGATCTCCGGGGTCGACGGGTCGGCTCCGAAGAACTTCGGGCTCGCGAGCGCGCTGTCGATCGTCATCTTCGTGATCGTCGGCACCATCTCTGCCCTGGCCTTCCGGAGCACCCGCAAGTTCGAGGAGATCAACTGACATGGCGACCACCTCTGTCTCCGCTCCCGTCGGCTCGGCGGGCTCGTCCTCCGGTGGCGCGTCCGTTCCTGGGGGCCGCACGCGCATGAAGCCCGGCCGCTGGTTCAGCGAGCTCGGCTGGCGTCACCTCGTGGGCGTCGTCGCGGTCGTGTTCGCGGGGTTCCCGCTGGTCTACGTCCTGTCGGCGTCGCTGTCCGAGAACGGCACCCTCACGGGCTCCAACACGCTCTTCGCCGACGTCAGCTCGGCGAACTACGCGGAGCTCGGCGACTCGCTGTTCTGGACGTGGATGCTCAACACGCTCGTGATCGCGGTCGCGACGTCGGTCGGCACCGTCCTCATGGGTGCCGCCGCGGCGTACGCGTTCTCACGGTTCCGCTTCACGGGTCGCCGCACGGGCCTGACGTCGCTGCTCATCATCCAGATGTTCCCGCAGATGCTCGCGTTCATCGCGATCTTCCTGCTGCTCCTGAGCCTCGGCGACGTGGTCCCGGCTCTCGGCCTGGACAGCAAGCTGGCGCTGATCTGCGTGTACCTCGGTGGCGCGCTGGGCGTGAACACGTTCCTCATGTACGGGTTCTTCAACACGGTCCCGCGCGAGCTCGACGAGGCCGCGAAGCTCGACGGCGCGACGCACGCCCAGATCTACTGGACGATCATCCTGCGTCTCGTGGCACCGATCCTGGCCGTCGTGGCGCTGCTGTCCTTCATCAGCACGTACGGCGAGTTCATGATCGCGCGCATCATCCTGACCTCGGAGTCGAACTGGACGCTCGCGGTCGGCCTGTACGGGTGGGTCTCGTCGCTACGCGAGGCGAACTGGGGCCTGTTCACCGCGGGCGCGGTCATCTCGACGCTCCCGGTGCTGGCGCTGTTCCTCTACCTGCAGAAGTACATCGTGGGCGGCCTGACGGCCGGCTCGGTCAAGGGCTGAGGCATGAGCACCACCGTGCCCGACGACGTCACGCCCGCCGGGAGGACCACCTCGCCCCGCGAGGTGGTCGCCCTGGCCGCGCACCACGACGGCTCCGAGGTCTACGTCCCCGGCGGTACGCCTGCCCTGGGGGACGTGGTCCCGGTCCGGGTCCGTGTGCCACGGGTTCCCGGCGGTGCCGACGCGCAGGTCCGGGCCGTGTGGCTGCGGACCGTGCGCGACGGCGAGCCGCGGCTCTCGGAGGCTCGCCTCGAACGGCAGGACGAGCACGAGTCCTGGTACGTGGCCGACGTCCTGGTCCACAACCCGGTCACGAGCTACCGGTTCTTCCTGGACGTCCCGGGCGGGTACCGGTGGCTCAACGGCCGCGGGCTCTTCGACCGTGACGTGCCGGACGCCGCGGACTTCCGGCTCACGGTCCACCCGCCTGCCCCGTCGTGGATGGGCGACGGCGTCGTGTACCAGGTCTTCCCGGACCGGTTCGCCCGCTCGGCCGAGGCTGACGCGCGGCCGCTCCCGGACTGGGCCCAGCCGGCCGACTGGGACGACGAGCCGCTCGCGGCCGGCCCCGGCGTCGGGACGCAGTACTACGGCGGTGACCTGCGGGGCATCGAGGAGCGCCTGGACCACCTCGAGGCGCTCGGCGTCGGGACGGTCTACCTGACCCCGGTCTTCCCGGGGCGCTCCAACCACCGCTACGACGCGAGCACGTTCGACCACGTCGACCCGCTGCTGGGCGGCGACGAGGCGTACGCGTCGCTCTCGCGGGCCGTGCACGCGCGCGGGATGCGGCTGCTCGGTGACCTCACGACCAACCACACGGGCGCGGGCCACGAGTGGTTCGAGCGCGCGCACGCCGACGAGTCGAGCGTCGAACGCGACTGGTTCTACTGGACGCCGGGCGAGCCCGGGTACGTGGGCTGGCTCGAGCACGCGTCGCTGCCCAAGCTCAACTACGGCTCGCCCACGCTCGGGGCGAGGATGATCGACGGGCCGGGCTCCGTCGTCGGGCGCTACCTGGGGGAGCCCTTCGCGCTCGACGGGTGGCGCATCGACGTCGCGAACATGACGGGGCGCTACGCCGACGAGGACCGCACGCTCGAGATCGCGCGCCGGATCCGCGCGACCATGGCCGCGATCAACCCCGACGCGGTCCTGGTGAGCGAGCACTTCCACGACGCCTCGCTCGACCTCGCGGGCGACGGCTGGCACGCCAACATGAACTACTCGGCGTTCACGCGCCCGATCTGGACGTGGCTCGCGCCGCACGGCTCGACCGTCCCGTTCCTCGGGCTGCCCGTCACGACGCCGCGTCGCGGCGGGCGCAGCATGGTCGAGACCATGCGCGACTTCGACGCCGTGCTGCCGTGGTCGGTCACGTCGCGACAGTGGAACATGCTCGGGTCGCACGACACCCCTCGCCTGCGCTCGATCGTGGGCTCGGCCGAGATGGTCGAGGTCGCCGCGACGCTCCTGCTGACCTACCCCGGCACGCCCGTGATGTTCGCGGGCGACGAGGTGGGGCTCACGGGCACCAACGGCGAGCACGCGCGCGCGACCATGCCGTGGGACCGCCCCGACCGCTGGGACCCCGGCACGTTCGAGGTCTACCGGCGGCTCGTCGCGCTGCGCCGGGGGAGCCGGGCGCTGCGCGAGGGCGGACTGCGCTGGCTCGTGGTCGACGACGACGCCGTGGCCTACCTGCGCGAGACGACCGACGAGCGCGTGCTCGTCGTCGTCGCGCGGGACGACTGGGCCGGGGCGCGCCTGCCGCGCCACCTGCTCGACGGGGCCGACGCCGAGCGGCTGTACGGCGACCTGGGCCTCGACGTCTCGGCCGCGGGCCTTGACGTGGCGGGCGACGGCCCGGGCGTCGGGGTGTGGCGGCTGGCCTGAGCCGCAGCGGCCCGCGACGGAGCCCTGGGGACGAGCACCACGGTGACCCGCCGCGTCGATAGGGTGGGACCCGTGCCCCACACGATGCCAGGAAGCGCCCTCGGATACTCGGCCCACGACGTCGAGCGATGGGTTCCCGAGCCGCCCAAGAGCAAGGCCCGCACGCCCTTCGAGCGCGACCGGGCGCGTGTGGTCCACTCCTCGGCGCTGCGTCGGCTCGGCGCCAAGACCCAGGTGCTGGGGCCGGGCTCCGACGACTTCGTGCGCACGCGCCTGACGCACAGCCTCGAGGTCGCGCAGGTGGGCCGGGAGATGGGGCGTGCGCTCGGGTGCGACCCGGACGTCGTCGACACCGCGTGCCTGGCCCACGACCTGGGGCACCCGCCGTTC
Source organism: Oerskovia turbata (assembly GCF_000718325.1). GTDB lineage: Bacteria > Actinomycetota > Actinomycetes > Actinomycetales > Cellulomonadaceae > Oerskovia > Oerskovia turbata. The sequence goes on from NZ_JOFV01000008.1 coordinate 238,831, forward strand.
GGGCACAACGGTGAGCGGGCGCTCGCGGAGATCATGGCGGACCACGGCGGCTTCGAGGGCAACGCCCAGACGCTGCGGCTCCTGACGCGTCTCGAGCCCAAGGTCTTCGCCGCGGACGGTACCCCGGTAGGCCTCAACCTGACCCGTGCGAGCCTCGACGCGAGCGTCAAGTACCCGTGGCGCCGGGGCGAGGGGCCGCTGCGCGCGGACGGCTCCACGACGCACAAGTTCGGCGTCTACCCCGACGACGTGCCCGTCTACACGTGGCTGCGCGAAGGGGCCCCCGAGCACGTCAAGTGCATGGAGGCGCAGGTCATGGACCTGGCCGACGACATCTCCTACTCGGTGCACGACGTCGAGGACGCGATCGTGGGCGGCAAGCTCGACCTCGCGGTCCTCGCGGACCCCGACGAGCGGGCGCGGGTCGTGGCTGCGGTCCGCGCCTGGTACGGCGACGCGTACACCGCGGACGAGCTCGACGCAGCGATCTCCCGGCTCGAGTCCACCGGCCACCTGATGCGCGGGTTCGACGGGTCGCGCCGGGCGCTCGCGGCCCTCAAGGACTCGACGAGCCAGCTCATCGGGCGCTTCAGCGGGTCGGCGCAGGCCGCGACGCGCGAGGAGTACGGCGACGGTCCCCTCACGCGCTACTCGGCGCGCCTGGTCGTCCCGGAGGCGACGTCCGCCGAGATCCTCGCGCTCAAGGGCATGGCGGTCGCGTACGTCATGGCCCCGCGCGAGGAGGAGCCGCTGCACCACCGTCAGCGCGAGGTCCTGGCGAACCTCGTCGAGGTCCTGGTCGACAAGGCGCCGGACGCGCTCGAGGCGCCGTTCGCGGCGGACTGGGTCGAGGCGCCCGACGACGCCGCTCGCCTCCGGGTCGTCGTCGACCAGGTCGCGTCGCTCACCGACGTGAGCGCCTACCAGCTCCACGAGAGGTGGGTCGGCAGGACGCGTTGAGTCCCGTCCAGAGGTCAGGGCCATCACGGCGTCAACGGCGTCGGCCGTCGGCTTCGTGCGGGTCAGGCTCAGCCCGCGGGTTGCTCGCTCATCCAGACGTCGCTCGCGCGCTGCACGTCCTCGGCCGTGACCGAGTCGGCGACCGTCGTGAAGTACCACCGGTGCCCGAAGGGGCAGCGTACCGAGGCCTGTCGGAAGCCCTCGAACCAGTCCGCGGGCTCAGCGGTGCTCACCGCCCCCGCCGCGATGGCCCGGGCGTAGGCGGCGTCGGTGTCGGGGACGGGCAGCGTGAACGACACAGGCGTCGGCCCCTCGGGATCCGGTGCCACCGAACCCGCGCCCGGGAACTCCTGGGCGACCGTGAACGTCGAGAACCCCGACGCGGTGGGCAGCCGCAGGTCCGAGTGAATGACCGCGTCCCCGGCCGAGATGACGTCGTCGACCTCGGCGCCGAACGCCGCGACGTAGAAGTCGATCGCGGCCCGCGCGTCGGAGACGGCAAGGTTCGGGTGCAGGGCTGACATGTCCATGGTTCCTCCAGTGGTGGGTGTTGCCGGTTCGTGGTGCGTCGGATCCATCGTCCTGTCGGTGCTCGGTGGCAGTCTTGGAGGAATGCGACACGAACCTGGGGGCGCACCCGGAGCCCCGAGCAGTCCCGCCGGCGCGGGCGCTCCCGGCGTCCCGTCCACCACGTACGGCGTGGTGGACCCGGCGGCCGCGCGCCGGGCGTTCGCGCTCGAGCGACTGCCCGCACCGGTCGACCTCGCGGACCGCGTCGACTGGTTCTGGCTCGTGCGCTGGGACCTGCCGGTCGGGGAGTCGTTCACCCAGACCGTGATCCCGCACCCCTGCGTCAACCTCGTCGCCGAGCCGAGCGGCTTCGCGGCGCACGGCATCCCCGACGCCCTGTTCGACCGCACCCTCACCGGGGCGGGCGTCGTCGTCGCCGCCAAGCTGCGCCCCGGCGCGCTCGCCGTCCCGCGCGGGACGTCCGTGCCGGCGTCGGACGTCCTGGGTCCGGGGGCGGACGAGGCGGGGGAGCGCGCCCTCGCGCTCGCCGAGCGCGGCCAGCACCAGGCCGCGGTCGGTGTCCTCGCGGACCTCCTGCGCGACCGGCTCGCCCCGGACCCCGCGCTGCCCCAGGTCTCCCGCGCGCTCGACGCCGTGACCTCGGGAGACCTCGGCCCGCACGCCCGCGTCAGCGACCTCGCGCGCGTCGCGGGGACGAGCACCCGCAGCCTGCAACGCCTCCTGGGAGAGCGGCTCGGCGTCGGGCCCAAGTGGGTCCTGCAACGCCACCGCGTCCACCTCGCCGCCGAGCGCCTGGCGACCGACCCCGGGCAGGACCTCGCGGCGCTCGCGGTCGACGTCGGGTACTACGACCAGGCGCACCTCGCTGTGGACTTCGTCTCCACGACAGGTCACACGCCGAGCGCGTACGCGCGCCGGTGCGCGGCCTCGCAGGCCAGGGCGCTGGCGCTCCTGTTGGCCTGACGACGAGGGAGGAACGCGAGAGCGAGGCCCGCCCCGAGGGGGCGCGAAGACACCTACACTCGTCACGTGGCAGGTCTGATCCGACGCGAGGACGTCGACGCGGTGCGCGAACGCGCGAGGATCGACGAGATCGTGTCCTCGCACGTGACTCTCAAGCCCGCTGGCGTGGGCTCCCTCAAGGGGTTGTGCCCCTTCCACGACGAGCGCTCGCCGTCCTTCCACGTCCGCCCCCAGGTCGGGCGCTGGCACTGCTTCGGCTGCAACGAGGGCGGCGACGTCATCTCGTTCGTGCAGAAGATCGACGGCATGACCTTCACGGAGGCCGTCGAGTACCTGGCCGACCGCGTCGGCATCCAGCTCCGGTACGAGGAGTCGGGCGGCCCGCAGCGCCCGCGCGAGGAGCCCGGCAAGCGCCAGCGGCTCCTGGAGGCGCACCGCGTGGCCTCGCAGTTCTTCTCCGAGCAGCTCTTCGGACCGGGCGCCGCGGTCGCGCGCGCCTTTCTCGCCGAGCGCAGCTTCGACCGCGCGGACGCCGAGCGCTTCGGCGTCGGCTTCGCCCCGACCGGCTGGGACGCGCTCCTGCGGCACCTGCGCGGGCGCGGCTTCACCGAGGCGGAGCTCATCGCGTCGGGCCTCATGAGCCAGGGACAGCGCGGCATCTACGACCGCTTCCGCGGCCGCCTCGTGTGGCCCATCCGCGACGTCACGGGCGAGACCATCGGGTTCGGGGCGCGCAAGCTCTTCGACGAGGACCAGGGCCCCAAGTACCTCAACACCCCCGAGACCACGCTCTACAAGAAGTCCCAGGTGCTCTACGGGATCGACCTCGCCAAGCGTGAGATCGCCAAGAACAAGCGCGTCGTGGTCGTCGAGGGGTACACCGACGTCATGGCCGCGCACCTGTCGGGCGTCACGACGGCCGTCGCGACGTGCGGCACGGCGTTCGGCTCGGACCACGCGCGCATCGTGCGCCGCCTCCTCGGGGACACGACCGCAGGCGGCGGGCTCCAGCTCGCGTCGGGCGCGTCGCTCGGGGGAGAGGTCGTCTTCACGTTCGACGGCGACGCCGCCGGTCAGAAGGCCGCCGTCCGCGCGTTCGGCGAGGACCAGCGCTTCTACGCCCAGACGTTCGTCGCGGTCGAGCCCAGCGGCATGGACCCGTGCGAGCTGCGCATGGCGCGCGGCCCCGAGGGCGTGCGGGCGCTCGTGGACGGGCGACAGCCCCTGTTCGAGTTCGTCATCCGCACCACGCTCGCCACGTTCGACCTCGACACCGCCGAGGGGCGGGTGGCCGCGCTGCGCGCCGCGGCCCCGGTCGTCGCGGGCATCCGTGACACGGCCCTGCGCCCCGAGTACGCGCGCATGCTCGCCGGCTGGATCGGCATGGACTCCGAGTCGGTGCGCCGCGCGGTCGCCGCAGCGGGAAAGGCGGGCGTCCCCCAGACGCTCCCGGCGCCAGCCCGCCCCGCGCCTCCCGGGCCCGACGACGCAGCCCCCGCGGCGCCGTCGGGTCCGGTCTTCTCCCCGCCTGACCCGCGCGACCCCGTGGCCCGTCTTGAGCGGCAGGCGCTCGTCGTCGCGCTCCAATACCCGCACTTCGTCCCAGCCGAGGAGTTCGACAAGTTCTCCGAGACGGCCTTCGCGACACCCGCCTGGCGGGCCGTGCACGACGCGATCCGGGCTGCCGGGGGCATGGCGGGCGCTGCCGCGCACCCTGCCGGGCAGTGGGTCGAGCACGTGATCGAGCAGGCCCCCGAGACCGTGCGGGGCATCGTCAACCAGCTCGCGGTCGCGCCGCTGCCCGAGGACCGCGAGAACGTCATCCAGGGATACGTCCAGGGCGTGGTCAAGGCGTTCGTGGACCTGGGCCTCACGCGGCGCGTCGCGGACGCCAAGAGCCGCCTGCAACGCCTCGACCCGGCCGCCGACCCCGACGCCTACGGTGCGGCGTTCGCCGAGCTGCTGTCGGTCGAGAAGGAGCGCCGGGAGCTGCGCGAAAGGGTCTGAGGACCTGAGGTTTGCGCCCGCCCGCCGAGGGTGACGTGCCCGCCCGCCGAGGGTGACGCTGGCGCGGGTGTGGCCTGGTCGCGCGACGCGAACGCGAGAACGAACCTGTGGACGACCGGCACAGGCGCCAGGCGCGGACCAGGATGGTGTCCGCCGGCCGGCACCACGCGGGAGATCCCGCACCGTCAGCTCATCCGAGGAGATCAACCATGTCCCGTGCCGTCGCTGTGCCCGTCGTCGACCGAAGTGCCGCCCTGATCGTCGCGGGGCTCGCTGGTCTTGTCACCGCGCTGATCCTGTTCTGCGCGTCCCTCGCCGTCGGGCTGGGAGGATCCGACTACGCCTCGTTCTACGGCGCGACCCCGGGTGACGCGGTCGCGGCCGCCGCGCTCGCCGCCGTCAGTGGGCTCGGAGCCCTGTGCGGGGCGGTGGCCTTCCTGCTGGGCGCTTGCCGCGCCGTCGCCAACATGGACCGCTACCTCGCGTTCCGCGTCGCGATCTTGCCCCGACGGGTCGAGCCGCCCACTCCTGGAGAGGCAGGTCCTGAGGTGAGCCCGGCGGGTATCGAGCGCGCGTCCGGCGCCATGCGATGAAGGTCACACCTCTGCAGCAGGGGGGCCGGGCGCCCCAGATCAGTCCGGGCCTGGAGAGATGCAGAAGGCCCCTGGTCTGCGTTTCCGCAGACCAGGGGCCTCGTGTCCTGCTCCCGCGGTAGGACTTGAACCTACGACCGTCCGATTAACAGTCGGATGCTCTGCCAGCTGAGCTACGCGGGACCGTTCACCCTCCGAAGTGCTCCGGTTGGGCGACCGGAGAAAACTCTATCAGCATCAGAGGGGTAGTCCGGACATCGATCGGACGCGGTCCTCCGCGGCGTCGATCACAGCCCGCGTCCGGGCATCTTCCAGGTCCACGCCCGCCTCGGCGACGACCTGGGAGAAGAGCGAGCCGTCGCTGTCGCGGCGTACGGCGACCTTGGCGGTCCGCCCGCCACCGAGGGTCACGACCTCCGCGAGGACCACCGACGACTGCACCCGCTCTCGGACCGTCTGGGCCAGCGCCGTGCGCTTGACGTCGGCGAGGTGCAGGACCAGGGGAGTGGCGCCGTCGACCCACTCGATCGTGATCGACGCGGTGGCCGGATCGTAGCCCGCCTTGTCCACGTCGCACCACGGGCGCGAGGTCGTGGCGCCCCCCGTCGTGGCCAGGACGGTTCGGGTCGCGACCGCCCACGAGCCGTCGACGAGCCGTGCGGAGGCGAGCACGGCGTCCTTCGGGGCGAGGCGCAGGGACCTGCGGGCGTCGTCGGGCAGGGATGTGCGGGCGAACAGAGCCATGCCAGACACGGTACTGCCCGCACGCCCGTGCGGCGCCCGCCTGCCGGTACGCTTGTCCGCCGAGGGGCAGTAGCTCAGTCGGTCAGAGCATCGGACTCATAATCCGCCGGTCGTGGGTTCAAGCCCCACCTGCCCTACCTCCGGGAACGACCCGTGCCCCACGCGCTGCGTCGCGGGTCGTTCTCCCGGGGTTGCCGGGTCCGACCAGACGGCTGACACCGAGTGTGCCGTTCGGGTCGTGCACGGATGGCGGTCGACAGCCCGGACTGCACGTCCGACGAAACGGCCCGTCCAGCGTCCCCGGTCTTGTCGTGCGGGGCGTCGCTCCTCGGCGTTCCATGGGAAGCATGGTCCTCCAGATCCGCCGCGTCTACGCGGACCCCACGCCCGAGGACGGCTGCCGCGTCCTGGTCGACCGGCTGTGGCCGCGGGGGTTGAGCAAGGAACGGGCCCAGGTGGACGTGTGGCTCAAGGAGGTCGCGCCGTCGACCGCGCTGCGCACCTGGTTCCACCACGACCACGCGCTGTTCGACGAGTTCGTCGCGCGCTACCGTGCCGAGCTCGACCAGAACCCCGCGATCGCCGACCTGCGGGCGATCGTCGCCGAGCAGTCGGTCGTGACCCTGCTGTACGGGGCCAAGGACGAGCAGGACAACCAGGCAGTGGTGCTGCGCGACTACCTGGCGACGACGGGCTGACAGGTGCCGGTCCATGCCGAGCACGAGGTTCCGTGCGGTCGAGAACGAGGTAGAGAGCGCCTCGGGCGGTAGGGCGACCTCAACCCCGTTCTCGACATCGAGGACCAGACGCCGCGGGCCTTCTCGGCCGGCTTCAGAGCCTCACCAGCAGCCGACTCGTCTCGAAACGTCCCATACCTCCCGGAGGCCTGGATCGTCCCGTTCGGCGAGCGAGTCGCGCCGGGTCGTGACACGATGCCACGTCCGCTCGACAAGAAGGAGACGCATCGTGCCCACCGGTACCAACCACACCACGTCAGGGACCGCCCAGCGGCTCCAGCAGAGCACGGGCCTGCGGGTCCTGGCCCGCGCCGGGTACGCCGTGAGCGGTCTGCTGCACATCATGATCGGGATCATCGCGGTGCGGATCGCGACCGGATCGGGCGGCGGAGAGGCCGACCAGACCGGCGCGCTCCGGGAGATCGCCGAGACGACCGGTGGCGCGTTCGTGCTGTGGTTCGCGGTCGTCGCCTTCGTCGCACTCGGGCTCTGGCAGATCCTCGAGGCGATCGCGGGGACGAGCGGCGACGCGAAGGAGCGGTCCGCTTTCCGCGCGAAGTCCGCAGGCAAGGCCGTCGTCTACCTGGCGCTGGGGGCACTGACGTTCCAGGTCGTGAGCGGCTCGGGCAGCGGTGGGCAGCAGGACACGCTCACGGCGTCGCTCCTCGCGAACGGCGCAGGCCGGCTGCTCGTCGGTGCTGTCGGGGTCGGCATCGTCGTCGCGGGCGTCTACCACGTGGTCAAGGGCTGGAAGAAGCGCTTCCTCCAGGACCTCGAGGGCAACGCCGGCGGTCAGGTCGGTCACGCCGTCGTCGTCCTCGGGCGGGTCGGGTACATCGCCAAGGGGATCGCGCTCGGTGTGCTCGGAGCGCTCGTGGTGGCCGCCGCGGTGACGGCCGACCCGGCGAAGGCGAGCGGCCTCGACGCGGCGCTGCGAACCATCGGCGATCAGCCCTTCGGTGCCTTCCTGCTGGCCGCCACAGGCGTCGGCTTCGCCGCCTACGGCGTGTACTCGTTCGCCCGAGCCCGGTACGCACGGATGTGAGACGGCCATGGGCGCCATGGAAGAATGGCGCCCATGGCGATGAGAGAGATCCGTGTGATCCCGGACCCCGTGCTCCGCACACCGTGCGACGAGATCACCACCATCGACGACCGGGTGCGCTCGCTCGTCGCTGACCTGGTCGAGACCGTCGACCACGAGGGCCGGGCCGGCCTGGCCGCCAACCAGATCGGTGTCAACCTGCGCGCCTTCTCGTGGAACATCGAGGACGAGATCGGGTACGTCCTCAACCCGAAGATCGTCGAGCTCTCGGACGAGATCCAGGACGGTGACGAGGGCTGCCTGTCGGTCCCCGGGCTCTGGTACCCCACGCGTCGCGCCTGGTACGCAAGGGTCGTGGGCATGGACCTCGACGGCAACGAGATCACGGTCGAGGGGACCGAGCTCATGGCTCGTTGCCTCCAGCACGAGACGGACCACCTGGACGGCATGCTCTACCTCGACCGGCTGGACCGCGCGGTCCGCAAGAAGGCCATGCGGGAGATGCGCGCCCAGCTCTGAGATGCACGACGACGTTCCCCCTCCCGACCCGGGGCCTCCCCGGGCCTGCCCCCGGGGCCCCGGCGGCGAGGGGGACGTCGCGTCCACCCGAGCGAGCACGACTGTCGTGCGACGTGACCGCATAGGGGGAGCAACGCACCGGGGAGCTCTACCGCAGTCGAACGAGAATTGCCATGGGGAGTCCTCCCCTCGCGATTCGGTCGACTCTCAGGCAAGATATGGCTCGTATACCGCTGGTTGATCAGGCATGATGATCCACCCCTGGTGAGGACGTTGGGGAAGACGAAACCTCGACCTAGGGAGGAACGACATGACCGGTGCCATCACACGCGGTGTTCTTTTCGTGCACTCGGCGCCCCGGGCGCTGAGCCCGCACCTCGAGTGGGCTGCTGGGAACGTCCTGGGCGTGCGTGTCACGCTGGACTGGACCGAGCAGCCTGCCGCTCGCGACCTCTACCGGGCCGAGCTCGCCTGGCAGGGAGCGCAGGGGACCGGTGCCCGCCTCGCCTCGGCGCTGCGCGGGTGGTCCCACCTGCGCTACGAGGTCACCGAGGACGCCAGCCACGGGGCCGATGGCGCCCGCTGGTCCCACACTCCCGACCTCGGGATCTTCCACGCGGTGACCGACGTGCACGGCAACGTCGTGATCCCTGAGGACCGGGTGCGTGCCGCCCTCGAGGTCGCGCACGACAACCGTGCCATGCGTGACGCCCTGCACCTGGCCCTCGGCAAGGCGTGGGACGACGAGCTCGAGCCCTTCCGCCACGCGGGCGAGGGCTCGAACGTGCGCTGGCTCCACCGCGTGGGCTGACCCTGCCTCACCGCCTTCACCCCCACGGGGGACCCGGCGACCTCACCGTCGCCCGATGCCTGCCGGCAACTAGGAACCGGCAGGCATCGTCGTTCGTGGGGGAGTCGCCGACGGGTGGGACGTCGACGACTCCTCCGCCTCGTCCGTCCCGTCCGAGCCAGGGCCCGTGACGGCACCGACCGGCTGGAGGACGCCGTCACCGCCCGGCGAGGCAGGAGCCGACGGCGTGGCGGGGCGCCGCCGCACTCGGTCCCACCCGCGCCGCAGCACCGGTGCCAGACGACGTTCCACCGCCTGGTACGTCACGTCCCGGATGAAGATGGCGTCGATGGCGATCATCGTCATCGAGAAGTACATGAGACCCATGAGCACACCGATCCCCAGGTGCATGCCCGTGATCGCGACGAGGGCGAGGATGCGGGTCGAGCGACGAAGCAGCAGGAACGGGAAGAAGAGCTGCACGAACACCGCGCTGTAGCTGAGGATCGCGATCAGCACGCCCGAACGCCCCATGACCTCGGTCAGGGCGGGCCAGGTCGAGAACTCGTCGAGCTGGAACACGTAGTAGATCGCGGTGCCGTGCTGCCACATCCCTCCCTGGATCTTGTACATGGCCGAGGCCACGTAGACCACGAAGATCTGGAACGCGATGAGCACCACGGCTCCGTTGTGCAGCAGAGTGGCGAGCCATGCCCAGGACGCGGACCGCGAGGGCTTGCCGGCCGCCTCGGCCGCGCGCCGCCGTCGGGCGTCGAGGGACCACCGGCCCGACGTGTCCACGAAGACCATGTACAGCAGCACCATGCGCATGAGCTGTATGCCGCCGTCACCGATGTACGCGTTGGTGCGGAACAGCGCGATGTACAGCACCAGCAGCACCGGGATGACGATGCGCGAGCGCCAGCCCAGCACCAGCAGCACCGAGAGCGCGATGAGCGCGAGGTACTGCAGGTCGAACGCCCACGGCGGGGCCGAGCCGTTGAAGAACGTGTCGAGCCACGACGGGAACTCGTCGACCTCGACGCGACCCTGCGCGAACGAGCGCCCCGCACCCCACGCCAGGCTGCGGTCGCCCCAGTTGGCCACGAGCTGCACGGCGATGACCAGACCGAAGCCGATGCGCAGCACCGCGACGCCGTAGGACGCTTTGCGGGAGTCGAGCATCCAGGACTCGCCGGCCGCCCAGGTGCTGCGCAGCCACCCGGTCGCGCCCGCCCACAGACCCGTCATGCCGGCGGCACCGGTGTCGTTGCTCATGAGACCCACTCTCCGAAGACGCCGCTGAAGCCCGCCCGGGCCTCGGGGGTGACCGGCGACGGGTCGCGCCACCCCAGCCGGGTGAACTGTTCCTCCGGGCGCTGGATGCCGGGCGTGAGCCGCTGCTCGAACGGCACGACGCCTTGCGTGGACGTGCTCATCTGGATCGCGACGAGCTCGTCGTCCGGCCACAGGTCCATCGCGGCGAGGGTGCCGAACTCGTAGAGCGAGTCCTCGGACAGCAGGTACGAGTCCATGCCGCTGACGCTCATGCCCGTGCCCAGGAGCGCCCGCGTGAGGTCCTGCCGCCCCCTGGTCCCGTCGTCCGAGACGTGGTCCGAGTGGACCACGGCCTGCTGCTGGCCCTCGAGGGCGCTGTACGACGTCGTGTAGAAGCGGTTCATGCTGACCGGGATGCGCCAGGTGCGCGTCGGCAGGATCTGGTGCCGGACCTGCTCGTTGAAGACGTCCCCCAGGTTGGCCCACTCGGAGACGGTCTCGACTCCTGCCGCGTCCTGGGTGGTCGCACGCACCCACACGCGCAGGTCGACCGACTGCGGGTCCGGCGCGAAGATCTGCCAGTTCTGCGCGAACAGGGGGTACATGTGCTTGGACGTGACCGGGGAGGCCTTGTCGTTGATCGCCGACGTGGGCGCGGCCCAGAGGAAGGTCGAGAACATGTGGAACGCGACCAGTGCGGCCACGACGACCAGGGCGGTGCGTTGCACGACCGTGCGGGAACCCGCGGAGCTCACCGTGTACCTCCACATCGAGGACGGTCCGAACGACCGCGTTCGGGGAATGATAACCGGTGCTAACGATCCCACGGAATCCCGGGCGACCTCGCGGACGACGCGAGCACGACACACCGCGCACGACCAGAGCACGACGACGCCCGGGGGCGGACCGCGGTCCACCCCCGGGCGTCGTCACGTCTCCGGGCTCACGCCCCGGAAGGGGTCAGGCGTTCGTCACCACGAGGGCCACGTTGTGCCCGCCGAACCCGAACGAGTTGTTGATCGCGGCGATGTCGCCCGCGGGGAGCTCGGCCGGGACGTCGCGCACCAGGGGGACCTGGAGCTCGGGGTCCGGCTGCGCGACGTTGATCGTCGGGGGAGCCAGGCGCTCGTGCACGGCCTTGACCGTGAAGATGGTCTCGAGCGCGCCCGCACCACCCAGCAGGTGACCGGTCATGGACTTGGTCGCCGAGAGCAGGACGTGGTCCGCGTCGTCGCCCAGCACGGTCCGGATCGAGCGGGTCTCCGTGAGGTCGCCGACCTTGGTCGAGGTCGCGTGGGCGTTGACGTGCACGACGTCGCGCGCCTCGACCTGCGCCTCGGCGAGAGCGCGGGTCATCGCCGCGACCTGGCCGCGACCCTCGGGGTCCGGTGACGTGATGTGGTAGGCGTCGGCCGACAGGCCCACGCCACCGATCCGGGCGTAGACGCGTGCGCCGCGCGCCGCGGCGTGCTCGGCGCTCTCCAGCACGACGACGCCCGCACCCTCACCGATGACGAAGCCGTCACGGTCGACGTCGTAGGGGCGCGAGGCGCCCTGCGGGTCGTCGTTGCGCAGCGACAGCGTGCGCGAGGCCGCGAACGCGGCGATCGGCATGGGGTGGATCGTGGCCTCGGTGCCACCGGCCACGACGACGTCGGCACGACCCGCGCGGATCATGTCGATGCCGTAGCCGATGGCCTCGGCGCCCGACGCGCAGGCCGAGACGAGCGCGTGCGCACCTGCACGGGCCCCGAACTCGAGCGAGACGTACGCGGCGGGGGAGTTGGGCATGAGCATGGGGACCGTCATGGGCAGCATGCGCCGTGCGCCGCGCTCCTTGAGGGTGTCCCAGCCGTCGAGCGTGGTCCAGATGCCACCGATGCCCGACGACACGACCGCCCCCAGGCGGTCGCCGTCGACCTCAGGACTGCCCGCGTCGGCCCAGGCCTCGCGCGCCGCGATCATCGCGTACTGCGTCGAGGGGTCCATGCGCTTGATCTCGGGGCGCGGGAGGACGTCCTCGGGCTTGACCTTGATCTGGGCGGCGAACGTCACCGGGATCTCGTAGCGCTCGGCCCAGTCGTTCTCGAGCGGGCGGGCGCCGGACTGCCCGGCGAGGGCGGCGGCCCACGTGGAGGCCACGTCCCCACCGAGCGGCGTGGTGGCGCCGAGGCCGGTGACGACGACGTCGCGGAGGGAGGTCATGGCAGCTCCAGGTGTCTGAGAGGGAAGAGAGGGGGGCGGGCAGGCCGGCGGTTCGTCGACCGCCGGCCCGCACCGGCCAGGTCCACGGGACCTGGCGCAGATCAGAAGATCAGGCCTGCGCGCCCGTGATGAAGGACACGGCGTCGCCGACGGTCGCGAGGTTCTTGACCTCTTCGTCGGGGATGCGGACGCCGAACTTGTCCTCGGCGTGCGTGACGATCGTCATCATCGACAGCGAGTCGATGTCGAGGTCGTCCGTGAAGGACTTCTCGGCGAGGACGGCGTCCGTGGGGAGGCCGGTCTCTTCGCTGACGATCTCCGCGAGACCAGCGAGGACTTCCTGCTCGGTGTAAGCCATGGGGTTTCTCCTTGTGATGGGTGCCGGGGCCGTCCGGCACCGGGAACTAGCTGTGGAACGGTGGAAAGGTCGTGCGTCGCCCGCCCTGGTCGGACCGTGGGGAGCACGGGCCGGGGGACGGACAGGATGATTCTCCCCTACGGGAGGACGATCACCTGCGCCGCGTAGACGAGCCCGGCGCCGAACCCGATCTGGAGCGCGAGGTCTCCCGACCTCGCGAGCCCCTCGGCGAGCAGGCGCTCGGTTGCGAGCGGGATCGAGGCGGCCGAGGTGTTGCCGGTCTCCGCGATGTCGCGGGCGACCGCGACGGACTCGGGCAGGCCGAGCTGCTTGATCATCTGGTCGATGATCCGCATGTTGGCCTGGTGCGGGATGAAGGCCTGGACGTCCTGGGCGGTGACCCCGGCGGCGGCGAGGGCCTTCTCGGCGATCGGCGCCATCTGGAACGCGGCCCACTTGAAGACGGTCTGCCCGTCCTGGCGCAGGGTCGGCCACCCGAGCTCGGGGTGCTCGCGCAGGTCCGACCACGCGTGGGTCTGGCGGATCGCGGGAGCCTTGCCACCGTCCGAGCCCCAGATCGTCGGGCCGATGCCGGGGGTGTCCGACGGGCCGACGACCGCGGCGCCCGCGCCGTCGCCCAGCAGGAACGAGATGGTGCGGTCCGTCGGGTCGACGAAGTCGCTCATCTTCTCCGCGCCCACCACGAGGACGTGCTGGGCGGCGCCCGAGCGCACCAGGGCGTCGGCCTGCGCGATGCCGTAGGTGTAGCCTGCGCACGCGGCCGAGACGTCGAACGCGGCCGCGGGGGTCGCGCCGATCCGGTCCGCGAGCACCGCCGCGGCGGCGGGCGTCTGGTGGAAGTAGGTCGTGGTCGCGAACAGCACCGCGTCGATGTCGGCACCTGTCAGGCCTGCGGACGCGACCGCCTTGAGCGCTGCGGTCTCCGCCAGGTCGATCACGTCGACCCCGGCGCCGGCACGACGGCGTGTGACGATGCCGGTCCGCTGGCGGATCCACTCGTCGGACGAGTCGATCGGCCCGGCGAGGTCGTCGTTCGTCACGACGTTCTCGCCGCGGACCCCGCCGATGCCGAGGACGCGCGAGTACTCGGCCCCTGCGGCCTGACGGATGGTCAGCGCGCTCACGCGGTGGTCTCCCCGGCGGGGGCGACCGCACCGTCGGCGGCATTCTCGGCACCGGTCTGCGCCGAGGCGCCTGCGGCGTCGCTGTGATGCGCGACGAGGTCGCGGGCCTTGTCGATGTCCGCGGTCGACTTGACCGCGACCGTCTCGACACCGGGAAGCGTGCGGCGTGCGAGGCCCGTGAGGACCCCGCCCGGGGCGAGCTCGAGGATCGCGGTTACGCCGAGCGCCGCGAGCGTCTCCTGGCACAGGTCCCAGCGGACCGGGGCCGCGATCTGGGCCGTGAGGCGCGAGAGCACGTCGTCCTTGACCCCGAACAGGCCACCGGACTCCGCACCCGAGATGCTCGCGTACGAGGCGCCGTCGGCGTTCGAGAGGAACGGCAGGCGCGGGTCCGTGGCGTCCCACCCGGCGGCGACCGGGGCGAACGCGTCGAGCGCGGGCTGCATGAACGGTGTGTGGAACGCGCCCGCGACCTGGAGCGGGATCACGCGCGCCTTGGCAGGCGGGTTCGCGCCCAGGGCCGTGATGCCCTCGAGCGATCCTGCGGCGACGACCTGCCCGCCGCCGTTGACGTTCGCCGGCCACAGGCCTGCGGCCTCGATCGCGGCGAGGACCTCCTCGGCGTCGCCGCCCACGACCGCGGCCATGCCGGTCGGGGTCGCGGCGGCGGCCTCGGCCATGAAGCGGGCGCGGGCCGTCACGAGGCCCACCGCGGCGGCGTCCTCGAACACGCCCGCGACTGCCGCGGCTGCGAACTCGCCGACCGAGTGGCCCGCGGTCACGTCGGCGACCTCGCACGTGTCGCGGCCGTCGAGGATCGCGCGCAGCGCGACCAGCGAGGCCGACACGATGAGCGGCTGAGCCACCGCGGTGTCACGGATGGTCTCGGCGTCCGACGTGGTGCCGTGGGCACGCAGGTCGAGGCCGGACGCGGCGGAGAACGCGTCGAGCTGCGCGGGGACCCCGGGCAGCTCGAGCCAGGGGGCGAGCATTCCGGGGGACTGGGAGCCCTGTCCAGGGCACAAGACGGCTAGCACCCGTCAACTGTGTCAACCCGGTCGCCCGCCGGGACGTCACGACGCGCACCAACCTTGTCCGGGCCGTTTGTGCCGAACCTACAACAGACGCCCGACGGCGCCGCTCACCATGGCAGGCAGGCGCGGCACGCGGGCGGGCCGGCGGGCGCCCCGCGGCGCGTTCAGCGACCCGACGGCCCCGCGGAGAGCTGCCCGAGGGCGAGCGCGACCTGGAGCACGAACGACTCGCGCGCGTCGAGCGGGTCCCAGCCCGTGATCTCGGCGACCTTGCGCAGGCGGTAGCGGACCGTGTTGGGGTGCACGTAGAGGCTGCGCGAGGCGGCCTCGAGCGAGCGGCCCGTGCCGAGGTACGCGGACAAGGTCTCGAGGATCGCACCCGTGCTCTCGAGCAGCGGGCGGTACGCCTGGACGACGAGGGTGCGGCGGGCCGTGGTGTCGCCCGTCAGGACGCGCTCGGGCAGCAGGTCGTCCGCGAGGACCGGCCGCGGGGCCTGGGGCCACGCCGGCGCCGCGGCCAGTCCCGCGAGCGCGGCCTGGGCCGAGCGGGCGGCGTCGTCGAGCGAGGGAACCGTGGGACCGATCACGACGGGGCCCGGACCGAACCGGGGGAGCAGCGACGCGGCCGCGGCCTGCAGGTCGCCCGCCCCGCCGAGCACGAGGACGAGCCGGTCGCCGTGGATCCCGACGAGCGCGTCCCCGGCGGCGCGCCGGGTCGCGCGGCGCAGCTCGGCCGTGCGCAGGTCGTCGAGGGCCGACGTCGCGGTGCCCACCATGACCAGTGTGGATCCCTGCCCGCCCCAGCCGAGGGCCGAGACGCGCGAACGCAGCGAGTCGTCGCCGTCGCCGCGGATGAGCGCGTCCACGATCAGGGCCTCGAGGCGGGCGTCCCACGCGCCGCGGACCTCGGCCGCGCGCGCGTAGACCTCGGCGGCCGAGAACGCGACCTCGCGCGAGTAGCGCAGCACGGCCTCGCGCAGGTCACGCTCGCCGCCGGGGATCGCGAGGCGGTCGGAGTACGCCTCGACGACCTCGACGACGATGCGCACGAGCTGCAGGGTGTGCTGCAACGAGATCGACCGGGTCAGCTCCGAGGGCGCCGCGGCGAAGATCTCGCTGACGCCGTGCGGCGGCGAGGCCGGGTTCGCGTACCAGGTCACGAACGCCGTGATGCCCGACTGGGCGACGAGACCCACGTACGAGCGGTCCTCGGCGGGCAGCGCCCGGTACCACGGGAGGTCCTCGTCGAGACGCCGCAGGGCGGCGGCGGCGAGCATCCCGCTGCCGTCCCGAAGTCGCTGCAGGTTGTCGGTGTTCCCCGTGATCGGCACGCCCCGAGCATACGGCGTCCGGTCGGCTTCGTTGTGGGGAGTCCACAAAGCCGGGTACCGCGCGGTGCGACCTTCCGGGGGCGAGGCGCACCGGAGCCGCTAGTGTCGATCCATGGCCTTGATGCCCCGACTCCGACAGCTCATGCGCCGCCCGTCCTCGGCGTCGACCGTGGGCGCGCGCCGTCCCACCAGCGCCGACCGCCGCGGCGACACCGTGCACGAGGACGCCCTGCGCGCGATGCTCGTCGACGACCCCAACGACGAGCGCGCCTTCCAGGCGCTCGCGGAGATCGTCCGACGGCGTGCGGCCGAGTCGCACGTGTCGGCCGACCCGCTCGCGGCCCCCGCCGACGAGAGCGAGAAGCAGCGCGCCGCCGACCTCGCCGTCTGGGCGCTCGCGGAGGAGCTCGCGGGTCACCCGCGCGGGTGGTACCCGCTCGTCGAGCTGGGCAGGCTCTCGCTCGAGGACGACCAGGAGGCGGCGCTGCGCCGGTTCGCGACGGCCGCCGAGCGCGACCCGTCGGGCCTGGCGCTCGCCGAGAGCATGGAGATCCTGCGCGAGGCGGGCCTGCCGGTCGAGGCGCTGGGGCTGGGGGTGGGGCACTGGCGGGCCAAGGAGCACACGCCCGCGGCGGGCCGCCAGCTCGTCCTGGCCGCGATCGAGGCCGACCGCATCTTCGAGGCCAAGCACCACCTCGCGTCGCTCACGATGCACCCGGACGCGGCTCTCGTCGCGCCGCTGCAGTCCGAGCTGAAGCTCGCGATCGCGCAGGCCGAGCAGCACCGGTCGGGCACGTAGCCCGCGCACGCCCGACGGCGCCGCTCGCCCGAGCGCCCGGCGGCCCCTGGGGCAGCCGCGTCACCCGACCCCACGAACGCCGACGGCGCCGCTCACCTCGCCAGGTGAGCGGCGCCGTCGGGCACTACGGGCGGGGGACGGTCAGGAGTCGCCGCCCGCGTTGCCGGACGTGCCGGCCGTGACGTCCATCAGACGGTACTTCTCGATCGCCTGGGCCGAGGCCTCCGCGGGGACCTTGCCCTGCTTCGCGAGCTGCTGCAGCACGCGGACCACGACCGAGGGGCCGTCGATCTTGAAGTGACGACGGGCCGCGGCACGCGTGTCGGAGAAGCCGAAGCCGTCCGCGCCGAGCACCGCGTAGTCGCCCGGGATCCACTGGCGGACCTGGTCGGGGACGAGGTGGTCGTAGTCGCTCGTCGCGACGAACGGACCCTCGGCGCCCTGGAGCTTGGCCGTCAGGTACGGCACGCGCGGCGTCGCGGCCGGGTTGAGGAACGCGTCCTGCTCGGCGGCCAGGCCGTCGCGGCGCAGCTCGTTCCAGCTCGTGACGCTCCAGACGTCCGCGGAGACACCCCAGTCCTTCTCGAGGAGCTCCTGCGCCTCCAGCGCCCACGGCACGCCCACGCCCGAGGCGAGGATCTGCGCCTTGGGCCCCGAGGCCTCGGAGACCTTGATGCGGTGGATGCCGCGCAGGATGCCCTCTACGTCGACGTCCTCGGGCTCGACCGGCTGCTGCATGGGCTCGTTGTAGACCGTCAGGTAGTACATGACGTTCTGGTCGCGCCCGTCCTCGCCGTGACCGTCCTTGCCCGGTCCGTACATGCGCTCGATGCCGTCGCGCACGATGTGGCGGATCTCGTAGCCGTAGATCGGGTCGTACTGGACGATCGCCGAGTTGGTGCCCGCGAGCAGCGGCGAGTGACCGTCCGCGTGCTGCAGGCCCTCACCGGTGAGCGTGGTGCGTCCGGCCGTCGCGCCGATGATGAAACCGCGCGTGAGCTGGTCGCCCGCGGCCCAGAACTGGTCGCCCGTGCGCTGGAACCCGAACATCGAGTAGAAGATGTAGAACGGGATCATCACCTCGCCCTGCGTGGCGTACGAGGTGCCGACCGACTGGAACGCGGCCGCGGAACCGGCCTCGTTGATGCCGGTGTGCATGATCTGCCCGGCCTCGGACTCCTTGTAGCTCAGCATGAGCTCGCGGTCCACGGCGAGGTAGTTCTGGCCCTGCGTGTTGAAGATCTTCGCGGACGGGAAGATCGAGTCCAGACCGAAGGTCCGGGCCTCGTCCGGGATGATCGGCACGATGCGCTTGCCGATCTCCTTGTCCTTGATGAGGTCCTTGAGCAGACGGACGAACGCCATGGTGGAGGCGATCTCCTGGTTGCCCGAGCCCTTCTTGAGGATCTCGTACGTCTTGTCGCCCGGCAGCGTGACAGGTGCCGGCTCCGCACGACGCTCGGGCACGTACCCGCCGAGCTGGCGGCGGCGCTCCTGCATGTACTGGATCTCCGGCGCGTCGGCGCCCGGGTGGTAGTACGGGGGCTCGTACGGGTTGGCGTCGAGCTCCTCGTCCGTGATCGGGATGCGCAGCGAGTCGCGCAGCGTCTTGAGGTCCGCCAGGCCGACCTTCTTCATCTGGTGCGTCGAGTTGCGCCCCGCGAAGCCCGAGCCCAGGCCGTAGCCCTTGACCGTGTGCGCCAGGATGACCGTCGGCTGGCCCGTGTGGGCCGTGGCCGCCGCGTACGCCGCGTAGAGCTTGCGGTAGTCGTGGCCGCCACGCCTGAGGGCCCAGATGTCGTCGTCCGACATGTTCTCGACGAGCGCCTTGGTGCGCGGGTCGCGCCCGAAGAAGTGCTCGCGGATGAACGCGCCGCTCTCGGCACGGTACGTCTGGTAGTCGCCGTCGGGCGTGACGTTCATCAGGTTGACGAGCGCACGGTCCTTGTCGGCGTTGAGCAGGGTGTCCCACTCGCGGCCCCAGATGACCTTGATGACGTTCCAGCCGGCGCCGCGGAACTGCGCCTCGAGCTCCTGGATGATCTTGCCGTTGCCGCGGACCGGGCCGTCGAGGCGCTGCAGGTTGCAGTTGACCACGAAGTTCAGGTTGTCCAGACCCTGCTGCGCGGCGAGCTGCAGCATGCCACGGCTCTCCGGCTCGTCCATCTCACCGTCGCCGAGGAAGGCCCAGACGTTCTGCTGGCTCGTGTCCTTGATGCCGCGGTTGTGCAGGTAGCGGTTGGTCCACGCCTGGTAGATCGCCGAGGCCGGGCCGAGGCCCATGGAGACCGTGGGGAACTCCCAGAAGTCCGGCATGAGGCGCGGGTGCGGGTAGGACGGCAGACCGCCGCCAGCGTGCGACTTCTCCTGGCGGAACCCGTCGAGCTGGTCCGCCGAGAGGCGGCCCTCGAGGAACGCGCGGGCGTAGACGCCGGGGCTCGCGTGACCCTGGAAGTAGACCTGGTCACCGCCGCCCGGGTGGTCCTTGCCGCGGAAGAAGTGGTTCAGGCCCACCTCGTACAGCGTCGCGACGGACGCGTAGGACGAGATGTGCCCGCCGACCCCGATCCCGGGACGCTGCGCGCGCGTGACCATGACGGCCGCGTTCCACCGGTTCCAGCTGCGGTAACGACGCTCCATGGCCTCGTCACCGGGGAAGTACGGCTCTTCGTGCACACCGATGGTGTTGACGTAGGGGGTGTTCACCGACGTCGGGATCGCCACGTTGCGCTCGCGTGCTCGCTTGAGCATGTTGAGCAGGACGTAGCGGGCGCGGGGGCCGCCACGGTCGTCGATCAGTCCGTCCAGGGACTCGACCCACTCGCTCGTCTCAGCGGGGTCGATGTCCGGTACTTGGCTGAGCAGACCGTTGATCAGCGGTCCGGTCTCGTCAAACGAAGCCACCAGCAACCTCATATCTTGTTCGGAGCGGTATTCGGATTGAATCACGGCGCGGTACACCGTGCCCGCTCACCTCCAGCCACTCCTGCGCGGCGGTAGCAGCCGCTGGTGGCGACTGTGCCTCCACACTCTCGGGTGGTCGAACCATTCTGTTACCCCGCGGCCTGGAAGTCACACCACAAGGGGGTCAAGAGAGCGTGATCTCCACGACACAGGAGTGTGTGCGTCCGGTGCGCAGAGGGTGGAGGAGAGGCTGCGGCGGTCCTTCGCGGTGTCCGCCGCGGGGGCACGATCTGGCGTCGTCGTGCCCGACGGCGCAGCACCCGCCAGGCGCTCCGGGCACCTTCCGAGGCGCGCCGACGTTGTGCCGAGTGCCGAACACCGCAACACTGGTGCAACTGCACGGTGAAGAGGCCCGAGCGACGCACCCGCCCCTGCTGAGGCACGCGGGAGTGGTGTGGGCTACCTTTGCCAAGCAGGTCACAGATCATCGAGCAGTACGAAGAAGGGAAAGAGACACAAGTGGGAGCGACGCCGGACCCCCAGGGTGCAGGACGCCTGGGGTTCCTCTCTGGCCATGTGGTGCAGGAGTTCGGTTGGGGTGAGGACGTCGACGACGACCTCCGCGCCGAGATCGAGGAGCTCGTCGGCTCCGAGCTGGTGGACGAGGACTACGGAGACGTCACCGACGGTGTCGTGGTCTGGTGGCGCGAGGACGACGGCGACCTGACCGACATGCTCGTCGACGTCCAGACGGTCCTCGACGACGGCGGTCTCATCTGGATCTTCACGCCCAAGGCGGGCCGCGACGGCCACGTGGGTCACAACGACCTCCAGGAGGCCGCGACCACGGCCGGCCTGCACGCCACGAGCACGTTCGCGATCGCACCGGACTGGTCCGCGACCAAGCTCGGCACGCGTGGCCGTGGCCGCTGAGGCCCCCGAGCTGACGATCCGGCCGGGCGACCTCGCCCCCGACTTCACGCTCACCGACACGCACGGCACCCCGGTCCGCCTCGCGGACCTGCGCGGCCGGCCCGTCCTGCTCGTGTTCGTGCCGTTCGCCTTCTCGGGCACGTGCACGAGCGAGCTGTGCGAGCTCCGCGACAACATCGCGGACTTCGAGACCGCGGGCGTCTCGCTCTACGCGATCTCGTGCGACCCCGTCTTCTCGCTCAAGGCCTGGGCCGCGCAGGAGGGGTACACGTTCGACCTCCTCTCGGACTTCTGGCCGCACGGCGAGGTCGCCCGCCAGTACGGGGTGTTCGACGACGAGCGCGGCCTCGCGATCCGCGGCAGCTTCCTGATCGACGCAGAAGGCGTCGTGCGGTGGTCCGTCGTGAACCCGCGCGGGCAGCGCCGGGACCTCGCGGGGTACCGGGCGGCGCTCGCGGAGCTCTGACCCCGCAGCTCTCTCGACGGGCGTGCCGTGGCCTCGTGCCGTGGTGCGCCCGTCGGTCGTCTCTGGCCCGACTGCACCCGTGGCGGCCGCACGCCGTCGGGCACGGGATGCCCGATCTGCGGCGGATGTGCGAGGCAGGGCCGGTGACCCGGTAGGCTGTGCACCGCTGTTCTGGGGCCTGTAGCTCAGTTGGTTAGAGCGCCACGCTTACACCGTGGATGTCGGGGGTTCGAGTCCCTCCGGGCCCACCATCAGGGAGAATGATGCCCTGACCTGCGATTTTGTCGATCGTCGTCGTGGACTGAATCGGACGCGAGGGGACCGAATTGGGCCCCGCGGGCCCCGCCAGAGCCCCACGGCGGTGGCGCACGTCGTACACCTCCCGCCTGAGGGGCGGTGGTCGCGATGGACGGTAGGGAGAGTTTCGGCTCGGTCGAGTCTCGCGGAGCAAGACGACAAATCGGAACGTGAGCGCGCGGGCTTGCTACCGCGGGCCGGACGGCAAGCGGTATTCCCAGACGTTCGGGGACAAGCTCTCGGCGCAGATGTGGCTCGTCGAGGAGCGCAAGCTGATCGACCGGGGCGTATGGCGGACGCCGGACCATTGGGAGGCGGTCCGCCGGATCACGGTGTCGCAGTGGGCGGCCGAGTACGTCGAGTCGCGGACGCTGGCTCCTGGGACGTACTGCAACCACACCCGGATGGTGGCGCGGTGCGTCGACCCGACGATAGGGCGCAAATACCTCGACGACGTGACGGTGACCGACGTCTCGACCTGGCACGCACAGCTCAAGGCGGACCTGCGCCGTCGTGCCAGGCAGGCGTTCCTGGCCTCCTTCGACACCTGCCGCGCGAACAACGGTGGCACCGAAGCGATCAACGGACTGATCGAACCCCACTGCCGCATCGCCCGCGGCCTGCGCAACCGCGAACAGCACCGCCCACGCATCCTCCTCATCGGCGGCGGACTCGCCCACACCCACCTCCGGTAGGAAGAGCCGGTTTCGGCTAGTCTGCCCTGATCACACCGGACACGAGGCACAGGCAGATGGAGGGCCATGGACGCGCTCGGCCTTGACTTCGACGAACTGACGGCACTCCTGGTGGAGACGGACAAGGATAAGCACTTCCTCGTAGAGGTCTCACCGGAGAGCGTTGAAGCGTGGGCGGCCCTACTGGGGGTGCCGGTGCGACGGCGCTACGTCGCCGACGAGCACCTTGAGGCGCGTGCGGCCCAGGGCATAGAGCCGGGGGCGTTGGCGGGAACCTACGTGCCTGACAACCCCTCGGTGATGTCCGGAGACTTCGGCGAGATGATCGCGGCCTTCTACCTAGCGTCGAAGCAGGACGGGGCCATCGATCCACTAAAGTGGCGGTTCAAGAACGACCGGAACAAGTCGGCCCCGACGTCGGACGTCGTGCGCTTCTTCCTGCCAGCATGGCCGGAGGCCTCGGAAGAGGACCACGCCGAGTGCGCCGAGGTGAAGTCGAAGCCCAGCAGCGGCAACTCCAAGCCAATCGTCTCTACTCTCAAAGGTTCCGAGACTGACCGCAGTGGACGACTCGACAAGACGCTCAACTGGCTAAAGGAACTCGCCATCCAAGGGACGCTTGCTGATCCCGACTGGGACGAGGCAATGCGCATTCGTTTCGCCGAGCATCACTTCGATGCGGCACTAATCGGGCCGGTTGACTACAACTACACGACCGACAAAGCCGGGCTGCTGATCGGCGGAGTCGACAGCAACGCCGATGGAGGTGTGTCGTGACGTCGTCCTACCCGCTATGGTCAGATGAACCGGCAACCCAAGACCTGCTGGCCTTTCGTGCAGTTGCAGAGACGGCTGCAGATGCGATCTTCGATGACGGACTCGATCCCGTGGCAATCGGCCTTTCCGGTACTTGGGGTAGCGGTAAGACGAGCGTCCTCGAACTGATCAAGTCCGAGATCAAAGAGCGTTCTTCGGTTAGTGAGCGTGAGGTGCTGGTCATCCCGACGCAGCCCTGGCTCTACGACCCGGCAGTTGGCCCCAAGGAGAGTCTCATCGCTGAGGTACTGGGCGCGCTCAGCAAGGAGTTCGACGAGACGGATCCGGTTGGTCAGGCCGGTCTCGAAGCCTTCAAGAAGCTCGTCCGCAAGGTGAACTGGTCGAAGGCGGTCAAGATGGCCGCTAAGACCGCTATCACGATGCAGCTGCCGAACATCGATGACGTCTTTGGCCTGGTTAGCGACGAGCCCGACAGCCTCGACAGCGAGAAAGGCATGGCTGCCTTCCGTGAGGAGTTCGAGGCGTTGTTGGCTGATCCTGCACTGGCCCACTTGTCGCGTGTTGTTGTGCTCGTCGATGATCTCGATCGCTGTCTGCCGGACACCGTGGTCGAGACCCTTGAGGCGATCCGGCTGTTTCTTTCGGCCGAGGGCATGTCTTTCGTCATCGCTGCCGATGAGGACCGTGTAGCGGAAGCTATCCAGCAGAAGCTCAAGACAGCGGCTCCGAAGAACGAGGACGAGGATCCCGCCAAGCTCTACTTGCACAAGATCGTCCAGACGACCATCCCGCTCCCTGCGCTGAGCCGGTTCGACACCGAGGCGTACCTTTTCCTATTGCTCTCGAAGGTCGAGCTCGGCGATGACGAGGCGGCATATGCGGCCTTCGTTACCAAGTGCGATGAACTGCGCATTGCTGGCGGCAGCCTGGACGATCTGGAGATCGATGATGGCACCGATCTGGCTGAGCATCTAGTCACAGCCACACGCCTGACACCGATCCTCTACGAGAAGTTCCACGGCAATCCGCGACGGATCAAGCGATTCCTGAACGATCTGAATGTGCGCCAAGCAGTTGCACGACGTCGTGGGTTCGAGCTGGAGGCAGACGAGGTCGCGAAGCTCATGGTGCTGGAGCGTATTCTCACCGATGACTTCGAGACGGTACTTGGCTGGCTTGCATCCAACCAGCTACGCGACAAGCTCGACGCGCTCGATGTTGCCGCTAACGGTCGCGTTGAGGAGATCGAGGAGACGACACCAGAGGCATCCGAGGGTGAGGAGCCAGACGAGGGACGCGCCAAGAAGAAGGCGGTCACTCCGGCGCCGGAACAGGAGCCAGCTCGCGACGACGACTTCAGTGACACGCTCCGGCGCTGGGCGAAGCTCCCGCCTGCACTCGACACCTCTGCTATATCGGGCTACCTCTATCTGGCAGCCTCATTCGCCAAGATCGAGGTCATCGACACTGGGCTACCTGAGCGTCTTCGCGACCTGGCAGTCGCGCTGACGTCGAGCCTGAAGCTCGACCGAGCGGGTGTCACCGATGAGACGCTGAGGCTACTGCCCGAGGGCGACGCCCAGGTTATGGTCGGCCATCTTGGACGCCGTTCTCGCGACCAGCCCACTCTGCAGAAGTTTACGGTAGAGAGCCTGCTCCGCCTCGCGGCTCAGCAGCCAACTACCCAGCCGAACGTCGTGGTGGCGCTCCGGGGGCTTCCTGCGGCGAGCGTTGAACCAGCCACGATCATCAAACTTCGACCGCTGGATCAGACGATCTATCGGCCGGTGCTTGAGGCATGGAGGACAGGATCCGACGACCAGCAACTCCAGCAAGCCGTGAGCATCGTCGAGAAAGCGTGGAGCGGCAATGGGAACTAGCGGCTCTTTCGGCGGCAGCGGCGGTAGAGACGCCGGGGATCTCCGCGACAACATCACGGCATGGCTCGACGCGACCGGAGACACCGGTGGCGCCGATGGGACTGACGCAGGCAGTGCCGACGGCTCTGACCGGCCCTCCGAACCGACACGTCCGGGCACTCCCGGTCAACCTCCGAAGGTTGACCTCGGGCCGGCGCTCCGCGTGCTGCTCAACTCGCGCGGACGCGGCGGCGGTAGTGATGGCCCTGGCGGTGGCGGAGGTGGTGGTTCCCGAGGTGGAAGCGGTGGTCGCTCATCAGGCGGTGCGACCCGATCCGTCGGACGGGTATCGAGGGCAGCCGGACGGGCCGGGCGACTGGCGCTTGCCTATTCGTCCGGTAACCGCGAGGCACTGAGCGAGGCCGGGCTCAATTACGACGAGTTGCAGGCGCTCGGCGATCCCGTTGCCATCGGGCTCAAGATCATCGAGACCGCCTTCGAAGCCCAGGCCGACAGCACACTGGCAGATGCTGAGGAACGCGACATCGTTGCAACCGTCGTCGAATGGATCCTGGAGCAGCCAACGGATCAGCCGCCGACGCCGGAAGACGTCGTCAGGAAGTCGATCGAGACGACGATCGCAGAGACCGCGCTGACCGAGGTATCCGCGACGGTCTACGCGAAGGAGGCCAGCTTCGAGAAGCGCCGCAGCCTGGAGCGTCAGATTCGTGACGTCGCGGCGGAGTACGCGGCCCAGGCGACCCTGAACCCAGGCGGAGCTACCGAGCAGCAGATGGCGCAGGCTATCGAGAACGGTATCCGGGACATCGGGCAGATCTTCGGAGTTACGTCATGAGTCGGCTACTACTCACGCTTTCCGAGGCCACCGCTGATGCTGCCCTGCTGGGCGGCACCTTCGACGAGGTGTTCCTCTGGACGCGCAACGGCCGGACGACCTTCACTGGCGGCGTCGATCCGCACCTGACCGACTTCGGCGTGGTGAATCCGCGCAACGTCGACCTTGTCCGAATCGCCCTGGGAGTACTTGCCGCCGATCGCTCCGTACTTCGAAAGAGCGGTGGCTCGAGCTGGAACGCGAGGGAGTTCGAGCTCACTGTGGAGGTAGGTGATCCCAGTGTCTGGGCGTCGCACGGCGAGCAGCTGGCCAGCACGGTCGGCTTCCTGTCGGGCGACCACTGGACGTTCCGTTTTACACAGGCGCCTGAAGCCGAGGAGACCGGGCTGCCGATCGAGGAACAGCACCACGACCGGACGGTACTCCTGAGCGGCGGTGCCGACTCTGCCGCTGGTGCGCTTGTGTCAGCGGTTGAACTGGGCAAGGGTCGCTCACAATCACTGGTGTCGCAGTACAGCTCAACCGCGATCTCCCCGGTGCAGCAGGGTGTCGTCGCCGCGATCTTTGAACTGGTACCTGGCATCTGGCAGGTGCATCACCAGTTCCATCTTCATCGCGGATCGAAGCGTTTGGACGGCCCTTCGTTCCGCAGCGAGACATCGACTCGTTCCCGCTCGCTGCTCTTCCTGGCTCTGGGGCTCGCCCTCGCTGAGCGTGCTGGCTCGACTCTCTGGATTGCCGAGAATGGCTTCGCCTCGCTCAACCCGCCGCTCGGTCCCGATCGTCGCGGCAGCCTGTCAACGCACACAACCCATCCGCGCTTCCTGCGCGAACTATCCACCCTGATGCAGAGCGTCGGCGGACATGGCCTTATTGAGAACCCGTTCGAGAACCTCACGAAGGGAGAGATGTTCTGCCGCGTGGCGGACGCAGTTGGCGTCGAAGCCGCCTCGACCTACCTCAGCAACACCAACTCCTGCTCGCACACGGATGCGCGCTACAGCGGCGCTCCCGTGGGGTCGTCCTGTGGCGTGTGCTTCGGGTGCCTAGTCCGCCGTGCAGCTTTCATTGCTTCTGGTGTCCCCGATACAACCATCTACCTCGTGAACGATCAGGGTGGTCGTTACAACACGTTCGTCCGGCAGAAGTCGATCGTTGAGCCTCTCCGGGACTTCGTCGACCGGGGTATTCGTGCACGCGACGTGATGGCCATGTCACTACCCGAGGGCTACGCGGCACAGGATGCCCTTGCTCTGTCGCAGCGGGGAGTCGAGGAACTGCGGGGTCTCTTCTGATGGCACCCCAGCTTCCGCCTCTCGATCTGCACGCACACATTAGCGCGAAGACCGGAGCAGCCGACCTCGAACGGCTTGGAGCGGTCGTGTTCGCAGCCACCAGGTCCCTGGATGAGTACGAGTCCGTCAGGGGCCGTCGTGACCAGGTCACGATCTGGGGCGTGGGCTGTCATCCGGGCGTGGTGCAGGCGCAGCAGGGCTTCGACATCGGGAGGTTCGCGTCACTGCTTGCCTCAACGGCCTTTGTGAGCGAGATTGGGGTGGATAGGCGCTCCAAAGTGCCGCTTGAGGAGCAGGAGCGGGTGTTCGCTTCAATCCTCAGCACACTGCAGGGCACACCCCGCATCGCATCCATTCACAGTTCCGGTGCCCCAGGACGCGTACTAGACGCGCTCGAGCGGACGCCAATCAGGGGTGCGGTCCTCCACTGGTGGCGCGGCGACGAGGCGCAGACGCGCCGAGCAGTCGAGCTTGGCTGCTGGTTCTCAATCAACGCGGCAGGTGTGAAATATCCGGCGGACGTCGCCCTGATCCAACTCGAGCGGATCATTACCGAGACTGACCATCCCTCTGGCGACCGAACGTCGGCTGCGCCGCGACAGCCTGGGGCTGTCGATGATGTTGAGAAGGCTCTCGCGGAGGTCTACAAGATCGATGCGCGAGCCGTTCGCGGAAAGGTCTGGACGAACCTGGTTGGCCTTGTGGACGAGACAGATGTTGTCGGGCTTCTTCCGGCTGCTGTGCAACGGATGATCGCGTTTGCGCGGACGAATGGGGTGATGCGATGAAACCCCCCAAGGAGACCTCAGCGGTCAAGCTCCCATTCGAGGCCGGCGAGTACCTCATCACATGGCAGGTGCCGGATCGCAAAGGTGGCCGCATCGGGATCCCGGGTCTTCTCACTGTTGATCAGGGAAAATACCCGACTGGCGTCCTCTATGGCGACCTGCCAATCGAATGGGTGTCTGAGGGAATGACCGGCGTCGCATCCTTCCCGCAGCGCCATCGTTTCGACATCCTCACCGGTCGGCTGTCCAGTGGCGCCTACGTGGCGCTGATGAATGGAGAACTCAGCTACAGCTTCGCCGGAAACGGTCTGGCGATCGGTGCATTCGCTGTCCTGTCCCTCGATAGTTTCGACTCCTTGGCGCATCGGAAGTATGTCTCAATCGAACTTCAGATTGAGGGGTTGGAGTCGGTTGCAGGAGTAGCCCCCATCTCGCACGTGAAGATGCCGATGACGGCCGGCGATGAGCCAGTCTGGACAGCCACTGTAAACAAGGAGGCGAAGTTCGCCTGGAGGGCGGGCAGACAGTCGATGACCTTCGGGTTTGACTACACCGTTCGCGCGGTCGACGGCTACGAATTTCGGATGGCCTTCGGTCCTGTCCTGCGTCTGACTTCGGAGGAACCTATGACGGTTGTCGATTGGTGGCTCGAGTGGGTTCGACCACTCCGACAACTCATCTCGCTCCTGACCGCCGCGCCGCGCGAGGTTCGATACCTTCTCTCAGTCGCTACTGAGGCAGCACCCCGCTCTCACCGCGACCAGGTGTTCGGTTGGGATATCACCCACGTACCCGTGAACTCGACGCGGGCGGCAGTTGAGGAGATCCGCTCGGCAGTAAGTCTCGCGGGCGACGGCGTGAGCTTGCTCGACCTGTTGCATGCCTGGCAGCGCCAGGTCGCCGCCAGGCACCCACTCTTTGAGACCTACGGCGCAATGGCGACGGCCAGCGACCAACATCCCCGCTCGCGGTTCCTGCTCCTACTGCAGGCGCTCGAGGGATCGTATGGATTTGAGAATCGAGCCAAGCACGAGGCGGATAAGGAGAAGTTCGGGGCGAAACGAGAGGGTGTGATCGCGCGAGCTCAGGAACTGCTGGAGAAGACAGATTTTCCTTCATCAACAAGCACCTCCGCAAGGAAACGCACCAGGGTCTCGATTCAGCGCTTGCTGATCTGTTGAAACGGTTGCCGGATGAGGCCTCCGATGCACTCGCGAAGAGCGAACTGGTCAGGGCCGTCCGCGCGCAGCACAACGGCAAGGACACACTGCCACTTCAACCGCGCTCACGAGAGCAAGGAACACGCTGTCTCACGGCTCAGGATCGTTCGATCCCGAGCACCTGGCAGTCGTGGCTGACATCCTCGAGCGGGCGGTGCGTTCTGAAGCTATCCGGTTGCTTGGCGCTCCGCTCAGCGTGCAGAAGCGTGCGGCCAAGAAGGGGGAGCGCTGAGGGGATGGAGACGGCTTCATGCCGCAGGATTCAGCCGACCGATCGGTTGGTGTCTGCTGTCAGAGATGGACAGGTAGCGCGTGCGCGGGCAACGATGCCCGTCAGCTCCGAGAAGGGTTGGGAGACGAGATGAACGATAAGACTGGCCCCGTGGCACGATAGGTGCGGGCCGCACTCCAGGTGAACCCCTACGAGTACCAAGGGAAGAACGTGCCGTCGGCTACGTACAGTACGGTGGCTGACTACAATAAGGCGCTACTCGACGAGTGCGAGGCGCAGGACATCGAGCTGTTCGCTGTCACGGATCACTGGAAGGTTGACTCCGCATGCCGAGTTGATCGTGGCTCTCGAAGCAGATGGCCAGAACGGCCGGGCTGCAGCGGACGGGATCGGCTCCCTGGATGATGTGGCCATACGTTCCCACGTCGAGAATGTCCTTGAGGGTGGGCCAGCAGCCTTCAATGCCCGATAGCATCTTTACGGGTTCTAGCGTGAGTTTCGGTCAGTACCGTCCATGTGAGTCACGCATCGTTATGCCGCTTCGTAGAAGCATCGTGCGAATCGTTGTGGCATCGAACTTGAGCTGCGCGCCGATACTCGCAAGCGAGAGGCCAGACTATAGAGACGTGCGGCCATGTCGACTTGGCTCGGACTCATGTCTTTCGGCCGCTTCGCCGTGCCCGTCCTATCGAGTACCTCGTTGACCGTGGCGCGATGAATGCCGTTCTTCGTTGCGATCGCTTTCATCGTCTGCCCTGCCTGGTACTCGGCCACGATGGTCCGCTCCGTCTCAGTAGGCAACTGGTTCCCTTTGCGCGCCGATCGCGGAAGCCGCGGCATGCGTCGCGGCGCTGCACCTCTGATCTGACCTCGGGCTTCTGCCTCCGGCCCATCGAGTTGACGGACTGTCTCGTTTTGATTGCAGTAAGTCCGTAGGAGCCCCACCATCTCAGACGTCGGCAGTGCTCCTGGTACCGGGACCACGTCCCGCCGACGCGGCGCGTCGTGCCTGTGTCAGAGTGGGCACATGGCATCTCGGCAGACCCTCGACGAGGCCGACCGCCGCCTGGTCGCCCTGTGGGCGGCCGACTGCGCGGAGCGGGTCCTTCCCCTGTTCGAGGCCGAGGCCTCGGGAGACGACCGTGCGCGGGACGGGGTCGAGCGTGCCCGGGCGTTCGGACGCGGTGACCTCGGGACTGCCGACGAGATTCGCCGCCGGTTCGTCGCTGGGCGGGCGGCTCACTCGGTGAAGGCTCCGGCCGCCGTCGCGGCCGCGCGGGCGGCCGGCCAGGCCTCGGGGGTCGCGCACATGGGCGCACATGCTCTCGGAGCGGCCGCCTATGCGGCGAAGGCCGCTGCCCTCGCCGCGCCCGACCAGGAAGCCGGCCGCCGTGACGAGGTCCGCTGGCAGCTGGCTCACCTGCCCACGGACGTCCGCGCCGCCCTGGCGAGCCTGCCCGCGCTCGGGGAGGACGCGTCCGGACCGCTGGGTTCCGGGTTGCTGGCGTCAGGAGTGCTCGCCACGACCATCCGCGAGATCCAGGCCGATCTGTCGCGGCCCCCTTCCTCGGCCTGACGCGCCCTCCCGCGCTGTGCGCCCTCGACCCGCAGTGCCGCGGGAGCTCCCGCGGTCGAGCGGCGAGCGTGCCACCGACGGGTACCGCCGGTCCCGGGACACCGGCGAGGCGGCTGCCGCGACGGTCCTCCACTGACAGCAACGGTGCGTGTCGGTGGCTTCTCCTACTGTGACCGACGACGCCGCGCCGACGGAGCGCGGCGGCCTCCGGACGCGGTCCGGCGGCCCGGAGGAGACGGTGGGCACGCGTGTTCGACAAGATCAAGGGTTGGCTCCAGGGAGACCACGACGGTGCGGTCGAGGGCGGCGGCACGGCGCCCGGTGCCCGCGCAGAGGGTCGGCGGCGCGCCGAGCCCTCGGGCCGGCTGGTCGACGGGCTGAAGATCCTGGACGCGGCCACCGAAGGTCTCGCGGCCCGTGCCATCGCCTACGTCCACACGGGCGACGGGCCGGAGCTCGTGACCGAGCTGTCGCAGCGCGGCGACGACGCGCCGGACCGGCTGCTCAACCGGCCCGCGACGCTCGGCGCCTGGACGTACACGACCCAGGCCGAGGACAAGGCCATCAAGGAGCGCGTGCCCGGCTGGAACGTCGACAAGGGTGCCACCGCCCGCAGCAACCTCTACACGCTGACCGAGCCCGTAGGCATCGACGTGCTCGTGCGCCTGGGCCGCCTGCTCGCGGCCGTCTCGCCCGACGTCTCACGCGCCTCCGACCGGCTCCCGGCCTGGTTCGCGGCCCTCCTGACCGACGTCGCCAAGACGTGCGGCGACCGCCGCACCACCGGTAAGAACGGCAAGCCGGGCGTGCGCAGCCAGTGGACCCCCGAGCTCCTGACCGCGATCCTGCGCGACGGCGGCGTCGCGCAGGAGAGCATCCCGACCGCCGTCGTGGCCGGGATCTTCGACCGCCCCGTCACCGCGGACTACTACGGCGACCCGCTAGCAGTGTTCGCGGCGCAGCCCGGCGTCGAGGAGTACCTGGTCGCGCACGTCCAGGAGACCAGCGACGTGGCCGTGGCGCTGCGCGCGACCGGCAAGGTCGAGCTCCTGCAGTTCCTGCGGACCCGGCCCGCTGCGCTCGACGCGTTCGTCGGGCTCGTCGCCCAGCTCGCGACCGACAGCGCGAAGTCCGTGCGCGAGCAGGCCGCCGGGAACCTCGCCGCCCTGCCCGCCGAGCGCCAGGTCGAGCTCCTCGAACCCCTGCTCACCACGATGCCCGCGAGCCGGCTCGGGGGACTCGTGACCCACCTCGTCGGGGTCGAGGGCGGCGTCGACGCCCTGCGGCGCGCGCACGCCGCCGACGACCGTGGCGCTCGCGGCACGCTGCTGTCGAACGCGATCGAGCGGGCCACGGCCCTCGACGTCGCGACGGTCGTCGGCGACGAGCCCCTCGACGTCCCGCCGTTCACGCCCCTGCCCGAGGTCGCCCTCGGAGAGCCGTTCGTACGCTCGGCCCGCGACGCCGTCGACCGTAAGCTCGCCGCGTCCCGCGACGAGCTCGCCGCGCTCGAGGCGCTCCCGAAGGCCGAGGCCCAGAGCTGGCGCCTGTCGCACGCCCGGGGAACCGTCAAGGACCTCGCGGCCATCACCGACGACCACCTCACGCAGGTCGCGCAGTACCTCTCGGGCGCCCTGACCAAGGTGCCGCCACGCACCGTTCTCGTCGAGCTCCAGGCACCCGCGATCCGGAGCCGGCTCGACGGCCTGACAATGCTGCACGACATCCGCTTCGCGCGCTCGCACGGCGGCGGCCGGCAGCGTTACCCCTGGTACCAGCTCAACGCGACGACCGACATGGCCGTCGACCTCCGGGTCCTCGCCGACGGGGTCGAGCGGTCCGGCGTCCAGGACTCCGAGGCGGCCGTCGCCGAGCTCGTGTTTGACTCCTGGTTCGCCCGCGGGACGTTCGCCCCCGAGCACCTGTGGCCTTACTACGCCGAGCACCCGGCCGCGCTGGAGACGCACCTCGGCCTGCGCCCCCCGACGAAGGTCGACAGCTACAGCCGCTCGGAGCGGCTCGAGGTCGCCCTCGCGATCCTCGGCGCCTTCCCGACGATCCCGACCCGCTACCTGCCTCGGCTGGCCGAGCTCGCGCTGGGCGAGGGCAAGACGCACCGCGTCGCGGCGCAGAAGGTGCTCGAGTCGCACGCCGGGGCCCGCGAGCTGGCCGAGCAGGGCCTGCGCGACGGGAAGGCCGAGATCCGCGTCACGGCCGCTGTCTGGCTCCAGCGCCTCGGCGACCCGGCCGCGATCCCGGCGTTGCGGGCCGCGCTCGCCACAGAACGTCGAGAGGTGGCCCGCGCCGCGCTCCTCGGGGCCCTCGAGTCGCTCGGCGACGACATCTCCGCCGACCTCGCACCCGCGACGCTGCTCGCCGAGGCGACCAAGGGCCTCAAGGCCAAGGCACCTGCGAGCATGGCCTGGTTCCCGCTCGACGGTCTGCCCGCGCTCCGCTGGGCCGCCGACGGCGCACCCGTGCCGGTCGACGTCGTGCGGTGGTGGGTCGTGCTCGCGGTCAAGCTCAAGGACCCCAGCGGGCTGGGCCTGATCGCGCGCTACGAGTCCCTGCTCGACGACGAGAGCCGCGCGGCGCTCGGCCGGTACGTGCTCGACGCGTGGATCGGCAAGGACACCCAGGGCCCCACGGCCGCGGAGAGCCGGGCCTACGCGGACGGCGAGGCCCAGCAGCGGTACGACCGCTACCAGCACTGGTACAAGCAGCACCCCCAGTACTACGAGGCCGAGGCCTCGCGGACCGTCGACCAGCACCACCAGGACGCGTTCCGCGAGCACCAGGCGAACTACCTCGGCTCGGCCATCGCCGACAAGGGGCTGCTCGCGCTGACCGTCGGCATGCCGGGCGCCGAGCTGACGCGCGCCGTGCAGCAGTACCTCAAGGCGCACATCACGCGCCGCGCCCAGATCGAGGCCCTCGTCCGGGCGCTCGCGGCGAACGGCGACCCCGCGTCGATCCAGCTCCTGCTGTCCGTGGCGCGGCGTCACCGCCAGGCCACGGTGCAGGCCGTCGCGCAGCAGCTCGCCGAGGACCTGGCCGAGCGACGGGGCTGGTCCGCCGAGGAGCTCGCCGACCGCACGGTGCAGACGGCGGGCTTCGAGGACGACGGGATCCTGCACCTCGACCTCGGGTCGCGCGAGTACACGGGGCGCATCACGCCCACGTTCACGCTCGAGCTCACCAACGAGGCGGGCAAGGTCGTCAAGGCGCTGCCCGCGCCCCGCGCGGACGACGACCCCGACCAGGTCAAGGCCGCCAAGTCGCGGCTCTCGACGAGCCGCAAGGTGCTCAAGGCCGTCGTCGCGCTCCAGACCCAGCGCCTCTACGAGGCCATGTGCACGGGGCGCGAGTGGCCCGTCGCCGACTGGCTCGAGTTCGTGGCCGGGCACCCCGTCATGTCCCGCCTCGCGGCCGGGCTCGTGTGGCTCGAGAACCCCGGACCGGACCAGCGGGCGTTCCGCCCGGGGGACGCCGGAGCGCTCATCGACGTCGACGACGAGGACGTGACCCTCGCGCAGGGAGCGACGATCTCGGTCGCGCACGGCGTGCTGCTCGGCGCGGACCAGGCCGGCCGCTGGCGCGAGCACCTCGCCGACTACGAGATCCGGCCGCTGTTCGACCAGCTCCAGGTGACGATGCCCGTGACAGACCGGACCGCGACCGCGATCAGCGACCGCAAGGGCTGGCTCACGGACAGCTTCACGGTCCGCGGGCGGGCGACCAAGCTCGGCTACGCGCGCAGCCAGGCCGAGGACGGCGGCTGGTTCTCGGGCTACGAGAAGGCGTACCCGAGCGTCGGGATCACCGCGGTCATCGAGTTCACGGGCGCGTTCCTGCCCGAGGAGAACATCCCCGCGGCGATCACCGACCTCGTGTTCCGCCGCTCGACCCGGGCCTACGGGCAGAGCGCCGAGGCGCGCCTCGCGGACCTGCCGTCCGTGCTCGTCGCGGAGTCCTACCGCGACTACCTGACCGTCGCTGCCGGTGGCAGCTTCGACGCCGCCTGGGAGAAGAAGAGCGCATGGTGACCACACCGACCACCTCAGTGAGCACCCACGAAGAGGCAGCAGTCCTCGACCGCGGACCCGCTCGGGAGATCCGCCCGCCCGCCGAGGTGCGCTTCGCGGACGAGCTCGCGGTCCTCGAAGCAGCCGACCGGGCGAAGGGCTCCGACCTTCCCCCCGGCTGGCGGCTCAGCCCGCGGGCCGTGCGTGCCTTCGTCGTGGGCGACGCGGAGCTCGGGGTGCGCCGGAAGTTCTACGGCGACGACCCCCTCGTGGACCGCGCCGTCGTGTCCCTGCTGGGACGTCAGGGACTCATGCTCGTGGGGGAGCCCGGCACCGCGAAGTCGATGCTGTCCGAGCTGCTCGCGGCCGCGGTGAGCGGGACGTCGAACCTCACCGTCCAGGGCACCGCGGGCACGACCGAGGACCACGTCCGCTACTCGTGGAACTACGCGCTGCTCATCGCCGAGGGGCCCAGCGAACGCTCGCTCGTCCCGTCGGCCGTCCAGCAGGCGATGAGCGCGGGCAAGGTCGTCCGGTTCGAGGAGATCACGCGCTGCGCGCCCGAGATCCAGGACACCCTCGTCTCGATCCTCTCCGAGAAGCAGCTCATGATCCCCGAGCTCGGCAGCGAGGCGCGGGTCTCGGCCCGCCCCGGGTTCAACGTGCTCGCGACCGCGAACCTCAAGGACCGGGGAGTCCACGAGATGTCGGCGGCGCTCAAGCGACGGTTCAACTTCGAGACCATCAGGCCCCTCACGGACCGCCAGTTCGAGATCGACCTCATCGAGGCCCAGCTCACGGCCGAGCTCGGCCCGGCGAGCGAGCGCCCGCCGCTCGCGCGAGACGTCCTGGACGTCCTCGTCACGGCGTTCCAGGACCTGCGGACCGGGGCCACGAGCAACGGCGCGCCCGTCAAGCGCCCCGAGACCGTCATGTCGACGGCCGAGGCCGTGAACGTCGCGTTCGCCGCGTCGCTCGAGGCCCGCTACCTGGGCGACGGCACCGTGACCCCGGCCGAGGTCGCGCGCCAGCTCGCGGGCGTGGCCTCCAAGGGCGACGAGGAGGACGCCCGGCGGCTGCGGCACTACGTCGACAACGTGGTGCGCGAACGGGCGCGACGCGACCCCCGCTGGAAGTCCTTCCTCTCGGCGGCAGAGTCCCTGTGGCGGTAGCGCGGGCCTCGGCACCGGTGGCACGAGCGGCGTGGGGACGGGCGCCCGCGCGCATGCAGCGTGCCGCCGCTTCGGTCGAGCGTCTGCGGGCCGACGGGGTCTATCTCGCGCCTGTCAGGCACCACAGCCCGGCGTGCGCGCTCGCGGTCGGGGCGCTCATCGAGGAGGTGCGGCCCGCCGTCGTGCTCGTCGAGGGGCCCGAGGAGTACGGGCGACTGCTGCCCGCGCTGCTCGACCCCCGCACGCGCCCGCCCGTCGCGGTCCTGAGCCTGGGGACCGAGGGCGGCGGCGCGGGCTTCTACCCGCTCGCCGAGTTCTCGCCCGAGTGGGTCGCGCTGCGCACCGGGGCCCGGCTGGGCGCGGAGGTCGCGTTCGTCGACCGGTCGTGGCTCGCGCGTGCGGCGGGCGAGCGGTCCGGCGACGCGGCCGGACGAGGTGCGCCCGACGACGGCACGAACGTCGAGGACGCGCCCAGCGGCGCCGGTGACGGCCCGGAGGGAGCGGTCGACGACGCGTTCGCCCGCACGCTCCAGTCCGAGCGCAACCTCGCGCACTCCCGGACGATCGCAGCGGTCGCCGAGCGGCTGGGGTGCCGCGACCACGACGAGGTGTGGGACCACCTCTTCGAGGCGCGTACGAGCGAGCGGCTCGCGGACTGGCGCGAGCTCTTCGACGACGTGTTCGCATGGGCGGGGCTCGCGCGCCTCGACTACGAGGAGGAGGTGCTCGACGCCGACGGGTCGCTCGCGCGCGAGGCCCTCATGTCGGCCCGGGTCGCCGAGCACCGGGCCAGGGTCGAGGGGCCCGTGGTCGTGGTGACCGGTGCGTTCCACACGCTCGCGCTCGTCGAGGCGCTCACGGGCACGCCCGAGGGCGAGGCCGTCGTGAGCCGCCGTCCTGCCGGGGGCTACGGCCCGCCGGCGTCGGCCGACGCCTGGCTCATCCGCTACGACCACGAGCGGCTCGACGGGCTGCGGGGCTACGGCGCGGGTATTCCGTCGCCCGGCTTCTACGAGCGCCTCTGGGCCGCGCACCGGGAGCCGGGTGGGCCGGGCGCGCTGGGCACGTCGCTGCTGGTCGACGTCGCCGCGGCCGCGACCGCGCGCGGGGCGCAGGTGAGCCTGGCCGAGATCGCGTCGGCGGCCGAGCAGGCGGCCCGGCTCGCGGACCTGCGCGAGCGCCCCTGGCCGGGACGCACGGACCTCCTCGACGCGCTCACGTCGTGCTTCGTCAAGGACGACGGCGGGCTCGACGTGGGTATCGGACGCCCGCTCGGGCAGGCGGTCGCCGAGGTGTTCGGCGGGCGCGCGCTCGGGGAGGTGCCGCCCGGCACCGCGACGCCGCCGCTCGTGCAGCGCGCGAGGGAACGGGCCGAGGAGCTGCGCCTCGTGGTGACGGACTCGACGCCGCGTCGCACGCGTCTCGACGCCCGCCGCACGCCACGCCACCGGGAGCGCCGGGCGTTCCTGGCGCTCATGGACTTCGTCGGCAGCGGGTTCGCGCACCAGGTCTCGGGACCCGACCACGTCGCGGGGCGCGGCCTGGGCCTCCTGATCGAGGAGTGGGAGTACGCCTGGACGCCGCTC
Organism: Oerskovia turbata; assembly: GCF_000718325.1. Taxonomy (GTDB): domain Bacteria; phylum Actinomycetota; class Actinomycetes; order Actinomycetales; family Cellulomonadaceae; genus Oerskovia; species Oerskovia turbata. The sequence goes on from NZ_JOFV01000008.1 coordinate 276,551, forward strand.
GTCGAGGCTTCCCTGGTCGAGCTGTCGCACCAGGGGGCGACTCTCCAGGCCGTCGCGGTGTACCGCCTCCACCGCCTCGAGCACGAGCTCGCCACGACGGGACGCTCGGCGCTCGGCGTGGCGCGCCTCGTGGCCCAGGCCGTCGTCGCGGGACTGTCGGAGCACCTCGACCGCCTGGTCGCGCTCCTGCGCTCGACGCTCGACGTCGACCCGTCGCTCGAGTCCGTCGTGGGCGGGCTGCACCGCCTCGTGGACCTGTGGGACGCGCGCGTCGAGCTGGGCCTGGAGGACCACGCGGACGACCTGCTGGACCTGCTCGACCACGGCCTCGCAACGGTCGCCTACCTCGTCCCGGGCATCGGTGCGGTCGACGCGGACGCGGAACCCGCCGCCGTCGGGACGCTCGTCGCCTTGCGCGACCTCCTGCGGGAGGCGAGCCGCGCCACGCTCCCAGCAGTGCCCGACGGCGGCGCACACCCCCGCGAGGACGCGCCCCCGCCCGGCGGCGCCCCCACGCGCACGACGGGTCGGACGGAACCCGTGCTCCGCGAGCTCGCCCGGCTCCGCGAGGACCGTGGCGCTGCCCCCGGCGTCCGGGGTGCGCTCGTGGCTCTCGCCGCGACCGAGGACGCTCTCGACGACGACGTCCTGGTCGCCGAGGTGCGTGCCCAGCTCAGCCCGGGCGCCGACCCGGTCGCCGCCGTCCGCTTCCTGGGCGGGCTGCTGCGCGTCGCCCCCGACCTCCTGCTGCACACCCCCGAGCTCTTCGACGCCGTCCACGCAGGTCTGCGGGACCTCGACGGGGACGCGTTCCTGGCCGTCCTGCCGGACCTGCGCCGCGCGTTCACGTGGCTCAAGCCCGCCGAGACGCACCGGCTCGCGCAGCAGGTCGCGACACGCACGGGCTCCCGGGCCGAACGGATCGACGTGCACCTGGCCGCGACCGAGCAGGACCTCCACGCGGGGCTCGCGCTCGAACGCGAGCTCACCGCGATGCTCGCGCGCGACGGGCTCGGAGCGTGGGCCTTCGGCGCGTCGCAGCGGACCCCTACCACCCCTCTGCCCGACCAGGAGAACCTGCCGTGACCGTCCCGACCGCCCGCCCAGGGGCGAGCGCCGCCCCGGCGGCGACCGCCGAAGAGCTCGAGGCCGCGCGCCGCTGGCGGCTCGTCCTGGGCCGCTACGCCGCCCAGGAGCTCCCGCAGGACCCGTCCGACGCCGGTGTCGAGCGCGCGCTGCAGTACCTCTACGACCGCGAGTACGTCGAGCGCGGGCACCGCCTGGGCAAGGGGCCGGGCGGGCGCGGCGGCGGCGGGAGTCTCGACCCGTCGGCGCTCAAGGCGCTCGACTGGCTCGGCCAGGCGCGCACGCTGTTCCCGCGCGAGACGTTCGAGCGCATGCAGGTCGACGCCGTCAGCCGGTACCGGCTCACGGACCTGCTCGCCGACCCGGAAGCGGCCGAGGCCCTCGAGCCCAGCCGGGAGCTCGCGACCGCGCTCCTGCAGGTGCGCGGACGCCTCGACGAGCGTGCCGCCGCCGGGCTCCGCACGGTCATCGCGCGCGTCGTGGAAGACATCGTGCGACGGCTGCGCCCGCAGTTCGCGACCGCGCTCACCGGCCGCAAGGACAGGTCGCGACGCTCGATGCACAAGGTCAGCCAGAACTTCGACGGCAAACGCACCCTCCAGGCCAACCTCTCGCGCTACGACCCGGAGTCCGGGCGGCTGATCGTGCAGGACGTGCGGTTCGTGTCCAGGGCGCGGCGCACGCTCACCTGGGAGGTCGTGCTGCTCGTCGACCAGTCGGGCTCCATGGCGGCCTCGTTGCTCTACAGCGCGGTGTGCGCGGGGATCATGTCGGCGCTGCCGGGGATCACGGTCAGGCTCGCGGTCTTCGACACGAACGTGGTCGACCTCTCGCACCTCGCGCACGACCCGGTCGCGGTCCTGCTGACCGCACAGCTGGGTGGTGGTACCGACATCGCCAAGGCGGTGCGCTACGCCGAGCAGCAGGTCACGAACCCGAGCCGCACGGTCGTGGTGCTCGTGAGCGACTTCGAGGAGGGCGGCTCGGTCACCCAGCTCCTCGCGGGCGTGCGGCGCCTCGCGGAGTCCGGGGTCAGGATGGTGGGGTTGGCGGCCCTCGACGAGGCTGCCGAGCCCGTCTACGACCACGGGACGGCCCGCCGCCTCGCCGAGTGCGGCATGCACGTCGCCGCCCTCACGCCGGACCGGTTCGCCGAGTGGCTCGGGGAGGTGCTCGTATGACGCCGGACTGGCTCGCGGTCTTCGCGGGGTACGACGACGCCGCGCTCGTCGCGCTCGCCAACGCCGGACTGCTGCGTCGCGCCCGCAAGGACCTCGCGGCGGGCGACGTGTCGCTCGCGTCGGAGTCCGCGGCCGAGGTCGTGGTCGCGTGCGGGAGCGCGGTGGTGCGGCTCGGGCCCAAGGGTCCGGTGGCGGCGTCGTGCTCGTGCCCGACGGCGGGCGTGTGCCAGCACGTGGTCGCGGCGTGCCTGTGGGCCCGGGAACGGATGACCGGTGGGACGCCGGGGGAGCCGAAGCCGACCGATGCGGTCGTCGACGGGGCGTCCACCACGGGCCGGGCCCCCGCCACCGACCGTGCGACCGCCCCGGACGCCCTGGCCGACCTCCTCGCGCTCGAACCCGGCGTTGTGTGCCGGGCCGCGGGCAGGCCCGCGCTGCGCCGGGTCGTCGAACGGCTCCCGGCGGCGCTGCTCGCCGGGCTCGCGCAGGAAGGCCCGGGGGAGCCGACCGCGTGCGAGGTCGCGGCCGACGGTGCGCGGCTCACGATCACGTGGACGGACGGCACCGGCGCCCTGACCCAGGTCGTCTTCGTGGCCCCCGCGGGGTTCGCGGGCATGGTCGTCGCCGGTGCGCGCTCGGCCGGCGACCAGGCCGCAGCACGCCTCGAGGCCGTCGTCCGGGTCTTCGCCCGCGAGGGCCGGTCGTGGCCGTGGCCCCGCGAGATCGAGGCCGAACGATCGGGCGAGCTGACCACGGCCCAGCGTGCCGGGATCGAGGAGGCGAGCGCCGTCGTCGGGCACGTGGTCGACGCCGGGCTGTCCCACCTCGGTGCCGACGCCGCCGACACGCTGCGCGGAGCTGCTGCTCGCGCACGGCTCGTCGGCCTGCTGCTGCTCCACCGGCTGCTGCTCGTCGCGGCAGGCCTCGTCGACGGCCTCGCGTCGCGTGACGACGACGTGAACGAGGCCGACGCGCTCGGCGCACTCGCCGAGGCGTGGGCGCTCGCGGCGGCGCTGCGGGACGCCCCCGGCGGGGCGCTCCCCGACCTCCTGGGGGCGCCGGTGCGGCGCGCCACCGACGTGGAACCCGGCGACGACCTCCCCGGCCGCCTCGTCCCGCTCGGCGTGCGGTGGTGGCAGGCGCCCAGCGGGGCGCGCGGCCTGACGCTCACGGCCTGGGACACGCGTCACCGGACTCTGCGGACCGCGACGGTCGCGCGGCCCTCGGGCGCGGACCCGAGCTTCCGCCGTGACGTCGACCTGCCGCTGCTCTGGAAGGCGTCGGTCGCCGCGGTGTGCGCAGGTCCGTTCGAGCTCGCCGAGGCAGAGTTGCGGCCGGACGGGTCGCTCAGCACGACCTCACGCACGAGCCTCGTGCCCGGCGGGGGCTTCGACGTCCGTGACCTGCAGGAGATCGCGCAGCACCTGGACGGCGTGACGACGGGGACGGTCGGTTTCGGCCGGGCTCGGCGCCGCGTCCGGCTCGTGATGGTGCGCGAGACCGGGGCCGTCGGGGTCGACGAGGTCCGCCGTGACGTCACCTGGCCGGTCACGTCCGCCGACGGCGTCACGCACGTCCTGCGCGTGGGCGTCGAGCACGAGCGCAGCGTCGAGGCGCTGCTGTCGGTCGTGGCGTCGCGCAAGCAGGTGGTCGCGGTGCTCGTCGAGCGCGACGCCTCGTCGGGGGCGGACGAGCCCGTCGGGGTGTTCCTGCGGACGGGCCAGGGGAGCGTCGAGCTCTTCTCACCGTCGATGTCCCCGGTGTTCCGTGCGGTGAGCTGGACGGCGCTGCGTCGACTGAGGGCACGGATCGCGGCGCTGCACCGGGGCTCGACCGTCCACGTGGCCGAACCGGTCGCCCGTGGCCCGGTGGCCCGCGTGGGCGAACCCGCGCTCGAGGTCGTGGACTCGCTCGGCGCGACCGGACGCCGCCGGCTCACCGCGCACCAGCAGGGCGTGCTCAGCGACCGTGCGCGCCTCGCTCACGACCTCGGCATGGTGACCGTGGGCCGCACGATCGAGTCGCTGGCCGCCGACGTGACGACCTCGACGCTCCTGCGAGCGCGGTTCGTGCTCGGACGAGCGGCGGCGCTCGCGGACACCTAGCGCAGGGCGGTCACAGCCAGGTTCGAGGGTGGTGAATCCGCACCTCGCAGAGTTCTGGTCATTTTCGTCACGGTGTCGTCGGTGTTGTGAAGCGCATTCTTTGTTGCCCGAGGCGATGTGAAGATGGCGTGGTGGACCTGTCGATGTTCTGTTTGCGCCTCAATGGTCGACGAATTGTGCGCATAGTGTCCTGCGGGCCGGACGGGGGAAGACGTATCCGGCCGGAAGGATTCGGCACCACCGATTCTTCTGCCATGTGTGACCGATACCTGTGATCGGAGTTCCGTATGACGAAGTACGCAACTTTCTACGTTCCGCTGACCGCCGCGGCGCTCGCCCTGACAGGCGGCGTCTCCGCGTGGGCGGCGCCTGCGAGCGCGCCCACGAGCACGGTCGCCCCGGCGGGCATCTCGACGGGCGCTCTCGAGCTCGCCACGCCGGGCGGAGGGTGGTCCTACGAAGGGGCGACCGGCCCCGAGCACTGGGGCGAGATCGCCTCGACCTGCGCATCGACGCCGACGAGCAAGCAGTCGCCCGTCGACATCCCGCTGCGCTCCCTCACGGAGAGCCGCAAGGTCAATGCGCCCGTGCTCGACTACGAGCGCGCCGCGTTCACGGTCCGCGACACCGGGGAGACCATCCAGGCCGACCTGACCGCGGTCGGGACCAACGCCATCACGCTCGACGGGACCCGCTACGAGCTCCGGCAGTTCCACCTGCACACCCCGAGCGAGCACACGATCGACGGCGAGCCGGCTGCGATGGAGCTCCATCTGGTGCACCAGAGCGCCGAGGGCAAGCTTGCGGTGATCGGGGTGCTGCTCGACCTCGGCCGGGAGAACACGGCTCTCGCCGGCTTCTTCGACGCGATCCCGGCGGCTGCCGCCGCGACGTCGTCGGTCGCGCCCCAGCCGGTCCGGATCAACCCGGCCAACCTGGTGCCCGCGTGGTCGGACCTGATCCGCTACGACGGGTCGCTGACGACGCCGCCGTGCAGCGAGGGCGTGCACTGGAGCGTCTACGAGCGTCCCCGGATGATCTCGAAGGCCCAGCTCGGCGCCTTCACCGCGGTGCACCCGGAGAACAGCCGTCCGGTGCAGCCGCTCAACGGCAGGAGCCTGTTCGAGGTCGACGTGGACTGACGCCTCGCCCGGCCGAAAAGGCGTCCGGTCGCCGACTTCTGGTCGGCGGCCGGACGTCCTTCTTTTGCCGGATCCGGAGGTGAGAATGAGAACTCTCTCACAAGGGGCCGGATTTCTGGTTCCATCGTTCAGGAATTGCCGACAATATCCGTGACGATGACGGCGCGCGTCGGCGGTCACGCCAGACGGCACGTGGGAAGCCCCCGATGTCAGACCCTCACGGCAGACTCCGAGGCGTGTACTCGGTCCCGCTCCGCACGTCGTCCGCCGACCCGGGCGTCGTCGACGTCGAGGACCTCGACCCCCAGGGCGGTCGGCTGCACCCCGCCCCGCGCCGCACAACCTGGCCGGGAGCCGTCCGCGAGCAGACCGTCCCCCCGACCCCGAGCCCTGCGGTGGCCGCGACCACCACCGGTGCGCCCCAGGCCGAGACACCCACGACCCGCTGGGTCTGGGACGACACCAACCTCTGGTACCCGGCCGCCCTCGCAGCGGGCCTGCGCGTCGAGCGTGCGCACGACCTGCGCCTGACCCGGGCCATCCTGCGACGATCGGTCCTCACGACGGGCACGCCCCTGACGCAGGGGCCGCGCGACGCCTGGGACGACATGCACCCGGTCCCCACGGCCCCCGTCCCAGGTGTCGAACGCCCGGACGCGCTCTTCGACCTCGGCGACCGGCGGGCAGTCACCCCACCCGACCCCGTGGGGGAGCTGCGCCGACAGCTCGAGGCGGTCGCGACGTCGTCGGGCCCGGGGCGGCTGCGGCTGCTGATCGCCGCCGAGTCCGCGGGTGCGCTCGTGGCCGCCGAGATGAGCCACGCCGGACTGCCGTGGCGCGAGGACCTGCACGACGCGATGCTCACCGGCATCCTGGGGGCACGGCCGCCGCTCGGGCTGCGGCCCGCGCGGCTCGAGGCCCTGGCCGAGCGCGTGCGTGCGGCGCTCGACGCGCCTGCGCTCAACCCCGACTCGGCGCCCGAGCTCCTCAAAGCCCTCGAGTACGCGGGCGTCGGTGTGAAGTCGACCCGCAAGTGGGACCTCGAACGCGTCGACCACCCCGTCGTCGCGCCGCTCCTCGAGTACAAGAAGCTCAGCCGACTCCTGACCGCCAACGGCTGGAACTGGCTCGACACCTGGGTGCGGGACGGCCGCTTCCGGCCCGAGTACGTCGTCGGGGGAGTCGTGACCGGGCGCTGGGCCGCGAACGGCGGGGGAGCCCTCCAGCTCCCGCACCAGGTCCGCTCGGCCGTCGTCGCGGACCCCGGGTGGAAGCTTGTCGTCGCCGACGCCGCACAGCTCGAACCCCGGGTGCTCGCGGGCCTCGCGGGCGACCTCGTCATGGCCGAGGCGGGCCGCGGCGGTGACATGTACCAGGGCATCGTCGACACGGGTGCGGTCGAGACCCGCGCCCAGGCCAAGATCGGCATGCTCGGCGCCATGTACGGCGGGACGACGGGCGAGAGCGGGCGCATGCTCCCACGGCTTGCGAAGGCGTTCCCGCGCGCGCTCGACCTCGTCGAGCAGGCCGCGCGGGCGGGCGAGCGCGGCGAGATCGTCACCACGCGCCTCGGCCGGAGCTCGCCCCCGCCCGGGTCTGGCTGGGACGAGACGCAGGGCAGCGCGTACGACGAGTCCGCGTCGAGCGACGCCCAGTCCCGCGCCCGCAGCCAGACCCGCGCCTGGGGCCGGTTCACCCGGAACTTCGTGGTGCAGGGGACGGCCGCCGAGTGGGCGCTGTGCTGGATGGCGTCGCTGCGCGGGCGCCTCGCCGCGATGCCCCGGGCGGCGACACCCGGGCTGGCCCCCGCCCCTTTCACCGAGCAGCCGCACATGGTCTTCTTCCTGCACGACGAGATCATCGTGCACACCCCCGCGGAGCTCGCCGAGCAGGTCGCGGACGAGATCCGGGCCGCGGGCGCAGAGGCCGGGAAGCTGCTCTTCGGCGACTTCCCGGTCGACTTCCCGCTCACGGTCGCGATCGTCGACGACTACTCGCAGGCGAAGTAGGCGCCCGTCACCGCGCGGCGGATAGCCTGGTCCCGTGACCGCACCCCCCACGCTAGCCGACGTCGTCCGGACCCTCGAAGCCCTCTACCCGCCGTCGACCGCGGAGGGGTGGGACGCCGTCGGGCTCGTCGCCGGGGACCCGGCCCAGCCCGTGCGCAAGATCCTCTTCGCGGTCGACCCCGTCGCGACCGTCGCCGACGAGGCGATCGAGTGGGGCGCCGACCTGATCGTGACCCACCACCCGCTCTTCCTGCGGCCCGTGCACTCGATCGCCGCGACGACGTTCAAGGGGTCGCTCGTGCACCGCCTCGTGCGGGCCGGGATCGGGCTGTACGTCGCGCACACCAACGCCGACGCCGCGCCGCGCGGGGTCGCCGACGCGCTCGCGGACGCGATCGGCCTCGTGGACCGGACGCCCCTCGTCCCCGCTGCCGGCCCCTCCGGCGCTGCCCGGCCCGACGGCGCCGCGCACCTCGCGCAGACCGGCATCGGCCGCGTGGGACGCCTCGAGGAGCCGACGACGTTGCGCGCCTTCGCCGAGCGTGTCGCCGCCGCGCTGCCCGCGACCGAGCAGGGAGTACGTGTCGCAGGCGACCTGGACGCGACGGTGAGCACCGTAGCCGTCGTGGGCGGCTCGGGCGACTCGCTGTTCGACGCCGTCCGCAGCGCGGGCGCCGACGTCTACGTCACCGCGGACCTGCGCCACCACCCCGCCTCCGAGCTGCGCGAGCGCGCCGAGTTCGAGGGCGGCATCGCGGGCGGGCCGTTCCTGGTGGACGTCGCGCACTTCGCGAGCGAGTGGCCCTGGCTGCACTACGCGGCCGCCGACCTGACCGGGCGGCTCGCAGAAACCGGTACGGTGGATACCCGCGTGAGCGTCCGCCGGACCGACCCCTGGACCGCCCGGATCGGCTCCGCGCACCGCGCCTGACACGGCGCCCCACAACTGCATCGAAAGGAACGCACCCTGTGAGCACTGCACCCCCCGAGGACCAGCGACGACTGCTGGAGGTCCAGGCACTCGACACCCGCCTGCAGCAGCTCACGCACAAGCGCGCCTCCCTGCCCTCGATCGCCCGCATCGCCGAGCTCGACGCGCAGATCTCCGACCTCAGCACCTCGCTCGTCGCGTCCCGCACCGCAGTGAGCGACCTCAAGCGAGAGCTCACCAAGGCCGAGGGCGACGTCGAGCAGGTCCGCAACCGCGCGGCGCGCGACCAGACCCGCCTCGACTCCGGCCAGGTCGGGGCCAAGGACGCCCAGGCGCTCGTCGGTGAGCTCGAGTCGCTGTCCCGCCGCCAGGAGGTCCTCGAGGAGATCGAGCTCGGTGTCATGGAGCGCCTCGAAGCCCACGAGGAGGCCCTCGCCAAGCTCGACGCCGCCAACGACGAGCTCGTCGCCGCCAAGCGCGAGGTCGAGGCCGAGCGCGACGCCCAGCTCGCCGAGGTCGACGCCGAGGTCGAGACCGTGACCACCGCACGCGCCCAGGCCGTCGACGGGATCGACGCCGGGCTCGTCACCCTCTACGACCGCCTGCGCAACCAGCTCGGAGGCCTGGGCGCCGCCGTGCTCAACGGCCGACGCTGCGAAGGCTGCCGCCTCGAGCTCAACCCGTCCGACGTCGCCGCGATCAAGGCCAAGGGGCCCGAGCAGGTCGCGCGCTGCGAGGAGTGCTCGCGCATCCTGGTGCGGCTCGACGCCTGACGTCGACCCTCTGTGACCCGAGGCCCTTCCCCCGACCGTCCGGGGGTGGGGCCTCGGTGGCTTTCCGGAGCGGGGCTGGCGCCGAGAACGAGGTGGGGGTCGTTGCGGGGCGGTGTCCGGTCTCGGGTCCGTAGGGTCTCGGTGCCGAGCATGCGGTTGGCGTCGGGTTTCGGGCTGATCGGGACGTCAACCGCATGGTCGGGTGACGGTCACCGCATGTTCGGCTCGTGCTGGGTGCTGGGTGCTGGGTGCTGGGTGCTAGGTCGTGGGAGTGGGCGCCTGGGTGGGGTTGGTGGTTGTCCACAGCCTGGGACGAGGGGTTCCGGTGGGGTGGTTTGACCCGTTAGGTTCCTGGGGTGGTAGGGGGCGGTGTGGCCCTGTGCCGGGTACCTATTTGTCGGGCGCGGCGGGCGGGTTTCCGCAGGGGTCGTGGGGTGGACGGGGCCGGGGAACGGTTCTGCTTCTGCTTCGGGTGTTCGACGACGGCGCAGGGGTGCGTTGGTGCTGATGGCGGGCGTCGTGCTCGTGGGGGTGGTGGCCGGGTGTTCGTCGGCTGGGCCGGTCGTCGAGTCTCCGGTGCCGGTGGTGAGCGAGGAGCCGAGCCCGAGTCCGACGCCGACTCCTACGTCGACGGGCCCGGTCAAGCCCGAGCGGCCGGCTGACATGGATCGAACCGATGAGGTCGGGGCTGCCGCTGCGGCGACGTACTTCTTGGAGCTGTATCCGTACGTCATGGCGACCCAGGACATGGCTGAGTGGAACGCGATTTCGTATGCGGATCTCTGTGAGTTCTGCGTAAAGGTCGCATCCGACGTTGAAGAGTTTCGGTCCACGGGTAGTTCTTACACCGGTGGAGAAGTGTCCGTCGAGGTCACAAAGACCTATCCGATCGATACCCTCCTCGGGGCCTATCCTGTCGATGTCAGACTTGCCCAGGCTGAATCAACAGTCACCGACCCGAGCGGGACAGCGGTCGACAGGACCGAGGCAACTGCAGGGCCACTTCGTGTCGAACTTATCCACAACGGTGCCACGTGGCTCTTGCTCGAAGTCTCGACGAACATGCCGACGTCATGAAGGTATGGCCGTTAGCAGTCGCGTTCGGCATGATCGGGCTACCGTTCGCAGTTCCGAAAGCGAAGGACATCTTTGGCAACGCCGAGGGCAACGGCGTAGACGTCAAGGCGATCGAGGTGTCGGCTGACGGGTCGGTGTATCGGCCGCGGAATGTGGATGGTTCGCCGGCGTCGGTGGAGTTTCGGCGGATGCCTGCGTCGATCTGTTTCACGCAGGACTTTCCTACGTCCTTGGGGCAGGTCGGTGCGTGTGCGGCTGACGATCGCGCCGTCGCCGGTCACGATCCAGCCGCCGGACGGG
>NZ_JOFV01000009.1 GCF_000718325.1 Oerskovia turbata
GACGGTCAGTGGGACGGGGGAGTTCTTCGAGTGGCCGGTGCAGGCGGTGTATCGGGCGGTGGGGTACTTCGGGTCGCCGTTGCCGGAGATCCCGTTCGACGATCTCAAGGGTGTGATTCCCAACCGTGAGGGTCGGGTGATCGACATCGATGGTGAGCAGGTCCCGGGAGTGTATGCCACAGGGTGGATCAAGCGTGGCCCGGTCGGGTTGATCGGGCACACCAAGTCCGACGCGTCCGAGACCGTCCGCCACCTCGTCGAGGACCTCGCCGAGTCCCGCACGGCCGCCCATCCCGAGCCGGAGAGCGTCGTCGAGTTCCTGGCCGAGCGTGGGGTGGACGTGGTCCAGTGGGCCGACTGGGAGGTCCTGGACGCCCACGAACGCACCCTCGGCGAGCCGCACGGGCGCGAGCGCATCAAGGTCGTGCCCCGCGAGGACATGATCCGCATCGCCCGCCGCCAGACCGAGGCCGCCACCAGCACCCAGGCAGCCACCAGCACCCGGGCCGCCACCGACGCTCAGGCCTGACGGCCCGCCAGGGCGAGGAGCCTCGTGAGGTCGGGCGCGTCGTCGGGCACGGGGAGCGGGCCCGCGAACAGGCGGCTCGCCGCGAACATGCCCTTGCGGCGCCGGGCGTAGCCCAGGACGAACGACACGAGCTGCGGGCCCAGGTCCGCGTCGACGCCGATGCCCTGCGCGAGGTCCCACGCGTGGACCGTGAGGTCGAACGTCATCTGGTGCGCGTACTCGGTCGCCGGGGCGTCGCCGTACGACAGGTGGACCACGCGGTCCAGGGCGCCGGGCGCGAGGAACGCCTCGCGCGACTGGGTCGACGCGTCGATCCACGCGTCGATCGGGTCGTCGCCCAGGACGTCGCCGTCGAAGACCGGGCCGACGTCGGCGACCGTCCGGCCCGCGAGGAGCTCGGGCGCCCAGAGCTGCTCGGAGACGAGGTGGTTGACGAGGTCGTGGACGCTCCACCCGTCGTCGGGCGTGGGCAGGTCCCACTGGTCGTCCTGGACCCGCCGGACCAGGTGGTCGAACGCCCCGATCGCGTCGCCGTGCGCCGCCAGGAGGTGCTCGTGCGACGAGACCGCGGTGCTCACGGGTTGCTCAGGATCGCGAGGACGTTGCGCGCCGGGTCCTTGAACCAGGCGATCGCCGGGCCCTCAGGGCCACGCGCGATGCCTTTGTCGTCCTGGTCGAACCCGACGTAGCGCTCGAACTCGACGCCCTTCGCTGCGAGCTCGTCGACCGCCGCCTCGACGTCGTCGACCCCGAAGTTGAGGACCGTGAACGACGCCGCGACGTGGTTCTTCTTGGGGTAGAGGAACACGTGCCCGCCCGACCCGAGCCGCAGGTCCAGACCCATGGGGGTCTGGTCGACCTCGATGCCCACGACGTCGGCGTAGAACGCCCGCGCGGCGTCCAGGTCGTTCACCGAGAAGCTGCTGAATGCGTTCGTCGTCGAGACCATCGGGTGCTCCTTGTCCACGGCAGATCCACAGGGGGGTGGCGTCGTCGGCGCCTCTTCCACGATGGCACGGAACGCCGACGGTGACGAGGGGAGGCTCTCCGTTTGCGACCGACCCCGTCGGCGCGCGAAGGTACGCGGGTGCCTTCGACCCCGCTCGTCCGTCATGTCCTCTTCCCGGGACGCCACCACCTCGTGACCCGTTTCCAGGTCGACTACCTGCGGGCGCTGCGCGCCGGGCTGGTGAGCGACCTCGACGGCGTCCCGGTCCGCTGCTCCCCGGACGCTGTGGTGGTGTGGGCCGTGACGTCCGCGAATCACGCGGGCACGCGCCGCAACCCGGTCCCGGGACACCGGCGTGAGGCGCTGATCGAGCACGTGACCGCGGTCGAGCACCTGCCGAGCCTCGTGGTCCCGGTCCCGGACGTGGCGCCGCACCCGCGGTTCGCGCACCTCGTCGCGACCACGGTCGCGACGGCGACCGGCCACGCCGTGACGCTCGACCCGCACGACACGGTCGTGGCCTGCTCGACCCCGGAGGTCATCGCGGCCTACCAGGAGCTCGGGTACCGGGTCGTGGGCGTCGAGCTCGACGCGACCGACGCCCAGGGCGAGGGGCCCGCCCGCCCGTGGGACGCCGTCGGGCGCCTGGCTGCGGGGGACCCGACGTGGACCGACGTCGCACACCCTGCCGTGCCGGGCTTCTTCCGGCGCTACGGGCTCGAGGCGCAGATCGCCCAGGTCTTCGCCGATCCCGTCGTCTCGGGCGACGGCGACCTGACCGCGACGCGCGACTACCGGACGTACGCCGCGGCGTTCGAGGACGCCTCGCGCCGCAAGTGGGAGCAGGTGCGCCCGTACGTGCTCCCCGGGCGGATCGTCGACATCGGGTGCGCGACGGGTGGTCTCCTGGAGCTCGTTGCGGCCGAGCCGCGCCTGCACGAGTCGGACCTGTTCGGCGTCGACGTCGCGCGCCACCTCGTGGCCGAGGCCGAGCACAAGAAGACGCAGGGCGTGTTCGCGAACCCGAACGTGTGGTTCGTGCAGGCCAACATCCTGCGCGGTGAGGTCATGCCCGAGCGCAGCGTCGACACGACCGTCACGATCGCGCTCACGCACGAGATCTCGTCGTACGGCGAGGGCGTCCTCGACGTCGAACGGTTCGCGCAGCGCACGTTCGTCCACACCCGCCCGGGCGGGGTGTGGATCAACAGCGACGTGTGCGGTCCCGCGGACGGCGACCGCCTGGTGCACATGACCCTCCGGGACGACGACGGCGCGCGCCCCGGCGTGGTGAGGGACCTCGACGAGTGGGCGCGGCCCGACGTCGCCGCGCACGTCCGGGGGTTGTCGACGGCCTCCAGGATGCGCCAGTTCGCGGTCGACTTCCCGCGGCTGTCCGGTGCGTCGTTCGCGGTCGAGGAGGTCGAGCCCGGGACGTTCCGGCTCACGCTGCGCGACGCCATGGAGTTCCTCACGACCAAGGACTACGCCGACAACTGGCTGTCCGAGTGCCACGAGCGGTTCTGTGACCTGGACGGCGACGCGTGGGCAGACCTGCTGGCGGGTGCGGGCTTCGAGCTGGGGCCCGGGAGCGGCGCGTGGCGCAACGAGTGGCTCGTCGAGCACTCGTTCGCGCCCGTGGCGACGCTGACGGACGCCGCGACGGGCGAGTCGGTCGAGTGGCCCGACACGCATGTGCTGACGGTCGCGCGCCGACCCGTGCTGGACGCGACCCGTGGCAGGGGGTGACGGGGTGAGCGCGACCCTGCCCAGCCTGCCGACGCGCTGGACCGCCACGCTCGACCGTGACGCGCCGCTGCCCGAGTACCCGCGCCCGCAGCTCGCCCGCGACAGCTACCTCAATCTCAACGGGGTCTGGGAGTACGCCGTCATGGCGCAGGGTCCCGGTCCGGTGGGCTCGCTGGGCGGCACCCCGCCCGAGGTGTTCGACGGCGAGATCGTCGTGCCGTTCTCGCCCGAGTCGCCGCTGTCCGGGGTGGGGCGCCAGCTCCAGCCGGATGAAGCGCTCTGGTACCGCCGCGACCTGGCGCTCCCCGAGCGCTTCGTCCCGCGCGGCGGCCGCGTCCTGCTGCACTTCGGCGCGGTCGACCAGTCGTGCCGCGTCCTGGTCGACGGCGTCGAGGTGGGGCGTCACACCGGCGGCTACCTGCCGTTCGCGTGCGACGTCACGGACGCCCTCGCCGGCGCGCCGGGTGAGGCGCACGAGCTCCTCGTCGAGGTCACCGACGTCAGCGACACCAGCTTCCACGCGCGCGGCAAGCAGAACCTCGGGCGGGGCGGCATCTGGTACACGGCGCAGTCGGGCATCTGGCAGACCGTGTGGGTCGAGGCCGTGCCCGCCCTGCACGTCGCACGGCTCACGCTCGTGCCCGACCTCCCGGGCGGACGCCTCGACGTGACCGTCCACGCGGGCGAGACGCCCGGGGGAGCGGGCGGCGGCGTCGGGCAGGACGCGCCCGTGGCGCGCATCGAGGTGCACGACGGCGCCACGCTCGTCGCGCAGGTCGACGCGCCCGTGGGCGTGGTCGCCCGCGTCCCCGTGCCCGACCCGCACCTGTGGACGCCCGCGGACCCGCACCTGTACGACGTGACGGTGACCCTCGGCGACGACGAGGTGCGCAGCTACGCCGGGCTCCGGTCGTTCGGCGTCGGCCCCGACGCCCAGGGGGTGCCGCGCCTGCTGCTCAACGGCGAACCGTACTTCCACGCCGGGGTCCTGGACCAGGGATACTGGTCGGACGGCCTGCTCACCGCGCCGTCGGACGAAGCCTTGGTCCACGACATCGCGACCATGAAGGACCTCGGGTTCACGATGCTGCGCAAGCACATCAAGATCGAGCCCCTGCGCTGGTACCACCACTGCGACCGGCTCGGGATGCTCGTCTGGCAGGACATGGTCAACGGGGGCGGCCCGTACCGTCCCGCGGTCGTCAAGGCGCCCGTGCTCCTGCCGTTGCGCCTGAGCGACCGGTTCCACGCCCTGTTCGGCCGGGGCGACGCCGAGGGGCGCGAGGAGTTCCTCCGCGAGGTCGACGCGACCGTCGAGCACCTGCGCGACGTCGTGAGCCTCGCGGTGTGGGTGCCGTTCAACGAGGCCTGGGGACAGTTCGACGCCGCCAAGGTGGCGGCCCGCGTCAAGGCCCTCGACCCCACGCGGTCGGTGGACCACGCGAGCGGCTGGCACGACCAGGGCGCGGGGAACCTGCGGAGCCTGCACGTGTACTTCAAGCAGTTCCGCGTGCCGCCACGACGTGACCGGCGGGCGCTCGTGCTCTCCGAGTACGGCGGCTACAACCTGCGCGTCGAGGGGCACGTCGCCGGGGAGAAGGACTTCGGGTACGCGACGTACGCCGACTCGGGCGCGCTCGGCGCCGCGTTCGAGGCGCTGCACCGCGAGCAGGTCGTGCCCGCGATCGCGCGCGGCCTGGCCGCGACGGTCTACACCCAGCTCTCGGACGTCGAGGACGAGACCAACGGGCTGCTGACCTACGACCGGGAGGTCGCCAAGCTCCCGGCCGACCTGGTGCGGGCGGTCAACGCCGAGCTGCGGCTGGGCTGACGACGGCTCAGCCTGCGGCGTCCGGCAGCGGCTGCGGGCAGGTGCCGCCCGGCGTCGTGGCCAGCTCGAAGTGCCACATCTCGTTGGCGTACGTCTGGCACAGCCCGTAGCGCGCGCCCTTGCGGATCGTCCAGTCCGCGCCGTCGGTCGGCCCGATGTCGACCGCCCGTCCCTGCACGTGCTCGGACGTCTCGGGGGTGCTGACGAACCTGCGGGCCTCGGCGAGCGAGCCGTACCTGTCGACCGCACGGTCGAGGAGGCTCTGCTGATAGTTGGTGCTGCGCCACCCGGACGTGACCCAGAAGTCGACGCCCGCCGCCTGCGCGTCGCGTGCCGCGGACTGGAGCGCCGCGCGCAGGTCGTCGTCGAGCCCCGCGATCGCGGGGTGCTGGTCGTCGAACGGGTCGATCATGTCGTCCTCCTGACGCGGGTCGTCGTCGGCGGGGAGGTCCGGCGTGACGCCCGCCCCGGGCTCGGCGTCCGCTGCACCGGCCCCGCCGCCGGTGCCCGCGTCCCCGGTGCCCGCGTCCTCGGTGCCGAGCGTGTCGGCGACGAGCGTGCGCAGGCCGCGGTCGGCGTCGGGCAGGACGGCCCATGCGAGCGCCACCACCGCGAGGACCGTGACGGCCGTGGCGAGGACGGCGGTGCGACGCCTGCGGGCGCTCGGGCGGTGAGGTCGGGGCGGGCCGTCCGGCGCCGGCGCGGAGGCGGGCACCGGGGCGAACGAGGGCGGTGGGGTGCGTGTGTCCATGACCACCACTGCACCCGTCGGCATGTTGTCCCGGCGTCTCACTTTTCGCAGACGTTTTCGACACACCCCCCTTCCTAGACTGGCGGGGCGGGCCCGCCGTCGGAGGGGCCGGTCTGACGAGCGGGTGGAGGATCGATGCGGGTGCTGGTCGTCGAGGACGAGCCGTTCCTGGCCGAGGCCGTGCAGACCGGGCTGCGGCGCGAGGCCGTGGCCGCCGACGTCGCGCTCGACGGGGAGGTGGCCCTCGAGATGCTCGGCCACACCGCGTACGACGTCGTGGTGCTCGACCGTGACCTGCCCGGGGTGCACGGCGACGACGTCTGCCGGTCGATCGTCGCGCGCGGCCTGCCGACCCGGGTCCTCATGCTCACCGCGGCGGGCACGCTCGACGACAAGACCCGAGGCTTCGGGATCGGCGCCGACGACTACCTGACCAAGCCCTTCCTGCTGCCCGAGCTGATCCTGCGCGTCCGCGCCCTGGGGCGGCGCCCGGCCCCGCTCCCACCCGTGCTGGAGGCCGCCGGTGTGCGGCTCGACCCGTTCCGCCGGGAGGTGTTCCGGGACGGCGAGCACGTGCGCCTGAGCCGCAAGCAGTTCGCGGTGCTGGAGGTCCTGCTGGCGGCCGACGGCGGCGTGGTGAGCGCCGAGGACCTGCTCGAACGTGCGTGGGACGCGAACGCCGACCCGTTCACGAACGCCGTCCGGGTGACCGTCTCGACGCTCCGCAAGCGCCTGGGCGACCCGTGGGTCGTGCACACGGTGCCGGGCGTGGGCTACCGCGTCGGGGTGCCGAGCGGCGAGGTCTCGTGAGGGTCGTGCGCCAGACCGCCCGGCTCCGCCTGACGCTGAGCTACGTGGCCTTCCTGCTCGCCGCGGGGCTCGCGATGTCCGTCATCGTCTACGCCGTCATGCGCTTCGTGCCGAACTACCCGCTCACGGCGGCGAACCCGTCGGACGCTCATCTCGTCATCGCGTCGCGGGGCCAGATCCTCGACTCGCTGGTCCGGGCCTGCGCCGTGGCGATGGGTGTGCTCGCCGTCGTCGGGACAGTGGGTGGGTGGCTCGTGGCCGGACGGGTGCTGCGTCCCCTCGCGGACCTCAACACCGCTGCGCAGGCCGCGGCGTCGGGCGACCTGTCGCACCGCATCTCGGCCCGGCACAGCAGGCGCGGGCGGGACGAGTTCACGGACCTGGCCGACACGTTCGACACCATGCTCGAACGGCTCGAACGGTCCTTCGCCGCGCAGCAGCGGTTCGCGGCCAACGCGTCGCACGAGCTGCGGACACCCCTCGCGGTCACCCAGACCATGCTCGACGTCGCGCGCGAGGACCCCGACGCCGTCGACCTCCCGCGCCTGCTCGAACGCCTCGACGTCACCAACCGGCGCGCCACGGACCTCGTCGCGGCCCTCCTGCAGCTCGCGGCCCTCGACAGGTCACCGATCGTGCGAGCGCCGTTCGACCTCGACGTCGTCGTCGAGGACGCCGTCGACGACGTCGCGCGCGAGGCCACCGAGCGGGGCGTGCGCGTCGAGGTGGACGTCTCACCCGCCGTCGTCCCGGGCGACGAGACCCTCCTCGCTCGCGTGGTCGACAACCTGCTGCGCAACGCGGTCCGGCACAACCTGCCCCAGGACGGGTGGGCCCGCATCACCCTGGTCGACGCGGGACTCGTCGTCCTGACCGTCGAGAACAGCGGCCGCGTCCTGACCGACGACGACCTCCGGATCGCCCTGGAGCCGTTCGCCCGCCAGGTCGGTGCCGTCGCGAGGACCCGCGACGACGTGGGGACCGACCGCAGCAGCAACGGGCTGGGGCTCGCGATCGTCTCCCGCGTCGTCGAGCTGCACGGCGGGAGCCTGAGCCTGACGCCTCGCCCCGGCGGGGGAGTCAGCGCGCGGGTCGTGATCCCCCGCGGGACGCGGCCGGTCGCCGCGGTCCGCGGTGCCTCCTGAGGGGGGACTGGCGACCCGGCGCGCCCCTGCGCGCGGGCGGCCGCACGAGGACGCGGGTCGGCGTCGTGGAGGTCACGTCGATCGACCGGGTCGCGGAGGTGGACGGGGTCCCCGTCGACCTGATCGTCGCCCGGCCCGAGGTCGTGGCACGCGACCTCGCGACCTCGATCGGCGTCGAGCGCGACTCCTTCAAGACTCGGTCCGGGGGCTCAAAGGGCTCGGCCTCACCGAGAGCCTGCCCGTCGGCTACCGCATCTCGCCGCACGGGCGGGCGTACCTCGACGCGACGCTCGGCTGATCAGGAGAGCGGGGAGATGTCCACCCCGGGCAGCCCGTCGATGCTCGTCGCGTTCTTCTTCTGCCAGTACGCGTCGAAGTACTCGGGCTCCCGCCGGTCGTGCGCGCGGTCCAGGACGTCACGGTCCGCCACGAAGTCCATGAGCGGCACCGAGAACCCGCACGAGTCCGAGACCCGGTCCACCTCGACCACGACGATGCCGCGCTGCCCCGACTCGCGCTCCTTGGCGAACAGCGGGCGCAGCGCGTCGAACTCGGGGGTGCGGGCGAGGACGTACCGGCCACGGCCGTGGAAGCGCACGATGTTCGGCGGTCCCTCGAACGCGCAGAACATGACCACGATGCGCCCGTTCTCCTGCAGGTGCGCAGCGACCTCGGCGCCCGAGCCCGTGTAGTCGAGGTACGCGACCCGGTGCGGGTCGAGCACCACGAACGTGCCGCCCATGCCCTTGGGGGAGACGTTGACGTGCCCGTCCCCCGCGAGCGGTGCCGTGCCCACGAAGAACACGGGCTGGGACAGCACGAAGCGGGAGAGCCGGGGAGTGATCTCGTCGTGGACGGTCGCCATGGCGGCAGTCTGGCACCGGGGCGAGCGTCGCGAAGGTGCTGTCCACGTCCGAGGTGAGCGGCGCCGTCGGGCCTGCGGCTACCAGCGCTGCCGGGCCTCCTCGGCCCAGCCGACCAGCCCGTCCAGGTCGACCCACACTCCCTCGTCCGTGCGCGCACGGCCCGACCACGTGCCGAAGCACTGATGCGTCTCGCTGCCCACGACGAGCAGCTCGGTGCGTGCCACCCGCTCGTGGAAGGGCGTGAACAGCGCCTCGACCCCGTCCCCGGAGACGCGCCACGGTGCGAGCCAGTCGGTGCGGTCGTACGTCCAGTCGAGCGTCGCGCCGATCTTGTGGAGCCGCCCGTCCACCAGGAGGGCGTTCTCCGTGGAGCCCGTGCCGTCCGTCCACCCGCCGCCGAGCTGGATGCCGCGGCCGTGCCCGCTGCCCGCGGCCCAGTTCCACGTCATGGCGTAGGGCCACCGGCCGCGCCCGTGGTCGAGCACCGCGAACGAGTCGTCGGCGTTGACGTCGTGCCGTGCGCCGCGCACCGTGAGCGAGCCGTGGACCGGGCGGGCCACGTCCTTGACCGTGTACTGGAACAACCGGTCGCTCCACGGCACGACGACCCCGAGCGACTCGTGCCCCGGCGGGAGGGGGACGGTCAGGTCGAGGCTCACCTCGTGCGACGCCACCCGGAGGCGGGTGGCCTCGGGGCGCTGCTCGATCACGATCGCGAGCTCCTTCGCGCGCGCCTCGACGCGGCCGGTGCCGCTGCGCCCCGGCATGACCACGCCCCGGGCCAGGGGCACGACGACGTCGGTCACCGTCTCCTCGCCCGTCGCCCGGTCCAGGACGTACAGACCGTGGACGCCCGCGTAGTCGATCGAGGACGCGACGATCCCGACCACATGGGTCGGCGTGATCACGCCCCAGTACTCCCAGCGCTTGGTCCGCCCCCACCCGCGCAGGTTCGCGCGGTGCAGCGGGGTGCGCGTCCACCCGACCGCGTCCGGGTTCAGCCGGCCGTCGGGCAGGCACAGGTCGACCGAGGACGTGATCTCGCGCTCGTGCGTCGTCATGCGAGGAGGCTACTGGCCCGTGGTCGGCCGGGGCGTCGTACGGACGACACCTCGATGTCCTGCGCTCGCAACACGGACGAAACGACGGTGCCTCAGGATCGACACCACGGCCCCGGCAGCGGGGCGGTGACGACCCGAGGAGAGCCCATGAGCACCCAACGCCCCTACTTCCTCGCCCCGAGCACCCCGCACCGGCGCTCCCGGTCCACGCGGGCGGCCGGCGCACCCGGCATGCCCCGCACCGTCGAGTCCGGCGACAGCGCAGGCAAGCCCGTGCGCCGTGCCAACCCCGGCGACGAACGGACGATCGACCCCGCGGACCGCAAGCGTCGGGCGCTCGCGGCCCTCGGGGACCTGACGCGGGGCCTCGGCAGCTGAGACCTGTCCGACCGGGACGCCGCTGACGCCGGTGGCCGGGGTGTCAAGGGCGACACCTCTCCACCCGCGGGGCGTGCCCGACGGCGCCCCTCCCGTCCGGGCGGTCAGCCCGGCTTGCGCGCGTCGACCAGGAAGCGCGTCGTCGTCGCGACGAACGGTCCCTCGGCCTCGATCTGCTCGTGCAGCGCGGCGAGGTGCGGGCGGTACTCCTCGACCGTGAACCCCGGGACCATCCACACGACCTTCCGCAGGAAGTAGACCACCGCGCCGACGTCGAAGAACTCGGTGCGCAGCTCCTCGAACCGTAGGTCGACGACCTCGAGCCCGGCCGCCTCGGCCGCGGCACGGTCGTCGTCGGGGTGGCGGCCGTTGCGGACCTCCTCGGGCTGCGGGCCCAGGAAGAACTCGACGAGCTCGAACACGCTGTACGGGCCGACGTGCTGCGCGAAGTACGTTCCGCCCGGGGTGAGGACGCGCGCGATCTCGGACCACCACGGCGTCACGGGGTGGCGGCTCACGACGAGGTCGAACGACTCGTCAGCGAACGGCAGGGGCGGCTCGTCCGCGTCGGCGACGACCGCGACGCCGAGCGGGTGCAGGAGCCTCGTGGCCCTGGCGACGTTCGGGGGCCAGCCTTCGGTCGCGACGGTCAGTCGGGGGAACCGAGGGACCGAGGCGAGGACCTCGCCGCCGCCCGTCTGGAGGTCGAGGGCCGCGCTCGCGGTGGCCATACGCTCGCTCATCGAGCGGGCGTAGCCCCAGGACGGACGTTGCTCGGTCGCGCGGCCGTCGAGCCAGGAGAAGTCCCAGCCGTCGACGGAGACGGAGGCTGCTTCGGAGACGAGGTCGTCGAAGGATCGCTTCATACGTTCGATCCTGGCAGGTGTGAGCAGGTGGTGGTCAGCTGGCTCGGGGGTCAGTTGTTGACGATGAGCGCGATCGTGGTGATCACAGCACCCCAGAAGGCGATGCCGACGCCGAGGGCGATGCCCATGCCGTGGCCCCCGCTGCTGGAGTGCCCGCGCTGCTCACCGGCGCGCACGACCCACGCGGCGCGCACGGCGAGGGACACGCCGAGCACCACGAGAACCAGCCCTACCGTAACCCATACCATTGTCCCACTCTGCACGTAGGAGGCCGCTGCCCGCAATTCGAAGAACCTCCTGGTACGTGGTGTTTTATGCCACACAGAGGCGGGCCATGTGCGAAACCCTAGGTGTCGTTCCTGGGAATCCGGACGGTGCTCACTGAGTGGGACGTCACCCCCTCTATGCATGGGACGTGCGAGTCAGTCGTCATTCACGCACGGTCCCGTGCGGAGAGCGGCCAGCGCCTGGCCTGGCGTCGGCCGGAACCCGGGCCATGTGCTCCTCGCAGCCGAGATCGACGACGCCACGACGAGTCGCAGCACGCAGAGAGGGGGGCTGAGATCGGAAGGAGTGCGTCCGATCGCCCGCCATCCGAACGCGGTTCGTCAACCCCCGCTCGTAGGGGGTAATGTCTTCCTCGGTGGCGCGAAGTACCCCCTGCATCGCGCCACCACCTAACGTTCACGAAGCCCCTGATCGGCCCCGGCCGGCGGGGGCTTCGTCGTTCCCCGACCGGTGCGCTGCGCACGTTCGCGCCCGCCCGACGGGCGCTGCGCCGTCGGGCCGTCCTCGCTGGTGAGGCCGCGGATCCGGGCTAGGATCACCGAGGAGTCTGGAAGTAGGCCCGCTCCTTTCCCATGCCCTGGGGGCCTACTTGACCACTTCGCACAACCCGTCGCGCAGATTCGACCCCGAGCTCGCCGAGGCCCTGCTGGGCGGTGCACCGCAGATCGTCGGCCAGTTCATCCTCGACCTGGCCGACCAGAGCTGGTGGTGGTCCGACGAGCTGTACGCCATGCACGGCTTCCGGCCCGGCGAGATCATGCCCACGACCGCGCTCATGGTCGCGCACAAGCACCCCGAGGACCGCGAACGCGTCGAGGACGCCCCGCTCACCGCCGTCACCACCGGTGAACCCTTCAGCTCCGTCCACCGCATCGTCGACGCACAAGGACGGACGCGGACGCTCGGCGTCGTCGGGCGCGCACGGCTCGACCGTCGCACAAGCGAAGCCACGCACGTCTCGGGCTACTTCATCGACCTCACGACGACGCAGCGCGAGCTCGCCCAGCGCGAGGCCACCGCCGCGATCCGGGCGTCCTCCGCGAGCCGCTCCACGATCGAGCAGGCCAAGGGCGCCGTCATGGCGATCTACGGGCTGCCCGCCGAGGAGGCGTTCGGCCTCATGTGCCACCACTCGAGCGTCAACAACGAACCCCTGCGCGACCTGTCACGGCGGCTCGTCGCAGAACTCACCGCAGGCGGGGCCGCAGGCGCGCTGCAGCGGGCAGACCTCGACAGGTTCTTCGAGGGGAAGCGGCCGGTGCGGTGAGGGCGAGACGGTGGGCCCCGTGGGACTCGAACCCACAACCTACGGATTAAAAGTCCGCAGCTCTGCCATTGAGCTAGAGGCCCGGGCGCCGTGCGCGCGCCTCGTCCGAGGCGGCACCAAGGCCCGCGCAGAGTCTACGCGCCGAGCCCCTGCCCACGGCGACGTGCCCACGGTGGCGAGCGGCGCCGTCGGGCCGGATGGCGCCCGGACGTCGCGGCTCGGCTGGGCGGCGTCGTCGACGGCCCGGTGGTCCGGTGAGCGAAGCGCGGTCACGGAGCCATGCTCCCACCGGCCTCAGCTGGCGCTGAGTGCGGAGTAGTTGTCGTGCAACGCGTCGCTTCACGACAACTACTCCGCACTCAGCGGGCGGCGCCACGTCGCCCCCGCAGGCGCGGACCCTAACGCGGTCCGCGGGGGCTTGTCGCGCTCGATCCCACTGGGTGAGAGACACGCCGTGAATCGGCTCCCGACCTTGCGATCGGGCCCGATCCTTGTTTGGTTGGAGGCAACCGAAAGGCGCACGCCGAGGGTTCGTCGCAAGACTGCCCGTGCGTCCCCAGGCAACCGAGAGGAGCTCCCATGCTCACCCTGACCGACAACGCCCGCGATGCAGTCCAGGACCTCACCACGCGGGCCGGAGTGCCCGACGGTGGCGGCCTCCGGATCGCCGAGTCGGCACCGCAGTCCGGCGACTTCGAGCTGGCACTCGTGCCGAGCCCGCAGCCCGACGACACGGTGGTCGAGAGCGGCGACGCACGAGTCTTCGTCGAGCCGACCACCTCTGTCGCGCTCGCGAACCTCACGCTGGACACCGACCCTCGTGCGACCGAGGGCCCCGGGTTCGTCCTCACGCCGCAGGCCTGAGCAGCCCGGCACCACCTGCGGGGCCTGACAGCCCGCACCACGACTCGACCGGCTGCGCGGCCCGCCCGTCCCGGGAGCCGACCTCCCCTCCTCCTCGGAAGGTTCCCGGCCCGGCCAGGGCCACGCACCCGATCACCCGACGGGCCGTCCGCGCACAGCGGGCGGCCCGTCGTCGTGCGCGCTGACGAGGTTGTCAGAGTGAGCGTGACCCCGGGCTCACGCTCACTCTGACAGGGGGACCAGCGCGCCTCACGCCGCCGCCGGCGACACGATCCAGTACCCGCCCAGGACGGCCGCGCCGACGGTCACGAGCAGGAACACCCCGACCCACACGAGCCCGGGGATGCCGGTGAGCCGCGCGAGCATGTCGGCGTCGGACTGGCGGGCCTTGCCGCGGCTGCGGGAGACCTGCAGCTCCAGGACGGGCCTGATCGCGCCCAGCAGCAGGAACCACGTCACGGCGTACGCGACGGCGCCCTGCACGGGCGGCGTCGCGGCCCACGACACGACGACGAGCGCCACTCCGCTCACCAGCACCGACCACAGGCCGAACCAGTTGCGGATCTGCAGGAGCATCAGGGTCAGCAGCAGCACCAGGAGCCACAGGAGCCCGACGGCGTAGCCCGCCCGCAGCAGCGCGGCCGCCCCGAGCCCCACGAGACCTGGGCCGACGTACCCCATGAAGGCCGTGAGGACCATGCCGACGCCGCGCGGCTTGCCGTAGGAGACCGTGAGGCCCGACGTGTCGGAGTGCAGGCGGATGCCCGTCAGGCGTCGCCCGGTGAGCAGGGCCGCGATGGCGTGCGCGCCCTCGTGCGCGATCGTCACGACGTGCCGAGCGACCCGCCACACGGGTGTGAACACCACGACGATCAGCGCGACGAGCGACATCGACAGCACGACCGCCGAGGCCGGCGCGGGCACGGGGGTCGTGGCCGCCGACCAGATCTGACCGATGACGTCGCCCACGGAGCTCATGAAGTCCACGGGCGACATTCCACCACGCCCGCAGGTGCGGACGGTGAGAGGTCCGGGCGAGCCGTCGTCGGAGGTGTGGGATCGGTGTGGGACGTGGAGACGTCGATCACGATCGACGCACGCGCGCCCCAGTCGTGAGAGAGTGGGGACCGTGGCTGCGCATCTCTGCGCGCCCAGCGTCGTGGAGTTCCCTGGATTTCTTGCGGCGAACCCCGACCCTACGCCCGAGAGGCAAACCCTTGAACAACTCCCTTCGTGCTGCCGTGCGCCCGAACGCCGCAGCCCCCCGCACCACCTCGTCGCAGGGGCAGCAGTCCCGCGACACCAACCGCCCGGCCCGCGACGACCGGGCCCGCCCGGCCCGGGACTCGCGCGACGAGCGTGACTCCCGTCCCGCCAAGGTGACCCGTGACGGTCGCCCGGTCCGTGAGCGCGACTCGCGCGACGGCCGCGGCGCCGGCCAGGGGCGGCCCGCTGGTGGCAACCGTGAGCAGCACGCTCCCCGTGAGCAGCACGAGCAGCGTCCCGCCCCGGTGCGTTCGTCCGTCCCGACCGTCGTGCCCGAGGGCCTGACGTTCGCCGACTTCGCGATCCCGACCACGGTGATCCGTGAGCTCTCCAGCCAGGGCATCGAGTCGCCGTTCCCCATCCAGGTGGCCTCGCTGCCGGACACGCTCAAGGGCCGCGACGTCCTGGGCCGTGGCCGCACGGGCTCGGGCAAGACCCTCGCGTTCTCGCTGCCGGTCGTGACGCGCCTGTCCCAGTCGGACACGCGCCGCGCCGCCCGTCGCCCCCGCGCCCTGGTCCTGTGCCCGACGCGTGAGCTCGCCAACCAGATCAACGCCACGATGGAGCCGCTCGCGAAGGCCCTGGGCCTGAACACGACGACCATCTTCGGTGGTGTCGCGCAGAGCCGCCAGGTCAGCGCGCTCAACGCAGGTGTCGACATCGTCATCGCCTGCCCGGGCCGCCTCGAGGACCTCCTCAACCAGCGTGTCCTGTCGCTCGACGGCATCGAGATCACGGTCCTCGACGAGGCCGACCACATGGCCGACCTGGGCTTCCTGCCCGGCGTCAAGCGCATCATGGACAAGACCCCGACGCGCGGCCAGCGCCTGCTGTTCTCTGCGACGCTCGACAACGGCGTGGACCAGCTCGTCAAGCGGTACCTGAGCAACCCGGTGAGCCACTCGGTCGACTCTGCCGAGTCGCCCGTCTCCAACATGACGCACCACATCTTCGCGGTCCGTGACGCGGACGCGAAGAAGGACGTCGTGCAGCAGCTCGCGTCGGGCACGGGCCGTCGTGTCCTGTTCACGCGCACCAAGCACCAGGCGAAGAAGCTCGCGAAGCAGCTCACGGCGCAGGGCATCCCGTCGGTGGACCTGCACGGCAACCTCGGTCAGGGGGCGCGCGAGCGCAACCTCGAGGCGTTCTCGAACGGGTCCGTCCGTGTGCTCGTCGCGACCGAC
This sequence comes from Oerskovia turbata, assembly GCF_000718325.1. Classification (GTDB taxonomy): domain Bacteria; phylum Actinomycetota; class Actinomycetes; order Actinomycetales; family Cellulomonadaceae; genus Oerskovia; species Oerskovia turbata. The sequence goes on from NZ_JOFV01000009.1 coordinate 15,805, forward strand.
ATCGCGGCGCGCGGCATCCACGTCGACGAGATCGAGCTGGTCGTCCACGTCGACCCGCCGGCCGAGCACAAGGCGTACCTGCACCGCTCGGGCCGTACGGCTCGCGCCGGTTCCGAGGGCGTCGTCGTGACGGTCATGCTTCCCGAGCAGCGGAGCGACGTGAAGGACCTGACCCGTAAGGCGAAGATCACGGCGCAGCCCCAGCCCGTCGCCCCGGGGGACGCGGCCATCACGGCGCTCGTCGGTGACGTCGCCGAGTACGTGCGCCCTGCGGACATCACGCCGCCGCAGACGCAGGCGCGTCGTGGCACGCCGTCGCGCAACGGTGGGTCGCGTGCGGCCCGCACGTCGGCCCCGGCCAAGTCCGCAGGCCCGACGGCGCAGCGCGCCCAGGGTGGTCGCGGCCAGTCGGCGCAGGGTGGCGAGGGCGGCGCTGGTGCGCAGGCTCGTCGTCGCGGCGGCCGTGGTCGCGCGCAGCGCGGTGGCGGCTCGGCGACGGTGTACTCGTCGTCGTCGTACTGACGGACGGTTGCCCGCCGAGGGTGACGCGCTCTGTCGCCGAGGGTGACGTACCCACCCGCCGAGGGTGACGTACCCACCCGCCGAGGGTGACGTACCCACCCGCCGAGGGTGACGACACGCTTCGGGACCCCGGTGGTGATCTTCGGATCACCACCGGGGTCCTCTGCGTTCGGGCCGAAGCGTGCCGTCACCCTCGGTGACCGGGAGCGTCACCGTCGGCGGTCCGCAGCGTCACCGTCGGCGGGCAGGAGCGTCACCGTCGGCGGGAGAGTGACGGGAACACCCCGACACCCGCCACGGTTGTCGCTGTCGGAGGTGGAGCATGACCAACGAGACCCACGACACGACCGGAAGCCTGTTCTCGCAGAAGGTGTATCCGGTGGCCAAGCCCGACGCCCAGTGGCGCGAGGAGCTGGCGCCTGACGAGTACGCGGTGCTCCGGCAGGCCGGCACCGAGCGTCCCTGGACCGGCGAGCTGCTCGACGAGAAGCGTGAGGGCGTCTACCGGTGCCGGGCCTGCGGGCACGAGCTGTTCCGCTCGGACACCAAGTTCGACTCGCACTGCGGGTGGCCGAGCTTCTACGCGCCCAAGGAGTCGGACGCGGTCGAGCTGATCCAGGACCGGAGCCACGGCATGGTCCGTACCGAGGTGCGGTGCGCGAACTGCGGCTCGCACCTGGGCCATGTGTTCGACGACGCGCCGCAGACCCCGACGGGCGACCGGTTCTGCATGAACAGCCTGAGCCTGACGTTCGAGGACGCCGGCGCCTGAGCTGCACCAGGACCTGTGTCAGAACGAGCGTGACCTCGAGGTCACGCTCGTTCTGACACGTGCGAGGTGGTGACGCCTACGAGCACGTCGAGGCCCGCCGCGAGCAGCACGCCCACCAGGTACAGCACCAGGTCACGCGCGTTGAACGTGCTCCCGAGCACCCACGCGGCCGCGGGCACCACGTCCAGCACGGCCGCCACGACGGGCGTCGCCTGCAGGAACTCCACGAGCCAGCACCACGCGAGCACCACGGTTCCCGCGACCCACGGTCGCAGCCGAGGAGCCACGAGCACGAGCGCCACGTAGACCGCGACGGCGTACAGCAGGTCCCCGACCACGTCACCGACAGGGTCGGGGACCTGCGTCGTCACCACGATGCCCAGGGTGACCACGGCCGCGAGGACGGCCAGGACGCGAGGGCGGCTGCGCCGTCGGGCAGGCCGGGGCGACGTCACGCGACCCGGCGCGTACTCCGACGTCATGTCAGCGCGACGCCTGCCACCGCACGACGTCCTCCGAGTACCGGTGGAGCAGGTCGGCGAGGGCCGCGACGTCGTCGGGCGACCAGTCGCTCAGCGCCTGGGAGATGGAGTCGACGCGACGCTCGTGCGTGGTCCGCAGCAGCGTCTCCCCGGCGCTGGTGAGCGTGATGATCTGGCCGCGGGAGTCGTCGGGGTCGACCTCGCGGTCCACCATCCCGACCGACTCGAGCCGGGCGAGCTGCCGCGAGATGGTCGCGCGGCCGACCCCGAACTGCTGCGCGAGGTCCGACCCGCGCACGCCCGGGTTGGCCCAGATGTGGGCGAGGAGCGGGTACGCGCTCGCGTCGAGGTCGGGGTGGATGCGCTTCGCCATCGCGTTCGCGGACGAGCCCGCCCGGCGCGTGAGGACGCGCAGCTCGCGTTCGAGCGCGTAGAGCGGCGAGTCGTCGGCGGTGGGCGTGGTGGGCGTTGAGGACACAGTCGGCTCCGGCTGGTCGGTCGGCGAGGGCAGGATCACACGCCCCATCATGGCGTGCGGCGGGGCCGCCGTGGAACACGCATCCACGACGGCCCCGGGGGAGGCCCTGCGAGAGGAGGTCAGCGCGAGGCGCTGCCCCCGCGAGCGGGGCCGTCACCTGCCCTCTCGGTGCCCTGCGACGACGAGCCGCCCGACGGCGCGCCCGCCCCCGCGAGGACCGAGCCTTCGGCGGCGGCGACGTCGCCCTCGTGCTCCTGCTCGATCTCGTCGGTCAGGTCGGGCAGACCGGCGGCGAGCTCACGCTCGAGGCGCTCGTCGAGACCGGACTTGGTGCCGAGCGGGACCTCCTTGAGGAACATCACGCAGATCAGGCCGATGACCGCGAGGGGCACGGCCACGAGGAAGATCTCCGCGATGCCCTCGCCGTACGAGCGCTCGACGAGGTCGCGCATCGGGGCGGGGAGCGTCGAGACGTCCGGCACGGTGCCGCCGGTCCCGTCGCTCGGCACGCCCATCGTGGCGAGGCCCGCCTGGATGGAGCTCGTGACCTTGCTCGCGAGGACAGCACCGAGGACGGAGACGCCGATCGCGCCGCCGAGCGTGCGGAAGAACGCGACGGTCGAGGTGCCGGCGCCCATCTCGGACACGTCGAGGGTGTTCTGGACCGCGAGCACGAGGTTCTGCATGAGCATGCCCATGCTCGCACCGAGGAAGAACAGGTAGATGCTGATGAGCACGAAGCTCGTGTGGTAGTCGATCGTCGAGAGCGCGAAGAGCGACCCGACGAGCAGCACGCCACCTGTGACCATGAACGCCTTGTAGCGGCCGGTGCGCGTGATGAGCTGCCCGATCAGGGTCGACGCGACGAACGTCCCGACGATCATCGGGATGGTCAGCAGACCCGACTCGGTCGCCGTCTTGCCGCGCGCGACCTGCATGTACTGGCTGAGGAAGACCGCGGTGCCGAACATCGCGACGCCGACCGCGACGCTCGCGAGGACCGCGAGGACGAACGTGCGGTTCTTGAACAGGTGCAGCGGGATGATGGGCTCGACCGCGCTCTTCTCGACGAGGACGGCCGCGACCAGGGCGAGCAGCGACCCGATCACCATGACGGCGCTCTGCCACGAGACCCACTCGAAGGTGTTGCCCGCGAACGTGACCCACAGCAGCAGGGTCGACACGCCGACGCTGATGAGCAGCGCTCCCCAGTAGTCGATCTTCACGACGCGGCGGGGGATGGGCGGCAGGTGCAGCGTGCGCTGGAGGACGACGATCGCGGCGATCGCGAACGGCAGGCCCACGAAGAAGTTGAGGCGCCAGCTCACGGTGTCGGTCAGGACGCCGCCGAGGAGGGGGCCGCCGATCTGGCTCACGGCCATGATCGCGCCCATGAGGCCCATGTACTTGCCGCGCTCGCGCGGGGAGATGATGTCGGAGATGAGGACCATGGCGAGCGCCATGAGCCCACCGGCGCCGACGCCCTGGAGGGCGCGGAACGCGATGAGGGTGCCGACGTTCTGCGACAGGCCCGCGAGGGCGGCAGCGACCACGGAGATGATCAGCGCGAGCTGGATGAGGACCTTGCGGTTCGTCAGGTCGGCGAGCTTGCCCCAGATGGGCGTGGAGATGGTGGTCGTCAGGAGGGTCGCGGTGACGACCCAGGTGAACGACGACTGCGACCCGTTCAGGTCGTTGATGATCTTGGGCAGCGAGCTCGAGACCACGGAGGTCGCGAGGATCGAGACGAACATCCCGAGGAGGATGCCGGACAGTGATTCCAGCACCTCTCTGCGGGTCATGGTGGTGGTAGCGCTCATACGGGACTCACATTTCTTAGGTCGTGCGGTGTCGTCGAGAGGTCGTGCTGGTGCCCGACGGCGGAGGCCGGGCCGGGCGCGCGGGTCGCCCTGGGGTGGCTCAGGGGCGCAGGGACGGAGCCGGCGCCGAGCCGGCGCCGAGCCGGTATCGAGCCGGTGCGGTCAGGCGCGCGAGAGCGCCTCGGTGAGGCGTCCGAGCTGGTGGATCGACGCGAGCAGGTCGTCGGCGGTCCAGCCGGCGAACGTCTCGGCGGTGCGGCTGAGGAGGAGGTGGAAGGTCTCGTCGACCTTCGTGCGCCCCTCGGGTGTGAGGGTCACGCTGCGGGCGCGCCGGTCGTCGTCGCATGCCGTCCGCTCGACCAGTCCCGCGTCGACGAGGTGCGTGACCTGCCGGCTCGCGACCGACAGGTCGACCTTGAGGTGGTGCGCGAGCTCGGTGACCTGGAGCGGGCCGCAGCGCTGCAGGAGACGCAGCGCCCCGAGCGAGGCCCGGGGGAAGTCGAGCTCGCGCGACAGGCGGGCCGAGACCTCGCGCTGGGCGCGGTTGAGCTCCTCGAGGGCGATCGTGAGCTCCTTGACGGGGAGGTCGAGGACCTGGTCGTGGGGGGCGCTCGTGGGCGTCGAGGGGGCGGGCACCGGTTCGACGGCGGGGCTGACGGTGGTGACGGGGGCGTCGAGGGAGGGGCTGGGGGAGAGGGGCACGCGAGAGATCTCCTTAGTTGCTGCAAGCAACCATAGAGCAGATGGTTGCTGAGGGCAATAGTTGCGGCGAACATGTTCTCGGGCGTCCCGTCGCCGAGCACCGTGCGTACGATCGAGACGTGAGCGAACAACCGGCCCCCAGTCACCGCCCGCGCCGCCCCGCGATGCTCGACCCGCGCGAGGCCGACGAGCTCCCCGGCGACCTCGACCCCGCACTGCGCGACCAGATCGCCCACACGACCGCCGCCGCGATCGTGCACGGCGCGCGCGCCGCCGAGGACCCCGAGGTCGTCGACCGCCTCATCCGCCTCGTCGAGACCGAAGGCCTCGACGTCGTGTCCGGCCTCTGGGCCGACTCGGCCCCCGCGACCCTGCCCGGTGCGCTCTGGCGCCTGTACGTCCTGCGCGAGTGGGTGCGCCGCGACCCGCAGACCGTGACGCTGCGCTACCGCCTCGGCGTCGATGCCGCCCCCGTCCAGGAGGTCGTCGCCGGCGTCGTGAGCCCGCCCGGACCCGAGGACGTGCGCGAGCTCGCCGACGCCGTGCTCTCCGGAGTGTTCGCCGGCGACCTCTCCGTAGCCCTCGAACGGGCCGCCGCGTTCTGCCGCATCCTCGCCACGGGCGCCGCGTTCGACGCTGACGCGCGCGAGGCCGCGGACCCGGACTCCGCGCTGCGCATGACACGCGGCGCCTCGTCGCTCCTGCGCACCGCCGAGGAGCTCGAGCACTCCGCCGCGCTGTGGCGGGCTGACAGGCTCGACTGACGCGGCGCCGTCGGGCCGCTGTGCGTTCCCTGTGCGCCGTGCCCCGCGGGAGCTCGTCAAACGGCTCGAAGGGCCCTGCGGCCTGCGGGTTCGAAGCCTCCGGGGCGCGGGCGTACGATGGTTCACGACGTCGGGTCGCGGTAGCCCCGGGCTCCAACATCAGCCGCTTCGAGCGGCCTTCGCGCCGACAGGCGCTCCCGGCCCGGCGTCGCCCCCCACCACGACGTGAGCGCCGTCCGGCGTGCCCTCTCGGAGGCCCTCGGACGCTCCCGCCGGTCGCCGAGAGCGATTGAACGTTCAGGCGACAGTTCGGCTACATTTGACGAGCGTTAGAGATGCGTTAGCGCGCCCTCCGGCGCGACTCACCACAGCGTCACCTTCCAACAGAACACCTGTGACATCCGGGTGACGATCGCTCCGAGCGGTCGTCACCTGCCTGTGAAAACCCACCAGCGTCCAGCCCTTTCGGAGCCTCCCGTGCGCTTGCGCCTCACCCCGCGCGATACCTCGTTCTTCGACCTCCTCGCCGACTCCGCTCAGCACCTGGTCACCGGGGCGAACCTCCTGGCCGAGCTGCTCGGCGCAGACCGCCCGACCCGCAAGGAGCTCGCCAAGAAGCTCGCGGAGACCGAGCACCTGGCCGACGACGCGACGCACACGATCATGCGACGCCTCAACCAGACCTTCGTCACGCCGTTCGACCGCGACGACATCTACGGGCTGGCGTCCGCGCTCGACGACTGCATGGACTACATGGAAGAGGCCGCGGACCTCATCGTCCTGTACAAGATCGAGGAGCTGCCCGCCCGCGTCGGCGAGCAGGTCCAGGTCCTGCAGCGCGCCGCCGAGCTGACCGCCGAGGCGATGCCGCGCCTGCGCTCGCTCAACGACCTCGCCGAGTACTGGGTCGAGGTCAACCGCCTCGAGAACCAGGCCGACAAGATCCACCGCAAGCTCCTCGCCGAGCTCTTCGACAACGTCTCCGACCCGATCCTCCTCATCAAGCTCAAGGAGGTCATCGAGATCCTCGAGCAGGCCGCCGACGCGTTCGAGAAGGTCGCGAACATGGTCGAGACCATCGCGCTCAAGGAGTCCTGAGCCCCGTGGAATTCGCTCTGGTCGTCCTCGTCGTCGCGCTCGCGCTGAGCTTCGACTACACGAACGGATTCCACGACGCGGCCAACGCGATCGCCACATCCGTCTCGACGAGGGCCCTCACACCGCGCGCCGCGCTCATCATGGCCGCGGTCATGAACTTCGCGGGCGCACTCCTCGGGACCGAGGTCGCCGAGACCATCGCGACCTCGATCGTCGACCTCAACGGGGTGGACCCGCACGAGGCGCTCATCGTGGTGCTGTGCGCCCTGGTCGGGGCCATCGTGTGGAACCTCATCACGTGGTGGTTCGGGTTGCCCTCGTCCTCGACGCACGCGCTGATCGGCGGCCTCGTGGGCGCCGGCCTCGCGGGCGGGCTCATGATCTACGGTCAGGCGATCGTCGACAAGGTCGTCCTGCCGATGATCTTCTCGCCGCTCGTGGGCTTCGGCCTCGCGTTCCTCGCGATGGTCGGCCTGCTCTGGGCCTTCCGTCGCGCCGCGCCGTCCAAGACCACGCGCCGCTTCCGCCTCGCCCAGACCGTGTCCGCGGCCGCCATGGCCCTGGGCCACGGCCTGCAGGACGCGCAGAAGACCATGGGCGTCATCTTCATGGCGCTGCTCACCGTGGGCTGGGCCAGCCCCGACGAGGGCATCCCGCTGTGGGTCAAGCTCGCCGCGGCCGCCGCGATCTCCGCCGGAACCTACTCCGGCGGCTGGCGCATCATGCGGACCCTGGGGCGCAAGATCATCGAGCTCGACCCGGCGCGCGGCTTCGTCGCCGAGTCCGTGTCCGCGATCGTCCTCTACGTCAACGCGTTCGCGCTGCACGCACCGGTCTCCACGACGCACACCATCACGTCCGCGATCATGGGCGTCGGTGCGACCAAGCGACTGTCGGCGGTGCGCTGGGGAGTCGCGAAGAACATCGCCGTCGCGTGGGTCCTGACGATCCCCGCCGCAGCGCTCGTGGCCGCGCTCATGTTCTGGATCCTGTCTCCGATCCTGCTCTGAGCGCTCCTCTCCCGAGTGTCAGAACGAGCGTGGCCTCGAGGTCACGCTCGTTCTGACACGTTCTGGGTGCGTGAGCCGTGCACAGGGAGCGTCCGTGCGCCGTCGTCCACAGCCCCCGGTCCTCCTGGGGACGAGCGCCCGCCCGACGGCGCATCCTCGGTCCCATGTCCGGATCCTCTTCCGCCCTCCTCACCGTGGCGGGACTCGCACGCCTCGCTGCCCGACAGGCCCAGGTGGTGACTCGCACGCAGCTCGCGGAGCTCGGGGTGAACCGCTTCCACGTCGCGAGCCAGCTGAGCGCACGTCGTTGGCAGCTCGGCGCCCCCGAGGTCCTCGTGCTGTACAGCGGGCCGCTCGCACCCGACACCCGGCTCTGGCTCGGCGTCCTGGCGGCCACCGCCCCGGTCGCCGTCGGGTCGTGGACCGGGCTGGCCCTCCACGGGCTCCGTGGCTGGGAGAGGCCCGGGGTACACCTGGTCGTCCGACGAGGAAGTCGGCCGCCCCGGCTCGCCGGTGTCGTGGTGCACGAGTCGCGACGGCCCGCGCCCGAGGACATCGAGAGTCGTCGCGGTCTGCCCGTGCACCGGGTCGAGAGGTGCGCGATCGACGCCGCGGCCTGGCAGACCTCGCCGCGCACCGCCGTCGGGCTGCTGGCTGCGGTGGTGCAGCAGCGGCTGACCACGCCGGAGCGCCTCTGGGAGCAGCTCGACCGGGTGGGGAAGGTGCGATTCCACCGACTCATGCGGGCGAGCATCGCCGACATCCGTGGAGGGGCCGACGCGTTGAGCGAGATCGACTTCTCGACGCTGTGCGACGAGCACGGGTTCCCGCCGCCCCGCCGTCAGGTACGGCGTCGGGACGTGCGCGGCCGCTGGAGGTTCCTCGACGCCGAGTGGGAGCTGCCGGGTGGTCGGCGGCTCGTGGTGGAGATCGACGGAATCGGGCACATGGAGGTGACTCGTTGGTACGACGACCTGCTGCGGGGCGCCGAGCTTGGCCCGGACGAGGGCACGGTGACGATCCGGCTGCCCGCGGCCGCCGCCCGGATCGAGCCCCTCCGGGTCGTGCGGATCCTGGAGCGCTACCTTCCGCGGGCCTGACGTGTCAGAACGAGCGTGACCTCCAGGTCACGCTCGTTCTGACAACTTGGTGCCGAGCACAGGGGTGTCAGAGTGGGCGTGCACCCAAGGTCACGCTCCTTCTGACAGCACCTCAGTGCAGCGGCGGCGCGACCTTCTCCGCCGCGAGCACCCTCGGGCCCCGGGACGTGTCCGCGACGTGCGCCACGAGCATCTCGCCCGGCTCCAGGAACGGGTCCTTGCTCGGCAGGGCGTTCGCGACGGGGCGACGCGAGTGCTGGCCCAGGACGTCGAGCACCGTCGGCAGGACGGGCCGGTGCGTGCACAGCACGGTCGACCGCTCGGACTCGAGGAGCTCGCGCACCGTGCGGGCGACGCGCGACGGCGACCGCTCGTGCTGGGCCTCGGACAGGTGGTCGATCGAGATCCGGTCCAGCCGCGCGGCCTCCGTGTACGGCGAGATGGTCTGCTCGCACCGGTTCCACCGGCTCGTGACCACGGCGTTGACCCCGTACGCCGCGAGCACGGGCACGAGCGCGACCGACTGCGCATGACCCGCGGGCGTCAGCGGCCGGTCCTCCTCGGCGCCGTGCCACGCCGCACGGGTCACGGCCTTGCCGTGGCGGGCGATCACGACCACGCGGGTCGCGAGACGGTCCTGGGCGAACTCCTCGGCCAGCGCCGCGAGCGGTCCGCGGTCCGCCTTGCGCGTCACGCGCCGGGCCGCCTCCTCGACACCGAGCCACACGGCGTCGTCGATCTCGTCGAGCGACACCGCGGGCACGGGGGCGCGCGCAGCGAGCGGTCCCGCGTCCCGGACCCGCTTGGCCTGCCGTGCAGCCCAGTAGTGCACACGCTTCACACGGCCCTCAGGGGTGAGGTACTGCAGGCCCGGCAGCGGTACGCCGAGTACCACGGGCCGGCCCGTCTCCTCGGCGACCTCACGCACGGCAGCCGTCTGGAACGCCTCGCCCGGGTCGAGCTTGCCCTTGGGCCACGACCAGTCGTCGTAGCGGGGCCGGTGCACGAGCTTGACCTGGAGCTCGCCGTCGCGCACCCGCCACACGAGCCCGCCCGCAGACTCGATCACGGGGGCGTGGGGGACGTGCGTGGGGCCGAGCGTGTCCACGAGCGGTGCGAACGAGGACGAGCTCATCGACCCATGCCCAGCCGCCGACGTTGTCGGGTGATGAGGGTCGACTGGATGTCCAGGAGCGGACCGTCGGAGCCGTTCGCGTGCCGCTCCCACGACCCGTCGCTCTGCAGGTGCCACGAGGCCGTGCCGTCGTCCATCGAGACGTCGACGAGATCGATCAGCCCGCTGATCTGGTCGGGGTCCACGAGCCGCACCAGGGTCTCGACGCGGCGGTCGAGGTTGCGGTGCATGAGGTCGGCCGACCCGATGAAGACCTCGGGCCCGGACTCGGGGCCGTCGGCGATCGCGGGGCCGCCCGAGTTGGCGAACGCGAAGATGCGCGAGTGCTCCAGGAACCGGCCCAGGATGGACCGCACCCGGATGTTCTCGCTGAGCCCCGGCACCCCGGGGCGGATCGCGCAGATCCCGCGGACCACGAGGTCGACCCGCACGCCGGCCTGCGAGGCGCGGTACAGGGCGTCGATGATGGTCTCGTCGACGACTGAATTGACCTTGAACTTGACCCAGGACTCGCGCCCCTCCCGGGCGGCGACGGCCTCGCGCTCGATCCGCTCGACGAGCCCCGAGCGCACCGAGCGGGGCGCGACGAGGAGCCGGTGGAACCGGGACTGGGGCGCGTAGCCGGACAGCTGGTTGAACAGCCGCGTGAGGTCCTGGCCGACCTCGGGGTCCGCGGTGAGCAGACCGAGGTCCGTGTACAGGCGTGCGGTCTTGGGGTTGTAGTTGCCCGTGCCGACGTGGCAGTAGCGCACGAGGCCCTCGGGCTCCTGACGGACCACGAGCGAGAGCTTGCAGTGGGTCTTGAGCCCCACGATCCCGTACACGACGTGCACGCCGGCCTGCTCGAGCTTGCGGGCCCAGGAGATGTTGGCCTGCTCGTCGAAGCGGGCCTTGATCTCGACGAGCGCGAGGACCTGCTTGCCGGCCTCGGCCGCGTCGATCAGGGCGTCGACGATGGGCGAGTCGCCCGACGTCCGGTAGAGCGTCTGCTTGATCGCGAGCACGTTCGGGTCGGCCGCGGCCTGCTGCAGGAACGTCTGGACCGACGTCGAGAACGAGTCGTACGGGTGGTGCAGCAGGATGTCGCGGTCGCGGATCGCGGCGAACACGTCGGTCGGGCTCGCGCTCTCGACCTCCGCGAGGAAGCGGTGCGTCGTCGGCACGAAGCGCGGGTAGTGCAGGTCCGCGCGGTCGAGGTCCGCGATGAGGTTGAGGCCCGTGAGGTCGAGCGGCGCGGTCAGCTTGAAGACCTCGTCGTCGGCGACGTCGAGCTCTCGCACGAGGAGCTGGCGGATGCGGGGGCTGATCCCGTCGGCGATCTCGAGGCGCACGGGCGGGCCGAACCGGCGGCGCAGCAGCTCCTTCTCCATGGCCTGGAGCAGGTTCTCGGCGTCGTCCTCCTCGACCTCGACGTCCTCGTTGCGCGTCACACGGAACGTGTGGTGCTCGCGCACCTCCATGCCGGGGAACAGGTGGTCGAGGTGCTGCGAGATGACGTCCTCGAGCGGCACGAACGACGTGGGGCCCTTGTCCGGGTCGGCGGCCTGCGAGCTGGGTGCGGACGGGCGCCCGCGCGAGTCGACCGCGATGAACCGCGGCAGCAGCGGCGGCACCTTGACACGCGCGAAGTGCTCCTTGCCCGTCGTCGGGTTGACCACGACGACCGCGAGGTTGAGCGAGAGCCCCGAGATGTACGGGAAGGGGTGCGCGGGGTCCACCGCGAGCGGCGTCAGGACGGGAAAGATCTGCTTGCGGAAGAACTTGTGCAGGCGCTCCTGCTCGCGCGTGTCGAGCTCTTCCCAGCGCAGCAAGGAGATGCCCTCGGTCGCGAGCGCGGGCTGCACCTGGTCCGAGAACACCGCGGCGTGGCGGGCCATGAGCTCGTGCGCGCGCTCGCTGATCGCGTCGAGCACCTGGCGCGGTGTCAGCCCGGACGCGGCGGTGACCGCGAGGCCCGTCGCGATGCGTCGCTTGAGCCCTGCGACGCGGACCATGAAGAACTCGTCGAGGTTCGACGCGAAGATCGCGAGGTAGCGCACGCGCTCCAGCAGGGGCTGCGTCTCGTCCTCGGCGAGCTCGAGCACGCGCTGGTTGAACGAGAGCCAGCTCAGCTCGCGGTCGGCGAAGCGGTCCGCGGGCAGGGGCTCGGCGTCGAGCACCTCCCTGTCGATCGTGCCGGTGACCGGTTCCTCCTCGGCGATGTGCTCGGCGATGTGTGCTGCGAGCTCGGGGTCGAGGACGGCTCGCGGGCTGGACGCGCGCACGGCTTCCGGCTGCTGGTCCGGGCGCGCGGGGGTGCGGACGCCGGGACGGACGGTGGAGTCGGTCATGACTTCATGGTGGCATCACTCGGTGAACTTTGGGTGACGGGGTTCACTGCCGGCGGCCCGTACTGGACGTCGACGGTGTCCTGGCCGAAGCCGGCCCCGAGGTAGGTGCGGGTCGCGGCGGCGTTGTCGCCGTCGACGTAGAGGACCGCGCGGTCGAGCCCGCGTGCGGCGAGGTGCGCGAGCCCGACGGCGGTCAGCACCTTCCCGAGCCCCTGGCCCTGGGCGTCGGGGTCGACGCCCACGACGTAGATCTCGCCCTCGCGCACGGTCCCGGCCGAGGACCCGGTCCGGTCGGTGGGCACCTTGGTCCACAGGAACCCGGCGAGCGAGCCGTCCTCGCGCTCGAGGAGGAAGAAGCCCTCGGGGTCGAACCAGTCCTCGGCGACGCGGGCGTCGAGGTCGGCCTGGTCGAGGCGGCCCTGCTCGGGGTGGTGCGCGAAGGCGCGCGCGTTGACGCGGAGCCAGGCGGCGTCGTCGGGCCCGGGGCGGAACGTGCGCAGGCTCAGGCCCGCGGGGATCTCGGGGCGCTCCCACGCCCCGGACCGCAGGTCGAGCCCCATCTTCCACAGCTCGCGCACGACGACGAGCCCCGCGTGGGCCGCGAACGCCCGCGCTGCGGGGAGGTCGCCGTGCGCCCACACGTGCAGGACGCCGCCGTGCTGGCTGGGCTCGCCCGAGCGTGCGGGCAGGGTCGCGTCGCGCTGCGCGGTGCGCAGCAGCATGCGGCCGGTCCGACGGCGGCGCGCGGCCGGGTGCACCACGAGCTCGGCGCTCGCGACGTCGCCGCCGCGGTCGACCTGGGCGTACCCGGTGACCGTTCCCTCGTCGTCGTACGCGACGACGTGCGTGAGGTCCTCGTCGTCGACGCCCAGGCGCAGGAGGGGCTGCTCGGAGAGGGGGGCGACGCCGTCGGACTCCTGGGCGGCCGCGGCCAGGGCGCGGACCTCGTCCGCGGTGGCCGGGTCGAGCGGGCCGATCTCGAGGGGGGAGCGCATGGCTCCATCCCATCACGTCGGGTGCGGGGTCACCGAGTCGTCGGCGGGTCGTCGAGCGCCCGGCTCAGGGGTGCGCCAGGTGCTCGGAGAGGAACATCAGGCCGTACGGCAGGCCCACGTGGACCATGGCCCACGTGTGCCCCTGACCCTTCTCCTCGCGCAGGGCGACGGTCTGGCCGCGCTCGGTGAGCACCGCGGCGAGCCGGCGGTTGGCCTCGCGGTCCTTGCGCGGCGACTCGGTGCCGCCGTCGAGGAACACCGCGACGGGCTCGGGGAAGTCCATGGTCGGGAGGTAGTGGCTGGGGGAGTTGGTGTCGAACTCCTCCTGCGTCGCGAGCATCGCGCGGCCGCCGTCTCCCGGGTCGCCGTACGGCTCGAGCGCCATGATCGCGCCGAACGTGTCGAGGTGGCGCAGGCCCAGGTTGAGCGCGCAGAAGCCGCCTGAGGACATCCCGCCGATCGCGCGGTGCTCGCGGTCGGGCACGGTCGGGAAGTTCTTGTCGACCCACGGGATCACGACGCCCGTCACGTACGTCTCGACCTGGGCGCCGCCCGTGGTCGAGTCGAGGCACTCGGTGTCACGCGCCGAGGGGCCCTGCCCGTTGACGTCGACCGCGACGAGGATCATGGGCTCGACGAGGCGAGCCGTGAGCAGCGTGTCCATGACGTTCGCGCTGTCGGCCGCGGCGAACCAGTCGCTCGGCTGGCCGGGGCTGCCGTGGAAGAGGTAGACGACGGGGTAGCGCGTGGCCGCCGAGGGGTCGAAGCCGGGCGGTGTGTAGACCCAGGTCGTGCCGTCGGCCATGCGCAGGTCGGGGGCCGTGACGGGCGTCGAGGTCACCGACCCCGCCTCGGAGGACCCGTCGCGCTCCGACGGCTCGTCCCGGTGGCTGGGCGGCGGGTCGACGAGCCCCCACCCGGCCATCGCGGTGCGCAGGGCCGCGACGTTGGGCACGTAGCCCGCGTACGTGTTGACCGCGACCGTGACCGACAGCACCACGAGGAGCCCCGACGCGACCGTCCCGACCCAGGCGCGCCACGCGCCGCGTCCGTGGGCACCGCCGCGGCTCGTGCCGTCGCCCGCGCGGCGGGCCGCCGCACGACGTCGCCGGTCCCACGCCACGAGGACGGCGACGGCTGCCGCGGCGGCCGTGAGCAGGGCGACCGTCCACCACGACGACAGCCAGTCGCCGCGTCCCGCGAGCTCGCGCAGCACCGCGGGCGGCAGGGTCGCGGCGGTCTCGGGCTCGGGGAGCGGCACGGTCGCGGACAGCAGCGAGGCGCCCGGCAGGGGAGCGCCGGGAAGGGCGTCGAACGGGGTCACCCCTCCAGGGTGCCTGCCGCGCACGGGTCGCGCCGGGCCGACACCCAGGCGGCCGCCAAGGTCCACGGGACGTCCACGGGGTGTCCCCACGGTGCGCGCGCATGCCTGCCCCGCTGTGCGGCGCGTCACGGACGGTCCCGGATGGGTCCCGGCACGCGCGGGGTTGGTACGGGAGTGAGCACCTCGCCCGGACCCGCCCAGCCGTTCGACGTCGACGTCCTCGTGGTGGGCGCCGGACAGGCCGGGCTCTCGGCCGCGTTCCACCTGCGGCGGCGGGGCTTCGTCCCGTTCGGGAGCGACGGCCGTGCGTCCGTGCCCGACGACGGAGCCTCCCCGGGCGGGCGGCGCACCTTCGTGGTGCTCGACGCCGCGCCCGCCCCGGGAGGTGCGTGGCAGTTCCGCTGGCCGTCGCTCACGATGGCGCAGACGCACGCGGTGCACGACCTGCCCGGCCTGGCCCTCGACGCGGGCGACCCGCAGGAGAGCGCGAGCACCGCCGTCGGGCGGTACTTCGGTGCGTACGAGCAGGTCAACGACCTGCGGGTGCTGCGGCCCGTCGCGGTGCGCGAGGTGCGCGACGACCCGTCCGGCGCGCTCCTCGTCGAGGCGACCACGCCCGACGGGCCGGTGACGTGGCGTGCGCGGACGCTCGTCAACGCGACCGGGACGTGGACCAAGCCGTTCTGGCCCTGGTACCCGGGCCGTGACACGTTCGCGGGCACGCAGCTCCACACGCACGACTTCGGTGGCGCCGAGGACTTCGCGGGCAAGCGCGTGGTCGTCGTGGGCGGCGGTGCGTCCGCGACGCAGTTCCTGCTCCAGATCGCGCCGCACGCGGCCTCGACCACGTGGGTCACGCGCCGTGAGCCCGTGTGGGTCGGCGGCCCGTTCGACGAGAACCGGGGCCGCGACGCCGTGGCCCTCGTCGACGAGCGCACACGCGCGGGGCTGGCCCCGGAGAGCGTCGTGTCGGTCACGGGCCTGCCGCTCACGCCCGCGTACGAGGCGGGCATCGCCTCGGGCGTCCTGCACTGCCTGCCCATGTTCTCGCGCGTCGTGCCCGACGGCGTCGCGTGGGACCCCGGCGTCCGTCCCGACGGCGTGACGCACCAGGGCGCCGACGTGATCCTGTGGGCCACAGGCTTCCGGGCCGCGCTCGACCACCTCGGACGGCTCGGGCTGCGCGGACCCGGAGGGGGGATCGTCATGGACGGTCCGACAGTGGTCGCCGACCCGCGCGTCCAGCTCGTCGGGTACGGGCCGAGCGCGTCGACGATCGGAGCGAACCGGGCCGGGCGGGAGGCGGTGCGGGCCGTCCTGCGGGTCCTGGGAACGAAGGTGTCAGAACCAGCGAGAGCTCCAGGTCACGCTCGCTCTGACAGCTCGACGGTGGCGCACGCCGATAGGCTCACGCAGTGAGCGCCCCCCACGTCGAGCCCGCCGACCGAACCCTCCGCCCGCCCGTCGACCGCATCCAGCGCCGCACCGTCACCGTCCTCGCCGCGAGCCAGGTCTTCGGCGGGATCGGGGTCGCGACCGGCGTCGCCGTGAGCTCGCTCATCGCGTCCGAGCTGTCGGGTTCCGACGCCATCGCGGGCCTCGCCCAGACCACCGCCGTCGTCGGGGCGGCCATCATCGCACTGCCCCTCTCTCGCCTCGCCGAACGCCACGGCCGACGGCGGTCGCTCACCACCGGGTACGTCGTCGCCCTCCTCGGAGCGCTCCTCGCGGCGACCGCGACCTTCCTCCAGACCTGGCCCCTGCTGCTCGCCGGGATGCTCCTCTTCGGAGCCGGCTCCGCGACCGGGCTCGCCTCACGCTTCACCGCGACCGACCTCGCCCGCCCCGAACGCCGCGCCACCGACCTGTCGGTCGTCATCTGGGCGACGACCATCGGGTCGGTCCTCGGACCGAACCTCGCAGGCGCCACCGAGAAGCTCGGCCTCCTCCCCGGCCCTGCCGGGGAGCACGGCGCGCACGGCACCTCGGCCGCGCCCCTGCTCGTCGCAGCCCTGGCGTTCGCCGCGGCCGCCGCGTCCGTCTGGCTGCTCCTGCGCCCCGACCCGCTCCACGTGGCCGCCGCGCGAGCCGCCGAGCAGACTCCCGCCGGCCGGCCCGAGCAGGCCGGGACGCACCCGACCGGTACGCACCCGACCGGTACGCGCCCGACCGGTACCGACGCGGCGAAGGACGCCACGCCGTCGGGCCCCGTGGACGCCCCGGGCACCGCCCGCACCCCGGCGCCCCCGCGCCCCGGCTTCCGTGCCGGGCTCGCCGCCGGGTGGGCCGTGATCCGCGCGTCCGCGACCGCCCAGCTCGCGCTCGCGGCGATCGTCGTGAGCCACCTCGTGATGGTCGGGCTCATGTCCATGACGCCCGTGCACATGGGACACGGCGGCGCGAGCCTGCAGATCATCGGGATCGTCATCAGCGCGCACATCGCGGGCATGTACGTGCTCAGCCCCGTCATCGGGTGGGCCGCGGACAAGGTCGGCCACTCCCGCGTGCTCGTGCTGGTCGGGGTGATCCTGCTCGCCTCGGCCGTGATTGTCGCCGGGGCACCGAGCGACGACTCGGCACGGCTGACCGTCGGGCTCGTGCTGCTCGGCGTGGGCTGGTCGTGCGGGCTCGTGGCCGGGTCGGCGCTGCTCATCGACGCGACGCCGGCGACCGACCGGACCCAGGTCCAGGGACTCACCGACTTCGCGATGAACCTCGGCGGAGCCGTCGGCGGGGTGCTCGCCGGGATCGTCATCGCGGTCTCGTCCTACGCCGCGCTCTCCTGGGGCGCCGCGGTCCTGCTCGTCGCGTACCTCGTGCTGGTCGTGGGCAGGCTCCTGAGGAAGGATGGGCCGCGATCCCCCGGACGCCGCCCGACCCGATCGTGAAGGAAGCACCCACCCCGTGACAGCATCCGCCCTGCCCGAGACCCGCACCGCGCTCGACGTCCTGACGACCGTCTTCGGGTACGACCAGTTCCGGGGCGACCAGGCGGAGATCATCGACACGGTCCTGCGCGGGCAGGACGCGCTCGTCCTCATGCCCACCGGTGGGGGCAAGTCGCTGTGCTACCAGATCCCCGCGCTCCTGAGACCCGGGACGGGTGTGGTCATCTCGCCCCTGATCGCCCTCATGCAGGACCAGGTCGACGCGCTGTCCGCGCTCGGCGCGCGCGCCGGGTTCCTCAACTCGACCCAGTCGCTGCCCGAGCGCCGCGCCGTCGAGGACGCCTTCCTCGCCGGAGAGCTCGACCTGCTGTACCTGGCCCCCGAGCGGCTCGGGGTGCCAGAGACCGTGCGCCTCCTGCAGGCGGGGACGGTGTCCCTGTTCGCGATCGACGAGGCCCACTGCGTCTCGGCCTGGGGCCACGACTTCCGCCCCGACTACCTGCGGCTGACCGTGCTCGCCGAGACGTGGCCGGACGTCCCGAGGATCGCGCTCACCGCGACCGCGACCCGGCAGACGGCCGACGAGATCGTCCGACGGCTCGAGCTGCACGACGCCCGCACCTTCGTCTCGAGCTTCGACCGCCCCAACATCACCTACCGCATCGCCCCCAAGGACTCCCCGCGCACCCAGCTCGTCGACCTGATCCGGGCCGAGCACGCCGGGGACGCGGGCATCGTCTACTGCCTCTCGCGCGCCTCGGTCGAGACCACCGCCGAGCACCTCAACGCCCACGGGATCCCGGCACTGGCCTACCACGCGGGCATGCCCGCCCACCTGCGCGCAGCGAACCAGTCCCGGTTCCTCCGCGAGGACGGCATCGTCATGGTCGCGACCATCGCGTTCGGCATGGGGATCGACAAGCCCGACGTGCGGTTCGTCGCGCACCTCGACCTGCCCAAGTCGGTCGAGGGCTACTACCAGGAGACGGGCCGCGCCGGGCGCGACGGCCTGCCGTCGACCGCGTGGCTCGCGTACGGGCTCCAGGACGTCGTCCAGCAGCGCCGCATGATCGACACGTCCGAGGGCGACGCGGCGCACAAGCGACGCATGGGCGCGAACCTCGACGCGATGCTCGCCCTGTGCGAGACCGTCACGTGCCGCAGGGTCCAGCTCCTCGCGTACTTCGGCCAGGACGGGCCCGCGTGCGGGAACTGCGACACGTGCCTCGCCCCGCCCGAGTCCTGGGACGGGACCGTCGCCGCGCAGAAGGTCCTCTCGACCGTCCTGCGCCTGGAACGTCAGGGGCAGCGCTACGGCGCCGGGCACGTCGTCGACATCCTCACCGGGAAGCCGACGCCCCGGATCACGTCGCTCGGGCACGACCAGCTGCCCGTCTTCGGGGTCGGTGCGGACCTCAGCGCCACCGAGTGGCGCACGGTCGTCCGGCAGATCCTCGCGCAGGGCCTGCTCGGCGTCGACAGCGAGGGGTACGGGACCCTGAGCCTGACCGAGGCCGCCGACCCGGTGCTCGCCGGCACGCAGGAGGTCAGGCTGCGCCGGGACGTGCGGGCCGCCAAGACGTCCCGCGCCCGCAAGCCCGCCGCCGCGGCGGCCGACGCGGAGCTGACCCCCGACGCCGCGGCGCGCATGGAGAAGCTGCGCGCCTGGCGGAGCGCGACCGCCAAGGAGGCGGGTGTGCCGGCCTACGTCGTCTTCCACGACGCGACCCTGCGGGCGCTCGCGCAGCGCAACCCCGTCTCGATCGACGACCTGTCCGACGTCAGCGGGATCGGCGCCGCCAAGCGCGAGCGCTACGGCGCGGCGATCCTCGAGCTCCTCGCCGAGGGGTAGCGCGGCCTGCGGCGTGCGGCGTGCGCCGCGTCGTGCGTTCGGGCGTGGGCGGCCGGGCGTGCGCCGTCAGTGGGCGCCGAGCTGCTTGGAGAAGATCGTCGTCGACACGAGCGCGCCGCCCGCGACCCGGGCGAACCCGGGGACGGCTCCGACCTCGGTCCAGCCCCACCGGCGGAACAGGGACTCGGCCAGGCTGCCCGTCTCTGTGTCGAGCGTCAGGAGCGAACGCCCCTCGGTGCGCGCGAAACGTTCGATCGTCGCCATGAGTCCCGGCGCGAACCGGTGCCCGCGGGCCCGACGGTGGACCAGGAGCTTGACGACCTCGGCACGGTGCGCGCCGTCGTCCTTCGAGGTCAGGTCGAGCGAGGCGGTCGCGACGATCTTCCCCGAGTCGTCGCGACCGACCCACGTGCGGTGGTCCGGGGCCGCGAGGAACGCGGACCACCAGGCCGTCGCGGCCTCCCTGGTCGGCGCCTTGACCCAGCCGACGCTCGCACCGCCCTGGACGCAGTCGACCAGCACGTCCGCGAGGTGCGACAGGTCGGTCGTCCTGGCGGCGAGGCTGTCGAGCAGCGAGAGTCCCGCAGGGGCGCTCGGAGCCGGTCGGCCCGACCGGACAGCGGTCCCACCGCGGCGGGACGAGGAGGCGAGCGCGCCGCCACCGGGCGCGGGGAAGGTGAGGGGTTCGATGCGCATGGCCGTCACGGTAGCCACGGCGCGTTTCGCCCCCGTGAACGCCAGGAGAGGCTCGTGTGACGGAACCTGCGCAACGTGTCAGAGCGAGCGTGGCCTCTGGGCCACTCTGGTTCTGACACCTCGCCGACGCGACCGAGCCTGTCAGAGCGAGCGTGGCCTCTGGGCCACTCTGGTTCTGACAACCCGCGGGGCGGGTCGCCGCGCGACGCGCGCCCCCGCCGGGAAGACTGGGGACTCCCGCGTCCCGTGACGTGCACCCTCAGGAGGTCCCGTGTTCCTCAGCCTGCTCGCCGCCGTCGCCGCCGCGATCGGCTACGGCGTCAGCACCGTCATGCAGGCCGTCGCGGCCCGTCGCGCCCAGGGGCTCGCGGTGGTGCGCCAACCGCTCGTGATCCTCGCGTTCACGGTCGACGTCGTCGCGTGGCTGTTCTCGCTCGTCGCGCTCGACCACCTGCCGCTGTTCGTCGTCCAGGCCGTGCTCGCGAGCTCGCTCGTCGTGACGGTCCTGCTCGCGAAGGTGTTCCTGTCGGTGCCCATGCGGCGGATCGACGTCGCCGCCATGACGGCCATCGTGGCGGCGCTCGTGGTCCTCGGGATCGCAGGCGGTGAGCAGCCGGCGCCCGTCCCGCCGGACTGGTTCGCGCCCGTGCTCATCGGGGTGGCCGTGGGGCTCGCGGTCCTCGCGCTGGTGTCCTACAAGGCCGGGAGCCCGGTGCTGCTCGCCGTGATCGGTGCCCTCGGGTACTCGGGCGCGGCCGTCGCGGCGCGCGGTGCGCACGCGTCGGGGGACATCTGGGACACGATCTTCCAGCCGCTCGCGCTCGCGATCGTCGTGTTCGGGGTCGTGGGCGCGCTCGCCTACCTGCGGTCGCTCGAGCACGGCAAGGTCGGGACGAACGCCGCGATCCTGTCGGTCGTCGAGGTCGTCGTCCCGGGGGCCGTGGGCATCGCGGTGCTCGGGGACACGATCCGCTCGGGCTGGGACCCGGCCGTCGCCGTGGCGGCGCTCGTCGCGCTCGCGGGCTGCGTGGTTCTCGCGACGAGCCCCGCGAACGAGGCGGCCGAGGCGGGGGACGCGAGCGACGGCGTCGGGCCGTCCAAGGACGCGGCTCCCGAGCCTGCGTAGGGCACTCCCGGCCGGGCCGGGGAAGCCCACGAGGCCCGACGGCGGAGCGCACCACGTGCGGTGTCCGCGCCCGAGACCTGTGAGGCCTCGGGCGCGGTTGCCCGGCGCACCGACCGGCTCGGCGCGCCGGGCCTCAGCCCTCCGAGCCTGCGGGCTTCGCCAGGCCCGACGCGATGAGCGTCATGACCGAGGAGTCCGCGAGCGTCGTCGCGTCCCCGACCGTGCGGTTCTCGGCGACGTCGCGCAGCAGGCGGCGCATGATCTTGCCGGACCGCGTCTTGGGCAGCTCGGGGACCACGAGGATCTTGCGGGGCTTCGCGATGGGCCCGATCTCCTTGGCCACGTGGTTGCGCAGCTCGAGCTCGACCTCGGCCGAGCCTTCGGGGGTCGAGGCGCGGTCCGCGTGCTCCCCGCGCAGGATGACGAACGCGACGACGGCCTGGCCGGTCAGCTCGTCCGTGGCGCCCACGACCGCGGCCTCGGCGACGAGCGGGTTCGAGACCAGCGCGGACTCGATCTCCGTGGTCGACAGGCGGTGGCCCGAGACGTTCATGACGTCGTCGACGCGGCCGAGGAGCCAGATGTCGCCGTCCTCGTCCTTCTTGGCGCCGTCACCCGCGAAGTAGATGCCCGGGAAGCGGGACCAGTAGGTGTCCTTGAAGCGCTCGAGGTCGCCCCAGATGCCGCGCAGCATGGACGGCCACGGCTCCGACAGGACGAGGTAGCCGCCGCCCCCGTTCGGGACGGGCTGCGCGTTGTCGTCGACGACGTCCGCGACGATTCCCGGCAGCGGGACCTGGGCAGAGCCCGGCTTGGTCGCCGTGACGCCCGGCAGGGGCGAGATCATGATCGCGCCCGTCTCGGTCTGCCAC
Organism: Oerskovia turbata; assembly: GCF_000718325.1. Taxonomy (GTDB): domain Bacteria; phylum Actinomycetota; class Actinomycetes; order Actinomycetales; family Cellulomonadaceae; genus Oerskovia; species Oerskovia turbata. The sequence continues at coordinate 37,771 of NZ_JOFV01000009.1, forward strand.
CACGTGTCGACGATCGGGGCCTTGCCGCCACCGATGACGCGGCGGTACCACATCCACGCCTCGGGGTTGATGGACTCCCCGACGGAGCCCAGGACGCGCAGGCTCGTGAGGTCGAACTTGTTCGGGATCTCATCGCCCCACTTCATGCACGCCCGGATCGCGGTCGGCGCGGTGTAGAAGATCGAGACCTTGTACTTCTCGATGATCTCCCACCAGCGGCCCTGGTGCGGGGAGTCGGGCGTGCCCTCGTAGATGACCTGGGTGGCGCCGTTGAGCAGCGGCCCGTACGTCACGTACGAGTGCCCGGTGACCCAGCCGATGTCCGCGGTGCACCAGTAGACGTCGGTCTCGGCCTTGAGGTCGAACACGTTCTTGTGCGTGTACGCGGCCTGCGTCAGGTAACCGCCCGTCGTGTGCAGGATGCCCTTGGGCTTCCCGGTGGTGCCGGACGTGTAGAGGATGAACAGCGGGTGCTCGGCCTCGACCCACACGGGGGTGTGCTGGACGTCGGCCGCCTCGAGGGCGTCGTGCCACCAGACGTCGCGTCCCTGCGTCCACTCGACGTCCTGCTCGGTGCGCCGCACCACGAGGACGTGCTCGACCGTGGTGGCCTCGGCGCCCTCCTTGGGGGCGAGGGCCTCGTCGACCGCGGGCTTGAGGGCCGACGCGGCACCGCGGCGGTAGCCGCCGTCCGCGGTGATGACGACCTTGGCCTCGGCGTCCGCGATGCGGCTGCGCAGCGCGTCGGCCGAGAACCCGCCGAACACCACGGAGTGCGGTGCCCCGATGCGGGCGCAGGCCAGCATCGCGACGACGGCCTCGACGATCATGGGCAGGTAGATGACGACGCGGTCGCCCGTGGTCACGCCGAGCGCGTTCAGGGCGTTGGCCGCGCGCGAGACCTCGCGCTGCAGGTCCGCGTACGTGACGGTGCGGGTGTCGCCCGGCTCGCCCTCGAAGTGGATCGCGACGCGGTCGCCGTGGCCGGCCTCGACGTGGCGGTCCACGGCGTTGTACGCGGCGTTGAGCGTGCCGTCGCCGAACCAGCGTGCGACCGGCGCGTTCGACCAGTCGAGCGTCTCGGTGAACGGCGTCCTCCACGACACGAGGTCGGTGGCCTGACGTGCCCAGAATGCGAGACGGTCGGCCCTGGCCTCCTCGTACAGCGACGCCTGTGCGCCCGCCTGGGCGGCGAACTCAGGGCTGGGTGGGAAGCTGCGCTCCTCGTGGAGAAGGTTCTCCAGACCCGGCGACTCGGGCTGCCCGTCGACCTGGTTCTCGGTGGTGGTCACATTCTCAGGCACTCTTACCTCCGGTGCGCATCGACTCTGGTGCGGGGCTCATGACGTGAGATCCCCTCCGCCCGCGAGGCGGCGGAAGGGTGCGAGACACGTCGAGCGACGGGGCCTGTCCTGCCCCGACCGGGCCGAGTCTAGACCCCATCGGGTGACCGCCGTCACTGTTTCTCGACATGGGAGAAGGTGCTGACAAAAGCCCACGGGTCGTCGTGCGTCCTCAGGACGCGGCGGCCTCATCCGCGCGGGCCGCGGCCTCGACCGCGGCCGCCACGACGGTCGTGACCTCCGGGTTGAACACGCTCGGCACGATGTACGTCGGGTTGAGCTGGTCCTCGTGGATCGTCGACGCGAGCGCGCGGGCCGCCGCGAGCAGCATCGTGTCGGTGATCTTGTGCGACTGGGCGTCGAGCAGGCCGCGGAACACCCCGGGGAACGCGAGCACGTTGTTGATCTGGTTCGCGAAGTCGCTGCGGCCCGTGCCGACGATGGCGGCGTGCTGCGCGGCCTCGACCGGGTCGACCTCCGGGGTGGGGTTCGCCATCGCGAACACGATCGAGTCCGGTGCCATGGTCGCGACGTCGTCGCCCGTGAGGATGTCCGGGGCGGAGACCCCGATGAAGACGTCGGCCCCCGCGAGCGCCTCGACGAGCGTGCCGCTCACGCGCCGCGGGTTGGTGCTGATCGCGGTCCACGCGAGCGCGGGCGACAGGCCCGGACGGTCGGGGTGGACCACGCCCTCGATGTCGGCGACCACGACGTCGTGCGCCCCTGCGGCCAGGAGCAGCTTGAGGACGGCCGTGCCCGCTGCGCCCGCTCCCGAGAGCACGATCCGCACCTCGGCCAGGTCCTTGCCCACGACCTTGAGCGCGTTCGTCAGGGCGGCGAGCGCGACGATCGCCGTGCCGTGCTGGTCGTCGTGGAACACGGGGATGTCGAGCTCGGCGCGCAGCCGGCGCTCGATCTCGAAGCAGCGCGGCGCCGAGATGTCCTCGAGGTTGATCCCCGCGAAGACCGGCGCGATGGCCTTGACGGTGCGCACGATCTCGTCGGTGTCCTGCGTGTCGAGCGCGATGGGGAACGCGTCGATGTCCGCGAACCGCTTGAAGAGCGCGGCCTTGCCCTCCATGACGGGCAGCGACGCGAGCGGCCCGATGTCCCCGAGGCCCAGCACGGCCGACCCGTCCGTGACGACCGCGATCGTGTTGCGCTTGATCGTCAGGCGACGCGCGTCCTCGGGATGGGCTGCGATGGCCTCGCACACGCGCGCGACGCCTGGCGTGTAGATCATCGACAGGTCGTCACGGTTGCGGATCGGGACCTTGGACTCGATCTGGAGCTTGCCGCCCAGGTGCAGCAGGAACGTCCGGTCGGAGACCCGCTCGACGCTGACCCCGTGCAGCACGCGCAGGGCGCCCACGATCTCCTCGGCGTGGGACTCGCCGCGCGTCGCGACCGTCACGTCGACCGAGATGCGTTCGTGGCCCGACGCGGTGACGTCGAGGGCCGACACGATCCCGCCCGTCTGCTCGATCGCGGTCGTGAGCTCGCTGACCGCGGTGGGCCTTGCCTCGACCTGGAGGCGGACGGTGATGGACGAGGAAACGCTCGGCGCTGAGGTCATGGAGCCAGGGTATTCGGCGTGGGGGACGCTCGACCACGCCCGGACACGGGAACGGCGCCCCCGGAGGGGCGCCGTGCTCGCCAGCGGGGCGGGGGTTAACAAGCGTGCTGCGAGGGTAGGTGCTGCAACGGGTCAAGCCCGGTCAGCCAGTCCTATGCGTGGACTTCTCGCGCGTGGGTTCCGCCCGCCCCTGATGCTGTTGTCCCTCAGTGATACGCCTGTCCCAGGTGCCGCGCAAGGGGTGGGGAGCCGAACGGTGGAACCTCCACGAGGTGTTCGATCCCGAGCCGGGAGGACCCGGACAACGAGGACGCGGTTCGAACGCCGACGCCGCCGGGCACCCGGTGCGACGCACGGTGGCGGGCGGGTCTCGCGACCTGCGCACCGCCGTCGGGCACGGGTTCCCTACGCGGCGGAGTCCTCCTGCGCCGTGCCGCCCGAGCCTCCGCGGACGGCACGCCACACGAGCCACACGACGACCGCGACCGTCACGGCGCCCCCGACCACTGCTGCGGTGCGCGGCGGGGAGAGCTGGGTGCGCAGCGTGACGGGGCGCGTGAAGGTGAGGGTGCCCCAGCCGCTCTCGCCCGCGAGGCGACGCAGGGTGCGGTCGGGGTTGACCGCGAACCCGTGCCCGACCTCGGCGAGCATGGGCGCGTCCGTGATCGAGTCCGAGTAGGCGTAGGACGCGTCGAGGTCGTAGCCGTGCGCCTCGGCGAGCTCGCGGATCGCGGCCGCCTTGTTCTCGCCGTACGCGTAGAAGTCGATCTCGCCCGTGTACCGTCCGTCGACGATCTCCATGCGGGTCGCGACGAAGTGGTCCGCCCCGAGGACCGCGGCGATGGGCTCGACGACCTCCGACCCCGAGGCCGAGACGATCACGACGTCGTGCCCCCGGTCGTGGTGGCTCACGATGAGGTCGACGGCCTCCGCGTAGACGACGGGGTCGATGTACTCGTGCAGCGTCTCCTCGACGATCTGCGAGACGGTGCGCACGTCCCAGCCCGTGACGAGCGCGCTGAGGTGCGCGCGCATGCGCTCGGTCTGGTCGGCGTCCGCACCGCCCACCATGTAGAGGAAGTGCGCGTAGGCGCTGCGCAGCACGTCGCCGCGGCTGATGAGTCCGCCCGCGTAGAAGGGCTTGGAGAAGGCCGCGGTCGACGACGTCGCGATGATCGTCTTGTCCAGGTCGAAGAACGCGGCGACCTTCCGCGGGCGCCCCTCGCGGGCGCCGGTCGTGGGTCGGGGGCCGGGCTGCGGTGAGTCCTGGAGATGGGTCACCCGGCGAGCCTAGCCGCAACCGGCGACCGGCGGGGCGGAATGTCCCGGTTCCAGCGGTGTGGAGGTGGACCACAGGTGCGGAGCCACACAGGTTTTCCACAGGCCCGACGGCGCAGCCCCCACACGCTCGCATCTCGCCCCAGGATGGACACGGCCCGGTCCCGGGCCGGCGACAGGGGGGACGTCCAATGGGCAGGGCAGTGGCAGCCGTGGTGGGTGCGATCGGCGCACGTGGTGGAGCAGGGACGAGCACGGTGGCCGCAGCGCTCGCCGACGGGCTGCGGCGGGCCGGACGGCGCACCGTGCTCGTGGACCTCGCGACACGAGGCGGCGGGATCGACGTGCTGCTCGGGATCGACCACCAGGAAGGGCCCCGCTGGTCCGACCTGCGCGACGCGCGCGGCGCCGTCGACGGGCCCGCGCTCGCCGGCCTCCTGCCCGCCTGGCAGCACGTACCGGTCCTGAGCGCGCACCGCGCCGACCCCGTGACCCTCGACGACGGCGTGGTCGTGGACGTCTGCTCGGCCCTCGCCGACGCGTGCGACGTCCTGGTCCTCGACCTGCCCCGCTCGGTGCTGGAAGGGGCCGCGGACGCCGCCGGGGCGGGGTCCGGCTCGCACGCAGCCCTCGTGGGCGCCTGCGACACGCTCCTCCTCGTGACCCCGCTCGACCTGCCCGCGGTCGCCGGGGCCGTCGCGACCGCGGACCTCGCGACCCGGCACGGCGCCGGGCGCGCCCTGCGCCTCGTGGCACGGCGGCCCGCACCCGGGCGCCTCGACCCGTGGGACGTGAGCGACGTCGTCGGGCTGCCGCTCGCCGGGATCGTCCCCTGGGACCGTGGGCACGCCGCACGCGTCGAGCGCGGCGAGGGGCCCGACGTCCGGTCCCGGCGCCCCCTCGGCCGCGCCGGGACCGAGCTGGCCGCCGCGGTCGGCGCCGCGTCGCGGGGCGCCGCATGACCGGCGACGCTCTCGACGACGCCCTGCTCGCCGAGGTGCGCGGGCAGCTCGTCGGGGGCGCCCCGGCCGACGACGCCCAGCTCCACGCGGCCCTGCGCGGCTCGGGCCGGGTGCTCGGCAGCGCCGCGCTCGCGGACCTGACCCGTCGCGCCCGCGCCGAGCTCTACGGTGCCGGGCCGCTCCAGCCCCTGCTCGACGACCCCGAGGTCACCGACGTCCTCGTCAACTCTCCTGAAGAAGTGTGGGTCGACCGTGGCGCGGGGCTCGAGCGGGTCCCCCTGCACCTGGGGAGCCCCGCACAGGTGCGGGCGCTCGCGGTCCGGCTGGCCGCCGCGGGCGGGCAGCGCCTCGACGATGCGAGCCCCCTCGTCGACGCGCGGCTGCCCGACGGCACACGCCTGCACGCCGCGATCGCGCCCGTGTGCGAGTCCGGGGCCGTGATCTCGCTGCGCGTGCTCCGCTCCCGGGCCTTCGCGCTCGACGAGCTCGTCGACTCGGGAGGCCTGCACCGGTGCTGGGCGCCCGTGCTCCGACGTCTCGTGACGGAACGCGCTACCATGCTCGTCTCGGGCGGCACCGGGACGGGCAAGACGACCCTGCTCGCGGCGCTCCTGTCGCTCGTCCCCGGGCACGAACGGATCGTGTGCGTCGAGGAGGCCCGCGAGCTCGTCCCCGACCACCCGCACGTCGTGCCCCTCACCGCCCGACGGCCCAACGTCGAGGGGGCCGGCGCCGTCGACCTCGCCGACCTGGTCCGCAACGCGCTGCGCATGCGACCCGACCGGATCGTCCTGGGCGAGTGCCGCGGTGCCGAGGTCCGCGAGGTCCTCATGGCCCTCAACACGGGGCACGACGGAGGGCTCGCCACGATCCACGCCAACGCGGCGGCCGTGGTCCCCGCACGCCTCGAGGCGCTCGCCGCGCTCGCGGGCATGCCGCGCGAGGCCGTCGCGGCCCAGGCCGCCGGTGCGCTCGACGTGGTGCTGCACCTGCGGCGGTCCGGGCGGGTGCGGTACCTCGCCGAGATCGGGGTCGTGCGGCGAGACGTCCGCGGAGAGCTCGTGGTCGACCCCGTCGCGACGTGGGACCGTGAGCAGGACCCGGTCCACGGGGCCGGGTGGGACGCGTTCGTCGACCGGTGGGGCGGGGCGTGATCCTCGGCCTGCTCGTCGCGTGCGTGGTGTGGGTCGCGGTCGCGCCGCCCGGGCGGTCGGCGGTGGAGGTCGCCGGTGGGCGCCCGGACCGCAGGTCCCGAGGGAGCCGGCTGTTCACGTGGCGGCGCACGGCCTCGCCGTCCTCGGTGCGTCTCGTGGTCGCGCACGTCGCCTCGCTGCTGCGCGCCGGGGCCGCGCCCGGCACCGCCTGGGTCTCGGCCGCCGCGGTGCGCGTCGACCAGCAGGGGGTGCCCGACCGCGGCGACCTGCTCACCGTGGTGAGTGCTCGCGGGTCGGCCGAGGCAGAGGGGCAGGTCGCGGCCGTCGTGGCGGCGAGCCGCCTGGCCGCCGACGTCGGCGCGCCGCTCGGCGAGGTCCTGGAGTCGATCGCGCGGGCGCTCGCGGCCGAGGCCGAGGCCCGGGCCGACAGAGAGGCCTCGCTCGCGGGACCCGCCGCGACGGCGCGCGTGCTGCTGTGGCTGCCGATCGTCGGGGTGCTGCTCGGGGTCGCGCTGGGGGTGGACCCGCTCGCGACGGCACTCGGCGGGGGCGTGGGGTCTGCCGGGCTGCTCGCAGGAGCGGTGCTCCTCCTGGTCGGTCGGCGGTGGTCGGGGCGCCTCGTGGCACGAGCCCGTGCGGTGGGGGCACCGCCGTGAGCGCGTGGTCCCTGGGCATCGACGGGTCCGTGAGCATCGACTGGTCTCTGGTCGTCGCGGTCGCGTGCGGGTGCCTCGTCGCGTCGAGCGCGTGGTGGGTCGCGCGGGCCGGTGTCGGAGCGCGGCTCGACGAGCTCACGAGGGGCGGGCGTGCCGCAGGGAGCCGGACGGGGCCCGTGGGCCCTGTGGAGATCGGTGTCCTGCTCGAGCTGCTCGGGGCCGCGGTCCGGGCCGGGACGAGCGTCCCGCGTGCGCTCGAGGCCGTGGGGCAGGCGGTCGGAGGGCCCGACGGCGCCGCGCTCGCCCGCGCGGGGGCGGCGGTCGTGCTCGGCGCAGGGTGGGCCGAGGCGTGGGCCGGTGCGCCTGCCCGGCTGGCCGTGGTGCAGTCCGCGCTGGGGCTCGCGTGGGAGCAGGGAGCGGCGCCCGGCGAGGCGCTGCGCGCGGCGGGCGAGCAGCTGCGCAGCGACCAGCAGGCCGCCGCACGTCAGGCCGCGGCGCGCCTCGCGGTGCACCTCGTGCTGCCGCTCGGCGTGTGCTTCCTGCCGGCCTTCGTCCTCATCGGCCTGCTGCCGGTGCTGCTGTCGCTGGGGGGCGGGGTGCTCGGGGGCTGAGCGGCTTGGGTCACCGACGCGGCGCATGCAGGGATCACCGCCCTGCGGCAGCACGCACCTCGGCCGACCGCCGCGTCAGGTGCTCACGCTCGGCCGCGTTGCCGCAGCGCCGGACGGCCTCCTCGAAGCACGCCGCAGCCTCGACCGGTCGGCCGGCCCGCGCCAGCAGCTCGGCCCGCGTCGCAGGCAGCCGGTGGTTCGTCCGCAGGACCTCGTCGATGCCCTCGAAGTCGTCGATCAGCGCGAGGGCGGCGACCGGCCCCTGCACCTCGGCGACCGCGACCGACCTCGCGAGCCGCACCATCGCCGAGCAAGTGACAACCTCCAGCTCCGCGTACAGGTCGGCGATCGCACCCCAGTCGGTGTCGGTGGCACGTCCCGCGACAGCGTGCGCGGCGGCGATCGACGCCTGGAGGCGGTACTCGTGCGCGAGGCCCGCGACGTCGTCGGGCACGGATGCGAGCAGCGCGAGACCCGACGCGATCTCCTCGCCGCGCCACCGCGACCTGTCCTGGTCCGCGAGCAGCACGAGCGACCCGTCCGCCGCGGCCCGCGCGTCCCGGCGCGAGTGCTGGAGCACCATGAGCGCGAGCAGCGCACGCACCACCGGGCGGCCCGGCAGCAGCTCGTCGAGCAGACGCCCCAGCCGGATCGCCTCGCCCGCGAGCGCGACCCGCAGGACGTCGGTCCCCGTGCCCGGCGCGTAGCCCGCGGTGAAGGTCAGGTACAGGACCGAGGCGACGTCGTCGAGCCGCTCGCCCAGCCGCTCGGGCGGCGGGACCTCGAACGGGATGCCCGCCGCGACCAGACGCTTCTTCGCACGCGTCAGGCGAGCGGCCATGGTCGATTCCTGGACCAGGAAGAGGCGTGCGATGTCCGGGACCGGCAGACCCGCGACGAACCGCAGCGTCAACGCCGTGCGCGCCTCGACCGACAGCGCCGGGTGGCAGCACGAGAAGACGAGCCGCAGCCGTTCGTCGGGCAGGTGCGCGCCGTCGTCGGGCGGGCCGGGCACTGCGTCCGAGGCGTCCGCCGCGGACCTCGCCTCCACGATCATGAGCGGGACCTTCTGGACGGCGACCGCCTCCGCGCGCAGGCGGTCGAGGACCCGCCGCCCTGCCGCGGTGCGCAGCCAGGCGGCGGGGGAGCCCGGCACGCCGTCGACGGGCCACGTGCGGGCCGCAGCGGCGAACGCGTCCGCGAGAGCGTCCTCGGCGAGGTCGGGGCGGCGGTAGCGCGCGACGAGCATCGCGAGCAACCGCGCCCAGTGCTCCCGCCAGGCGGCCGAGAGCGCGTCCTCGACCTCCGTCACCCGCGGCCTCCGAGGCGCCGGCTCACAGGGTCGTCCACGTCCACGACCGGGTGCAGCTCGACCGTGAGCTGCGGCAGGAGGGCGACGGCCTCGCCGCGAGCTCGTCGTGCTGCACCACGTACCGCGACCGCTCGTCCGCGGAGGCCGCGGCCCAGAGCTGCTCGTCCTCGTCCAGCAGGAGCACGACCTTCACAGGTCAGGCCTTTGCGCCGGCGGTCGACGCGACGGCGGCCTCGGGGTCGGTCGCGTCGTCGGGCCCGCCGTGATCGACCGTGGGGCGGATCTCGTACGTGCAGCCGTCGCCCGCGAACACCTCGTCGATGATCGTCGCGAGCCCGGGGAGGTCGTCGCTCACGACCAGGTAGAGGCCGCCGATCTGCTCGGCGAGCTCGGTGAACGGGCCCTCGGTCGTCCCGACGCCCGGGCGGACCAGGGTCGCCGTCCGGGCGGCCTCGAGCTCGACGCCGCCCGTGATGCGGTGCCCCTCGGCGACGACGCGGCGCGTGAACTCGTCGTGCTGGGCCATGATCTCCGCGGCCAGGTCCGGACGCATCGCGGGCGTGCCGTCCTCCGGGGCGTGGATGAGGATCGCGTACTCGGTGCTCATGTTTCCTCCAGATGAGTGGGTGGTGGGTGGGTCCTTCATCACGATGACGCGTGACCACCGACGGAATCGACAGCCGCTGCCGACCAGTCTCGCGGGAAGACGTGGCGGTCGCGCGGAGAACCGGACACGGGTTGACCGGTACCCGTGCGCACCATGGCGGCATGAACCCACCGACGACTCACCGTCTCCCCGACTTCCCCGAGCCCACCCTGGTAGCCGTCAACGGCGTGGAGCTCGAAGTCTTCGAAGCAGGCAGGCACAACGCCGGACGGCCCGTCGTGCTGTGCCACGGCTGGCCGGAGCACGCCTACTCCTGGCGCCACCAGGTACCCGCCCTCGTCGCGGCGGGCTATCACGTGATCGTCCCGAACCAGCGTGGTTACGGCGGTTCGTCCCGGCCGGCCGAGGTGACCGAGTACGACATCGAGCACCTGGCGGGAGACCTCGTCGCGCTCCTCGACCACTACGGCTACGAGGACGCCACGTTCGTGGGCCACGACTGGGGTGCGTTCGTCGTCTGGGGGCTGACCCTGCTGCACCCGCACCGGGTCGACCGGGTGATCAACCTGAGCCTGCCCTACCAGGAACGTGGTGAGCGGCCCTGGATCGAGCTCATGGAAGACGTGCTCGGCGGCGACTTCTACTTCGTCCACTTCAACCGCCGACCGGGCGTCGCGGACGCCGTGCTCGACGAGAACACGTCCCGGTTCCTGCGGAACCTGTACCGGAAGAACGAGCCGCTCAGAGCACCCGAGCCGGGCATGGCGTTGATGAGTCTCGCCAGGGCGGAGGAACCGCTCGGCGATCCCCTCATGAGCGACGCCGAGCTGGCCGTGTTCGTGGCCGCGTTCGAGGCGACAGGCTTCACGGGAAGCATCAACTGGTACCGGAACCTCGACCGCAACTGGCGCCAGCTGGCGGACGCAGACCCCGTCATCAAGCAACCCGCGCTCATGATCCACGGCTCCCGGGACATGGTCGCGAGGTCGGAGAGGCTCGCCGAGTTCGTGCCCGACGTGGACGTGGTCGACCTGGACTGCGGTCACTGGATCCAGCAGGAGCTGCCGGAGGAGACGAACCGGGTGATCCTCACCTGGCTGGCACAGCAGGACGCCACGTAGCGGCTCGGAGGGGCCCGCCGGACCGGGCCGGGCCGTCCACAGGACGCCTGCGGGGGGCTCCATCCACAGCGGCGCCGCTCGGCCCAGCGGCCCGGGGCCCGGGCCCGCCACAGTGGGCGGCACGGCGCGCGACGGGCGGGCCACGACCAGGAGGAGACACCCATGAAGGTTGTGCACGGAGCGAGAGCGGGGTGGGCGGGGCTGCTCGCCCGCGTCCGCGGCGAGGACCCGGAGGCCGGTCTCGCGACCGCCGAGTACGCGGTGGCGACCATCGCGGCGGTCGGGTTCGCCGGACTGCTCATCGCGATCCTCAAGAGCGGCGAGGTGCGCGAGATGCTGCTCGGCATCGTCCAGCGCGCCCTGTCGATCGGATGAGGGTGACGGCCACCAGCGTGCGGTGGCGGCTCGGGCGCAGGTTCTGCGACCGTGAACGCGGCACCGTGACCGCCGAGCTCGCGCTCGCGCTGCCCGCGGTCGTCCTCGTGCTGGTGGCCGTCCTCACGCTCGCAGCGGCGGCGAACGCGCAGCTCCAGGCCGCCGACGCCGCGCGCGCCGCCGCCCGGGCCGTCGCGATCGGCGAGGACGACGCGGCGGTGCGCGCCGTCGTCGGGCAGGTCGCCGGGCCCGACGCCACGGTGACCGTCACGCGCGTCGACCCGTGGGTCGAGGTGCGGGTCGCCCAGCCCGTGGTCGGCGGCTGGTTGTCGCGCTCTCCGCTCCAGGCGCGCGGGGCGGCGGTCGCGTGGAGCGAGCCGTGAGGCCACGCGACCGCGGCTCGGGAACCGTGCTGGCGCTCGGCCTCATCGCGGTCGCCCTGGTGCTGGGGCTCGCCCTCGCGGCGCTCGCCTCGGCCCAGGGGGCCCGCGGCAGGGCGCAGGCAGCGGCCGACCTCGCGGCGCTCGCCGCGGCGACCGCCCTCCAGCGAGGGTGGGAGGCCTGCCCGACGGCGCGGGAGACCGCGGAGCGCAACGGCGCCGTGGTCGTCACCTGCGACGAGCAGGGACGCGGGGTCGTCCGGGTCGACGTCACGCGCGAGGCGACGGGGTGGGCCGGGGTGCTGGGCACCGCGCGGGCTGCGGCACGCGCGGGACCGCTGTCGGCGCGGTGAGCGGACATCGACGGCCAGCGGCCGCCTGTGCCATGCTCCGCCCGGCTCGTTGTTCGAGGGTCCAACGACACCCGGGTCCCCGGGGCACCGGGCAGGGGGAGACATGGACATCACGATCGAGCGGCGCACCGTCGCGACGGTGCTGGGGGCGCTCGGGCTGGTCGGGGCCATCGGGCTGCTCACGACCCTTCTCCTGGGCGGTGAGCAGGCCCCCGCGCACGCGGCTCCGGCGAGCATGAACAGCGACCAGGCGCGGCGGATCACGCAGTCCCCGCACCAGGGGACCATGGCACTGCCCGTCGACTCTCCCCGGGCCGACTTCCTCTTCGTGACCCGTGTCGAGCGCGACCGGTTCGAGATGGCCTTCCAGCACGGCGGGCTGCAGATCGTGATCTGCGACCAGCCGGACGACGTCGACTCGGCCTGCTCGGGCGACGGTGTGCGGATGCTGCGTGACGAGGTGGTCGACGGGCGTCGTGTGCGCGTCGCCGAGATGGGCATCGCCGTGGACCTCGCGACGCACGTCGCGACCGAGTCCGAGCCGCACCACGTCGCGGTCTACGAGTACTGGACGGGTGTCACGCTCGCCCGTGGCGAGGTCCCTGCCTGGCTCGATGAGCAGGTGCTGCAGCAGGAGTGATCACGCGGGCGCGTACGCGAGCACCGCGTCGAGCAGGCGGACCGCCGTGGCCTTGTCCAGCGGGTTGTTGAAGTTGCCGCACTTGGGTGACTGCACGCACGCCGGGCAGCCGTCCGCGCACGGGCAGCGTGAGATCGCGGCCCGGGTCGCGCGCAGCCACGTCGCGCCCAGGTGGAACCCCCGCTCGGCGAAGCCCGCACCGCCGGGGTACGCGTCGTACACGAACACCGTCGCCTGCTCGGTGTCGACGTGCATCGCGGTCGAGACCCCGCCCAGGTCCCAGCGGTCGCACGTCGCGAGCAGGGGGAGGAGCCCGATCGACGCGTGCTCGGCCGCGTGCAGCGCTCCCGGCGCAGTGTCGGCGTCGATGCCGGCGGCCTCGAGCACGTCGGCCGGGACCGTCCACCACACGGCGGTCGTCGGGAGCGTGTGCTCGGGCAGGTCGAGCGGTTCGGTGCCCAGGATCTGCAGGTCCGGCAGGCGTCGGCGCTGGAAGCTCACGACCTGGCTCGTGACCTCGACCGGCCCGAACCCCCAGCCGATCGGCCCCCACCAGCGCTGGATCGCGGGGTGCGCGGCGTCGTTCGGGGCCGTGCCCTGCGGGACGGACGGCTGGTCGCCCGGGGTGGGCTCCGCCGTCGGGCCTGCGCTCGGCGACGCGACCTCGCCCGGTTCGAGCGGGGCCTCGCCCGGCTCGTCGTCGCGGACGCCGTGGATCGCGATCTCCGTGACGGAGCGCGACCACGTCCCGAAGTCGACGTCCCGGCGCGCGACGAGCGCGACGCCGTCCCGCAGGTCGAGGGACTCCACGACGTAGCTCACGCCCTGGTGGACGTAGACCGCGCCGTCGTGGACCGAGCCGTCGGCCGAGGCCGCGTCGACCGTGCCGAGCAGGCGCCCCGTGCCGGCCTCGACGACGCGCACGGGCGAGCCGCCCGAGCCGCGCAGGTCCGTCATCGCGGCGGCGGACCGGGCATGGGTCCAGTACCACCCGGACGCCCGACGGCGCAGCGCACCCCGCGCGACCAGCACGCCCAGGAGCTCGGTCACCGCGGCGGGGTCGCCGAACTGGGGGAGGTCGGACTGCCGGAGCGGGACCTCTGCGGCCGCCGCGCACAGGTGCGGCGCGAGGACGTACGGGTTGGCGGGGTCGAAGACGGTGGCCTCCAGGGGCGCCGCGAAGATCGCCTCGGGGTGGTGCACGAGGTAGGTGTCGAGCGGGTCCTCGCGCGCGACGAACGCGACCAGGCCGTCGGCCCCGGCCCTCCCCGCGCGCCCGGCCTGCTGCCAGACCGACATGCGCGTGCCCGGCCACCCCGCGATGAGCACCGCGTCGAGGCCCGAGATGTCGACCCCGAGCTCGAGCGCGTTGGTCGTCGCGAGGCCGCGGATCGCGCCGCTGCGCAGCGCCTGCTCGAGCTCCCGGCGTTCCTCGGGGAGGTATCCGCCGCGGTAGGCCGCGACGCGGCGTGCGAGCTGGGGCGAGACGACGCGCAGGTGGTCCTGCGTCTGGGTGGCAACAGCCTCGGCGCCTCGGCGCGAGCGCGTGAACGCGAGCGTGCGGGCCCCTGCTGCCGTGAGGTCGGCCAGGAGGTCCGCGACCTCGGCCGTCGCGGACCGGCGCGGGCGCTCGGGGGAGTCGCCCGGGGTCGCGGGCTCGTCGGGGTCGCGCGTGAGACCCAGCTCGTCGTGGGCCGTGGGGTCGATCAGCAGGGCCTCGGCGAGGGCCGCGTCGGCCGCCGGGTCGTTCGCCGCTGCCGCCCTGGCCTGCGCGGCCTCGTAGCCCAGGACCTCGGGTGGCTGCCACAGCGCGAACGTCTTGCGCCCGGCGGGGCTCGTGTCGGCGTCGACCGTGACGATCTGCTCGGGCGGGACCCCGATGAGGCGGCCCGCGCTCACGGCGGGGTCGGCCGTCGTGGCTGACGCGACGACGAACGTGAGACCTCTCCTCGGGGCGCTGCTGTCAGAACGAGCGTGACCTCGAGTGCTCGCTGGTTCTGACACGCTGGCCTGTGGCGCGGGCAGCGCCGGTGCGTAGTGCGCCGCGAGCCGTGCGAGGCGCCGCAGCACGAGGGCCACGTGGGCCCCGAACACGCCCCGGTAGGAGTGCCCCTCGTCGACGACGACGTAGCGCAGGTTGCGCAGGAACCGCGCCCAGCGCCGGTGGTTGGGCAGGAGCGCGAAGTGCAGGAAGTCGGGGTTGGTCAGGACGACGTCGGCGTACTCCTGCACCCACTTGCGCTCCTCGAACGACGTGTCACCGTCGCACGTCGAGACCTTGACGTCGCCCGTGCGGGAGGCGTCGAGGAGGCGTTGGAGGCCGTCGACCTGGTCGGCCGCGAGGGCCTTGGTCGGGCTCAGGTAGAGGACGGTGCCGCGCGTGCGGGCACTCTCGATCCGGCCCGGGGCCAGAGTCTCCGCCGCGCGGTCGGCGCGCACCGCGCTGAGCGCAGGCAACCAGAACGCGAGCGACTTGCCCGAGCCGGTCGACGTCGCGAGCGCGACGTGGCGCCCCGACCAGGCGGCCTCGGCGGCCTCGACCTGGTGCGACCACGGTCGATCGACGCCCATCGAGCGGTAGCCCGCGACGAGCGACGCGTCGGCCCAGGCGGGCCAGTCCGCCTGCCGCCCGGGGCGACCGGGCAGGTGCTCGACGTGCGTCAGCCGGTCGGCGCGGCGGCCGCCCGCGAGCAGGACGTCGAGGAGGACGCCCGGTTCCGGGGTTCGCGACGGGCTGGGCACGTCTCAGAGTCTCCCACCTGGCACCTGCGGGCACCGAACCGTCGAGCGGGCACTGCCCCGAGGGCGACGAGGCGGAACGTTCTGCGCGACGCGGTGCGCGAGGGCTTCTACCTCGCGCACCACGTTCTCCCTCGGTGACCGGTGACGGGCGTCCGCCGGTCTCAGCCCGCGAACACCTGCCCGATCGCGCGGGACAGGTAGTACGGGTCCGCGACGGCCGTGAGCTCGCGCGCCGAGTGCATCGAGAGGATGGGCGCGCCGACGTCGACCGTCCGGATACCGAGGCGGGTCGCGGTCAGCGGCCCGATCGTCGACCCGCACGGCACCGTGTTCTCCGAGACGAACTCCTGGCTCGGGACCCCGGCCGCCGCGCAGGCCGCGGCCCAGGCCGCTGCCCCGTGGGCGTCGGTCGCGTACCGCTGGTTGGCGTTGATCTTGAGGATCGGGCCACCGCCTGCCACGGGGCGGTTGGCCGGGTCGTGCCGCTCCGGGTAGTTGGGGTGGACCGAGTGCCCGACGTCGCTCGACACGCACAGCGACCCCGCGAGCGCGCGGTACCGGTCCTCGGCGCCGGCCCCGGACCCGCCGCTGATGCGCGACAGGACGTCCGCGAGGAACGGCCCGCTGGCCCCCGAGCGCGTCTCGCTGCCGATCTCCTCGTGGTCGAACGCCGCGAGGACCGCGATCGGTGCCTCACCGCCCGGGGTTCCGGTCTCGGTCCCGGCAGCCGCCTCCAGCAGCGCGACGAGTCCCGCGTGCACCGAGAGCAGGTTGTCGAGCCGTCCCGAGGCGAGCAGCTCCTCGTGCGCACCGAAGATCCGCGGCGCCTGCGTGTCCGCCACGACGAGGTCGTACCCGCCGACCTCCGCGGCCCGGACGCCCGCGTGCTCGGCGAGGAGCGCGAGCAGGTCGGCGTCGGGGGCGTCGGGCGCACCGAGGCCCCATACGGGCTGGGTGTGGCGCTGCTTGTCGAGCTTCAGGCCGTCGTTCGCGGTGCGGTCGAGGTGGATCGCGAGCTGCGGGATGCGCAGCAGGGGGCCGGTCCGCACGAGGTGGCTGCGGCCGTCGAGCGTCACGAGCCGACCGGCGAGCTCGAGCTCGCGGTCGAGCCACGAGTTGAGCAGCGGCCCGCCGTAGACCTCGACGCCGGCCTGCCACCAGCCCTCGCGGCCCGTGGTGGGCCTGGGCTTGAGCTTGAACCCGGGGGAGTCGGTGTGCGCGCCGAGGATCGCGAAGGGTGTCGTCGGGGTCGCGCCCGCGGGCGTGACCCAGGCGATGACGGCACCGTCCCGCACGACGACGTAGCGGCCCCCGGCGGCCTGCTGCGGCCAGGCGTCGGCCTCGTCGAGCAGCGTGAAGCCCGCCTCGACGGTGCGGCGCGCGACCTCGTGGGCCGCGTGGAACGACGAGGGCGAGGCCTCGACGAATCGTGCGAGGTCCTCCGCGTGGGCTCGCGCCTGCGGGGACGGGCCCCGTGGGGTGGCGACCACGGGAGGGGTGGGACGGGTGGGGGCGGGGGCTGCGTCGTCGGGCATGGGTCCATTGTCCGCCCGTGAGCGGGGCCGGGTAGTAGCGTGAGTCCCGCCATGAGCCCGTCAGACGTCGTGTCCACCCTGCGTGCTGCGGGGTGCGTGTTCGCCGAGGAGGAGGCCGACCTCCTCCGTGCGGCCGCCACCTCCCCGGCCGAGCTGGACGACATGGTGGCGAGCCGGGTGGCGGGGCTGCCCCTGGAGCAGGTCCTGGGCTGGGCGGAGTTCTGCGGGCTACGCATCCTGGTCGAGCCGACGGTGTTCGTGCCGCGACGCCGCACCGAGGTCCTCGCGTCGCTCGCGAGCGGGCTCACGGGGGAGCGCGCGACGGTCGTGGACCTGTGCTGCGGCACGGGCGCGCTGGGGGCGGTGCTGCGGGCGGCGCACCCGGGCATCGACCTGCACGCAGCGGACATCGATCCCGCCGCGGTGCGCAGCGCCCGCCGGAACCTCGATGGACAAGTGCACGAGGGTGATCTGTACAACGCCTTGCCGGTGCGTCTGCGCGGGAACGTCGACGTCCTCGTCGTCAACGCCCCCTACGTCCCGACCGACGCGATCGAGACCATGCCGCCCGAGGCGAGGATCCACGAGGCGCGCGTCGCGCTCGACGGCGGTCACGACGGCCTCGACGTGCACCGCCGCGTCGCCGCCGACGCAGCGTCCTGGCTGGCCCCCGGCGGCCACCTCCTGATCGAGACGAGCGAGCACCAGGCGCCCGTCGCCGTCGGGCTCCTCGAGCGTGCGGGACTCCTGGCGAGCATCGAGACCGACGACGAGCTCGGGGCGACGGTCGTGATCGGCGAGAAGCCGGTAGCGCCCCGGGACGGGGCCGTCCCGCCCAGGCCCGCCCCGTAGGATCGGGGGAATGCAGTGCCCCCACTTCGACGCCCACGAGTGCCGTTCGTGCACCCTCATGGGCCAGGGCTACGCCGCGCAGCTCGCCGACAAGCAGCGGCACGCGGGCGAGCTCCTCGCGGCGCACGCCGACCTGCGGTGGGAGCGACCGGTCGCGAGCCGCGAGTCGGGCTTCCGCAACAAGGCCAAGATGGTCGTCGGCGGCACGGTCGAGAGCCCGACGCTCGGCATCCTCGACGCCGGTGGACGCGGCGTCGACCTCCAGGACTGCGGTCTCTACCCGGCCGACCTCCAGGCCGTCCTCCCCGTCCTCGCGCACTTCGTCACCCGGGCGAGCCTCACGCCCTACGACGTGGCGACGCGGCGCGGTGAGCTCAAGAACCTGCTGGTCACGCAGTCCCCGGACGGCGAGCTCATGGTGCGCTTCGTGCTGCGCTCGCAGGAGCCGGTCTCACGCCTGCGCAAGCACCTGCCGAGCCTGCTCGACGCGCTGCCGCAGGCGCGCGTGGTGTCGGCCAACATCCTGCCCGAGCACAAGGCCGCGCTCGAGGGCGAGCACGAGATCCTGCTCACCGAGGCCGACACCTTGACCATGCGGGTCAACGGGATCGAGATGCACCTGCGCCAGCAGAGCTTCTTCCAGACCAACACCGAGGTCGCTGCGGCCCTGTACCGCCAGGGGCGCGAGTGGGTCGACGAGGCCGCGCCGGACAGCGTCTGGGACCTGTACTGCGGCGTGGGTGGTTTCGCGCTCCACTGCGCGACCCCTGGCAGGGAGGTGGTCGGGATCGAGTCGAGCCGCGAGGCGATCCTGAGCGCCGAGCGCAGCGCGGCCCAGGCAGGGCTCGACGACGTGACGTTCCGGGCCGGGGACGCCACGACGTTCGCCCTCGCGGCCCAGCACGACCCCGACCTCGTGATCGTGAACCCGCCGCGGCGCGGGATCGGCGCCGCGCTCGCGGGCTGGCTAGAGTCCTCGACCGTCCGGCAGGTCGTCTACTCGAGCTGCAACGCGGTGTCGCTGGCCCGCGACCTCGCCGCCATGCCGTCGCTGCGCCCCGTGCGGGGCCGCGTCCTGGACATGTTCCCGCAGACCACGCACTACGAGGTCATGGTCCTGCTCGAGCGCACCGGGACGGGCGCGGCCTGAGGCTCGTGCTGCGGCAGGGCCCGTACGATGTACGCAGAACATTCCCGACAGGTCGGGCACCCGTCGAAGCCCCCTCGACGCCCCCCGATCGCTCACGAGGAGCCAGCCCGTGCCGACCCCGACGCCCCCCGCGACCCCCCGCGACCCCGCACGCACCCTCGCGCTCCTGTGGGGCCTGCACGCCGATCGTGGCGCGAGGGGGCCCCAGCAGTCCCGGACGCCCGACGAGGTGGCGCGGGCCGCCGTCGGGCTCGCGGACTCGGAGGGCGCGCTCGCCGGGCTGTCCATGCGCAAGGTGGCCGCCGAGCTCGGGATCGGCACCATGTCGCTCTACACCTACGTCCAGAACAAGGACGACCTCGTCGACCTCGTGGTCGACCGCGCGTACGGCGAGCTCTACCCGCACGACGAGGCGCCCGGTGCCACGTGGCAGGACCGGCTGCGGTCGGTGGCCCGCGCCAACTGGGACCTCTTCGCGGCACACCCGTGGCTCCTCGACATCGACCTCGCCCGGCCCGTCCTCGGGCCGGGCGAGACCCGCAAGTACGACGTCGAGCTGCGGGCGATCGAGGGCGTCGGGCTCGACGACGTCGCGATGGACGCGACCGTGACGCTCGTCGTCGGGCAGGCGACCACCGCGGCACGCCGGGCCCGCGCGGCCCGCCACGCGCACGAGGAGAGCGGCCAGACCGACGACGAGTGGTGGGCCGTGAACGCCCCGCTCCTCGAACGGATCAGCGCCATGAGCACGTTCGCCGTGGCCGGGCGCGTGGGCGCCACGGTCGGCGAGGCGCAGCAGGCCGCGTACTCGGCCGAGGCCGAGCTCGAGTTCGGGATCGACCGCATCGTCGCCGGCGTGCAGGCGCTGGTGGCACCCACGCGCTCACCCCGCTAGCCCATGGCAGGGCTCTCGGCCGTGAGGCTGGAGAGATCTGCGGCGGACACCCTCCACGGTCCACCCACCACGGTGTCGAGCGTGGTCCCGGTGGCCGGCGAGATGTCGAGGCTGCCGTAGGCGACGACCTCCGACGGGTCGACGCCGAAGGGGAACTCGGGGCACGCGAGCATCAGCTCGAAGCTCACCGGCGCCGACTCGTAGGGGGCGAGCGTCGCCTGGAAGACCGGCTCCTGGACACCGATGGTCCTGGCCACCACGACCCCGTCGTGGACGAACACGACCGAGCTCCAGCCGCTGCCGCCCACCGTGACCGACGAACCGGTCCCGTTGTGGAGGAACAAGGAGAGGGGGGCCTGCTGGTCACCGGGCTGAGAGGTCTCCTGAGGAGAGGGCGCGTCGGCCGCCACCACGGAGACGAGCTGCAGCCCGTCCTTGACCACCAGGTTGTCGGGAACCGAGGCGCCGCACTCGAAGGCTCCCGAGGGGAAGCTGTCGACGATCTCGAGCTCGAAGGGCGCCGAGACGATCGTGACCGGCGTGCCGTCGGTGCCGTCCCAGGTGTCGAGGGCGTCGGGACCGGACAGCTCGTCGACCGGCAGCACACGGTAGGCCGTGTAAGTCCCCACCGGTGCCGCAGCGGGACCGTTGCCCTCGATGCCCGAGCAGGACTGGGCGCCTGCGACTCCCAGCACCTGGGAGTCTCCGGGGCCCACGTCGACCGGGACGAGCGGCTGGACCTCGGCCAGGGTCATCGCGACGACACGCCCGTCCTGGACCAGGACGGTGCGGGCCGTTCCGTTGGACGCGGCGAAGAACGGGTCGGAGGACCTGTTCGTGACCTCGACCTGCCCGCGGGAGACGTCGGTGAGCGTGAGCGTCGTCGTCGGGACGATGTCGCTCTCGGGCGTGCCGCACTGGATGGTGTCCCCTGCGAGCGGCTCCACGACGGCCGGTGCCTCCGCGGGGGCCGACGGGGCGGGTCGGAGCGCCGACCAGTCCACGACGCCCGCCGTGACGGCGACGGCGAGGGACAAGCCCCCCAGCCCGCTCGCGAGGGCGCCCCGACGCCGACGCCTGGAGCGATGCACCGCCAGGACGACGTCCTCGGGGGCAGGGCCGGTCGTGTCGTGCGCCACGGTCTCGCTCAGGGCGCTCAGCTCCTCGTCGATCCTGGTCATGAGTCTGCGCTCCGGGTGGTGGTTCGGGTGATGAGGGGGAGGACGGTCAGGTCGTCGTCGTGCGAGGTCGAGCCGTCCTCCAACGGACCGAGGAGCGACTCCAGCTTGGCGACCGCATGGTGCAGGTAGCGCTTGACCGTGCCGGGATGGAGGCCCATCCGCTCGGCCGTCTGCGGGACGGTCAGGTCGTCGAAGTACCGCAGGACGATGCACGTGCGCTCCTGCGGCGAGAGGTGCCCGAGCGCCGACCGGATGTCCTTGGCCTGCTCGGCGTCGGCGTGCTGATCGTCCCGTTCCGGGGTCGCGAACAGGTGCCGGACCGCTGCCCATCGGCGAGACCTCCGGTAGGCGTCGATGTGGAGCGAGAGGATGGTGCGCCGGACGTAGGCTTCGATCGCCTCGGGCGAGCCGTGGTCGCGCGTGCGGACGAACACCTTCACGAAGGCGTCCTGGACGAGGTCCTCCGCGGCCCTCTTCTCCCCCACGAGCAGGTAGGCGTAGCCGACGAGCGCGGGGCCCCGCGCACGGACAAGCTCGGTCAGGCGGTCGTCGGCCGCGCGGACGGGCCGTTCCGCGCCGGGGGCGCTGCTCGACATGGGGCTCCTTGGGGTAGAAGAACTATCCTCTCGTCACTGGAGACGAACAGGTCCGACGAAACGTTGTAGCAGGGACGGACGCACTTGCGAGCGACCGACAGGAGGCCGGTGGACGGCGGGGCGGGAGGACCAGTGGTGCGAGGATGACGGCACGCTCGACGACGGGCAGGACGCCTCTCGACGTGGTCGCCCAGGTCCTGCTGACCCTTGCCGGGATCCTCTACGTCGGCGTCGTGCTGGAGGCCGTCTCCGGGTGGCCGCTCGACCCGGCCCGCTCCTACCTGTCCGAGCTCGCGGCACGCGACCAGCCGACGTCCGCGCTCTTCCGCGGTGCTGATCTCGCCGCGGGCGCGCTCGTGGTCGTCGGGCTCGCGGTCCTGGCCGTCGCCCACCGACGTCGGCGTGCCGCAGGCTTCGCGGCAGCGACCCTCGCGCAGCGGGTGACGTTCTGGGCGCTCGTGGCGTTCGGGCTCGCGACCATGGTCGACGCCCTGCTGCCGCTCGACTGCGCGCTGTCCGTCGGGACCTGCGCCGCGCGCGAGGAGTCGGGTCACCTGAGCGCGGCGCACCACGCGCACACGGTCTCGAGCGTCGCGTCGGGGATCGGTTCGTTCGTCGCGAGCGCGGGGGTCGTCTGGCTCGCGCGTGCCCGACGGCGGACCGCCCTCGGGTTCTCGGCCCGCCTCGCGGGCGCCCTCGGGCCGGTCCTGGGGATCGTGACCGGCGCGATCGGCCTGTTCGGCAGCCCGTTGCCGCTCGGGACGGGAATCGCGCAGCGCGTCCAGATCGTCGCGTTCTCGGTCGTCCTGGTGCTCACCGTGCAGGTCCTGAGGATCCCGCAGCGCCGGGTGCGCCCCCGGCGGGCCCCCTCCGCGGAGGGAGCGGAGGAACTCACAGCCTCCGTCGAGGCGAGTCCCAGGGACGCATGATGGAGTGGGGTCCATGACGACGGCGACCCCGCCACCCACCACGTGGGTCATCCTGCCCGGCCTCCTGCTCGCCCCCTCCGACATGGAGCCCCTCGCCCAGGTCGTGCGGGAGCAGCACCCGGCCGCGACCGTGCTCGTGCTCGACGCGTGGGAGACGGCCGTGACCGCGCCCGTCGCCGCGATCCGTGCTTCGCTGGGCCTGGACGGGCAGCACGCCCCCGCGAGCATCGGGCTCGTGGGGCACAGCGTGGGTGGGCTCGCTGCGATCGAGTGGGCGCTGACCCACCCCGAGGAGCTCGGAGCCGTCGTGCTCCTCGACCCGACGGCGCCCTTCGTGCCGCGACGCCCCGAACGCCCCGCCCCGGTCGGGGCGACGCTGCTCGCGGAGAGGGTGCTCCACGCGGGCGGCAGCCTGCTCTCGCGCTGCGCAGCGGTGACGAGGCGCGGGCCTGCGCTGCGCCGTCGGGCCTGGTACGACGGGACGCACCGCCCCGACCCCATGCCCGACGACGAGGCCGCCCGCCGCTACGGCACGCCCGAGGCGTGGCGACTCCTCATGGGGCAGTACGAGCAGAGCTGGTCGCAGGCCGAACGCGTCACGGCCCTGTTCGCCGACCGCTCCGACGCGCTCGACCGCCTCGCGGTCCGCCCCGTCCAGCTCGTCGGGTGGGGCAGCCGCGGCCAGGGGGCGTTCCTGCGGGAGGAGCGCGAGCTCGGGGCGCGCCTCGGCGCGAGGGTCTACGGGATCCCGGGCGAGGGGCACATGTTCCCGCTCACCCGGCCCGACGTCGTCGCGCAGGTCCTGCGAGGAGAGGTTCCGGACGGGGCGCTCACGCCCGACGCGGACGCGGCGTTCCGCTGAGGGGCCGCTACCAGCCTGCCGCGTACTCGAAGTGCCAGGGCTCGGGCTTGGACCCGTTGGGGCGAGCCCACGCGGGGTTGTCCCACCCGTACAGCGGGGCGTTGGCGCGCAACCACTTGTACTGGGCCGAACCGGGGCTCGACGCCGGGGCTGCGAGATCGATCGCGAGGCCCCACCCGTGGTTCGACGTCCCCGGGACGGCCGCGAGACCGGGCTTGGCGGCTCGCGTCGCGACCTGCTCCGAGTAGGAACGGTAGGTGTCCGTCAGCGGGATCGAGGTGCCGAAGCGCTGTGCGTACGCCGCGGACAGCTCCTCGAGCATCGCGGCCGCGTCGCAGCGCAGCGAGTGGTTCCGGGCGAACGACAGCGACGTGAGGGCCGACGCCGGGATCTTGCCGTTGGAGAAGTTGGTGGAGCCGCACTGGTCGAGCAGCGTCGCCGCACGGGTCCGACGCTCGGCCGCGAGCTCGGCCGGTGTCGCGGGGGCCGGCGTGACGACGGACTGGGACGGCTCACCGAAGTCGTTGAGCTGCATCGCCACGTTGTTCATCGCCTGGCCGAGGTCCGCGGTCGTGAGCGGGCCGGTGGCCGCACCCTCGCCCTGCGCGACCGTCGTGTCGGCGACCTCGGCGCTGTCCGCGAGGGACGTGCGCTCGTTCGAGCGGGACGCGCGCTGCGAGCCCTCGCTGCGCTCGGCGAGGATCTGGTCCTTGAGGGCCGCGAGCTCCGCACGCGCGGTCTCGAGCTCGTGCGTGGAGGCCGAGGACGCCTCGGCACGCGCCAGGAGGGCCTCCGCCTTGGCGATCATGTCGTCCTCGGTGGCACCGGCCTGACCGGCGAGCGTCGTGGTGTTCCCGCCCTCGTCGTCCGCGAGGTCGGCCTGTTGCCCACCGGGGGCGAGGTCGCCCGACGCCGTGCCGGGGATGATCATGGGCACGCAGGCCAGGGCACCGACGAAGGCGGCGCCCGTCGCGGCACGCGCCACGAGACGCGAGCCGAACAGGGTGCCACGGGCCGGTGTCGCGGGGGCCACGGGGGTGGACCCGGTCGTGGGGCCGCCCGTCTTGCGCTCGCGTCGGCTCAGCGGCGGGAAGACGGGGTCGGTGATCAGGGTGGCGGGGGCGTCCGCGGAGGCGGTGACGACCGGCGTGGGGGTCGAGCGCAGCGGCGTCGGGGCCGGGACCAGGACGACGGGGATCTCGCCGGACGGCGTCCGGATCGGGGCGGCGGGCTCGGGGGCCGCGCGCAGGATGCCGGTCGGTGGGAACGGGGACGTGCGAGGGGCAGCGGCGACGGCCGCTGCCGGTGCGACGGCTGCTGCCGGTGCGACGGCCTGCGGAGCGGGGGCCGTCGCGGGGCGCGAGGTGCTGGCGTGCCTGTGCTCGACCCGCAGGTGGTCGGCGTGGGGGCGTCCCTCGAGTCCGGCCGCGGCGAGCTCTCGCGCGCGGAGCTCGGCCTGACGTTGACGCCGCGTGGGGGTCGGCGCGGCGCCGTGCGGGCGCTGCTGGACCGGTGCGGACGTTTCCACCTGACGTGACTCCTGTGCTCTGGGACGGCCTCCGGCGGGAGGTCGGTAGCGACTTCGTGGTGCGGGAGCCAGTGGTCGTTGCCGTCCGTCGTGCGCCCGATCGCGGCCTACGTTACCCGTTCGTTATCGATGTGTGTGACGCCGCCGACCCCCGAGGTGACAGGGACCGCATGGTGGTGCGGAAAACTCGTCCGATCCCGTGGTCGTCCGGCCCTCGTCGGGCCTTCGTCGGGCCTTCGTCGGGCCCTCGTCCGGCCCTGCGCCTCGACGACGCGTGTCCGGTACGTCATGGTGGGTGCGGAGCGACCGCCGACCGGAACGAGGGAAGACGATGCTGTACCTGTTCGCCGTGGTCTTCGGGGCCGCGACGGGAGTGGTTCTCGACCATCTCAAGCAGGAGCGCGCCGCGACGGCGATGCTCGCGCTCGTGCTCGCCTTCGGTGCCGGGGGCGGGGCGTTCGGTGCGGTGGCGGACGCCCCGTTCGCGGTCGGGGTCGCACTGGTCTCGCTCGCGCCCGGGATGCTGCTCGGCGCGGGGCTCCGGCGCGTGGCCACGCGCTGACCCCGGGCCCCGACCGGGCCCCGACCGGGTCAGCCCCGCCCCGACGGCCTCACGAACGGGAACGCGAGCGTCTCGCGGATGCTCGCCCCGATGAGCATCATGTAGACGCGGTCCACCCCGATCCCGAGCCCGCCGGTGGGCGGCATCGCGAACTCCAGGGCGGACAGGAACTCCTCGTCGACCTCCATGGCCTCGGGGTCGCCCGCCGCGGCGAGCAGCGACTGCTGCGTGAGGCGGTCGCGCTGGTCCACGGGGTCGATGAGCTCGGAGTACGCGGTGCCCAGCTCGGCGCCGAACGCCACGAGGTCCCACCGCTCGGCGAGCCGCGGGTCGCGGCGGTGCGTGCGGGTCAAGGGCGACGTCTCCAGGGGGAAGTCCGTGTAGAACGTCGGCTCGACCGTCTGCCCCTCGACGAACGCGTCGTACAGCTCGGTCACGATCGCCCCGTGCGTCATGTCCGGCGTGAAGTGGACCCCCCTGTCCTCGCAGATCGCCTGGAGCGTGGCCATCGGGGTGTCCGGGGTGACCTCCTGGCCCACGGCCTCGGACACGGCCCCGTGCACGGTGCGGACCGGCCACTCGCCGTCGAGCCGGACCACGGTCCCGTCAGCCCGCCGCGAGACCGGTTCGCCGTGCACCGCGATCGCGGCCTCGACGATGAGGTCGCGCGTGAGCTCGCGCATCGTCGTGTAGTCGCCGTACGCCTGGTACGCCTCGAGCGACGTGAACTCGGGGTTGTGCGTCGCGTCGACGCCCTCGTTGCGGAAGTTGCGGCCCAGCTCGAAGACCCGCCCGACGCCACCGATCGCGAGCCGCTTGAGGAAGAGCTCGGGCGCGATGCGCAGGTACAGGTCGAGGTCGTACGCGTTGATGTGCGTCGTGAAGGGCCGGGCGTTCGCACCGCCGTGCACGCGCTGCAGGATCGGGGTCTCGACCTCGATGAAGTCGCGCGCCGCGAGCGAGTCGCGCAGCGACTTCACGGCCGCGCTGCGCCCGCGCAGGATCTGCGCCGTCCGGGTGTCGAGGGCCAGCTCCATGTGCTTGAGCCGCACCTTCGCCTCGGCGTCGGCGAGCCCGCGGTGCTTGTCGGGCGGCGACGTGAGGGCCTTGGACGCCATCTGCCACGCGCTCGCGTGCAGGGACAGCTCGCCGCGGCGGCTGCGGGTCAGGTCACCCGTGACGCTCACCTGGTCGCCCAGGTCGACCGCGCGGCGCCACAGCCCGAGGTCGGGTCCGGGCCGGTCGGCCGTGAACATGACCTGGATCTCGTCGACCCCCTCGCGCAGGTCGGCGAAGATCACACCGCCGTGGTCGCGCAGACGCACCACCCGCCCGACGACGGACAGGTCGCCCCGGGTGGCCACGTCGCCCGGTGAGGTGCTCGCCCCGGCCGGTGCGGCGCCGTCGGGCAGCGGTGCGTCCTGCGCCCGGCCGAGCGGTACGCCCCGTCGCACGGCCTCCGCGATCGAGACGGTGCGCGGGACGGCGACGGGGTACGGCTCCATGCCCGCCGCCCGCAGCACACCGAGCTTCGCGTGGCGCGTGGCCTGCTGCTCGGTCAGGCGACGCGTGGGCGCCGAGACGGTGAGCAGCGCGGTCTCCTGGGCACGCACGGCCTCGGCGAACGCGGCCGAGACCTCGGGCCGGTGCAGGTCCGGCGAACGGTCGCGGCGGTGGAACAGGCTCGGGGCGTTCGGCAGGAAGCCCTCGGCCTGGCCCACCGCGAAGATGATCTGCGTGAGCTGGCCCGCGTTCTGGAAGCACAGGAGGCGCGGCTTCCAGTCCGGCAGGTACTTCTCGTTCGACTTGTACAGCGAGTCGAGCTGCCAGAACCGGGACGCGATCAGCAGCACACGGCGGTTGAACCGTTGGACCGGGGTCGCACCGATCCGCGCGCCCTGCTCGAACGACCCGCGGAACATCGCGAAGTTCATCGAGATGCGGTCGATGCCCGTGCCGCGCCCGGCGGCGACGAGCTCGGTGACCATGAGCTCGGTGACGCCGCTGACGGCCTGCGGGTGGCGACGCATGACGTCGAGCGACAGGCCACGGCGCCCCCAGGGCACGAACGACAGGAGCCCGCGCGGGTTCCCGTCGGCGTCGTGCGCGGAGACGATCATCTCGCGCGGGTCCGCGGCGTCCCCGAGGCGGCTCAGCGACATCGAGAAGCCACGCTCCTCGCCGTGGCGCCACTCGTCGGCCGCGGCGACCAGGGCCGCGAGCTCGTCGGCCGGGATCTCGGCCTGGCGGCGGACCAGGACCCGGTAGCCCTCACGCTCGGGGCGCGCGACAGCGTGACGCACCGACCTCATCGCGGGACCGTCGAGCGTGAACGTCCGCGTGTTGATGATCGCCTCGTCGCCCAGCGCGATCGGGTGCAGGTCCACGGCCTGGTAGGCCTTGGCGCCGAGCTCGCTCGTCGAGAGCACCGCGGGCACCCAGCCGAAGCGCCGGGCGTGCGCGCGCCACTGCTCGATCGCGTCGGGCCAGCTCGCCTTGTCGCCGATCGGGTCGCCCGCGGCGAGGCACACGCCCGAGATGACCCGGTAGGTCACGGCCGCGCGCTGGTCCTGGGAGAAGATCACGCTGCGGTCCCAGCGCGTCGCGAAGTACTCGAGCGAGTCGTCGCTGGGGTGCTCCAGCAGGAGCTTGCGCACAGCGAGCTCGTCGGCCGCCTCGACCTTGGCGTCATGAGGGGCCGACCGCATGAAGACCGCGATCGCGAGCACCAGGGCGAGCGCCGAGATCAGCCCCGCGACCAGGGCCAGCCAGCCGGGCCCTGAGCCGTCGGCGTGCAGCGGGTAGTCGCTGGGCTTGAGACCGAGCGCGACCGACAGGCTCCAGTTCACCCGGTCGCGCATCCCGTGCAGCGTGTGCGGGAAGACCTCGAGCAGCAGGAGCGTGAGGAGCGCCGAGACAGCAACCCCGCCCACGAGCACCAGGATCGCCCGCCACCACGCACCCTTGCTGACCCGGGCAGGGAACGCAGACCGGGCCGCGATCAGCAGGACGACCGCCGCGACGGCCACGACCCACGACGCGATCTCGAGCGGCGACAGCACCAGACCGTCCGCCCGCAGCGCCTGCTTGTCCTCGTCGAAGACCCACAGCAGGCCCACCGCGAGCCCCAGCACCGCGACCGGGAACTGCCACACGATCACGACGAACCACAGGGCGGCCCGCTGCCGGCGCAGCAGGCCGCTCGCGATCACCCCGACCAGGACCACCGAGAACACGCTCGGGAACGTGGGGATGTTCAGGACCGCCAGCCAGTCGCTCACCGTCCGCACGAAACCGGGAGCGAACAGCAGCAGGACCAGCGCGAGCACGAGCCAGAAGGCCACGGCCTGCACGATCCGCCCCGCCCACGAGGCGACGGTCTCCGCCCACGGCGGTGCGGACGTGCGGGAGAGAGAGGTCGAGCGGGGCATGCGTGCTCCTCGAAGGCCGGCGGTGCAACCATTCAAGCGCAGGAGCGGTGTTCGCGAGAGGTGTGGCGCGGCGTGGCCCCGTTCGACCGGGGGAGATCCTCGGGCGTTCGGGGCCGTCGCCGGCCGGGTCGGTGTCAGTGGTCCCAGAAGACCGAGCACGCCCCGACGAGGGCGTCTCCGCCGAATCCCGTCGTCCGCATGACGTCCGCGGTGGTGACCGCCGCCCACCAGACGCGCGGTGAGTCGATCCACCGGGACCGGATCTCGGGGTAGACCGACGAGGTCGCGGCAGGCTCCGTCGCGTCGTACAGGGCGAGAACGTCCTCCTCCCAGGCGGACACCGTCGCGGACGACGCTCCTTCGACACCGTTCAGGCTGTCGAAGTGGGCCGCGCAGACGGCTTCGTCGGTGCTGGCGGGGGGCTCGGTCGGCGTCGGGCCGTCGACCACCTGGAGGACGAGCGTCGGGGTGCCGCCGGAGTCGTCGAGGGTCACGGAGTAGGTGCCGACCAGTCGTGCGAACGACTGGGCGTCCTCCGGGTGGTCGATGAACTTCCTCCCCCCGTGGACCACCAGCTCCCACCCGTCGTCGCTGGTCGTGCGGGACCGCTCGCCGACGTCGTCGTTGCGGGCGACCCTGACCGTCAGGGTGCCGTCCGGGCCCTCGGTGAGGGGGTGGGGGACCTCGCCGACGAAGAGGTCGACAGCGGCCGGCGCTCCTGCTGCCGCGGCCTCACGGAGAGCCTCGAAGACGGGCGACGTGTCCGTGGAGAGGACGTCCCGGACGACGACGGGGTCCGGCTCGGAGGTGATCGTCAACGGGACCGGGTCGGCGACGAGCCAACCGTCGAACAGCTTCCCCGTCGTCTCGTCGCCCCACGTCCCGTCCGGCTGCAGGACCGAGTAGCCGGTCAGGGGGAGGCGGTGCAGCGCGAACACCTCGTAGGCGCCTGCGGGGAGCGGGGTGGGCTGCGTGCCAGCGGGGTCGCACGCTGCGACCGCTGCGACACCGATCTCCCAGGTGGTCGCGGAACCGGGAGCGGGCGTGGCTTCGCCCGTGGTCTGCGCGACGGGCAGCGAGGTGCTCACGATCACGCCGCCCTGGGCGATCACGTACGCTCCGGCCGCCGTGTCGTCGTAGCGCAGGCGTGCGTCGTCACCGAACGCGACGGTGACCGGTGCGGTCACGGTCGACGAGGTCCGCACCGTGAGGTCGGGGACGTCGGTGCTGAGAAGGGCCGGCAGGTCGTCGCCCGTGGGGACCGGGGCGGGTTGCCGGCACGTGAGCGCTGCGGCGTCGATCCCGGCGGGGAACGTCGGCAGGGGAGCGGGCGTCGGCGAGGGCGTGTCTGCCGGCGCGACCGGCTCGGGCCGGGCGTCCTGCGGGAGCGAGACCGCGGCGACGCCGAGCACACCGGCGACGCACAGGGTCGTCGCCCCGAGGGCGACCTTCTTCGCTGCCCGACGGCGTCGCGTGCGTCCGCGGACGACGTCGAGGTGGGCGTCGAGACCGGGCAGTGACGCGTCGTCGACCAGGTCGCGCAGCGCGCGGCCCAGGTCGTCCCCGTGGTTCGAGGGTCCGTGGTCGGTGGTGCTCACTTCGTGCTCCTCCCGTTCGTGGTGCGCTGCGCCTTCCCGACGGGATACGTCGAGACGGGGGGCCTTGCGGCGGCGGGCACGGGTCGGGGCGTGCCTGCGGTGCTCTGGGGCGAGGCCGGGGTGCCGGCTCCCAGCGTCTGCTGCATGACGGCCATCGCGTCCGACAGGTGACGCTTGACCGTCCCCTCGGCGCACCCGAGCTCCTCGGCGATGCGCGGGACCGTCAGGTCCTCGTAGTAGCGGAGCACGACGCACGCGCGCTGCCGCGGAGTCAGCCGGGCGAGCGCCCTGGCGGTGTCGGCACGGGCCGACGCGGGCGCCTCCGGTCCGGCGACGCCCTCTCGCTGCCCGACGAGATGCCGTAGCCCGAGCCAGTGCCGTCGGCGGCGGTACCCGTCGAGGTAGAGCGTGAGGATCGCCTTGCGCACGTACCCCTCGAGGTGCGCGACGGGGCGGTGCGCCTCACGCCCGGCCGCGTCGTCGAGCGTGAAGAGCCGCGTCCCGCCCGACGGCGAGCCGGGGCGGGGCCTGCCGCTCCGTCGTCGGGCCCCTGCCGCGGAGCCTCGAGAACACCTTGACGAGCGCGTCCTGCACCACGTCCTCCGCGTCGCGCCTGTTCCCGCAGAGCAGGTAGGCGTACCCCACGAGCGCGTCACCGCGCCGGCTGCTCAGCGCGGTGAGCTCGTCGTCCCAGTCGGCCACCGTTCCCCCCTTCTTCCGTCCGACCGCCCCTGGTGGGCGGTGTCACTGATCATGACGCCCGGCACCCGTGGATCGTTGGGGGTGAAGTCGGGCGCACCTCCTCGTGACGTCTCCCACGACGTCTCGTGACGCACGCCACACATGGCTAGACTCGGGCGCATCCTCCGGGGGTGCCGGGGGGCCAGCCGGTGATCCCGGTCCAGCAGTCGTCAAGGAGGACGGATGCTCACGCTCAGCTCCACCAGTCTCACGATCGTCGCGGTGATCGGGGCCATAGGCCTCGCCGCGCTCGTCTTCGCGTTCGTCCTCAGACGCCAGGTCCTGGCCGCTCCCGAGGGCACCGCGAAGATGCAGGACATCGCCCAGGCCATCCAGGAGGGGGCCTCGGCCTACCTCAACCGGCAGTTCCGGACCCTGGCGCTGTTCGCGGTGATCGTCTTCGGGCTCCTGTTCCTCCTGCCGGGCGACGCCGGGATCAAGGTGGGCCGGTCGGTCGCGTTCCTCGTCGGTGCCGGGTTCTCGGCGTGCATCGGCTACCTGGGGATGTGGCTCGCGGTGCGTGCGAACGTGCGTGTCGCGTCCGCCGCGACGCGGCCCGGAGGGCGGGCCGAGGGGGCGCGCGTCGCGTTCCGGACCGGTGGTGTGGTGGGGATGTCCGTCGTGGGTTTAGGCCTGCTCGGTGCGGCCGGCGTGGTGCTGCTGTACCGAGGGGACGCACCGGCGGTGCTCGAGGGGTTCGGGTTCGGGGCTGCACTGCTCGCGATGTTCATGCGCGTGGGCGGCGGGATCTTCACCAAGGCGGCGGACGTCGGTGCGGACCTGGTGGGCAAGGTCGAGCAGGGGATCCCCGAGGATGACCCGCGCAACGCCGCGACCATCGCGGACAACGTGGGCGACAACGTGGGCGACTGCGCGGGCATGGCCGCCGACCTCTTCGAGTCGTACGCCGTCATGCTCGTCGCGGCCCTCATCCTCGGCAAGGCCGCGATGGGTGAGCAGGGGCTCGTCTTCCCGCTGATCGTCACGGCCATCGGCGCGTTCGTCGCGGTCCTCGGCGTGTTCATCACGCGTATCCGCGGCGAGGAGAACGGCCTGCGGGCCATCTACCGCGGCTTCTACCTCTCGGCGCTCCTGGGCGCGGTCCTCGCGGGCGTCGCGGCGTTCGTGTACCTGCCGTCGTCGTTCTCCGAGCTGTCGGGCACCGCGGACCTGGGCGACGTCACGAGCGACCCGCGCGTGGTTGCGGCGCTCGCTGTCCTCATCGGCGTGGTCCTGGCGGGCATCATCCTGTGGGTCACGGGCTACTTCACGGGCACGACGTCGAAGCCCACCCTCCACGTGGCCGCCACCTCCCGCACGGGCGCGGCCACGGTCGTCCTGTCGGGGATCGGGGTCGGGTTCGAGTCCGCGGTGTACACCGCGGGCATCATCGCGGCAGCGATCTGCGGGGTGTTCCTCATCGCGGGCGGCTCGGTGTGGCTGTCGCTGTTCCTCATCGCGCTCGCGGGCTGCGGGCTCCTGACGACGGTCGGCGTGATCGTCGCGATGGACACGTTCGGTCCCGTCTCGGACAACGCGCAGGGCATCTACGAGATGTCTCTCGGCGAGGCGGGAGACGACCACCCGGAGGCCGCGCAGATCCTCACCGACCTCGACGCAGTGGGCAACACGACCAAGGCCATCACCAAGGGCATCGCGATCGCGACCGCCGTCCTCGCGGCGACCGCGCTGTTCGGGTCCTACGCGGACGCCGTGGGCGGGGCGCTCGCGGACATCACGAACCCGGCGGGCGGGCTCGTCGTCTCGATGCTGGACTACTCGATCATCTCGCCCATCACCCTGGTCGGGGTGATCCTCGGCGCCGCGACCGTGTTCCTGTTCTCGGGACTCGCGATCGACGCCGTGACCCGCGCGGCCGGTGCGATCGTCTACGAGGTGCGCCGCCAGTTCCGCGAGCACCCCGGGATCATGACGTACGAGGAGCGCCCCGAGTACGGCAAGGTCGTCGACATCTGCACCCGTGACTCGCTGCGTGAGCTCGCGACCCCGGGCCTGCTGGCTGCGTTCGCACCGATCGCCGTGGGCTTCGGGCTCGGGGTGGGGCCGCTCGCGGGCTTCCTCGCGGGGGCCATCGGCGCCGGCGTGCTCATGGCCGTCTTCCTGGCGAACTCGGGCGGGGCGTGGGACAACGCGAAGAAGATCGTCGAGGACGGCGCGTACGGCGGCAAGGGATCGCCCGCGCACGAGGCGACCGTCGTCGGCGACACCGTGGGCGACCCGTTCAAGGACACCGCCGGCCCGGCGATCAACCCGCTGCTCAAGGTCATGAACCTGGTCTCGGTGCTCATCGCGCCGGCCGTGGTGCTGCTGAGCGTCCCCGAGGACGCCAACCACACGTTGCGCATCGGCATCGCGGTGGTCGCGGCGGGCATCGCGTTCGGGGCCGTCATCCTGTCGAGGCTGCGCGCGGCGCGCGTGGACCGCGAGCAGATGTCGGAGGAGCCGCAGGCGGTACGGGCGGGCTGAGGTCGCGCCCTCTCTCGACGAGGTGTCAGAACGAGCGTGACCTCGAGGTCACGCTCGTTCTGACACGTCGGTGGACCCGGCGACGTGGACGCCGGCACAGCGGGCGCGCGTCCGCTCCCGCACTACCGCCAGTGCTCGAGCAGCCGCGCCGTCGTCCCCGTCGCTCTGTCGAGGACGTCCTGGGTCCCGTCGGCGGCCGCGGACAGGAGCGCGGCGTCGATGAAGTGACCCAGGAGGTCGACGTCGGTGACGTGCTCGTACCCGCACGCCTCGAGCACGGTCCGCAGGGCTGCGAGCAGCCGAGGGCGGCTCGCGCGCAGGATGGGGCGCAGGGCGGGGTCGCGCATCGCGGTGAGCACGGGGTCGAGCCGGACGTCGACGACCTGGTCGTCGACCGAGGGTGCGTAGAACGTCTCGATGAGCAGGCGTGCCGTCGTCGTGGTCGAGCGGTCGCGCCGTGCGAGACCGGCAGCCTTCTCGGTCGCCGCGGTGCCGCGCAGGTCCTCGGCGGCCGCGACCGCGGCCGTGACGAGCGCGGAGCTCGACGGGAAGTAGTACGAGGCGGAGCCCTGCGGGACCTGCGCCGCGCGGGCGACCCGTCGGTGCGTGACGGCCGGGAAGCCCTCGGCGAGCAGGAGGCGCGCGGCGGCGTCGACCATGGTGCGCTGCCGGTCGCTGCTGCGGGCCTGGACGGGTACGCGCGCGTCGGTGCTCCGCCGTCGGGCGGGGGGCGTGAGATCCGGGGGGACGGTGGAAGGTGTGTCGGGGCGGGCGAGGAGGACCTCGCCCTCCGGTCCTGTGGCGTAGGAGGGTCCGACCGTCTCTCGCTGCATCGCGCTCACGCGGTCATCCTAGGGAGAAACCGGACCAAGAGGGCGTCGTCCACCGTGGAGAACTGGTGACGGTCGCGGTGCAGGTGGTCGGGATCCGGGGCCGATCGGGCCTCGCCGCAGGCCCGTCCCGCGCCGATCGGGCACCCCTGGTGCAGCCCCGGCAGTTTCGGCGCACGGCCTCCAGCCCGCATCATGGAGGCATGAAGACCTCGTTCCTGCGCCCGACGACGGCGCTCGCCGTCGTCGCGCTGCTCGCCCTGGGAGCCTGCTCGGGTGAGGGCGGCACCGAGTCGTCCGCCGCGTCACCCACGTCGTCCGCGACCGACGGAGCCGCCGGCACGGCGACCGAGAGCACTGCGGTCGACGCTGCGACCGACGCGGCGTCGGCGGCCGACGCGGACGCCGCAGCCGCGGAGGGGGACCCGGCCGTCGACACGTCGTTCTGCGCCGAGACCGAGGCTGCGTGGGCCGCGGCCAACACCGCGCAGGTCTCGATGAGCGTCGACCACCCGCGCACCCTGGTGACCGGGTTCGAGAACGCCCGGGTCGCGCTGACCAGCGTCGAGCCCCCGGCGGACGTCGCGGCCGACTGGAAGACCGTGACGTCCTACGTCTCGACCGCTGCCAAGGCGCTCGCGAAGGCCGACAGCGACGCCCCGAAGGAGATCGTCAAGGCGCTCGACGACGCGGGCAAGGACCTCGACACGGACGCGATGACGGCGGCGTCGGCGCGTGTCACGGCCTACCTGGACACCACCTGCGGCGGGTGAGTCTGGCCGTGGTCGGGGGAGGATAGGGGCATGTCCCTCGGTGAACCCACGATCGACCCACGCCTGCTGCCGCTGCTGCGCGACGACCTCGCGGCCGCCTCCTACACGGTCGACGGGGTCGAGGACTTCCTCGGCCCCCTCGCGGCCGCGGCCCTGCACCGCGAGCAGGCCGTGCCCGCGCTGCGCGTCGCCCGGGCCGCGCTCGACGACGTGACCGGTGCGGCGTCGTCGGGCAGGAAGGACCCGCGGGCCGTCCTCGCCGGGCTCTTCCTGCTGGGCCTCGAGGTCCGTCGCGCGGACCTCGACGCCGCGCTACCGGGCGTGGGGACCGACGGCGCCGCTCGCCTCGGGCTCGTGGCGGCGGCAGGCAACGGGCCCGACGACGGCGTCCGCGCCCTCCTCGACCTGCGCCCCTACGCCGCGGCCGACGCGGCCGGTCCGGTCACGTGGTGGCTGGCCTCGGACCTGGGCGAGCTCGCGACCGGGCGGCGCCTCGCGGGCGACCACGTGCTGGGCGCGGGCGGCGCGTCGATCACGCTCGCGCAGGTCACGATGCGCACCCCGGTGGACCGGGTGCTCGACCTCGGGACGGGTTGCGGCATCCAGGCCCTGCACGCCTCACGGCACGCACGGTCGGTCGTCGGGACCGACATCTCCCGACGTGCGCTGCGGTTCGCCGAGTTCAACGCGGCCCTCGACGGGGTGAGCCTGGACCTGCGGGAAGGGTCGATGCTGGACCCCGTCGCGGGGGAGCAGTTCGACCTCGTGGTCTCCAACCCGCCGTTCGTCATCACGCCGCGCGGTGTCCCGGGAGGGACCGGCAGCGCCATCCCTGAGTACGAGTACCGCGACGGGGGGCGTGCGGGCGACGACCTCGTGCGGGACCTGGTCCTGGGAGTCGGGGACGTGCTGGCGCCGGGCGGCGTCGCGCAGATGCTCGGCAACTGGGAGCAACGGCGGGGCGAGCCCTGGACCGAGCGCGTGGGCGCCTGGCTGGAAGAGGCCGGGCTCGACGGCTGGATCATCCAGCGTGAGGTCCTGGACCCGGCCGAGTACGCCGAGACGTGGATCCGCGACGGCGGCACGACCCCCGAGCGCGAGCCCGGGGCCTGGGCCGCGTCGTACGAGGCGTGGCTCGACGACTTCGCGACGCGCGACGTCGAGGCCGTGGGCTTCGGGATCGTCACGCTCCGCAAGCCCGCCGAGGGGCATGGCGTGAGCCTGCGCCGCCTCGAGGAGCACACCGGGTCGGTACGCCAGCCGCTCGGCGGGCACCTGGCCGCCTCGCTCGCGGCGCACGACTGGCTCGAGGCCCGGGACGACGCGGCTCTCGCGTCCTCGCGCCTCGCGGTGGCCCCCGACGTGACCGAGGAACGCTACCTGACGCCCGGTGCCGAGGACCCGAACGTCCTGATCGTGCGCCAGGGCGACGGCCTGGGCCGGGGGATCCAGTCGTCGACAGGGCTCGCGGCGCTCGTGGGGGCGAGCGACGGAGAGCTCACCGTGGGCCAGCTGATCGGGGCGATCGCGTCGCTGTTCGAGGTCCCGGCCGGTGACCTCGCGGGCGAGCTGCTCCCGGCGGTGCGTGGCCTGGTGCGTGACGGCTTCCTGCTCCCGTGAAGTTCCCCGGCGCCTCGGTGCCGAGCATGCGGTTGTCGTCGTGAGACGGCCGGTTTTCGACGCCAACCGCATGTTCGACGAACGCCAAACGCATGCTCGGCAGCGCCGAGCCACCCGCAAGGCCCGGCCGGAGCGTGCCGTCAGCCCCGCCCGAGGATCATCGTGAGGCTCAGGTCGCGCATGGTCCGCGCGTCGTCGCCCGTCGGGGCGAGGTCCGGGGTGGCGAGCGTCAGGTGCTCTGCGCCCACGACGGTCGCGAGCGCGATGGTCGCGCGCGCCCGGGCCTCGGCGGGCGAGAAGCCTGCCGCGCGCAGGAGGCGCGTGACGACGTCGAGCCGCTGGGTCGTGACGCGGTTCATGGCTGCGGCGACGCCCGGGAGGTCGGTCTGCGCGTAGAGGAGCTGCTCGCCCGTCCGGGGTGATCGGCGGCGGGTCACGGCGGTGAAGAGCGCGGCGAGCTGGTCGGCGGGGCTGCCGGGCGTGGCCTCGACCTCCTCGACGATGCGCGCGGTCTCGGTCTCCCAGCGGGCGAGGACGGCGTCGACGAGGGCCTGCCGGTCGGCGAAGTGCCAGTAGAACGAGCCCTTGGTCGCGCCGAGCGTGCGCGCGACGGGTTCGATCTTGACGGCGTCGAGCCCTGCGGTCGTGAAGGCGTCGTAGGCGGCGTCGACCCAGGCGGTGGCGTCGAGGCGGGTGGTCGGCGGCATGGTCCGTACGCTACCGTACGGACTATCCGTACGGTGCCGTACGGGCCGGTTCGAGGAAGGCCATCCCCATGACCGCAGCACCCGCGACGCCCCACTTCTCCTCGCTCGCGTTCGAGGACGTCCCGCGACCCGACCACGCCGACGTCGTGGTCGTGCCCCTGCCCGACGGCGCCACGACCGACCCCGCCGCGTGGGCCCGCGCGATCTTCGACGTCCGCTCGACGCCCCTGTGGGTGCGCGCCGCGTTCGTCCTGCGGCAGGCCCTCGTCCCGCTCATCGGCGTGAGTCGCGGCGACCAGAGCGTGTTCGCCGTCTCCCGGGTCGAGGGCGAGGAGGCGCTCATCGTCGCGGACGACACGCACCTCGACTTCCGCTGCGCGGTAGGGGTCGACGGCGCCGCTCGCCTCGTGCGCGTCACGACCGTCGTGCGTCTGCACGGCTGGAAGGGTCGGGCGTACTTCGTCCCGGTGCGCCTGGCCCACGGTCCCGTGCTGACCGCGATGTTGCGCCGGGCGGCTCGCCGCCTGGGCTGACCGGCCCCCTTCGCTGCCTGACGAGGCGCGGATCTTCACCCGCCGCGCTAGTTTCAGGCCCATGGACCTCGAGCTCCGCCACCTGCGGCTGATCGTGGCCGTCGCGGACCACGGGAGCGTGACACGTGCCGCGGCGGCCCTCGGGATCGCGCAGCCCGCGCTGACCGCGCAGCTCAACCGCATCGACCGCTCGCTCGGCGGGCAGGTCTTCACGCGCGACCAGCGCGGTGCTCACCCCACGGCCCTCGGGGAGCTCGTCCTGGGCCGCGCCCGCATGGTCCTGCCCGCCATGACGTCGCTGCTCGACGACGTCCAGCAGCACGTCAACCGCGACGAGGACGGGATGGGGACGTTGCGCGTCGGGACCGTGGCGAGCGCGCTCGCGGGACGGTTCGTGCACCGCCTCGTCACTGCGCTGCCCGACGTCCGCGTCACGACCGCCACGAGCTGGTCCGTGGACGAGACCGCGCAGCAGGTCGCGGCGGGCACGGTCGACGTCGCGCTCGTGGGCCTGTGCTCCGACGCGAGCCCGCCCACGACGGGCGGCGTGACGTGGTGGCGCGTCGACGTCGACCCCGTGTTCGTGCTGCTGCCGGACCGGCACCCGCACGCCGACCGCTCGTCGGTCCCGCTGGGCGAGCTCGCCGACGAGGTGTGGCTCAGCGGCCCCGGGGACGGGTGCTTCGAGCGCTGCTTCGCGCAGGCGTGCGCGCGGGCTGGCTTCACGCCGTCGGGCCTGAGCGAGGCCGACCGGCCGACCGTGATCGACCTGGTCCAGGCCGGGCACGCGGTCGCCCTGGTCCAGCCGACGTTTCCTGACACCCCGGGCACGCAGGTCGTGCCGCTCGACGGTGCGCCGTTGCGATGGGCGCACTACGTGGGCTGGCGCGGTGGCGCCGCGCACCTGCCCGTCGAGGTGCTCGTGGACGCCGCCGTCCGGTCCCACCACGACGCCGTGAGCCGCAGCCCGCGCTACCTGTGCTGGCTCGACACCTACGGGGAGACCCGTACATAACGCCCCGGTATGACCCGGTTGCCATCTGTGCCGCCCGCGTCCCGCTCCCTAGCGTGAGCCTCGTTCACCCGGCGATCCCGGGACCCGACGAAGGGACATCGAGATGGCACGATCATTCTGGAGGACGCTCGCCACGGCGTGCGCCGCGACGGCACTGGTTGCCGGCCCCGCAGCGCTCACCGCGAACGCCGCGACGCCCACCCCCGACACCCCGACCGTTTCACCCCAGACCTCCTCGAAGGTCTCGCCCGAGGTGCTCCGCGCCCTCCAGCGGGACCTGGGGCTGAGCGCCAAGGACGCGACGAAGCGTCTGGCGTTCCAGTCCGACGCGGCGAGCACCGAGGACGCTCTCGCCGACAGCCTGGACGCCTACGCGGGCGCCTGGGTCGACCCTGCGAGGAACACCCTGTACGTCGGCGTCGCCGACAGGGCCGAGGCCAAGGAGGTCCGTTCGGCCGGAGCGACCCCCGTGGTCGTCGACCACACGCTCGCCGAGCTCGACACGTGGAAGGCGGCGCTCGACGGTGAGCTCAACGACCCCGCGGGCGTCCCGAGCTGGTTCGTCGACGTCACGACCAACCAGGTCGTCGTCAACGTGCACGACGGCGGACGCGCCCTCGCGGAGCTGGCTGCCGCGAGCGCGGGCGTGCCCGCCGACGCCATCACCTACGTGACGACGACCGAGGCTCCTCGTCCCCTCGTCGACGTGGTGGGCGGCAACGCGTACACCATGGGTTCGGGCGGGCGCTGCTCGGTCGGCTTCGCGGTGAACGGGGGCTTCATCACGGCCGGGCACTGCGGCTCGGTCGGCACCCGCACCTCGGGGCCGGGCGGCACGTTCCGGGGGTCGAACTTCCCCGGCAACGACTACGCCTGGGTGCAGGTCGACGCGGGTAACACCCCGGTCGGCGCGGTCAACAACTACAGCGGTGGGCGCGTCGCGGTCGCAGGGTCGACGGCCGCGCCCGTGGGGGCCTCGGTCTGCCGGTCCGGTTCCACGACGGGCTGGCACTGCGGCACCATCGGCGCGTACAACACCTCGGTGACGTACCCGCAGGGCACCGTCTCGGGGCTCATCCGCACGAACGTGTGCGCCGAGCCCGGCGACTCGGGCGGCTCGCTCCTCGCGGGCAACCAGGCGCAGGGCGTGACCTCGGGCGGGTCGGGCAACTGCTCGTCGGGCGGGACGACGTACTTCCAGCCCGTCAACGAGGCCCTCGGGGTGTACGGGCTCACGCTCGTGACCTCTGACGGTGGGGGCACCGAGCCGCCGCCGACCGGGTGCCAGGGCTATGCGCGGACCTACCAGGGCAGCGTCTCGGCCGGGACGTCGGTCGCGCAGCCGAACGGTTCGTACGTCACGACCGGGGGCGGGACGCACCGGGTGTGCCTGAGCGGACCGGCGGGCACGGACCTGGACCTGTACCTGCAGAAGTGGAACGGGTACTCGTGGGCCAGCGTCGCGCAGTCGACGTCGCCTGGTGCCACGGAGGCGGTCACGTACACCGGGACCGCCGGCTACTACCGCTACGTGGTCCA
This sequence comes from Oerskovia turbata, assembly GCF_000718325.1. Taxonomy (GTDB): domain Bacteria; phylum Actinomycetota; class Actinomycetes; order Actinomycetales; family Cellulomonadaceae; genus Oerskovia; species Oerskovia turbata. Next base: position 78,245 of record NZ_JOFV01000009.1, read on the forward strand.
CGCGTACGCGGGTTCGGGGGCGTACACCCTGGGGGCGACGACCCCGTAGCGGTTGCGCTCGAGAACGAGGTTGAGGTCGCTACCGGTCCGGTGGCGGCCTCAACCTCGTTCTCGGCGCGCCCCGGAAACATGGAGGGCCTAGTCTCACGATCGTGCTGATCGCGATGGCGGGACTTCCCGGGACGGGCAAGAGTCGACTCGCGCGCCTGCTCGCGCGCGACCTGAGGGCCGTGGTGCTCAGCGTCGACCCCGTCGAGGACGCGTACCTCCGGGCTGGGGCCGTGCACGACGACGTCACGGGCCTGGGTGCGTACCTCGCCGTGGAGTCGGTCGCGGAGGAGAACCTGCTCCTGGGGCACGCCGTCATCGTCGACGCGGTCAACGACCACCCCGCGGCCCGGCAGCAGTGGGTCGACCTCGCGGTGCGCGTCGGGACCAGGCTCTGGTTCGTCGAGGTCTACCTCGCGGACGAGGACCTGCACCGCGAGCGCCTCGTGACCCGGGGCACGCGGTACCCGGCCCTGCCCGAGCCCGGGTGGGACTCGCTCGCCGAGCGTGCCCGGGCGCTCGCGGGCTGGACCGACCCGCGGCTGCGGCTCGACGCGTCGCTCGACGACGCGGAGCTCCTCGCGGCGGCCAAGGACTGGCTGGACGGCTGAGCCCCGCTGCCGAACATGCGGTTGGCGTCGGAATCCGGCCCGGACAGGACGCGAACCGCATGTTCGGCAGACGCCAACCGCATGCTCGGCCGCCGCCGCCGCCGCCCTCACGCCCCGCCGGACCGGTGGCCGGCCGCCGAGTCCACCGGGGCCGCCGAGTCGACGGGGCCGCCCGGGCCCTCGGAGTCCGGCCCCTCGCTGCGTCCAGCACCCGCGCCCTTCGCACCGACCTTCGCCTCGCTCCCCAGCCCGAGCAGCACCCACACGGGACCGAACACGATCCACGCCCCGAGCACGATCGAGACCCGCAGCGCCCAGCTCCACAGCGGGTCGCCGGGCCACAGGGCGGGAGCCACGAGCCCGGTGCCCGCGACGGTCGAGAGCGTCGCGATCACACCGAGCGCGATCACCGCGGCGATCAGCGCCTTGCCGAGCTCTCGCATCTCGTGGACGAGCCCCGCCAGGCCGTCCTTGGGCGGCTTGACGGGTGCGGGACCGTCGCCGAACCAGTGCGCGGCGCGGACGTCGGCCCACGAGACGACCGAGTGCCCGAACGCGACCGTGAACCCCAGGTACACGGCTGCGAGCCCGTGCACGGCCTCGGGCGGAGACCCGCCCGCGACGTCCGCGATCGACACGGTCACGAGCAGCAGGTCGATGAGGGGCACGCTGAGGAGCAGGACCGTGCTGAGCCGTCTCCTGCGCAGCACGTACCGCGAGATCAGGCCCGCGCCGAGCACGACCCAGAAGCCGACCTCGCACGCGAGGATCAGCAGGACCAGCGGGTTCTCCAGGAGGCTCGGCATGGTGTCCATGCTGGTCGGGTGCAGGCCCGACGGCGTCGCCCACCTCGCCGATCTTCGCTCGCCGCGCGTACATCGTTCGACGGAGGGCTGCGACGGAGGTCCCCGTCGGCAGGAACGGGCATGCCGGGTCTCCGTGCCGATCCCGGGATCGTGGGACCCGGCGCCTAGGATGCTCGGTGCGGCTGATCGTGCGATCCCCTGCGGCGACCGCCCCGACCGGCGCGCGACCCAGCCCCGGTCGACACCGACACCGGACACGCGCGAGAGGGCCTGAGTGCAGCACGACGACATCGACGCCCTGCGGCGCACCCCCGCCTGGCGCCTCCTGCGCTCGGACAACGCCCCGCTCGCACTGAGCTTCCTGGGCACGGTCTTCGTCGAGCAGAACGTCCGCTCGATCGGTGAGGCCGAGCTGGTCTCCCTCCTGGACGACGCGCTGTACGCGATCGACGGTCCGGTGCCTGCCCGTGCGCAGCCCCGGCCCGCGACCGACGGTGACGGGACCACGGTGGCGAGCGACGTCGTCGGGCAGGAGGGGGCGGACGCAGAAGGGGAGACCGCGGCCGGGGCGCGCAGGTACCCGCGCTCGCCCAAGGCCTACCTCGACCACTGGGCCGCGCCCGAGCAGGGCTGGCTGCGCAAGTTCTACCCGACGGGCTCGGAGGAGGCGCACTACGACGCGACCCCGGCCGTCGAGAAGGCCGTCTCGTGGGTCTCCGCGCTGCGTGAGCGCAGCTTCGTCGGCACGGAGTCACGCCTCAACACGGTCTTCGAGCTGTTGCGCCAGCTCACGGTCGGCACCGAGTCCGACGCCGACGCGCGCCTGCGCGAGCTCGAGGCGCGGCGGGCGCGGATCGACGAGGAGATCGAGCGCGTGCGCGCAGGCCAGCTCTCGCTGCTCGACGCCGCGGCCCAGCGCGACCGCTACCAGCAGCTCACGGGCACGGCCGCCGACCTGCTCGCGGACTTCCGGGAGGTCGAGGCGAACTTCCGGACCCTCGACCGCGAGATGCGCGAACGCATCACGGGTTGGGACGGCGCCAAGGGCGACCTGCTGGACGCGGTCGTCGGGAGCCGGTCCGCGATCGCGGACTCGGACCAGGGGCGCAGCTTCCACGCGTTCTACGACTTCCTCCTCGACCGCCAGCGGCAGGAGGAGTTCGCCGAGCTCGTCGAGAAGGTCCAGGCCCTGCCCGCGCTCGAGGAGCAGGTCGGGGACGACGGCGAGGCCGCCCCCGGCGTCACGGGTCGTGCGGCCGGACGCCGCCTGCGCCGCATCCACTACGACTGGCTCGACGCGGGCGAGCGCACGCAGTCGACCGTGCGCGTCCTGTCCGAGCAGCTCCGCCGCTTCCTCGACGACCAGGTGTGGCTCGAGAACCGGCGCGTGATCGACGTGCTGCGCAGCATCGAGTCGCGCGCCCTCGCGCTGCGCGACACACCGGACCGCCTGCGCCTGGGGGCCGCCGACACGGGGCCGCTCGCGACGACCATGGACGCCACCTCGGTCGACGTGCACCTGCCGACCGAGCGCCCCCTCTACCGGCCCCAGCACCAGGAGCCGCTCGCGAGCGAGGGCGTGACCGCGGGCGTCGCCGACTTCGACGCGTCGGCCCTGTTCACGCAGGTCCACGTCGACCCCGAGCGCCTGAGCCGCACCGTCCGCGACGCGTTGCGACGCCGGGGCCAGGTCTCGCTCGCGCAGCTCGTCGAGGAGAACCCGCTCGAGCAAGGACTCGCGGAGCTCGTGACGTACCTGTCGCTCGACGACCCGCGCTTCGCCGTCGTGCACGACCCCGCGCACACCGACGAGGTGCGGTGGGTGGTCGACGACGTCGACGCCGTGCCGGGCGGCCCCGGCGGTGCGTCAGGCGCCGAGGACGAGGCCGCAGGAGCCACCGACGCCCCGGGCGCCGCGGTCGACGACGGGTCCCGCCCGGGGCCCGCCGGGCCGCGCGTGCGCGTCGCCCGCGTCCCACGCGTCACGTTCGCCCGGACCGGGGCCAAGGACCTCGCGGGCGCGGTCGCCCGCTCGCTCGCGCAGGCACCACCCGTCGCGGCCGAGCAACCGTCCGCTCCGCCCGACCCCCCGTCGGGCCGGAAGCAAACCCAGCCGTCTTCCCAGGAGGGAACCCCGTGAGCCAGCAGCCCGTCCGGACCGAACGCCCCGGGCAGACCGGTGGGCCCAGCCCCGAGCTCTCGCTCGTCGTGACCTCGCTCGTCAAGGGCGTCGTCTACCGCGAGGCGGGCACGCGCACATGGCGCGACCTGCTCGCGCTCGAGGCGCAGGCGCGGGACTTCGTCGCGACGCTGGGCCTGGAGATCGTGATCGACGAGTCCGAGGGGTACGCGTACCTGCGCGCACAACCCGAGGAGGAGCACGACGGCACGTTCATCCCGCGCCTCGTCGCGCGCCGCGAGCTGTCGTTCGACGTGAGCCTGCTGCTCGCGCTGCTGCGCAAGCGCCTCGCGCAGTTCGACTCCGAGGGCGGCGACACGCGCCTGGTCCTGACGCGCGACGAGATCGTGGACCTCGTCCGCGTCTTCCTGCCCGGGTCCAGCAACGAGGCCCGCGCGCGCGACCGCGTCGAGGCCAACGTGCGCCGCGTCGTCGAGCTCGGGTTCCTGCGACCCGTGCCCGACACCCCGGACACGTACGAGGTGCGGCGCATCCTCAAGGCGTTCGTCGACGGGCAGTGGCTCGCGGACTTCGACGCGCGCCTCGCGGAGTACGCGGCCGAGCTCGCGTCGCGCGACGGGGGAGCGCTCCTGCCCGACGACGGAGCACCCGCGGGTGCGCCGACCATGCGGTTGTCGCAGGCCGAGCATGCGGTTGACGTCGAGAACGGGCCCGAACCCGACGCCAACCGCATGCTCGGCACCGAGCCCGGCACCGGCACGACCCACGAGGAGGCCTGATGGCCGAGGCACTGTTCAGCGCGGTCGAGCTGCACGACGCGGCGGCGGACCTGGACCAACGGTCGGGCTACCGCCTCGACCGGCTCGAGGTCCTCAACTGGGGCACGTTCGACAAGTACGCGTGGAGCTTCGAGCTCGAAGGGCGCAACGCGCTGCTCACGGGCGACATCGGCTCGGGCAAGTCGACCATCGTCGACGCCATCACGACGCTGCTGCTCCCCGCGAACCGCATCAGCTACAACAAGGCCGCCGGCGCGGACACGCGCGAGCGCACGCTGCGCTCCTACGTCGCCGGGCACTACAAGTCCGAGCGCAACGAGGTCACGGGCGCCTCCCGGCACGTTGGCCTGCGCCGCGGCCACACCTATTCCGTCATCCTGGGCGAGTTCGCCAACCGCGGCTTCGACTCGCGCGCCGTGCTGGCCCAGGTGTTCTGGCTCAAGGACGGCGCACAGGGCCAGCCCGAGCGCTTCTACGTCACCAGCACGTCACCCATGACGATCGCCGACGACTTCGCGGGCTTCGACGGCGACATCAACGTCCTGCGCCGCCGCCTGCGCGAGTCCGGCGCGCAGGTCCGCGACCACTTCCCTGAGTACGGGCGCGACTTCCGCCGCCTGCTCGGCATCGAGTCCGAGCAGGCCATGGAGCTGTTCCACCAGACCGTGTCGATGAAGTCGGTCGGCGACCTCAACGAGTTCGTGCGAGAGCACATGCTCGAACCGTTCGACGCGGCCCGCTGGACCGAGAAGCTCGTCGCGCACTTCGACGACCTCACGAGCGCGCACGACGCCGTGGTCAAGGCCCGCGCGCAGATCGACCAGCTCGCGCCCCTGCTCGCCGACGCCGACGCGTACGACGCCGCGGGCGAGCAGGTGCGGACCCTGTCCGCCCAGCGCGAGGCCCTGCGAGGCTTCACCGCGGGGCGCCGGGTCGAGGGGCTCGACGCGCGCATCGGCGAGCTCGAGGCGTCGACCGCAGCCCGCGCCGACGGCCTCGACCGCCTCAAGGAGGAGCTCGCGCTGCTCGACGCCGAGCGCCAACGGCTCGAGGTCGAACGCGCCGGGCACGGCGGCGACCGGCTCGCGCAGATCGAGGGCGAGGTCGCGCGGCGCGAGGTCGAGCGGGCCGAGCGCCGCGCCAAGGCCGACGAGTACGCGCGCTACCTGGCCGCCGCGAGCCTGGAGCCCGTGACGTCGAGGGACGAGTTCGCGGCGCTGCGCGAACGCACGGCCGACCTGCAGTCGCAGGCGCAGGACGCCCTCGGCGAGATCGAGGGTCGCGCAGGGGAGGTCGCGGCCGAGCTGCGCGCCGTCGAGGCCGAGGCCCGCGAGATCAACGCCGAGCTCACGTCGCTGGCCGACCGCGAGTCCAACCTGCCCCGCACGAGCCTGGACCTGCGCTCGCGCCTGTGCTCCGACGTCGGGCTCACTGAGGCCGACCTGCCCTTCGCGGGCGAGCTCATCGGCGTGCGCGCCGAGCACGCCGAGTGGGAGGGCGCCGCCGAGCGCGTCCTGCGCGGCTTCGCGCTCTCGCTCCTCGTGCCCGCCCAGCACTACGACGCCGTCTCGGCGTGGATCAACTCGCACGACCTGCGGTCCAAGCTCGTCTACCACCGGGTGCCCGCGCCCACCGGTGGCCGCTCGGGGAAGGGGCGCGGCGCCGTCGGGACGCCCGCGAGCCGGGACGACGGGCCGCTCCTCGCGGACCTGCTCGAGGTCAAGGACGGCGACCTCGCGACCTGGCTGAGCGACGAGCTCGAACGCCGCGCGGACTACGTGTGCGCCGAGGCGCTCGCGGACTTCCAGCGCGTGCCGCGTGCCGTGACGCGCGAGGGGCAGGTCAAGCACTCGGCGAGCCACCACGAGAAGGACGACCGCCGCGCCGTCCGCGACCGCAGCGGCTACGTCCTCGGTTGGAGCAACCAGGGCAAGATCGACGCGCTGCTCGACGAGGCCACCGACGTCACGACGCGGCGCACGGCCCTGGAGGAGCGGCGGGACGCGGTCGGGCGCGAGAAGAACGAGGCGATCTCGCGGTCGGGTGCGCTCAACCGGCTCGACGTGTTCCGCGAGTGGCGCGAGCTCGACTGGGAGGAGCCCGTGCGGGCGATCGCCGAGCTCCACGAGGAGAAGCGGCGCATCGAGGGCGCGTCGACCGAGCTCAGCCGCATCGCCGACCAGCTCCGCGACCTCGCGCGCCGGGCTGCGGGCATCGCGTCCGAGCGGGACGCGCTGCTCTCGGCGGCCGGCGCCGACAAGCACGCTCTCGACAGCGCGCGCACGCAGCGCGACCGGTCGGCGCGCGTGCTCACCGAGCAGGGTCCGCTCGACGCGGCACTCGGGGACGAGCTCGCCCGGCTGTTCGACGCCGAGGCCCGCGACCAGGCCACCGCCCAGGGCGGCGCGCCGGGTGACGTCGAGCCCGACGCGATCGAGAGCGCGCTGCGCACCCGGCTCACGAGCCGGGTCGAGGAGGCGCAGGCCCGGCAGGGGCAGCTCGGGACGCGCATCGCCGCGCAGATGACGGCGTTCCGCGCCGCGTACCCCGTCGAGACGACCGAGCTCGACAACGACGTGCGCTCGGCCCCCGAGTACCGGGCGCTGCACGAACGGCTCACGCGCGACGACCTGCCGCGCTTCGAGGTCGACTTCAAGACGTACCTCAACACCAACACGATCCGCGACATCGCGGGCTTCCACGCCGAGCTCTCCAAGCAGGCGGACCTGATCCGCGAGCGCGTCGAGATCATCAACGACTCGCTGCGCGCGATCGACTACAACCCCGGCCGGTACATCCGCCTCGAGATGGCGCCCACGCCCAACACCGAGGTGCGCGAGTTCCGGGCGGACCTGCGGGCGTGCACCGACGGCGCCCTGGGGCTCGACCTCGAGGGGCGCCGTGACGAGGACACGGGCGAGGAGACCGTCGCGTACTACTCGGAGGAGCGGTTCCTGCGGGTCAAGGCGATCGTCGAGCGCTTCCGCGGACGTGAGGGGCAGGCCGAGGCCGACGAGGCGTGGAAGCGTCGCGTGACCGACGTGCGGAGCTGGTTCGTGCTCTCGGCCTCCGAGCGGTCGCGCGAGGACGACGTCGAGCACGAGCACTACTCCGACTCGGGCGGCAAGTCCGGCGGTCAGAAGGAGAAGCTCGCCTACACGATCCTCGCAGCCTCGCTCGCGTACCAGTTCAAGCTCGACTGGGGCGCGGTGCGGTCCAAGGCGTTCCGGTTCGTCGTGATCGACGAGGCGTTCGGCCGCGGGTCGGACGAGTCGACGCGGTTCGCGCTCGAGCTCTTCAAGAGCCTCGGGCTCCAGCTGCTCATCGTGACGCCGCTGCAGAAGATCCACGTCATCGAGCCGTACATCTCGGCCGTGGGCTACGTCGACAACCCGACGGGCCGCAACTCGCGCCTGCGGACCTTGACGATCGAGGAGTACCAGCAGGAGAAGGAGGCCCACGCGGCCCTCTGAGCGGTGTCTCCGGGTACCTCTTCGGTGCCGAGCATGCGGTTGGCGTTCGGTTTCGTCCCTTTCCGGACGCCAACCACATGTTCGGCGGACGCCCACCGCATGTTCGACGAGGGACGTCAGCCGCGCGGCAGGCGGACCTCGAACGTCGTGCCCGACGACGGAGCCGGGCCCGCGTCGTGCACCGTGATCTCGCCGCCGTGCGCCTGGACCACGGCCTGCGCGATCGCGAGGCCCAGCCCGGTCGAGCCGCCTACCCGGTTGCGTGCCGAGTCGCCGCGGCTGAACCGTTGGAACAGCGACGGCAGCAGGGCGGGCGGGATGCCGGGGCCGTCGTCGGTCACGGACAGGACGACGTGGTCGTCGCCGTCGGGCCGCAGACGCACGACCACGCGCGTGCCCGGCGGGGTGTGGACGCGGGCGTTGCCCAGCAGGTTCGTGAAGACCTGGCGCAGACGCGCTTCGTCACCCACGACCGTGACGTCGGGGATGTCGAACGTGTCGTCGCCATCGGCCCACAGCGCGTCGCCCTCGGCCGGGTTCCCGTCACCCTCGGCGGGAGGTCCGTCACCCTCGGCGGTGTGGCCGTCGCCCTCGAGCATCGGGTCCTCGCCCCCCGCGAGCGGCAGGTCCAGCTCCCACACGTGGTCGCGACTGGCCGCGTGGGCGTCGGCGACCGCGTCGATCGCGAGCGCCGCGAGATCCACGGGCTCCCGGTCGAGCGGTCGGCCGGCGTCGAGCCGGGCGAGCAGCAGGAGGTCCTCGACGAGCTCACCCATGCGCAGCGCCTCGGACTCGATACGGTCGAGCGCGCGCAGGGTGTCGGGCGGCACGTCGTCGGGGGAGCGGCGCACGAGCTCCGAGTACCCGCGGATCGACGCGAGGGGCGTGCGCAGCTCGTGGCTCGCGTCGGCGACGAACTGGCGGACCTGTGTCTCGGACTCGTGGCGGGCGGTGAGGGACGCCTCGACGTGGTCGAGCATGCGGTTGAGCGCCGCGCCGACCTGCCCGACCTCGGTCCGCTCGTCCGTGAACTGCTCGTCGACGCGCGGGATCTCGCCGACCTCTCCCCGGTCCAGGGGCAGCTCGGACACGTGCACGGCGGCGTCGGCGACCGAGTCGAGGGGCCGCAGGGAGCGGCGGACGAGCCAGGTCCCGAGCACCGACGCGAGCACGATCCCTGCGATCACGAGCCCGGCCTCGACGAGCAGGTAGCGTTCGAGCGTCTCGGTCACCGCGGACGTGCTCATCGCGGTGATGCTGGGCTCGCCCCGCTGGGTCGTGGTCGAGACGGCGCGGAACGAGCCGAGGCCGCTCACCTCGACCGTGTGGGGGCGGTCGTCGGCGGGCACGGTCTCGAGCTCGGCGACCTGTCCGTCCGTGAGCTGCTGGAGGTTGCCGGACGCGTCGATGTACCCGGCGAACCGCACCTCGCCGCCCGAGTAGACGACGTCCACGGTCCCGGCGCCCTGACCGGGAGGCAGAGGGTCGCCGTTCTCCGTGCCCGACGACGGAGCCTCACCTGACGACGGCACCTCGCCCGGGGAGGTCCCTGCGCCGGGGTCCTGGGCCGGGTCGCCCGGCCGGTCGAAAGGCCCGCGCTCGGCGCGCTGGCTCGCCTGGACGAGCTCGTCGTCGAGGCGGTCGACGAGGCTGGTGCGCAGCGCGAGCGCTGAGCTGACGGCGAGCGCGACGCTGAGGACGAGCAGGATCGCGACGAGGACGACGACGAGCTGTCGGCGCAGGGTGCGCGGTCGGGCGGTGGCCGACGCCCGGGGTGAGGTCACGCGTCAGGCCTTCGCGGCGCCGTCGGGAGCGCCGTCCGCCGGCGACGACGCTCCCTCGGCGGGCTTGATGACGTACCCGACGCCGCGCAGCGTGTGGATCATGGGCTCGCGGCCCTTGTCGATCTTGCGGCGCAGGTAGGAGATGTAGAGCTCGACGATGTTGGCCTGCCCGCGGAAGTCGTAGTTCCACACGCGGTCGAGGATCTGCGGCTTGGACATGACGCGCCGGGCGTTGCGCATGAGGTACCGCAGGAGCTCGAACTCGGTCGCCGACAGGTGGACGGGGTCGCCGCCGCGGAACACCTCGTGCGAGTCCTCGTCGAGGACCAGGTCGCCGACCACGACGGTCGAGTCCTCGCGGGCGGCGGTCGCGCCGCCGCGGCGCATGAGGCCGCGCAGCCTGGCCACGACCTCTTCGAGGCTGAACGGCTTGGTCACGTAGTCGTCGCCGCCCGCGGTGAGTCCCGCGATGCGGTCCTCGACGGTGTCGCGGGCCGTGAGGAACAGGACGGGGAGGTCGGGCGAGTTCGCGCGGATGCGGCGCAGCACGGTGAGGCCGTCGAGGTCGGGCAGCATGACGTCGAGCACGATCACGTCGGGCCCGACGTCACGGGCCGTGCGGATCGCGGACTGCCCGTCGAGGGCGGTCGAGACGTCCCATCCCTCGTAGCGCAGCGCCGAGGTGAGGAGCTCGGCGAGGTTGGGCTCGTCGTCGACCACGAGGACGCGCACGGGCGAGCCGTCGGCCCGGGTCAGGCGTTCGGCGGCGCGCGGGGAGACGAGGGGTTCCGTGGGCGCGGGGGTCGTGGTCATGGGTCCATCGTGCGCGCGCTGTCTCGGTCGTGCCTGTGGCGTTCCTATGAACCGACTGTGAGGGTGCGGACCGGGTCGAGGCGGCGCTCGCGGGTGGGCGTTGCCGTCGCCTGCGCGGAGGACCACCCGCCGCCACGCCCTGACCTGCCCGTTCTCTTCGCCGGATCCCCACACGCGGTGACCTACGGTGGACGGGTGAGCTTCCCTCCTCCTCCGACGACGCAGCCGACCGCACGCCCGCTGGGTCCCCCGCGGGCCGTCGGGGCGCGCCCCGTGCACGCGCCGAGCACGGGGGCGACGCACGTCGGTGCTCGTGTCGCGGCGAGCATGACGGCCCTCGCGGCGGTCGTCCTCGTGTGGCAGGTCTGGCAGTACTTCGTCGCGACCGAGGAGGGGCAGCACCTGGACCAGGCGGCGCTGCGCGGGTCCGACTACGGTCGCGGCACGCTGTGGGCGCTCGGGGAGCCCGTGCTCGACGTCGTCTCGGTCAGCTTCGTCGTGCTGGGCCTGGGCACGGCCATGGGGATCGCGCTGCTGCGTCGGCGCTGGGGGCTCGCGGTCCAGGTCGCGTTCGTCGTGGTCGGGTCGAACATCACGACCCAGCTCCTCAAGAAGTCGGTCCTCGACCGACCGGACCTGATCGGCGGCGGGTGGGGCGTGGGGAACACGCTGCCCAGCGGGCACACCACGGTCGCGGCCTCGGTCGCGGTCGCGCTGCTGCTCGCCGTCCCGCGGGCGGCGCGCCCGGTCGTCGCGGTCCTGGGCGGGACGTACACGGCCGCCACGGGAGTCTCGACCCTGATCGGTCACTGGCACCGACCGAGCGACGTGGTCGCGGCGCTCCTCGTCGTGACCGCGTGGACCGCGCTCGCGCTCGCGCTCACCCCCACGAGCGCGCTCGACCCGGTCCCGGCGCGCGGCAGCGGTGCCTACCCCGGTTCGGTCGTCGTGGCGGTGCTGCTGTTCCTGGGGGCCGGGGCTGCCCTGCTCGGTGCCGCGTGGTGCCTGCGCGAGGTCCATCCCGCGAGCTGGGACATGACCGACCTCGCCGAGACCACGGCGTACGTGGGCGGGGCGCTGGGGGTGGTCGCCGTGACGGCGATCTCGTTCGCCGTGCTGCTCCTGCTCCGCCAGGCGACGTCCCGTCCCGAGACGTGACCGTCGTCCACAGATCTGGGGACGGTGCGCCCGTGCAGGCGTCCCCGACGACCGCGAGCCCCGGCCACGGGGGCCGTCCACAACGGATAAGGTGCCGCCTGGCGCCAGTGGCGTAACGTCATAGGCTGCCGGTGGGAACGGGACGGTGGGGTCGTGTGCCCTGCCTCTGCCCGACGCCGGACCCCACCTCAGCACCTCGGCCCACCCGGAGATCGCTCCGGGTACGAGCCGCACCAGCAGCAACGGAAAGCAGGAACGGATGTCCTCAGGTCGCAAGCTCGTCATCGTGGAGTCCCCCACGAAGGCACGCAAGATCCAGGGCTACCTCGGTGACGACTTCGAGGTGGAGTCGAGCGTCGGGCACATCCGCGACCTCCCGCAGCCGTCCGAGCTGCCCGCCGACATGAAGAAGGGGCCGTTCGGCAAGTTCGCGGTCAACGTCGACGAGGGCTTCGAGCCCTACTACGAGGTGTACGCGGACAAGAAGAAGAAGGTCGCGGAGCTCAAGCGCGCCTTGAAGAACGCCGACGAGCTCTACCTCGCGACCGACGAGGACCGTGAGGGCGAGGCCATCGCGTGGCACCTGCTCGAGGAGCTCAAGCCCAAGGTGCCTGTGCACCGCATGGTCTTCCACGAGATCACGCGAGAGGCCATCGAGCGTGCGCTCGAGAACACGCGCGACCTCGACGAGCACCTGGTCGACGCCCAGGAGACGCGGCGCATCCTCGACCGTCTCTACGGCTACGAGGTCTCGCCGGTCCTGTGGCGCAAGGTCCGCCAGGGGCTGTCCGCGGGGCGCGTCCAGTCGGTCGCGACGCGCCTGGTCGTCGAGCGTGAGCGTGAGCGCATGGCGTTCGTCGCCGCCGAGTACTGGGACGTGTCCGGCACGTTCTCGCTCGCCGACCCCAGCGCCGAGGACGCCGACAAGAGCTTCGACGCCCGCCTGGTCCAGTTCGGCGGGGCGCGCGTCGCCTCTGGCCGCGACTTCGACGACCGTGGGCAGCTCAAGCCCGCGGCGGCGCGTGACGGCGTGGTCCAGCTCGACGAGCAGGCCGCCTCGCTCGTGGTCGGTGGGCTCGAGGGGGCCGACTTCGCGGTCCGCAGCCTCGAGACCAAGCCGTACACGCGCCGTCCGGCGGCGCCGTTCACGACGTCGACGCTCCAGCAGGAGGCGAGCCGCAAGCTCCGCTTCAACTCGCGGCAGACCATGCGTACCGCGCAGGCGCTGTACGAGAACGGCTACATCACCTACATGCGTACGGACTCCCCGTCGTTGTCGGCCGAGGCCACGGACGCCGCGCGTCGCCAGGCCGCCGAGCTGTACGGGCCCGAGTTCGTGCCCGGTTCGCCGCGCGTCTACGCGTCGAAGGCGAAGGGCGCGCAGGAGGCCCACGAGGCCATCCGCCCCGCCGGCGACTCGTTCCGCACACCGGCCCAGGTCGCCCGCGAGATCAGCGGCGACCAGTTCAAGCTGTACGAGCTCATCTGGAAGCGCACGGTCGCGTCGCAGATGGCGGACGCCAAGGGGTCGACGGCGTCGGTGCGGCTGGCTGCGCCGATCGGCCTGACCGCGGTGGCCCCGCTCTCGGGCAAGACGTTCGTGCCGGACGGCCCGGCCCCCGAGGCCGTGTTCGCGGCCTCCGGCACGGTCATCTCGTTCCGCGGCTTCCTCGCCGCGTACGAGGAGGGCACCGACGACGGCGCGGAGACGGCCGACGGCACCTCCGCGAAGTCCGGCCGCCGGCGCAACGACGAGGACGCCCGCCTGCCCCAGATGAGCGAGGGCGACCTGCTCGGCGGCCGGGACCTGACCGCTGACGGTCACTCGACGTCCGCACCCCCGCGCTACACCGAGGCCAGCCTCATCAAGGCGCTCGAGGAGCGCGGCATCGGGCGCCCGTCCACGTTCGCGTCGACGATCTCGACGATCCAGGACCGCGGGTACGTGCTGTCGCGCGGCCAGGCTCTGGTCCCGAGCTGGCTCGCGTTCGCCGTGATCCGGCTCCTGGAGGAGCACTTCGAGTGGCTCATCGACTACGACTTCACCGCGGAGATGGAGGCCGACCTCGACGCGATCGCCGCCGGCGACAAGGACCGCGTCGCCTGGCTGACCCGGTTCTACTTCGGGGACGGCACGGGCCGTGAGGAGGGCGAGGGGCTGCGCCAGCTCGTCGACGACCTCGGCGAGATCGACGCGCGCGACATCAACTCGGTCCAGATCGGTGAGGGGATCCAGCTCCGCGTAGGTCGGTACGGGCCGTACGTCGAAGATCTGTCCGTCCCGGTCAAGGAGGGGGAGAACCCGCCGCGCGCCTCGGTGCCCGACGACCTGGCCCCCGACGAGCTCACGGTCGACAAGGCGCGCGAGCTGCTTGCCGCGGGCGCCGACGACGGTCGGGTCCTCGGCACCGACCCCGGGTCGGGGAACCCCGTCGTGGCCCGCGCGGGACGTTACGGCCCGTACGTGACCGAGCAGCTCCCCGAGCCGACGTTCGACGAGGGGCTGTCGGCCGCGGCGCTCAAGAAGGCCAAGGCCGCGCTGCCCAAGCCCCGCACGGCGTCGCTGCTCAAGGACATGAGCCTCGACACCGTGACGCTCGAGGACGCGCTCCGGCTGCTGTCGCTGCCGCGCGTCGTCGGCACGGACCCGGAGACGGGTGTCGAGATCACCGCGCAGAACGGCCGCTACGGTCCGTACCTCAAGAAGGGCACGGACTCGCGCACCCTCCCGTCCGAGGAGGCCATGTTCACGGTCACGCTCGAGGAGGCGCTCGAGCTGTACAAGCAGCCCAAGCGCGGTCGCGGTGCCACGGCCACCCCGCCGCTTCGCGAGCTCGGTGAGGACCCGACGTCGGGCAAGCCCATCGTCGTCAAGGACGGCCGCTTCGGCGCGTACGTCACGGACGGCGAGACGAACCGGACGCTGCCGCGCGACCTGACGCCCGAGTCCATCACTCCGGAGAAGGCCATCGAGCTCCTCGCGGAGAAGCGCGCGGCGGGCCCGGCGAAGAAGAAGGCCCCGGCCCGCAAGGCCCCGGCGAAGAAGCCCGCTGCGAAGAAGGCCCCGGTCAAGAAGGCGTCGGCCGAGAAGAAGTAGCGGTCGCGGCTCGGAGCTCTCGGGAGAGGGCCCCCGAACCGGCCCGCGCGTGACGAAGGCCCCGGACCTGCACCCCTGAGGGAGCGGGCCCGGGGCCTTTGTCGCGCGGAACCTCAGTGGTGCGTGTGCGCGACCGGCTCGGGCAGGCCCGCGTCCGCGCGGATCGAGCGCGACAGTCCCTCGATCGAGCGCAGCGCGTCGACGAGCTCGGGCACGCGGACCTCGAAGGGCATCGCGTGGATGGTCTCGCCGGGGGCGGTCGCTGCCTCGGCGACGCGGCGCAGGTCGCCCACGTCGGCCGTCGTGAGCCCGATCTCGGTGAGCGTGTTGGGCAGCCCGACGCGCGTCGTGAACTCCACGAAGTCGCGGACCTCCTGCGACGGGGCGCCCTCCAGCACGAGCTGGGTCAGCGAGCCGATGTTGACCTTCTGGCCGTGCGTGAGGCCGTGGGTCTGCGGTGCTGCCGTGAGTCCGTTGTGGATCGCGTGGGCCGCGGCGAGGCCGCCCGACTCGAAGCCCAGCCCGGACAGCAGGGTGTTGGCCTCGACCACGGCGTCGACCGCGGGCGTGACGAGGTGCTCCTTGACGGCTTCGATCGCGGGCAGCGAGCTCTCCCACAGGATCTTCCAGGAGAGCTCGGCGAGCGCGGTGCCCGTGATGAGCGGCAGGCCGCCCGCCATGGTCGTCGCGTTGGCCTTGGCCACGGCGCGCGCCTCGATCCAGGTGGCGAGCGCGTCGCCGATGCCCGCGACGAGGAACCTCACCGGGGCGTTCGCGACGAGCTGGGTGTCCACGAGGACCAGGTCGGGGTTGTGCGGGAAGAAGCGGTACTCCTCGAACGCACCGTCCTCGGTGTAGATCACGGACAGCGCGGAGCACGGCGCGTCGGTCGACGCAAGGGTCGGCACCGAGACCCAGCGGATTCCTTCGAGGTGCCCGGCGGCCTTGACCGCGTCGATGGTGCTGCCGCCACCGATGCCCACGATCACGTCGGCGCCGCTCTCGCGGATGCGCCGTGCGAGGTGGTCGACGGCGGCCGCGGTCGCGTACGTGCCGAAGCCCTCGCGCTCGCGGCGCAGGTTCGCGGCCTGGAACGACTCGGCGACGGTGTCCTCGACGATCTCCCACACCACGTCGTCGGCCACGAGCAGCGGCTTGGTGCCGATCGGGGCGACGAACTCACCGAGCCGGGACAGCGCGCCGCGCGACTGCACGTAGCGCAGGGGGCTGATGAGGGTGCGGATCGGGATCTCGGACATGGGGGCCTCCTCGGAGTGCTGGACAGGACGTCACCGGACCCGCGCGGAGGGTCGCTCCTCGCGGACCGCCGACACCTCGACGCTATGTCGAGGCACGCC
Source organism: Oerskovia turbata (assembly GCF_000718325.1). Lineage (GTDB taxonomy): Bacteria > Actinomycetota > Actinomycetes > Actinomycetales > Cellulomonadaceae > Oerskovia > Oerskovia turbata. The sequence continues at coordinate 94,312 of NZ_JOFV01000009.1, forward strand.
CGACCGCCCGGTGGGGCCGTGTGACGTCCGTCGTCGTCCCGCCGTCCGAGACGTGGTGGTCAGTCGACCGTGACGGCCTCCAGCACGGGCAGGCGTGAGGCCCGGATGCCCGGCCAGACGCTCGCGACGAGCCCGATCACGACGGCGAGCCCCAGGACCGCGAGCACCTGGCCCCAGGGGATCGCGAGACTCGTGAGGCCCTGCTCGGCGAGCACCCCCGGCAGGGCGGCCGCGATCGCGATGCCCGTGAGCACGCCCAGCACCGTACCGTAGACCGCGGTCAGGACCGACTCGATCGTGATGATGCCCGCGAGCTGGAGGCGTCCGAGCCCCACTGCGCGCAGCAGCCCGATCTCCCGCGTGCGCTCGATGATCGACAGCGCGAGCGTGTTGACGATGCCGAGCAGCGCGATGACGATCGACAGCCCGAGCAGCGCGTAGAGGATCACGAGGACCTGGTCCACCTGCGCCGCGGCCGCGTTGGCGAGGTCCTCGCGGTCGAGCACCGAGACCACGAGGAAGGGCTTGACGGCCTCGGTGAGCGCGGCGCGCAGCTCGGTGGTCGTGGTCCCCGGGGCGGCCGTGACGTACACGGCGTACGTCGGGATCTCGGCGGCCCCGACGTCCGCGTACGTCGCGTCGGCGAGGACCACGTCGGACGAGATGACCTGGGTGTCGATGATCGCCCCGACGCTCACGTCCTGCGTCCGGGTGCCGTCGTCGCTCGTGAGGGTCAGGGAGTCGCCGACCGCCCAGCCGTGGTCGCGCGCAGCGGTCCGGCGCACCACCGCCTCGCCGTCGGCGAGGGCCTGGTCGGGGTCGCCCTCGACCACGGGCGCGTCGAGCGCCTCGGTGAAGAACCCGGGCGGCACGACCGTGGCCCCGCTGGGCTCGCCCGCGACGTCGAGCGTCCCGAGCCGCAGCGGGAGCGCCTGCCCGACGGCGGGGAGCCCGGTCACGGCGTCGGTGACCCCTGGGGGGAGCGCACCCGTGGCGGCGGCGGCCTGGACCACGTAGTCGGCCCGCACCTGCTCGTCGACGATCGACCGGACCGAGGCCTGCGTCGAGGCGGCGATGACCCCGGTCGCGCTCACGAGGGCCATCCCGATCAGCAGCGCCCCGGCCGTGTTCGAGGTGCGGCGGGGGCTGCGCGTGACGTTGCCGCGCGCCAGTCGGCCGAGGGGGCGGATCGCGGCCACGGCGGGCACGGCGAGCACCGTGATGACGGCACCGGCGATCGCGGGGGACAGGACGAGGACACCCACGAGCGCGGCGCTCGCGCCGACCGCGAGCAGGACCCGTGGGTTGAGGTCGTCGACCACTGCCCACCCGGTCGGGTCGGCCGAGGCCGAGCTCCCCAGCCGTGAGGCCAGGATCAGGAGCCCTGCGCCGACCACCACCAGCACCAGCCCGACCACCGCCCGGGTGCCGGTCCCGCGGTCCGGTGCGACGTCGTCGTGCATGGCCTGGACCGGGGGAGTCAGGGCCGCGCGACGGCCCGGGACCGCGGCCGCGACCACGCTCACCAGGACCCCGAGCGAGATCGCGATCACGACAGAGGTCGCGCTCAACGGCACACGACCCGAGAGCTCCAGGCCCGTCGAGCCGAACACCGCGCGCAGGCCGCTGACCAGCACCCGGCCCAGCACCACACCCGTCGCCGCGCCGATGATCCCGACCGCGACGGCCTGCGCCAGGATCGACGCGAACACCTGCGCGGGCGAGGCCCCGAGAGCCCGCAGCAGGGCGAACTCGCGCTGACGCTCGCGCACCGACATCGCGAACGTGTTGGCGATGATGAAGGCACCCACGAACAGCGCGATGGCGGCGAAGACCAGCAGGAACGTCTCGACGAAGCCGAGGATCTGCTCGACACCCTGGCGGGCCTCTTCACGCAGGGCCTCACCCGTGAGGGACTCCGCACCTGCCGGGAGGACCTCGGCCACGCGCCCGGCCAGCACCTCCTCGGACACGTCGCCCGCGGCGTAGACCGAGATCGTGGGGACCGTGCCGTCGGGGGCGTAGGTCGCGAGCGCGGTCGCGGGGTCGAGCCCCACGAGGATGGTGCCGGCCGCTGCCGCCTCGATCGCGAAGATCCCCGTCACTGTGACGGGCTGGGGGGCTCCCGCCAGGACCACGGTCGTCGCGTCCCCCGTCGTCAGGTCGGCGGCCGACGCGGCGCTCTCCTCCAGGGCGATCTCGGCAGGCCCCACGGGCCACGCGCCGCCCGCGAGCGTCACGGTCGGCTCGTCGGGCCCCACCGCGATCCCGATGCTCGGCGGACCCGACGTCGTGACGGCCGTGCCGTCCGCCGCGACGAGGACGATCGTGCCCGACGCGTCGGGCACGGCGCGCGCGACGCCGTCGACCCCCGCGACCGTGTCCGCGAGGGAGACCGGCACCGGGGAGTGCGGCGTCCCGAACGTGCTGCCCGCCGTCGTGGAGTCGTCGATCTCCTCGGCGCCGCGCACGTACACGTCGGCCACGAGCGTCGTCGCGATGATCTCGTCGAACGTCGAGGACAGCATCGCGCGGAACGTGAACGTCCCCACGACGAACGCGACCCCGAGCATCACCGCGAGCGTCGACAGCAGGAAACGGACGAGGTGCGCCCGGACCCCGCGCAGCGCGACCCGCAGCATCAGTCCTCCTCCGCCTGCCCGAGAGCGTCGAGGATGTCGCGCCGCGTCGGGGCCGCGAGGTCGGCCGTGATCTGCCCGTCGGTCAGGAACAGGACCCGGTGCGCGTACGAGGCCGCGCGCGGGTCGTGCGTGACCATGACGACCGTCTGTCCCAGCTCGTCGACCGACCTCCGCAGGAACCCCAGGACCTCCGCGGACGAGCGCGAGTCGAGGTTGCCCGTCGGCTCGTCGGCGAACACCACGGACGGACGCGACACCAGGGCCCGCGCGCACGCGACCCGCTGCTGCTGCCCGCCCGAGAGCTCGGCCGGCCGGTGGTGCAGTCGGTCGCCCAACCCCACGGCACCGACGACCTCGTCGAACCACGCCCGGTCCACCGGGACCCGGGCGATGTCGAGCGGGAGCGTGATGTTCTCCGCGGCCGTGAGCGTCGGAACCAGGTTGTACGACTGGAACACGAACCCGATCCGCGTCCGCCGCAGGCCCGTGAGGCGGCGCTGCGAGAGGCGGCTCACCTCGGTCCCGTCGATCACGACCCGGCCCGACGTCGGCGAGTCCAGGCCCGCCATGCAGTGCATGAGCGTCGACTTGCCCGAGCCTGACGGCCCCATGATCGCCGTGAGCTCGGCCGCACGGAAGTCCACGTCGACCCCGTCGAGCGCACGCACGACCGTCTCGCCCTGGCCGTACGTCTTGACGAGGTCGCGCGCCCAGGCCGCCGTCCCGTCAGGCGCGGCCGGGGGCAGCGTGGTCGCGTGACCGGTCGCCGGGCGGGCGGGTGCAGGTGGGCCGGATGGGCCGGGTGAGCCGGGCGGGGACGTGGCGGGTTCCATCGGGGCTCCCTTCGGTCGGAACGTCTCCATCGTGGCCCCTGCGGTGGGTGACGTGCGACACGTCCGCGGATCTCGCGTCAAGACACCGACGCGGCGCGGTCCTCCCCCTTGCCACGGACCACCGGCCCGTGCGACCCGACGGCTCGCCCCCCGGACCGCCGGGCACCACCCGAGGAGCCCATCATGACGAACAACACTCAGGCCGGATCCCCCCGGCACGCGGCGGTGCTCGCCGCGCCCCCCACGACCGCGCCCCCCACGACCGCGCCCCCTACGACGGCGCCCCCCACGCTCGCGTGGCGCCTGCTGTCGACGGCGCTCGCGGCCCTGCTCGTGCTCGTGGGCGTCGTCGCGATGCCCCGCACAGCGTCCGCCGCCGAGCTCGACGCCATCAAGACGGTCACGATCACGCAGCCCCTGGACGAGGTGCACCTGTGGCAGTCGCTCCGGATCGAGGCCACCTGGGCCGTGCCGGACGGCTCGCGCGCCGGGGACACATTCACGCTGGCGTTCCCTGACTCGCCTCGTGTGACGGGGTTCGCACAGTCTTTCGACCTCACGACGCCCGCCGGCGCGGTCGTCGGGACGTGCGACGTGACGCAGGACGGCTTCGTGTGCACGCTCAGCCCGTTCGTCGAGACCGCGACCAACGTCCACGGCACGCTGTTCTTCTACGCGCAGGTCAGCAGCGTGGGCGAGGGCGGCACGTTCGCGTTCACCACGGGCGACGAGGTGGTGATCGAGGTTCCCGTGCCGGGCGGCGAGGTCATCCCCGGGAGCGGCTGGTCCGCCCCGGAGCAGCCCGTCAAGGGCGGTTGGGTCAGCACGGACGGCAGGACCGCCGTCTGGGAGGTCTACGTGCCGAGCGAGTTCCTCGCCGCCTCGGCCGGTGGCCCCGTGGTCGTGACCGACACCTACGACTCGCGGCTGACCATGCGTGACGACTCGCTCGCCGTCGCGTACGTCCCGCTGGCCGACTGGAACGACGGCGACTACGGCTCGAGCGCGGTACGCCTCAGCCCCGGGACGGGGTACGTCTACACCCCGGACGCGGCCGGCTCGTCGTTCGACCTGACGTTCGTCGACCCCGTCACGGACGGCTCGCGCATGTACATCTTCACCTACCGGATGTCGCTGCCCGCGGACGTGCAGGACGGCGACACGTTCGCCAACCAGGTCGCGGGCAGCACCGGATGGGACGACCAGCGGGTGCTCGAGTACGCGGCGGCCGGTGGTGACGGCAACGGTGACGGCAACGGCGAGCTCCGCCTGACCAAGCACGTCACGGGCGAGGGGGCGGCGTCGGTCCCGGCGGGCACCGCGTTCACCGTCGACTACACGACGGACCGGAACGGCGAGACGACGTCGGGCAGCCTCACGGCGACCGACGGTGCGACGGTCACGATCCCCGGTCTCGCCGCCGGGACGGTCGTGACCCTGCGCGAGGTCTCGCCCGCAGCGATCGACGGTGTGACCTGGGGCGAGCCCGTGTTCTCGGGCGAGGGGGTGACCCCGGTCGAGGGTGGCGCGCAGGTCACGGTCGGTGCGGAGGGCGTGGTCGAGGTCGCGCTCGACAACCCTGTCACCCCGGTGGACCTGACGTCCCCGCCGGTCCCGCCGACGACGGTGCCCCCCGTGGCGACGCCGCCCGCCTCGGTCGTCCCGCCGACCAGGACGCCGACGGTCGAGGCGACTCCGAGGGCGACGGAGAAGCCCGCGCACGGTGCGCTCGCCACGACGGGTGCGACGGTCGGCCTGGCCGCGGGTGCGGCCGTGCTGCTGGTCGGCGCCGGGGCCACGCTCGTGGCGCTGCGCCGTCGGGGGTCGAGCGCCTGACGACACGATGACGGCTGCGGCCCTGGGGCGGACCGGTCGGTCCGCCCCGGGGCCGCAGTAGCGTGGGCGCATGGTCTCTCACGCAGTGGTGAACGTGCTCGACGCCGTGCCCGACCCGGGGGACGCCCCGCCCGTGCGCTGGGGGATCCTGGGGGCGGGGAGGATCGCGGGCTCGTTCGCCGACGAGGTGCGGGCGTTCACGCAGGGCCACGTGGCGGCCGTGGGGTCGCGTGACGCGCACCGGGCGCGGGACTTCGCGCAGCGGCACGCGCCCTCGGCGACGGTGCACGGCTCGTACGAGGCCCTCGTCGCGGACCCCGAGGTGGACGTCGTGTACGTGGCGACCCCGCACTCGCACCACCGCGAGCACGGGCTGCTGGCCATCGCGGCGGGCAAGCCCGTGCTCGTGGAGAAGGCGTTCACGCGCAACGAGGCCGAGGCGCGCGAGGTCCTGGACGCGGCGCGGGCTGCGGGCGTGTTCGTCATGGAGGCCGTGCTCACGCGGCACCTGCCGCACGTCGCCGCGATCCGCGCGCTGATCGCGCAGGGGGAGATCGGCGAGGTCCGGTCGGTCACGGCGTCGTACGGCTCGAACGCGGTGTACGACCCGGCGAGCCGCCTCTTCGCGCCCGAGCTCGCGGGCGGCGCGCTGCTGGACATCGGGATCTACCCGCTCGCGTTCGCGACGGACCTCCTGGGCATGCCCGACGACGTCACGGCCGTCGGTCTGCAGGCTCCCACCGGGGTGGACGCCCAGTCGACCGTGGTGCTGCGGTACGGCGACCGGGCGACGGCCACGGCCTCGTCGTCGGTCCTGGCGCAGTCGGCGACGTCGCTCGTGGTCGCGGGCACGGGCGGCCGGATCGAGGTCGTGGACCGGTTCATGGTGCCCACGACGTTCAGCGTGGTGTGGGCCGACGGTGCGCGGCGCGAGTACGACGGGTACGCGACGGGGGCCAAGCAGTACGAGGCGGCCGAGGTCGCGCGCTGCCTCGCGGCGGGGCTGACCGAGAGCCCGCGCATGACGTGGCAGGACACGCTCGACCTGATGCGGGTCATGGACGTGGCGCGCGCGCAGCTGGGGGTCGTGTACCCGGGGGAGTAGCGGTGTCGAGAAGGAGGTGGGGGCCGTTCACAGGCCGGCCCATCTGGGCTCCGCGCGACCACACCTCGGGCAATCACCCGTGGCAGCGTTCTCACGGGGTTAGCGTGAACCCATGAGCAACGACGCCCGCACCGCGGCACCGACCGACCAGCCTGCCTCCCTGCCCGACCTCGTCGCGACCGCCGCCGACCTGCCCGAGGTGGTCTCCGGCGTCGTGCCCGATCCGCGGAGCGCTCCCACCGTCCGCTGGGGGATCCTGGGCGCCGGGAACATCGCCGGGTCGTTCGCCGAGGCCGTGCGCGACCACACGCGGGCGCGTGTCGTGGCCGTCGGCTCGCGCGACCGTGTCCGGGCCGAGCGCTTCGCGACCGAGCGCGGCATCCACACGACCCACGCCGACTACACCGAGCTCGTCGAGGATCCGCAGGTCGACGTCGTGTACGTCGCGACACCCCACTCGCACCACCGGGACCACGCGCTGCTCGCCATCGCCGCGGGCAAGCACGTCCTGGTCGAGAAGGCGTTCACGCGCAACGAGGCCGAGGCGCGAGAGGTCCTCGACGCCGCGCGGGCCGCGGGCGTGTTCGTCATGGAGGCCATGTGGACGCGGTTCCTGCCGCACGTCGCGGCGCTGCGCGGGGTGATCGCGCGCGGGGAGATCGGGGAGATCGTCAACGTCAGCGCCGACCACGGCCAGTTCTTCCCGTTCGACCCCGAGCACCGGCTCTACGCGCCCGACCTCGCGGGTGGCGCGCTGCTCGACCTGGGCGTGTACCCCGTGTCGTTCGCGCACGACGTGCTGGGGGCGCCGTCGTCGGTCACCGCGGTCGGCGCGCTGACCGAGACGGGCGTCGACGGCCAGCTCGGCATCACGCTCGGGTACGGCCGGGCCATGGCGACGCTGTCGACGACCCTGTGGTCGCAGACGCCCAACGTCGCGTCGATCTCCGGGACAGCGGGACGCATCGAGATCGAGGGCACGTTCTACGCCCCGACGTCGTTCCGTGTGGTCCGGCACGACGGCGCGCAGTGGCGCTACGAGGGCTTCCGGGGCGAGGGCAAGCAGTACCAGGCGGCCGAGGTCGCGCGCTGCGTCGAGGCCGGCCTGACCGAGAGCCCGCGCATGACGTGGCAGGGCACGCTCGACGTCATGCGGACCATGGACGAGGTCCGCCGCCAGACGGGCGTGGTCTACCCGAACGAGTGACCTGGGTGCGTCGAGAACGGGGGGCGGGCTCAGTCTGCCGTCGGGGTGTCCGTGTGCTCGACGACGTAGCTGCGGCCGTCGGGGCCCGTCACGTACTCGAAGCGCGTCTTGAGCTCGCGCTCGCGCTCGGCCTCGGCTGCGGAGACGCCGCGCCCCGCCGAGCCCTGCTTCCCGACCTGTGCTGGGCCGAAGATCGGCAGGAACGTCTCGGTCATGCGCAGGCCCAGGGGGCGTCGTCGCTGCTTGTCGGCCATGCGCCTCTCCTCTCGAGAACGGTTCAAGTAGATGGTGCACCAATGATTGGTGTGCCAAGCATAAGGGAGATCTGGCTACGATGACGACATGACCACCTCGATCGACAGCGCCCCGCTGCCCCGAACCGACCCGCTCGCGCTCGAGTCCCAGGTCTGCTTCGCGCTGTCGGCCGGCGCCCGCGCGATGGTCGCCATGTACAAGCCGCTGCTCGAACCCCTGCGCCTGACCCACCCGCAGTACCTCGTGATGCTCGCGCTGTGGCAGGACGCCGCGGTCGGCGAGCGCACCACGGCCACGTCGCTCGCCGAGCGGCTCCACCTGGACCCCGGCACGCTCTCGCCGCTCGTGCGACGCCTCGAGACCACGGGGTACCTCACGCGATCGCGCAACGAGCACGACGGCCGCGTCGTCGACGTCACGCTGACCCCGGCCGGGCGCGAGCTCCGCACCCAGGCCGAGAAGGTGCCGCCCGCGATCACCGCCGCGACGGGCCTGACCCTCGACGAGCTCATGGAGGTCCACGCCGCGGCCTCGAAGGTCGTGTCCGCCGCGCTGCGCGCCGGCGTGATCTAGCCCAGGCGCCCGTCCCCGGGCGACATGTCGTACGTGACCCACGGGGTCGCCGTCGCGACCGAGTCGTAGAGCCGCCTGGCCGTGGCGTTCGCCGGGTCGGTGATCCACCGCACGACGCTCGCCCCCAGGTCCCCGGCGTGCACCCCGACGGCCCCGAGCAGCAGACGCCCGACACCGGCCCCTCGCGCCGCCTGGGCGACGAACAGGTCGTCGAGCCAGCACCCGTGCGACCCGTCGAGCGGGCGCTCGAACGTCCGCAGCACCGCGATGCCGCCCAGGCGTGCCCCGTCGGTGGCGACGAGACCGCGGACCCCCGAGGCGCCGTCGTGCAGCCAGGACCAGACCAGGGCGTCCCGCGCCGCGTCCGCGGGCAGCTCGTAGAACGCGCGGTAGCCCGCGTACAGGTCGAGCCACTCGTGCTCGTCGTCGAGGAGGACGGGGCGCACCCGCCAGGTCGTCGTCACGGCGACACCGTACCCACCCGGAGCCCGCCCCTGCGGACCCGTCCCAGCCGTGCCTAGGGTGGCGCGATGACGACCGACTCCGTGCCCCGGTCGCCCCGGGCGAGCCGAGCCCGCGGCCTGGGCGCCGCCGCGCTCCGCCAGTGGCACCTGCACCCCCGGTGGGCCATGGCGCTGCGCGGCGCCGTGGCGGCCGCCGTCGCCTGGGTCGTCGGGATCGTGCTGCCGCAACCCTTCTCGGACTACCCGTACTACGCGCCCCTCGGGGCGGTCGTGGCGACCACGAGCACCGTGGCCCGATCCGTCCGCGAGTCCCTCCAAGCGGTCGGAGCGATCGTCGTCGGGGCGCTCGTGGCGCGCGGCGTGGACCTCGTGCTCGCGCCCAGTGCGCTGTCGGTCGCGCTCGTCGTCGCCGTGGCGATCCTCGTCGCGGGGTGGGGGCTCCTGGGTGACATGGGGTCGTGGGCCGTGACCTCGGCGCTGTTCGTCCTCATCATCGGGAACGCGGACAAGGTCGGGTACACGGGGGCGTACATCGGCCTGGTCCTGGTCGGGGCGCTGGTCGGGATCGGCATCAACCTGCTCTTCCCGCCGCTGCCCCTCGTGGCGTCCGACGTCGACCTCGACCGGCTCAGGGACGCGCTCGCGGACCAGCTCGACCACCTCGCGGACGGGCTCGACAGCGACGTCGCGCCCTCTCCCGAGGAGTGGGACGAGCGGCGGCTGCTCCTCGGGCCAGTGGTCGACCGGTCGCAGCGGTCCGCCGAGCAGGCGCGCGAGGCGGCGCACATCAACCGTCGGGCCCGCCGGTACGCCGAGACGACCCGCGCACAGGGGTCCCGGGCGAGCGCGCTGGGTGTCACGTCGTCGGTCGTCGGGGACCTGACCCGGCTCGTCACGGGCTGGGAGCGGCAGGACCGTGACGCGCTCGCGTTCGGCCGGTCCCTGCGGCCGCTCGTGCGTGACGCCCTGCGCGCGTACGCGGACGCCGTGCGGTCGACGGCCGGGACGCTCGCGGACCCCGAGGCGCTCGGCCACGTCCAGGACGCGGCCGAGCGGCTGCGGCAGGCGGTGCACGACGTGCGCAGCGGGTCGGACGAGGACTACTTCGTCGCGGGGGCGACCGTGCTCGCGATCCGGCGCGGGGTCGCGGCCCTGGGCGAGGGGTAGGCGCCGGTCAGGCGTCGGTCACGCTGATCGACCCGTCCTGCCCGACGGCGAAGCGCACCTGGTCGAGCCCGCTCGCGCCCGCGTCGGGAGCCACGGCGGACCGCGCGAGCTGGGCGAGCGTGTGCGTGCCCTCGACGACGAGCACCGCGCACCCCGCCGCCCGGCCCGCGGCGACACCGGCGGGCGCGTCCTCGACCACGAGGCACCGCGACGGGTCGACGCCGAGCCGCTCGGCGCCCAGCAGGAACGGGTCCGGGTCGGGCTTGCCGTGCGTGACGTCGTCGGCCGTGACCACGACCGCGGGCGGCACGAGGCCCGACGCCCCGATGCGCGCCGCCGCGAGCGGGCGCGTGCACGACGTGACGATCGCCTGACGTGTCGCGGGGAGCGACGCGAACGCGTCGACCGTGCCCGGGAGGACGCGCACGCCCTCGGTGTCGTGGAGCTCGAGGTCGTGGATGCGGTGGTACGCCTCCTCGACCAGGTCGGCGGGCAGGAGGCGCGCGATGAACGTCCGCGCCGGGGTGCCGTGCTCGATCTGGAACGTGTCCGCGTCCGGCAGGCCGTACTCGTGCGCCCAGCGGCGCCAGTTCCGGTCGACCGCGGGCACCGAGTCGATCAGGGTGCCGTCCATGTCGAACAGGATCGCGTCGAACGTGCGCCCCGCGAACGCGACCCCCGGGCTCGGGAGCGCGGGGGAGTCGGGGAGGTCGGGGCCGGGTACGGGGAGGACGGACATGCCACCGAGGCTACCGGCCGCGCCCGGCGGCCCGTCCCGTGCCGTGCGACCTTCCCTCGTCGGGTGGCCAGACTATCGTGGGCGCGTGAGCACACCCGGTTACTTCATCTCGTTCGAGGGCGGCGACGCCGTCGGCAAGTCCACCCAGTCCCGTCTTCTGGGGCAGTGGTTGGGCGAGCTGACCGGCCGCGAGGTCGTGCTGACCCGCGAACCAGGTGGCACCGAGCTGGGCGTCGAGCTGCGTCAGGCCGTGCTGCACGGCAGGGACATGGACGCCCGCACCGAGGCCCTCATCTACGCGGCGGACCGTGCGCACCACGTCGCGCACCTGGTCCGGCCCGCGCTCGAGCGCGGCGCCGTGGTCGTCACGGACCGCTACCTCGACTCGTCGGTCGCGTACCAGTCGGGTGGCCGCGAGCTGGGGGTCGACGAGGTCGAGCTCATCTCGCTGTGGGCCGTGCAGGGGCTCATGCCGCACGTGACCGTCCTGCTGGACCTCGACCCCGCGGTCGCGGCCGAGCGGCTGCAGGGGAAGCCCGACCGCTTGGAGAGCGCGGGGATCGACTTCCACCGCCGTACCCGCGAGGCCTTCCTCAGGCGCGCTGCCGCGGACCCCGAGCGGTGGGTCGTGATCGACGCGACCGCGTCGATCGACGACATCCAGGCCCAGATCCGGGTGGACCTCGCGGCGCGGCTCGAGCTCACACCCGTGGTCGAGGAGGCCGAGGACACGATCGAGGCGCTGCCCGACGACGGGTTCGACGACTCCGACTCCGCGATCGGCTACGCCCCGGACCTCGCGGACCTGCCGGTCACGCGCCCCGTGACGCACCCGGCGCCCGGTCCCGCTGCCGGGACGGCCGCGCCGTGACGGTCTGGGACGACGTCGTCGGGCAGGAGCACGCGGTCGAGATGCTCTCGGCCGCGGCGACCGACCCCGCGGCCATGACCCACGGGTGGCTCCTGACCGGCCCGCCCGGCTCGGGGCGGTCCAACGCGGCCCGGGCGTTCGCCGCCGCGCTGCAGTGCGAGCAGGGCGGGTGCGGCGTGTGCCAGGCGTGCACCACGACGCTCGCGGGGACGCACGCCGACGTGACGATCGTCGCGACCGAGAAGGTGACCATCGCGATCGACGAGGTCCGCGACCTCGTGGGGGTCGCGAGCAGGCGGCCGTCGCAGGGCCGCTGGCGCGTCATCATCGTCGAGGACGCCGACCGCATGGCCGAGCGCACCACGAACGTCCTGCTCAAGGCCATCGAGGAGCCGCCGCCCCGCACGGTCTGGATCCTGTGCGCGCCCAGCCCGCAGGACGTGCTGGTGACGATCCGGTCCCGCTGCCGGGGCGTCGCGCTGCGGGTCCCCCCGGTCGAGGCCGTCGCGCGCCTGCTCGTCGCGCGGGACGGCGTCGACCCGGTCGTCGCCGAGGCCGCGGCGCGTGCCGCGCAGAGCCACATCGGCCTCGCCCGGCGCCTGGCCCGGGACGGCAAGGCGCGCGAGCGCAGGTCGTCGGTGCTGGCGCTCGCACGCCGCATCCGTGGCGTCGGGGACGCCGTGGTCGCCGCGGGCGAGCTCGTCGAGGTCGCGCAGGCCGAGGCCAAGGCCGCGACCGAGGAGCGGGACGCGATCGAGAAGGCCGAGCTCCTGCGCGCCCTGGGCGTCGAGCCGGGCGGCACCATGCCACCCCGGCTCCGGTCCCAGCTCACCGACCTCGAGAAGGACCAGAAGCGGCGCGCGACCCGCCACCAGCGTGACGTCCTCGACCGGTCCATGCTGGACCTGCTCTCGCTCTACCGCGACGTGCTCGTGGTCCAGCTCGGTGCGCAGGTCGACCTCGTCAACGCCGAGCTCGCGGAGACCGTGCGGGCGCTCGCGGAGGACTCGACGCCCGAGCAGACGGTGCGCCGTATGGATGCGATCGGCGTGGCGCGCGAGCGGCTCGGCGGCAACGTGGCGCCGCTGCTCGCGCTCGAGGCCATGGCGATCGCGCTCCGCCCGCAGGGCTGAGCGGGTCGGCGGGGGCCGGCCTCAGACCGTCGACGCCTCGCGCGCCGCGGCGATCCGGTCGCCGTGGATCTCGCACCAGGCGCGGATCGCGTCGACGGGTTCGAGCAGCGAGCGCCCCAGGTCGGTCAGGGTGTACTCGACGCGCGGCGGCACCTCGGCGTAGACGGTGCGGGTCACGATCCCGTCGCGTTCGAGCGAGCGGAGGGTCTGCGTGAGGACCTTGGGGGTCACGGCGCCGATCTTGTCGCGCAGCTCACCGAAGCGCAGCGTGCCGGGTCGCAGCGCCATGAGGACGAGCAGGGTCCACTTGTCGCCCAGGCGCTCGACGACGAGCCGTGAGGGGCACGCCGGCGAGAACACGTCGGGGATCTCCTGGACCGGGACCGCAACAGTATCCATCAGGTAATAATGGCACGTTGAAGTCATTGGTACCCGCTGGATACTGTCGGCCCATCGCGACGCGCCAGGCGTCGCCGGCACCCCGGGTGGGGTCGAGGAGGCTGACATGAAGGTTCTGCTCACGGGCGGCACGGGCTACATCGGGTCCGCGGTGCTGACCGCGCTCACGGCGCACGGGCACGAGGTGACGGCCCTCGTCCGCAGCGAGGGTTCCGCGCGCAGGGTCGAGGCCGCGGGCGCGACGCCCGTGGTCGCCGACATCACCGACCCGACCGCGGTCGCCGCGCTCCTCGCCGACGTCGACGCGGCGGTCCACGCCGCAGCCGCGAGCGACGGCACGAGCCCCGCGATCGACACCTCGGTCGTCGACGCGGTCCTCGCGACCTTCGACGGCACGACCAGGCCGTTCGTCCACACGGGCGGCATCTGGGTCTACGGGGACGGGGACGCGATCGTCGAGGACTCGCCCCTGGACCCGCCCGCGATCGTCGCGTGGCGCGTCCCGATCGAGGAGCGCCTCCTCACCGCCGCGGCCCAGGGCGGCGTGGTCGCCTCGGTCGTCGTCCCGGGCGTCGTGCACGGCCACGGGGCCGGCATCCCGGCGCTCCTCGCAGGAGCCCCGCGCACCGGGCCCGACGGCGCCGCGCTCACCCTGGTCGGCAGCGGCACCCAGCACTGGGCGACGGTCCACGTCGACGACCTCGCCGAGCTCTACGTGCTCGCGCTCGAGCAGAGGCTCACGGGTCGCCTCCTGGGCACGAGCGACGACAGCGTCACGGTCGCCGACCTCACGCGGGCCGCGAGCCGCGCTGCCGGGCTGGGTGGCGCCGTCGGGCCGGAGAGCGACGACGCGAGCCGCGAGCGCCTCGGCGTGCCCTTCGCCGACGCGCTCCTGCTCGACCAGCGCGCCGCGACCACGACGCGCTCGCGTGCGGCGGGCTGGTCGCCCACGCGACCGTCGCTCGCCCAGGAGCTCGAGACCGGGAGCTACGCGCCCGCCCCCGCGGCGCACTGAGGCCCACCGGGCCGGGGCTGGACGCGGCCCCGGCCCTCCGGGAAGATGTGGCGACCCGCCCCGCGACGAGAGCGAGACCATGGCCGACACTGCTTCCCCCCGGACGCCCGACCGTCGCGAGACCCGCGCCCGGGACGAGGGCAGGGCCGGTGCGCTCGCCCTGACGGGTGCCGTGATCGCCTGGGGCCTTGCGCTCATCCACCTCGTCAACGGCTTCACCCGGCCGCTCGGGCTCGTCGACGTGCGCCTTCTCGACGCCGCCAGGGCCACCGGTGCCGCGGAGGTCGGGACCGACGAGGTCGGGGTGACCGCCGTCCTGGGGGAGTCCATGCCCTGGACCGACGTCTACCTCCACCGCCCTCTCGACAAGATCGACCTGATCGCGTTCTTCGCGCTGGTCGGCGTGGCGTTGTTCCTCACCTACCTGCTCGCCCGGCGAGGCCCGCGCGGAGCGCGCGCCGTCCTGGACGGCACGGCGACGGCCCGCTGGCTCGGGATCGCGCTCGTCGCGGTGGGCGTCGTGCCGGCGCTCGCCCAGGAGCAGGGGACCCTCGTGCGCCTCGCCGACGCCGGGCTCTCGGACGTCCTCGCCCCGGCCCACCCGGACCTCGGGTGGGGGTGGGTCGTCGCGGGGATCGGCGTGACGTTCGTGGTCCCGGCCCTTCGGAAGGCGTCGCGGCGGGGGCGCGACTGACGGTCCGGGACGCACACGACGTTCATCCGATCGTCGTGCGGGCGCCCCGCCGAGGACACCGCGGCGCCGGACGTCGGGGCTAGCGTCGCGAGCGACAACGCACCGGACCACCGGAAAGGGCACTTCGACGATGACCCTCACACTGACGCTCGTCCGCCACGGCCAGACCGTCCTCAACGCCCGCCGCCACCTGCAGGGTGCGTGCGACTCGCCGCTCACGCGGACGGGCCGAGCGGGGGTGCGCGTCACCGCGCAGCACCTCTCGCGCCACGAGTTCGACGCCGCCTACTCCTCGCCCCAGGGGCGCGCCGTGCTCACGGCGATCGAGATCCTGCGCCACCACCCCGACCTGAGGCTCTCGGTCGACGAGGACCTGCGCGAGCTGTCCTTCGGCACGTTCGAGCGACGGCCCGAGCGAGAGCTCGACGCGGTCGTCCCCTGGAGCACCCTCGTGCCCGCGGTGCTCGCGGGCACCCACCCGGGCATCGGCGGGGGAGAGCCCGGCGCCGCGTTCATGGCGCGCGTGCGGGCGGTCCTCGGTCGGATCGTCGCCGCGCACGACGACGCGGCGGGCCCGGGCGCGGACCGTGACGAGCACGTGCTCGTCGTGGGCCACGGGCTGACGCTGGGCGCGATGCTCGCGACGATCCAGCCGACCGGGCTGGTCGCGCTGCCCAACGCCTCGGTCTCGACGGTCGAGGTCTCGGGTGGTGTCGCGCGCGTCGTCACCGCGGGGGTCGACGTCGCCGGGCACGGATCGGTCGCTGCACGACCGGCCCCGTCCGTGGTGCCCTTGTCGGCCTGACGCCCGCCCGACGGCGCCGCTCACCTCCTCGGGGTGGGCGGCGCCGTCGGGCGTCCGGTCCCCGTGGTGCGCCCAGCGGCGGGCACCGGGCGGCGTCCTGTTGCGCTCCGACCGGGCGTGCCTACCATCGGAAGGGATGGGCCCGGGCGGAGGGCAGCCGCCGGAGGACTGGGGAGTGTCCACGTGATGGCACAGGACGAGAACGACAAGGACGGCCGCGACCTCGAAGCAGCCCTGCTCGCCGGAGGGCCGCAACCCGTCGCGCGCTACACGCTCGACGTGCCCACCGGCCGGTGGTGGTGGTCCGACGAGCTGTTCGAGATGCACGGCTTCGCGCCCCACGAGGTCGTCCCGACGACCCAGCTCATGCTCGCCCACAAGCACCCCGAGGACGTGGCCCGGGTGGCCGGGGTCCTCGCGGACGTCACGCGCACCGGCGACCCCTTCAGCTGTACGCACCGGATCGTCGACGCCACCGGGCGCACCCGGATCCTCGGGGTGGTCGGCCAGGGCGACGTCGACCCGGCGACCGGTGAGGTCACCCAGGTCGCGGGCTACTTCATGGACCTCACCGACTCGCAGGAGGCCCTCGCCCAGGCGCACGCGTCCCGCGCGGTCTCGGCGTCCGCGGCCCGGCGGGCGACGATCGAGCAGGCCAAGGGCGCGCTCATGGTCGTCTACGGCCTCGACGACGACGAGGCGTTCGAAGTTCTGCGACACCACTCGTCGGTCACCAACGAACCCGTGCGCGAGCTCGCCGCGCGGCTGCTCGCGAGCCTCGCGGGCGGCACCGACGGCTCGTCGCTCACCCGCGAGGACCTGGACCACTTCTTCGAGGTCCCTCGGCCACCGACCCGGACGAGCCAGGCGGGGTAGGCGCGCCGTCGGGCTGCCTCAGGCCGAGGGCGTGCCCCCTGAGGCGGTGTCCGGCTTGCTGGGCCAGTACGCCCACTCCGCGAAGTCCGCGACGCGGCCGTCGTCCGCGAACCGCAGGATCCACAGGTCGCGGTACTCCTGCGGCCTCGGCCCTGCGTAGCGGACCTCGACACGGACGACGGCCGCGAGACCGTCGACCGCGACGGGCTGGGCCGTCATGGTGAACGTCTCCCCGGCGTCGGCGAGCCAGAAGTCGCGGATCGCGTCGTGCCCGCGCAGCGGGTCGTCGTAGGGCGACCGCGCATAGGTGGCGTCCTCGGTGAACAACGACGCGACGGCCCCCCGGTCCTCGCCGCGCCAGGCCGCCTCGTAGGCGGCCACCCAGGTCATGACGGACTCGCGGTCCATGCTTACCTCCGGGAGTGTGTCCCGGCCGGCCGAGCACCCGGTGGACGGAGCCCGGCCGACCGGCGGGTCAACGGACGTCCGTCCCTTCGAGGATCGTGCGGAGCGTGGACGCGAACCCGTCCGGGTCGCCGGGCATGCCGTACTCGTCCCCCATGAAGCCGCCGTGCCCGCTCGGGAACGCGACGGCCTCGGTGCCGATGTTCTTCGCGACCTCGCGGGCCGCGCGAGCAGCCATCTGCTCGCCCGACTCCTCGCCGGCCGCCAGGACGACGCGGGTCGAGACGCGGGCCAGCGCGTCGTAGTCGTGCTCGTAGTGGGTGCAGCTGATCAGGTTCTGCCCCAGCAGGGCGTCGTCGCGCGACCCGTCGTCTCCGGTGGGGAGCCCGAACGCGCCCGGGTCGGGCGCAGGCTGGTCGGCGAAGTCGTCGGGGAAGGGGCCCTCCCAGCTCGTGAGGGCGATGAAGTGCGCCATGCCCGCGCCGAACCCCTTGTCCTGGTAGGACCGCGAGACGGCCTGCACCGCGGCGAGCGCCGCGTCACGGTCCGCCAGCGCAGGGCCCGACGGCGGTTCGTGCGCCACGAGCGTCCGCACCTGCTCGGGGTGCTGGGTGACGAGCGCGAGGGCGTTGACCGCCCCGCCGCTGCTCGCCAGGACGTCGACCGGCCCGGCGCCCAGGGCCGCGATCACGAGGTGCAGGTCGTCCGCGTGGTGGTCAGGGGTCACGGGCGCGGACGGGTCGGTGCGGGTGCTGCGGGAGACCCCGCGCGGGTCGTACGTCACGACCGGCCTGTCCGTGAAGTGCGAGGCCAGGGTCACGAACCCGTCGGCGCCCATGGGGGATCCGACGATCAGGAGCACGGGGGTCTCGGGGGTGGCGTCGGCGAGGTTCCCGCGGACGTCGTAGGTGATGGTCGCCCCCGGGGCTTCGAGGGTGCGGGTCTCGATGTCGGTCACGGTCGGGCCTCTCGTCGGGTGCGCGGGACGGTGTGGGCGCCGGCCGTCTCAGCGGTAGGGGACCAAGACCTGCCGCGTCGTCGGAACTCATCGCACCGTCTCGTCCCACCCTGCCTCGCGGGTGGTGGTCGTGCACGGTGAGCGGTCGGGATCAGGCGGGCGATCGACGTCCCGTCCCCGGCGAGGGTGTGAGAACGCCCGGACGGGCGGCTCGTCGCGACGTCCCGGTGGCGGGGGTGCGCAGCGAGCGCGACCCCAGAGTGAGCAGCGGTGCCGTGAGGGTCACCGCGGCGACGAAGACCGCGACCCCGGGCCAGCCCGCGTGCACCCAGGTCACGCCGCCGAGCCAGCCGAGCAGGCTCGACGCGGCGTAGTAGAACGCGTTGTACAGCGAGGTCGCCTGAGCACGTCCCACGACCGCCCGGTGCCCGACCCACCCCGACGCGACCGCGTGCGCGCCGAAGAAGGACGCGGTGAGGACCACGAGCCCCAGCAGGATCAGGGGGACCTGCGGGGTGAGCGTCAGCAGTGACCCGGCGCTCATCGTGGCGCCCGCGACCGCCAGGACCCGTCGGCGTCCCCACCGGACGGTCAGGCTGCCCGCGAGGCGGGAGGACACGGTCCCGCCCAGGTAGGCGAGGAACACGAGCGACGTGACCGCCGGGGACAGCAGGTAGGGCGGTGCCTCGAGGCGGAACCCGAGGTAGTTGTAGATCGTCACGAACCCGCCGATGACGAGGGCGCCGTTGGCGTACAGGACGAGCAGACCGCGGTCGCGCAGGTTCGTCCGGACGAGCGAGCCGACGTGCCGCAGCCCCGCACCGTCCGGCACGAAGCCCCGTGCTCGCGGCGCGAGCGCGACGAACGCGACGGTCGTGAGCACGCACAGCCCCGACACCGTGGCCAGGCCCACGCGCCAGCCGGCGAGCTCGGCGACGCCCGCGGCGAGCACCCGGCCCGCGAGCCCGCCGATCGACACCCCGCCCACGAACATCCCTGCGACGACCGCGGTGTGCGCCGAGTGGATCTCCTCGTGCAGCAGGGTGATCGCGAGCGCCGGCACCCCGCCGAGCGCGGCGCCTTCGAGGAAGCGCCCGGCGACGAGCAGCTCGATCGTGGGTGCGAACGGTGTGAGCAGGCCGATGGTGGTCGCGGCGATCAGGGCGATCCGGATGGCGCGGACGCGGCCGATGCGGTCGGCGACCACGGACCAGGGCAGGACGGCGAGCGCGAGACCCAGCGTCGAGGCCGAGACCGTGAGCGAGGCCGTGGGGGCGGCGATCCGGAGGTCGGAGGAGATCATCGGCAGGATGCCCTGCGGCGAGTAGAGCTGGGCGAACGTCGCGAGTCCTGCGCACACGAGCGCCGCGACCGTTCTGCGGTAGCCCTGGGAGCTGCGCCGGTGCCCTGCCCACGGGGTGGTCGGAGAGGCGACGAGCGCACGGGACGCGGCCGGTGCGGGGGCTGTGGGCATGGGGTCGACGCTAGGAAGCCCGGAGGATTGCGTCCAATGCATGTATCGGCTTCCAGATATACGCTCACAGCATGGATGCTGCGCTGGGTGATGCACTGGACGAAGAGACCCGCCGCCTGCTGCCCCTGCTGCCCGCGTTCGTCGCGGTCGCCGAGGTCGAGCAGGTCACGCTCGCTGCCGCGATGCTCCGCGCCCCGCAACCGACCGTGTCCCGGGCCGTCGCACGCGTCGGCGAGGTGCTGGGCGTGCCCGTGGTCGAACGCCACGGACGCGGCATCCGGCTCACCGACGCAGGTCGCGCCCTCCTGCCGCACGCCCGCCAGGCGCTCGCGGCCCTCGGCGCCGGCGTGGACGCGGTGCGGTCGAGGGAGGCGCTCGCGCGCGGCACGCTGTCGGTCGCGTTCCAGACCTCGCTCGGGGAGTCCGTCGTCCCGGCCCTCATCAAGGAGTTCCTCGCCGACCACCCTGCCGTCCGGTTCACCATGACGCAGGGCGCCCGCCGCTCGTGCCTCGACGCGCTCGACGCGGGCGAGGCCGACATCGCCCTCGTGTCACGCCTGGTCCCGTCCCCGGCAGGCCGCGAGATCCTCACGCTCTTCCAGGAGCCGCTCGTCCTCATCGTCCCGGCGGGGCACGAGCTCGCGCCGCGCCCCGGCGCCACGTTGCGCGAGGCCACCCGCTCGACGTTCATCACGCTCAAGCACGGGTTCGGCCTGCGGGGGACCGTCGACGCGCTGTGCGCCGCGGCGGGCGTGCGCCCGACCATCGGGTTCGAGGGCGAGGACCTGCACACCGTGCGCGGCCTCGTCGCCGCGGGCCTGGGCGTGAGCGTCCTGCCGCCGGCCCGCCACCCCGTGCACGACGTCGTCGAGATCCGCCTCGACGAGCCCGTGCCGTCGCGCGACATCGGCGCGGCCTGGTCGCCCCACAACACCTCGCCGACGCTCGCGGCGTTCGTCGAGATGCTCCGGGCGGGGGTCGTGGACTCCAGCACGCCGGACGGCGGCGCGCCCGTCCGCTGACCGGCGCCGTGTCGCCACGCAAGAACCACGGTCCCCACGACATGATGAGAGTGAGGGGTGCACGCACCGCGGCGCCCGTGCCGAAGCCCGAAGGAGACCCCGCCCATGACATCCCTGCGCCGACTCGCCCCCGCCGTCTCGCTCGTCGCGCTCCTGGCGCTCACCGCGTGCGGGACGGACACCGACTCCGGCGGGAACACCTCGGACACGCCCAGCGCCGAGGAGAGCACCGCGGACGAGACCACGCCCGCCGACGAGTCGCCCGAGGCGCCGCTCGACGCGGCCGACCTGCCGATCGAGGCCGGTGCGAACGGCGTCGACCTGCCCGCGGGGATCGACGCCCCCACCGCTCTCGGCGTCCCCGGTGCGGCGTGGACCGCGCAGGACGGGTACCTGTACGTCGTGACGTTCGGGTCGAGCACGTGCCCGCACATCGCCGAGGGCGACGCGACCCTCGACGGGAGCGACGTCGTCGTGACCTTCCAGAAGGTCGACGAGACCAAGCCCTGCACCATGGACCTGCGCCCCTGGACCACGGTCGTCAAGGCCCCCGAGGGGGTCGACGAGTCGGCCGACGTGACCGTGCGCCTCGACGAGGCGGGGTCGGTCGTGCTGACGCCGCGCGCCGCCGCCGGGCAGGTCGGCGAGGCCGCGTGGGTCGCCCAGTCCTGATCTGGTGACAGGCCACGGCGGGCTCCGCCGGGCCCCTGTCGGGCCCCGCCGTGGCCCGGGACGGCCCGGCGGCCCGCCGCCCGTGAAGTTCGCGTGAAAGGGCAGGGCCGGGGGCGTCGTTCGAGGTCCCCGGCCCAGCCCGACCCGTTACCGTTGCCAGGTGAAGACGCCCCACCGCCGCACCACAGCGCTGTCCGCCGCGACGCTCGCCGTCGCCCTGCTG
This sequence comes from Oerskovia turbata, assembly GCF_000718325.1. Classification (GTDB taxonomy): domain Bacteria; phylum Actinomycetota; class Actinomycetes; order Actinomycetales; family Cellulomonadaceae; genus Oerskovia; species Oerskovia turbata. The sequence continues at coordinate 115,680 of NZ_JOFV01000009.1, forward strand.
CTCGGGGCGTGCGCCCCCTCGCCCAAGGTGCAGAGCCCCGCCGAGACGGGCTCGTCCTCGACGGGGTCCACGGGGACCGGCGAGGACGTGCCGGCCGAGCTCGCCGAGTTCTACGGGCAGAGCCTCGCGTGGGACGACTGCGGCGGCGGGTTCGAGTGCGCGACCGCGATCGCGCCCCTGAGCTGGGACGACCCCGCGCAGGGCATGATCGAGCTCGCGCTCAAGAGGCTGCCCGCCTCGGGCGAGAAGATCGGGTCGCTGCTGACCAACCCCGGCGGGCCGGGCGGGTCGGGCATCGAGTACGTCACGAGCGCGGCAGGCAGCATCGGCGAGCCCGTCAAGGAGGCGTACGACGTCATCGGGTTCGACCCGCGCGGCGTCGGGGCCTCGACGCCCGTCGTGTGCCTCGACGACGCCGCCAAGGACGCCTCGCTGTCCCGCGCCTACCCCGACAGCGACGAGGGCCGCGCCGAGATGGCGGCCGACCTCAAGGCCTGGGCCGACGCGTGCGCGCAGAACACGGGCGACCTCCTCGGCAACGTCGACACCCAGAGCGCCGCGCGCGACATGGACATGCTGCGCGCAGTCCTCGGCGACTCGACGCTCAACTACCTCGGCTTCTCCTACGGGACCCAGCTCGGCGCGACGTACGCGGGGCTCTACCCGGAGAAGGTCGGGCGCATGGTCCTCGACGGCGCGATCGACACCTCGCTCACCTCCGACGAGATCTCGGCGCAGCAGGCCGTCGGCTTCGAGAACGCGCTGCGCGCCTACGTGCAGGACTGCCAGGGCGGCAAGGGCTGCCCGCTGACCGGCTCGGTCGACGACGGCATGGCCCAGGTCAAGGCGTTCCTCGACCAGGTCGCCGAACGACCCCTGCGGACCTCGAGCGACCGCCGCCTGACCTCGACGCTCGCGTTCTACGGGATCGCGCTGCCGCTCTACAACAACGAGAGCTGGTACGCCCTGACCGCGGGCCTGGACGCCGCGCTCAACGACGGCGACGGCACCATGCTGCTCGGCTTCGCCGACCTGTACAACGGCCGCAACGCCGACGGCACGTTCAACGACAACTCGGCCGAGGCGTTCCGGGCCATCAACTGCCTCGACGCGCGCGGCAACCCCGACCCCGAGTTCATGGCCGAGCAGGCCGCCCAGATCGAAGAGGCCGCCCCGACCATGGGCTCGTTCTTCACCTACGGCGGCCTGACGTGCGCCGACTGGGCCTACCCCGTCGTGGACCAGGAGTTCGACCTCCACGCCCAGGGCGCCGCGCCCATCGTCGTCATCGGGACCACCAACGACCCCGCGACCCCGTACGTCTGGGCCGAGGGCCTCGCCAAGACCCTCGACTCCGCGACGCTCCTCACCTGGGAGGGCGAGGGACACACGGCCTACGGCCGGTCCAACGCGTGCGTCGCCGACGCCGTGGACGCCTACCTGGTCGACGGGAAGGTCCCGGAGGACGGGAAGGTCTGCTGAGGTCTGCTCGGAGCCGGTGCCCTGCGGGGCCCTCGTCCGGGCGGCCCAGCGGGTGGCCCGACGGCGTCGCAGGAGCCAGTTTGTCCTCACGCCCCCGCGTTGGGTACAGTTGCGACGCTTGCTGAAACGGAGCGCCGCACGGCGTGACGTCCGGTACGCGCCGCCTTAGCTCAGTCGGTAGAGCGTCTCACTCGTAATGAGAAGGTCATCAGTTCGATTCTGATAGGCGGCTCAGCCACGAAGGCCCGGAACCACAACGGTTCCGGGCCTTTCGCGTTCCTCGGATCTGCGGGCCTGCCAGTCCTACAGGCAACCTCCCGCGACCCAGTCGGAGTTCGCGGTCGCGAAGTCGGGGTCGGCCGTGGGGGTCAGGACCCGCATGAGGATGACCTGCTCTGGCGTTCCGGCCGGCTGGAGACCGTCGTCGTCGCCCTGCGTCTCGAAGACGAGGTAGCCGTCGGGGGCGGAGAGCCACCAGACGTTCGACACCGGCCCAGGGGTTCCCGCGACAAGGCTCGGGTAGGTGGCCTGCAACGTCGTCAGCTCCGTGCCGATGCCGACGCCCTCTGCGGTGCGCGGGCCGGGCTTGAGGACGTCGATCCAGGAGACGCCGACGTCGTCGACCGCGAGGCTCGTCGGATACCCGCCGTCGACCAGGGGGTACGTCGTCACCCAGCGGCCGGGGTCGTCGACCCCCATGTCCGCGCACTCGTCGGGCGACCAGCGGATCATCGCCGCCCCGGGGTTCGACTCGGGTGGGACGCCGATCGTGAGCGGCCCGAGGCCGGACGGGCTGACGACGAGGTCCTCGAAGGCCGGGGGTGCTGCCGCAGCGGCCGGCTCGGACGGTTCGGCTTGTTCCGGGGTCTGCTCGGTCGGTGAGGGGGACGCGTCGCGCGGTGTCGACGTGCTGCTCCTGGATGCGTCGCTCGGTGACGGGTCGCCCGCCGGGGCGTCTGGACCCGCGCACCCCGTGAGAAGCAGGACGGCGACCGACGTACCGACGAGGATGCAGCTACGGACGCTCATGACACGGCCCTCCAGTGCTCACCGTCCAGCGTACGCGCGGTCCGTGACGACGGACCGGACGATGCGGGATCGCAACCTGCGAGGGTGGTCCCGTCGTCGGAGGGCTGGGCGACGCAGGACGAGGCGGCTGGGCTGTGCTCACTGCACTGCCGGACCGCCTCGCGTGGACGAACCTCGCGCGGTCGGGTCGCGCGGAGCCAACCATTTACGCTTGTCCCATGTTCACCTTCGGCCGTCGTCGCCCCGTCACCTACGTCCTGGGCCGGCCGGTCAAGTCCTTCCCGGAGATCGCCCCCGAGGTCGAGCGGGGCAACGTCCTGCGCATCACCGAGATCGGTGAGCCCGTCCTGCACAACCCGGCCCGCGAGGTGACCGAGTTCGGTACGTCCGAGCTCGCGCAGCTCGTCGACGACCTGTTCACGACGATGTTCGTCGCGGAGGGTGTGGGCCTGGCGGCCCCGCAGGTCGGCGTGGACCTGCGGGTCTTCGTGTACGACGTGGAGGACGAGAACGAGGACCGTCATGTCGGGCACGTCGTCAACCCGGTGCTCGAGGTCTTCGACGGTCCCGAGGACGAGATCGAGGAGAGCGACGAAGGCTGCCTCTCGATCCCGGGCGCCTACTCGCCGCTCGCCCGCCCCGTGAAGGCGATCGTGCGCGGGTTCGACCAGCTCGGGAACCCGGTCGAGCTCACAGGCTCGCACTTCCTGGGCCGTGCGCTCCAGCACGAGGCGCAGCACCTTGACGGGACGCTGTACTTCGACCACCTCGCGCCGGTCGCGCAGGAGGCCGTGATCGCCGAGATGCACCAGGAGCGGCCCGGTGTCCTGGAGGAGCGGCTCGAGCTGTCCGAGGCGCTGGGCAAGGCCCCTGCCGAGTACCCGGCCGCTCCGCTGCGCTGACCGTTCTCACGAGGCCCGGGTGAGATGGGTGGTTCGGTCCGAGACGGGTTGCTGGGGACGCGACCCAGCAACCCGTCTCGGACCGAACCACCCATCTGGTTCCGGGGGAGGGTCAGGCGCGCCGCGACCGGCGGCTCAGCAGCACCGCACCGACCCCGGCGGCCAGCAGCACGAGGGCTCCGCCCGCGACGAGCAGCGTGTTCACCCCGGTCGCCGCGAGGCCGTCGTCGTCGGCCACGGTCGCGGCGCCGGCTGCCGCATCGGGCGCCGTGTCGGGAGCCGCCGACAGGACGTCCTGCACGACCGGGGTCGCACCCGCCACGGGAACGTCCTCGGGCGCTGGACCCGTCGCGGCGAGCTCGCGCTCGGTGACCGGAGGCGCCGTCGTCGGGGCCTGCGTGACCGGAGGCGACGTGGGCTCCTGGACCGGTGCGCCGCCGTCGGGCACCTCGCTGTTCGGGGCCGGTGACGGGACGGGCCGCGTGACGGGCGGGGCCGGGCTCAGCGGCGTCGGCTCGGGCGTGCACTCGGGCGCCTGGCCGCCCTCGCCGAAGTGCTCGTCGAAGCCCTCGACCTGGACCCACGTCACGCAGAACCCGCCGGGGAACGCGGCGACGGCGCCCGCGAAGTCGAGGAAGCCCGCGCCCACGTACGCGGCGGTCGATCGCCCGTTCGCCGTCTCGAGGTGGACGTTGAAGCTCTGCTCGCCCGTCCCGTCGAGCGCGGTCGCACGGTAGTTGACGTGCCCGTGCTCGCGGAACACCTGGCCTGCGGGCAGGCTCACGCCGCTCGCGGTCACGGTGTACGGGGTGGGGGAGTCGGACCCTGCGGACGCGATCGTGGGGGTGGCCACGAGGATCGCTGTCGTGAGGAGGGCGACGGGCGCTGCGCGCATCGAGGAGGACCTTTCGGGGGTGATCGGAGGGGGGACGCCCTCGGCTCTCGGGTGCGAGCGGGGCTGGTGCCGGACGGTTGCTCACCGTACTCGTCCGACATGCCCGGATCGACGGGGCGAACGCGACATATCAGCGCCAAAGGTACTCGAGACCGGGTGATTGTGGAAGCGCTCCCAGCGTGTCGCTCGCGTGTCGCGGCCCGGGGAGAGGTCAGAGCGTCGCGAGCCACCGCACGACGGCGTCGCTCACCGCCGCGTGGTCGTTGCGCACGTCGTGCGCGCCGGGCAGGCGCACCTGGGTGACGGGCCCGGGGATCGCGGCGACGTGCTCGTCGAACTCCTCGGGCGAGCCGAACGGATCGGTCGTCCCGGACACGAACAGCACGGGGACAGTGAGCTGCGGGAAGTGGTCGACGCGCAGCCTGTCGGGCTTGCCGGGCGGGTGCAGGGGGTAGCTCAGCAGCACGAGCCCGGCCGCAGGCAGTCCCTCGGCCACGGCGACCGAGCACATGCGCCCGCCGTAGGACCGGCCACCCAGCACGAGCCGGTCGGGCGTGAACTCCTCCTCGGCCGCGAAGCGCGCGGCCTCCTCGACCAGGTGCGCGACCGCGACGGGCGCACGGTCCGGCATGCGCCTGCCCGCGACCCGGTACGGGAAGTCGACCCGCCGCACGGGCAGCGGGGCCACGGCCTCCTCGACCGCGACGAGCGTCGGGTGGTCCCGACCGGCCCCGGCCCCGGGCGTGAGAAGAAGCCCGCCGACCGTTGCGCTGGATGATCGCGTCATGCGTCCCAGTCTGGCAGCGCCGGAGGTCGGCCGGGCTCTCGGTGCCGAACATGCGGTTGTCGACCGCCGAGCATGCGGTTGGCGTCCGAGATCCGGGGAATCCGGACGCCAACCGCATGCTCGGCAGCGAGGGGGCAGCGAGGGGGCGGGTTACAGGGCCGCCAAGAGCTCCTGCATCTCCTTGATCTCCGCCTCCTGGGCGTCGATGATCTCCTGGGCCAGGGCGAGCGCCTCGGCGTTCTCACCGTCCGCGAGCTCGGCCTCGGCCATGTCCACGGCTCCCTCGTGGTGGGCGATCATGCCCTCGAGGAACAGGCGCGAGACGGTCGCGGCGTCCGCCGCTTCGAGCGCCTGGATCTCCTCGTCGCTCAGCATCCCGTCCATCTCGTGGCCAGAGTGGTCGCCCATCTGCGGGACGCCCCACTCGTCGAGGAAGCCCTCCATGGTCGCGATCTCGGGCTCCTGCGCGTTCTCGATGCGGGTCGCGAGGTCGACGACCGCGGGGTCGACCCCGTCCTTGTCCAGCACGATGCGCGACATCACGAGCGCCTGCTCGTGGTGCGGGATCATCATCTGCGCGAACATGACGTCGGCCTGGTTCGCCGGGGCGTCCGCGTCCAGCATGCCCTGCGACATGCCGTCGCGGTCCATGCCTCCCGGGCTGCGGTCGTCGGTGTCGGCGCAGCCCGCGAGGACCAGCGTCGAGCCGAGGGTCAGGCCGATGCCGACCTTGGTCAGGGTGTGCGTGTTCATGAGTCGTCCTTCGGGTGATCGGTCGGTGCGCCACGGGTACCCCGTGGCGGTGGCGGTCGCTGCGGCCCTGGCCGGGCCGGGCTCCTATCTCCGACTGATCCCGAGCGCGACGAGCGACGGCGGCCGCAGCGCCGACCCGAGCCGCCACCAGGGCGCGACGACGCGCGCGACGTGCGAGACGCCGTCGGGCAGGCGACGCACCAGCGCCGGGCCACCGAGCGAGAAGAGCGCGACGAGCACCAAGAGGCACATGGCCTCCATCTCGCCGTGCCCCGTGCCCGACGGCGCCTCCTCCTCCGCGCCCGCGTCGCCGACGAGGTGGCCCACGGTGGGGATCGCCGGGTCGGTGACGTCGTGCGCGGGACCGTGCGCCACGGGGCTGCCCGACATCTGGTGCATCCCGACGAACCCGCCGAGCAGCACGACCATCCCGAGCAGCACCGCGAACCGCCGGACGAGGCCGACGGTTCGGGCGGGCCGGACCGCGTCGCCCAGATGGGCGGTCGACACGGTCCCGGCCGGGGCGATCGGGGACATCACGGACATCACCTACGAGGCTGCCACGCGCTCGGGGTCGAGGTCCAGCCGGCGCAGGAGCTGCGCGTTGAGGGCCACGATCACGGTCGACAAGGACATGAGCAGCGCGCCCACGGCCATCGGCATGACGAACCCGACCGGCGCCAGGACGCCCGCCGCGAGCGGCACGGACACCAGGTTGTACCCCGCGGCCCACCACAGGTTCTGCTTCATCTTGCGGTAGCTGGCCCGGGACAGCTCGATGACCGACAGGACCGAGCGCGGGTCGTCGCTCGCGAGGACGACCCCCGCCGACGCGATGGCCACGTCGGTGCCCGCACCGATCGCGATGCCGACGTCCGCCTGGGCGAGCGCGGGAGCGTCGTTGACGCCGTCGCCGACCATCGCGACCTTGTGGCCCCGCGCCTGGAGCTCGGAGACCTTGTCGCCCTTGTCGCCCGGACGGACCCCGGCGAACACCTCGTCGATGCCGAGCTCGTCCGCGACCGACTGCGCCACGGCCTGCGCGTCCCCCGTGATCATGACGACCCGGATGTTGCGCCGGTGCAGGGCGTCGACCGCCTCGCGGGACTCGGGCCGGATCTCGTCGGCCAGCGCGAAGGCGCCCAGCACCCGCGGGGTACCGGAGCCCAGGGCGAGCGCGTGCAGGACCGTCGCGCCCTCGCCCTCCCATGCGGCGGCGTCGGGCACGGGGTCGAGGCCGTGCTCGCGCAGGAGCGACGGGCCGCCCACCGCGACCCGGCGACCGTCCACGAGACCCGAGACGCCGACCGCGGTCGAGGACTGGAAGTCCTCGGCGCGCGGCACCCGCACACCCCGGTCCGCGGCCGCACCCACGATCGCGCGGGCCAGGGGGTGCTGCGAGTCGGCCTCGACGGCCGCCGCGAGCGCGAGCAGCTCGTCCTCGCTGTCCGACGTCGCGACCAGGTGCGTCACGACGGGCTCGCCCTTGGTCAGGGTGCCGGTCTTGTCGAACAGGACGGCGTCGACCGTGCGCATCTGCTCGAGCGCCATGCGGTCCTTGACGAGCACGCCCGCCGTGGCCGCGCGCTCGGTCGAGATCGACACCACGAGCGGGATCGCGAGGCCCAGCGCGTGGGGGCACGCGATGACGAGGACCGTGATGGTCCGGATCAGCGCGCTCTCCGGCGTGCCCCAGACCGTCCACGCGACCAGCGTCAGCACCGCGGCGCCGAGCGCGAACCAGAAGAGCCAGCCCGCGGCGCGGTCCGCGAGGCGCTGCGCGTGCGACGAGGACTCCTGGGCCTGCGTCACCAGGCGCTGGATGCCCGCGAGCGCCGTGTCGTCACCGACCGCGTCGACCGTGACGCGCAGCGCCTGGTCTGTCGCGACGGTCCCTGCCACGACGTGGTCGCCGACCGTCCGGCGCACCGGGCGGGACTCGCCCGTGATCATGGACTCGTCGACGTCCGCCGACCCCTGGGACACCACGCCGTCCGCGGGCACGCGCCCACCAGGACGCACCACGACGACGTCGCCCACGACCAGGTCGGTCGGGGACACCGTGGTCACCTGACCGTCGGTGCCCACGCGCTCGGCCTCGTCCGGCAGCAGCGCGGCGAGCGACTCGAGGGCCGACGACGACTGCGCGAGCGACCGCATCTCGATCCAGTGGCCCAGCAGCATGATGACGACCAGCAGCGCGAGCTCCCACCAGAAGTCGAGCTCGTGCGACACGATCCCCAGGCTCGCGCCCCACGACGAGACGAACGCGACCGTGATCGCGAGCGCGACGAGCAGCATCATGCCGGGCTTTCGCTCCTTGAGCTCGTCGACCGCCCCCGTGAGGAACGGCTTGCCGCCCCACACGTACATGACGGTGCCGAGGACCGGCGAGATCCACGCGATGCCCGGGACGTCCGGGAGCGGGTAGCCGATGATCGAGGCGAACATCTCGCTCGCGAGGACGGTGGGGACCGCGAGAGCGAGCATGATCCAGAACAGGCGGCGGAACATCGCGACGTGACCAGAGTGGCCGCCGTGGCCGGAGTGTCCTTCGTGGGCGCTGTGCGCGGAGTGGTCCGTCGTGGTCATGGTTGCCGTGTCATGACCTGTGCGGTCGTGACCTGCATGCCCGCCGTGCCCTGGGTGGTCACCGTGCTCGTCCTGGTGCATGGGGTGCACTGTCTGGTCCTCCTTCGTGTCGAGCCGGGCGACCGCGTCGCCTTGCATACCCCCTAGGGGTATCTATAACTCCCGATTCTGCCGCAGCATTCCCGGTCCGTCAAGGGGAGCGGCGCGGCGCCGACGCGCGGCCCTCCGGTCACGGACCTAGCCTGAAAGTCCGACGACGGGCGGAGCAGCCATGACCCTGGTCCTTCACGACGAGCTCTTCGACGCGCAGCTCGTTCGCGCGCTCGCCTGCACCGCACAAGGCGGTGCGCAGATCGGCGAGTGCCTCGAGACGGCGCGCCGCATCACCCGGACCGACGGGAACCAGTGGTACGACGAGTGGTCCGCGACCGCCGAGCGCGTCGAGAAGGCCGCCGAGGAGAGCGACGTCGCAGGCCACCGCGTCAGCGCCCGCGGAGCCTGGCTGCGCGCCTCGAACTACTACCGCACCGCAGGGCTCTTCCTCATGGGGTCCCCCGTCGACGACAGGTTCCGCGAGAGCTCGCGCCGCCAGACCGAGACCTTCCGCAGGGGCGCCGCGCTCCTGGACCTCCCCCCGGACGTGCTCGAGATCCCGTTCGAGGACGGGACGCTCCCCGGCTACTTCTACCGGGCCTCCGACGACGGGCGCCCGCGCCCCACGGTCCTCCTCGTCGACGGCTACGACGGCACCGCCGAGGAGCTGTACTTCGCGAACGCGGTCGCCGCGCTCGAGCGCGGGTACGACGTGATCGCGTTCGACGGCCCCGGCCAGGGCAGCGTGATCCTCGACCAGGGCGTCCCGTTCCGTCCGGACTGGGAGACCGTGGTGAGCGCCGTCGTCGACCACGCCCTGACCCTGGACGAGGTGGACCCGCAGCGCATCGTGGTGCACGGCTGGAGCTTCGGCGGCCACCTCGCGCCCCGTGCCGCGTCCGGGGAGCACCGGCTGGCTGCCTGCATCGCCGACAGCGGCCCCTACGACCTGTTCGACACGATCACCGCCAGGTTTCCCGCGCTCCTGGCCGACCATCTCGACGACGACGACGGCGCCGCGCTCAGGGTCGTCGAGACGGCGCTGCACCAGCTCCTCAAGAAGCCCTCGGCGGGCTGGGCGCTGCGCCGGAACCTGTGGGTGCACGGCGTGCGCGACCCGCTCGACTTCCTCAGGCTGTCCCACGACTACACGCTGCGTGGGCGCGAGCACCTGATCCGCTGCCCCGTGCTCGTGTGCCGCACCGTGGGCGACGACCTCTCGGCCTCGGCCCGGACCCTCGCCGAGAACCTCACGTGCCCGACCGAGTACGTCGAGCTCGGCCCGGAGGACGGCGTCACGGGGCACTGCGAGATGACGGGCCGCGCGGTCTTCCACCAGCGCGTCTTCGACTGGCTCGACGAGACCCTGGAGTACGACGGTTCACCCGCGTCCCCGTAGGGCTGCTCCTCAGGGCGGCGGCCGTGCCCAGGGTGTGCTCAGGGAGCCTGGTCCTCCGCCGCGGCGTCGACCGGGTCCTCGGTCGCGGCCGCCCGGGCGCGGGCAGCCCGCCGGTCGAGCGCGAACCACACCACCAGGGCGACGGCGGCGAGCGTGATGATGACGACGGTCTCCGGCACCGCGCGGGCGAGCGACAGGAGGCCGGTCTGCGCGCGGGTGACGAGGTCTGCGGGCAGGAGGCCGGGCAACGAAGCGAGCCCGTTGGTCCTCAGGAAGAGGATGCCCACGGCGATCAGGAGAAGACCGGTCACGACCGAGGTGCTGTGCAGGCGCAACGGGCCCACCTGCCACGCCCTGCCGCGCAAGCGCGCCCGCCCGCGGGGGCCGAGCCGGTTCCACGAGGCTGCGATCACGAGCAGCGGGACGACCATCCCGGCGCCGTAGACGGCGAGCATCGTCCCGGCCAGCAGGGGGGACTCCTGGGTCGCGGCCAGGGTCAGGACCGCGCCGAGGATGGGGCCGGAGCAGAAGCCGGCCACGCCCGAGACGGTCCCGAGGAGCAGTGCGCGGACCAGCCCGGTGCGTCGGCCCGCCGCGCCCTGCACGGTGCGTGCGCCGGGGAGCAGGCGGGACGCGTCGAACCCGATCCCGAGCACCTGGAGGGCGCCGAACACGATGACGAGCCATCCCGCGACCAGGATGAGGGCGTCGCGATGCGTGGTGACGAGCGATCCGACGGCGGCGACGCCCAGCCCGAGCGGGACGAGCGTGAGCGACAGGCCGACGAAGAACACGCCTCCGTTCAGGAGGAGCCGGGTGCTGGTCCCGGTCGTGGCGGCGAAGAAGGCGGGGAGCAGGAGCGCTCCGCACGGGCTCAGGAGGGCGAGGGCGCCGCCGAGGAAGGCTGCGACGAGGCCGAGCTCCACCGGTCAGCCCTCCACGCGGGCGAGCGCGCGGTCGAACGCCTCGACGAACGTCTCGGTGGGCATGGCGCCGACGAGCGGCTCGCCCGACATGAGGAACGCCGGGGTCGAGTACACCCCGATGCTGCTCGCCTCGTCGAGGTCGGTCTGCACGCGGGCTGCGACCTCGGCCGACCGGAGATCGGTCGTGAAGCGGTCGACGTCGAGGCCGAGTTCCCCGGCCAGGGCGATCAGGCTCTCCTCGGACAGCCCGGCCGCGGACCTCTTCTCGCCGCCCGCGAAGAGGGCCTCGTGGAAGTCGAGGTAGCTGCCCTGCAGCCCGGCTGCGGTGGCGGCCTGCGCAGCGCGCAGGGAGTCGGCGCCGAAGATGGCGATGTCGCGGAACTCGATCCGGAGGTCGCCCGACTCGACGCGTTCGAGCATGGCCGGCTGGGTGGTGCTCGACCACGACGCGCAGTAGATGCACTGGTAGTCCGAGTAGACGACGAGCGTCACGGGGGCGTCGACCGGGCCGACAGCCAGGGGGTCGCCGTCGAGGCGGCGGGCCAGGTCGATCCGCGGCTGCTCCTGCGGCTCGGTGACGGCGGTGGCCCCGTCGGTCGCACGGTCGCCCGCCCCTGGGGCGGGGCCGGTGCTCGGGCTGTTGGCGCCGAGGCTCAGGGAGAGGACGACGAGCAGGGTCGCGACCGCGACGATGAGGGAGGGGATGAGCCAGCGCGGACGACGGGCGGAGTGATGTGGCATGTCTTCCTTCGGTCGAGGGCACACTCCTATGCGACGTAGAAGCGCTCTAAGTGTCATAGTAGGCAGATGTCCGCCCTGATCACGACCGTCCGCCCGTTGCCCGCCGGTCGACGCGCACTGCTCGCACTGAGCCTCTGGGGTCCTCGGCAGTACGGTGTCGCCGCGGTCTCGGCGCTCGGTGTCGCGCTCCTCCTGGGGGTCTCGACGGTGCTCGTCCCGAACCCGTTCTTCAGCCGGGAGATCGCGGTCGTCCCGTGGAACTACCCGGTCTGGATCGCGACGTCCCTGCTCGCCGGGATGCTCGTCGGCACGTACGTGCGTGGCGGCCCGGCCCCGGGCGGTGCCCCGGCCCCGGGCGGCACCCCGGGCGGTGCGGCGGGGGACGAGTCGCAGGACGCGCCGCCGGCCGAGACGCGGGACCGGTCGGGCGCGCTCGGCATGGCAGGTGGGGTGCTCGCCTGGTTCGCCGTCGGGTGCCCCGTCTGCAACAAGCTCGCTCTCCTCGCTCTCGGATACTCCGGGGCGATCACGTGGTTCGCGCCCGTCCAGCCGTTCCTCGGGATCGTGTCGCTGCTGCTCACGGGCGTGGCGTTGTTCGTGCGTCTCGCCAACCAGGTGGCGTGCCCGGTCCGCCCCGCTGCCGCGCGTGCCTGACGCGTCGGCGCCCCACCTCGGGGACCTGGAGCGCAAGGTCATGGAGATCCTGTGGGACTGCCCGCACGAGCTCTGCACGCGCAAGGTCCTCGAGCAGACGTCCACGGACCTCGCCTACACGACCGTGGCGACCGTGCTCACCAACCTCGCGCGCAAGGGCATGGTGGAGAAGGTCCTGTCGGGGCGGACCTGGGCCTACCGTGCGCTGACGTCCCGTGGCGAGTACGTGGCGGCGCTCATGACCCAGGTGCTCCTGGCCGGCGGCGACCACGCCCCTCCGTTGCGGCACTTCGTCGAGTCCCTGTCCGCGGCCGACGTCGCCACCCTCCGCGGCCTCCTGGCGGACGGCTCATAGCCTCTGCGTGGGCACGCTCGTGACCGTGGTCAGGAGGAACGCCGAGTCCTCCAGTGCGGCGACGGCGTGCCGCTCGTGCGTGAGCACGCGCAGCTCGCCCGGGCCGACCTCCTCGTCACCCGCCGGTGCGGTGACGCGGACACGTCCGCGCAGCACCTGGATGCTCGCGGCGGGCGGCGAGTTGTGCTCGCCGAGCTCGATGCCCGCGACGAGCGCGATGATCGTCTGACGCAGGACGCCGTCGTGCAGCACGACCTCCGCGCTGCGGCCGTTGTCGCCGTCGCGTGCACGGGTCATGTGCGCGTCGGTGAGCAGCTCGAGGTTCGTCATGGTGCTTCCGTTCGGGTCGGGGCGGGGCTTCCATCATGGCGGTCGGGCGTCCGGTTCGCCCGGTGTGCACGGTGCCCGACGGCGCCGCTCGCCGCCCGTGGGCGTCGCGCCCGAGGGCGTGGCCTCGGGGGAGAGGGAGCGTGCAGATCGTGTGAGGCCCGCCACTCGTCGGCAGGTCGGCGCGCGATCCGGAGACGGGTGGCGGAGCATGGGGTGATGCACGTGCCCACCTTCGTCGACGTCTGGCTGATCCTCGACGACGCCGATCGCGAACGTCTCGCCGAGATCGACGAGACCGAGACCGAGATCCTCGACTTCCTGCGGACGCAGCCGGTCGAGGACGTCGACGCGCCCCTGTTCTCCGACCTCCAGGTCGAGCGCCTGCGGGTCTACCGGGCAGCGCTCGAGCGCGCGAACCCGGGCGGGAAGGACCGAGGGGACCACGACGCGCAGGCCCAGACCGACTGAGCCGGCGCCCCGGGCGTCGGGTGTGTGAACGCCGTCCGGCGGCACCGAACCGGTCCACCCGCATCCTGGCGCAGCAGCGCGGTCCCGGCCCTCATCGGTGCGTGACCGGTCCACCCGAGCGTTGCGCGTCGTGGTGCGCCGGAGTTGACTCGACCCGTGACCACGACCATGGAGACCGGCGGACGCCGCACCGCGCAGACAGGGCTGCGCGATCTCGTCGCGAGCCTGCCGGTCGGTCGACGGCTGCCCGGTGAACGAGACCTCGCCTCACGTTTCGGGGTCGCACGGGCGACCCTGCGAGCGGCCGTCGAGACCCTGGTCGCCGAAGGGCTGCTCGACCGTCGCCCCAGCTCCGGCACCTACGTCGCCGCGAGGTCGCTCGTGCGGTCGCTCGGGCTGACGTCCTTCACCCAGGACATGGCGAGCCGGGGGCTCGTCGCCGGGACCGTGGTCCTCTCCTACCGGACGACGGCCGCCGGAGGCGCTCTCGCGACCGCGCTGCGGGTCGTCGTCGGGGAACCGGTCGTGACGTTCAGCCGGCTCCGGTCGGGGGACGGGACCCCCATGGCCGTCGAGACGTCCTGGCTGCCCCGGCGCTACATCCCTCGCCTCCGTGAGGCCGAGCTCCAGGGATCGCTCTACGAGCTGCTCTCGACGAGGCACGGCATCACGCTCGGCGGCGCGCACGTGACGATCGAGCCGGTCCTGCCCGAGCCCCGGGCACGCGACCTCCTGGAGATCGGACCCGTGCAGGCCTGCCTCCTCGTCCGGATGGTCCACCAGGACGTCCGCGGCCGAGTGGTCATGGTGGCCAGCAGCCTGTACCGCGGGGACCGCTACCACCTGCAGGCCGACGTCAGCGGGGCAGCGTTCGCGCTCCGACCGGAGGCACGACAGCCGACGCACCACCCCAGAGAAGGAGCACGACGATGACCGCAGCAGCCCCCGAGACCTCGCCCGGGCGCGAGTACCTGGCCGTGACCCGAGACCTGATCGACCGGCTCGTGACGGACCAGTGGCCGTCCATCGCAGCCGCCGCCCGCGCGATCGCCGACGCGGTGCTCGCCGGGCGGACCGTCCACGCGTTCGGGACCGGCCACTCGCACATCCTCGCCGAGGAGCTCTACTACCGGGCCGGCGGCCTCGTCGGGGTCCGCCCGATCCTCTTCGAGGGGTTCATGCTCCATGCGAGCGCACCGCTCTCCACCGCCCTCGAACGTCTCTCGGGGCTCGCGGAGGCGATCGTCGAGGACCACGGTGTCGAGACGGGCGACGTGGTCGTGGTCGCGTCGAACTCGGGCAGCAACACGACCACGACCGAGCTGGTCGCCGCCGTGCAGGCCCGCGGGGCGGTCGTGGTCGCCGTCACGAGCATCGCTCACGCGACGTCCGGTCAGGCGCGTCGCCCGGTGCTCCCGCGGCTCCACGAGGCCGCGGAGATCGTCATCGACAACGGTGGCGCCGTCGGGGACGCCGCGGTCACGGTCGCCGGGGTCGACCAGAAGGTCGGACCCACCTCGACGGTCGTCGGGGCCGCCGCCCTGGACGCGGTCGTCGCCGAGGCCGTCGGCCTGCTGGCCGCCGCCGGGGTGCGACCCCAGGTCTACGCGAGCAGCAACACTGTTGACGGCGACGCCGCCAACTCCCGGCTCACCGTGACGGGCTGAGCGCGTCCGCAGGCAGGGGCTGCCGACGTCGTCGGGCAGGGAGCCGCCGGAGTCACGGCCTACGTCGCCGGCAGCCGCAGGGCCTCGCCGAGCGGGACCGACGGTCCCTGGAAGGGCGTCACGTCCTGGGCGCACGTCGCGCCGTCGGACGCCTCGAGGTCGACGAGGTAGCGGGCGACCGCGGCGTCGGCGCACGTGGACTTGCCGATGATGGTGTGCCCCCACCCCTCGACGGTCAGCACGCGTGCGTCGGGCCAGCGGTCGGCGTACGGCTGCGTGAACGCGTAGGGCGTCGCGGGGTCGAACCGGGTGCCGACCACGAGGACCGGCGCGTCTGTCGACTGGTCCCACGGACCGGTGAGAGCGTCCCGGTCGGTCACCGGGACGAACTCGCACTGGATCCCCACCCAGCCGCGGAGCCGGCCGAAGTGCGGGTACTGCGCGTCGAGCGCGTCGACCTTCGCCGGGTACGACCACGGGGCGCCCGGCGTCGTCGCGTCCATGCACAGGCTCGCGAGCGCACCGCCGACCGACGGGTAGTCCTGCGCGTACCCGGCGCGGCGCAGGAGCTCCCCGAGCGACGGGGCGGCGCTGCGGGCGGTCGGAGCCCCCGCGGCGGGCGGCCCGACGGCGCCGCTCAGCACCGCGAGGCCCGCGAGCGTCAGGTCGAGGTCGCCCCAGGCGACGGGCTCGTAGAGGTACGTGAAGACCAGGCCCACGGCCTCGGGGTACCCGATCGGGACGGTCGAACCGTCCGGGAGCGGTACCTCGACGGGTGACTCGCGCAGGGCCGCGTACGTCGCCTCGACGACGTCGGCCGGATCCCCGAGCGACGCGAGCGCGCAGGCAGACGGACCCGCCTCGGCGCACAGCCGTGCGAACTCCCCGAACGTCTCCGTCGCACCTGCGGCCTGCCCGATGCGCGCGCCGAGCAGCTCGTCCGACCCGACGCCCGACCACGCGTCGACGTCCATCGTCCCGTCGAGCACCATCGCGCGGACCCGGTCCGGGAACAGGGCAGCGTACGTGGCACCGAGAACCGTGCCGTACGAGTAGCCGACGTAGCTGAGCTCGTCGTCCCCCACGGCCTGGCGCAGCAGGTCCATGTCGCGGGCGACGTTCGCGGTCGACGAGTGCGAGATGCGGTCCCCGGAGAACAGCGTGCACGACGCCCCGAGCGCCGCCATCTGCCCGAGGAAGCGCCGCTCCTCGCGGTCGGTCACGGGGAACGTCGGCACGCCCGACATGAACGCCGACTCACGCTCGGCGTCGCGGAAGCACGTCGCGGGGTCGGACGTCCCGACCGCGCGCGGGTCGAAGCCGATCACGTCGAACCGGGCGAGCACCTCGTCGTCGAACAGCGCGCCACCGAGCTGGTGGAGGCCCTCGACGCCTGGGCCGCCCGGGCCGCCGAAGTTCGTGAACAGGCTCCCCACGCGCTGCGCGGGGTCGGTCGCGGGCAACCGGGTCAGGCCGATCGTCGTCGTGCGGCCCTGCGGACGGTCGTAGTCCGTGGGGACCTCGACGCTCGCGCACTCGAACGCCTCGACGCCCGCGCCGTCGCACGGACCCCACACGATCTGCGGCACCGGGGCCTCGACCTGCCCGCCCGGCGACGGCGGATCACCCCCCGGCCCGGTGGCGGCCACGGCAGGCACGCCACCCAGGAGAAGGACCGCCGCCAGCGTGGACGCTGCGGCGCGGACTCGTGTCGTCGTCGATCGCGAAGTCATCGGCACCATCCGAGCACGACCATGTCGGACATGCACCTCGGGGACCCGACCCAGGAGCGTCGCCGAGGTGCGTCGTCACCCGACGAGCCCCCGGCGCCGACCTCGTGCGCGGCACCACTACCCTCGGAGCATGCCCGACGCACCCGACGAGCACGACCAGCCCGACACGCCCGACGACGCTCCCCGCCGCCTCCACTGGGGCTGGCTGCTCCTCGCCGTGGTGGTCGCGGTCGTGTCCTTCCTCGCGGTGAGCGTGCAGTCCGGCCAGTGCGTCGACTCCGTCACGCCCGGTGCGTCCTCCTGCACCACCGGTCCCGTGCTCGGTACCGCCGGCTGGCTCGTCGGGCTCGCCGGAGCGGGGTTCGTCATCTACGCCGTGCGCCGGGGGCTCGGCCGGAGGTAGGCGCCGGGGCCGTGGGTGCCTCCCGCTACGGTCCACCACATGGTTGATCGCGCGCACGACTCCTCCACCCCGCCCACCGACTCCGCGGTCGACCGCGAGGACTGGTACGGGCGCGACCTCGACGGCGAGACGTTCGAGCGTGTCGCGTTCGGCGACTGCGACTTCTCCGAGATCACGACGACGGGTGCCACGTTCACCGGGTGCACGTTCCGGGGCGTCCGGTTCAACGCGTCGACCCACACGGACTCTGCCTTCTCGAACTGCACGTTCTCGCGCTGCTCGTTCTTCGACACGACGTTCACGCGCTGCAAGACGGTGGGCTCGACGTTCACCGAGTGCAGCTTCGACCTCCTCGAGGTCGTGGGCGGCAACTGGTCGTTCGTGACGATGGCGGGGGCGGACCTGCGCAGCGCCACCGTCACCGGGGCACGCTTCCGGGAGGCGGACCTGACGGGCGCTCGCTGCCAGGGCGCCGTGCTGCGCGACCTCGACCTGTCCGGGGCCTGGCTGCACAAGGCCGACTTCACGGGCACGGACCTGCGGGGCAGCGCCCTCAGCGCCCTCGATCCCCTGAGCAGCATCGTGCGGGGAGCCATCGTGGACCCGGCGCAGGCTCTGGTGGTCGCGGAGGCCCTGGGCCTGGACGTGCGGACGCACTGAGGGTGGGTGGGCCGTGCGGACGCACTGAGGGTGGGTGGGCCGTGCGGGAGCGGCCACCTGCCGGTGAGTCGCGTCACGTCCGCGTCATGATCGCCTCGCGCGCGTGTCTCTTCTCCAGACAGGCGTTTGGGCCCGACCGTCGGGCACGCCGCGGAAGGACCCACCCATGGCGACGACGAGCGAGACGGATCTCCGGGCTCTGGCCGACGAGGAGCTGGTCGACGCCGTCCGGGGAGGCTCACGGGATGCGTACGCGGTCCTGTGGTCGCGCCACTCGGGGGCCGGGCGCGGCGCGGCCCGTCGTGTCACGTCGTCGTTCGACCCGGACGACCTGGTCCAGGAGTCCTTCCTGCGCATCCTGCGCGCGATCCAGGCGGGCAAGGGACCGACCGGTCCCTTCCGCCCGTACCTCTACCAGACGATCCGCAGCGTCGCGATCACGTGGTCGCACGCGCCGGCCCCGATCGCGGTCGACCAGGTGCCCGAGGTCGCCGACCCGGTGGACATGGCCGACGTCGTCGTCGAGGGGTCGGTCACTGTCTCGGCCTTCAAGGCGCTGCCTGCCCGGTGGCAGGCCGTGCTCTGGTACACCGAGGTCGAGGGCATGGACGCGCGTGAGGTCGCGCCGCTGCTCGGTCTGAGCGCGGGGTCGGTCTCGGCCCTGGCCTACCGGGCTCGCGAGGGACTGCGCAGGTCCTGGCTCCAGGCCCATGTCAACACGTCCGCGGTCTCGAAGGAGTGCCGCTGGGCCGCGGAGCAGATGGGGGACTACAACCGGGGCGCCCTGAGCGCGCGGAACAAGGATCGTTTCGAGGAGCACCTCACGGGGTGCCTGTCGTGCTCGATCCTGGTCGACGAGGTCGACCAGGTCGCCTCGCGGCTGGGCCTCCTGCTCGTCCCGCTGGTGCTGGGCGTCCCGGCCGTGCTGGGTGGCAGCTCGGCGGCTCTCGGCGGAGCGGGCTTCGTCCCGGCCAAGGGCGTCTTCATCGACCCGACGGCGGATCTCGCCCTGGGTGCGGCGGGGGCCCCGGGCGGGGGAGCCTCGGGAGGGACCGGTGGCGGTGCAGGCAGCGGGTCTGCCGGGTCGCCCGGGTCTGCCGGGTCGACGGGATCGGCAGGATCGGCCGGGTCCCTCGGCGGCGCCACGGCCGGAGCCGCAGGGGGCGGGGCAGCCGGAGCGGCCACGACCTCAGGGCTCTCTGGTGGGGCGATCCTCGCGCTCGTCACCGCCGGTGTCGCCGTCGCGGTGGGGGCGGTCGCGGTCGCGCAGCCGTGGGGCGGCACCCCGCCCGTCATGGCGGAGCACGCCGGACCGGGCCCGCAGAGCTCGGCCGACGGGGCGTCCCAGGCCCCGTCGGCCGACGGGCTGGCCCTCGTACCCGGGGCCGACCCGACCGACCCCACGACCGTCCCCGACGAGGTCGTCCCGGAGGGCGCGCCGGCGCCAGGACCGGGCGCGGGCACCACGGCGGACGGGTCCTCCCGAGGAACGGGCACCGGTCGCACGACGGCCCCGGTCCGCCCGGCCCAGGACCCGGCTCCTGCTCCCGTGGCACCTCCGGTCGAGCCGGTCGACCCGCCGACCGGGACAGCGCCCCCGGTGACCCCGCCGGTGGACCCCGACCCGCCGGTCGACCCCCCGGTGGACCCCGAGCCGCCGGTCGACCCGGTCGACCCCGAGCTCGCCGCCCCGACGCTGGTCGCCCCGCCGCCCGGCGAGCTGGTCTTCGTGCCCGAGCTCTCGGGCACGGGCGAGCCCGGTGCGCTGGTCACGGTGTCGGCGACCAGCCACGGAACCTCTGCCGTGGTGGCCAGAGCCGACGTCGCGCCCGACGGGACGTGGCGAGCGACGCCGTCGGGCAGCGCGACCGTGTGGGAGACGCTCTGGGTGACGCAGGAGCGCAACGGCACCACCTCCGAGGCGACGAGGGTCCCTGGCCCGTTCACGTTCCTGCTGCCGACGATCCTCGCCCCGGCCGACGGCGGGTCGATCCCGTGGGCGCCGTCCGTCACGGTGCGCATCGACGGGCGTGCCGGGCTCACGACCGAGGCGCTCCTCGACGGCCGCCCGACCGGCAACCTGCACACCATGTCGGGCAGCCCGATCGAGCTGGTCGCCTCAGGGCTCGCGCCGGGCGAGCACACCCTCGGGCTGCGCTACGTCGACCGGGCGACCGGCGCCGTCGGGCCGGTCGTGACCTCGACGTTCACGATCGGCCAGCCGCCGAGCTAGTCGGCCGAGCTAGTCGGACGGGCGCTGGTCGGCCGGGCGCTGGTCGGCCGGGCGGCGGACCACGGTCACCGGGCACGACGCGTACTCGACGGCCTGGCGGCTCACCGAGCCCAGGAGGAGACGGTCGAACCCGCCCGTCCCCCGGTTGCCGACGACGAGGCGCTCGGCACCCTCTGCCGCCTCGATCAGACCCTTCGCGGGGTGGGCGTGCACGACGCTGCGGCGGACCTGGTCCTCGGGCAGGTCGACGCCCGCGGCCTCGAGCGCGCGGTCGAGCTGCTCGCCCGCGAACTTCTCGTAGTCGTCGACCGGCGGGGTCCAGCCCCACGAGTCGGGCAGCGGGGCCAGCGTGACGATCTGCCAGCAGAACACCGCGTCCAGGACGGCGCCCGTGCGGCGGGCGACCTCGAGCCCGTGGCGCAGCGCGTGCACCGAGGTGCGCGAACCGTCGACACCCACGACGACGCGCGGGGGCGCGTCGGCCGCGGCGGAGACCCTGGCGTCCTCCGTGGTGTCGTCACCGGTGGACCGCACGACCGTGACCGGGACCTGCGTCGCGCCCTGGACCACGGCGGACGACACCGAGCCGAGCAGCAGCCGACCCAGGCGCCCCAGCCCGCGGCTGCCCACCACGAGCATCTCGGCGTGCTCCGCACGGGCCAGCAGCGCGGGGGCCGCCGATCCCTGGACCTGCTCCGCGTGCGTGACCGCCTCGACGCCCGTCCGGTGCCGTGCCTCGTCCAGGAGGGTCAGGACCTGGTCCTGCTTGAGGTCCGCGAGGTGGCTGAAGTCGGCCGGCTCCGAGGGCCGCGGCCCGTCCTTCCAGGAGGGCTCCCAGGCGAGGACCGCAGTGAGCGGCACACCCCGTGAACCTGCCTCGACGAGCGCCCAGTCGAGGGCTTCCTGGGACCGGACCGATCCGTCCACACCGACGACCACGTCACGCATCGACGTCACCTGCTCTCTCGTTCGACGACCGTCCGGTGCTCCAGCGCACCGTCCGCCCCTCCATCTTCGCCGTTCGAGCGGGCCACGTCACGCCTGGGCGTGTCTGCTTGATCACGGGGGGCCGTCACCATCGGACGGACCGTGCCACGGCGTCAGAAGCGCGGCCCGTCGTCACCGTGCAGGAGGTTGCGGATCGGGGCCGTGGAGATGTCCAGGCGGTCCACGAGGTCCGCGGGGCCGGACACGATCACGGCCCGGTCCGCGAGCGGCACGAACACCGCGACCGTGGCCCGGACCGCGACCCGGACGCAGGGGTGCGTGACGTCGTCGACCACGAAGGCCGTGTGCTGGAGGGGGGCCTCGTCGACCTCCTCCACGATGGCCCGCATCGCGGACCGGTAGTCCTGGTACGCGTCGGCGAAGTCGGCCCCGGTCGGCCCCTCGGTGCCGTCGGGGGCGTCGTTGTGCAGGGGCGCGGCGAGGGCACCGCTGAGCGCGGCCCGCACGATGTCCTCGACCTGCTGCGGGTCGTCGGTCCCGACGCGCAGCGTCTCGACGTCGACCGCCTCGCCGACGAACGACACGTACGCGCGCAGGAAACGCTCCTCGGTCGGGTCGTGGTCGTCGGACCCCGTCCCGGTGACGGTCTCCTCCTCGAGGTCCAGGCCCCACGTGAGCGGGTCCGTGATCTCGCCGACGACACCGCTGAAGCGGGCGAAGCGCGCGACGATCTGCTCCCACGACTCGTGGGCTCCTGCTGGTTCGTCCGGCTTGTGCATCGTCCTCCCTCGGACTGGCGCGTGCCCCTGTCTCGAGACTGCCCCTCTGGCGTCCTGGGGTCAACGATGCTGGCGGCGCGTCCGTCGCGCACGTCGGGAGCGGGTGAGTCCGCTCGGCGGAACGTGTGGTCCGCCCGCCGGGACGACGTCCTGGTCTGCGACGACGCGTGCGAACCTCGGGTCATGACCCAGGGGAGCACGCAGCCTGAGCGGCGTCCCACGAGGCGTCGACGACGCCGCGGCCCCGGCTGGGTGCCCGACCAGCACGGCGCGTGGGCGATGCTCGCCGTGCCGCTGCTGGTCGGGGTCTTCCTCGGCGGCCCGGCCTGGGTGCACCTCGCCCTCGCCGTGCTGTGGTTCGTCGGGTACTTCGCGTTCTTCGCGACCGGCCTGTGGTTGAAGTCGCGCTTCAAGGCGCGCTGGTGGCCGCCCGTGCGGGCGTACGGGATCGCGACGGTCGTCCCAGCCGTCGCGGTCCTGCTCCTGCGTCCCGACCTCCTGGCGTGGGTGCCGCTGTTCGTCCCGCTCGTCGCGGTGAGCCTGTGGAGCTCGTACCGGCGCAGCGAGCGCTCGCTGCTCAACGACGGCGCCACGGTCCTCGCGGCGTGCCTCATGCTGCCGGTCGCGTTCGCGGCCGGGGTCGGACCTGTGCCCGGCGCGGCGTGGCCGGGCGGGTGGCCGGGCGTGCCCCTGCCCGACGGCGTCACGGGCGTCGCGGGGACCGGTTGGCCCCAGGTGTGGGCGCTGTTCGTGGTCGTGCTGGCCTACTTCGCGGGAACGGTCCTGTACGTCAAGACGCTGATCCGTGAGCGCGGCGAGCGGTCCTACCTCGTCGCGTCGGTCGTGTACCACCTGGTGGCCGGCGCGGCCGCGTCCGCCGCCCTCGCGGCGGCCGGGCTCGCGTGGTGGCCCGTGGCCGTGCTGTTCGCCGGGCTCACGGTACGGGCGGTCTGGGTGCCGCGCACCGAGGCGACGCCGATGCAGTTCGGGATGGGCGAGGTCGCGGCGAGCGTCCTCGTGGCGGTCGTCGTCCTCGTGCTGCCCTGACCTCGCGTCTCGGACGTCCCCACCTCGCCCAACGGTCACCGGTGGACGGAACGGACAGCCTCCGGGCACCGGCCGCGGTCCTGCCGAAGGTCACGGAGCGAGCCCCTCGTCACGCCCCTGGCGAACAAGGGCATATCCGTGGGGTCGGCCCCGTTGGTCACGGATAGAGTCGTTGCGGTCAGGCCTGAGCACCACCGGTGCGGGTGTACGCCGCTCGTGAGGAGCAGCACATGTTCGAGAGATTTACCGACCGAGCCCGTCGGGTCGTCGTCCTTGCCCAAGAAGAGGCACGGATGCTCAACCACAACTACATCGGCACCGAGCACATCCTGCTCGGCCTCATCCACGAGGGAGAGGGAGTCGCAGCCAAGGCGCTGGAGTCCCTCAACATCTCCCTCGACGGTGTGCGCTCGCAGGTCACCGAGATCATCGGCGAGGGCCAGCAGGCCCCCAGCGGGCACATCCCGTTCACGCCGCGCGCCAAGAAGGTCCTGGAGCTCTCGCTCCGCGAGGCCCTTCAGCTCGGCCACAACTACATCGGCACCGAGCACATCCTGCTCGGGCTCATCCGTGAGGGAGAGGGTGTCGCAGCCCAGGTCCTCACGAAGATGGGCGCCGACCTCAACCGCGTGCGCCAGCAGGTCATCCAGCTGCTGTCCGGGTACCAGGGCAAGGAGCCCGTCGCCGCAGGCGGCCCCGCCGAGGGCCAGCCGTCCGGCTCGGCCGTGCTCGACCAGTTCGGCCGCAACCTCACGCAGGCCGCACGCGAGGGCAAGCTCGACCCGGTCATCGGACGCACCTCGGAGATCGAGCGCGTCATGCAGGTCCTGTCGCGCCGCACCAAGAACAACCCGGTGCTGATCGGCGAGCCGGGTGTCGGCAAGACGGCCGTCGTCGAGGGCCTCGCCCAGGACATCGTCCGTGGCGACGTGCCGGAGACGCTCAAGGACAAGCAGCTCTACACGCTGGACCTCGGCGCCCTGGTCGCCGGCTCCCGCTACCGCGGTGACTTCGAGGAGCGCCTGAAGAAGGTCCTCAAGGAGATCCGCACGCGCGGCGACATCATCCTGTTCATCGACGAGATCCACACGCTCGTCGGTGCGGGTGCTGCCGAGGGCGCGATCGACGCAGCCAGCATCCTCAAGCCGATGCTTGCTCGCGGCGAGCTCCAGACCATCGGTGCGACCACGCTCGACGAGTACCGCAAGCACATCGAGAAGGACCCGGCCCTGGAGCGTCGATTCCAGCCGATCCTCGTCTCGGAGCCGAGCCTGCCGCACGCGATCGAGATCCTCAAGGGTCTGCGCGACCGCTACGAGGCGCACCACCGCGTGTCCATCACGGACGCCGCGCTGGTGGCCGCCGCGACGCTGGCCGACCGGTACATCAACGACCGGTACCTGCCGGACAAGGCGATCGACCTGGTCGACGAGGCCGGTGCGCGCCTGCGCATCCGTCGCATGACCGCCCCGCCGGAGCTCAAGGAGCTCGACGAGCAGATCGCCGAGGCGCGTCGCGACAAGGAGTCCGCGATCGACGAGCAGGACTTCGAGAAGGCCGCGCGTCTGCGCGACACCGAGAAGCAGCTCACGCAGCAGCGCGCGGACAAGGAGAAGGCCTGGAAGGCCGGGGACCTGGACACCGTCGCCGAGGTGGACGAGGACCTGATCGCCGAGGTGCTCGCGATGTCGACCGGCATCCCGGTGCTCAAGCTCACCGAGCAGGAGTCGTCGCGCCTGCTGAAGATGGAGGACGAGCTGCACAAGCGCGTCGTCGGCCAGGAGACGGCCATCAAGGCGCTCTCCCAGGCGATCCGTCGCACGCGTGCAGGCCTCAAGGACCCCAAGCGTCCCGGTGGTTCGTTCATCTTCGCCGGCCCCACGGGTGTCGGTAAGACCGAGCTGGCCAAGGCGCTCGCCGAGTTCCTCTTCGGGGACGAGGAAGCGCTCATCCAGCTCGACATGTCGGAGTTCTCGGAGAAGCACACGGTCTCGCGTCTCTTCGGTTCGCCCCCCGGCTACGTCGGCTACGACGAGGGTGGTCAGCTGACGGAGAAGGTCCGTCGTCGTCCGTTCTCCGTGGTCCTGTTCGACGAGGTGGAGAAGGCGCACGCCGACATCTTCAACTCGCTCCTGCAGATCCTCGAGGACGGTCGCCTGACCGACTCGCAGGGCCGCGTGGTGGACTTCAAGAACACCGTCATCATCATGACCACGAACCTCGGTACGCGGGACATCGCCAAGGGGCTCCAGACCGGCTTCAACGCCGGCGGCGACCTCGTGACGAGCTACGACCGCATGAAGGCCAAGGTGAACGACGAGCTGAAGCAGCACTTCCGCCCCGAGTTCCTCAACCGCGTCGACGACGTGGTGGTCTTCCCGCAGCTGTCGCAGACCGAGATCGTCCAGATCGTCGACCTGATGATCGCCAAGCTGGACAAGCGCCTGCGCGACAAGGACATGGGCATCGAGCTCACGCCTGCTGCGAAGGCACTGCTGGCCGAGAAGGGCTACGACCCGGTCCTCGGTGCTCGTCCGCTGCGTCGCGCGATCCAGCGGGACATCGAGGACGTGCTGTCCGAGAAGATCCTGTTCGGCGAGCTCAAGGCCGGTCAGATCGTCCTGGTCGACGCCGAGGGCGAGGGCCTGCTGGGCGAGTTCACGTTCCGCGGCGTCTCCAAGGACGACCACGAGCGTGGCCCGGTGAGCGTCGCCGCGACGGCAGCGCTCAACGCCCCCGCGGGCATCTCGACGGCCGACCTGCCGCCGACCGGCGAGCTGCAGGCCGGCGCGGAGTGATCCTCCCGGCAGCCACCGGCTGTCGATCCCCGGTCGTCTGACGCCGACCGGCTCGAAGGGCCTCGATCCTCACGGATCGGGGCCCTTCGGCGCATGTCGGGACGTGGGCGTGCTGACGTGGTGGGGACGTAGGGCCGCGGGTGCGGGACCAACGTCCCTGATGCCGGGGTGCCTCTCGGCGAGAAACTGGTACATCAGTCTTAGTTCAAGGAGAAACGGCAGGCACATGGCACCCCAGTACACCGCGACGGTCACCGGTACCGCGAAGTCCCCGACACGTCTCGACGTCCAGATCAGGGACTTCTCCGTCACGATCGACGAGCCCGCATCCCTCGGTGGCGACGACACCGGTCCCAACCCCGTCGAGCTCGTCCTGTCAGGGCTCGCCGGCTGCCTCAACATCACGACCCACATGGTCGCCAAGGAGCGCGGCATCGAGGTGCGGAGCCTGAGCGTCACGGCGACGGGGTCGCTCAACCCCCAGCGGCTGATGGGGCGGCCCACCGAGGACCGCGCAGGCTTCCAGGGCATCCGGCTCGAGATCGACGTCGACGCCGACGCGACCCCCGAGGAGATCGACGCGCTCCTCGTCGCCGCCGAGGAGCGCTGCTGCGTCGCGGACAACCTGATGAACGCGACGCCCGTCAGCGTCGTACGCGCGGGGGCCTGACCTCTCCCTGCCCTCTCCCTGCCCTCGTGTCAGAACAAGCGTGACCTCGAGGTCACGCTCGTTCTGACACGAGGGTCCAGCGAGGGGCGGAGCAGGTCAGTCGTGCCCCGCGAGCGAGGCGAGCGCGGTGCGCCACAGCTCCTCGGAGCGCTCGACCGCCTCCGGCGAGACGTTGTTGTCCTGCCGGATCGTCACCCGTGTGCCCTTGGGGTCCGGGGCGAGCGTGATCGCGACCTCGTGGTGGTTCTCCGGGACGTCCGGGAGGCCGCTGCTCGGCGCGAAGTGCGTGAAGCGCAGGGTCCTGGGCCGGTCGACCTCCAGCACCGTGCCGTGGTCCTCGAAGTGCTTGCCCTGGTACTGACCCTCGAACGTGATCGCGCTGCCGGGCTGGTAGTCCGTCTCGACGTTGGCTCCCAGCATCCAGGTCGCGGAGGGGTGGACGAGCTCGGCCCAGACCCTCTCGGGGCGGGCGGCGATGTGGATCGAGGCGGTGGCGACGAGTCCGGTCATGGGACCTCTCCTCTTCGAGCGGTTTTCCCCGACCGTAGCCCTCGGGGCGGTGGTCGGCACGTGCGGGGACGTGTCGAGCGCGCCGAGCGTGCAGTTCGGGCGGTCTCGTGCGCCCGGCGACAGCCCGAACTGCGCACTCGCCGCGCGCACCGGCCAGTCCGTCCACGCGCCCGCGCCTGACCGCACGAGCCGAGCGGCGCCGTCGGGCAGCGATACTCAGCCCACCTCGGCGAACGCCGCCGCGAACCGCGGCAGGCTCGCCTCGAGCGTCTCCACGCTCGCCGTGAGCGAGATGCGGAACCGGCCCGGGGTCTCGAAGTACTTCCCGCCGAGGACCAGGACGTCGTGGTCGGCGAGGAGGGCCTCGAAGGCGCGGTCGTCGGGGTCGGGGGAGCGGGGGAAGAGGTAGAACGTGCCCTCGGGGCGGTGCAGGTCGTAGCCGATGTCGCGCAGGCCGGCCACCATGAGGTCGCGCTTGCGCTGGTAGAGCATGACGTCGAACGGGATGCGCTCCAGGAGCGGCAGCGCGTGCTGGAGGACGGCGTTGGGGAACGCGTACCCGATCGCGATCTGGAGCGCCTCGATCGCGGGCCGCAGGTCCTCGCGCCCCGGCAGGGTCGGCGGGACCGCGAGGTACCCGATGCGCTGGCCGGGCGCGAGCAGCGTCTTGCCGTAGCTGTAGGCCAGCAGGGTCCACGGGTAGACCTCGGCGGGGCTGTGGAACTCCGTGCCGTCGTAGACGATCCGGTGGTACGGCTCGTCGGACACCACGAAGACGCGGCGCCCGTTCCGCGCCGACGCCTCGTCGAGCAACGTCGCCAGACGGCGCAGATCACCCACGGGGTAGACGCGTCCGGTCGGGTTGTTGGGCGTGTTGACGAGCACGACCCGGGTGCGCGGCGTGATCGCGTCGGCGATCGCGTCGAGGTCCAGGTCGAACGTCTCAGGGGAGACCGGCACCTTGACCGGGACGAGCCCGGCCTCGCGCACGATCACCTCGTACGCGAACCAGGGCGGCACGCTGTAGACGACCTCGTCGCCCGGGTCGCACACCAGCTTGAGCGCGAGGGCCAGGGCGGTGAAGCCGCCCGTGGTGAGGTGGACGTCGTCGGGCTCGAAGGGCAGGTCCACCACGTCCCGCAGCGACTCGGCGGCCGCGGCCCGCGCGGCGGGCTCGCTGACCTTGTACCCGAACCAGTGCTCGTCGCGCGGGACGGCGCTCGCGCGCAGCGCCTCGACGTACTCGGCCGGGGCCGGGTCGTGCGGGTTGCCGAACGTGAGGTCCAGGACCCCGGGGCGGGCCCGGCGCTCGGGGTACTCGTGCGCGAAGAACCCCAGCAGGACGTCGAACGGCGTGGACCGCGCGAGGTCGCGCACGCGTCGGGAGATCGTCTCGTCGGCCATGGGAGCTCCTCGCTCGGGCGACGGTGGGGTGGAGGGCGGGCTAGCGCGGAACAGGCGTCTCCACGCTAGCACCGGGCCTACGGACCGGTCGTCAGGGCGTCCCGGGATCGCGTGCGGCACTGGTCCGAGCCCGGTCGAGCAGGTAGTCCTGCTCGACCGCGTTCTGCGTACGGGCCGCAGCGGACCGGAAGGCGACCGCTGCCTCGCCGTGGCGCCCCAGGTCGTCGAGCAGGTGTGCGCGCACCGCGGGCTCACGCGGGCCGGCGAGAGGGTCGCCCGCGAGCGCGTGCTCGCGGTCGAGCGCATCGAGGAGGTCGAGGCCCCGCCGGGGGCCGAACGCCCGCGCGACCGCCACGACGCGCGCCAGGCGGACCGGGCCTGTCGGCGCGAGGCGTTCGAGCCAGAGGTAGAGCGCGGCGATCTGCGGCCAGTCGGTGTCGGCGTCGCTCGTCGCCGTCGCGTGGACGGCGGCGATCGCGGCCTGCACCTGGTACGGCCCGACGGTACGCAACGGCCAGACGGCGTCGATGATCGCGCGGCCCTCCTCGATCATCTCGTGGTCCCAACGCGACCGGTCCTGGTGCTCGAGGGGCACCAGGTGGTCCTGGTCGTCGGTTCGCGCGTCGCGGCGGGCCTCGGTGAGCAGCATGAGGGCGAGGAGCCCGGCGACCTCGGGGTCGCGAGGGCTGTGTGCTCGGGCGAGCCGGGCGAGCCGGACGGCTTCGCGCGCGAGGTCGACCCGGCCGAGCCGCGTCCCCGAGGTCGCCGTGTAGCCCTCGTTGAACACGAGGTACAGCACCCGCAGCACCGACGCGAGGCGTGCGTCGCGGTCGGCCGAGGTCGTGGGGACGAAGCGGGTCCCTTCCTGGCGGAGCTGCTGCTTCGCCCGGCTGATCCGTGTCCCCATGGTCGCCTCGCTCACGCCGTAGGCATGGGCGATCTCCGCGGTCGTGAGGCCGCCCACGGCGCGCAGGGTCAGGGCGACCTGAGAGGTCGGGCTGAGGGACGGGTGGGCGCACAGGAGCAGCAGGGTGAGGCTGTCGTCGTCGTCGACCACCTCGCGGCCCGACGCGTGCTCCGCGAGCACGGCCGCCCCGACCGTCCGCTCGCGGCGGTGGCGCGACTGCTCTGAGCGCAGGAGGTCGATCATCCGACGGTAGGCGACGCGCACGAGCCACGACCGCGGCTCGACCGGCACGCCCTCGACGGGCCACCGGGTGCTCGCGACGAGCAGCGCCTCCTGGACGGCGTCCTCGGCGACGTCGAACCGGCTGAACCGGCGCACGAGCGCGCCGAGGACCTGCGGCGCCTCCGTGCGCAGCAGGTCCTCGACGCTCGGGCCCGGGGGAGGGGCGGACCCCGGTGCGGACGTCATGTCAGGCCGCGAAGTCGTCGCCCATGATCGGGCGGATCTCCATGGGCTCGCCCAGGA
This sequence comes from Oerskovia turbata, assembly GCF_000718325.1. Lineage (GTDB taxonomy): Bacteria > Actinomycetota > Actinomycetes > Actinomycetales > Cellulomonadaceae > Oerskovia > Oerskovia turbata. The sequence continues at coordinate 145,370 of NZ_JOFV01000009.1, forward strand.
CCTCGACCATGCGGCTGACGATCGCGACGGCCCGCTCGTGGCTCGCGCAGTCGATGATCGCGAAGCTCGCGAGGACCTCCTTGAGCTCGGCGAAGGGTCCGTCGGTCGCGACGACGCCGGAGTCGGTCCGGCGCACCGTCGTGCTCACCGCCGGGTGGCCCAGGCCCTCGCTCGACACGAACTCTCCGGTGCGGCGCAGCTCCGCCTCGAACTCCTGGTAGGCGGCGAAGGCCGCGAGCGCGTCGTCGGTCGGCGTGTCGGCGGTGCCGGCGTCCCACGCGGCGGTCGGGGTGTATCCGAGCAACAGGTACTTCATGTGGTTCTCCCTCGAACGGGCTGGCCGGGTCCGTGACCAGACTCTCAGGCGGTGAGGAGGGTCCGCAGCCGCTGGGCGAGCACCGTGGTCCAGGTGAAGGCGACGAGGCCGTTGACGGCGACCTGGAGGCTCGCGGTCTCGGGCGACACGGGCAGGAGCAGGGCGAGGCCGACGACACCGTGACCGACCGCGGCCAGGACCCGGCGGGCACGCGCTGCTCGCACGGCCAGGACGACGGCTGCCACGGCGAGCGCGGTGAAGGCGACGGCGGCGACCACCGAGTGGGCGATGCCGTGCCACGACATCGACGCTGCAGGTCCGTCCGGCGTGCCGACGGGGAAGCCGTTCTCGGGGTCCATGACGAAGACGCCCGCGAGCACGAAGCCGACCCCTGCGATCCCCAGCAGGACGGGGACGGCGCGCCGCCCGGCTCCTTCCCGGACGATCCGTCGGTGGGCCACCGCCAGGGCGAGGAGGCCGAGGCCGGTCAGGGCGAAGGTGAGGATCTGGATCCAGCCGAGGTCTCCCGTGGAGAGCTGGCTGAGGGGGTGGACGCGCAGGTCGAACCCCTCGCGGGCGACGGACTGCACGCCGGCGGAGACGACGAAGAACGGACCGGCGAGGGTCGCCGCGGTCAGCAGCGAGCGAGTGCGCGGGTGGCGGTCGGACGGCGGGGTCGATCCGGTGGGTGGCGTGGTCGGCCGGGTCTGGCTGGTCATCGGGATCTCCTCGGGTGACGGGACGGTTCACGGCTACCTCGGGGCCACGGAGGGGATCTCGACACCCCCTCGATGTGATGCACATCACATCGAGGGGGTGTCGAGGGATCGCCCGTCGCGACGAGGTGTCCACGACTGCGCCGACCGGGTGCAGCGTGAGCGCGAAGGAGACCGATCATGAACAGCACCCCGCACGAGGCCCGCACGGACGAGGCGGCGGCGACCGTCGACGTCGACGGCTACGGCCTCGAGGAGCAGGCTCCGCCCAGCGCGGGCCTGCGTGCCCTCGATCGACTCGTCGGCACCTGGCGGGTGACCGGCGGTGCGGAGGGCGAGGTCACCTACGAGTGGATGGAGGGCGGGTACTTCCTCCTCCAGCGGGTCCGGCTCGTGCAGTTCGGCCAGGAGGTCGCAGGGCTCGAGGTCATCGGCAACCTCCACCCGTTCGGCGAGCCCGTGGGCGAGGACGTCGTCTCCCGCTTCTACGACTCCCTGGGCAACACGCTGGACTACGCGTACGAGCTCACCGGTGACCACCTGACGATCTGGGCAGGGGCCAAGGGTGGGCCGGCCTACTTCGAGGGCCTGTTCGACGCCGACGGCGACTCGGTCGTCGGGGAGTGGGTCTACCCGGGCGGGGGCGGGTACGCCTCGACCATGACCCGTCGCTGACAGGAGCTTGCCACGGTGCCGAGTGTGCAGTTCGGGCTGTTGATCCGCGCAGGTCGCAGCCCGAACTGCGCACTCGACGATCGGCCCGACGGCGCCGCTCGCCCGGGGGCGTACCGCTCCGTCACGGGGGAGGCGCCGTGGGTGACCTCACACCGCTTCCTGACGGGCCGACACGTTAGGATTGCTCGTCTGTCCGACTTCGTAGTTGGGGCGGTCGAACGGTCTGCGGCATCTCGCGACACGTCTCGATCCGGGCTGGAAACCCCACGATCCCCGCTGCGTCCCGAAGGTCGGTCATGCCCGTCTCTCCCCCCACCATCACTGCGCCCTCGGCCCAGGTGGTCCCTCCCTCCGCCGAACCCCACGGCACCGCTCCGGTCGCGCAGGACGCGCCGGTCGCGACCGGCCCCCGTCGCTGGTGGATCCTCGTCATCCTCGCGCTCACGCAGCTCCTCGTCGTGCTCGACGGCACGATCGTGAACATCGCCCTCCCGCAGGCCCAGGTCGAGCTCGGCCTGACCGACACCCAGCGCCAGTGGGTGGTCACGGCCTACGCGCTCGCGTTCGGAGCCCTCCTGCTCCTCGGCGGGCGCATCGCCGACTACTGGGGTCGCAAGCGCTCCTACCTGCTCGGGATGGTCGGCTTCGGGATCGCGTCGCTGCTCGCGGGGTTCGCGCGCAACGGCACCGAGCTCGTCGCGATGCGCGGACTCCAGGGTGTCTTCGCGGCCCTGCTCGCGCCCGCTGCGCTCGCGCTGCTCACGGTCTCGTTCCCGCGGGGTCGCGAGCGGAACACCGCCTTCGCGGTCTTCGGGTCGGTCGCGGGGGTCGGCGCCGCCGTCGGGCTGGTCCTGGGCGGTGCCCTGACCGAGTTCGCCGACTGGCGCTGGTGCCTGTGGGTCAACGTGCCCGTCGTGGTGGTCGCGCTGGTCGCGGGCCAGGTGCTGATCCGCGAGAGCAGGGCCGAAGGGGACAACCGGTACGACGTCCTGGGGACGATCCTCGTGGTGCTCGGCCTCGGCTCGCTCGTCTACGGCTTCACGCTCGCCGAGCACAGCTGGGCCGCGCCCGAGACGATCGCGTGCCTCGCGGCGGGCGCCGTCCTCCTGGCGCTGTTCGTGTGGGTCGAGTCGCGTGTCGCGCAGCCGCTGCTGCCTCTGCGCGTCCTGACGGACAGGGTCCGCGCGGGCGCGTTCGCGCTGCAGGCGATCTTCGGAGCACTCATGATCGGTGCGCTCCTGTACCTCGCGCTGCACCTGCAGATCGTCATGGGCCTCTCGCCCCTGCAGGCGGGCCTCGGCACGCTGCCCATGACGATCATGACGCTCGTCCTGGCGCCCGTGGTCACGCAGCTCCTCGCGCGGTGCGGGCCCCGGCCGCTCATGATCGGCGGGCCGCTGGTCGCCGCAGCCGCGCTCGTCCACCTGAGCCGGATCACGGTGGGCGGGTCGTACGCGGTCGAGGTCCTGCCGGCTCTCCTCGTGCTGGGCGCGGGCATGGCCCTGGTGCTGGTGCCGCTGCAGAACGTCGCGCTCTCGGGCGTCGAGCCGCACGACGCGGGCGCCGCGAGCGCGACCGTCAACGCCTCGATGCAGATCGGCGGCTCGATCGGGCTGTCCGTCTTCACGACGCTCTACGCGGGCGCGGTCGCCGGGGCAGTCGTCACGGACGAGGCGTCGCAGCTCGCGGCGTTCGTCGACGGCTACTCGGCGGCGTTCGTCGCGACCGCGGTCACGCTGGTCGTGGGCGCCGTGCTCGCGGCCGTGCTGGTCCGCGGCCCCAAGGATCGCCTCCTGCCGCAGGGGGACCAGGTCGCGGTGCACCTGGGCTGAGCCGCGGTCCCGACGGCGTCGCTCGCCCTCGCGGACCGCGTCAGCCCGCGAGGAGGGCCCGGACGTCCCGCTCCGCCTGACCCGGCGACGCCGTGCGGCAGCCCTTGTCGACCCAGCCCTGGATCAGGCGCGGCTCGTCGCGCAGCAACCCCCAGCCGCGGCGGAGCAGGGTCAGCGGCGGCTTGCGCGACTCGGCCAGGTCCCGCAGGAGCCGGAACCAGAACGACACCAGCCGGGGCCTGCGCAGGCAGATCGCGTCGGCCAGGATGCCCTCGGCCCGGCAGGCCGCGACGAGCTCGGCCGCGAAGATCCCCTCCGCGATCACGAGGCGCGACCCGCTCACGTCGAGCTGTGTCGTGCCCGTGCGGCGCGACGTCGGGATGTCGTACACGGGGACGTCCGAGCGACCCGTCGTGACGAGCGCGAGCAGCGCCTCCATGGCGCTCGCCGAGTCCCAGCTCCCGGGGGAGTCCCAGTCGACGATCCCGAAGCGCTGCGGCATCCCGGGGTGGTCCACGTCGTGGTAGAAGTCGTCCAGCTCGACGACCGGCAGGCCCAGGCGCCGGGTCAGCGACGTCTTGCCCGAGCCCGACGGACCAGTCAGCAGGACGATCCGACGGGGTGGGACACGCGTGCCCTCGGGCAGGTCGAAGAGGCCGTTCGTCACCCGACCATTCTCCCAGCCCGCGGACGCACCCGGGTGCGCGGCGCCGTCGGGCCCGCGCCTCGTGTCAGTGCGAGCGTGAACTCGAGGTCACGCTCGCACTGACAAGACACCTGGGAACCACGTGGGAGGGGCTGCGGGAACTACGTACGTACCGAACTGTGCGGGCGCCCCTGATGTGGGCGCCGCGACACGAGGCCTAGCGTGACGGCACACGATGCCGCGGCAACGGTGCCGCAGCCGTGCTGGGGAGGCGGTCGATCATGCAACGCAGCAGACGGTCCGTGAGGCGGTGGCTCGCAGGAGTCGCCGCGACGGCAGTGGTGGCGGTACCGCTCGTCGCGCAGGTACCCGTGGCGTCCGCGGCCGAGGCGTGCGCGCCCGCGTGGTCGGCGTCGGCGGTGTACACGGGCGGGAGCGTCGCGTCGTACAGCGGGTCCAACTACAAGGCGTCCTGGTGGACCCAGGGTGAGACACCCGGCACGCAGCAGTGGGGGGCGTGGAAGATCGTCGGGCCCTGCGGGACGGACCCGACCGGGGACCCGACGGGCGGTGACCCGACCGGCGACCCGACGGGCGGTGACCCGACCGGCGACCCGACGGGCGGTGACCCGACGGGCGGTGACCCCGGCACCCCCATCTCCACGAACCCGCAGGAGAAGTGCCGCCCCGACGGGCTCGCCGTCAACAAGGCCGTCGACGTGCCCTACTGCGACGTGTACGACGAGGCGGGGCGCGAGAAGCTGGCCAACGGCCTCGACCGGCGCGTGATCGGCTACTTCACGTCGTGGCGCACGGGCGCGAACGGCACCCCGTCGTACCTCGCGAGCGACATCCCCTGGACCAAGCTGTCGCACATCAACTACGCGTTCGCGCACGTCGGACCGGACTCGAAGATCTCGGTGAACGCCGAGTCGGCGACGAGCGAGGCGACGGGCCTGACGTTCGCGGGCGCCGAGAACGCGCTCGACCCGACCGTCCCCTACAAGGGCCACTTCAACCAGCTCACCAAGTTCAAGAAGCAGCACCCGGGCGTGCGCACGCTCGTGTCGGTCGGCGGCTGGGCCGAGACCGGCGGCTACTTCGGTGTCGACGGCAACCGTGTCGCCTCCGGTGGGTTCTACACCCTGGACACGCAGGCCGAGTACGACGCGTTCGCTGCGTCCGCGGTCGCGATGGTGCGGACCTACGGGTTCGACGGGATCGACATCGACTACGAGTACCCGACCTCGAACGTCAAGGCCGGGAACCCGGACGACTTCCAGATCGCCGACGCGCGGCGCGGCCAGCTCTGGAAGAACTACGAGCAGCTCATGAAGACCACGCGCGAGGCCCTCGACAAGGCCGCCGCGCAGGACGGCGAGTACTACATGCTGACCATCGCGGCCCCCGCGTCCGGGTGGCTGCTGCGCGGCATGGAGGTCTTCCAGATCATGCCGTACCTCGACTACGTCAACGTGATGTCGTACGACCTGCACGGGACGTGGAACGACTTCGTGGGCGGCAACGGCGCCCTGTTCGACGACGGCAAGGACGGCGAGCTCGCAGCCGCAGGCGTCTACGGGGCGTACGACGGGATCGGCTACCTCAACGCCGACTGGGCCGCGCACTACTTCCGCGGGGCCGTGCAGGCCGGGCGCATCAACATCGGCGTCCCGTTCTACACGCGGGGCTGGACCAACGTGCAGGGCGGGACCAACGGCCTGTGGGGCAAGGCGGCGCTGCCGGACCAGACCAAGTGCCCACCGGGCACCGGGCCCTCGCTGGGTGGCACGTCCAAGTGCGGCAACGGCGCGGGCGGGATCGACAACATCTGGTACGACGTCGACAAGGCCGGCCAGAAGATCCCTGCGGGTGGCAACCCGATCTGGCACATGCTGAACCTGCAGAACGGAAAGGTCGGCTCGTACGCGGCGGCCTACGGCGCACCGACCGGTCCGCTGACCGGGACCTACCAGCACAACTTCGACCCGGTGACCAAGACCGAGTGGTGGTGGAACGCGCAGACGAAGTCGTTCATCTCGGGTGACTCCGACCAGGCGATCGCGGCCAAGGCCGACTACGTGGTCGCGGGCGGCTACGGCGGCCTGATGATCTGGGAGCTGGCCGGGGACTACGGCCTGGACGCGGCGAGCGGCGAGTACGGCATGGGCGACAGTCTCGTGACACGCATGCACTCGGCGTTCTCCACCGCGGCGCCCTACGGGGCGGCCAAGTCCAAGACCGCGACGCCGGCGCAGGCGATCGACCTCGGGGTGTCCTTCTCGGAGTTCGCGCTCGGGGACAACAACTACCCGATCAACCCCCGGGTGACGTTCTCGAACAGGTCGACGGTCGCGATCCCGGCGGGGGCGACCATCTCGTTCGACTTCGCGACGACCACGTCCGCGGCGCTCGGCGAGCAGAACGGCTGGGGCATCACGACGGTCGCGGGGCACTCAGGCAACAACGTGGGCGGGCTCAAGGGAGACCTGCACTCGGCGACGCTCAAGGTGCCCTCGGGCGGCATCCCGGCGGGCGGCTCGGCCTACACCAAGCTGTCGTGGCGGCTGCCCATGGCGCAGATCTCGAACGTCCGCGTGACGATCGGGACGAACACCTACGCCACGACCTACGACCACCCGCGCGGGGTGAAGGTCGTGAACCCGGTGGTCTCCGGCGGGACGACGGGCGGCACCCCTGGTGGTACCCCGGGCGGCAACACGGGTGGTGCCGGGTGCTCGGCAGCCCCGTGGGTCGCCGGGACGGCGTACAACGGTGGTGCGCAGGTCACGTACGCGGGCCACAGGTGGTCGGCCCGCTATTGGACACAGGGCAACGCCCCCGTGGCCAGCGACTGGGGGCCGTGGAAGGACGAGGGAGCGTGCTGACTCCCTGAAGCCGGTGCCGAGGTAGAGGGATCGCGTCGAGGTAGAGGGTTGGAGCCCTCTACCTCGACGGCGGCCCTCTACCTCGCGCACGTCGCCCGGGAGCCGGGCCGTCGGGCCGTCGGTCGTAGGCTTCCCGGGTGACCTCCGCCGACGCCCTCGCCGCCACCGCCCTCGACTCGATCCGGTCCTGGGGGCCGCTCAGCCCCGCGCAGGCCGCGCTGCGCGGGGAGTACGTGGCCTTCGTCGAGGAAGGTCGGCAGGACGTGATCTTCCGCGGCGGCCCCGAGCACCTGACGGGGAGCTGCTTCGTCCTGACCCCGGACCTGCTGCACGTGCTGCTGTGCTTCCACCGCAAGGGCCAGTTCTGGGTCCAGGTCGGCGGGCACGTCGAGCCGGGCGACGAGAGCCTCGCGGCGGGGGCCTTCCGGGAGGCCCGGGAGGAGAGCGGGATCGTCGGGCTGGTGCCGTTCGAGCCCGACGGTGCGCCCGTGGACCTGCACCGGCACGCGCTGTCCTCGCGGTTCGGGACCTGCCTGGTCCACTGGGACGTTGGCTATGCGGCGTTCGCGGAGCTCGACGCTCTGCCTGTGGTCAGCGACGAGAGCGAGGCCGTCGCGTGGTTCCGGGTGGACCGGCTCCCGCCCGACACGCCCGAGGACTTCCCCGTGCGGCTCCGCACGGTCCTCGAGGAGGTGACGCACCGCCGTCGGGCCTCTGTCTGACGGGTGGCCCCACGGTCATGTGTACGCTTGTACACATGACCTTCCCGGACCCTTCCGACCAGCGCACCATGCGCGAGCGCATGCTCGCGGGCGACCTCTACCTCGCCGACGACCCGCAGATCGCGGCCGACTCCGAGCGCGCCATGTCGCTCAGCCACCGCCTCAACACCCTGGACCCGAACGACGGCACGGCCCGTCGCGAGGTGCTGACCGAGCTGCTCGGCGCGTTCGGCGAGGGCAGCGACCTCCGCCCCCCGTTCCGCTGCGACCTCGGCTACCGGACCACGATCGGCGCGCGCGTCTTCGTGAACTACAACCTCGTGTGCCTCGACGTCGCGCCCGTCACGATCGGCGACGACGTGCTCATCGGCCCCAACGTCCAGCTCCTGACGCCCACGCACCCCGTCGAGCCCGGCCCGCGCCGCGACAAGTGGGAGGCCGCGCAGCCCATCACGATCGGTGACAACGTGTGGCTCGGCGGCGGTGTGACCGTGTGCCCGGGCGTGACGATCGGCGAGAACACCGTGGTGGGCGCCGGGTCCGTCGTGACCCGCGACCTGCCCGCGAACGTCGTGGCCGTGGGCAACCCGGCCCGCGTGCTGCGCCACATCGACGAGTGACCGGCGTGCGCCGCGTCGACCCCGACCGCAAGGACCGGATCGTCGACGCGGCCCTCGACGTCATCGCCGAGCACGGCGTCGCGGGCGCGACCCACCGGGTGGTGGCCGCCGCGGCGGACGTGCCGCTCGGGTCCATGACGTACCACTTCGAGAACCTCGACGAGCTGCTGCGGCTCGCGTTCGAGCGGCACGCGGTCCAGGCCGCGGCGCGCTTCGAGGTGGCGATGGACGCGGTCCCCGAGGGCGGCGACCCGGTCGAGGCGATCGTCGCGCTGGTCTGCGACGAGTCGGGCAGCTACCAGCGGGACCTGCTCGTCGCGCTCGAGCTCTACGTCCTCGCGGCGCGCAAGCCCGCCTTCCGTACGGTCACGCAGCGGTGGATGGCCGCGAGCCAGGCTGCGCTGCGGCGGCACGTGGACGCGGACGTCGTGCCCCACCTCGACGCCCTCATCGAGGGGCTCGTGCTGCACGCGGCCCTGTCGACCGAACCGACCGGCGCCCGGCTCGACCCCGAGCGCGTGCGCCGCGCGGTGCGGCGCCAGGTGGGCTGAGCACCCGCTCGCGGTGCCGAGCATGCGGTTGCCGTTCGCCGAACATGCGGTTGCGGTCCGTCTCGGGCTCGATACCGACGCCAACCGCATGCTCGGCACCGAGCGGGGGG